>JBKBJW010000025.1:0-4673 GCA_046294385.1 Brevundimonas sp. | reverse complement strand
AGCGCCATCCGATGTAGCCGGTTACATTACGTGACAGCGGGCTGTTTCATGCCTCTTGACGGATTGTGCGCTGCAACCTAGCTTGGTTTTCGACGCCGCGAGGCGTCATGCCCTTCCTGGGCGTTTCCTCCCTATAGACTTTCCAGCCGCGCCCTCGGGCGCGGCTTTTTTTCGGTCTCAGAGGGCCGTTTCGACCAGACCGGCGATCACCCGGGCCAGCCCCTTTTCACATCGGCTCCAGCCGACGCCGGGGGCCATGGCCGCCTCGTCGAAATACAGTGCCCGGCTCAGCTCGATCTGGATGGCGTGGAAACCTTCGTCGGGTCGCGACCAAAGCCGGGTGGCGTATCCCCCCGCATAGGGATGGTTCAGCGCCACCCGCCAGCCCAGCCCCTCGAACAGCGTCCGAAGTCGCCGCGTGATCGCCGGATCGCAGGCCGAGCCATGCCTGTCGCCCAGCACCACGTCCACGCCCCGGCCGGGGCCACCCGCCCTCGCCGGCATGGAATGCCAGTCCACCAGCACCGCCCGACCATTCCGCTTCCGCGCCACCTGCATCAGCTCGTCCAGCGCGGCATGATAGGGCACATGCACCGCGGCGATGCGCTTCTGAACCTCGGCCGGCGACAAGCGTCGGTCATAGAGGGGCTGCCCGTCGCCGCTCAAGCGCGGGACCACCCCATAGCCTGCCGCGGCCCGGGGCGAGGGCTCGATGTCCGCAGCATCGGCGATCAGCAGTGGATCCAGCTCGTCCGGCTCGCGGTTCAGGTCGACATAGGCCCGCCCCACCTGGCCGGTGATCAGGGCAGCGCCATGGGCAGGCCCGCAGGCGATCAGCCGGTCCACCAGGGCGTCCTCGGCGCTGCGCAAGCTGTACTCGGGCAAGGTCGCGCCGCCCATGTCGGCGGGATAGTGCGAACCCGAGTGCGGCGAGGCGAAAACGAACGGCCCGACCGCCCCCTCGGGCAAGGTCACCCGAAAGGCGGCGTCATCCGACGTGTTGGCGCTCCCCATGGCCGCAGCCATAGCCTGTTTCGGGGGTGCTGCGAGCCTCAGATCAGGCGGATTTCCTTCAGGCGCTCCGTCAGGAAATCCTCGGCCATGATCGACTTGCCGACATAGCGATCGGGATTGTCCGGCGTGACCATGCTGGGCAGGGTCTCGATGACGAAGTCCGGATTGAAGTGCAGGAAGAACGGCGTCGAATAGCGGGCGAAGCTGGCCCGGTCCGGCGTCGGGTTGATCACCCGGTGGCTGGTGGACGGCAGAACGTGGTTGGTCAGCCGCTGCAGCATGTCGCCGATATTGACCACCAGGGCACCGGGGGGTGGGGCGACCTCCAGCCATTCGCCGTCGGCATCCTTCAGCTGCAACCCGCGCTCCTCGGCACCGAGCAGCAGGGTGATGACATTGATGTCCTCATGCGCGCCCGCACGGACGCCCGACGCCCCGGCCGGGACCGGCGGATAGTGCAGCATCCGCAGGATCGAGTTACCCATCTCGACCTTGTCCTCGAAGAATTCGTCGCCGAGATTCAGATAGCGGGCGATGGCGCGCAGGATCCTCGCGCCCAGGGCGTCCATGGCAGTGAACATGCCGTAGAGATTGGACTGGAAACCCGTGACCTCGGTCGGCCAGACGTTGTCCCGCATGTATTTGCGGTAGGGGTGGCCGGCAGGCAGCTCGCGGCCCACGTGCCAGAATTCCTTCAGGTCGACGGTCGCCGCGCCCTTGGCCGCCTCGACGCCAAACGGGGTCAGGCCGCGCGCGCCGCCGGTTCCGGGCTGGTGGTATTTGCGCTTGGCCTCCTCCGGCAGGGCGAAGAATTCCTTCGAGGCGTCGAGGGCACCGTCGATGACGTTCTGATCCAGCCCATGATCGGCGATGACCGCAAAGCCGTAGCGTTTGAACGACCCGCCCAGCGCCTCGGCGAAGGCCTGGAAGTCGGTGTCATAGAGCTTCATCGACACGGGTTCGATGGATCGTTTGGTCTCGTTCGCGGTCACGGGCGGGCCTCTTTGGTCTTTTGGCCGGTTGTCTTACGCCCTGAACCTCGTTCTTGGCAAAGCGACGTCGCGCGGGATGAATTGGTCACATCAGGCCGTTCATTGACGATACAGGCTGGAACCTTGACCATAAGCCCGCGTTCCAAGCGCACAGACCAACCAAAGGACTACTCCCATGCGCGCCAAGCTCATTCTCGTCAGCGCCTCGATCGCCGCCCTTCTGGGCGCGACGGCTTGCACGACCACCGATCCCTACAGCTCGACCCCGCGGCGCAACAATGTCGGCACGGGCATCATCGCCGGCGCCGTCGGCGGTGCCCTGCTGGGCTATCTGACCAACACCTCGGACAGCGAAGAGGGCCGCGAGAACGCCCTTCTCGGTGCCGGTATCGGCGCACTGGCCGGCGGCGCGGTCGGCGTCTACATGGACCGCCAGCAAGCCGCGCTGGAGCGCGAACTGTCCGGCACCGGCGTGGGCGTGGCCCGCGAGGGCGATGTGCTGATCCTGCGCATGCCGTCGGATGTGACCTTCCCCTCGAACCAGTCGGGGATTTCGTCCAGCTTCTATCCGGTGCTGGATGACGTGATCGCGGTGCTGCAACGCTACGACCAGTCGACGATCGACATCATCGGCCACGCCGACTCGCGCGGCACGGACGAGTACAACCTGACCCTCTCGCGCGACCGCGCTTCCAACGTCGCCCGCTATCTGGTCGATGGCGGCGTTCTGCCGGCGCGCCTCTATGTCGAAGGGCGCGGCGAAAGTTCGCCGATCGCCTCGAACGATACCGCGGCCGGTCAGGCCCAAAACCGCCGCGTGGAGATCACCATCCGCCCGTTCCGCGGCTGATCACGGCCTGTTGAAGACCGTAAGGCGGGCGAGTCTCAGGACTCGCCCGTTTTTTCTTGCCCAACGCCGGTCGGCGACTTGCGGACTCACGTGCGGCGTGGTCTTCCCTGCTCACGGGAATAATTCGGGGCACAGGCGTGGGGCCGGAGCATCACGACATCAGGCAGGGAGTTCGGCTGGCGCTGGTCGCCGTCGTGTCCGCCGTGGCGACTGCAACCCTGGTGATCAGCGCCGGACATGCCCTGATGGGCGACGATCGCGCCGCCGTCGCCGCCACGGATGGGCGGATCATCCGGGCCAGCACCGTCCGCTAGACTTCAGGGCCGCCCGATAGAGCTGTAGCGGAAGCCACGCCTCAGCATCTCGTCAGGACGATAGACGTTTCTGAGGTCGACCATCACCGGCTCACGCAGCAACAGCTTGATGCGGTCGAGGTCGAGCGCGCGGAACTGATCCCATTCGGTCACGATGACCACGGCGTCGGCACCGGCGATGGCGTCATAGGGGCCGTCCTTGAAGGCCACGCCGTCGAGCATCCTGGCCGCCTCGTGCATGCCCTCGGGGTCGAAGGCCTGAACCTGGGCGCCCGCCGCCAGCAAGGCGGGGGCCAGGTCCAGCGCCGGGCTGTCGCGCATGTCGTCGGTATTCGGCTTGAACGTCAGGCCGAGCAGGGCGACCGTCTTGCCTTTCAGATCAGCCCCCAGCGCCGCAGTGACCCGGTTGATCAGGCCCTTCTTGCGCGCGTCATTAACCGCCACAGTGGTCTCGACCAGCCGCACGGGGCTGCCGAAGTCGGTCGCCGTGCGCACCAGGGCCAGGGTGTCCTTGGGGAAGCAGGAGCCGCCGTAGCCCGGTCCCGCGTGCAGGAATTTCGAGCCGATACGGTTATCCAGCCCGATGCCCTTGGCTACCTGCTGCACGTCCGCGCCGACCGCCTCGCACAGGTCGGCCATCTCGTTGATGAAGGTGATCTTCATGGCCAGGAAGGCGTTGGCCGCATATTTGATCAGCTCTGACGTGCGGCGCGCAGTGAACAGCAGCGGCGTCTCGTTCAGGTTCAGCGGGCGATAGATTTCCGTCATCACCTGTTTGGCGCGGTCATCCTCGACCCCCACCACCACACGGTCAGGGCGCTTGAAGTCGCCGATCGCTGCACCTTCACGCAGGAACTCTGGGTTGGAGACCACGGCGAACTCGGCGTCCGGCCGGCGTTCGCGGATGATGCGTTCGATCTCGTCACCGGTGCCGACGGGCACGGTCGACTTGGTGACGATGACGGTGAAGCCCTGGATCAGGTCGGCGATCTCGGCGGCGGCCGCATAGACATAGGACAGGTCGGCGTGACCGTCGCCACGGCGCGAAGGCGTGCCCACGGCGATGAAGACCGCATCCGCCTCGCGGATGGCCTCGGCACCGTCGATGGCGAAGCTCAGACGGCCGTCCCGGGCGTTGTCCTTGACCAGATCCTCAAGCCCCGGCTCATAGATCGGCATGACGCCGTCCAGCAGGCGCTCGATCTTGCCGGCATCCTTGTCGATGCAGGTCACGCGGTGGCCGAAGTCGGCGAAACAGGCCCCGGACACCAGGCCGACATAGCCGGTTCCGATCATGGCAATACGCATGGGGCCTCCCGTGATGAACGCCGCGGGAGATAGCCTCCAGGGACGGCTTTGGCCATAGGCACCGCCCTCAGACGGCCTGTCCGGATACGACAAGGCCGCCGACCCTTCCGGATCGGCGGCCTCATAGTACGGTTCAACAGACTTCGTTGCCCCGGCTTCGGGTCCGGCGGTGAGGCCGGACCCTGGGCGCAGGTC
>JBKBJW010000006.1:0-140776 GCA_046294385.1 Brevundimonas sp. | reverse complement strand
GCTGGGCCTGACCTCCGGCGGTGGAACGGGCGGCAGCGGCGCGGGCGGCGACGGCGATGCGGCGACTGATCCGTCTCTCGGCTGGACCGGTGGGGGCGGCGGCGGGGCGGCGCTTCGGCCGCCGGAACGGGCCAGCCCGGCGGCGACGGCGGGGATCACGGGGCGGGCGGCGGCGGTGGGGGCGCGGGCCTCACCGCCGGCGGACCCGGCGGCGACGGGGCGGGCGGCCTTGTCATCCTGAGGGCCGTCGGATGAGCGGGCCCTGTCCGCGCGGCGCCCTGCCGACCCCCCTGCTCGACGAGGAGACCTGGGAAACGCCGGGCCACCTCACCGACCACGACTGCCTGACCGAGACCGGCGCGGACCGGACCCAAGGCGATCTCGACCCGGAGTATGACAATGACTGAACCTGAGTCCCCAAAACCGGAATCCCTGCCCGAGGCCCGCTGGCTGTGGCGCCGCCTCTATGTCTTCGCTTTCAGTTTCGGCGTCTGGCTGCTGCTGGCGCGCGCGGTGATGCGGGCCTCGACCGACAGCCTGCCGCGTCTGACCGAGGGGCTGATGCTGCTCCAGGCCCTGACGGTGGTCCTCTACCTCGTCGCGCCGACAATGCAGCAGATCGCGGGCCTGGTGGCCCATCTGCGGCTCAGGCTGGGAGGGACCGCATGAGCTTCGCCCTCTCGGCCCATTCGCACGCCCGGCTGAAGGGTGTGCATCCCGATCTGGCGGCGGCGGTCCGTTTCGCCATCCAGCTGACGACCCATGACTTCATCGTCCATGACGGCGTCCGCACCCTGGCGCGCCAGCGGCAGATGGTGGCCGCCGGGGCCTCGAGGACCCTGCGCAGCCGCCATCTGGTCCAGCCGGACGGCTTTGGCCACGCCGTTGACCTCGTGCCCTACATCGGCGGCAAGGTGCGCTGGGAATGGAAGCCCCTCTACGCCATCGCCGCCGCCATGCGCGAGGCGGCGATTGAGTGGAAGGTCGATCTCATCTGGGGCGGGGTCTGGGATCGGCATCTCGCCTACCTGCCCGAAACGGCCGCAGGGCTGGAGGCGGCGGTGAAGGCCTACTGCGCCCGACACCCCGGCCCCGACTTCATCGACGGCCCCCATTTCGAGATCGCGTCATGACCCGGCTGTTGGAATGGGAGTGCGAGTAAGAGTCTTCTTGGCTGTTTTTGCCTACCAACCGGAAAATTTTGCCGGTCTGGCCACTCCACCCGGCAACTCCTGCCGGGCTCGAAGCGTGGTTAAGCAGACCTAACGTAGCAAAAACAATGGCTTGAGTTTTGGCCCGTTTTTGAGGCGCTGGCCCCGTCCTTGCCTTTGTGAGGACCGAGCAAAACGCTCCCGGCAGCCAAAATGGCGTCGGACACCTTGAAACAAGGACTATCGTTATGGCGCTGAACAGCGTGAACACGAACGCTGGGGCTATGATCGCCCTGCAGAACCTGCAAGTCACCAACGACGAACTTGCCCAGGTTCAATCCCGTATCAACACCGGCAAGAAAGTCTCGTCGGCCAAAGATAACGGCGCGATCTGGGCTATCGCCCAGAACCAACGTGCTGAAATCGGCGCGCTGAACGCGGTCAAGGACAGCCTGCAACGCGGCCAGTCGGCCACGGACGTGGCCGTCGCCGCCGGTGAATCCGTTTCGGATCTGCTCCTGCAGCTTAAGGAAAAGGCGCTGGCCGCTACGGACAGCTCGCTGACCACCTCTGCCCGCAAGGCGCTGAACGAAGACTTCAAGGCCATCCGTGACCAGGTCGCCACGGTCGTTTCCAACGCCAGCTTCAACGGCGTCAACCTGATCAACAACTCGACGGGCACGAACGGCTTCAAGGCCCTTTCGAACGCGTCGGGTTCGACCATCAAGGTTGCTCCGGAAAACCTGTCGCTGGGCGGCGCCAACGTGACCGTCGCTGCGACGACCACGATCGGCACCTCGACCCTGGCCACGACCGCCCTGGGTCTGGTCAACGCCTCGATCGCCAACGTCTCGGCTTCGCTGGCCCGTCTCGGCACCGGCTCCAAGTCGCTGGGCACGCACCTGAGCTTCGTTTCGAAGCTGCAGGACACCCTGGAAGCCGGCGTCGGCAACTTGGTGGATGCCGACCTCGCCAAGGAAAGCGCTCGACTCCAGGCGCTGCAGACCAAGCAACAGCTCGGTGTGCAGGCTCTGTCGATCGCCAACTCGTCGACTTCGACCCTGCTCGGACTGTTCCGCTAAGGAACGCGTGGAAGGACGGGAGCTTCGGCTCCCGTCCAACCGCTCCGGGCGTTTTCGTTCAGGAGCATCGGTAGAAACCGGTGACGGGAGACATGCAAAGCAATGCCAGAGTAAGCCCGGTTCCACCCGTGGTCGTCGCCCCCAGCGGATCAGCCGCCGGCGGCGATTTTTCGCAATCCAAGGCTGCCCAGGACGCCGAACGCGCCGCGCGTTACCGCCTGGTCATCGAGGAGGGGGCCCGCCCGGGCGCCTTCGTCTACAAGACCCTGGACCGCGTCACGGGAGAGGTCGTTCGCCAACTGCCCCGCGAACAGATCGTCAAGATGATGGAAGCCGGCGAATACGCCTCCGGCGCGGTGATCGACACCAGCGCCTGACGCAACCGACGACCCGACCGATCATGCCGCGCAGGAGCGATCCGCGCGGTTAAAGCGCATGGTGAACGCGCGTTAACCATACACATACGAATCGTGACCTAGCCTGAGCCGCAGATTTCCAGGACACGATCCAGATGACCAATAGCGTCCACACCAACAACGCCGCCGCCGTTGCGCTTCAGAACCTGACGCGCACCAACGAGCGTCTGGGCGACGTTCAGGGCAGGATCTCCACCGGACTGAAGGTGCAGGGAGCCAAGGACAATGCGGCCATCTGGGCCATCGCCCAGGGCCAGCGGGCTGATGTGGGCGCACTCGGCGCCGTCAAGCAGAGCCTCGACCGCGCCACATCGATCGCCGATGTCGCCCTGTCCGCCGGCGAGTCGATCTCGGACCTGTTGAACCAGCTGAAGGAAAAGGTCGTCGCGTCCAAGGACGAGTCGCTCAAGACCCAGTCCCGCCAGCTCCTGAACGCCGACTTCAAGGCCCTGCTGAAGGCCATTAGCTCTGCGGTTCAGAACGCCAGCTTCGACGGCGGCAACATCCTGAACGGCACGCTGACCAACGGCATCAAGTTCCTGGCCAATGCCGACGCCTCGTCCTCCATCACCCTGTCGGCCAAGGATCTGACGCTGGGCGGCGCGGTCATCGAGCTGACCATGTCGGACAGCCTGCTGACCCTGACCGGTTCGACCCAGGCCCTGACGCGGCTGGAGGACTCCATCACCCAGTTGAACGCCGCACTCGGCGAGATCGGTGCCCAGGCCAAGCAGATCGAAGCCCACAACGGCTTCGTCACCAAGCTTATGGACACGCTCGAATCCGGCATCGGCAACCTGGTCGACGCCGATCTGGCCAAGGAAAGCGCGCGGCTTCAGGCCCTGCAGGTCCAGCAACAACTGGGCGCGCAGGCGCTCTCGATCGCGAACCAGTCGCCGCAGATCATCCTGTCGCTGTTCCAGTAAGGGCGGTCAGCCCATCCGGCGAACGGAATGGCCGATCGTCACCGGTGCCGGACGGCGTCGATGATGCTGGGTTTTCGGACCCAGGCCATACAGGGACAGGAATGAAAGCAAGGCGGCACGCAAGTCGAACATGGCGGCGCTCCTGACTAACCAGCACCGTTAACGACTGTCGCCAATCGTTGTTCCGAGGCCGGACGTTAAGCGTTCGTTACGCCGATTCGTGCAGAGTGCGCGCTCGGAGCGAACGGTGATCGACAACGGCTACCTGCTAGGGCTGTACGGCGGAACCTCGACGAGCCTCGGCACGTCGAGCGCGACGACGGCTGCGAGCAAGAAGAAGCAGCCGACCCCGCCCTGGGATTCCAAGGCCGTCGTGCCCAAGGCCGACGCCATGGTGCGCGCCGCATTGGGCGGTCGCAAGCTGATCGATGAGAGCGCCGCCAACGTCGATCTGAACACGGCCACCGCCGACTACCGCAAGCTGTTCGCTCTCTATCAGGGGCTGGAAACGCTGAACGCCCTGACCAACCGGGCGGCGGTGAAGAACATCAGCTCCAGCGAACAGGCGTTGCTGGCCAAACGGTTCGCTTCAGGCCTGACCGAGATCGGTGCCTATCTGACGACGGCCAAGCTCGAGGATGTGCGGCTGGTTCAGGGGGTCTCGACCTCAACCAGCAAGTCCAGCGCCGCCCTGACCCGTGACAGCGCCGTGTCCCTGACCGCGCCGGTCCATGAAGGCTCGCCCGACGCCGAGGTTGCCGCCTTCCTGGGAACTGTGACCTTCGACATCAAGGTTTCGCGTGGCACGCTGGGGACGAGCACGGTCGGCGTCGACCTGTCGGAGATGGGCTCAACTCCACGGACGCTGGGCAATGTCACCAGCTACATCAACGGCAAGCTTCAGGCGGCAGGCCTCGAAACCCGCGTGGGCCGCGAGCAGATCAAGGTCGAACCCCGCACCCTGACCGTCAACGGCAAGACGGTAACCCTGCCGGCGGGGGCTGACCGTTGGGCCCTCGCCATCCGCGGTGCCTCGACCGAGACCGTCAGCTTCGTGCCTACGGCGGTCGCCGACGCCGTCTACGTGACCCAGGCCGTCGGGACCGGCAACCAGCTGCTGAAGTTCCAGACCGATACGGGCGGAACCGCGGACGCCGCCTCGGCCCGCGTGGGCGAAACCTTCTGGGTCGATGGCCGGGCCTCACAGACCTCGCTGCCAGAAGGGGTGAAGGCGATCCGGGCCAGCGCCACGGCACCGGACGGCTCCGTCTGGATCGTGGCCGACATCGACGCGGGGCCCGGCAATCAGCCGATCAAGGGCCAGCAGGATGTGGCCCTGATGAAATACGATCCGGCGGGGCGTCTGGTCTCGACCCGCGCCATCGGTGCCGCCTCGACCGCCAGTGGCTACGCCATTTCAGTGGATGCAGACGGCAAGGTGGCAGTGGCGGGCTCCGTCACCGGCGCGCTCGAACCGGGCCAGAGCGGCGATGTGGCGACCGAGGTCGACAGCTTCGTCACCGTCCTTGACGCCAAGGGCCAGGAGTTGTGGACCCAGCGGCGCGGTGCCCGGGCGGCGGACGAGGCGACCTCGGTCTCCTTCGGCGCTGACGGCACCGTGTATGTCGGCGGTCGGGCCAAGTCAGCCATCCCTGGAGGCACGTCGGTCGGCGGCTGGGACGGCTATGTCCAGGGCTTCAGCGCCAGCCAGCTCTATCCCGGCGCGCCCTTTACGGTGAAAAGCACCGGCGTGAGCCAGTTCGGCACGACGGGTGAGGACAGCGTTCAGTCCGTGACGGTCGACGGCTCCAACCTCTACTCGGCGGGCGTCGAGGATGGGCACCTGATCGTGCGCCGATTTACGCTCGACGCCGGCGGCGCAGCGACCCTCGCTTCCAGCCGCGACCTCGGCCTGGCCAGCGGTGAGGTGGCGGGCGTGTCTGTTTCCGGCGGCCGGGTGATCGTCAGCGGCACGACCCGAAACGGTGCCTTGGACATCGGCACGATCACCAACGCTCATGCCGGGGGCACGGACGCCTTCGTCATTGCGCTGGAGGGCGATCTGACCGTCTCGGCCAATGATCGGCTGACCTATGTCGGCGGGGCAGGCAACGACACGGCGGCGGACGTGAAGGTCCAGGACGGCAAGGTCTGGCTGACCGGCATCGCCAACCGGCCCGAGGACGCCGAGGACAAGGATCCGACCCAGGGGTACCTCTCGCGCATCGACCCCCTGACCGGTGCTTTGGAATGGACCCGAAGCTGGTCCGGTGACGGCGACAAGGCCGCACCCCTGACCCTGGCTGTGTCATCGGGCGGGGCCAGCGTTCTGGACCGGCTGGGTCTGCCGAAAGGCGAGATCGCCCAGGTCGATTCAAAGAGGCTGGTGGACGCCACATCCCTGCGCGCCGGCGACAGGTTCTTTGTCTCGCCGGCCGGCGGTGGCCGCCAGATCGCCGTGACGATTGAGGCGCGCGATACGCTCCAGACCCTGGCCCGCAAGATCGAGCAGGCGTCGAACATGAAGCTCAAGATCACGATCTCCGCCGAGTCCGCCGCCCTGGCCGAGGGCACGCAAGGCCAGAACGCGCTTCAGGCCGGGCTGCAGCGCCTGTCCATCACAGCTCGGGACGGCAAGGTGGGCGCGGTCATCAGCGCGGGCGAACCGGGCAGGGATGCCTTGGCGGGTCTCGGTCTGTCGGCCGGCTTCATCGGCGCGGCCGGAGCTACCGGCGAGAAAAAGACCTTCGGCCTCGACCTGCCCAAGACCCTGAGCCTGACCGACGCTGACACGATCAAGACGGCGGGCAACCGGCTGCAGGCGGCGATGAAGGCTGTGCGCGACGCCTATCGCTCGCTGGCCCCGGTGTCTGCGACGGCCTCGGCGGGCGGCACAGCACCGGCCTATCTGACGGCGCAACTGGCCAACTACCAGGCGGCGCTGTCGCGACTGGGCGGATAGCACTGATCGGCGGCGTTCCCGGTTGACGCCGCAGGGCGCAACGGGGTTATTGGGGCCAATAGCCTCACAGAGCGCCCCATGAACGACAAACGCATCATCATCGCCGTCGGCGCCGGCCTGGCGGTCCTCGTGGCGGTGGTCCTGGCCCTGGTGTTCAGTGGCGGCAAAAACGCGGCACCCTCCGCCCCGGCACCCGAATTCGGCGACCTGACCGTGGACCTGGCCGAGGCACCGTCACTGGAGCCGACGCGCGAGCTGCGTTGCTATGTGAACGGCCAGTTCGTGGGCATGGCGACCCTGGCCGTCTGCGCCCAGCGCAACGGCGTCGCGACCGACGCCCTGGACGTTGGCCTGGACGAAACCGGAGCCCTGATCGCTGCCCCCACGGCCTCACTGGCACCGCCACCGTCCTTGCCGCCGGTTGAACTGACGGCGGTCGATCCGACGCCTTTGTCGGTCGAACCCAGCCAGCCCTCGGTGGAGCCGGCGCCCCAGCCAGTCGCCTCCGGCAGCCCCTGCCTGCGTCACAGCGGTGGCGAGTGGCGTACCGTTTCCTCGGGCGGCAGCCTGAACGCCTGCGTCCAGCAGCTCTATGCCGGCACCTGCGTGCGGCCGGGCGAAGCCCTTTATGGCCGCTGGGGCGAGGTGACCCTGCGTCTGGTTCCCCGCCGGGTCGAGCAGTCGAACGATAACAACCGCTTCCGCACCCTGGTCGATCAGGATCGCCAGTGCCAATTCCCGGGATTGAACTGATGAAGGCTCTTGCTGCCCTCGGCCTCGGTGCCGCTGTCCTCGCCCTCGGTGCCTGTGACACGGCGGTCAAGGCCCCGTTCGACACGGGCGTCTGCTACTACGTCGTCCCCTCCGAGGACCCGAAAGAGCCGCCGAAGTTCAACGAGGTGGCCCGTGACGTGCCGCAGCTGGAGTATTGCGCGGCACGGCTGGAGGAGATGCGGCTTCGCTTCCTCGGCTTGGGCGGGTCGAACCGCGACATCATCGGATCGTATCAAGGCCAGTTCATCTTCATCGACCGCGCAGGCGTGTGGGCGAGCAAGTCGTTGACCGGCAACCGGTACTTCTCCCTGGCCCGCAGCGGCGACGGCCGTCTTGTCGTCCCGGGTGCGATCGAGCGCGCGCCCGCTACCGCACCTGCGGCAAACTAGAACAAAGCTGGAACATCCGGCCGCGCTCCGCTAGAGTGCGGCCGCAATCACAAGAAACGAAGGAGCTCGGCGATGGCGGGCAGCGTCAACAAGGTCATTCTGGTCGGCAATCTGGGCAAGGACCCGGAGATCCGCACCCTCAACTCGGGCGAGCGGGTCGCGAACCTGTCGCTGGCCACCTCTGAAACCTGGCGCGACAAGTCCTCGGGCGAGCGCAAGGAAAAGACCGAGTGGCACCGCGTGGTCATCTTCAACGAGAACATCGTCAAGGTGGCCGAGAACTACCTGAAAAAGGGCTCGACCGTTTATATCGAGGGCTCGCTCCAGACCCGCAAATACGAGCAGGGCGGGGTCGAGAAATACACCACCGAGGTCGTGCTGCAGAAGTTCCGCGGCGAGCTGACCATGCTGGGCGGCCGTTCGGACGGTGCCGGGGGCGGCATGAGCCGTGGCGGCGACGACGACTACTCGTCGGGCTTCTCCACCGGCGGTGCCAACAAGCCGAGCGGTCCCAAGGAAAGCTACGACCTGAACGACGACATCCCGTTCTAGTCACGGCGTGACGCGGGGGGCCTACAGCTACCGCGACGATCCGGCCGTGCCGTCCTTTCCGGACGACCGGCCGCTGATCCTTTTCGACGGCAATTGCGTGCTTTGCTCCGGCTCGGCACGCTTCATCCTGCGGCATGACCGGGCAGGACGATTTCGGCTGGCCCCCGTGCAGTCGCCGCTCGGCCGGGCACTGCTGGCACACTACGGCGTGGATCCGGCCGATCCTTCGACCATGCTGCTGATCGAAAATGGTGGGGCGCGGCAGAGATCGGATGCGGTCCTGCGCATTGCAGCGGGATTGCCCGCTCCGATTTCTGCTGCATCGATCCTGCGGCTGCTACCCATCGGATGGCGGGACGCGGTCTATCTGTGGGTGGCGCGGCGACGGCGCAGGCTCGCGGGCCAGATCTGGTGCGCGATGCCCGACAAGACCACAGCTGACCGGATTCTCGCATGACCGGCCGGGTTCTGGTCCTCGGAGCCAACGGCTTCATCGGCTCGCATGTGGCGGCGGCGCTGGCGGGGGCGGGCTGGAGCGTGCGCGCGGGGGCTCGGCGGCCGGGTGAGGCTTCGCGGCGGGCACCGGGGCATGAATGGGTTGCGGCTGACTTTCGTCGCCTGACCGATCCGGCAGACTGGACGCTCTTGCTGGCGGGGGTCGATGCGGTGGTGAACTGCGTCGGGGTGCTTCAGGACGGCGGTGGCGACGATACCCGGGCGGCGCATATCGAGGGACCGCGCGCCCTGATCACGGCGTGCGAGACGGCGGGGGTGAGCCGGCTGATCCACCTGTCGGCCGTCGGCGCGGATGCAGAGGCGGGCACGGCCTATGCCCGCACGAAGGCGCAGACCGAGGCGATGCTGGCGGCCAGCGATCTGAATTGGCTGATCCTGAGACCCTCTCTGGTGGTGGGGCGGGGAGCCTTCGGCGGCACGGGTCTGGTTCGGGCGCTGGCGGCGATGCCCGGGGCGATGCCGGTGGTCGGCGGGGAGCAGGCGGTGCGGCCGGTGGCGATGGACGACCTGTGCGCCGCGGTCACAGGCGCGCTGGACCGGCCTCAGGTCAGCCGGACGACGCTGGACATCACGGGGCCGGAGCGGGTGACCTTGGCCGGGCTGCTTCGGCTTTATCGCGGCTGGCTGGGGTTTGCGCCGGCCCCGGTGATCCATACGCCGCGCTGGGCGGCGGCGCCGGTGCTGATGGTCGGAGACCTGCTGGCGCGGCTGGGATGGTTCTCACCCCTGACCACCACCTCGATGCGCCAGCTGGACCACGACGTCGCGGGGCGCGAGGACGACTGGGCCGGGCGGCTGGGTGTGAAGTCCCGCGGGATCACGGCCTACCTCAGCCAGACGCCGGCGTCGGTGCAGGACGTCTGGCATGCGCGGCTGTGGTTTGTGCGGCCGGTGGCAATCGCGACCCTGGGCCTGTTCTGGCTGCTGACCGGCCTGATCACCTTCGGCCCCGGCTGGGAGCGGTCGGTGGCGATCCTGCACGAGGGCGGGTACGGCGAGCATGCAGCGGCGGTGGCCGGATGGGGTGCGGCGCTGGATGTGGCCCTGGGCCTGGCCCTGTTCGTGCGCGGCTGGACGGCACGGACGGCGATCGTGATGTGTCTGGCGACGCTGGGGTATCTGGTGGCCGGGACGATCAGCCTGCCGCACTACTGGCTGGATCCCATCGGGCCGTGGCTGAAGGTCCTGCCGATGATGGTGCTGTGCCTGTTCGTGGCGGGGACGGAGGCGCGGCGATGACCTTTTTGCTGCTGAAGATGATCCACATCCTGTCGGGGGCGGTGCTGTTCGGCACGGGCGCGGGCATCGCCTTCTTCATGCTGAGGGCGCATCGGACGAAGGACCCGGCGACGGTGGCGGCGGTGGGCCGGATCGTGGTCCTGGCCGACTTTGTGTTCACGGCGACGGCTGTGGTGGTCCAGCCAGTGACGGGCGTGGCGATGATCCTGATGCAGGGTTGGCGACCGTTCGAGCCGTGGCTGGTCCTGGCCTATGCGCTCTACATCCTGATCGGGGCCTGCTGGTTGCCGGTGGTGTGGATGCAGCTGCGCATGACCCGGCTGGCCGAGGCGGCAGTGGCGGAAAACGCACCCTTGCCGGAGGCCTATCACCGGCTGTTCCGCTGGTGGTTCGCCCTGGGCTGGCCGGCCTTCGCAGGCGTTCTTGGCGTCTACTGGCTGATGATCGCCAAGCCTGTGTTCTGACCCGTAACCCCGGGTCACCGGATGTGACTGCGCACGGCCTCGCTTCGCAGGCGAGCCGGGTCTAGGGGAGGGGGTATGTCGCAGCATCGCCTGACCTCGCTTGAGATCGTCGCCATCATCGCCATC
This sequence comes from Brevundimonas sp., assembly GCA_046294385.1. Lineage (GTDB taxonomy): Bacteria > Pseudomonadota > Alphaproteobacteria > Caulobacterales > Caulobacteraceae > Brevundimonas. Next base: position 130,179 of record JBKBJW010000006.1, on the reverse strand, counting down.
GTGGTGATCTGGGGCGTGAACAACGCGGCGGCCAAGGTGGCGACCGAGGTCTTGCCGCCGCTGTTGATGGCGGCGCTGCGGTTCGCGGTGGCGGCGGTCTGTCTGGTCTGGTTCGTGCGGCCGCCTTTCCCCAACTGGAAGAGCCTGCTGATTATCGCAGGGGTCGGCGGGCCGTTGCATTATGGCTTGATCTATCTCGCCTTTTACCTGGCCAATGACGTCAGCGCGGTGTCGGTCGCGGCCCAGATGTGGATCCCGTTCACGGCCCTGTTCGCCTTCCTGCTGCTGGGCGAGACGCTCAGCCGTGCGGCCCTGTTCGGGCTGGTTCTGGCTTTCGGCGGCGTCGTCTGGATGACGCTGGATCCCCATGCGTTGCAGGAGTGGAAGGCCATTGTGGTCGGCATCATTGCCAGCGCCTGCTGGGCCCTGACGACCGTCATCGCGCGTCGGACGACCTCGATACCGCCGCTGAAGATGCAGGGGCTGCTGGCGCTGTTCGCCTTGCCGACCCTGGCGCTGGGTTCGGCCATGTTCGAACGCGGGCAGTGGGCGGCGATCCAGGAGGCGACACCCCTGATCTGGGCCTGTGTGTTCTGGGCCGGGGTGGTGTCGTCGGTGGCGGCGACGAGCATGGTCTTCTGGCTGGTGCAGAAGCGAGAGGCCGGGCGGGTGACCCCCTATCTGCTGGCGACGCCGGTGGTCTCGATCGCGATCGGCTGGCTGTGGCTGGGCGATGTGCTGACGGTGCAGATCCTGACCGGCGCGGCCCTGACGATGGGCGGCGTGGCGGTGGTGGCCCTGGCTGAGCGGGGGCTGAGGGCGGGCGCGGCGAAGGCCTGAGGTGGCGAGATGTGGCGGGAATTTCGGACCGCCAACCGCCAAATACCGCCAAACCGCCATCTGAGGATTGGCGGTGTGTCAGTGTGAAAAGGACTGACACCTGACAAACACTGACATCCTGCCCCGATGGTTTCGGCGGGCGAACAACGATGAGAAAGACCAGACGCGCATTATAGGGGCATCTGGAGGAGCGCTACATTGAGCAAGGATCACGGCCTGCAAGCCGTTGAGCACCCGAGATAATTTCTCTGGAATTATGCGCGTTCAGCCCAGGCGACGCGGGCCTGATCAAGTGTCATCGGCGCGGGCTGGGGCGTAATCGAGTGTGGCTGTCCATCGAAGCGCGGCGCCGGAGTGGGGGCACCGTCGACGATCGTTCCGCGCGTGGCGTTGTGCGGATGGGCGGCGGCTTCGCCGAAATCCAGAACAGGGGTAACGCAGGCCTCGGTCCCGGCGAAATGGGTGGCCCAGTCGTCGCGGGTGCGGGCGGCGAAGGCGGCTTCGAACCGTGCGTGCAGGGCGGGCCAGCCGCTGAAATCATACTGCGGGGCCTCGTCCGGGGCGATCCCGAGCCCGGCGATCAGGGCGGCATAGAAGCGCGGTTCCAGCGCGCCGACGGCCACAAACTTCCCGTCCGCGCAGGCGTAACAGCGGTAGAAGGGCGCGCCGCCGTCCAGCAGGTTGGCGCCGCGCTGGTCGCTCCACAGGCCACGGCCGCGCAGGGCATGGAACAGGGCCGACAGCATGGCCGAGCCGTCGGTCATGGCGGCGTCCACAACGCGCCCGCGCCCGGTGGTCCGCGCCTCGATCAGGGCGGCCAGCAGGCCCACCAACCCCAGCATGGCCCCGCCGCCGTAGTCGCCGATCAGGTTCAGGGGCGGCGGCGGCGGCCGGTCCGCCGGTCCGATGGCGTAGAGCGCGCCGGTCAGGCCGATGTAGTTGATGTCGTGGCCCACCTGATCGGCAAAAGGCCCCGTCTGGCCCCAGCCGGTGACGCGGCAGAAGACCAGCGCCGGATTGCGCGACTGACAGTTGGCGGGGCCGAGGCCGAGGCGTTCCATGACGCCGGGGCGGAAGCCCTCTATGATCCCGTGGGCACCGGCGATGAGGTCAAGGACGCCTGCGTGGTCCTCCGGGTTCTTCAGGTCCACCGCCACCGCCGGTCGGCCCCGATGCAGCACCTCGCCCCCGACCTCGTCGAACACCGCCGCGCCCGCTGTCGCGCTTCGGGTCAGGCGCAGGACGTCGGCCCCCAGATCGGCCAGAACCATGCCCGCGAAGGTCACAGGACCGAGGCCGTCGAACTCGATGAGGCGGATGCCGGCGAGGGGTTTCATTTCGGCCACCACCAGAACGACAGGCGGTCTTCGCCTGCAAGACTTATCGAGAAATCGGCTTCATCGGAGCGGAGGTCGGAGACGGCCTTGCGAAGAGATTCCAGCCCGTCTGTGCCCATCGTGAGCGTCACGCGGTCGGAGGCTTCGACCAGTTCAGCCTCAGGGGCTGCTGGGTCGAACTTCAGCCGCAGCTTGGTGGGATGATGAACCTTCAACGCGTGATCAGAGAATATGCGGTCCACGCCCACTGATTTCGGGTCCATGATGGCGAGCGTGCGGTGGTCAGCGGTTCTGGCTGAGGCTAGGGCGTTCAGAAGTTCGAGTAGGCTGTCGCAGCCTTCGGCGTCGGCCGAGACATGCCAGCCGGAATACATCCGCAGCATCGGCGTGTATCGCCAGAGGCTGAGGCGGCCTCGCTGTCGCCAAGGGTGCGGGAAGGCGTCCATGGGCCAAGGCTTAGCGTGCTGTCGGGACTTCGTCTCCTCCCTGTCGCGTAGCGATGGGGAGGGGGACCACGAAGTGGTGGAGGGGCTCTTGGCGGGAGCGCCAGTGCTTGCGGCAAAGAACCCCTCCGTCACGGCGCGTATTCGCGCCGCGCCACCTCCCCATCGCTTCGCGACAGGGAGGAGACAGGACGCCAGCGTCTGCTCATAGTCCGGGTGGCCGATTCCCGGCGTTCGGGGTTTCCATGATCACGCTCGCCTCCCAGTGGCTCGCCGTTGGCGTCGGCGTCTGGTTGATCGGACTCAGCCTGTTCATGCTGGTCCGGCCGCAGGCGTCTCTGGCCGCGCTGGCGGCGATGGGCGGGACGCCGCTGATCCACTTCGGCGAGATGGCGCTGCGGATCGTGGCGGGGGCGGCGCTGGTTCTGGCGTCCGAGGGGTCCAGGTTCCCGCAGGGGATCGCCCTGATCGGCTGGTTCCTGATCGCGTCGGCCGTGGTGCTGATCGTCCTGCCGCGCCGGTGGCACGCGGGCTATTCGACCTGGTGGGCGAAGCGGATACCGGTCTGGGCCGTGCGCCTGAGCGCGGTAGTTTCGATCATCGCCGGGGGCGTGCTGATCTGGGCCCTGATTCCGGCGCTCTAGAGCGCCACCGTGCAGCGCTCGTGCACCGTGGGCCGCGCTACGGTGATGCGGCTGAGGCCCGGCCATTCGGGCTGGAGGCGGTTCACGAACCACAGGCAAAGGTTCTCGAGGCTGGGCAGCTCCAGCCCCGGCTTTTCGTTCAGCAGGCCGTGGTCCAGTTCCTCGGCGGCGGCTTTCAGGGCGCGGTCCAGCGCGCCGAGGTCGGCGATCCAGCCGTGGGCCTCATCGAGTGTGTCGCCGCGCACCGTGGCCTCGACCATGAACGAATGGCCGTGCAGGCGGCGGTAGATGCTGCCCTCGGGTTCGTTGGGGAAGTGGTGGGCGGCGTCGAACGTCGCCGCTTTCGTGATCTCGAACTGCATTATCGGACGCCGATGTATTTGTGGGTCTGGACGCTGAGGCGCCACTTCGGATGGGTCAGGCAATAGTCGATGGCCGCAGCGGTGTTGGCGGCCTGGTCCGGGCCGTCCATGGGCTGGAGCCAGAAGCGCTCGAAGGCCAGGTCCTCGAACCGGTCGGGCATCGCCAGGGCCTGGGGGAAGACCAGCTTCAGCTCCTGACCGGTGGTCTGGACCACGGGGGCGGCGGCCTTGGGGCTGATGCAGATCCAGTCGATGCCGGCGGGGGCGGGCAGGGTGCCGTTGCTCTCGATGGCGATCTCGAATCCGCGCGCGTGCAGGGCCTCGATCAGGGGCGCGTCGAGCTGAAGCAGGGGTTCGCCGCCGGTGCAGACGACCAGCTTCGGATCACCCGCGCGGCCTCGCCACATCGATACGACATGGTCGGCCAGCAGATCAGCGGTTGCGAACTTGCCGCCGCCGTCGCCGTCCACGCCGACAAAATCGGTGTCACAGAAGGTGCAGACGGCGGTGGCGCGGTCCCGCTCAAGCCCGCTCCACAGGTTGCAGCCGGCGAAGCGCAGGAAGACGGCGGGCCGCCCCGCCTGTCCGCCCTCGCCCTGAACCGTCAGGAAGACTTCCTTGGCCGAATAGGTCATGCGGCCCACGCCTCGTAGCCCGCCGCGCGCAGCTCGCAGGCCGGGCAACTGCCGCAGCCATAGCCCCAGGCGTGGCGGTGCTCACGATCACCACGGTAGCAGGTGTGACTGTCCTCGATGATCAGCTCGACCAGGGCCTGGCCCCCGATGCTGTGGGCGAGTTCCCAGGTCTCGGCCTTGGTCAGGGCCATCAGCGGCGTCTCTATGGGCACGGGCTTGTCGAGGCCGAGGCTTAGCGCGGTGCTCATGGCCTCGATGGTGTCGCGGCGGCAGTCGGGATAGCCGCTGAAGTCCGTCTCGCACATGCCGCCGACCAGAACGTCCAGCCCGCGCCGGTCCGCCAGGGCCGCAGCCGCCGTCAGGAAGATCAGGTTCCGGCCCGGTACGAAGGTGTTCGGCAGGCCCCGCGCGCCGACTTCGATGGCGCGGTCGGTGGTCATGGCCGTCTCGCCGATGGCTCCGAAGCCGGTCAGGTCGACGACATGGTCGGGGCCGAGCCGGCCGGCGTATTGCGGCAGGGCGGTCACCATCCCTGCGCGGACCTTCAGGCGGGCATCCATCTCGACCGCGTGGCGCTGGCCATAGTCGAAACCGACCGTCTCGACGCGCTCGTACGCCCGAAGCGCCCAGGCGAGACAGGTCGCGCTGTCCTGCCCGCCCGAGAACAGGACGAGGGCGGATTTCGGCGATGTCGGCTGGATAACGGCCATGACGAACCTGCGGTCGGCCGTTTGGCCGCGCGCATGCAAAGAGGGATGGGGGAAAACGTGCTTTCCGGGGCGGGCCTTCTACACCAGCGGGGTCCCGGGCGCAAAGCGGCACGCCAGGAGGCTGAGAACGCTCCGTTTCCGGGATTAACCGTTCTGCAAACCGTTTCGGACATTGTACAAACCCGACACGGAGTTCCAGGCAGAATGCCTACGATCGAAACCCTGACCGAGCGCGTTGAGGCGGTGACCGCTGAAACCCTCGGTAGCGAGATTTTCGCCCGCTTCGAACGCGAGCCGAACACGCTTGTCATACCCGTCGTTCAGGATCTGCGGCCCATCGGCCTGGTTGAGCGCAACGCCTTCCTGATGAAGATCGCCGCGCCCCTCGGGCACGCCCTCTATCTCAATCGTTCGGTCGCCGAGGTGATGGACGCCGAGCCTGCGGTGGTCGAGGCCGGGATCGAAATCGACGCCTTCTCGAACATCGCGCTCCAGGGCGGGGACGGCGCGCTGATGCGCGGCTTCATCGTGACGCGCGGAGGGAAATACTGGGGCGTCGGCACGGCTGTGTCCCTGCTGCAGGCCGCCAACGAAGCCCAGCGCCGCCAGAACGCCGAGCTGGCCGAAAAGGCCCGCCTCCTTAACGACACCCGCACCCAGGCCCTGAGCGCCGCCCGCGCCAAGAGCCAGTTCCTGGCCATCATGAGCCATGAGCTGCGCACGCCGATGAACGGCGTCCTGGCCGTGGCCGAGCTGCTGCGCCGCCAGCCGCTGAACGACGCCGCCCACTCGCACGTCCAGACCATCGTCGACTCGTCCGAGACCCTGCTGCGTATCCTGCAAGACGCGCTGGACCTGTCGCGCGCGGAGGCGGGTGAACTGGAGCTGTCGCCGCAACCGACCGCCCTGCGCGCCCTGATGGACGACGTCCAGGCCATGTGGGAGCCGCGCGCCAGCCAGGACAACGTCGCCCTGATGGTCGGCTATGAAGGCGACACCGAACTGGCCGTCATGATCGACGGCATGCGGCTGAAGCAGGTGTTCAACAACCTCATCGGCAACGCGCTGAAGTTCGCCCGCAACGGCGTGGTCGAGGCCAGCCTGAAGGCCTGGGCCGAGGGTGACCGCATCCTGATGGAGGCCCGCGTCCGCGACGACGGCCAGGGCGTGGACGGTCAGCGTCTGGACACGATTTTCGAACCCTTCGTGCACGGCTCCGGCCCCGACGGCGCGGGCCTCGGCCTGGCAATCTGCCGTCAGATCATCGAGCGCATGGGCGGTCGGATCTGGGCGGAGAACAATGCCGGTCGCGGCGCCACCTTCGCCTTCGACATCGAGGGCGAGCGGGTCGCGATCGAGGCCGAGACCTCGTCGAATGTGTCGGCCCTGGCGGATCTGGACCTGCAGTCCAATCCGCACATTCTGATTGTCGACGACAACGCGACCAACCGCGTAGTGGCCCAGGCCCTGTGCGAGATGTTCGGCTGCACCTCGGAAACGGCCGAAGACGGCTTGGAGGCGCTGGAGGCGGTGAAGTCGCGCGCCTTCGACCTGATCCTGATGGACATCAAGATGCCTCGCATGGACGGGGTCCAGGCGACCCAGGCCATCCGCAAGCTGACGGGATCGGGCAGCCAGACGCCGATCATCGCCCTGACCGCCAACGCCGACCCGGACGACGCCAAGACCTATCTGTCGATCGGCATGGCTGCTGTGGTCGAAAAGCCGATCAAGCCGGAGCGTCTGCGCATGGCCATGAACGCCGCACTCAGCCAGGAGCCGGTGGTCGAGGCCGCGGCACCCGCGTCCGCGACCCGCAGCCGTTCGCGCTCTGCGGCCTAGGCTTCCGCCTCGGCGGGCCCGGCCTCGTCGTCATCATCGTCATAGCCGACCAGTCGCAGGGCCCGCGCGTTCATGCCGTTGATCTCGGCCCAGCGCAGCAGGCCTTCCTCGCGCCCGTGGGTGATCCAGATTTCGTCCGGCTTCAGCTCGGCGAAGGTGTCGGTCAGCTCGGTCCAGTCGGCATGGTCCGAGATCACCAGCGGAAGCTCCACGCCCCGCTGACGCGCCCGCGCCTTCACCAGCATCCAGCCAGAGGCGAAGGCGGTGACCGGGTCGGCGAACCGCCGGGCCCAGCGGTCCTGAATCGCCGACGGCGGGGCGATGACGATCTCGCCGCCCAAACCCCTGGAAGAATGCGCGTCCTTGCCCAGGCCGGTGGCGGGCCGCAGCTCGCCCAGCGCCACACCCTCGCGTTCATACAGCCGGTTCAGCCGCTCCATCGCGCCGTGGTACCAGATCGGCCGGTCCCAGCCCGCCTCGCGCAACAGGCAGATGATCCTCTGCGCCTTGCCCAGGGCATAGGCACCGATCAGGTGGGCGCGCTCGGGGAACTGGCGCAGGGACAGCACGACGCGTGCGATCTCCTCCGCGTCCGGCGGATGGGTGAAGACGGGCAGGCCGAAGGTCGCCTCGGAGATGAACACATGGCACGGCGTGGGTTCGAAGGGCGCGCAGGTCGGGTCGCGACGGCGCTTGTAGTCGCCCGAGACCACCATGGTCAGGCCCTTCCAGGTGACCACGGCCTGGGCCGAGCCCAGCACATGGCCTGCCGGGACCAGTTTCACCTCCACGCCGTTGTGCGTGGCTACTTCGCCGTAGGGCAGGGGCTGGCGCAGGCGGGTGAAGTCCTCGCCGTAGCGCTCGGCCATGATGGCCAGGGTCTGCGGTGTGGCCAGCACGGCGTTGTGGCCTGCGCGGGCGTGATCGGCGTGGCCGTGGGTGATCACCGCGCGGTCCACCGGCCGCACGGGATCGACGTAGAAGTTCCCCGGAGGGCAGTAGAGGCCCAGGGGCGTGGGTCGCAGCAGGTCTTCGGGCTTGATCATGCGGACTCCATCAGACGGCCAAGGCCGCTTGCGCGCAACGTCTGGTCGGATAAGGACGATCCCGATGAGCGAGCAACTGGACGCGATCCTGCCCCAACTGGCCTCCGGCGCGGCGCACACCCATGCGCTGGGCTTCGCCTTTGTGAACCGCGAGGGCGATCGCGTGCGTATCCGTGTGCCCTATCGCGACGACCTGATCGGTGATCCCGAGACGGGCGTCCTGTCGGGCGGGCTGGTGACGACCCTGCTGGACCACGTCGGTGGGCTGGCGGTGTGGGTGGCGCTGGACGCCTTCCGGCCCATCGCGACGCTGGATCTGCGCGTCGACTACATGCGGGCGGCCGAGCCGGGGCGGGACCTGATTGCCGAGGCGCGATGCTACCGCCTGACCCGATCCATCGCCTTCGTCAGGGCCTGGGCCTTTGAGGACAGCCCCGACAACCCCGTCGCCGCCGCGCAGGCCGCCTATATCCTGCCGCCCGAGCGCCCGCGGAAGAAGGGGGCGGCGGCATGAGCGACCTGCTGGACCGGCTGCCCTATGCCCGCTTCCTCGGCCTGACCACCGCGACGGAGGGCGACACCCTGACCGTCACCATGCCCTTTGCTGACAAGCTGATCGGCAACCCGATGCTGCCGGCGCTGCACGGAGGCTCGACAGCGGCCCTGCTGGAGCTGACCGCCGTGGCCCAGGTGGCGAAGCTGTATCCGACCCTGCACCTGCCCAAGCCGATCAATGTCACGGTCGCCTATCTGCGCTCGGGCCGACCGCGCGACGTCTTCGGTCGGGCGCGGATCAACAAGGAGGGGCGGCGCGTGGTCCATGTGCTGGCCGAGGCCTGGCAGGATGACCCCGATCAGCCGATCGCCACCCTGAGCGCACACTTCCTGCTTGATGAATACAACGCATAGTTGCGCTAAGGAGTTATTAATGGTTGTATCGGTCCCGGCGGCGCAGGGCCGCAGGGGGACCATCCATGAACCGCGAGACCGTCGGCGAGGCACTGGCCGCCCGCCTCTATGCCGCAGAGGCCGCCATCGACGCCGCCCTCCATGAGACCGCCATGCTGGCCGCCATGTTGCCGGGTGCGCGGCATGAGGCGTTTCTATCGGCGGTTACGGGTCAGAAGGTGTTCGCCGGAGCGGCGGCCGGCATCAGCGCACTGACCGAAGCGCGCGCCCACATCGTCGATTCCCACAATGCCCTGGCGGCGCTGGCGCGCAGGCTGGGGCTGGATACTTTGGCCCTCGGACCTGTCGACAAGCCCGAGGATCGGCCGCCCGCTGGCGGGGGTGTCGAGCCGGTCGAAATGATTAACAAAACCCTACCCGGTTCGCCTGTCGCGTGTTAAGGACTCATTCACCAGTTGTTTGGTGGAGGGAGTTTTTCATGGATCGGGATCAGGTCATCGCCAGCGTTGCGGGCGACCTTTATGCGACTGAAAAGGCGATTGACGGGGCCATCACCCAAGCCACCACGCTCGTCCAATCGATGATCGGCGCGCGCGCCGCCCTGTCGATCTCGGCCGTGGCCGGCACCGGCTCGCAGTCGAAGGCCATGGAAACCATCGCTGCCTTGGGTGTCGCCCGGGACGCGATCGTCGCCTGCCACGCCGAGCTGCAAAAAGATCACCGCAAGATGGGCTGGGGCGTCTATGCGCTCGGCCCCGTCGACAAGCCCGACGATTGGGGCGAGCCGACCGGCGCGACCAAGTCCACGGGTCATCTGCGCGTCGCCTGAAATCGGCGTAACGATTGAAGCCGGCGGTTTCGGTTTCCACAGACTCGATGCATCATCGCCCCCGGCGCTTTAGGCGACGGGGGCGATTTCATGTTTGACACCCTCTACTCTCAGGTCGGTGCAGTCTTCACCGTCCTGGTGGTGGCCTTTGCCTTCTTGAAGGGCGATGAGCCCGAGCGGATCGGCGGGGCCGTCTATGTGGTGGCCTGGTTCGCCTCGATGCTGGTGCAGGACGACGCCAAGCTGAACGGCGTCCAGTGGGGCATGTTCGCCATCGATACGGTGGGGCTTCTCGTCTACGGGGCCCTGGCCTGGAAGAGCCGCCGTGCCTGGCCCGTCTGGGTTTGCGCCCTGCAGCTTCTGGCGGTGATGAGCCACGTCATGTCTATGGTCGACATCCGGCCCCCGGCAGCATCCTTCTATACGGTGCTGAACCTCGCCAGCTACGGCATCCTGGTGGCACTGGCCGTGGGCACCTTCTGGGCCTGGCAGGAACGCAAGGCTGCGGGGCTGGAATAGGCCTATATTCCTAGGTATGGTCGCGTCGAATCGAGGCCGTCCATGCCCCTGTCTCACTCAAAGCTCTGGAAAGCCATCGACGCGCTCGCGCGGCGCGAGGGGCTGAGCGCGTCGGGGCTGGCGCTCAGGGCCGGGCTGGACGCCACCAGCTTCAATCCGTCCAAGCGGTTCGGGCCGGGCGATCCGCCGCGCCCGCGCTGGCCCTCGACCGAGAGCCTGACGCGGATTCTGGATGCGACGGGGGTGCCGCTGTCGGTCTTCGCCGCCCTGGCCGACGATGCGCCGCCCGTGCCGGCGGTCGCGCCCCTGCTGGGCATGGCCCAGGCAGGACAGGACGGCTTCTTCGATGATGCCGGCTTGCCGACCGGGGAGGGGTGGGAGCAGACCGAGCTGCCGCGCCCGAAGGACAGCTTGTTCAGCCTGCGCATCGCCGGGGACTCGATGGCACCGGTCTATCGCGAGGGCGACTGCGTCATCGTTGACCGCGACGTGACCGGCGTGCGGCGCGGCGACCGGGTCGTGGTGCGCACCGTGGAGGGCGAAACCGTCGCCAAGGAAGTGGCAGCCCTGACGGCCCGCACGGTGACCCTGGCCTCGATCAACCCGGCCTATCCGCCCCGCGCCATCGCCCGGCGCGACATCCACTGGATGGCGCGGATCCTGTGGGTCAGCCAGTAGGGCAGGTTTTGGCGCTATCGCTCGCCGCGCGGCGGCTCACTGCTTGAGCGCGGGCGGCCGCTACTTCGCCAGCGTGCCGTTCGCGCCCGCCTCGATCAGCTCGATTGTCTGCGGCAGGCCGTAGATGGCGGCGAAGGAACCGAAGCGCGGTCCCTGGGAGGCACCGAGCAGCACCTCGTAAAGCGCCCCGAACCACCCGCGCAGCGGCTCGAAGGCGTGCTCCTTGCCGACCGCATAGACCTCGCCCTGGATCAGCTCGCCGTCGGTGGTATCGGCGGGCAGGGCGCGCAGACGGGCGGCCAGATCCAGCAGCGCCGCCTTTTCCTTGTCGTCGGGCAGGCGGTAGGTCTTCGTGGGCCGCACGAAGTCCTCGTAGTAGTTCAACGCATGGCCCATCAGCCGGTCCAGCGTCGGCTCGGACGCGGGCGTCGCCTCGGGCAGATACTTGCCCATATAGGCCCACAGCTGGTCCTTCGACGACGCATTGGCGACGCCGACGAGGTTCAGCAACAGGCTGAAGGACACGGGGCTGGCGACCTTCGGCGGATGGCCGGCGTGGATGGACCAGACGGCGTTGTCGATCTGCTTGGCCGGTTCCTGGGTCTGGTACTGGTCGATGAAGCTCAGATAGTCGTCGATGGCGCGCGGAATGACGTTGAAGTGCAGCGACTTGGCCGACTTCGGCGATTGGAACATGTACCAGGACAGGCTCTCGGGCGTGCCGTAGCGCAGCCACTCGTCCATCGTCAGGCCATTGCCCTTGGACTTGGAGATCTTCTTGCCCTCGATGTCGAGGAAGAGTTCGTAGTTGAAGCCTTCGGGCGGCGTACCGCCCAGCGCGCGGCAGACCTTGGAGCTTTCGCGCACGCTCTCGATCAGGTCCTTGCCCGACATCTCGTAGTCGACGTCCAGCGCGGTCCAGCGCATGGCCCAGTCGGGCTTCCACTGCAGCTTCACATGGCCGCCGGTGACAGGAACCTCGGTGCGGCCGCCGGCGGGATCGTCGAAAACGATGGTTCCACGCTCGACGTTCCGCTCCAGCGTCGGCACCTGCAGCACGTGGCCCGTGATCGGGCTGATGGGCAGGAAGGGGGAATAGGTGGCGCGCCGCTCCTCGCCCAGGGTCGGCAGCATGATCGCCTGCACCGCCTCGAACCGCTCCAGCATCACCAGAAGCGTGTGGTCGAACCGGCCCGAGCGGTAGCATTCGGTGGACGAGAAGAACTCGTACTCAAAGCCGAAGCCGTCGAGGAAGGCGCGCAGCCGGGCGTTGTTGTGGGCGCCGAAGCTGTCGTGGGTGCCGAACGGATCGCGCACCACGGTCAGAGGCTTGTGCAGGTCTTCCAGCAGCATTTCCGGGTTGGGGATGCCCTCGGGGACCTTGCGCAGGCCGTCCATGTCGTCGCTGAAGGCGATCAGCCGCGTGGCCCAGTGCTCCCCGGTCAGGGCGCGGAAGGCGTTGCGCACCATGGTCGTGCGCGCCACCTCACCGAAGGTGCCCATGTGTGGCAGGCCGGACGGGCCATAACCGGTCTCGAAGATCACCGGACGCTGCAATGCCGCGTGCCTCGCCAGCGCCTCATCGGCCTTGCCGGCCTCTATCAGGGCGGCGGCATCCGCGCGCGCGGCGTCGTCCAGCCGCTTCTTCAGCACATGGGCCAGAAGATTGCGGGCCTGTTCAAACGGCCACGACCGGGCGTCGCGGGCGAGGTATTCGAGCGAGTTCAGCATGGGCGGGGTTTGGCGCGTCGGAACCGCAGGGTCAACGCCTGTCTGTGGCCGGATCAGGCGGCTGCCGCATCCGCCCGGTCCGCGCGCCATGTTTCACGCCAGGGCGTTGAGGCCCACTGAATCAGCTTGGCGAACAGTTCCGGTGTGTTCACCGGTTTGCCCAGCCAGTCATTCATCCCGGCGTCGGCATAGGTCAGCAACTGCTCATCCAGCGTATTGGCGGTCAGGGCGATGATCGGAACCGCAGACGCCTCGATATCTAGCGCGCGAATTCGCTGTGTCGCCTCCACCCCGCCCATGACCGGCATCTGGATGTCCATGAGGATAACATCCCAGCCGCCGCGAGAGGCCGCCGCCAAACCCTGGGCACCGTCATCCGCCGTTTCGCAGACCACGCCCTGAAGCGAAAGTAGCGTCGAGACCAGGGTGCGGTTGTTGTCGTTGTCGTCGACGTACAGCACCCGCATGGCGCGGCCGTCTTCCTCATCGTCCTCTGGCGCGTCCGCCGAGACGGTCGAGCGGGATGGACGGTCGGCGCCGCCTGTGTCGCCGGTCCAGTCGTCCTGCTGCGACAGACCGATCATGTGTTCGACCACATCGGCCAGGCGTTCTCCGGCGCCGTGGATGCGCTCGGCGTGTTCGCGCAATTGCGGTGCCAGCCCGGCCTCCGCCAGCAGCGACGAGAAGCCCAGCACGGCGTTCAGCGGCGTGCGCAGTTCATGCGACATGTCGGTCAGGAAGCGTTGCCGCGCCTCGGCCATGGCCGCCTTCTGCTCGGCGGCGGCGCGAGCCGCCTCGGCCTCGACCCGGTCGGTTACGTCGCGTTCGTTCAGCAGGACGCTGAGGGCACCGGTGACAGGGTCCAGTAGCGGACGGCAGTCGATATGGTGCCAGCGTGTCCCGGCCTGGGTCGTCATCTGGAACAGGGCTTTGGTTTCGTGTCCGGCGTTCGCCGCCGCCAACGCAGCCTCGCCCTCTGATGCGACCAGGAAGCGACCGATGAAGCTGGCGTCCGGCCCATAGGCGGCAAAGGCGGCGGGGTTGGAGAACAGGGCCGCGCCGCCGCCCTCGAACAGGCCGATCGGGCCGGATGAATGACGCAGGGCCTCGACCGCCCGGCGCTCTTCGGCCTCGACGTCGGTTTCGGCAGCCTCGAACAGGAGCACCTCACGGCCATCGGACAGGGCCACGGTCGAGATCACGGCCTGCACCGTGACGGGCTGGCCGTTGGGGTAGAAGGTCCAGTTCTCCTGCACCTGCTGCCCGTCGACGGTCAGGACGCGCAGACGCTCCGTCCGGGTGCGAACGGCCGGTGACAGCTTCGAGAAATCGCGGGACAGCAGCTCTTCGAGACTGCTCGCGCCCCACAGCGTGAGGGCCGTCTGGTTGGCGTAGACGCCAAAGCAGCTGACGGGATCAAACAACCATACCGGGCGCCGCAGCCTGTCCCAGGCCGTCAGATTCTCTCCGTCGGCAAGTCGGGGCAGGTCCAGGCTCATAACCGGATGATGCCACGAACGGCTGAAGCAAGGCTTAAGCGGTGCTTGACCCGCGGCCGTGCGCATGGCCTTTGCGCCGCCTCATGAAGACCGCCGATTTCGACTTTGATCTGCCGGAGGACCGCATCGCCCTGCGCCCGGCCGAGCCGCGGGATTCCGCGCGGCTGCTGGTGGTGCGGGACGGCGCGCTGGAGGATCGCGGGATCCGCGACCTGCCGGACTTTCTGCGCCCCGGCGATGCGCTGGTGTTCAACGACACGCGGGTGATCCCGGCGCGGCTGTCGGGGGTGCGCGAGCGGCCAAATCCCGTGATCGGAGGGCCGGAGGGCGAGACCCTGACGGTGGCGGTCGAGGCGACCCTGCATCACCGCGATGCGCCGGACGTGTGGTCGGCCTTCATGAAGCCCGGCAAGCGGATCAAGGCGGGGGACCGCATCCGGTTCGGAACGGAGACAGACGGCGGCTGTCTGCTGGGGCGGCTGGACGCGACGGTTGAGGACAAGGGCGAGGACGGTCTCGTGACCCTGCGCTTCGACCTGTCGGGGCCGATGCTGGACGAGGCGATCCGCGAAGTGGGGGTCATGCCCCTGCCGCCCTATATCGCCGCCAAGCGTCCCGAGGATGATCGCGACCGCTCTGACTACCAGACCGTCTTCGCCGCGCATGACGGCTCGGTGGCCGCGCCGACAGCGGGGCTGCATTTCACGCCCGCGCTTCTTGAAGCGATCCGGGCGCGGGGTGTCTCGACCCATGCCGTGACCCTGCACGTCGGGGCCGGCACCTTCCTGCCGGTCAAGGCCGACGACACTGCTGACCACAGGATGCACAGCGAGTGGGGCGAGGTGTCACCCGAAACCGCCGCCGCCCTGAACGCCGTCCATGCCGCCGGGGGCCGCATCGTCTGTGTCGGCACCACTTCGCTCAGACTGCTGGAGAGCGCGGCAGGCGAGGACGGTGTGATCCGGCCCTTCCACGGCGACACCGCCATCTTCATCACCCCGGGGTACCGTTTCCGGGCCGCCGACGTGCTGATGACCAACTTCCACCTGCCGAAATCGACCCTGTTCATGCTGGTCTCGGCCTTCGCCGGGCTGGAGACGATGAAGGCGGCCTATGCCCACGCGATCGCCGACGACTATCGCTTCTATTCGTACGGGGACGGAAGCCTGCTGTTCCGGGCTCAGCCTACAGGTTGAAGCTCCGCCAGGGCACCGTTGTAGACCTCGCCCACCCGCCTGGCCCCGAGGCCGAAGAAGTGGATCAGGTCCGTGCTGTTCTGCATGTAGTCAAGAATGTTGGCGTTGCCCCAGCCGCAATCCTGCATCAGATCGATCACCGGCAGGTTCCATCGCCGGCCGGCGTTGCGCACCGCCTCGGCATAGTCATTGGGCGTAAGCCCGGCGAGGTTGGTGTAGGCATTGCTCCAGCCGGCGGCGACCCAGTCGCTCTTCTGGGCATAGGTCGGCGTCGAGAGCACCACGCGCCTGGCCGGAAAACGCGCCAGCAGCTTGCCGATCATGACGTTGAGGCCGCCGTTGAACTCGGTCGTCGTGGTTGAAGTCTCGGCGCCCAGAGCTGCGTTCTGGTTCCAGTCATTCACACCCCCCAGCACGGTCACGAGGTCGAGGGTCGTCGGCAGGGCGTTGACCCGCGCGTCCTGCCACATGGCGTCGGCCGCCGAACCGCTGATGCGCGTGCCCGCCACGCCGAAGCCGCTGTAGGCGAGGCCATGACGCAGGGTGACATAGGGCTGCCAGCGGAACTGCACGGTGGTTGAATCGCCCATGGCACCCCAGCTCTTGCCCCGCCAGGCGCTGGGCCCGCCCGGCTGGCTGGTCGGGGACAGGGTGTAGCCGAAGGGTTCGTAGGCCGTGACCGCGCTGCCGGCCTCGACCTGGAAGGCGTCTGCGCTCACCTGGGCCAACAGCAGCGAGCACCGCATGAACACGGCACCCGTCGGCGCGGTGACGGTGTAGGCGTTGGCATTGGGGTTGCTGCCCGTCCCCAGGATGGCCTGGCCGGCGCCGTAGAAGGCGATGTAGTTGCCTCGGGTAAGGCTGTAGCTCTGACCCGCCGTGACGGGGATGAAGTCGGAGGCCGTCCAGCCCGTTGCGGCCTGCAACTGGCCGGTGGTGGAGTTGATGAGGTGGCCGGTGACGGCCGCATCCTTGTCGAACAGGTTCTTGCCGAGCTGCAGGAAACGCGCCTTGGACGCCGAGATGGACTGATCCTGCAGGCTGTCACCGGGCAGTGTGTTGGGCATGGTCTTGGATGCGTCGATGACGCGGGACCACGGAATGTAGTTGGCGGTTAGCCCGGTTCCCTTCTGCACCATGAAGACATCGGCGGTGACGATGGCCTTCTGGCCCGAGGCGCGGATGAAGGCGACGCCCGTGGGCACCGTCAGAGTGTAGGGGAACAGGTTCGGATTGTCGGATGACACGAACACCTTGTCGGCGTCGTAAAGGCCCATGAACTGGCCAGTTGTCAGGGTGTAGGCCTGACCCGCCTCCACCGCGATGTAGTCCGAGGCGAAATAGCCGGTGACATCCTGAAGCGTACCGTCAGTAAGTTGGACCCGCTTGCCGTCCAGTGCGGTCGCCGCATTGAACAGGTTCTTGCGGTAGATGGCGGAGTTCACCGCCGCTTCGTCGATCGCCATTTGCTCGTCTCCGATGAAGATAACAATCTAAGGTGGTGTTGCCGGGCGCGGTCGGGCGCAGCGCGCCCGGGGGCCTAGAAGGTGGTGAGGGCGCGCATGAACAGATCGGTCGCGATCCGCGCGCCCCAACGGTGCGGGTCAGCGATGTTCAGGTGAACGCCGTCGGTGCCCAGCAGGCTGATGGCCGAGGCGAAGTTGTAGTCGGCGGGGGCCGCGCCGAAGACCGGCTGCCAGTCCATGAAGGCGACGCCCTGTTCGATCGACAGCTCGTCCATGACGTCCGCGTAGGCGCTCATGGGGGTGGCGAAACTGCCCACGATCTCGGCCGGGCAGAACAACAGGATGTCCGCCCTGGGCGCTGCGGCGCGCACCCGTTGGACATGGGTCAGCACGTCGGCCTTGAACTGTGCAGGGGTGCGGGATGCGACATAGCCCGAGCCGCGGTCATTGATCGGCGTGCCGAGCGTTACCAGGTCCGGGTTGAGGGTGGTCAGGGCCAGGGCCATGGACGTGGCGTTCGCCGCGGCAAGATCAGCGATCCTGCTGCCCGTGGCTGCGACCTTGTGGAACACGAGGCCGCTGGCGTCCGATGCCGGCAGAAGGCCGCAGAGGACACACGAACCGGTCTCAACCTCGATCTCGAGGGTCCAGGCCGCTGTCGCCGGCACGCCGGTCAGAGAAGCGAAGGCGAGGCCGGTGCCGGTCGAAAGATCCAGACTGGTCCAGGCACCCGCGTTCCAGCGGTAACGGACCCCGCCGGAGCCGGCGACATAGGCAAGCTTTGCTGTGGTGCAGACAGGGTTGGCACCACTGACGCTGGTGACTGTGTATTTGTCTCCGGCCGTTGATGAGGTGGCAGAGCAGGTGTCGGGGCTGTGGATCTGGGTGGCGAACTGGTCGGTCCATGTTCCGCTGCGGCTGGCACCGTAGAGATAGGGGGCCACATAGCCCTTCACCCCGTTGATGCTGGCCCCGAAGCCGATCCAGCCCGGGCCGCCGTAGCCGACGCCTGTGCTGCCGTGCCGCCCGGCCGTCCATCGGGGCAGTTCGTCGATGGTCACCGGCTGGGACCAGTATGAAACGCCGTCCGTGTAGCTGTCACCGAAGCCGGCCCAGACGAACTGACAGGCCAGACCCATCTGCCGCGCGCGCAGGGTGCGGCGCGTGTTTCGAAGATGTTGGGCGCCGCGCATCCACAGGCGGGGATTGCCTGCCGGAGTGGCGACCCGGTTCATCCGCTGGCCGGACACAAGCGAGGGGGTCAGGCTGTAGTTGAACGCCTCGTAAGCCGTGGCGGACGCGCCCTTCTCGACCTGGAAGAAGTCGACAGGGATCTGGCCCGGCTGAATCGAACAGCGCAGGAACGCGGCCCCCGCCGGAGCGGTGACGGTGTAGGCATTGGCGTTGGGATTGCTGCCGGTCCCGAGAATGGCTCGCCCGGCGCTGAAGAAGGCCAGGTAGTTGCCCCGGCTGAGCGTGTAGCTCTCACCCGGGGTCACGGGAATGAAGTCGGAGGCTGTCCATCCGGCGGATGCCTGCAGCTGACCCGTCGTCGAATTGACCAGGAAGCCGGCGGCCGCTGCGTCCTTGTCGAAAAGGTTCTTGCCGAGCTTCAGAAAGCGCGCCTTGGCCGGCGCGATGGACTGATCCTGCAAACCGTCGCCGGGCAGGGTGTTCGGCATGGTCTTCGATGCGTCGATGACGCGGGTCCACGGAATGTAGTCGGTGGTGAGGCTGGTCCCCTTCTGCACCATGAAGACATCGGCGGTGACGATGGCCTTCTGGCCCGAAGCCCGCATGAAGGCGACGCCCGCCGGGATGGTCAGGGTGTAGGGGAACAGATTGGGGTTGTCGGACGCGACGAAGGCCTGGGCGGCGTCATAAAGGCCGATGAACTGTCCGGTGGTCAGGGTGTAGGCCTGACCTGCCTCCACCGCGATGAAGTCCGAGGCGAAATAGGCGGCCACGGTTTCCAGAGTGCCGTCGCTGAGACGCACGCGCTTGCCGTCCTGCGCGGTCGCCGCGTTGAACAGGTTCCTGCGGTAGATGGCGGAGTTCACCGCCGCTTCGTCGATCGCCATGTCAGTCGCCCCACGTATGGATCATGTGTGACAACCTATGCGCGCATCGAAATACAATCAAAAGGTAGTTTTGTGCGAATTACACCCAAGGGTCGAATTGTGCTGCGTGGTGACGCGGCCACCGCGAACCGCTATGGCCAGCCGCCCATGACCTTCCCGTTCGACATCACCGCCACCGACGGCCGCGCCAGAACCGGCGTGCTGAAAACCGCTAGGGGCGATATCCGCACGCCCGCCTTCATGCCCGTGGGCACCGCCGCGACGGTCAAGGCGATGACGGTGGATCAGGTGAAGGCGACCGGCGCCGACATCATCCTGGGCAACACCTATCACCTGATGCTGCGGCCGGGGCCGGAGCGGATGCAACGACTGGGCGGGCTGCACAACTTCATGGGCTGGGACAAACCCATCCTGACCGACAGCGGCGGTTTCCAGGTCATGTCGCTGGCCGGGATTTCGAAGGTGAAGGAGGAGGCGGTGACCTTCTCCAGCCACATCGACGGGTCCAAGCATGTGCTCAGCCCCGAGCGGTCGATTGAGATCCAGGCCGACTGCATCGGCGCCGACATCTCCATGCAGCTGGACGAATGCGTCGCCTGGCCGGCGGAAGAGAAACGCGCCCGCGAGGGGATGGAGCTTTCCGCCCGCTGGGCCGCGCGGTCCAAGGTGGCGTTCGGCACGCGCGACACCCAGGCCCTGTTTGGCATCCAGCAGGGTTCGACGTTCGAAAACCTGCGTCGCGAGAGCTCGGATCGCCTGCAGGAGATCGGCTTCGACGGCTACGCCATCGGCGGGCTGGCGGTGGGCGAGGGGCATCAGGCGATGTGCGAGGTGCTGGACTATGCCCCCGGACTGCTACCCGCCGACCGGCCGCGATACCTGATGGGCGTGGGCAAGCCGGTCGATCTGGTCGAGGCGGTGTGGCGGGGCGTCGATATGTTCGACTGCGTCCTGCCGACCCGGGCCGGAAGGCACGGCCAGGCCTGGACCTGGGACGGGCCGATCAACCTGAAGAACGCCCGCTTCGCCGAGGATCAGGACCCGCTCGATCCGACGATCGATTGCCCGGCGTCGTCGGGCTATTCAAAGGCCTATCTGCACCACCTGATCCGGGCGGACGAGATCCTGGGCAAGGTGCTGCTGAGCTGGCACAACATCGCGTTCTTCCAGGCCCTGACGGCGGCGATGCGCGCCGCGATCAGCGAGGGCCGGTTCGAGGCGTTCAGGCGTGATTTCCACGCCCGGCATACGTCGAACTGATCATGCGGATCGAGAAATCAGGCTTCCACGCCTACAACACCTATCTGGAAGAGCCGTCCCGCGACAGCGGCAACGAGACCGCGTTGCATCGCCATGTGATCATCATCGGCGGCGACAAATATTCCTTCTTCGCCCACTGGTCCGGCAAGTTCGCGCACAAGGGCGAGCGGATATCCTTCGACTGGGATTGGGACAGGACCGGCGAGTTCAGGAATATCGACAAGCCGTCGTTCGAGGCCTTCGCCAAGGACGGCACGGTCCATATCCGAGGGGACCGCAGCGATACGGTCCGTCGACCCGCCCGTTACTAGCTAACGACGGCGGCTCGGCTGGAACCAGCTGGGGGCTGCGGGCGGCGCGCAGTTCCGCTGCATCCCCATGCCCTTCAGGAAAGCCCTTCGCAGGCGCCCGGACTGGATGGCGGACTGTACATGGCGGCTGTGCTGTTCGGCCCCCGACAGCCTGCGGATCCAGCTGCGGCCCGGAATGAAGTCGGTGGTGGTGTCGCGGATCAGCCCCAGCGCGCCTTGCGCCGCCGCGTCCGCCGCACGCTCGCTCATGACCCGGCCGTCGGGGGCGGGGGGCTCGTCCGCGTCAGGGCCCAGGGCCTCGTCCAGCCGCACGATCTCGGCTGCGATGGTCGAGCAGCGGTTCATGTTGCGCATGTCGTAGGGGTTGGCCTCAGCCTGAAGCAGGACCGTCGGGATCACCTGACGCCGGAGGTTGAAGTCCTCCATCGGCGCGGTGATGGCATCGCCGAAACCGCTGGCGACGGTGTTCGCACCGTCCCCCACGGCCCGCGCCATTGTGCAGCCGCCGAGGGCCAGAACCGTGATCAGAACAACAGCGGAAACGCGCATCCTGTCGTTAGATCACGCCGTATCCGGAACAGGAAGCTTGGCCGTGCATTGGGACAGATGTTAGGGACGCGCTCATGTTTGAAGGCATCCGCACAGCAATCGAAACCTGGCTGCAGCAACGGCGCTGCGAGCACCGTTACCGGTACAGCCGCTCCAAGCCGGGAACGCTGGTCTGCCGTGACTGCAAGAAGCGCCGCAAGCCTGACGCCCAGGTCTTTCGCTGAAAGACCGCCGACGCGGGCCGGCCGGTGGTACGTCCTCTCGGGCTCGAACCGAGGACCCTCTGATTAAAAGTCAGATGCTCTAACCAACTGAGCTAAGGACGCACACTCGCCGGGGCGAAGCGGCTTCATAGTGGCGACGCCCGCGCCGGGCAACCCGGCTTTCAGCCTTTTTCAGCAGTCGCGGCCGGCGGCGCGGCGCTGCTCGCAGCGGCGGCGGTCGCGCTCGGCCTGGCGGGCCTCACGGTCGTTCTTTGCGCGGGTTTCCTCATCGGAGGTCGTGACGGCGTCGACGCCGGCGCCGATCACAGCGCCGCCGGCCTTGACCGTGCCGCCGACGATGGCCCCAGCCGTGCCGACCACGGCCCCGACCAGACAGCCTTGCAGCATCAACGAACCGCCGAGCAGGACGGACAGGGCGGCGGCGCGGGCGAACGGTCGGGTCATCGAAGGAAGCTCTGGAAAGGGGAAGCCGCAGGGTTAACGGCGAATGGTGAACAGAAACTGAGGCTCCCACGCCCGCGCGGCGAATGTGGGGCTGTGTTCACCATGTCCCTCGCGCCGTGGGGGCAGGCGCTTGCCCGCAACCCCATCCCGCCGCTTACCTTGATCCGGACGTTAGGATTTCGGTAACCATGCGGCGCGCGCTTCACATCGGCCTGTTCATCGGCACCCTTCTGGGCATGAGCGCCTGCGCGGCGATCGATGCCGACAGCCGTCATCAGGAATTCATGGCGTCCGCGCCCAACCTGACCTAGTATCGGCCTTGCGGACGCCGGCTGTCGCGCCGCGTCGGTCCCTCCCGCCTAGATGTTACCCCTCGCCATCGTCGTCGTACTGCTGCTCGTGGTGCTGAACGGCCTGTTCGCAATGACCGAGCTCGCGGTCGTCTCGTCGCGCAAATCCAAGCTGCAGAGCCGCGCCGAACGCGGTGACCGGGGCGCACGCGCAGCCCTGAAGCTGGCAGAGGACCCGACGCATTTCCTGTCGGCGGTCCAGGTGGGCATCACCCTGATCGGCATTCTGGCGGGTGCCTACGGCCAGGCGGCCATCGGCGGCGAGCTCAACCACATCCTCGAGACATCGATCCCGGCCATCGCGCCCTGGTCAGAGGCCATCTCGACCGGCCTCGTCGTCGTCTTCATCACCTATGTGTCGGTGATCGTCGGCGAGCTGGTGCCCAAGCGGCTGGCCCTGATCTTCCCGGAAGTCATCGCGTCAAAGATGGCGGCACCGATCTCGACCCTGTCGGTGGCGCTGAAGCCTTTCGTGGTGCTGCTGACTGCTTCCACCTCGGCCATCCTGAAGGTGATGGGCGTCAAGGACCGTGACGGCTCCGACGTCACCCAGGAAGAAGTCGAGACCATGATCGCCGAAGGCACGGCGTCCGGTCTGATCGAGCCTGAAGAGCAGGAGATGATCGAGGAGATCCTGCGCCTCGGCGACCGTCCCATCCGCGTGGCCATGACGCCGCGCCACGAGGTCTTCTGGATCGCGCTGGACGACAGCGAGAAACAGCTGCGCGACGAGATCCGCACCTGCCCCTATTCGCGGATCGTGGTGGCGCGCGAGAATGACGTCGATAATCCGCTGGGCGTCGTCCATAAGAAGGACCTGCTCGACAGCCTGCTCGACAACGGCGAGTTCAATGTCGAGAAACTGGTCCAGACCCCGGCCTTCATTCCCCAGTCGACGTCGGTGCTGAAGGCGCTGGAGATCATGAAGGCGTCCAAGGTCCACATGGCCTTCCTGGTCGATGAGTTCGGCGCCTTCGAGGGCGTGGTCACGGCCACCGACCTTCTTGAGATGATCGCCGGCGACTTCGACGAGGGCCACGACGAAGAGGACGCCTATATCCACCAGCGCGAGGACGGCAGCTGGCTGGTCGACGGCCAGACCGACATCGACGAACTGGCCGACGTGTTGGGCGAGGACTTCGGCGAGGTCGAGGGCTTCCACACCGTCGCCGGCCTGGTGCTTCACCAGCTGTCGCGCGTGCCCGACGAGGGCGAGGTCCTGCAGCTCGGCCGCTTCGAGGTCGAGATCATCGACATGGATGATCGCCGCATCGACAAGCTGCTGTTCAAGCAGGTCGTGAAGCCGGAAGACGAGGCCCGGGCGGTCGCCGACCACCTGGATCACTAGATTCCGCCTTGAAAACGCCGAGGGGCTGAGGCATAGCCCCCGGTCTGGCGAAGGCCTTGCGCGCCGATGGGTCCGCCCACCGGCGCGTTGTTCTTTGTCTAGGAGTTTAGCTCAGCTGGTAGAGCACCGGTCTCCAAAACCGGGGGTCGTGGGTTCGAATCCCCCAACTCCTGCCATTTCCCCCTGTCGCCGCCGGATGGGACTTCCTATCTGGGGCGACAGGATCAATTCTGGATGAGACGCTGAATGGCCAAGGCCAAGACACCCGGACGCCGCCCGATGGGCGCCCAGGCCGCGCAAGGCGGACAGACCGTGGCCGTTGACGCCGCCCCGGCCAAGCCGCGCGTGTCGCCGGTCCAGTTCTTCCAGCAGGTCCAGGCCGAGGGGAAGAAGATCGTGTGGCCGAGCCGCAAGGAGACCTGGATCACCTCGGTGATGGTCTTCATCATGGTGGTTCTGGCTGCTGTGTTCTTCTGGATCGTCGACTGGGCGCTGGCCAAGCTGTCGCTCATCGTCCTCGCCATCGGCCAATAAGAACAAGAAAGAGCCGCGCACATGACCGACGCAGCGCCCGCCGCCAATCCGCGCCACAAGTGGTACATCGTCAACGCCTACTCGAACTTCGAGAAGAAGGTCGCCGAGCAGTTGCGTGACCGCGCCCGCCAGCAGGGCCTGCAGGACGCGTTCAGCGAAATCCTGGTGCCGACCGAGGAGGTCGTCGAGATCCGCCGCGGCCGCAAGGTCAACGCCGAGCGCAAATTCTTCCCCGGCTATGTGCTGGTGAAGATGGAGATGACCGACGACGCCTATCACCTGGTCAAGGACACGCCCAAGGTCACGGGCTTCCTCGGTGCCGCCAAGGGCACCAAGCCGCTGCCGGTCAGCGAGCGCGAGGTCCAGAACATCATCGGCCAGGTGGAAGAGGGCGTTGAGCGTCCGAAGCCCACCATCCGCTTCGACATCGGCGAGACGGTCAAGGTCATCGACGGTCCCTTCGCCAGCTTCGAGGGCCAGGTCGAAAGCGTCGACGAGGAGCACGCCCGCCTGCGCGTCGCCGTCTCCATCTTCGGCCGCCCGACCCCGGTGGACCTGGAATACAATCAGGTCGAGAAGAACGCGGCTTAAGCCGCGTTCGAGCTTCAGGTTTGCAGCGGCGGCCTCCGGGCCGCCGTTTGCTATTGCGGATGCGCTCTGATACACGCGCGCCTTCGCATTTCCGGCCCGCCGGAAGGCGGGAAATCCGTGGGAGGCAGCCATGCCGGACCACGGCTCACCGGCCCGATTAGTTTCGGGTCATCATAGGAGAGACCAATGGCCAAGAAGATTCTGGGCTATATCAAACTGCAGGTGCCGGCCGGCAACGCCACGCCTTCGCCCCCGATCGGGCCGGCCCTGGGCCAGCGCGGCGTGAACATCATGGGCTTCGTCAAGGAGTTCAACGCGCGCACCGAGAAGGAAGTGAAGGGCACCCCCCTGCCGACCGTCATCACGGTCTATCAGGACAAGAGCTTCACCTTCGTCACCAAGACCCCGCCCGCGACCCACTACATCAAGCAGGCGGCAGGCATTACCTCGGGCTCCAAGATGACGGGCCGCGAAGTCGCCGGGAAGATCAAGCGCAGCCAGCTGCGTGAGATCGCCGAAAAGAAGATGAAGGATCTGAACGCGAACGACCTCGACGCCGCGACCAAGATCATCGAAGGCTCGGCTCGCGCCATGGGCCTCAACGTCGTGGAGGGCTAAGCACATGGCCAAGCAAACCAAGGCTCAAAAGGCCCGCACCGGCGTCACCCAGGATCTGCTGTCGTTCGCGGACGCGATCAAGCTGGTCAAGACCAACGCCACGTCCAAGTTCGACGAGTCGATCGAGATCGCCGTCAACCTGGGCGTCGATCCGCGTCACGCCGACCAGCAGGTCCGCGGTGTCGTGAACCTGCCGTCCGGCACCGGCCGTGACGTCAAGGTCGCCGTCTTCGCCAAGGACGCCAAGGCTGATGAAGCCCGCGCGGCCGGTGCCGAGCACGTGGGTGCCGAGGATCTGTTCGAGAAGATCAACGGCGGCTTCATGGACTTCGACCGCGTCATCGCCACGCCGGACCTGATGGGTCTGGTGGGTCGTCTCGGCAAGGTGCTGGGCCCCCGTGGCCTGATGCCGAACCCGAAGGTCGGCACCGTGACGCCGAACGTCGGCCAGGCGGTCAAGGACGCCAAGGGCGGCGCCGTTGAGTTCCGCGTCGAGAAGGCCGGCATCGCGCACGGCGGCATCGGCAAGGCCTCCTTCACCCAGGAAGCCCTCGAAGCCAACGTGAAGGCCTATGTGGACGCCCTGACCCGCGCCAAGCCGACCGGCGCAAAGGGCACCTATCTGAAGCGCATCACCCTGTCCTCGACGATGGGCCCGGGCTTCAAGGTCGACCCGGCCTCGCTGGCGTAAGCCTCAAGCGGAAAGACGCCGCGCCTCGAGCGTCGAGCGTCAGGCCAAACAACTACGGCGGCGGAGAGCGATCTCCGCCGCCGTTTTCGTTTGTGACGGATTATCCGTCTCCGGAAAACTTGACGGGACTCGCCGGACACGATGTTGCTGACATCATGGGCAAGCCCGCCGATGATCGCCGCCGTCAGTATGCCGCTCTGCCCTGGCGGACCGGCGACCTCGGGATCGAGGTCCTGGTTGTCACCTCGCGCCAGACCCGTCGCTGGATCATCCCCAAGGGGTGGCCGATGAAGGACCGCGCGGGCCCGGATGCCGCGGCGCAGGAGGCGTTCGAGGAGGCCGGGGTGCGGGGCGCCGTTGCGCGGGCCCCGCTGGGTGCCTTCACCTATCTGAAGCGGTTTGCCGACGGATCGGGCCGCCTCTGCGCAGTGAAGGTGTTTCCGCTGGCGGTCACCGAGGTGCTGGACGCCTGGCCCGAAATGACCCAGCGCGAGCGCCGCTGGATGTCGCTGACCGACGCCGCCGCCGCTGTGGATGAGCCGGAGCTGAAGGCGCTGATCCTGGCCTTCGCACCCTGAATTCGCCGACGCGTCCTTACGGCTCCGCTTGCCAGCGGCGTCACAACCTGTGAGGGTGCGCTCCGTTTCGGGGGAGTTTCAAATGTACCGTCTGTTCGCTGTCGTCTTCGCCGCCTGCGCCATGCTGGCCGCGCCCGCCCTGGCCCAGACCCAGCCCAGCGCGCGGCAGATCGAACTGAGCCGCCGGTACGTCCAGCTCGCCCAGGGCGAACAGATGGAAGACGCCCTGCGCCAGATCATGGCGACCGATCCGACCGCGGACCTGAGCGACCTCCCGGCCGAGGACCGTGAGTTCCTTCTGGACATGACGTCCGAGATCCTGGCGGACCTGATGCCCAAGATGATGGAAGCGATGGTCCCCGCCTATGCCGCCGTCTTCACCGAACAGGAGCTTGAGGCCCTGATCGCCTTTTACGACACCGAGATGGGCCGCTCGATCGTCGAGAAGACCTTCCAGGTCATGCCGGAAGTGAATACGGCCGTGGCTGCTATCCTTCCCGAGCTGTTCCAGAAGATGGCCTCGCGCATGTGCGCCCGTTACGACTGCGATCCCCGTGAAGCGCTGGCAGAAATGTACGCCGGTGCCGGCATGGCACCGCCGTCCGGGACATCAACCCCGCCGCAACGCGCCAAGTGACGCGCGGCGGTTGATTTCGCGGGCGGCTGCCTGTAAGAGCGCCGCTTCCCCGCCTTGACCCCGGTCAGGGCGGACCTGTCCGAGAACTTCGGGGCGTGGGGGTCACCCAGGCCGTAAATGTCAGAGAGCCCTCTGACGCCGTGGGGAGATGGGTCGCAGACGATCCCGCCGTCAGTTCCTGACGCGCGCGAGCCGTACGCTTCCTTCGGACATCGCTACCGGCCCGAACGCTTTGCAGCGATGCACGGCGCTTTGGCCAATCCGTCGTCGGGAATGACCCCGGCGGCGAATCCAAGACTGGAGACCGCAATGGACCGCGCACAAAAGGCCGAGTCGATCGAGACGCTCAAGGGCGTCTTCGCCGACGCCGGCGCCGTGGTCGTGACCCACAACCTGGGTCTGACCGTTGCGGAAATGGAAGATCTGCGTGGCCGTCTTCGTAAAGAAGGCGGCGCGTTCAAGGTCGTGAAGAACCGTCTGGCGCTCAAGGCTCTCGAAGCCTCGGAAGGCAGCCCGCACCATGCCCTGTTCAAGGGTCCGGTCGGCATCGCCTATGCGTCCGACGCCGTCACGGCCGCGAAGGTCACCGCCGATTACGCCAAGGGCAACGACAAGTTCGTCGTCCTGGGCGGTTTCATGGGCGAAAAGGTTCTGGACGCCGCCGGCGTTTCGACTCTGTCGAAGCTGCCGTCGCTGGACCAGATCCGCGCTTCGCTGCTCGGCCTGCTCAACGCCCCCGCGACCAAGGTCGCCGGCGTCGTCCAGGCTCCGGCTTCCCAACTGGCACGGGTGTTCAGCGCCTATGCCGCCAAGGACGCCGCGTAAGCGCAACGACCTGATCCTCTATCTTTCGCATACCCCTCTCTGAACCCTTTCCATCCGAAGGAAACCAAAATGGCCGACCTCAACAAGATCGTCGACGACCTGTCCAAGCTGACCGTCCTCGAAGCCGCCGAACTGTCGAAGCTGCTGGAAGAAAAGTGGGGCGTCAGCGCCGCTGCTCCGGTCGCTATGGCGATGCCGGCTGGTGGTGGCGGTGCCGCCCCCGCCGAAGCCGCTGAAGAGCAGACCGAGTTCACCGTCGTCCTGCTGGACGGTGGCGACAAGAAGATCAACGTCATCAAGGAAGTCCGCGGCGTCCGCGCCGACCTGGGCCTGAAGGAAGCCAAGGACCTGGTCGAAGGCGCTCCGCAGAACGTCGTTGAAAACGTCTCGAAGCAAGCCGCCGACGAAGTCGCCAAGAAGCTGACGGAAGCCGGCGCCAAGGTCCAGGTCAAGTAAGACCTCGGGCTTCAAGCCAGACGATCGACGGGCCGGAGGGAAACCTCCGGCCCGTTTTCGTTTGCGGTGCTGGACAGGGGGCGCAGCGCATGGCCTGCTCGCCGTCTCACGGGCGGGAGGGGACGAATGCTGAAACCGATTATGGGTCTGGCGCTGGCCGCCCTGCTGCTGGGCGCCTGTTCCGAGGCCAGGGAGCCCGCGCCGCCGCCCGCGCCGAAATGGCCGTCGCCGCCGTCGCCGGAACTGCCTCTGACCTCGGCCAAGGCGCGCGACATCATGGGCGACCTGCCGCTGCCCTGCGTCGCCTATGCGTCGCGCCGGATGGTGAAGGCCACCTGCGACGAGCGCCAGAAGAAGACCGTCGACCACGAGGCCCTGCGCACCGAGTTCCGCGACATGCGCTGGAACCTGCAGCAGCGGACACCGGAAGAAGCGGCCGCCGACTGCAATGCCCGGCTGGCCGAGCTGAACAAATGGGCCGTGCCCGGCGTGTGCTGGGACCTTTGGAAGACGTGATGATGATCCGATCCATTATGGGGCTGGCTGCGGCCGGTTTGTTGCTGGTCGCCTGCTCTGAGGCCAAGGAGCCCGCCGCTCCGCCCGCGCCGAAGTGGCCGACGCCGCCGTCGCCCGAGCTGCCCATGACCACGGCCAAGGCGCGCGAGATCATCGGCGACCTGCCACTGGCCTGTATCCAGATGGCGACCTGGAAGGTCGAACAGGCGACCTGTGACGCCCGACAAAACAAGCCGGTCGATCAGGAGGCCTTGCGCACAGAGCTGCGCGACCTGCGGTGGACCCTGCAGCAGAAGCCGGCCGAAGAGGCCGCCGCCGCCTGCACCGCCCAGCTGGACGCTATGAGCCAGAAGCCCAAGCCGGCCGTCTGCTGGGATCTCGGAACGACCTAGAACCTGATCGGCATCAGGTTACAGGATCAAGCTCTAGCGCCGACGCGGCGTCAGGATGTCCCCGATCCGGTCACGCGTGCCCTCAATCCGCTCCAGCCGCGGGTAACGCAGACCGCCGTGGTAGTCGAAGACCACGGTGCGGAAGGTGTCGCCGTTGCGGATCAGCAGGCGGATCGTCTCCGTCGTGCCCTTGGCGGCGGTGACGGCGTCTCGCAGGACCTCGGCCGAGGCTGCGCGGTCATTGACGGCCACCACATCCCAGCCCGCGCCGATATCGGCTTCATAGGCCGGGCTGCCCCAGCGCACGCCCGAGATACGGTTGGTCGCGCCCGACAGAGTGAAGCCCAGCGAATACTGGAAATCGTTGCTCCAGCCGCTCTGGATGCGCTTCTCCACCGGCGTCAGGCTGTCGGTGTAGGTCAGCCGGTATCCCGCGCGCGTGATGCCGTCGAGCGGAGCCTCAGCGTCCGGCCCCACGGCGTCCAGTCGCGAGCGCAGGAAGGTTTCCCAGTCGTAGGGATGCACGCTGTTCAGCGATGCGACCACATCGGCGAAGGTATAGGGCGTGGCAATCCACGAGCCGTCGTCGATCCCGAAGAAGTGGCGGGCGAAGTCGTCCAGCGACTTCCGGTCACCGGTCGCCTCGCGGATCAGGGTGTCGGCGTCCAGCCAGATCAGCAGCGCCTCGCGGTAGTAGTCGCCGGTGCCCCGCATCCACGATGACCACGGATTGGTGGTGCGATAGCCGAGCAGGTTGTGGTTGGTCGTATCCTGCAGCGCCCGCCATTCGCGGCCCGGCTGGTTGTCATAGAAGGCGGCAACCTCGGCCCAGTTGGCCAGGGCCTCTTCCTTCGATCCCAGCCCCGACCGCGCCTGAAGCACATCACCCCAGTATTCGGTCTGGCCCTCATAGACCCACAGCAGGGTGTTCTGGATCGGCTCGTTCAGGTTGGGCGTCAGTTGGTCCGAGGGCCGGCGGAACTTGCCGTTCCAGCTGTGGACGTACTCGTGCGGCAACAGGCCCCGCGAACCGAAGGCCCCGTCCCAGCCGGAGGCAAAATAGTTGGCCGATGCCGTGTTCTCGCTGGACCGGTGATGCTCCAGCCCGATGCCGCCCAGTCTGTTCGAGGTCCCCAGCAGGAACTCGTAGTGATCGAAGTGGCGCGCGCCGAACAGGCGGTCGGTCTGGGCCACCAGCGACTGGTACATCACGATCTGGGCGTCGGTGATGGCGACCGACGCCGCCGTGTCACCGACAATGCTCATGAACACCGGCGAACGGCCGCCGGGATCCAGATCGACGCGGCGATAGTGCCGCCCCGCGAACATCGGGCTGTCGGCCAGCGTCTCGACGCTGACCGGCGCGAAGGTGGTGACACCGTTCGCCGTGCCCTGGGCCGTCATTGCCGTGCCGAAGCCCCACCCTTCCGGCAGGCGCACCGAAGGCGCGACCTGGATGCGGCTGTGGCGGTAGCCGGCGGGATAGAGCAGCGCCTTCTCGAACTGCAGATTGACCATCTCCGGCGTCATGACCACGCGCCAGACGGCGTTGTCCGGCTGGGTCAGCCACTCGAACTTCACCTCGATCTCGGTCACGCCCTCAGGGATGACGAAGTGGAAGGCATAGGGATCGATGGTGTCGCGCAGCCACTCGATGCGCTGGCCGCCGCCGCTCGCGGTGACGCCGGACAGCAGCTGGATCGGCCCCGTCGGCGCGTGGTTGCCGGGCAGGAATTTGGGATACAGCAGGGTCAGCGGCCCGGCCTTGACCGGGATGGTCTGGGTCACCCGGACGACCCGGTGCGCCAGATCGGTGGCATCGACGTGATAGCCGATGACCCCCGGGAAATCGCGGTCCTGCACCTCCGGGATCGGCGGATTGACCCGCGGCAGGGCGGGGATGCCCACCTGGGCCAGAGCCGGCATGGCGGCGGAGGCCAGCAGCAGGGCGAGGCCGGCGGCGGCGAAACGGGAAGCGGTCATGGGAACCCTGCGTCGAAGAAGCGGACGGGCAAGGTCGGCCGTATCGGCCCTCGCGGTCAACCCGCCTTCAGACGTCTGAACGCCTTGCCTGAGGCATCGAACAGATGCGCCTGCGCCGCAGGCACATGCAGGTCCAGCGCATCGCCCGTCGCGGGTCGCACATCGCCCGGCAACTGCACCGTCAGGGTCTCGCCGTTCGGTCGCGTGACATAGGCGAAGGTGGCGGCACCGAGGGTCTCGACGAACGCCGCCTTGCCCGGAACCGCGCCACCTGCACCGCCCAGGGTCAGGTGTTCGGGCCGCACGCCGACGGTGACCGCGTCGCCCGCCCTGGCCCCGCTCGCGTCCACGGCGACCTTCAGCGTCTCGCCCGCCGCCGTCTTCACCGTCGCGCCGCTGGCCGCCGCGCTGACGATCTCACCGGGGATCAGGTTCATCTTCGGGCTGCCGATGAACTCGGCCACGAACAGATTGGTGGGGTGCTCATACAGGGCCATCGGCGCGCCGACCTGTTCGATCACTCCGCCGTTCAGCACCACGATGCGGTCGGCCAGGGTCATGGCCTCCACCTGATCGTGGGTGACATAGATCATCGTCGTTTTCAGTTCGCCGTGCAGGCGCGCGAACTCGTAGCGCATCCGCACCCGCAGGGCGGCGTCCAGGTTCGACAGCGGTTCGTCGAACAGGAAGACCTGCGGCTCGCGCACGATGGCCCGGCCGATGGCGACCCGCTGGCGCTGCCCGCCCGACAGGGCCTTGGGCTTGCGCTCCAGATAGTCGGTGATGTTCAGCACCTCGGCCGCCGCGCGCACGCGCCGGTCGATCTCGGCCTTGTCGGTCTTGGCCAGCGTCAGGCCGAAGGCCATGTTCTGATAGACCGTCATATGCGGATAGAGGGCGTAGGACTGGAACACCATGGCGATGCCCCGGTCGGACGGGCTGAGGTCATCCACGACCTTGCCGCCGATCTCCACATGGCCGGCATCGGCCGCCTCCAGACCCGCGATGGTCCGCAACAGGGTGGACTTGCCGCAGCCGGACGGGCCGACGAAGACGATGAACTCGCCGTCCGCGACCTCCAGATCGACGCCCTTCAGCACCTCGGTCGTTCCGAAGCGCTTCATCACGCCGCTCAGCCGGACGTCAGCCATGTTTCCAACCCTGTCGTTCTTGTTTTGCAGACACCGTAATCGGTTACAGCGGCGGATCAACCGACTCCCGCCCTCGAGCGGCGAGCGACCGCGTCGCGAGCGATTGGGCAAAGAAGAGGGAAATGGTGGATGCGACAGGGATTGAACCTGTGACCCCCTCGGTGTGAACGAGGTGCTCTCCCGCTGAGCTACGCATCCATCTCGGGCCCGGCGAAACGCGTGGCTCGTCGGGGAGGCGGGGACATAGCCCGGTCGCCCGCCTCACGCAAGACTCAGACCCCGGCCAGCGCCCGCGTGACGTAGAAATCCGCCAGCAGACCGTCGATGGCCTCCTCCAGATCGCCGAAATGGTCGATCAGCACGTCGCCGCCCAGGTCTTCGGCCGGGATGGGTGTGTAGCCGAAGGTGACGACCACGCAGGGCACGCCCGCGCTCTTCGCC
Source organism: Brevundimonas sp. (assembly GCA_046294385.1). GTDB lineage: Bacteria > Pseudomonadota > Alphaproteobacteria > Caulobacterales > Caulobacteraceae > Brevundimonas. Next base: position 97,513 of record JBKBJW010000006.1, on the reverse strand, counting down.
GCCTGCACGTCAGGGGCACCGTCGCCCACCATGATGGCGCGGGCCGGGTCGCCGCCGGACATCTGGACCGCCTCGCGGATGTGGGCTCCGTCGGGCTTCTTCGCCGACACCTTGTCCGGACCGCAGATGACGGCGAACCAGCGGGTCAGGTCCAGCGCGTCCAGCAGGGCCAGCGACAGGTCCGTCCGCTTGTTGGTGGCGACGCACAGGATGGCACCACGGTCCGTCAGCCGCTCCAGCATCTCGACCACCCCCTCATAGGGCCGGCTGAGATCGGCGATGTGCTGGATGTAGTCGGCGAGGAATTCCTCCAGCAGCGCCGGGGCCTGCGCCTCGTCCCACGCGGCGCCCGCCTCCTGGAACCCGTGGCGCAGCAGGGCCAGGGCGCCGAAGCCCACCAGATGCTGGGCCGCCTCGACCGGCATCTGCGGAATGTCCCGTGCCGACAGCATGCGGTTCAGCGTGCCCATCAGATCGGGCGCGGTCTCCACCAGCGTGCCGTCCAGATCGAAGGCGATGGTCCAGCCCTGAAGGTCGCGTTCGATCATGGCCTGCTCTCCCGTCGGTCGCCGGGATGGGCTAGACCGCAGGGGACGACTAACCGCCGGACCGATTCATGACCAGACGCGCAGCCATCATCCTCGCCGCCGGCCAGGGCACGCGCATGAAGTCGCCGCTGCCCAAGGTGCTGCACCCGGTCGGCGGCCGCGCCATGCTGGACCACGCCATCGACGCGGCACAGGCCCTGGGCTGCGAGCGCATCGTGGTGGTGGTGGGCGACCACTCGCCCGAGGTCCGCGCCCATGTGGTCAGGCGTCTGGGCGAGGCGGCGGTGGCGGTTCAGGACCCGCCGCTGGGCACCGGCCACGCGGTGCTGGCGGCCAGGGACGCCATGGCTGATTTCGACGGCCATGTGGTCGTCACCTACGGCGACGTGCCCCTGCTGAAGGCGTCCGATATCGAGCCGGCCTTCGGGGCGGACGGCGTCACCGTCGTCGGCTTCGAGGCCCGCGACCCGACCGGCTATGGCCGCCTGCTGATCGACGCCGACGGAGGGCTGGAGGCCATCGTCGAGCACAAGGAGGCGAACGCGGACCAGCTGACGGTCACGGTCTGCAACTCCGGCGTCATGGCGGCGCCGTCGGCCCTTCTGTTCGACCTGCTGGCGGAGGTCGGCAACGACAACGCCAAGGGCGAATACTACCTGACCGACGTGGTCGCTCTGGCGCGCGGACGCGGCACCCCGACCCGCGTGGTCGAGGCCGGCGAGGACGCGGTTATGGGCGTGAACGCCCAGGGCGAACTGGCCCAGGCCGAGGCCCTGTTCCAGAAGGTCCGGCGCGACGACCTGCTGGCGTCCGGCGTCCGCATGGCCGCGCCTGACACCGTCCACCTCAGCTGGGACACCGAGGTCGGCCCCGGCGCGGTGATCGAGCCCTTTGTCGTGTTCGGCCCCGGCGCGAAGATCGCCGGCGGGGCCCGCATCCGCAGCTTCAGCCATATCGAGGGCGCGACTGTCGCCGCTGGGGCCGAGGTCGGCCCCTATGCCCGTCTGCGCCCCGGTGCCGATCTGGCCGAGGGCGTGCGCGTCGGCAATTTCGTCGAGGTGAAGAACGTAACGATGGCGGCGGGCGCCAAGGCCAACCACCTGGCCTATCTGGGCGACGGCTCGGTGGGGGCGGGGGCCAACATCGGTGCCGGCACCATCTTCTGCAACTACGACGGCTTCTTCAAACACAAGACGACGGTCGAGGACGGCGCGTTTGTGGGCTCCAACTCGGCGCTTGTCGCCCCGGTCACCATCGGCGCGGGTGCCATGGTCGGCTCAGGCTCGGTGATCACGAAAGACGTCGCCCCCGGCGACCTCGCGCTGGGCCGCGGCAAACAGGAAGTCATCCCCGGCTGGGCCGCCCGCTTCATGGAACGCATGCGGGCGAAGAAGGCGGCGAAGGGATGAGCGACACACAGAAACGACTGGCCGGCGAAGCCGCCGCGCTACGCGTCGAACCCGGGATGGTCGTCGGCCTCGGCACCGGCTCGACCGCCGCCTGGTTCGTGCGGGCCCTGGCGGCGCGGAACCTGGACGGCCTGCGCTGCGTGCCGACGTCGGAGGCGACGGCCGATCTGGCGCGCGAACTGGGCCTGACCCTGTCGACGCTTGAGGACACGCCGCGCATCGATCTGACCGTCGACGGTGCCGACGAGATCGGCCCGGGCCTTGCCCTGATCAAGGGCGGTGGCGCGGCCCTGCTGCGCGAGAAGCTGGTGTGGGAGGCCTCGGCCCGCTGCATCGTCATCGCCGACAGCGCCAAGGTCGTGCCTGCGCTCGGTGCCTTCCCCCTGCCGATCGAGGTCGTCGCCTTCGGCCACAAGACCACGGCCAACCGCCTGTCGGACGTGCTGACGGACCACGACATCGCCATGCCCGCCCGCGTAAGGACCGCCGAGCGCGGCCTGATCCGGACGGACGGCGGCAACCTGATCTATGACGCCAAATGCGGCGTCATCCACGACCCCGCCCGCCTCGCTGACGACCTGAAGCTGGTAACCGGCGTGGTCGAGCACGGCCTGTTCCTCGACCTCGCGGATGAAGCGATCATCGGTGGCGATGACGGGGTGAAGGTGCTCCACCCCTAGCTTTCTTCCTCTTTCGTCATCCCCCGGTCTCTCTGCGCTCGCCGGAAGATGACGAAAGGAAGAGAGGAAGCTCGACCTTGCCGCGGCGCCCCCCGGCGCCTAAGTCCCGGCTCAGCCCGCCGCCGCCTGTCGGGCGAGCAAACGGACAATCCGGACAATCCGGACAGTGTTTTTATCGGACCCGCCCATGACCGCCTACGACTTCGACCTCTTTGTCATCGGTGCCGGATCCGGCGGCGTTCGCGCCGCGCGCCTCACCGCGCTGGGCGGCAAGCGGGTGGCGGTGGCGGAGGAATTCCGCACCGGCGGCACCTGCGTCATCCGGGGCTGCGTGCCCAAGAAATTCATGGTCATGGCGTCGGAGGTGTCCCACGCGCTCGAGATCGCCGAGGGCTACGGCTGGACCATCGAAAACGCCTCGTTCGACTGGCCGAAATTCCTCGAAACCAAGGACCTGGAAATCGCGCGCCTGTCGGGCATCTACGCCGCCAATCTGGCCAAGGCGGGGGCCGAGCTGTTGCATGGCCGTGCGGTGCTGAAGGACGCCCACACCGTCCAGATGCTGAACAAGGACGGCTCGCCCGACCGCGTTGTCACGGCCGAAAACATCCTGATCGCCACGGGGGGGCGCCCGTGGAAGCCCGACCACCTGCCGGGCATCGAACACGCCATCACCTCGGAAGAGGCCTTCCACCTGCCGGAGCTGCCGAAGCGCATCCTGATCGCCGGGGGCGGCTATATCGCGGTCGAGTTCGCGGGCATCTTCGCCGGGCTGGGGGTCGAGACGACGCTCATCTATCGCGGGCCCAACATCCTGCGCGGCTTCGACGACGACGTGCGGGCGCATCTGGCGGGCGAGATCGAGAAACGCGGCATCAAGGTCATCCTGGGCGCCCAGCATGAGGCGATCGAGAAGACCGAAACCGGCCTGATGAACCGGCTGACCAACGGCATGACGCTGGAGACGGACGTGGTCATGTTCGCCACCGGCCGCGCCCCCTATGTCGCCGGTCTGGGGCTGGAAACCGCCGGGGTCGAGCTGAACGACCAGGGGGCGATCAAGGTGGACGCCTTCTCGAAAACGACCGCCGACAACATCTGGGCCATCGGTGACGTCACCGACCGCATGAACCTGACCCCCGTCGCGATCCGCGAGGCCGTGGCCTTCCACGAGACCGTCTATCGCAACAATCCCATGTCCTTCGACTACGAGGCCGTCGCCACCGCCGTGTTCAGCCAGCCGCCGGTCGGCACCGTGGGCCTGACCGAGGCCGAGGCGCGGCACAGTTGCGCCAAGGGTGTCGATGTCTATGTCACCCGCTTCCGGCCGATGAAATACGCTTTCACCGGTTCTGACGAGCGGGTGCTGATGAAGCTGGTGGTGGATGCGGACACCCAGCGCGTCGTCGGCGTCCACATTGTCGGCCCCGACGGCCCCGAGATGATCCAGCTGGCCGCCATCGCCGTTAAGGCCGGCCTGACCAAGGCCCAGTGGGACGCCACCTGCGCCGTGCACCCCACCATGGCCGAGGAACTGGTGACCCTGCGCGAGAAACAGTCCCCCACGCATATGTCGGCGGGGTAGCGGCCCTGTCTCCTCCCTGTTGGCGAAGCCAATGGGGAGGGGGACCGCGGAGCGGTGGAGGGGTTCTTTCCGAGAGGGCCGACGCTTGGGCCCAAGAGCCCCTCCGTCTCGTCGGCTATCGCCGCCGATCCACCTCCCCATCGCTGCGCGACAGGGAGGAGACAGATGCTATCGAGCCAACGCGATCAGCTCATCCGCCAGCGCGGCGTTCAGATAGCCGTCCGGAATGCGCATATTGGCCAGCTGCCAGCGCCGCACCGCCGCGCGGGTGTTGGCCCCGACGACGCCGTCGACGCCCTGGGTGTCGTAACCCAGCCGCGTCAGCGCCGCCTGCGCCCCGATGCGCTGATCCCGGGTCAGGGGCGCATCGTCGGGCCAGGTTCCGACCAGCCCGGGTTTGCCCACGGCCCCATCCGCCGTCAGGCCGATGGCGAGGGCATAGCTGACGGCATTGTTGTAGCGCCGGATCACATAGTGGTTGGGCAAAGCGAGGAAAGCCGGGCCGCGCGCGCCTTGCGGCAGCAGCAGGGCCGCGCCTTCCGCCGCCTCGGCCTCGTTCGGCGACCCGCCGCGCGCCAGGGTCACGCCCCGCTCGGCCCAGAAGGCCCACGGGTGTTTCGGCCCCTCGACCTCGGAGTAGTCGAACCCGGGAGGCAGGATGACCTCGTAACCCCAGGTCTGGCCGCGCTTCCAGCCCGCCTGGGCCAGCAGGTTGGCCGCCGAAGCCAGGGCGTCCACGTCGCTGCCCCAGATGTCCACCAGCCCGTCGCCTGTCTGGTCGACGCCGAGGCGCAGATAGTTGTCGGGCATGAACTGGGTCTGGCCCATGGCCCCGGCCCAGCTGCCCTTCAGCCCCCAACGTGCCCGGCGGCCGTCCACGACGATGTCCAGCGCGTCCTTCAGCTGGGCCTCGGCCCAGTCGCGGCGGCGGCCGTCGAAGGCCAGGGTCGCCAATGAGCGGATGACGTCATAATTGCCCTGGATACGCCCGAAGCCGCTCTCATTGGCCCAGATGGCGACCAGGATCTCTGCGGGCACGCCGAACCGTTGGGTCACTTCCCACGGCACGTCGGTCAGGCGCTGGCGCGACTCGGCGATGCGGGCGCCGTTCACGGCATTGGCCAGATAGGCACCGACCGGACGGCTGAACTCGGGCTGGTTGCGGTCCAGGCGAATGACCGAGGCGTCCGGCGTCAGGCCCGCCAGCTCGCGCTCATACTCCGCACGGCGCGCGCCGCCGTGACGACGCAGGAAGCCCTCCTTCCAGCCGTCGAAGCCGGCCTGATCCGCCGGATCGGCGGCGGGCGGCGTGGCGGGCTGGCTGGGCGGCGTCTCGGCCGGGGCAGGGGTTGTTGGCCCGATGATCGGCAGAGAGGGCAGGGACGGCAGGGTCACGTCCGGCTCAGGCAGCATCGGCGCGCAGGCCGCGACGGTTCCGATCAGAAGAAGGCGAAGGCTGAAACGCATGATCTTCAAGCTACTGTCCCCGGCACGCGCCGTCCCATGACAAACGCGCGAGCCGCTGCAATTGCGGGGCCAGACGCAAAAAGAGGGTGAACGCGGGCTTCACCGTGCTTCGAAACCGGGGCGTAACCGGGGCGCGCTAGGGTGTCCGTGCTCTCTGATACGGCCTGGTGGCGGAGGGGCGACGCGGCGAGGGTGCAACCTCGCAGACCCTCCGTTCAACTCGGAGGCCAGGCCTCCAGAGAATACGTTTCACCCCTCAGGGGCGTTGACGGAAAGCGACATCCTCTCTATACGCCCCGTTCCGCCGCGAGGTCCGCCCCGCGGCTCTTTCATTTTGCTTTGCCTCAGGACGACGACCATGAAGGTCCGCAGCTCGCTCAAGTCGCTCAAGACCCGCCACCGCGACTGCAAGGTCGTGCGCCGCAAGGGCATCGTCTATGTGATCAACAAGACCGACCCGCGCTTCAAGGCGAAGCAGGGCTAAGGCAGCCACGTCTCGCTCAAGCAGCGAGCCTCCGCGAGGCTCGCGTTAGCGCACAAAGTAAGCCTATCCACAGGTCGCGGACGTTGTCCGCGGCCTTTTTCGTGTCCGGCGTTGAGCCGCTCGCTCGAGCATGGTTAGCGTCCGCCTCTGTTTCCTCTGACTGGAGTCCGCCTGTGGCAGACGATGCTTCCTTCGACGCCAACGCTGACGTCCTGACCAGCGCCGCCCAGGGCCGCCTGCGCTCGATCGTCGAGCGGCTGGAGCGTCTGGAAGAGGACAAGAAGGCCGTCATGGCCGACCAGAAGGAAGTCTTCGCCGAAGCCAAGGGCGAAGGCTACGACGTCAAGACCCTGCGCAAGGTCCTGCGCATCCGCGCCCAGGACAAGGCCAAGCGCCAGGAGGAAGAGGCCATTCTCGACCTCTATCTGTCGGCGCTGGGCGAGATCTGATCTGAAGCGGTCGGGTTTCTCGCGCCGCGAGGACAAGCCCGGCCAGCCGGCCAAGCCCGCACGGGAAAGGCCGAAGCCCAGCCCCTTCGAGGAGCAGCGCAAAGCCACCCAGCGCGCGGCCCTCAACGCCCTGAAACGCGCCAAGCGCGCGGCGGCCAAGGCCGGCGTCGCCCTGTCCGAATGGGAGGGCGAGTTCATCGATTCGGTCAGTGAGCGGGTGAAGACCTACGGCCGCGCCTTCGGCGACCCCGAAAAGGGCGCGCCGGGCCAGGCCCTGTCATCCATGCAGGGCCGCAAGCTCAAGGAAATCACCGCCAAGGCCAAGGGCGAGGAGCCCAAGCGGCGGTGGGGGCGGAAGAAGCCGGAGTAACGTCTCCTCCCTGTCGCGCAGCGATGGGGAGGGGGACCGCGAAGCGGTGGAGGGGCTCTTTCCGACCCACCGAGTTCGGGGCCAAGAACCCCTCCGTCTCGCCGCGTATTCGCGTCGATCCACCTCCCCATTGGCTTCGCCAACAGGGAGGAGACAGCTACGATGCCTCCTTCAGCGCCCCTTCCAGACCCTGTTCGCGCACCTTGCGGTACAGCGTCGACCGCCCGATCCCCAGACGCCGCGCGATCTCGGACATGTGCCCCGCATAGACGTCGATAGCGTGCTGGATCAGGTCGTGCTCGATCTCTTCCAGCGTCCGCAGGTGACCGCGGTCGTCGAGGATGCGCACCGGCGTGTCGGGCAGGGGCGGCAGGTCGGCATAGACCACGCCGGTCGCGGCGACAGGCGCAGCCTCTTCCGCCGTCGCGGGCGCAGCCACGCCGGAGATCGCCGGGAAATCATAGGGCTGCAGGAACGGCGCGTCGGCCAGGACGATGGCGCGGTACACCGCGTTCTCCAGCTGGCGCACATTGCCGGGCCAATCGAAGTTTTGCAGCAGGGCGAGCGTCTCGGCGGCGCAGCCGGCGACCCGCTTGCCCTCCTCGACGTTGAAGCGACCGACGAAATGCTCGACCAGGGCCGGGATGTCTTCGCGCCGATCCCGCAGGGCCGGGGCCTCGATCGGGAAGACGTTCAGGCGATAGAACAGGTCCTCGCGGAAATTGCCGGCCTGAACCTGGCTTGCCAGATCGCGATTGGTGGCCGAGACGATGCGCACATCCACGCGCACCGGGCGCTTGGAGCCCACCGGGTCGATCTCGTGCTCCTGAATGGCGCGCAGAAGCTTGACCTGCATGTCCAGTGGCAGCTCGCCGATCTCGTCGAGGAACAGGGTGCCGCCGTCGGCTTCCTTGAACTTGCCCAGGTGCTTTTCCGACGCGCCGGTGAACGACCCCTTTTCGTGGCCGAACAGGATGGACTCGACCAGATTGGCGGGCAGGGCGCCGCAGTTCACCGCGACGAACGGCTTGCCGGCGCGCTCGGATGCGCCGTGCAGGGCGCGGGCGATGACTTCCTTGCCGACGCCGCTTTCGCCTGTGATCAGCACAGGGATGCCCGACTTGGCGGCGCGGGTCCCCAGCGACTTGACCATCCGCATCGCCGGGCTGGTCCCGACGAGATCGTCGAAGGTGGTGCGCCCCTGGACGTGCTTCTTCAGCCGCCCGACCTCGGCCGTCAGCTGGGTCAGGTTCAGGGCGTTGCGAACGCCGACCAGCAGACGCTCGGCCGACACCGGCTTGACGAAGAAGTCCTGGGCCCCGGCCTGCATGGCCTTGACCACCGTGTCGATGCCACCGTTGGCGGTCAGCACGATCACCGGCGTGGTCACGCCCGCCGAGCGGATCTCGGCCAGGGCCTCCATGCCCGACATGCGCGGCATGACCAGGTCCAGCAGCACCACGTCCGCGCCCTCGCCCTTGACCAGCCGGTCGATGGCCTCGCCGCCGCTTTCGGCGTGGACGACGGTGTAGCCCTCGCGATCGAGCGCGGCCTGGATCAGGCGGCGTTGGGTCGGATCGTCATCGACGACCAGCACGGTTTTGGCCATTGGGCGCACCCCTCATCACATCACGTAGCGGCCGCTTCTCGTTGATCGGAAGCTGGCTCGTTTCGGGACGTTTCTACCCCCGACGCAGTGAAGATCGCGTTGCGGGGCAGGGTGGACGGGGGGTTAACGGACGTCGGCCGAGGCGGTCGCTACCGGGCCGCAGCCGGGTGCCTGCATCTGCACTTCTGCCGGGCGGCCCTGACCCATATCCAGATCGGGCCAGGCCGGTGCGCGCGGCTTGATCAGTCCGGCCCGCATCTGCACCCGCGGATCAGGCCGCTTGTCCCCCGCGCACATGTTCGCCCAGTAGGTGCCGACATGGACCCAGGCTCCCGCCGCATCGGCATCGTACAGGTTCACCTGATTGACCGTGGCCAGCAGGATTTCCGGGCTGCCGTCTGCATCGAGGTCGGTCAGGGTCGCCAGACAGTCCCCGGCACTGTCGCACCAGTAGCGGTCGTCGCCGAGACTGACCGGCGACAGGAAGGTGGGGGGCAGGGTCGTTCCCGCCGGCCAGCCGTCGATGATCGCGGCGCGGCTCGGTGCCTCGGCTTCCTGGCGGAGTTCATAGGGGCCTTCGGCGGTGGCCGCCTCCTTCGCCCGCCTCACCACTTCCGCGTCCGACGACTTCGTCAGCCGCTCCAGCGCCGCCTGTCCCGCCTTGCCGCTCTCGAAGCGCAGGAAGGCGTAGTCGAACTTCTCCGGCGTCACCGCGCCCCGCTCCAGCCGCGCCGTCTGATCGGCGACTGACAGCCGCGCCGGATCGGCGACGGGCGTGAACAGGGCCAGGATCAGGGCGACCGTCATGATGGCGGTGACGACATTGGTCCGCTCCAGCGGCTGCATCCAGTCGCCCTTGCGCCAGAAGGGCCGCAACGCCGCATAGCCGTATCCGCCGGCATAGACCGCGCCGACGATGGCGCAGCACAGGGCGATGATCCGGTCGGGCGTCAGCCCATGCTGGCCGATGCGCAGGGCCAGACCCCAGAAGGCGATGGCGATCAGGGGCGTCAGCAGCACAGCTGCCACCCGCACAGCCGCGCGCAACACGACCGGCGGCCGATTGTCGGGCTCTCCGTCCTGATAGGCGGTGTTGATCAGGATGATCAGCGCCCCGGCCGCCGACAGCACCAGCGACGTCGCGCTGCCCGTGCCCCACAGGCCCTCCAAACCGGTGAACGGCAGGGCGCACAGGAACCCGGCCACCAGCACCGTGATCACCAGCAACAGCCACGACAGCAGCATCAGCGCCACGGTCCGCACACCCCGGATCAGCCCGTCGCGCACATCGGTCAGATGCACGGCCACCGCAAAGGCCACACAGGTGATGGGGATCGAGAACCACTCCCGCCCGATCAGGTCGTCCAGGAATTTCAGACCGATGATCCGGAACAGGGCCGCCCCGAGGAACAGCAGGATCCAGAACACCCCGGTGAAGCCCAGCGACAGGGCCAGCTGCACCCCCGCCTTCCACGCCGTGTCGAAATAGCCGGGGAAGCTGGCGATCCAGCGCCGCTCGCGGTCCGCGGGCGCAATCAGGTGGTGGCCGATGAACAGCGCCACGGCGGCGAAGGGCAGGACCGGAAAGTCGAGGAAGGGCGGTAGATCGCCCCGCATCCCCACGGCCTGCCGCACCACATCGTGCCAGCCCAGCAGCGCCAGGGCGACACCTGCGACACCCGCCCACACGGCCAGGGTCACGACCCGCATCCGCCCGACCCCGGCCAGCAGCGCGAAGGGCAGATACAGCGCCACCAGCAGCAGCGGGCCATACAGCTGCGGCTCCGTCGCCGGCCAGCTCATCTCTCGCGAGTAGCGGGTGTCGACGGCCTGATACAGCCACCAGAGCACCGCCCCCTGAAACAGGCCGATGCCGATCCGCACAACGGCCAGACCGCCTGCACCGCCGCCCAGGCTGGACCGCCCCGTGCCCGCCGCCGCTTCGCCCTGATTGGCTCCGAAGATCGTCATGGCCGTCTCCCGTTGTCGGGCCATGTGACGTCAGATCGGGGCATTAGGATAGGTGGGTGGCGCGTCGCACTTCGCTTTTCTTTGCTTTCGTCATTCCGGGCGGAGAGACGCGCAGCGGCTCGCAGACCCGGAACCCAGCGGCGCCGCGACGGCGGCGAAAGACCGCCTTGCGCCGTAGTAGACGTGCTCTCGACAGGTTCGCGCTCTCGCGCGCCGCTGGGTTCCGGGTCTCCGCTTCGCTGCGCCCGGAATGACGAAAGAAGAAGCAGCAAGGTGGCGGCGCGACTCAGCTTCATTGCCACCCAATCTCAGGCGGCGCGTGCCCTGCGCTGCACTCAGCCCTGCCGCACCGCTCGCGCCAGATAGCAGCCGCGTGGCGCGAAATGGATATGAACCGCATCCACGGCCGGTTCAGCGAACCAGCGGGTCAGGGCGGCGTCCAGATCGGTGCCGTCGATCACCTCGCCCTGGATCATCATGTTGCGCCCGTCATAGACGCGGATCGACAGGGGGCGGCGGGTCAGCATCTCCGGTACGGTATCTGGCTCGGGTGCCGCTGGGACCGCGTTCTCCCGCACGAAGATCGGCCCGCTGGCGCGATAGGGGGACGACGGATCGGTCAGATGGGCGTGGTTGACCAGCACCAGCCGCTCGCCCGCGTCGGCGTCCTGCAGGCTGACGCGGCACGGCGCCCGGCCCGGCGCATCGGCGGTCCAGCGGCGCGCGCCCACGGCGGCCAGCGCCTTGTCCGACAGGGGGAACAAGGGCGCGAACGGTTCAAGCGGAAGGGCTTCGATCTGATAGGTCACGGCGTGTCTTTCGGATGGGAGGATGTGCCCCCACCATGACGGCCCCGCCTTTCATCGTCTGGCGGGTTTCGGCCGTTGCGTCGGCCGCCCGGCATCCCCACAACAGAGGCCATGAACGCCCCCTTCAAGACCCCCGCCGCCGAAGCCCCACAGGAAGCCCCCTTGTGGGACCTGACCGACCTCTATGCCTCGCGCGATGACGCCCGGATCGAGGCCGATCTGGCCCGGGGCACGGCGTTGGTCGAAGAGCTCGGTGCCCTGCAAGGCAGGCTGGTCGCAGACCGCGCGGATGCGGCTGCGCTCGGCGCGACACTGGACCGGGCCATCACCCTGTACGAACAGGCCACCGACGTGTTGGGCGGTCTTGGGGCCTACGCCTTCCTCGCGGCCTCGACGGCCCGGGACGATGCGGCGGCCCAGGGATTCGAGGGCAATGTGCGCGAGCGGATGACCGCCATCGCCACCCCCACCGTCTGGCTGACGCTCGAGATCAACCAGCTGGACGAGGCCGAGATCGCGGCGGCGCTGGCGGCCCATGCGCCTGCCGCCCGCTGGCGGCCCTGGCTGCGTCGGGTCACGGCGATGAAGCCGCATGAACTGTCCGAGGAACTCGAGACCTTCATGGCCGAGCGCGCGCCCATCAGCGCCCAGTGGCCGCGTCTGTTCGACGAGACCCTGGCGGCCCTGCGAGCAAAGGCCGGCAAGGACGATCTGACCCTGTCGGAGGCCCTGAACCGCCTGTCCGATCCCAAGGCTTCGCAGCGCAAGGCGGCGGCCGAGGGGCTGTCCGAGGCGCTCGGTGCCCGCGCCTCGACCATGGCGCTGGTGCTCAACACCGTCGCCGCCGATCAGGCGCTGGAGGCCAAATGGCGCGGCTTCAAACGCCCCGCCGACGCGCGACACCTGTCGAACGAGGTGGACGGCGAGTCGGTGGATGCGATGGCTGAGGCCGTGGCCGCCGCCTATCCGAAGCTGTCGCACCGCTATTATGCGCTCAAGGCCCGGGCCATGGGCAAGGCGAAGCTGGACCAGTGGGACCGCAATGCCCCGATCGAGAGCACGCCGCCCCGCGCCTTCGACTGGCTACAGGGCAAGGCGATGGTGCTGGACAGCTTCTCGGACCTCGGCGGCGAATTTGCCGACCGCGCCGGGCGCTTCTTCGACAATCCCTGGATCGACGGCCGCGCCCGCCCGGGCAAGCAGTCGGGGGCCTATGCCCACCCGGTGACGGCGAACCGGCACCCCTATGTCTTTCTGAACTGGATGGGCGAGCGGCGCGATGTCCTGACCCTGGCGCATGAGCTGGGCCACGGGGTGCACCAGACCCTGGCCGCCGATCAGGGCACGCTTCTGGCCGATACGCCGCTGACCCTCGCGGAAACCGCCTCGATCTTCGCTGAGGGACTGACCTTCGACCGGTTGTTGGTCACCGCGCCGAAGGCCGAGCAGCGGGGCCTGCTGGCCGGGCGCATCGAGGACGGGCTGAACACCGTCATCCGCCAGATCGCCTTCCACCGCTTCGAGACCCGCTTCCACGACGAACGCACCTCTGGCGAGGTCTCTGTCGACCGCATCGGCCAGCTATGGCTGGAAGAAATGGGGGCCTCGCTCGGCCCCGCCGTGACGCTGAACCCCGGCTATGAGCACTGGTGGAGTTACGTCAGCCACTTCGTCCACTCGCCCTTCTACGTCTACGCCTATGCCTTCGGCGACCTGCTGGTGGCGGCCCTGATGGAGACGCGGGCGAAAGACCCCGCCGCCTTCACACCCCTGTATCGCGAACTGCTGGCCGCAGGCGGCACGCGTACCTATGTAGAGGCCCTCAAGCCCTTCGGTCTCGACCCCCGCGACCCCGCCTTCTGGCAGATCGGCTGCCGCCGCCTCGAACGCCTGATCGATCAGTTCGAAGCGCTGCAGTAGGAGTGCGAGTAAGAGTCTTCTTGGCCGGCATTTCTCGCACTCAAAAAATTTTCGATTGCGGGAATTCTCAGCCCGCCGCCATCACGCCGCAGGCCACCCGCGCCCCGGCCCCGCCGATGGGCTGGCTCGCGTGGTCATCCGGGCTGGCGTGGATGACGATGGCCGACCCGTCCTGGTCCCACAGCCACTGACCCGGACCTTCGGCCGCAATGCGGGCACGGGTGGTGAAGACCTCGGCGTTCACCCGGCCCTGTGCGTCGGCATAGACATTGGGCAGGTCGCCGTCGTCCGGCCCCTCGCCGTTCAGCAGCCCGTGCGGGGCTTTGGGATCGGCGTGGTTGATGTGCGCCCCGGCGCTGGTGAACGGGGCCTCGCATTGGCCCGTGGCGTGGATATGAACCCCATGCCAGCCGGGAGTCAGCCCCGTCGCCTCGATGCGGATTAGCAGGCCCGTCGGCCCCTGGGTCAGGACCGCACGCCCGACCCGGTTTCCGCCCGCATCCATCAGCGTCGCCTCGCCGAAATCGCCCGTGGCGGCGCGGTCGTGGCCCATTCCGGCATGGGGATTGTCCATCATTCCGGCGCAGGCACCGAGCGGCAGGACGAGGGCGGCGAGCAGGGGAAGAAGGCGCATGGCGGGGACCCTTTTGATGAACTGTTCCGCGGCCTGCGTTTCTTTGCCTCGCGGGCCTTCGGATGCTAGAAAACCGGGGACTGGAACGCGTTCCGATTCCTGCTGATTAAAGCCAGATTTCCTTGACCGACGACACCTCTGAAAACGGCCTCACGGCCGGCATTTCCAGCATCACCATCGAGGACGAGCTGAAGCGCTCGTACCTCGACTACGCCATGAGCGTGATCGTGTCGCGGGCCCTGCCTGACGCGCGCGACGGGCTGAAGCCGGTGCACCGTCGCATCCTGTATTCGATGCATGACCTGGGAATGGAGCCTTCGAAGTCCTATTCCAAATGCGCCCGTGTGGTCGGCGATGTGCTCGGCCGGTTCCACCCGCACGGTGACGCCTCGGTCTATATGGCGCTGGTGCGCATGGCCCAGCCGTTCTCGATGGGGCTGATGCTGGTCGACGGCCAGGGCAATTTCGGCTCGGTCGACGGCGATATGCCGGCTTCGATGCGTTACACCGAAGCCCGGATGGCCCCGGCCGCCGTGGCTCTGCTGGCGGACATCGACAAGGACACAGTCGATTTCCAGCCGAACTACGACGAGAAGGAGCTGGAGCCGGTCGTGCTTCCGGCCCGGATTCCGAACCTGTTGGTCAACGGTGCGGGCGGCATCGCCGTCGGCATGGCCACCAACATCCCGCCTCACAACCTCGGCGAGGTCGTCGATGCGGCCGTGGCGCTGCTGGATGATGCGAACATCTCGGACGACGCCCTGCTGGACCTGGTGCCCGGCGCCGACTTCCCTACCGGCGGCGAGATCATGGGCCGCTCGGCACCCCGCAACGCCCTGCGCGAGGGGCGCGGCTCGGTCATCGTGCGTGGCAAGGCCTCGGTCGAAACCATTCGCAAGGACCGCGAGGCCATCGTCGTCACCGAGCTGCCCTATCAGGTCAACAAGCAGACCCTGATCGAGCGCATCGCCGAAATGGTCCGCGAGAAGCGTCTTGAGGGCATCTCCGACGTCCGCGATGAGTCCGACCGTCAGGGCATGCGCATCGTCATCGAGCTGAAGCGTGAGGCCTCGGGCGACGTCATCCTGAACCAGTTGTTCCGCTACACGGCGCTGCAAAGCTCGTTCGGCGTCAACATGCTGGCCCTGAACCACGGCCGGCCCGAGCAGATGGGCCTGCGTGACCTGCTGCAGATCTTCCTCGATTTCCGCGAAGAGGTTGTCGTCCGCCGCGTCAAGTTCGAGCTGGCCAAGGCCCGCGACCGCGGCCATGTGCTGGTCGGCCTGGCCGTCGCCGTCGCCAACATCGACGAGGTCATCCACATCATCCGCTCGTCGGCCGATCCGACCGAGGCGCGCGAGCGGCTGCAGGCCAAGCCCTGGCCCGTTGGTGACATGCTGGCCCTGATCGAGCTGATCGCCGATCCGCGCTCGATGTTGGTCGAAGGTGACAAGCTGAATCTCACCGACGAGCAGGCGCGCGCCATTTTGGCTCTCACGCTTAGCCGCCTGACCGGCCTCGGCCGTGACGACATCTTCGCCGAGGCGCGGGGTCTGGCCGACACCATTCAGGGCCACCTGACCATCCTGTCGGATCGCGCCAATGTGCTGGCGATCATCCGCGAGGACCTGCTGGCGGTGAAGGAGCAGTTCGCGGTCCCGCGCCGCACTCTTATCGGCGACGGCGATTTCGAGCTGGAGGACGAGGACCTGATCCCGCGTGAGGACATGGTCGTCACCGTCACCCACGGCGGCTACGTCAAGCGTGTTGCCCTGAACGCCTACCGGACCCAGCATCGCGGCGGCAAGGGCAAGTCCGGCATGACGATGAAGGACGAGGACGCCATCGTCGGCGTCTTCTCCGCCTCGACCCATACGCCGGTCCTGTTCTTCGCCACCAACGGCAAGGCCTACAAGCTGAAGACCTGGCGCCTGCCGCTGGGCGGGCCGACGTCGCGCGGCAAGGCCTTCGTCAACCTGCTGCCCATCGAGCCGGGCGACAGCATCATGAACGTCCTGCCCCTGCCCGAGGACGAGGCGACGTGGGGCGACTACGACATCATGTTCGCCACGCGGTCCGGCGACGTGCGCCGAAACAAGCTCAGCGATTTCGCCACGGTCAACCGGGCCGGCAAGATCGCCATGAAGCTGGAGGACGGCGATCACATGGTCGGCGTGGCCCTGTGCACCGCCGAGGACGACATCCTGCTGACCACGGCGCTGGGCCGCGCGATCCGGTTCAAGGCCGACGACGTGCGCGTGTTCAAGGGTCGGGATTCCACCGGCGTGCGCGGCGTGCGCCTGCAGTCCGGCGACGAGGTCATCTCCATGGCTGTGCTCGGCCGCGTGGACGCCACGCCGGAAGAGCGCGCCGCCTATGTGAAACACGCCAATGCCATGCGTCGCGCGGCGGGCGATGAGGCCGAAGACACGCCGGTCGAGGCCGATGACGAAGCGGTGGCCGATGCCGCCCTGACCGTCGAGCGTATCGCGGAGCTGGGGGCGGCCGAGCAGTTCATTCTGACGGTCACCGACACCGGCTTCGGCAAACGCTCCTCGGCCTATGAGTACCGCCGCACCGGCCGGGGCGGGCAGGGGCTGACGGCCCACGGTCTGGGTGGCCGCGCTGGCGACCGTCTGGCGGCCGCCTTCCCGGTGGACGAAACCGACGAACTGCTGATGGTCACCTCGACCGGTCAGATGATCCGCACCCGGGTCGGACAGGTCCGTGTCGTCGGCCGCTCCAGCCAGGGCGTCACCATCTTCCGCACCGCCGAGGGCGAGAAGGTCGTATCGGTGGAGCGCCTGGCCGAGGTCGCCGGCGGCGATACGGGCGTCGAGGACGACATCGAAGCGGATGGCGACGAGGGCGAGGGCGGCGAAGCCTGAGCATGATCGCCGGGATCCTGATCGACGGACAACCGGCGACCCCCGATGATCTGGCCTGTCAGGCCATGGTCAACTACGGGGCCTACACCTCGTTCCGGGTGGAGCAGGGCGGCGTGCGCGGGCTGGACCTGCATCTGTCGCGGCTTCAGGCGTCGGCGGTCGAGTTGTTCGGCGAACCGGTGGGCGAGGCGCGGCTGCGTGACCTGATAGGTCACGCCCTGGTGGGCCAGACCGAGGCCTGGATGCGCATCAGTCTGTTCTCGCCCGATCTGGGACCGCGTACGCCGGACTGGAGCGGCGTGCCAAAGGTCATGACGGCGGTCTCGCCGACCCCGCCGCCACTCGCGGCATCCGTCCGCCTCACGGTCCAGACCTATGCCCGTGAGGTGCCCGAGGTGAAGCATGTCGCGACCTTCGGCCTGATCCGGGCTCGGCGGGCGGCGAGGGCCGCCGGGTTCGACGACGCCCTGTTCGCCGATACAGACGGCTGCATCTCCGAGGGCAGTCTGTGGAACATCGGCTTCGTCTCTGGAGATGAGGTCCGATGGCCCCGGGCGCCGATGCTGGCGGGCGTGGCCCAGGCGTTGGTCGAGCGTGGTCTTGGGTCTGTCGGCCTGACCTCCCGAACCCAACCGGTGACGGTCTCCGACCTCAACCGATTCGATGCGGCCTTCATCTGCAACAGCGCTACCCCGGCCTGTGCCGTCACCGCCATCGGGGATCAGGCCTTCGACACCCCGCCCGGCCTGATCCAGCGGATCGAAGAGGCCTGGGCGTCGAACCCGATACAGTCGATCTAGGCCCGCCTCGCGGGGGCTGCTAAACGGATGAAAAGGCGGGGAGGCGACGCCATGCGCATCGGGCTTTATCCGGGGACCTTCGACCCGGTCACCAACGGTCATATGGACATCATCGGCCGGGCCGTGAAACTGGTCGACCGGCTGGTCATCGGCGTGGCCCAGAACGACGACAAGGGCCCCATGTTCACCACGGCCCAGCGGGTCGAGATGGTCCGTGCCGAGGTGTCGCACCTGAAGGCGGACATTGACGTCCAGCCGTTCTCGACCCTGCTGATGCATTTCGCCGAGCATCTGAACGCCGGGGTCATCATCCGAGGCCTGCGTGCCGTCGCCGACTTCGAATACGAGTTCCAGATGACGGCGATGAACCAGCGCCTCAACAGCGACATAGAAACCGTGTTCCTGATGGCTGATCCGCGCCATCAGGCGGTGGCCTCGCGCCTCGTCAAGGAGATCGCCCGGCTGGACGGCGCGATCGACAGTTTCGTCAGCCCCGCGGTCGCCGAGCGCGTGCGGGCCAAGGTCAAGGGACAGTAATGCGTTCGAATGTGCTTCTGGCGGCCCTCGCCGCCTCATTCCTGGCGGGGGCCGCCGCCGCCCAGACCGCACCGGCCCAGGCCGTGCCCGAGTGGCGCGAGGTGGCGCCAGAGAATTTGCTTGTGATCGACACGTCCAAGGGTCGGATCATCATTGAGCTGGATCCTCGCATGGCCCCCCGGCACGTGGAGCGTATTCGCACCCTGGCTGACCAGGGCTTCTATGACGGGATCAAGTTCCACCGCGTCATCAGCGGCTTCATGGCTCAAACGGGCGACCCCGAGGGCACAGGCATGGGCGGCAGCGACCTGCCGGACGTGCCGGGCGAGTTCCAGTTCCGGCGCGGCCGCGATGCCGGTTTCGCCATGCTCGAAAGCGCTGAGACGGCCCAGCTGGGCATCATGGGGTCCATGCCGGTGGTGACCCAGCCGGACGCGCAGATGTTCGTCACCGCTGACATGAAGGCGGCAGGTCAGGGCCTGTTCTGTCAGGGTGTGGCGGGCATGGCCCGCTCGGGCAACAACATCAACAGTGCCAACAGCCAGTTTTTCCTGATGATGGCCCCGAACGCTGAGTTGAACGGCGGCTACACCCCCTTCGGCCGGGTGCTGCAGGGCATGGAGGTGGTCACCGCCCTGAACGCCGGCCCCGAAGCGAACAACGGGGCCGTTGAAAACCCCGACACCATGACCCGCGCCCGCACGGCTGCAGCTATCCCGGCAGGCCAGCGTCCCACGGCCCGTGTGATGGACCCCCGCAGTCCCGCCTTCGCCGCCGTTGTCTCAGAGGCCAAGACCGCGCGCGGCACCAACTTCAGCGTCTGCGACGTCCAGCCCCCGGTTCAGATCACCGGCGGCTGAGCCGGACCAAGGAGATATCCATGAAGCGCACCCTGTTCGCCGCTTTCGCCCTGACGGCCATCGCTGTCCCGGCCCTGGCCCAGACCGCGCCCGCCTCAGCGCCCCAGGCCGCCGTGTCCGACTGGCGCGTCATAGCGCCCGAGAACCTGCTGGTGATCGACACCAACAAGGGCCGCGTGCTTGTCGAGCTGGCGCCAGAGATCGCGCCGCTGCATGTCGAACGCATCCGCCTTCTGGCCGGGATCGGCTTCTACGACAATCTGCTGTGGCATCGGGTCATCGACTTCTTCATGGCCCAGACCGGCGATCCACTCGGCAACGGCGAGGGCCAGAGCCCCTATCCTGACCTGAAGGCCGAGTTCATGTTCCGCCGTGGGCCGGAAATGGCCTTCACCCCGGTGTCGACGCCTGCCGGTGCCCAGATCGGCTTCATGGGGTCGCTGCCGGTTCAGACCCTGCCGGACGCCTTCATGGCCAACAGCGCGGACGGCAAGGTGTCGGGCTGGGCGCTCTATTGCCCCGGCGTGGCCGGCATGGCCCGCGACGAGGGCAATGATACCGCCAACAGCCAGATGTTCCTGATGCGTCAGGCCTATCCCTCGCTGGACAAGCGCTACACCGTGTGGGGCCGCGTGGTGGCCGGCCTGGACGTGGTGCGGTCGCTGAAGTTCAGTCCGGAACCCAGCGGCATGGTCACAGAGCCCGACCGCATGGTGCGCGTGCGCGTCGCCTCGACCCTGACCGAGGCCGAACGTCCGGTGGTGCAGATCGTAGACACCCGCTCGACCCTGTTCCGGGCCCTGGCGGATTCGGCGCGATCAACGCGTGGTGCCGACTTCTCGCCCTGCGACATCGAACTGCCGGTTCAGGTCTCCAGCCCGCCGGTCGCGACCCCGGCGGGTTGACCCCGCCGCCGCCGACGGCGGCGGTTACGCTTCGGCTTCCGGTCTTCGCGCATCTGCATCAGCAGCAGACCCTCGCGCAGGCCGCGGTCGGCGACCCGCACCCGCTCGCACGGCCAGGCCCTCTGGACCGCCTCCAGAATCGCGGCCCCCGCCAGAACCAGATCGGCGCGGTCCGGACCGATGCAGGATTCCGCCGCACGACCTTTGGGACCAAGAGCCTGAAGCCTGTGCGCCGCCGCTTCGCAGTCCGCGCGCGTCATCCATAGTCCATCGACCCGGTCGCGCTGATAGCGCTTCAGGTTCAGATGGATGCCGGCCAGACTTGTGATGGCGCCCGATGTGCCGACCATGTGCGCCTGGCCTTCCTGGAACAGGCCACGCACCGCGGCATCGACCTCAACGCCGGCGATAGCATCCCCCATGTCAGCGACCATGGCTTCATACCAGCCGTCTTGCCCGCTCGCCGGCTCCGGGTGTCGTTCGGCCAGAGTCACCACCCCGACAGGTGCCGACATCCAGGCCGCCGTCTCATATCCCTCACCACGCTTCACCTGCCATGACAGCTCGGTCGAGCCGCCGCCGACGTCGATAACCAGCACCGCCTCTGCCGTCTCGTCGAACAGGTTGCGGCATCCCTCGACCGCCAGCCGTGCCTCCTCGACCGGGTCGATGATCCGCAGCTTCAGCCCCGTTCCGACCCGCACCCGCTCGATGAAGGCCGCGCCATTCTCGGCCCCACGACAGGCCTGGGTCGCCACGGCGCTCAGACGGGACGAGTCCACGCCTTTGCGCGCCACCCGTTCGGCACACAGGGCCAGCGCTTCATAGGCCCGGTCCATAGCCCCTTGGTCCAGACGGCCGGTCTTCGAAAGGCCCTCACCGAGGCGCACAATGCGGCTGAAGGAATCCACCACGCGGAAGCCCTCACGCGCCGGGCGCGCGATCAGCAGGCGGCAATTGTTGGTCCCCAGATCGAGCGCGCCATAGAGGGGCGCTTCCCGATCAACGCCGCCGGGGCGTGAGGACCGACCGTCGCGCCGCACGGGCGCGCCAGAGGTCTCCGGCATGGCCGAAACTTTTTTCAGTGGGCGGTCCGAAACGGCGCCCGTCACGATCAACCTAGACCTGCGTCGGCGTCCGCGCCAAGCCAAACTGTCGCGAAAATGAACGGGACGATGCGCCTCCGGCTCAGGTGACGGGGCGTAACTTCCACGGCATGACACAGGACCCTTCCACCGCCCGCACAGCCCGCTTCGGTCTCGGCCAGATCGTTCGCCACCGTGACGACGCCTTCAGCGGCGTGGTGCTGGATGTCGACGCCGCCTTCGCCGGGCCGGACGGCATGACCGGCGCCGTGCCGGTGGACCAGCCCTACTACCGGGTGCTTGCGCTCGGCCCAGAGGGCAACTTCATTGCCTATGCGGCTGAGGATTCGCTGGTTCACGACCCCAAGGCGGCGCTCGACGCCGTCGAGGCCGCGCGCTGGTTCAGCATCGATGCCCTGGGCCACCGCGCGCCGCGCGAACAGACGATCCAGTAGAAGTCGCGCCCGACCCGGCCTAGATTGTGCTCAACGGCCGCCAGAGCCGGAAAGGAGCCCATGTCCGACTTCGAGCACGTCTTTGAAAGCCCGCCGGAAGGTGCCGCTGCCGACTGGACGATCCCTCAGGACTGGGACCGCTACACCGAGGTCGAGCACGGGACCTGGGACACGCTCTATGCGCGGCAAATGAAGATCCTGCCGGGACGCGCCGCCGAGGTGTTCATGAAGGGCCTTGACGCCCTTGATCTCAATACCGGCGGCATTCCCGACTTCTCGGTGATGAACCCCAAGCTTCAGGCCCTGACCGGCTGGACGGTCGTCTGTGTGCCGGGCCTGGTGCCGGATGAAGTGTTCTTTGACCATCTGGCCAACCGCCGATTCCCCTCGGGTCAGTTCATCCGGAAGCCAGAGCAGCTGGACTACCTGCAGGAGCCGGACATCTTCCACGACGTCTTCGGCCACGTGCCGATGCTCACCGACCCCGATTTCGCCGCCTATATGGAGGCCTACGGCAGGGGTGGTCAGCGGGCGGCGGGGCTGGGGATGCTGCCGAACCTGGCGCGCCTCTACTGGTACACGGTCGAGTTCGGCCTGATGCAGGACGTTGACGGACTACGCATCTACGGGGCGGGGATCGTGTCATCGGCCACCGAGAGCGTGTTCAGCCTCGAGGATCCTTCGCCAAACCGTCTGGGCTTCGATCTGGAGCGGGTGATGAAGACCCTCTACCGCATCGACGACTTCCAGCAGGTCTATTTCGTCATCCCCTCGATCGAGCACCTGAAGGACGAGACGCTCAAGGATTTCGGCCCTGTCTACGACCGGTTGAAGGGTGCCGATGCCATCGCCATCGAGGCCGTCCTGCCCACCGACCGCGTCTACACGCGCGGCACCCAGGCCTATGCGGCCAAGGGTGGGCGGTTCGCCGCCTAGTTCGACAGGGCTGGCCAGGCCTTCCAGGTGCCGACAGCGTAGGCGACGCCATAGACCAGCACGATCAGCGAGCTCCACACCACGAACGGCGTTACACCGCCGGGGTTGAGCACCAATGCAGGAAGAAGCACCAGACCGCGCAGCAGATAGACTGCGCTGATCAGCACCAGGGCCGTGCGGATCAGCGGCAGGCGCGGGATCAGACCTGCGCCTGAAAAGGCGTAGGCGCTCCAGATCGCCAGCACGGACGCAATCCCGAGGGTGATCAGGGTCGGCGTCAACAAGCCCCGCTCTGCCATCCGCGCCATGCCCTCGCCGGCACCGAAGAACCGGTACCAGGCCGGACCGCCGACAATCACCGCCACATGCAGCGCCGAGGCGATGGCGCTCAATACGCCGCCCGTGACCAGCATGGGATTGGTCATGCGCCCTCTCGCTGGAACGGATAGAAGCCGCCGCCCAGGCCCAGGATCTGGGTCAGTTCGTCCAGCGCACCCCGGCATTCGTCCAGCAACTGTGGATCGGCCAGATCGGCGGGGCGCAGCACGTCCCGGTACCAGGTCGCGCCCCAGACGCTGAGCGCCCCGTGCAGCTCGTCGGTCATCCTCATGTCCGGGTTCGTCGCCGCCAGTTCCGCCTCGGTCAGCACGACCCGCAGACGCAGGCAGGCCGGTCCGCCGCCGTTCCGCATCGACTGGCGCACATCCACATACTCGACCCGGCCGATGGGGCCGTTGGACGCCGCCAGCGACTGCGCCACCGCATGGCTGCGTGAGTTGTCGCGCGTCTCGGTCGGGCAGATCAGGGTCAGGCGATCCTCGCCCGGAATCTGTACCAGCATCGAGTTGAACAGATAGCTGCTGATCGCGTCGGCCAAGGGCAGATCGGCGGCGCCGACCTCGACGAAGACCGGGTCGAACCCGGTCGCGGCGGCGCGGATCGCGGCCTTGGTCCCGGCCGTGTCCTCGAACGCCAACTCGTGGAAGAACAGGGTTTCCAGTGCCCCGACACAGACAACGTCGTTGTGGAAGGTGCCGCCCGCGATGGCCGCCTTCGACTGACGCGCCAGGACCGGGCCGCTCGCGCCATGACGTCGGGCGATGGCGTCGGACGCCTCACGTGTCTGGCGG
Organism: Brevundimonas sp.; assembly: GCA_046294385.1. GTDB lineage: Bacteria > Pseudomonadota > Alphaproteobacteria > Caulobacterales > Caulobacteraceae > Brevundimonas. The sequence continues at coordinate 73,982 of JBKBJW010000006.1, read as the reverse complement.
GCAGGGAATGCGCCGCTCCATGGCTCGTAGGCCTCGCGGCCCCAGACCAGCAGATTGACGCCGGGTGCTCCATGCTCGGCGCACAGGCGCACATGGTTGGCCGCGCCTTCATCGGCCAGATGCGCCACGGAGGGCAGGGCGTCATGGACGGCGAAGCGGTTCGCGTCAGGGAACAGGGCGTCGAGCGCCCGTTTCGTCTGCTGATGCTCCAGCGAGCGGTGCAGGTTGGTGACCAGATTGGCGGGCGTGAAATGCACCCGACCATCGGCGCTGTCCGCGCTCGGCGTCACGGTCGCGGCATTGGCGGCCCACATGGGCGAGGCGGAACAGGCGGCAGCGGCGAACGACGGCGCATCTTTCCAGGCCCGGCTCAGCACCTCCGCGTCGGTCCCGGCGAACCCAAGCGAGCGCAGGAACGGGATGTTCGGTCGCTCATGCGGCGGCAGCACGAACTGCGGCAGGCCAAGATCCGCCAGGCGCTTCATCTTGTCGAGGCCCTGCAAGACGGCGGCGCGCGGGTTCGATGCCTCGCCCGCATTCAGGCTCGATGCGAGGTTGCCAGGCGACAGGCCCGCATAGGAATGGGTGGGGCCGATCAGGCCGTCGGCGTTGGCTTCGACGGCGGGGGTCACGCCATCAACCCCTTGATCTCACCCTTGATGTCCTTCACCGCCCCCGCCTCGAAACTGGCGACGGGATAGGCGCAGTAATCCGCCGCGTAGTAGGCGCTGGGGCGGTGGTTGCCGCTGGCTCCCAGCCCGCCGAACGGCATGTCGCCGGCGGCACCGGTGGTCGGACGGTTGAAGTTCACCACGCCCGCGCGGATGCGGCGGATGAAGACGTCCCAGTTGGCCGGATCGTCGCTGACCAGACCGGCGGACAGGCCGTATCGGGTGGCGTTGGCGGCCTCGATCGCGGCGTCGAAACTGGCGACGCGGGTGACCGACAGGAAGGGCGCAAACATCTCCTCGTCGGGCACATCGACGCCGGTGACGTCGATGATGGCCGGCTTCACGAAGGCGCCGGGCAGGTTGTCCACCGGACCCGAGGTGCGGATCACCTTCGCGCCCATGTCGATGCGCTGCTGCAGGGCGGCGAGGGCGGCGGCGGCGGCCTTTTCGGAGATCAGCGGACCGCCGTATGGCTCGGTCGCGCCGTTCCAGGGGCCGAACACCAGCCGGTCGCTCAGCGCCGCCACGGCCTCAACGATTGCATCGCCGGCTGCGCCCTCGGGCACGATCAGGCGCCGGGCGCACGAACAGCGCTGGCCCGTGGTGATGAAGGCCGACATGACCACGATCCCGGCCACGGCCTCGGCGTCGGCGGCATCCCAGACGACCAGCGGATTGTTGCCGCCCAGCTCCAGCGCCAGGATGACGTGCGGGTCGTCGGCGAATTTGCGCCGGAAATGCGCGCCCGCTGCGCCCGAGCCGGTGAACATCAGGGCGTCGATTGGCTGGTCCAGCAGGGCCGCGCCGACGGCACGCCCGCCCTGGATCAGGTTGAACACGCCCTCCGGCAGGCCGGCCGCCGCAAAGCATTCGGCCATCAGCTGGCCAGTCCAGGGCGTCTCTTCTGACGGCTTGAACACCACCGTGTCGCCGGCCAGCAGCGCCGGGACGATATGGCCGTTGGGCAGGTGGCCGGGGAAGTTGAACGGCCCGAGCACCGCCGCCACGCCATGTGGCCGGTGGCGCAGGGTGGCGTGGCCGAAGGCGGTCTCGGCCGTGCGTTCTCCGGTCCGCTCATCATAGGCGCGGATGGAGATATCGACCTTGCCGGCCATCGCCCCCAGCTCGGCGGTGGTCTCCCACAGGGCCTTGCCGGTCTCGCGCGAAATAGCCTCGGCGATCTCGGGCGCGCGGGATTTCAGCACGGCCTGATAGCGCTTCACGGCGTCGATGCGATCCGCACGTGGCAGGTCGGCCCAGGCCGGGAAGGCGGCGCGGGCGGCGGCCACGGCGGCCGCGACCTCTGCGGGGGTCGCTTCTGCGCCCTCCCAGACGGTTTCGCCGGTGGCGGGATCGATGGAGGAAAAACGGGTCATGCAAACACTCTCGGGAAACTCACGTCTTCACCCTCACCACATCGCCGGCCTTGACCTTAAGGGCGTCCGCCGTCTCGGCCGAAAGGGTGGCGACATTCCCCTCGATGGCCGTCTTCTGTCGCACGGCTCGGAAGGCAGAAACGCTGCCTGAGGAGATCAGGCTGACCAACTCGGCCTCGACCTCGTCCGCGACGGCGACCGTCAGGGCGCGGGCGTCGCGCACCGTGCGGATCTCATCCCGGCGGCAAGACACCGTCGGCCCGGCGTCAAAGATGTCAACCAGCCCGTTTGGGCGGAAGCCTTCGCTCTCAAGCAGCGCCATGGCTGGCACGCCCTGCGGATGCACCTTGCCGATCACGGCCCGCGCCGGCTCGGGCAGCAGGTCGATGTAGATCGGGTGGCGCGGGGCCAGATCGACAATGAACTGCTTGTCGGTCGACCCGGTCATCATGTCCGCTTCGTCAAATGGCATGGGGAAGAATTTGTGCGCCACATGGTCCCAGAACGGGCATGCGCCGTCGGGGGTGAAGACGCCGCGGAGTTCGGCCAGCACGGTGTCGGCGAACAGGTCCGGCTGCGCCCCGATCAGCATGTAGCGCGACTGGCTCAGCAGCCGCCCTGCGCCGCCCTTGCGCCGGTCCGCTTTCAGGAACAGCGAGCCGACCTCGGACCACCCCGTGCACTCGTTGACCAGCACCAGCGTCTGCTGATCCAGCCGGATGCCCAGCGACGGCGACGACGAGGTGTTGTTGACGATCCGGAACGAGAAGAACGGCCGCTTCAGCCCCACGGCCGCCTTGACGCTGGCCACGCCGTCGACGTCGCCGGTCTCGGTCTCCTCAAGCATCAGGGTGTACCAGCGCTCCACAGGAGGGATGGCACCGTTGAAGCTGTCGCGGCTGAGGTCCAGCCGGTCCGACAGGATGTCAGGATCCTCTGCCAGGCTGGTGAAGCCGGGGCCGGACAGGATGGCCAGCTCGACCAGCGAGTCGAGATCAGCAGGCCCCGCGGGGCGGACGACCAGCATCTACATCGTCTCCAGACGTAAGCGTTTCAGCTTCATCGCGTCGATCTCGCCGGACGCGATCTTGCACAGGATCAGGGCGCTCAGCCGGGCGCGTTCGCCGAAGCTGGCGGGCCAGGCGTATTCCTGGTCCGAGTGGATGTCGCCGCCCACGACGCCCAGGGTGTCGATGTTGGGCAGGCCCGCGGCGTGCAGGTTGTTGCCCTCGCACACGCCGCCCGACGGTTTCCAGGCGATGCTCTGCCCCAGAAGGGCACCGGTCTCGCGCACCGCCTCGAACAGGGCGGTCTGGCTGGCGTCCATGGGCTTGGGCGGGCGGGTCATGCCGCCGTGCAGGTCCAGCGTCAGCCCCTCGAACGGCGGCATGGCGACGATCTCTCTGATCGCGTCCAGGGTCCAGGCGGCGGACTGCGCATCCGGCACACGCACGTTGAAGCGCACCACGGCGTTGTCGGCCACGACGTTCAGCGGTCCGCCCCCGGCGATTTTTGCGACATTGACCGTCACGCCCTCACGCTTGCCGTTCAGGCCGTGCAGGGCGGCGGCGATGATGGCGGCTCCGGCGATGGCATTGCGGCCCTCGTCGAAGGCGCGGCCCGCGTGCGCCGCCTTGCCCGTGACGATCAGGTGGAAATTTCCGCTGCCCTTGCGGGCACCAGCCAGTGTCCCGTCCGGCAGGGACGGCTCATAGGTCATGCCGATGTGGCCGCGCGCGCCCAGCTGGGCCAGCAGCGGTGCCGAGGCTGGCGAGCCGATCTCCTCGTCCGGCGAAAGCAGCACGTTCCAGCCGACCAGTTCCTTCGCCGGGTGAAGCTCGAACGCCTCCAGGGCCGCCAGCATCACCGAGATGCCGCCCTTCATGTCCGCGATGCCAGGGCCGTTCAGGGCACCGTCCGCCCGCGTCACGACTCGCTGGAAGGCGCTCTCTGCCGGAAAGACGGTGTCATAGTGCCCTGTCAGCACAAGCTGGATCGGCGCATCTGGCCGGACGGTGATCTTCAGGGCTGCCGCGTGGCTCTCGATGCGAACCGCACCGTCATCGGCGACATTCGACGAGTCGGCGGTCTGGAGCCGTTCGACCTGGGCCGGCAAGCGCCGCGCCTCAGCCTCAAGCAGGTCCAGTACGGTTTCCAGACCCGCACGATTGCGGCTGCCTGAGTTTATCTCAGCCCAGCCCACCGCGCGGCTCAGAATGGCCGCTTCGCGCGCGCCGACATGGTCGAGCACGGTTTGGTCGTGGGGGTGAATCCGCATGCGGGCGGACCCTAGACGGGCGCGACCGAAAGGTGAAGGTCGGGCTTCGCGTCCGGCGCGAGCTGCGCTAGGCTCGCCAAGGGATCAGGGGAGTTCGAGATGAAGGCTTGGCTTAAAGCGTTCAATCCGCTGTCAGCTATCGACACCGAAGCCGAGGCGGTGATGGCCGCGCGCGCCAGCGCGATCTCCCTGTGGCTCTCGGGTGCCAAGTGGATCGCGGCGGCGATCCTGATGATCGAGGACATGCCGCGTCTCAAGGCCGCCATAGCCACCGGAGCCGATACTCCGGTCCGTGATCTCGTGGGTAACGGCATGGTCGAAGCGATGGTGGCGATCACAGCAGCTATCGGCCTTTTCCAGGTGATGCTGGGTGGGGTTCAGTGGCGCGTGCCAAACACCATGATCCCGATCATCTTCCTGATCCTGTCGGCCTACGGTCTGGGCAATGCGCTCTGGAGCCAGCTTGCGGGTGGGGCGGGTGCCGGATCCGGCTGGCCCATGCTGCTGAGCTATTTCACCCTGGTGGTGGCGGTCCTGTTCCACTGGGTGGGCCTGCGCGGTGCCAGCCGACTGGAAAAGCTTCACCGCGTCCGCTGACGTCCCAGCGACGCCTTTTTTTTCACCGACGGAGACCGAGATGAGCGGCTGGATCAACGCGATCAATCCCCTGAACACTGCCAGAACCGAGGCGGACGCCCGCCGCGCCGCTCGCGCAAGCGCCCTGGCCATCTTCCTCGGCGTCCTGTGGGGAGTTTGGGGCGTCTACTACATGATGACGGACGGCCGTGAGATCATGGACGCGGCCATGGCCCAGTCCACTGCGGCAACGCCTGAGATGGCCGGCATGGCGGGTGCCATGACGTCGATCGCCATGGGTATGGGCATCGCCATGGTGGTCATCCAGGCGATCTTCGGTCTGGTTCAGTGGTTCAAACCCAACATCGTCATCCCGATCATCTTCACCATTCTGGTCGTCTATGGCCTGGCGAACATGGGCCTCAGCCAGTTCATCGGCGAGGAAATGAGGGCGCAGATGAATGTGCCCGAAGTGCCGCAATGGCAGACGATCCTCAGCTGGGTCGTCCTGATCGTTCAGCTGATCATGCACATCGCCGGCATCCGTGGTGCAGCGGCCCTCGGCAAGTTGCGCCAGAGTTGATCCTAGCGGTTCGCCCGGCGGTCCTCGCGGTCGCCGGTCGAACGGCTCTGACGGCGCCAGCGGATCGACAAGCTGGCGTCGCCCTGACCGCCGAAGCGTGAGCTGACGGTCAGATTCCGGCGGACCTGCCATTCGACGTTTACCGCCGCGCCGCTTTCGCCGCCGCCGATGATCTCCAGATAGACGTCGTCGGTGATGTAGCGTCCGCCGGCGACCGTCAGGCTCGAAGCCTCGCCGCCGAACGACAATCGGTCCAGCCCCGCCAGCTCGCGCAGGTTGCCGATCACATCAAAGCCACCACCGCCTGCAAGCGACGCAACCCCCGCTGCCAGCTGGGCCGCCTCGATGGGCGACAGCTGCGAGGCCGAACGTCCGAACAACACCTGCGAAAGCACCTCGTCGGCGGGCAGGGCCGGAGTCGAGGTCAGCACAATCTCCGGCTTCACTGCCGTGCCCGTGACCCGGATGGTGGCCGTCAGAGCCGGGTCGTCACGCGTCGCGGCCAGGTTCAACCGGATCAGTCGCGGATCGGTCGACAGGCTCACCGTCCCGCCTTCCTCAAACACGAACCGCTTGCCTGCAAACTCATAGTCGCCGCCGACAACGCTGGCCGTTCCGGTCAGGGTCGGCTCGCTGATGTGCCCACCCGCCGTGGCGTTGACCGCCATCTCGACGTTCAGGCCGCGCCCGACGACGCGCACATTTCCGCCGGTGGAACGCAATTGGATATCCAGCGCCATATGCAGGGACGGCCGCACGCCGACCGTTTCCTCGGGATCGCCGCCGGGCCGGTTGATCTCGACGACATCCATCCGGACTATGCCGTTGGATCCCGGCACGGTTGCCTCGATCCGGGCTTCGTCTACGTCCAACTGGCCCTTGAGGGTGATGTCGCCCCTGGTACCGCGGGTCACCGTGACGGGGCCGGAGGCCCGAGCCTGGGCCAGATCGTTGTCGACGATGCGGAAGCGCTGGAAGAGCAATTCAAAGGTTGAGGCGCTGCCATCTCGCAGACCCAGGCGACCGTCCCCTCTCACCGTCCCGCCCGAGCCGTCGGTCGCGTTGAACCGTTCGATGATGGCGACTTCGTCGTCGAAGCGGCTGTTCAGCGTCATGTCAGTCAGCCGCATGCCACTGGCTGCGTGATGCAGGGAGCCGTTCGTCAGGTTCAACCGTCCGTTCAGACGCGGCGCATTGATCGACCCGGCCAGCGTCGCCTCCGTGTCCACCAGACCAGCCAGAGACCGGTCACCGCCGAAGAACAGGTCCCAGATCGGCTGGATTTCGCCCTTGGCCGACACCTCTCCTGACATCGGCCGGGTGCGTTCGATGGCCAGCATCAGCGGCGCGGCGCTGGCCACGACCGGCAGGGTGACGTTGGCCCGGGCCTCGACCTGGCCATTGCTGCGGGCGTCGGCTTCGATACGCAACTGGTTGTCCACCAGGGTGGCGTTCAGGGTGCCGTCCACGGCCAGGCCGTTCGGCGCATCGACGCTGCGGACATCATTCAGGGTGACGTTGGCCGACCCCGACAGATCCGCGCCGCGCCCACGCAACGCGATGCGCCCCGTTACCGAGCCGCGCAGGTCGGGCGCAAGGGACTGCAGGTCCACGCTGGTAAGGTCGGCCCTTAGCAGCGCCGCCTCGGAGTCCGATCGCAACTCACCCAGCAGGATGCCGCCGCCGACGTTCATGTCCAGCCGCGCCACCCGACCGTCGGCGGCGAAAGCGATCACGGCAGGGGCCCGCGTCGAGAAGGCGACCTCGCGCACCCGCCCATCGCCGGTCAAGGTGATGGTCTGGGCCTGTTCCGTGCGTGCATAGACGCCCGCGCCCTCAAACTGGACCGGCGTCGGGCCTCCCACATCGGCGGTGATGTCGAAGGGCAAGCGCGCCAAAGTCCCGCGCCCGTTCAGCTGCAAAGTGCGAAGCACATAGGGAGAGCCGGTCAGCCGCACATTCCGGCCAGTCACCTCCAGGATGGCGGATTCTTCGCCGCCGCCGTCGGTCAGGCGGATGCGCCCGTCGGCCTGACCGGTCTTCAGGAAGGCACCCGGCCGCGCGCGGAAGGTCAGGTCGGCGCTGGACGGGAAGTTGTTGGACAGGGTGATGTCACCGGTTGCATCCAGCCCGCCGGCATCCAGATCAACCTCGGTCAACCTCAGCCGGTCGCCGCCGAGGAAGAAATTGCCGACGGCCTGTGCCGGTCCGTAGTTCGAGCCGGCCGTCATCGAGATGCGCCCGTCAGACTCGTCCACCCCGCGCCGGAAGCTCAGGATCAGATCGGCGTTGGTCAGGATAAGCGGCCCTGCCGCCACCTTCTCGAAACCGGCCCTCAAGTCCGCGCGAGGCCGGGCAAAGGTTCCGGTCAGGGCACCATTGCCGGTCATGGCACCGTCGACGGCCACCGGCCCGACTCCGAACGGCCCCTGCGCCGTCCACTCGAGCGCCAGCTTCATCTCGCCGTCGCCCTCGATAAGCCCTTTGGTCGAGGCATTAGCCGCCGCCCCGGTCAGGACGCCGCGGCTGACCTCAATCCGGCCCCCGTTCAGCAGGCCCGCCAGCTCCAGTCGCGGGCGTGGCCCCAGCAGCCGGTCCAACTCGCTCCAGCCGGTGGTCAGGTTCCGGCCGCGTCCGTCAAAGGTGATGCGCCACGGTGCGGTCGGCCCTGCCGCATTCGCCGTCACGGGCCCGCCGAACGCGCCCTTGGCACCCCGCCTCAAGCGCCCTGTATCGGTGATCTCGGCCCGGCCCCGGAAACTCAGCGCGCCGTTCAGGCCGCGCGACCCCGATCCCTCAATCCGCAGCGCCTGACCGGTCGCCTCAATCCGCCGCAGCAGCAGCGCCCCGTCCACCATGCGCGTAAGCGCAACTTCCAGGCGGGGTGCGGACCCCAGCAGGCCTCCGATCACCCCGGCCGTCGATCCGCCCGTGGCCTTCAGGTCGCCCTCGAAGTCCATTCGCCCGCGGGTCACCCGCAGGTCCAGCGGCCCGGCGATGCGCTGGGCGCGATAGCTCAGCACGTCGGTGCCGTTCAGGGCCACCTCGCCCTTGAGTCGCCAGTTGTCGGCATTGCCGGTGAATGTCCCGATATAGGAGGCCGCCCCCGCCACCGGATAGCCCGCCAGCCGGGTCAGCGACAGCGTGGAGGCCTCGACCCTTACTCCCTCCGGCGCACTGCGGTCGGTGATGCGGATCATGCCCTGAGCGCGGGAGGCAAAGTTTTCGGCCGTGACACGCCAGGCGACGCCATGGAAATCCTTGCGCTTCCGGTCCGGTACGGTGGCGAAGCCGAAGCGCGCGGTGCGGCCGATGCGCTGAACGAACGGCTGCAGCAGGTCAGAGCCGCTGAAGTCGATGCGGCCCGACAGCCGCGATCCCTCCACCCCGAACCGGCCCTTGACCGTCAGTGGTGTGAAGTCGCCGGTGCGCACGGTCGCGTCCACGATCTCGCCGTTGGCCACTGCCGATGCGAAGAATGGCTGATCGGGCGAATAGCCCAGCGCCCCCGCCAGCGGTCCGCCCCGGGCCTCCTGGGCGCGCAGGTTCAATCGCAGGTCAGGCAGGGCGGTCCCGAAGGTTGCCGCGACCCGCAGGAAATCCCCCGGTCGGTTCAGGCTGTCGGCGTTCAAACTGACCGACTTGCCGCCGCGACGCGGCACATCGGCCTCGCCCGTCAGCCGCCAGCGGCCGTACTCCTGGCTGAAGCCCTCAAGTAGCTCGATCTCGGCTGTCAGCTTGTCGATATCGATATCCAGCGGCATGGCCCCCGGAGGCTCGGTCGATGGCTCGACAAGCGGTCGACGGATCACCCTTATCCGCGCTGCCGAGATATCGGTCGCGTGGAAGCGCCGCAGCAGCAGCGGCCAGTAGCTCCAGTCCACATGCACGTCAGAGGCCTCGAGCCAGACCCCGTTCGCATCTGTCAATGTGACGCGGCGTATACGGAAGTCGTCCAGGATGTCCCCCGACACCCCCTCGACATTGATGCGGCCATAACGGCCCAGCTTCTTGCCGGTGACGAAGCTGGTGACCAGGCCCCGTCCCGCATCGCTGAGCAGATAGAACCGCCCACCCACCACCGTCACGATCAACAGGGCGGCGATGGCCGCCGTGACGATACCGGCGATGAAGGCCGCGAGCTGTCTGCGCGTGCGCTTCTTCTTCGCCGTATCCACGGGGGTGTCGACGTGTTCCTCGGGCGGGGCGGGTGCGGTCAAAACGCCTGCCCGATGCTGACATATATCTGGAAATCCGCGTCGCCTTCCCGCTTGTCCAGCGGCACGGCAATGTCGGCCCGGATCGGCCCGAAGGGCAGGTTGTAGCGCACGCCGATGCCCGCGCCGTAGCGCAGGTTGCTGAAGTCCGGTGCCTCCTGGAAGCCGACGGCCCCTGCATCGATGAAGCCGACGACGCCGAAGTTGCGCCCCAGATCATGCCTCACCTCGACAGAGGCCTCGAACAACGACAATCCGCCGCGCGGCTTGTTGTTGGGCAGACGTTCACTGACACCCTGATATTCATAGCCGCGCACCGAGCCGCCGCCGCCGGAATAGAACAGACGGTCCGACGGCACAGTCAGCTCCTGGCCGCCCAGGATGGTCCCCAGCCGCGCCCGGCCCGCCAGAACCGTGCGTGCACCATCTTCCAGCGGAAGATAGCCCGTCACCTGGCCTTCGGCACGCAGGAACACCACTGTGTCCTCGCCGGCCACAGCCGTCGGCTGTGCGTTGCCTGACAGACGCCAGCCCCGGGTCGGGTTCAGCGGGTCGTTGGACTCGTCGATATAGGCGCTGCCACGGCCGGTCAGGATCACCAGATCGCGGTCAAGTGCGATGGGCAGCAGGGACAGGGGGTCAAAACGGTTTTCGGTATACTGGCCTCCGTCAAGTCCGATGCCATAGCTGATGTATGACGTTCGCCCGATCCGCTCCTGCAGATCGGCCGACAGCACCAGGGCCGTGCGCAGATAGGCATCCGTGTTCTCGTCCACCGCCGCCGCAGCCAGCTTCAGCGTCCGCCCCGGACCGCGCCAGTGCGGCAGGCTCAGATCGACGCCGAGTCGACTGTCCACGTCCGCCAGCCGCGCCTCGTAGCGCAGGGTGTCCGCCCGCCCGAAGCGGTTGTACTGGGTCCAGATGACATCCAGGCCCGACCCCTCGGCGGTCGAGAAGGTGGCGCCCGCCTCCAGAATGCGCCGGGGCCGGTCTGTCAGGGTCACGATGACCGGGCGATGTCCCTGTGCATTGGTCTGTTCCGAGGGGGCCAGGGCCACGCCCACCCCGTCATAGACCCCGGTCTCCAGCAGCCGTCGCTCCAGCTCGGCCACCTGCTCCGGGTCATAGCGGTCGCCCTCGGTCCAGGGTGCCAGATTGGCGACCCAGTCCGGGTTTGTCGCGCCGTCGGTCGCGATCAGAACTCCGTCCAGACGGACCAGCTGTCCCGCATCGATCCGATACGTCGGCCGCACGTTGAAGGCCGCATGGTCCACCAGCACCCGGCGCGGCTCGGCCTTCGCATCGGCATAACCCCGCCGAGACAGGCCAGCGACGATGCGGCCCTCGGCGGCGATCACATCCACTGCGCGCCCGGGCTCGCCCGGACTCAGGTCTATTTCGGCGCGAACGGCGGTGTCCGTATCGTAGTCCGGTGCCGTCTGCATCCACTCGATCTCGGCGGGAGCGAGCACGAAACGACGGCCAACGGTGATGCCGACGACGGCCACAGGGGTCTCGTCGCCCTCGACAATGTCTTCCACCACCGGCTGGTAATAGCCTTCAGAGCGTAACAACGCCTCGGCGGCCTCCGCCGCGCCTTTGGCCCGCCTTCGTGCCTCAAACCGGTTGGCTGGTGGGCCGTCCACCTCGCCAATGGCGCGCTCGAGCTGCTCGCGCAAGGCTCCGTCGAGCTCGCCGCGAATCACCGCTCGTGGGTCGGCCGAAGCCGACCCGACGCCCAGCATCCACATCGCGGCCGAGGCCGCGAGGCCGGCCAGGAAGTGGGCTGCGCGTAACGTCAAACTCGGACCTTCGTCTGCGCCGCGAAGGCGCGGCGGTTCAGTAGAACAGCGTCTCGCTCTCCGGCTTCACCGTCTCCTCCGACGTCCGGCTTTCGGGCGGCAGGGTGGTGCTGTCGGTGGGCGGCGCGGTGGTCGTGGTTGTGGGTGGCGCGACTTCTTCAACCGGCGCAATGGGTTGTTCCATCGTCGGCTCCAGCGTCTCCTCAGGCTCGGGTGCCGGGTCGCTGCAAGCACCGAGGGCGAGGGCGCCGAAGGCGGCGGCGAGCATCAGGCGGTTCATCGGTCGTCTCCCCGGAAAGTCGGCAGGCCAACGCGCGCCGACGCTTGTGCGTTCCATAGCGGCGATCCTGCGACGGGTCAGCCCCGTCTTCAACCAATCCTTCGTCTTTCGGTGAGATATCGTGCGCCAACGGGAGAGCGTGAATGACGACCACTGGCTATGCGCTGGTCGCCCAGATTCGAAATCGCGAGCTGATCACCCGCATCGCGCTGGCTGCCTTCATCGGCGGCACGGCGTGGTTCATGGCACCGTCTGTGTGGCCAGCTGTCTGGTTCGGTGCCGTTCTGGCCAGTCAGGGCGTGGACTGGCTCGTGTTCCGCGCTATCCGTCTGAAGCCCGAGATGACCGTCAGCAAGGCCTACGGCTTCCTGTGCTGCGCGACAGCGTCGATGACCGTTGTCGTCTATTCCGCGATCACCGCCTATCTATGGTTCAATGGCGGTGAGGTCGGGCGGCTTTTCGCCATGGTCCAGGCCGCCGGCGGCCTTCTGCACGTCAGTCTGCACATGCACCACGTGCGCGGTCTGATGTTCTCCGCCGCTGTGCCGCACGCCCTTTATTTCCTCGGCCTGCCTATCATCGAGGCCATAATCGAGCAGCGTGCTCACCTGCTGCTGATCTCCATCGGCTGTCTGCTCTATGTGGCCCATCTGGTCGTGGCCGTGCGGCAGAGCTCGCGCACCACCGAGGCCATGCGTCAGGCCAACCGCGAGGCCGGGGCCCAGCGCCAGCGGGCCGAGATCGCCAGCGCCGCCAAGTCCGACTTCCTCGCCGTCATCAGCCATGAGATCCGCACACCCATGAATGCGGTCATCTCAGCCGCCAACCTGCTGCGCCGCACGCGGCTTGACCGCGACCAGCGCGAGCATGTCTCCATGCTGATGGACGCCGGTGACGTGCTGATGGGCCTGCTGAATGACGTGCTCGACTTCTCGAAGATCGAGGCGGGCCGGATGCAGCTCGAACTCGCGGACGTCGATCTGAAGGACAAGCTCAACTCGGTCAGCCGACTGTGGAAGTCCAAGGCCATGACCAACGGTGTCCGGCTGAGCGTCGAGATCGATCCGGCGACGCCGGAGATTATCCGCACCGACCCCCTGCGGTTCCAGCAAATCCTGTTCAACCTGCTGTCCAACGCCGTGAAGTTCACCTCCGAGGGTGAGATCCTTGTCGCCGCCGACTGGGATGAGAAGCGCCAGGTGCTCTCAGTCTCGGTCAGCGATACCGGCATGGGCATTCCCGCCGACCGGCTGGCCAGCATCTTCGACAGTTTCGAACAGGCCGACGTGGGCACCACGCGCCGCTATGGCGGCACGGGCCTCGGCCTCGCCATCAGCCGCAAGCTGGCTGAGTTGATGGGCGGGACCCTGACGGCCTCCAGCGTCGAGGGCGAGGGCTCGGTGTTCCAGATCGACCTGCCGGTCCAGATTGCGCGCGCCGCGAAATCGGTGCCGGTGCCCATCAAGGTCGAGGAGCCCGCCGAAGTCCTCAGCCTGGCCGGCCGCTCGGTGCTGGCGGCAGAGGACCACGAGGTGAACCGTCGCATCCTTGGCCTGCTGCTGGAGCCACACGGATGCCGCCTGACCCTGGTCGAGAACGGTGCCGAAGCGGTTGAGGCGGCCCAGCTGGAGCCGTTCGACGCCATCCTGATGGATATGCAGATGCCGGTTATGGACGGGCTGGAGGCCGCGCGCCGCATCCGTGCCGACGGGATCAACTCCGACACGCCTGTCATCGCCCTGACGGCCAACGCCACGGACGTGCATCGCGCGGCTTGGGATGCGGTCGGCGTCCACGCCTTCCTGACCAAGCCGATTGATCCGGAAATCCTCAGCCGCACCCTGGCCGAAGCCTGTGTGGCCAAGCAGCGGTTGCGCGACGCCGCCTGAGTCCCTGCGGCGCCGAAACCCCGCACCGGCCAGAAAGCCCCTGAACGCGGCCCTTCGCCTTGACCGCCTGTCAGGCGGGCCATACCGTCCCGAACGCCGATCATTGGTTGGTGAGGGGAAGCTTTTCATGGCCTTGAAGATCCATCCATCCCTGCGGGTCATCGCCCTCGCAGCGCCGTTGGTGCTCGGGCTGGCGGCCGGTGCCACCACCGCATCCGCCCAGGATTTCGAGGCGGTCCTGGCCGCGCCCGACGACGTCGAGCTGAATCTGTCTTTCGCCCGCGAACAGGCGCGTCAGGGCAATCTCTCCGTCGCCGCCTCGACGCTCGAGCGGCTGCTGATCAACGAGCCGAACCGCCACTCCGTTCGCCTGTTTTACGCGGTGGTACTTTATCGCCTCGGCGACCTTCAGAACGCCCGTGCCCAGCTTGACCAGCTTGAATCGGCCCCCCTTACGCCTCAGCAACGGGCCGAGGCCGACGCCTACGCAGATCGTGTCGCTGACCGCCTGGCCACCAGTTCCTTCTCTGGAAGCCTCGGTGTCGGCGTGGTCTATGAGGACAACGCCTCGGGTGCTTATTTCACCCAGTTCGACTTTTTCGGCGCGCCGATTGAGGAGGACGGCACGTCCAGTGAGGTCGCCCTGACCCTGGAGGGTCGCACCAACCTCGGCTCGAGCCGGGTATGGGAGGCTTTCGTCCGCACCCGTCTGGTCGATCGTGCGAACTTCGACGGAGCCGGCGTGGACTACCAGCGCGGCGACCTCGAGGTCGGCCTGACCCGGACCACCCGCCTGACCGAACTCAACCTCGCCGCCGTCGCCCGTCAGGTGCGTCTCGAGGGCGAACCCCAACTGGACGAGTTCGGTGCCCGTGCCGACTTCAGCTGGCGCTACACCAACGCCCTGACGGTGCGTGGTCATGTCGAGGCCGTGGATCAGGACTTCCAGGAGCCGTTCATCGACCTCCTGTCCTTTACTCTCGGCGGCGACCGCGACGGAACGCGCTTCAACATCGGGGCCAGCATCAGGAGCCGCCTCACCGCCCGCTCGTCGCTGGACCTTGGCCTCGATTATGAAGCCAAGGACGCGGACTATGCGCCCTTCGGCTATTCTGGTCCGCGCATCTGGGGCGCCTTCGACCACCGTTTCGACAAGGGTGTCTACGTCACGGCCTCAGCCTCAATCCGCTGGCTTGAGTATGATGAGGAGGATCCGTTCTTCCTCGGTGTCGGCATCACGCGTGAGGATACCCGTTCCAACGCCCGGATCGCCCTGGGGGCACCGCTCAGCGCCTTCTCCGCCGCGGGCGCTACCGGCGACTTCCGCGAGGACGTCACCCTTGAGGGGGCTCTGACCTACGGCAGCCGCGATTCCACCAGCCCGATCGCCGATTTCGACGGATGGGGCGCAGATCTGCGCCTTGTCTGGCGTTTCGGTGCCAGCCGTTGATCCCCGGGAGCACGAAGATGAAAACCGTCAAAGTTCTCGTCCCCATCCTCGCCGCCGGTGCCTTCATGGCTCTGGCACCGCTGGCCCAGGCCCAGGAGTCGGTTGGGGTCAATTCGGCGATCCGCAACTCGGTCCAGACCCGCGCCGGAACCAGCGGCCCCCTGCGCCCCGCCCAACTGCGCGGGCAGGTCCGGCTCGGCGACCAGTTCGTCACCGGGGCCAACAGCCAGGTCCAGGTTCTTTTGCGCGACCGTTCCACCTTCACTGTCGGCTCCAACGCCCGCATGACCGTGGACCGCTTTGTGGTTGGATCAGGCGGCGGTGCCTCGGTGGCGCAGGGTGCCTTCCGCTTCGCCTCCGGCCGCACCACCCGGGGCGGCTCCAACCGTGCCGTCAATACGCCTGTGGCCTCAATCGGCGTGCGTGGCACCATTGTTGACGGCGTTGTGGGGCCTGAGGTTCGCTCCATCCTCAACGGCCAGCCGGGCGTGCCCGATTTCGGCGGCTCTGAGGAGACGGCCGTTCTGGTCATCTTGCGCGGACCGGCGGGTGATGCCCGAACCTTCGATACCCCCGGTGCCATCGACGTCGAGGGCGGAGGCAGGACTGTGGTGCTCGACACCCCGGGTCAGGCCCTGATCATCACAGATCAGGGCATCTTCGGTCCGTTCTTCATCTCCGACGACGCCTCCGGCCGACTTGCCGCTCTTCTGGTGCCGCCTCCGGCCAATGTGCCGGATGCTGGCGACAGCCAGGGCGATTTTGGTGCGGCTGTCGGCTCGGACGATGTCACCACATTCGGCGAGCGTGAATGGCCGCTTGATCCGACCGATGGCACCAGCGAGCCGACTGATAACCCGGACCGCAATCCGCAGTCACCGGGCGGCCCCACTGACCCGGGTCCAAATCCTAACCCGATCGGACCCATGTCGGGGAGCTGATATTCGCCTCCCGGGCGTGTTTTGCGCCCTGAGGCGGGTGACCATTCGCCCGCAAGGTAACGGCGCTTTCGGAAGTTGGGCCGGGCGGGCAAGAGTGCTAGTCTCTTTTCGGGGAGACGACGGCGGATGGGGCGCTGTCGAGACGGGGGAATTGCAGTGGGCGTAGTGCTCGCGATCAGTCCGGGCGCAGGCCGTGGGGGTGCAGCAGCATCGACCACCGGGAATCTGCGTCCCGGGGCGGCCCTGCTGGTCCTTCTGACCTTCATTTTGGTGTTCTTCGGCGCGCCCGTCGTTCAGGCCCAGATCCGCGAAGGCGTCGCCACCTGCGCCGGTTCCACCTGTCACGGGCGTCAGGCTCCGGATGGAGCCATCGTGCGCCAGAACGAACTGGTGGTGTGGCAGGATCCGTCCAGCTCAGCCGGCGCCCACAGCCGCGCTTACCGAACGCTGGAAGGTGCCTGGGCCCAGCGCATTGCCGAGCGCATGGGCATCGGCCGCGCCTCCTCGGCGCCCGCTTGCCTCGGATGCCACGCCGACGCCCCGGCCATCCGCAGTGGCGGCCGTTATCAGATTTCGGACGGTGTCGGTTGCGAAAGCTGCCACGGCTCTTCCGAAGGCTGGCTGGCCAGCCACACGACCGGTGCCAGTCACGCCGACAATGTCGCGCGCGGCATGAAGGCGCTTGATGATCCCCGCGTCCTAGCCTCGACCTGCCTAGATTGCCATCTCGGCAGCGAGAACCCCAACCAGTTCGTCAGCCACCGCATGATGAGCGCCGGCCACCCGCGCCTGACCTTCGAACTGGATCTGTTCAACGCTTTCCAGCGGCACCACGACGTCGACGCCGACTACACGGCGCGCAAGTCGGTCTATGGCGGTGCCAATGTCTGGGCCGTTGGACAGGCCGTGGCGCTGGAGCGGTCCCTGACCCTGTTCGCCCGCGCCGACCGCGGCCAGGAGGGGGTCTTCCCCGAGTTCTACTTCTTCGACTGCCACAGCTGCCACCGGCCGATCAGTGACGATCCGAACCCCGCCGTGCGGTTCCAGTCGAACCCCGGCCGCCCAATCCCCTGGGGGATGCCGCCGTTCAACGACGAGAACATGATCCTGCTTACGGCGGCCGCGCGCACCTTGGCACCCGCCGCCGCCGACCGGTTCCAGGCCGACAGCCGTGCCTTCCACGCCGCTATGGCGAGCGGGCGTGAGGCCTCGGTCTCTGCGGCGCGCACGCTCGCGGCCTCGACCCGAAACCTCTCCAACCTGCTTGGCGCGCGCGGTTTCAGCCGGGCGGACACCCTTGCAATCCTGCGCTCGGTGCTCAGCGACGCCATCACGCCGCGCTACACCGATTATTCCGGCGGGGTTCAGGCAGTGATGGCCGTCGATACTCTGCTGGCTTCGCTGGCGTCTCAGGGGGCGATCTCCGGCAATGCCGCCGCCGCCATGCGCCCCGACATCGAGGCCGCCTACCGCGCGGTCCGTGACCCCAACAGCTACCGTCCTGATGACTTCCGTCAGGCCATGCGTCGCATCGACGCCGCTGTGGGGCGCGCCACGTGAGGCGTTTTCAGGCCATCGCCTGCCTGGTCGGGGCGGCGGCGCTCGTCCTCGCCGGCTGCGGAGGCGGCGGCAGTTCGTCTGCCGGTGGAGGCGGTGGCGGTGGCGGTGGGGGAGGCGGTAGCGTTTCGGTCTATCCGGCCCTCGGTGCCCAGTCCCTGACCTCGGCTGAGGTCGAGGCTGTCATCGGCCGTGCGATTGCTGAGGCCACGGCGCGCGCCCGCCCGTCGGTTATCGCCGTGACCGACCGCGTCGGCAATGTGCTGGCCGTCTATTCCATGACCGGCGCGCCCGCTTCCATGACGCTGCGCGCCGGCCCGTCCGGCAATCTGGATGTTCAGGGCGTGGTCGCCCCGGCCGCCGCCGGCGCCATCGCCAAAGCCGTGACTGGTGCCTATCTGTCCTCGGCCGGCAACGCCTTCTCCACGCGCACGGCAAGCATGATCGTGCAGCAGCATTTCCCGCCTGCGCCGACCACCGTTGGCCTCGAAAGCGGACCCCTGTTTGGCGTCCAGTTCAGTCAGCTGCCCTGTTCCGACCTGTCGCGCCGCTTCGTCCCCGGCGGGGGTCCCACGGCTCTGGTCGGTCCCAAGCGTTCGCCTCTGGGCCTCGCCGCCGATCCGGGCGGTTTCCCGCTCTACAAGAACGGCGTGCTGGTCGGCGGTGTCGGCGTGATGGCCGACGGCGACTACGGCTTCGACACCAATGTGCTGGACACCGACAACGATGCCGAGGAGTTCATCGCCCTCGCCGCCACGACCGGCCTCGATGCCGCTGTTGAGATCCGCGCCAACCGCGTATTCGTCGACGGCACCAGCCTGCGGTACAGCGACGCCACCTCGGCTGGGTTCCTGTCCAATCCCTCGACCGCGCCTTCCGTCGCCGCACTCCCGGTCGGGACCGGCAGCTATACTGCGGTCAACAGCTACTACCCCGGCGGCGGTGCCCTCGCCGGATCGGTCTTCGGGTCCGAGGCTTCGGGCGTGCGTGACGCCACCCCGACCGAATACAGCGACCCCGACGCCTATGTCCTGACCGATGGTTCGGGCAGTCCGCGCTATCCACCCATCGCGGGCGGCGACGGTGCCGATGTCGGAACGCCGCTCAGCGCGGCTGAGGTCCGCGCCCTGCTTGAGGACGCCTTCGCTGTCATGCGCCGCAGCCGGGCCCAGATCCGCAACCCGCTGGACAGCCGCGCCCAGGTCTCGATCTCGGTGGTCGACAGCCACGGTGCCATCCTGGGCGTCATCCGCTCACCCGACGCGCCGGTTTTCGGTATAGACGTATCCCTGCAAAAGGCGCGCACCGCCGCCTTCTTCAGCAACCCAGAGGCGGCGACCGACCTTCTGGGCGATCCCAGCGCCGACGTTCGGTCCTTCGTGCCCGCGACCCGGACCTTCCTCGGCAACCCCACGGCCCTGACCGGCACCACGGCCTTCTCGGCCCGCGCGATCGGCAATCTGGCGCGCCCCTACTTCCCCGACGGCGAGGTGGGCCAGCCGAACGGCCCCCTGTCGCGCCCGATCACCCAGTGGAGCCCGCTGTCCACCGGCCTGCAATCGGCGCTGATCCTGACCAACCTCGGCCAGCACGTCGCCCATGTCGCCAGCGGCTCGCCCGACACGGCCAACCGCTGCACCGCCATCCCTGACGCCCGCGCCGGCCTGAACCGGCTCCAGAACGGCATCCAGATATTCCCCGGCGGCGTGCCCATCTATCGCGGCACGACCCTGGTCGGCGCCATCGGCGTGTCGGGCGACGGCATTGATCAGGACGACATGATCGCCTTCCTGGGTGTGAACAACGCCGCCATCCGGGTCGGGGGTTTCCGTCAGGCTGACGTGGCCATCCGCTCTGACCAGATCGTCGTCACCCATCCCAGCGGCACGACCCGCCTGCGCTACGTCAGCTGCCCGTTCGCACCCTTCCTCGACTCGACCGCGAACAACGTCTGTCAGGCGCTGTGAAATGGCGCGGGTCCTGAAATCCCGGCTGCTGCTCGCCACCGCGCTGAGCTCCCTGTTCGCCCCGGCAGCCTGGTCCCAGACTATGCCCCTGGCCTCGATCGAACTGGCCCTGGCCGCACGCGAGGCCGCGATGAACCCGGCCCTGCTTGGTGAACCGGCCGTCACGCGACCTGCGCCTGCCGCCCCGACGCCGATCCTGATCGCTGCGGTCCAGACCCAGCCGGCGGCATCTCAGGACCCGCCTCCGCCTCCACCCGAACCCCAAGCACGCGATCCCTTCGACTGGCTGCCTTGGCGCCGCCGCCCGGGCCGTGTCGAGACCTACCCGGACCCGGTCGAGCAGGACAATCCGGGCGCTGTACGTGCGCCCCCGCCCGAAGCCTTCCCGACCGATCACCTGCCCATCCCTGACCGCTGGCGCCTGATCGAGGAGGTCGGCGTAAACGAGCGCTGGTTCGACCCCTATAACCAGAACACGCTGAAGGGCGACCGCCCTCTGTGGGGTTCTGATGACAAGTTCATCGCCGTCACCGCCATCTCCGACACGGTGATCGAGCCGCGATCCTTCCCCATCCCCGTGGGCGTCCAGACGACCGAGAACCCCGGCAGCCTCGACGTCTTCGGACGCGCCGACAGCCTTGTGGTGTCTCAAACCCTGATCGCCGGCATCGCCTTTGTCGAAGGCTCCACCGCCTTCAAGCCGCCGGACATCGAGGCGCGTCTGGCCCTGGCGATCAACTACTCCTACGTCGACGTGCCCGAGCGCCGGGTCCTGTCGGTGCTGCCCAGCCGGGACAGCCGCCGTGAGGACAGCTTTATCGGCGTCCAGGAAGCCTTCATCGACTACCATCTGCGCAACGTATCGGCGCGCTACGACTTCGACTCGATCCGCGTCGGCATCCAGCCCTTCAACGCCGATTTCCGTGGCTTCCTGTTCCAGGACAACCAGCTGGGCGTGCGTCTGTTCGGCAACCGCGACAACAATCGCATCCAGTACAACCTCGCCGCCTTCGCCCGGGTCGAGAAAGACACCAACTCCGGGCTCAACGACATCGGCCAGCCGATCCGCGACGACCAGGTTTTCATCGCCAATGTCTATCGTCAGGACTTCCTGATCCCAGGCCTGACCTCGCAGTTGACCCTGATCTACAACCGCAACCGCGAGGCGGACGATGTCCAGATCGACGACAACGGCTTCCCCGTTCGGCCGGCCCTGCTCGGTGACCTGCGTCCGCGCGACTACGACGTTCTCTATGTCGGCTACAGCGCGGACGGCCGTTGGGGGCGGATGAACCTGTCGGCGACGACTTACGGCGCCTTCGGTGAGGACCGGAACAGCGTCTTCACCAGTGAACCTGCGGACATTCGCGCCTTCTTCGCGGCGGTCGAGCCGTCCTTCGACCTGGACTGGATGCGTTTCCGCGGCTCGTTCCTCTACGCCTCGGGCGACAGCGATCCCTACGACGACGTTGAGGAAGGCTTCGACGCCATCTTCGAGAACCCACAGTTCGCCGGTGCCGACACCAGCTACTGGGTTCGCCAGACCGTCCCCTTCGCGGGGGGCGGGCGCGCGATATCGATCAACGGCCGGAACGGCGTGCTCAACACCTTGCGCTCGTCCAAGGAGGAGGGGCAGTCGAATTTCAACAACCCCGGCACCATGCTGCTGGGCGTCGGTGCCGATTTCGACCTGACCCCCGAACTGCGCGTTACCGGCAACCTGAACCACATCTGGTTCGAGGACACGTCTACGATCCAGGTGCTGCGCAACGAGGGCTCGATCCCGACCGACCTCGGCTTCGACGTCTCCGTTGGCGCCGTCTGGCGCCCCTTCATGACCCAGAACATCGTCCTGCGGGGTTCGGCGGCGATGTTCGAGCCCGGGGCGGGCTTTGGCGACCTGTTCACCGATTCCAGACGCGACGACCGCTACTATTCCGTCCTGCTCAATGCGACACTAACGTTCTAGGGGGATGAGGGGCATGTTCGTGGGAGCGGTGAAACGATGGGGGACGGGGGCTTTCGCGCTCCTGGCCGTTGTCGTGGCTGGCTTCCTTGCCGTCTCCGCTGTGCGCGCCGAGGACCCGGAAGAGGCAGTGCCGCGCACCTATCCGCACTTCCCCGCCGCCCCTGCGAACCAGACGGCCGAACAGGCCCGCGCCAAGAGCGTCGGCTGCATGAGCTGCCACACCGACACGGACTCGATGACGATGCACGTCTCGCCGGCGGTCGTGATCGGCTGCACCGACTGCCACGGCGGCGACGGCTCTGCGGCGATCACACCGGGTCTGGCCAAGGGCGACGCCGCCTATGACGCCGTGCGTGAACGCGCCCACGTTTTGCCTCGCTATCCCAAGAGCTGGCACTATCCCCACTCCGCCAACCCGGAACGCACCTATGCGCTGCTGAACCGTGAGGCACCGGAGTTCATCCGCTTCGTCAATCCGGGTGACTACCGTGTTGCCCGCCAGGCCTGCGGTGCCTGCCACATGGCCCTGATTGAGGCCAACGAGCGCTCCCTGATGGCCACGGGTGCCATGTTCTTCGGCGGCGCCAGCTACAACAACGGCATCCTGCCCTTTAAACGCTACATCATCGGCGAGGCCTATACGCCCGAGGGCGAGCCGGCGCGGCTACTGTCGGCGGGCAATCCTCCCGGCACGGTGACGGCGGAGGAGGCCGCGCGCGGTGCCCTTCCGACCCTCTATCCGCTGCCCACCTGGCAGGTGACGCCGCCGGGCGACATCTTCCGCGTCTTCGAGCGGGGCGGGCGCAACAACAACACCCTCTTTGCAGAGATCGGACTGCCCAATCCCACAGGCCTGACCCAGCGGCTGGAGGAGCCGGGGCGTCCCGATATCCGGCAGTCGAACCGGGGTCCCGGCACAGGCCTGCGCATCGCGGTGCCGGTGCTGAACATCCACAAGACCCGCCTGAACGACCCCTACACCTGGTTCATGGGCACCAATGACCAGCCGGGCGACTACCGTTCATCCGGCTGCTCGTCCTGCCACATCATCTACGCCAACGACCGCGAGCCCCGTCACAGCCTGGGCTATCAGCAGCACGGCCGCGATGGCCAGTCCGCGACGGTCGATCCGACCATCAGCCGTGAGGAATCCGGCCACCCGATCAAGCACGTCTTCAGCCGCGCCATCCCGACGTCGCAGTGCATGAACTGCCACATGCACCAGCCGAACATGTTCCTGAATTCCTACCTCGGCTACACCATGTGGGACTACGAATCCGACGCCCCGTCGATGTGGCCAGCCGAGCAGAGATATCCGACCGCCGAGGAGGTGCGCGAGGTCAATGCGCGTAACCCCGAGGGTGCTGCCCCCTACGGCCTGTGGGCAGACGTCGACTTCATGCGCAACGTCTACGACCTGAACCCGACGCTGAAGGACACCCAGTTCGCCGACTATCACGGCCACGGCTGGAACTTCCGCGGGGTGTTCAGGCGAGACCGCCAGGGCAATCTGCTCGACGCCGAGGGGAACATTATCGACCCCGACGACCCCGAGAAATGGCGCCGCGAGGGCGAGCCCCAGTTCGTCCCGCCGGGCACCAACCCCGGCAAGACCGTGCACATGATGGATATCCACGCCGAGAAGGGCATGCAGTGCGCCGACTGCCACTTCTCGCAGGACAGCCACGGCTCCGGCCTGATCATGGGCGAAGTCGCCTCGGCTGTTGAGATCGGCTGCAAGGACTGCCACGGCACCAGTCGTGCCCTGCCGACCCTGCGGACCTCCGGCCCGGCTGCACCGCCGACCGGCACCGACCTGACCCTGCTGCGCAACCCCGATGGCCAGCGCCGCTTCGAGTGGCTGGAGCGGGACGGTCGCCGTGTGCTGGTGCAGCGCTCCATCGTCGATCCGACGCTGGAGTGGCAGGTGTCGCTGGTCGCCGACGCGGTCGACCGCACCAGCCCGAACTTCAATCCGCTCGCCGCCCGCGCCAAACAGATGTCGCGCTCAGGCACCGGCTCCGCCCCGATGGCCTGGGGTCCCGGCGTCGCGCCCGAGAATCTGGCGCACAAGGACGACGAGCTGGCCTGCTTCACCTGCCACACCTCCTGGACCCCGTCTTGCGGCGGCTGTCACCTGCCTGTCGAGTCCAACTGGATGACGGAAAGCCACCGCGACCAGGGCGGCACGGCGCGCAACTTCGCCACCTACAACCCCCAGGTCGCCCGCGACGACATGTTCCAGCTGGGCCGGCATCAGTCGACCAAGGATGGCATCATCGCCCCGATGCGCTCCTCCTCGGCCCTGGTCCTGTCCTCGACCAATATCAACCGCGAACGCATCTATGTGCAGCAGCCGCCGATCGCTGCGTCGGGCTTCTCCAGCCAGGCCTTTGCCCCGCACTTCCCGCATACGGTGCGCAAGACCGAGACCAAGACCTGCACCGACTGCCACGTCTCCGAGGCCGAGGACAACAATGCCATCATGGCCCAGCTGCTGCTGCTGGGGACCAACACCGTGAACTTCATCGGCCTGCACGCCTGGGTCGGCCTGCAGGACGGCTTCGACGCCATTCGCGTGACCGAGTGGGGCGAGCCCCAGGCCGTGTTCGGCTCCTACCTCCAGCGCTACGCCTATCCCGACTACTACCGCATGCACGTCGAGCGGAACGGGCGCGAGCTCAAGGACTGGACGCGCGGCTCGACGTTCGACGGCTCCGGCTCCGGCGAAACCCGCCCGATCGAAGAGATCGTGAATACGCACCAGCAGACTGATGGTGCGGCCCAGTGCCTGCAGCTGCGGGGGGAATATATGTTCGTGGCCGAGGGGACCGGCGGCTTCCGCGTCTTCGACGTCGCCAACATCGGCAACAAGGGCGTGTCGGAACGCATCGTCACGGCTCCCTTCTCACCGCTGGGCCACGACACCCATGTGGCCTCGAAGAACGCCACCTGCATGGCCCTGCCGACCAACCAGCCCATCGCGCCCACACGCAACACCGAGCGGATGCGGACCGAAAACCTCGAACAGGCCTTCCACCCGATCTACCACTACGCCGTCATTACCGACGCGGAGGAGGGGTTGATCCTCGTCAATGTCGACACCCTGGCCGACGGTGATCCTCGCAACAACCGCCTGACTCGCGCCGTCACCTGGAACGCCGGCGGCGTCCTGCGCGGGGCGAAGCACATCACCTTGGCGGGCCATTATGCCTATATCGCCGCCGAGGCCGGACTGGTGGTGGTCGATCTCGATGATCCCCTGCGGCCCCGCCACGTGACCACCGTACCCCTGCGCGACGTGCGCGCGTCGGCGATGCAGTTCCGCTATCTGTTCGTGACGGATTCAACCGGCGTGCGTGTTCTGGACGTCTCTGATCTGGCGCGGCCAACTGAAATCCCGGGCGCGCAGGTGCCGCTCGCCGACGCCCGCCGGCTCTATGTCGCGCGCACCTATCTCTATGTCGCTGCCAAGGGGCAGGGGCTGGCCATCATCGACGTGGAGCGCCCGCGCACCCCCCGCCTGTTCCAGACAGTCACCTTCGACGGCCACTTGAACGACGCGGAGGACGTCATCGTCGGCTCCACCAACGCCAGCCTGTTCGCCTATGTCGCCGACGGGCGAAACGGCCTGAAGGTCATCCAGCTGACCAGCCCGGACAGCCAGCGAAACTTCTACGGCTTCTCGCCCGAACCGCGCCCTGAACTGATCGCCTGGGCTCGCACCCGCAGCCCGGCGCTGGCCATCTCCAAGGGTCTCGACCGCGATCGCGCCGTGGACGAGACCGGCCACCAGATCGCTGTCACCGGTCGCCTCGGCTCGCGTCCGTTCAACCGTCCAGAGATGGAGCGGATGTTCCGTGGTGCTGACGGTGCCGTGTACCGCGTGACGGACGATGTCCGCATGGATGACTGGATCGCAGGGCGCTGAGACTCGCTAGTGGTCTCCGCCGCTCCCGCCTGACCCCTGCGCCCGCTCGTGCGCCAGGTGCTTCATGAAGCCCTGCATCTTGGGCGTATAGCGAGCCAGGATCTTGTACTTCAGCTGCTCGTCGGTGTCCGAGTAGTGGCTGACCAGTGCCTTGCCGGTCCAGCGGTGGACGCCGAATCCGGGCGGCCCCGCCACGATCATCGGCCGCTCGTCCGGCTGCTCCAGATCCATGGTCCCGAGGTCGAGGCACACCTGCGGCTGGGTCGACGGACAGACCCGCACAGTGGTCCCGGCAAAGGCCGAGATAATCACCCGGTGCACATGGCCGGCGATGGCACCCACGACCTGCGGATGGCGTGAGACCACGTCGCCCAGCCGCTTGGCCCAGGCCTCGTCCGGGCCGATGTTCATCCACTCCACGCCCGTGTCGAACGGCGGGTGGTGCAGGGCCAGCAGGGTGGGCTTGTCCGGCTGTTCCGCCAGCCGCGCCTCAAGCCAGGCCGCCCGCGTCTCGCAGAAGCCGCCGCCGTGCCGTCCGTTCTCGAGCGTGTCGAGCACCAGAATCCGCAGCGGATAATCGTCGATGGCATACTGGATGAAGCCGTCGGACGTCGGCGTGCCAGGGAACATCGACAGGAAGACATCCCGCTTGTCGTGGTTGCCCATCAGATAGAAGACCGGCATCGGCAGCCGCGCCATATAACGCTTCAACCGCTTGTAGGACGGCAGGTCGCCGTGGTCCGACAGGTCGCCGGTTGCGATGACGATGTCTGGCCGCGGCTTTAGCGACAGCAGTGCGTCGACGGTCTTGCGCAGCCGCTTGGCATTGTCCTCGAACCCGCCTCCCTTGGAGAAGCCGAGGTGGATGTCGGTGATCTGGGCGATCAGCATCGGGGCGTCTCCCTCACTTCTCGGTGGCTTCATAGATGCCGTCCCAGCCTTCGCCGGGGGGCGTCTCGCGGAAGCGGGCGATGCGGGTCTCGTAAAGCGCGGCCAGTTTGGCGACGCCGAACGGATCGCCGGCCGTCCGTGCCGCTGCCAAGGAGACCGAGGCGGCGTCCCAGTCCTGCGAGCGATAGGCCGCCAGCATGGCCGCAAAGGAGTCCTTCAGCTTCACGAAACCCTCATCCGCCGTGTCCTCGGGCCGCCCCAGCAGGGCGTGGATACGCTCGGGCGCGTCGCGGCCGACCACACGCACGGCGTCCACCTCGATCACGGCGAACTCGGGCACGTTCTCGGCCAGTTTGTTCCCCATCAGGATCGGCACGCCATAGACCTTGGTCAGCCCCTCCAGCCGCGAGGCCAGGTTCACCGCGTCCCCGATCAGCGAATAGGACAGCCGCCGCTTGGACCCCATGTTGCCCACGCAGCATCGCCCGGCGTTCAGGCCGATGCCGATGGTCACCTCGCCCGGCCACGGTCCCACCAGCCCGTTCTGACGGGTGTTCAGCGCCTGCATCTCGCGGATCATGTCGAGGGCCGAATGGGCGGCATTGGCGTACTGGTCCGGATCGTCCAGTGGCGCGTTCCAGAACGCCAGGATGGCGTCACCGATATACTTGTCCAGCGTCGCCTTGCGCGCCAGCAGGGCGTCGGTGAGCGGTGTCAGAAGCTCGATCAGGAAGGCGATCAGCTGCTGCGGTGCCATCTTCTCTGAGATGCGTGAGAAGCTGCGGATATCGCTGAACATCACCGTCATGTCGCGCTCCTCGCCCCCCAGCTCCAGCTGGCCGGGATCGGCGGCGATGCGGTCGACCAGTTCGGGTGACAGGTATTTGTCGAAGGCGTCGTGAATGTAGGCGCGGCTCTTTTCCTCGCGCCAGAACGACCAGGACGTCACCGCCGTATAGACACCCGCGACGGTCAGGGCCGGGATCGTCGGCTCCAGCAGCAGCCCGGCGTAGCGGAACGAGAACCAGCTGGCCGCCAGCATCCCGATCAGGGCCACCGCCGCCACTATGCCGTTGCGCACCGCGCCCAGCGTTGGCCCCAGGAAGGACAGCGCCAGGCCCAGAACCACCAGCAGCACCCGTTCCATCCCCAACGCCCAGTCGGGCCGTGACAGGAACTTGCCCAGGATCATCTGCTCAGCGGCTTGCGCATGGACGATGACGCCCAGCTCACGCTCCCGGATCGGAGTCGAGATCAGGTCGCGCAGGCCCACGGCACCCGCGCCCACGAACACAATCTGCCCTTCGAACAGCCGCTTCATCTCTTCCGGCGGCAGGTCGTCGGTCAGCACGCGCCAGGCCGGCACGATCCGCTCCGGCACATTCTCGGTGAAGTGCATCCACAGTTCGCCGTTCCAGGTCGTCGGTGCCTCGAAATCGCCGGTGCGCACCGCGACCACGCCCACCTGTCCCGCCGAGACCTGACCCGACCCGTCGGTGGACCGCACCATGATCGAGCCGGCACCCTGCGCCACCCGCAGCGCCTCCAGCGACAGGGACGGCACGATGCGGTCATCGATCCGGGCCAGCAGGGGTGCGGCGCGTATGATGCCGTCCCGGTCGCCGATGATGCTGACGAAGCCTGCGCCCGGCGCGCGTCCGGCGATGATCGGCAGGGTCGGAATCGAGCCCGCGAAGGCGGGCAGCGCGTCCAGCGGCGGAGTCCCCGATACCACAACACCTGCGGCCTCAACGGGCCGGGCGTCGTTCTTCTGCCGCGTCAGGAAATAGCCCGCGACCGTCGGCGTGTTCGCCATGACGTCGCCGAAGATGGCGTCGTGGTCGGGCAGGGCGGCGATCTCGGAGAAGTCGCCGGTCGCCGCGGGGTTCTGGCGCAGGATCTCTACGACCCGCGCGGGCGAAGTCCGATCCGGCTCGGAATAGACGGCGTCGTAGGCGATGACTGCGGCACCCGCGTCTGCCAGCTTCTGGGTCAGCTGCGCCGTCTGGGTGCGTGGCCACGGCCACTGGCCCAGCCGGCGGATGGTCTCGTCGTCTATGTCGACCACGCGGACGCCCGCATCCTCATACGGGCGCGGCCACATGCGCTGGTAGGAGTCGAACACGACATTGCCGAGGGTGGTCAGCACCGACGGCTGCCAGATGTGGACCATCAGGACAAGGAGGGTCACGGCCAGGCCGGGCAAAGCGGCCATAAAGGCATTCACGCGCCCCTTGCGAGGCTCGCCGTTCCTTCCGCCAAACAGTCCCCAGCCGCTGGCCATGTGGCCGTTCCCCCGTATCGTCTTAACCCTAGTCCCCGCAAAACCGTCCGCAACCGGAATCAGCGAACGGGAGTCTTCGATTTCCTTCGCACAGCTACGCGACCGCGCCGCGCCGGGACGCGGTCATCCATGATCGACGGCTCGCGTCGTCCACCCGGGCCCGCGGGAACCGGCCGTGCCGGCGCATGATAGCTGTGGCAGGTCGAACAGTTGGCGGGCGCGGACACCGTGGTGGGGGTCGCCGGCTTGCCGTGACAGCTCTGGCACGTCGCCAGCGGCGGCAGCATCACGTCCCGGGCGTCGTTCGACTGTGCCGCGTTGTGACACGTGCCACAGTTCGGCTGTCCGTTGCGGTCGAGCCGGTGCTCCCGGGTCCGGTGATCGAATGCCCCGCGTGTGAGCCAAGCATCGGCCAGATGCACGGCTCCGATGGCGTAACCCGTATCTCCGCTCGAAACCGTGTGACAGTCGTAGCAGGAACCGCCCGGCGAGAAGGCCCCCCGTGTCCGCTGCGCGGCATTCATGCTCCCCGTCGGCCGCGCACTGGCCCGGGCCTGCACCGCCTCGCCCGGCCGCCGCCGCGGCATCTGGCCACGAGCACCCGTAACCGGAGCCCCGCTGGACGACAGGAAGGACACCAGCTTGCCGACGTCGCCATGCGGCATCTGGCGAATGCCCCCTGCCGTGGCGTAGCCCAGCGAGTGGCAGGCTGAGCAGGCGCTTTCCATAACCACCGGCTGGAATCCGGCCCCGTTAGGGGTGGCGACGTGGCACGACGCACAGTCCAGCGCGCCGTTCGCATCCGCCTTGCCCAGGGTCCGCGCCATCCTGCCAACGCTGCCGCCGGTCGACAGGTGCAGGGCGTGAGGGAAGGTCAGGCCGTTGTTTTCGCGCGGCCGGGCCGCCATCGACACTCGCTGCGCCTGCAACGGAGCCGCCGACATCGTGATGCGCGGTGTCAGCTCTGGATGGCGCGGCCAGCTGGGCGCGTTCCTCAGCGTCGTGCTCTTCAGCCGCCGGTCCAGGTCGGTGTGGCACCCTGTGCAGGTTTCGGTCTCTTGCAACGTCGGTTTGGCGCGCGGGGCGGTCAGGGGGTCACCCACATGCTCGACATGGCATGTTTCACAGCTCTGCTCGGGACGGTTGAAGGTCTTGCGGGCGAGGGCGATAATGTTTTCACCGATCCCGCGCGGCGGCGGCGTGGCCCACATCAGTCGGGTGGGCGCGGCGTGATCGGCGATCAGCGACGGGTCATTCGCGCTGCCGCCTGCCCGAACCCGGGCATTGGTCCTTTGCAGCATCGCCGGGGTCTGGGCGTCGGCGTGGCATGATTTGCAGGTCTCGTCCTTCACCGCCACGAACGCCTGGGTGTGGCAGGCCTGACAGTCGTCCTCCAGGAAGGCATGGGCCTTTGACAGGGGGCCCGACGACCACTGGGCATCCACATCGATCTTTGGATGCAGGAGGGTGTTGTCGAACACCCCGGTGAAGAACAGCACCGGAATGGCCAGACACAGCAGGGCGATGGTCGAAAATCCGGCCCAGGCCAGCTGCCGCTTGCCGAGGATCTGGCGCTTCGGCGCAAACCCCGTGGCGTCCGCGTCGGCCTCCCCCTTCGCAGCCGCGACCTCTTCCGGCTTGGTCAGGGTCAGGATGACCGTGCCGGCGTCGCTCCCCACCGCCAACCGGTGGTCCCCGAAGGTCAGGACCGCGTTGTCGGCCGGCTTTACCGTGGCAGAGTGTACGAACTTTCCGTCCACCCCGAACGGCTGATCGCCCTTGGCCTCGATCTGCACCCGGCCGCCATCCAGCGACAGGGTCGCGTGGTGCAGGCTGACCGCCAGATCGGGGATGCGGACCTCGCAGTCGGCACCCCGTCCGATCCGCACTGCGCCATCGGCGAGTGCGCGCTCGCGGACGATCTCGCCGCCCGTGGCCCGCTTGGTAATCTGGCGAAGAACGATGCTCATCGGCCCCTCACCAGTAGATGAAGACGCTGACGATGTGCGCGGTCAGCGCCATCAGCAGGGCTATGGAAGCCGGCACATGGATGCCCAGCCAGACGCTGAGCAAGGCCCGCGTCTGCACGTGGCGGCGCAGCTGCAGCAACGCCTCGGTCTTGCGCTCCAGCAGCGGTCCGACGGTGTCCAGCGCGGCACACTCGGCCTCGGTGGCGTTGCGCGACAGGCCGGCCAGCTTGCCGATGGCCCGCCGCGTGCCGCAGTCGCCGGGACGGGTGTTCAGCCGCCGCCAGAAGCCGCCGCCGATCCGACTTTCCTCGATCGACAGGTTCACCGCCGCCGCCTGGGCCTGGTTCAGCGGCTGGGCAGCATCGTTCAGTTGACGGTCCAGCGACTTGATCGACTCGACCATCTGCTTCTGGGTCGTCTCTCGCCGGTTCGAGCTAAGCCGCTTGGGCAGCACCGCATAGACGAAGATGCCGTACAGCCCCGACAGCACCACCAGCATCATCAGTGCATAGGCCAGGGTGTGGACGTTCCAGCCGAACTGGAACCCGGTGTGCAGCGTCGCGATCACCGTCAGCGCCAGCCCCAGATAGACGTGGGCGGAGACCCAGGCCTTCAGCGACCAGTTGCCGTCGGTGATGGCCCGCTTGCGGATGCCCAGGAACGTCAGCCACAGGATCAGCCCGGCCCCGATGGTCCCCAGGGTATAGCCGTACCATGTCCCGCCGTTCGGCCTCGGCTGCACGTCCGCGAACAGGTATCCGACCACCGCGACAACGCTCAGCAGCAGGGCAATCCACGCCCATTTGAACCCCGCATGGCGCAGGAAGCCGACGTGCGCCGCAGCATCGGAACGCCGACCTTTTCGTGGAGCGTCGGGCATCAGCGCTCCCTCAGCCGCGTCACGGTCAGGAAGTTCTCCGGCGACACCCGGATGGCCGCGCCGGTGGGGCAGGCGCGCACGCAGGCCGGTCCGCCGTCCTTGCCCGCGCACATGTCGCACTTGATGGCGACCTTGGGTTTTTCGCCGTGCTTCTTCTTGGCGGCCTTCTTCCAGGCGTCGTCAGGCTCGCCCGGTCCGGGGCCGGCTCCGAAGAGCAGCCACGGCAGCAGTCCCGGCCGGTTCGGCGGAGGCGAGTCCATCCGGATCACGCCATAGGGGCAATAGCGTTGGCAATTTCCGCAGCCGATGCAGCTCTCATCAATCGAGACCTCGCCATCCGGCCCGCGCCGGATCGCGTTCGGCGGGCAGTCCGTCATGCAATAGGGATGCTCACAATGCCGGCACGAGGTCGGGACGTGCAAATGGGCGTAGGTCCGGCCCGCCTCGCGGTCCAGCCGCGACAGGCCGTCATGCACGTCAGCGCAGGCCTTCTCGCAGTTGTCGCAGCCGACACACAGGGTCTCGTCGATCAGCAGCACGTCGGTCGCCTCGCCGATGCCCTGATCGACCAGGAAGTCGGCGACGGAGGAATACATGTCCACCACGCCCGAGAACCGGTCCTTCTGGTCCTCGATATAGCTGTTGATCTGGCGCCGCGCGGTCATGTCGGCGCGCATCTTGGCTTCCAGCTCGGGCTTCTTGGCCAAAAGCTTCCTGAACAGGTCGCCGTCCAGCTTCACCACCTCGGACCGGATCGCCGCCCGCACGGTCGCGCTGCGCCGGCCCCCGTCGATCAGCGCCATCTCGCCGACGTAGGACCCCGCCGGGATGTAGGACAGGAACACCGGCTTTCCGCCGATCATCTTCTCCACCACCATCGAGCCCGAGCGGATGATGTAGATGTCGTAGCCTTCCTCGCCCTCGGTGATGATCGGATCGTCGGGTTTGATCGAGGTCAGCTGCGCGCTGGCCAGCACCTCGGCCACGTCGTCGCGGGTCAGGCCCGATCCGAAGATCTGCAGCAGCTGGCGCTCGGTGGTGATTCGGTTGACGGTGTCCCGCGCTTCCTTGTTCTGGGCCATCAGGCGCAGGGCGGCCTTGCGCGGAATCTCCAGCAGGATTGCAGGCTCTGCCGCCCGGATCGTCGCGCCCCGTCGCCGTCCGGAGATCAGCCCCACCTCACCGAAGATCGAGCCGGTGCCGATCGGCACGGTGATCGCCTTGTTCTTCGGATTGATCTCGACCTTCACCGAGCCGTCGGCGATGCCGAACATTGACGAGCCGATCGAGTTCTTCTGGAACACGATCTCGTCGGTCTTGCAGGCCCGGACCTCGGAATCGAGCAGGAATTCGCGCATCTGCAGCGGCGACAGTCCGCGCAGGATCTCGATCCGCGTGCGCAGGAACTCCAGCCACTCGGCCACTGACCGGTTGCCAGGCAGGCTCTTCAGTTTGGCTTCCAGGATCGGCTCGTCGGCGGGCTTCAGCGCGGCGTTGCCGGCGATGAACTCCACAACGTCATAGCCCTGATTCATGCAGTGCTTGATCAGCGGATAACCGGCCAAGGCGCCGATGACATAGATGCCCGGCGTCGTGCTTTCGAAGGTCTCGGTCAGCTTGGGGAAAGCCTCGCGGTCCGGGCTGGTGAACTGCACCCCCATCGCTTCGACGGCCGCGCGCGGCGGTGCCGAGCCCATGCGTGCGATGATTCGGTCGCAGCGGATCGTGGTTGGCCCTTCCGGGGTGTCGATGGTGATAAAGCCCGGCTCCACCGAGGCCGGCGAGGACCCCGCCAGCACCGTGATCCGCCCGGCGTCGCGCGCATCCATCAGCGCCTTGACGTTCGCCTCCTTGGCCCGGGCGAAGTCCATGCCCTTGTTCAGCAGGGTGACGACGTTGCCCTGCGCCGCGTCGGCGATCAGGCCCAGCGCGTTCTCGATCCCCGCATCGCCGCCGCCCACGACGGTGATGTGCTCGTCGACGTACTCCGTCGGGTCGTCGAGGCTGTACTGCACGTTGGCAGTGGCGGCACCGGGCACGTCGAGGCGGTTTGGGTTGCCCTGTGTCCCGATACCCAGGATCACCGTTTCGGCGTGGATCACCTCGCCAGTGGTCAGGGTGATGGCAAAGTCGCCCTTCTGGCCGGTTATCGACGCCGCCTCGGCGTTGAACTTGACGTTGACCTTGGCCTTGAGCGTCTGCTCGTTCCAGCGATCGAGGATGGTCTCGCGCTTGCCCGCCTCGAAATCCACGTCCGAGCGCAGCACTAACTGCGACGGCGTGGCCATGATGTGTTTGCCGCGCTGGTATTTGAAGATGGTGTCCGACAGCCGGTCGGTCTTTTCCAGCAGGACGTGATCCATGCCCCGCGCGGCGGCGCGGGCCGCTGCGCTAAGCCCTGCCGGGCCAGAGCCCAGGATGGCGACCTTGTGGACCACCCCCGTGATCTCCCCCAACCGGTCATCGCGCCCCCGCGCGACGTTTCGGCGACTTTACCATTAGCTGTCGCCACGGGTAAGGAATACCCCACAAGCGGGAGCCTCATGAATCAATGATCGCGGAAGTCGGGCACCTGGCCCTCATCCTGGCTTTCGTCCTGGCCCTGGTTCAGACCGGCGTCCTGCTGTTCGGAGCCTGGCGCGGTGATGCCGCCCTGATGGCCATGGGCCGTATGGCGGCCATTCTTCAGCTGGTTTTCGTGGCCGCGGCCTTCGGCTGCATTATGTGGGGCTATGCCAACCTCGACTTCTCGATGCTGCTGGTCGCCAGCCATTCCAACACGGCCCAGCCGCTGCCCTATCGCATCGCCGCCAGCTGGGGCAGCCATGAAGGCTCCATGGTCCTGTGGACCCTGATCCTGGCCCTGCACGGCGGTGCCCTGGCCCTGTTCGGGCGGTCGCTGCGCGAGACCTTCCTGTCGCGCGTCCTGGCGGTTCAGGGGATGCTGGGCGTGGCCTTCCTGGGCTTTTCGCTGTTCACCTCCAACCCCTTCGCCCGGCTGGTCCCGGCGGCGATCCAGGGCTCCGAGCTGAACCCCCTGCTTCAGGACCCCGGCCTCGTCTTCCATCCGCCGCTGCTCTACCTCGGCTACGTCGGCTTCTCGACGGCCTTCTCCTTTGCCGTCGCCGCCCTGATCGAAGGCCGGGTCGACGCCGCCTGGGCCCGCTGGGTCCGGCCCTGGGTGCTGGCCGCCTGGATCGCCCTGACCCTCGGCATCGCCCTGGGCAGCTACTGGGCCTATTACGAGCTGGGCTGGGGCGGCTGGTGGTTCTGGGATCCGGTCGAGAACGCCTCCCTGATGCCATGGCTGCTGGGCACGGCTCTGCTGCACTCGGCGCTGGTGCTGGAAAAGCGCGGGGCCCTGATCAGCTGGACACTGCTGCTCGCCATCCTGACCTTCTCGCTCAGCCTGATCGGGACATTCCTGGTGCGCTCCGGCGTCCTGACCAGCGTCCACGCCTTCGCCGTCGATGCGGCGCGCGGGGCCTATATCCTGCTGTTCACCGTCATCGCCACCGGCGGGGCGCTCGCCCTCTACGCCTGGCGCGCGCCGGCCATGCGCACCGGCGCCCTGTTCAGCCCGGTGTCGAAAGAGGCGGGTATCACCCTGAACAACCTCTTCCTCGCCGCGGCCACGGCCACGGTCTTCCTCGGCACCTTCTATCCGGTGTTCGTCGACATCTTCAGCGACAACGCCATCTCGGTCGGCCCTCCCTACTACGCCCTGACCTTTACTCCCCTGATCGTGCCGCTGCTGCTGCTGGTCGGCTTCGGCCCCATCCTGCATTGGAAACGGGACCAGTGGCGCGAGGTGGCGGCTCGCCTACGCTGGCCCCTGATGCTCGGCGCCCTGGCTCTCGTCGCCGGTGCCGTCGCCTTCGGGATCGGCAAGGTCGTGGCCGCCTTCGGCATAGCCATAGGCGTCTGGCTGATCGCCTCGTCCGCCTTGCCCCTGCTGCGCCGCTGGCGGCTTGAGCGCCGCGACTTGGCCGCGACCGGCACCCTGATCCGCACCACCCCCATGGCGGTCTGGGCCGTGGCCTTGGCCCACGCAGGCGTCGGCGTCACCGCCATCGGGGTCACGGCCATGTCCAGCTTCGAGACCAATCACGTCCAGCGCATGGCTCCCGGTGATGTCGTCGAGTTCGCCGGTCGTACCATCACCATGGAGCGGCTTGAGCCGATCACCGGCCCCAACTATCAGGCCGACCGCGCCGTCTTCACCATCGTCGGCGGAAATGGCCCGCGCGAAATGACATCAGAGCGCCGCTTCTTCCCCTCCAGCCAGAACCAGACGACCGAGGCCGCCATCGGTGGTGGCATTACCGGCAACCTCTACATCTCGGTCGGCGAGAACGATGGCGTCGGCCACGTCACCGTGCGGATGTGGGATCATCCCTTCGTGAGCTGGATCTGGTTTGGTGCCCTTCTGATGGCGCTGGGCGGCCTGGCTTCTTTGTCCGACCGCCGCCTGCGCCTCGGTGCGCCGCAGAAGGCTGATACGGCCACGGGAACGGTGGCATGAGGCGGCTCGCTTTCATTGCCCCGGTCGTCGTCTTCATCGCCGTGGCCATCGCCCTTTTCATCGGCCTCGGCCGCGATCCCAAGATCCTGCCTTCCATGCTGATCGACCGGCCCCTGCCGGCCTTCGACCTGCCCGACGCCCGTCCCGACTTGGTCGGCCGCGAGCTGGCCTCGACCGACTTCACCGGCCAGCCGATGCTGCTGAACGTCTTCGCCTCCTGGTGCGTCTCGTGCCGGGTCGAGCACCCGCTGCTGATGCGGCTCAGCCAGGAGGGCGTGCCCATCCACGGCCTCAACTGGAAGGACGCACCCGGTGCCGGCGCTGCCTGGCTAAAAGAGTTCGGCGATCCCTATGCCCGGGTCGGCGATGACGCCTCAGGCCGCGTCGCCATCGACCTCGGCGTCACTGGCGCGCCCGAGACCTTCGTCGTCGATAAGCATGGCGTCGTTCGTTACCGCCACGTCGGACCGATCACCCCCCAGGTCTGGGACAACACACTTTCCCCCTTGATGGAAAAGCTGAGGGCCGAGGCATGAAACGCATCGCCGCCGCCCTCATCGCGCTGACACTCATGTCCGGCCCCGCCTTCGCCGTTCTGCCCGAGGAGCAGTTGAAGGATCAGGCGCTGGAAGCCCGTGCGCGCGAGATCAGCAAGGTCGTCCGCTGCGTGGTCTGCCAGAACCAGACCATCGACGATTCCGACGCGCCGCTGGCCGCCGACCTGCGCGTCGTGGTGCGTGAACGCCTCGTCGCCGGCGACACGGACGAAGAAGTGCTCGCCTACCTCGTCGACCGCTACGGCACCTTCGTGCTGCTGAAGCCGCCGGTCGAGGCGGACACCCTGTTCCTGTGGCTCGGCCCGCTGGCCATCGTCCTGCTGGGCGGACTCGGCGTCGGACTCTACTGGCGCAGCCGCTCGCCGACCGCCGCCGCCCTTGCTTCCGAACCGCTCGACGCCGACGAACGGCGCCGCCTAGCCAAGCTGCTGAAAGAGACGCCGAAGTCATGATCGTCTGGATCGTCCTGACCGTCCTCATCACCCTGGCCGCCGTCGCGCTGGTCATCCCGCTGCTGCGTCCCCGCGCGGCGGCGGGGCAGGGCGGTGCCACCGCCGTGGGCATCCTCCGCGACCAGCTGGCCGAGCTCGACGCGCAACAAGCATCCGGATCGGTCACGGCCGATGAGGCCGCCCGCCTCAAGCTGGAAATCGAACGCCGCATGCTGGCCGAGGCGCGCGAGGGCGAGGCTCCCGCCCGTCCGCTCAAGGACCGCACCCTGCTGCTGCTGGCCTTCGGCGTCGCGGGCGGCGTAGCCCTCGGTGCCGCCGGCCTCTACGCCTTCATGGGCAAGCCGGGCGCGCCGGCTGCGACCCAGCAGGCCCAGTCGCTGGCGAGTGCGGGCACCGGCGAACACCCCGGCGGCGGCGACATCCAGAGCCAGATTCTTCAGTTGCAGCAGCAGCTTTCGGCCAATCCGAACGACGCCGAAGGATGGCGACTGCTCGGGTGGTCGTACTTCCAGACCGGCGCCTTCAACGAGGCGGCCGTCGCCTACGGCCGCGCCGCCACCCTGGACCCCCAGAACGCGGATCACGTCTCGGCCCAGGGTGAAAGCCTGATCCAGGCAGCGGGCGGGCGGGTCACGCCGGAAGCCGAAGCGGCCTTCCGCGCGGCGCTGCGCATCAATCCCCAGGATCCGCGCGCCCGCTATTTCCTCGCCGTGCTCAAGGATCAGGCGGGCGATGCCGACGGTGCCATGAACGACTGGATCGAACTGGTGAACTCGGCCCCGCCGGGCGCGCCCTGGGTCGGCGAGGTCCGCCGCTTCGTCGAGGATCTGGCCCGCGAGCGCGGCGTCGACGTTTCGACCCGCCTGAAGCCCGCCGCGGCGACCGGGTCCGCCTTGCCGGGCCCCAACGCCGAGCAGGTCGCGGCCGCCCAGAGCATGGCGCCTGAGGACCGCGACGCCATGATCCGAGGCATGGTCGACAGCCTCGAAGGAAAGCTCCGCGCCAATCCTCGCGACCCTGAGGGCTGGGTCCGTCTGATGCGGTCCCGTATGACTCTCGGCGACCGCACTGCCGCCGCCACGGCGCTCCGCAATGCCCGCTCAGGCCTCGCCGGCGACGCGGCCGGTCTGGCGCAGGTCAATGAAGCGGCGCGAGGGCTGGGCGTTCCGGGCGCCTAACGCCCGAACCAGCCCCTCTTGGCCGGTTTCGCAGGCTCCGGTTCCGGCGGCGGCGCCTTCTCGGTCGGCGGCTCGGCCTTCGCCCTCGGCGCTGGTTCGGTCGGCCGCTGGCGGATGACCAGATTGCGGATCTCGGTCATGTCCTCCATGGCGAATTTGACGCCCTCGCGGCCCAGCCCTGAGTCCTTCACGCCGCCATACGGCATATTGTCGACGCGGTAGCTCGGCACGTCCCCGACCAGGATGCCGCCGACCTCCAGCACGTCCCAGGCCCGCATGACCTTGTGGATGTCCCGAACGAACATCCCCGCCTGCAGCCCGAATTTCGAGTCGTTGACCTCCGCCAGCGCGGCCTCGAAGTCGCTGAACGATGACAGGATCGCCACCGGCCCGAACGCTTCCTCCTCCCGCAGCTTCAGGCCGCGTTTGACGCCCTCGACCAGAGTCGCCTCCAGCATTGCGCCCGTCCGTTTGCCGCCACACAGCAGGGTCGCGCCGGCCGCCACCGCCTCCTGTATCCAGCCGTCGAGCCGCTCGGCCTCCTTCACATCAATCATGGGACCGATGAAGGTGGTTTCGTCGTGCGGATTGCCCGCGATCAGCGCCTTCGTCTTCGCCACCAGCAGGTCGCACATCGGGCCATAGATGTCGGCGTGGATCAGGATGCGTTGCACCCCGATGCAGGACTGGCCCGACTGATAGAAGGCACCGAAGATGATCCGCTCGGCCGCGTCCTCGAGGTCCGTATCCTTGTCGACGATGACCGCCGCGTTGCCACCCAGTTCCAGCACCACCTTCTTTTTGCCGGCCTTGGCCTTCAGCGCCCAGCCCACGTCGGGCGAGCCGGTGAAGGACAACAGCTTCAGCCGGTCATCGGTCGTGAACAGATCTGCCCCGTCTCGCGTGGCCGGCAGGATCGAGAAGGCCCCCTTTGGCAGGTCTGTCTCGGCCAGAATCTCGCCGATGATGATGGCCCCGAGCGGCGTCCGCGACGCCGGCTTCATGACGAACGGGCACCCCACGGCCAAGGCCGGGGCGATCTTGTGCGCCGCCAGATTGAGCGGGAAGTTGAACGGCGAGATGAAGGAGCAGGGCCCGATCGGAACCCGCTTCCACATGCCCTGATAGCCCCTGGCCCTGGCCGAGATGTCCAGCGGCTGGACTTCGCCGGTCATGCGCACGGATTCCTCCGCCGCGATGCGGAAGGTGTCGATCAGGCGGGTGACCTCGCCGCGCGCATCCTTGATCGGCTTGCCGGCCTCGACGCACAGGGCATAGGCCAGTTCGTCAAACCGCTCCTGGAACCGCTTCACGCAATGCATGAGGACGGCCTGCCGCTCATAGGCCGCCATGCGGGCCATCGGTTCGGTCGCCTCGACGGCTGCGGCGATGGCCCGGTCAATGGTCGCGGCGTCCGCCATGGCGACGCGCGTCGCCACCGCGCCGGTGTATTTGTCCGTGACCTCCAGATCCTGGTTCGGCGTCATGGCGACGTTGGCCAGATACAGCGGATATGAGGCTTTGAGGGACGGCATCAGGCGCTCCAGACTTCGCGGTCAGACGGCGACACTACAGCGCGGCGCTGAGTTCGCGAATCTCCCGGTTCAGAATCCGGTCGTTGTCCGAGTAATCGACCGGCACCTCCAGCAGATGCACCCCCGGCGTATCGAGGCAGTGGCGTAGCAGGCCGGGCAGCTCCTCGGCCGTCGTCGCCCGATGCCCGTGGGCACCGTAGCTCTCTGCATACTTCACGAAGTCCGGGTTGCCGTAGGTCAGGCCCCAGTCCTTGAAGCCCATGTTCGCCTGCTTCCAGCGGATCATGCCGTAGCTGTTGTCGTTCATGATCAGCACGGTGAGGTTCAGACCCAGCCGCACGGCGGTCTCC
Organism: Brevundimonas sp.; assembly: GCA_046294385.1. Lineage (GTDB taxonomy): Bacteria > Pseudomonadota > Alphaproteobacteria > Caulobacterales > Caulobacteraceae > Brevundimonas. The sequence continues at coordinate 33,873 of JBKBJW010000006.1, read as the reverse complement.
AGCTCCTGGCTGTTCATCATGAAGCCGCCGTCGCCGCACACAGCGAGAACCTTGCGGCCCGGGAAGACCATGGCCGACGCCATCGCCGACGGCAGCCCTGCGCCCATCGTCGCCAGCGCATTGTCCACCAGCAGGGTGTTGGGCATGTAGGCCGGGTAGTTTCGGGTGAACCAGATCTTGTAGACCCCGTTGTCGAGGCACAGGATCCCGTCGTCCGGCATGGCCTTGCGCACCTGATCGACCAGATGCTGCGGATAGACGGGGAAGCGCATGTCGCCGATGCTGGCGGCCGAATGCTTCACCTCCGCCTCGCGGAACCGGTGCAGGGCAGAGAAGTCCCAGTGCGGCTGGGCGCTCAGGCCTTCCTTGATCTGCCAGACGGCGTTGGCGATGTCGCCGATGACCTCGATCTGCGGGAAGTAAACCGGGTCCACCTCGGCGGTGCGGAACGACACGTGGATCACGTCACTGCCGCCGGGCTTCATGAAGAAGGGCGGCTTCTCGATCACGTCGTGGCCGACGTTGATAATGACGTCCGCCGTATCCACCGCACGGTGCACGAAATCGCCGGACGAAAGAGCCGCGCAGCCCAGGTATTTCGGATTGCGCTCGTCGATCACCCCCTTGCCCAACTGGGTGGTGATGAAGGGGATGCCGGTCTTTTCGACGAACTCGGTCAGCATCCGGCTGGTCAGCTTGCGGTTGGCCCCGGCGCCGATGACCAGCAGCGGCGACTTCGCCTTGGCGATGCGGTCGACGGCGGCCTGGATCGACTTGTGGTCCGGCACCGGGCGGCGGACTTTGCTTTCGGGGATGGGGATCGAGGCCGTCTGCTCGTGGGCGATGTCCTCGGGGAACTCCAGATGGGTCGCGCCGGGCTTTTCTTCCTGGGCCAGGCGGAAGGCCTCGCGGACCCGGGCGGGGATGTTGTCGGCGCTGGCCAGCTGGTGCGTGTATTTGGTGATCGGCCGCATCATGTCGACCACGTCCAGGATCTGGAAGCGGCCTTGCTTGGACGACTTGATCGGCTTCTGGCCGGTGATCATCAGCATCGGCATGCCGCCCAGCTGGGCATAGGCGGCGGCGGTGACGAAGTTGGTCGCGCCGGGCCCCAGGGTCGCCAGACAGACGCCCGCCTTGCCGGTATGCCGGCCATAGGTCGAGGCCATGAACCCTGCGCCCTGCTCATGCCGGGTCAGGATCAGCTTGATCTTCGAACTGCGCGACAGGCTGTCGAGGAAGTCCAGGTTCTCCTCGCCCGGAACGCCAAAGACGTATTCGACGCCCTCCTGCTCCAGGCAGGCGATGAAGAGGTCGGAAGCCTTGGTCATGGTCTTCTCCGGCGCGGCTGCGCGGGGCGGCGGCTGCATCGCCGCCGGAATGGCGGGCGAGGGCGGGGCGGGTTCGGACGCGGGCACAGGGTCGGACAGTCGGGCAGGGACCGCGCGCTTGCGGCGGCCCCTGAGCAGGGGGATCAGGGCGATTGCGGCGAGCAGCAGAAGCCCGCCGGCCCACAGGGCCGACGGCTCGGACATCCAGGCCTTGATCGTGTCGAGATCCATGCGCCACAGCCCCCAGGCGGCCACCATGGCGCAAGCGGCCGGGCTTGGCGACCCGTGTTCGCCTGATGGGCTAGCGCGTGCCCAACAACCGATCGCCGCCGGGATCACCGCTACCGACTCCGGCCGGCTGGAACCGAGGTAACAAGGGCCCCCATCTCCCCATTCCAAAAACACTGTCCGGATTGTCCGGATTGTCCGTTTGCTCTCCCCACCCGCGCCGGCTGCGGACGCAGGGCCATCCTCGCACAGGTCCGGACCAGGGCGCGTTCAGCGCGCCGGGAATAGGGCAGGGGGTTGGATTCGTTGGGGAAGGGCGACGGAAACGTGCGCGTTCGGGCCGTGGAGGTGGCGCCGTCGGGCGGAAGATTGATGGGTGGGAGCAGTCCTCCTGTCCCTGCAGAGGGCGTGAGCGCTGCGGTCAGCGCGTGCCAAACAGCCGGTCGCCCGCATCGCCCAGACCCGGCACGATGTAGCCGTGCTCGTTCAGGCGCTGGTCGATCGCGGCGGTCCAGATCGGCACGTCGGGGTGATGGGCGCGCAGCCGCTCGATCCCCTCGGGCGAGGCGACCAGGCAGGCCATGCGCAGGTTGGTCACGCCCCGCTCCTTAAGTCGGTCGATGGCGGCGACGGCGGTGTTGGCGGTGGCCAGCATGGGATCGACGACGATCACCAGCCGGTCGGCCACGTCCTCGGGCGCCTTGAAGTAGTATTCGAAGGCCGTCAGCGTCTCCGGGTCGCGGTAGAGTCCGATGTGGGCCACACGGGCCGAGGGCACCAGGTCCAGCATCCCCTCCAGCAGGCCCACCCCGGCCCTCAGGATCGGCGCCAGCGTCAGCTTCTTGCCCGATAGCCGGACCCCTGTGGTCGGTCCGACCGGCGTCTCGATCTCCACCGGCTCCAGCGGGAGGTCGCGGGTGACCTCGTAGCAGAGCAGGGTCGATATCTCGCGCAGCAGCCGCCGGAACTGGGCCGTCGAGGTGTCCTTGTTCCGCATCAGGGTCAGCTTGTGCTGCACCAGCGGGTGCGAAACGACCGTCACGCCCTTCATCGAAGGCTCTCCCATCAGAATACCGTTCCGTCGCTGACGATGTTCAGCGGCGGGCCGCCGCCATCACGCCGTTCCGCGGCCGCGCGCCGCCCGGCCGCCCAGGTGCCGCCCTCCAGCACGCTGGCCAGAGGCATGGCCTCGGCCGTCACGCCCAGCTCGGCCCGCACCAGCGGCGCGATCCTGTCCAGCAATGCGACCGTCATCGAGCGCCAGCCGACCACCAGCGGATCGCTGACCGGCCAGGCCATGGCCGCATCGGCCGGATCGCGCAGGGTCAGTACGCCCAGGTCCATGAACAGCCCGCCATTGCGGTATTCCGCCAGCCCGGTCAGGCCGTCGAGATCGGTGACCGTCAGCCCCGCCTCCTGCAACGGCTCGACCAGCGAATAGCTGAGCCACTGCGACAGCTTGTGGATCGGGACCAGCCCGTCGGTCGCATCGTCGCGCTTAATCGCCGGATGGCGCCAGCAGTCGCCCAGATCGACCCCGCCCAGCGTCAGCCGGTCCTGCCAGATCGGCCCGAAGGCCTTCAGCAACAGTTCGAGGATGACCGGGGCGGGCAGGCGGTCGCCCGCATCGGCCTGATCGAACAGCACGTCGGCCAGACCGCCGGGTCGTGGCCCGTCCTCCAGCTCGAACAGGTCCGGCTCGGCCAGGCATTGCCGCCCCAGCCGCCGCAGCAGCGCCGCGCGGCCTTCAAGGCCCAGCAGCGGGTTCTGGTCCGAGACCTGGAAGCCCTTCGCCAGATCGTCGGCGGACAGCAGGGTCAGGGCCACCGCATCCACCCGCCAGGGATCGTCCGGCGTGGACGAGAACGCTCCGGCCTCGAACATCCGCAACGAGGCGATCGCCAGCCCCTCGGACCGGGTCAGGGTCTTGCCCGTGCCCGCATCGCGATAGGCCCAGCCGGGGCCGGAGCCCGCGTCCAGCAGCACCGAGACGATGGCCAGGTCGAACTCCGTCCGCGCCCGCGTCGCCGCGTCGGGCCAGTTGATGCTGTCCGCGACCGGTCCCCACAGGTCCACGCCATCCACGGCGAAGTGCCGCCAGCGTGCGTGGAAAGGCACGGCCAGCGACGGATACTGGTCCCGGATCACCGCCGCCACATAGGCCGCCGTCGCCGGCAGCCGGTCCAGATCGACCGTCCAGTGCTCCAGCTTCCCCTCGACGCCGAGGGCCAACATTTCGTGCGCCCGTTCGCGCACGGCGGCGGGGGTCAGAAGGCCGCGCGCGGCCTCCGCTTCAGAACTTGCCAAGGTCGCGGCCCACCACGCGGGAAAGCTCTTCCGCCGTCGGCGGGGCGTCGGGGGTGTAGTAGCCCGCCGCCTTCTTGGCCTCCATTTCCACCGAGGCGTCGTCTGGCACCAGCCCGTCGGGTATCGGCACCCGCTCGCCGATCTCGATGCCCGATCCGGTCAGGGCGTCGTACTTCATGTTGGACATGGAGACGAAGCGGTCGATCCGCGTGATCCCCAGCCAGTGCAGCACGTCGGGCATCAGCTGCTGGAAGCGCGCGTCCTGCACCCCCGCCACGCATTCGGTGCGCTCGAAGTAGGTCGCCGCCTGGTCGCCGCCCGGCTGGCGCTTGCGGGCGTTGTAGACGAGGAATTTCGTCACCTCGCCCAGTGCCCGGCCTTCCTTGCGGTTATAGGCGATCAGGCCCGCGCCACCGTTCTGGGCCTCGCGGATGCACTCCTCGATCCCGTGGGTCAGATACGGCCGGCAGGTGCAGATGTCAGAGCCGAACACGTCCGAGCCGTTGCACTCGTCGTGGACCCGGCAGGTCAGGCGGTAGCTGGGGTCCGCGACCTTCTCCGGCTCGCCGAAGATATACAGGGTGATGCCGCCGATCGGCGGCAGGAACACCTTGATGTCCGGCCGGGTGACGAGGTCGGCGTACATGCCGCCGGTTTCCTCGAACAGGGTGCGGCGCAGCTCGGTCTCCGAGACCCCGAACCGCTCGGCGATGCCGGGCAGGTACCAGACCGGGTCCACCGCCGCCTTGGTCACGGCGACGTCGCGGCTGTCGTGAACGATGGTCCCGTCGATCTCCAGACGGCCGGCGTCGATGGCCTGGCTGATCTCGGGCAGGGTCAGGCGGGCCTTGGTGATGGCGATGGTCGGGCGGATGTCGAGGCCGTCGCTGATCTGGTCCTTGAACACTTCCGCGACCATATGGCCCCAGGGGTCGAGCGAGACGATCTTCTTCGGATCCATCCACTGGCCGAACGGGCCGACAGGCGAGACGGGATAGGTGTCGGTCAGGTCCGGCCGTGTCTGGCCGCTCATCGCTCCTGACGAAATGGCGAGCGCACGATACAGGGAATAGGCCCCGCCATGCGCGCCGATGGCGTTGCGCTCGCTACCGGCATTGGCACCGCCCAAAACGGGCCCGCGCTCGGCGGCCGTGGGCGCGCCCCAGGTGATCGGGAAACGGGTCGTGGCCCCCCCGCCGGGGTGGGAGTTCAGGCGGACGTGGCCGCTGCGGTTCGATGGCATTCGTACGTGGTCCTCAAGGGAACCGCGCAGTCAGACACCAACCGCGAGGGTTGTCCAGCCTGCATGCGCGGCCCCTTCAGGAGCCGGACTTAACGCCCGAATTTCTGGAACTTGATCCGGTGCGGGATCAGACTGTCGGCGCCCAGGCGGCGCTTCTTGTCTTCCTCGTAGGCCTCGAAGTTTCCTTCGAACCATTCGACGTGGCTGTCGCCCTCGAAGGCCAGGATGTGGGTGGCCAGGCGGTCCAGGAACCAGCGGTCGTGGGAGATGACCACGGCGCAACCGGCGAACTCTTCCAGCGCCTCCTCGAGGTTCTGAAGCGTCTCGATGTCCAGGTCGTTCGTCGGTTCGTCGAGCAGGATCAGGTTGCCGCCGGTGGCGAGCGTCTTGGCCAGGTGGACGCGGTTGCGCTCACCGCCCGACAGCTGCCCGACCTTCTTCTGCTGGTCGCCGCCCTTGAAGTTGAAGCTGCCGACATAGGCGCGGGTGTTGATCTCGCGCTTGCCGACCATCATCACGTCGGTGCCGCCGGAGATTTCTTCCCAGATGGTCTTGTTGGGGTCGAGCGCGTCGCGCGACTGGTCGACATAGGCCAGCTTGACCGTCTCGCCGACGCGGATGGAGCCCCCGTCCGGCGTTTCCTGGCCGGTGATCATGCGGAACATGGTCGACTTGCCGGCGCCGTTGGGGCCGATGACGCCCACGATGCCGTTGGGCGGCAGCTTGAAGGTCAGGTTGTCGAACAGCAGCTTGTCGCCGTACGACTTTTGCAGACCCTCGACCTCCAGCACGACGTTGCCGAGACGCGGGCCGGGCGGAATCTGGATGACGGCGTGGGTCTGGGCACCGCGCTGGGCTTCCTGCTCCGTCACCATCCGCTCATAGGCGGCCAGACGGGCCTTGGACTTGGCCTGACGGGCCTTGGCACCCGAACGTACCCATTCCAGTTCGCGGGTCAGGGCGCGCTGGCGCGCCTCGGATTCCGACTGCTCCTGCACCACGCGCTTCTGCTTGGCTTCCAGCCAGCTGGAGTAGTTGCCCTCGTGCGGGTGGCCCTTGCCGCGGTCCAGCTCCAGCGTCCACTTGGTCACCAGGTCCAGGAAGTAGCGATCGTGGGTCACCAGGATGACGCAGCCCGGGAAGGCCTCGAGGTGGTGCTGCAGCCAGGCCACCGACTCGGCGTCCAGGTGGTTGGTCGGTTCGTCGAGCAGCAGCATGTCGGGCTTGGACAGCAGCAGACGAGCCAGGGCCACGCGGCGCTTCTCACCGCCGGAAAGGTTAGTCACCGACCAGTCGTCAGGCGGGCAACGCAGCGCGTCCATCGCCATCTCGATGCGGCTGTCGATATCCCAGACATCGCCGGCGTCGATCTTCTCCTGGAGGGTGGTCATCTCCTCCATCAGTTCGTCAGTGTATTCCTCTGCCATCTCGGCTGCGACGGCGTTGAAACGGTTGACCCACTGCTTCTCCTCGCACCAGGCCTCGACGTTCTCACGAACGTTCAGGCTGTCATCGAGGTGCGGCTCCTGTTCCAGATAGCCGCGCTTGATGCCGTCGGCGGCCTTGGCCTCGCCCGAGAATTCCTTGTCCAGCCCGGCCATGATCTTCAGCAGGGTCGACTTGCCCGAGCCGTTGACGCCGACGACGCCGATCTTGGCGTCGTTGTAGAAGCTCAGCCAGATGTTCTCGAAGATCTTCTTGCCGCCGGGAAAGGCCTTGGTCAGGCCTTGCATCTGGAAAATATATTGCTGCGCCATGAGGTGCGGTGCGCCCTTGGGTTCGTCTGAATGGGGAGGTCGGCGCGGGATGTAGCGACCGCGCGCCGGAAGGGCAAATGCCTAGCGGCCGGGCAGGGCGGTTTGATGGCGGGCCGCTGCATCTGTTTGCGGCCCAAGGCGCCTCATATCGGCAGGGAGAGGCACCGACATGGGACTGACCACACGGATTTCAGGCTGCGTCGGCGGCCACATCAGCCTGACCCACTATGTCTCCGGCGAGGTCTGCCGCGCCCATAGGCACGAGGGTGCGCAAATCTCCTTGCTCCTGTCCGGTGACTATCGGGAGGATGGCTCGGCAGGACGGGTCGTTGCGCATGACGGACTCCTGACCGGCAAGCCGGCGGGATTCGAGCATGAGACTGTCTTTGGCGATCTCGGCGCGCTGATCCTTTCGGTCAATCTGGATGAAGCACCATTCCTGAAGACCTATGTGGCCGGTCAATCACCGGCGGGCGTGCGGAATGTCCTGCTGGCGAAGGCCGCTGCGGGTGATCTGGACCGCCTGGTCCCAACAAGGTTCGACCAGTCGGCGCGGGCCGATCTTGTCGTCTTGCCTCCTGCCTGGCTTGAACAGGCCCACTATACCCTGGGCACCCAGGCCGAGAGTAGCATCCACGGCCTGGCCCGGAAGGCGGGCATGCATCCTGTGACATTCTCGCGGTTGTTCCGTGATGCCTTGGGGCGCCCGCCGATAGTCGTGCGTCAGTCGTGCCGGGCCGCCCGCGCCTTGCAGGCCATCATCCGGTCCACGGCAGGCCTGATCGAGATTGCGCTGGACTCCGGGTTCGCCGATCAGGCCCACATGACCCGGGCCGTTCGACAAATCACGGGCTACCCGCCTGCGCGCCTGCGCCGGATGTTCGCCGCCGTCTGATTGCAATTGTTCAAGACGCGGGCTGCCTCATCGCGGACTCTGACGCGGTTCGAATGGAGTTCCAGATGTCGACCCGCATTGCCGTCGCCGCCCTCATCGTGGCGAGCCTCACCCTCTTGTCTTCCCCTGTCGCCGCTCAGGATCGCACGCCGGACCACGACCGGTTCCGGGCCGACCTGGATGCGTTCGTGCTGAAGGCAATGTCCGGGATCGAGGCGGTTCCCGGACTGGTCATCGCCGTGGTCGATGGCTCAGGCGTGGTCCATACCGCCGGCTATGGGCTGGCAGACGTCGAGGCCAATGTGCCGGCGACGGTCGATACGCCCTTCTATATCGCATCCTCGACCAAGTCTTTCACCGCCCTGGCCATAGCGGCGATGGCAGCGCGGGGAGAGGTTGATCTGGACGCGCCGCTGAGTGTCCTGTCACCTGATTCAGCGATAGAGGCCGGGATTGCGGACCGGATCACCCTGACCGATCTGCTCAGCCATCGCTCGGGCGTCGACAGTGACCCCATCGCCTATCGGGTTGCCTTCACCGGCGACTGGTCGTCCGAGCTGTTGTGGAGCCTGACCCGGGAAACACGAGAGAGTGATGTTCCCTACGGGACATTCCAGTACGGCAATGCGGGCTACAATCTGGCGACCATTCTGATCGACCAACGGTTCCGGCTCGACTGGCGCGAGCTGGTGCGTGACGAGGTGCTGGTGCCTCTGGGGATGACGAACACCACAGCCGACATTGATCAGATGCGCGCCACGGGTCGGGTTGTCGCCGTCGGCTACCTGGGACTGGAGGCCGGGCGTCCGCAAGCCGCGTACCTGCAGAAGACCAATGCGACCATGCATTCGGCAGGTGGGCTGGTTTCGACCGCAGATGACATGGCGCGCTGGCTCGAGGTGCAGATCACCGACGGTATGCTGGGCGGCCGCAGGGTTCTGCCCGAGGGCCTGGCGGCCTCGACGCATTGGTCCCGCGTGGCCCAGGACACCCGCTTCGGCCCCTATGTCCGCACCGGCTACGGCCTGGGTTGGCAAGTGGGTCGGTATGGCGACGATCTTCTACTGCACCATTTCGGCAACTTCTCGGGCACCCGCGCCCATGTCTCCTTCATGCCCGAGCGCGGACTGGGCGTGGCCGTGATGATCAATGAGGACTCAATCGCAGGCGAACTGGCCGACGTGGTCGCAAACTATGTCTATGACTGGTTCGCCGGGATGCCGAACCTTGATGCGGCCTATGACGCGAAACTGGCCGAGTTGATCGTCGCCCGTGATTCACGCCGACAGGGCCTGGCCCAGGGACGTCTGTCCCGGGCCCAGCGACCGAGGACCCTCAGCCTCAACGACGCCGCCTATGTCGGTGACTATGTCAGTCCGTCCCTCGGCACCATGCATGTCCGCGAGACATCGTCCGGTCTCGAAATTGCGATCGGGCTGCTGCACGCCGTGGCTGAGAACTACACACAGCCAGAGAGCGTCCGGGTGGAGTTGGTGCCGCTGAGGGGTGAGCCGATCGTCTTCGTCCTGGACGCCACCGGCAAGCCTGTCGCCTTGACCTATGCGGACGAGGCGTTTCTTCGCCAGTGATCTTTCGCTGTTACGCGTAGTTGAAGCTGATCGAGATCCGCTCGGCCTTGGCCGCGTTCGGCGGCACCTCGTGGCGGAGCCAGCTTTCCCACATCAGGACCGTGCCGGGGCGGGGGGCGAGGTAGACGAAGGGCCGCTCGGCCTCTGAGGCGTCCGCATGGACTGCCGGGCGGGCCATCATCATCGGCAGGCGCGGATCTTCCAGCTTCAGGGCCGAGGCGCCGTCAGGGACCTCGACATAGACGGTGCCGGACAGGAAGGCGTGGGGGTGGATGTGGCCGCTGTGGCCGCCCCCGGGCTTCAGGATGTTGACCCACAGGTTGTCGAGCCGGGGCTTCCGCGCCAGGTCGAAGTTCAGCGCCCTGGCATAGGCCAGTGCATGGCGGTCCAGATGCCGCTTCAGCTCCGCGAACTCGGGCATCCGGTTCGGCAGGTCGTTCAGCGAACCATAGGAGGTGTAGCCGCGATACCCGTGCGCGCGGCACCATGCCCGACCCGCCTGATCCTCGGCCGCCAGCATGCGGCAGGCCTCGGCCAGTTCGGCATTGAATGACTCGAACCCCGCGCCGGTGGCGAGGCTGGCTTCATAGACCTGGGTAACGAACAGGGGGCGCAGGGACATGGGGAGGGGATAGCCGAAGCTGCGCCGGATCAGAAGGGGAGGGCGGCTTCGCCGCGCAGGATCGCCTCGGCTTCCGGCGTGTGTTTCGCGCCCGACCGGTCGTGCAGGACCAGCGGCGGCAGCAGGCGCAGTGGGGCCTTGCCGGTGCGGATGGCCTGGACCAGCACCCGCTTGGCCGGTTCATCGGCAAAGGGCTGGATGGGGCGGATGGCGAAGGATCCGCATTTGTCGCCCAGCAGGGACAGGATGTCGGCCAGCCGGTCGGCGCGGTGGATGACGACGATGCGTCCACCCTCACGCACGGCCTTGATCAGGAAGTCCGTCCAGGCCTTGAGCCCGTCATCGGCGATCCAGGCACCGCGTTTGGCCGGGGAGGGCGCACGCAAGGCTTCCTCGTCGTCGAAGAAGGGCGGGTTGGAGATAGCCCAGTCGAACTCTGGCAGACCCAGCGCCCGAAACCCGCCCGCGACATCACCGGTGATCACTTCGACGCGATCCGCCAGGCCGTTCAGGGCCGCGTTCTCCCGCGCCAGGTCGGCTGCGTCCGCATCGCGCTCCAGCCCCGTCAGGGCCGCGCCTTCGCAGCGGGCCGCGACCTGGAGCAGGGCCCCGCCCGCGCCGCAGCCGGCTTCGATCACCCGCTGGCCGGGTTTGGCCTCCACAGCAGCGGCCAGGAGGGCGGCGTCCATGCCGGCGCGATAGCCGCGCACCGGCTGGCGCAGGCGGACCCGGCCGTTCAGGACTGTGTTCTCTGCGACATCCATCGCGGTGCGACCTCACGCGCCTTGATCTTCCCCGGCCCGGTCACCATTGTGCGCCCCGTCGCGGTCGGGCAAGTCGTGACGTCGATTCCACCCTTCGCTTGCTCAAAGAAGACCCCATTGGACCCTGTCATCGCCGCCCCCACCCGCCCCAAGGGTGATGTCGAGGCTCTGGTTGCCCTCGCGGCCGAGGACATGCGCGCGGTCGACGCCCTGATCCTGGACCGGATGCAATCCGATGTGCCGGTGATCCCCAAGCTGGCCGAGCATCTGGTCGGGGCGGGCGGCAAGCGTCTGCGGCCCATGATCACTGTTGCGGCTGCCCGGGCGACCGGCGCGACGGGTGATATCGCCGGTCCGCTGCGGCTGGCCGCGGCGGTCGAGTTCATTCACACGGCGACCCTGCTGCACGACGATGTGGTCGATGCCTCCGAGATGCGGCGCGGCAAGGTCGCGGCGCATCTGATCTGGGGCGCGGCGCCGAGCGTGCTGGTCGGTGACTTCCTGTTCGCCCGCGCCTTCGAGCTGATGGTCGAGACAGATTCGATGCGGGCGCTGGGCATTCTGGCCACGGCGTCCAGCGTGATCGCCCAGGGCGAGGTGCTGCAGCTGACCCGCGCCCACGACCTGAACCTGGATCGCGACACCTATTTCCAGATCATCGCGGCGAAGACGGCCGAGCTGTTCGCGGCGGCGGCCGAAGCGGGGGCCGTGGGCTCCGGCGCGGATGCGGCGTCGGTGAAGGCGCTGCGCGACTATGGCATGGCGCTGGGCATGGCGTTCCAGCTGGCCGACGACGCCCTGGACTACGGCGGTGCGACCGAGACCCTGGGCAAGAATGCCGGGGACGACTTCAATGAGGGCAAGGCGACCCTGCCGCTGCTTCTGGCCGTCGCCCGCACCCGGGGCCACGACGACGGCTTCTGGGAGCGGACCATCGTCAAGGGCGAGCGCACCCCCGACGACTTCCGCCGGGCGCGGGAGCTGGTGATCGGCTCCGGCGCCATCGGCGCGACCCTGGATGCGGCCGGTGAGTTCGCCGACGCAGCCAAGGCGGCGCTGGCCCCTCTGCCCGCCGGGCCGTGGCGTGATGCGCTGGAGGCCCTTGCCGACTTCGCGGTCAGCCGCGCTGCTTAACGCAGGCTGGCGCAGAACCGCTGGATGCGGCCGCAGGCGTCCTCGAGCACGGCATCGCTGGTCGCATAGCTGATGCGGAAATAGGGGCTGAGGCCGAAGGCGGCGCCCTGGACCACGGCTACGCCCTCGGCGGCCAGCAGTTGGGCGGTGAAGACCTCATCGTCGGCGATGACCACGCCGGCGTCGGTGGTCTTGCCGATCAGGCCCTCGATAGACGGATAAACGTAGAAGGCGCCCTCCGGCGTGGCGCAGCGGATGCCGCTGGCCTGGTTCAGCATCGAGACGACCAGGTCGCGGCGGGCCTCGAACGCCTTGCCGCGCGGGGCGATGAAGTCCTGGGGTCCGTTCAGGGCCTCGACGGCGGCCCACTGGCTGATCGAGGACGGGTTGGAGGTGGTCTGGCTGGCCACCTTGCGCATCAGGTCGATCAGGGGCTTGGGCCCGCCCGCATAGCCGATGCGCCAGCCGGTCATGGCGTAGGCCTTGGACACCCCGTTGACCGTCAGGGTGCGGTCGTAAAGGTCCGGGGCCACCTGGGCGATGGTCGTGTATTCGAAGTCGCCGTAGATCAGGTGCTCGTACATGTCGTCGGTCAGGACCCAGACCTGCGGATGACGGCGCAGGACGGCGGCGAGCGCCTCCAGCTCGGAGCGGGTGTAGGCAGCGCCGGTGGGGTTCGACGGCGAGTTTAGGATGATCCACTTCGTCCGCGCCGTGATCGCGGCCTCCAGCACCTCGGGCTTCAGCTTGAAGCCGTCGGCCTCGTGGCCGACCACCCGCACAGGCTCGCCCCCGGCCAGCAGCACCATGTCGGGGTAGGACACCCAGTAGGGGGCGGGCACGATCACCTCGTCGCCCGGCGACAGGGTGGCGACCAGGGCGTTGTAGATCACCGTCTTGCCGCCCGGGGCGACGTGGATCTGGGCGACCGGATAGTCGAGGCCGTTCTCGCGCTTGAACTTGGCCGAGACGGCCTTCTTCAGCTCGGGCATGCCGTCGGCGTCGGTGTATTTGGTCTCGCCCCGGCGGATGGCGTCGATGGCGGCGGCCTTGATGTTGTCGGGCGTGTCGAAGTCCGGCTCGCCGGCGCCGAGACCGATCACGTCGCGCCCCTCGGCCTTCAGGGCGCGGGCCTGGGCCGTGACCGCCAGCGTCGCCGACGGCTTCACACGGGACAGGGCGGCGGACTGCAGGCTGGACATGGCGACTCCGTTGCGGCGTCTCTCATTACGCAGTTGCGAAGAGACGATCAAATGCCCGGCGCTCGCCGTAGCGAAAGCGGGATGCTAATCGGCCCTCCATGCGTCGCATCCTCGATTTCATCCTGAACATGGAGGCGCGCCGGTGGCGGACGCTGCTGGCGACGGTGTTGCTGCTGGGCGCGACCATCGGGTTGCTGGCGCTGGGCAAGAGCCAGTTCGGGCTGGCGGCGGAGGCGAACCTGGAGGCCTGGCTGCAGGGTTATGCGGGCAGTCCGTGGGCCTTTGCGGTGACGGTGGTGCTGTTCGTGGCCTCGGCCTTTATCGGGGTGCCGCAGTTCATCCTGATCGCCGCCTGCGTGGTCGCTTTCGGGCCGTCGCTGGGGTTCTGGTACAGCTGGGCGGCGACGGTGGCCTCGGCCGGGGTGACCTACTGGCTGGGGCGGGGGCCGACGGCGCGGCTGGTCGACCGGTTCGGCGGCAAGACCACCGGGCGGCTGAAGCGGTTCGTGGGCAAAAACGCCTTCTACGCCAGCTTCATGATCCGCAACGTGCCCTCGGCGCCGTTCATCGTCGTGAACATGGCGTTCGGGGCCACGCGGGCGAACTTCTGGGCCTTTCTGGCCGGATGCGGGCTGGGGGTGCTGCCCAAGACGGCGTTGGTGGCCTTCTTCGGCGGGGCGGTGGTGACGGCGGTTTCGGGCGACGGTGTCTGGACCTCGCTGATCCTGGCGGGCGCGGCGGTGCTGTGGCTGGGCTTGATGCTGGGGGTGCGAGAGCTGGTGAAGCGGCGCGAGGCGCGGTCGGGCGACTGACAGAATCTGGCGGCTTGGCGGGAAATTTTGGACCGCCATCCCGCCAAATCCCGCCATCCCGCCAATCCTCAAGTGTCGGTGTCTGTCAGTCCGGTAAGGACTGACAACTGACAAACACTGACACCCTTGTCCCAATGGGTCGGGCGCGGATTGCGATGTCAAAGACCGGAAGAGAGCAGTCTAAGCCATTTTCAGGGGCCGCTAGTTTGAGCTTGGGTCGGTCCTCGTAACCTGTTGCCCGGGCGTGATGTTTTTCGCTGGAGCGCGCGCATTCAGCGGGTGACGAGCGGAGCCGGCGAAAATTAACTGACACCTCCCTTGTTGCGGATCGACGCCGCTCCTACCTGCGTTGCTCAACCGACAGAGGGACCAACCATGATCAAGCTCTTCATCTCGCCGGGCGCCTGCGCCATGGCCTCGCACCTGGCGCTGGAGGAGGCGGGAGCCGACTATGAGACCCAGGTGATCAACCTGCGTGCCGGCGACCAGCGCACGCCCGAGTATCTGGCCGTCAACCCGGCGGGCGTGACCCCGGCGTTGCAGACGGATCAGGGCGTTCTGACCCAGAACGCCGCCATCATCGGCTGGGCCGCCCAGACCTGGCCCGAGAAGAAACTGGCCCCGACCGACGCGTTCGGGCTGGCCCGGTTCAATGCGTTCAACGGCTGGCTGGCGTCGTCGCTGCATCCGGCGCTGGGCAAGGTGCTGTTCAGCCACCCGGCGCTGGAGGGCGCGGCCAGGGATGAGGCGGTCAATGTGGCCCTGTCGAAGCTGCAGCTCGCCGAGGACCACTATGTGGAGGGCCCTTGGGTGTTCGGCGACAGCTGGACCGCCGCGGACGGCTATCTGATGGTGTTCAGCCGCTGGGCGCGTCAGGCCGGCCTGCTGGACGCGGCGCGCTTCCCGAAGCTGAACGCTCATCTGGACGCGGTTCAGGCCCGCCCGGCGACCCAGGCGATGCTGAAGGCCGAGGGTCTGCAGGCTGCATGATGACGGGCAGGTCGGCGGGTTGTGACCCATGGTCGCGGTCGGAAGATGACCGAGGCTCGCCGACCGGCGCCTTGACGCGAGGGCGGATGACTGGCGACTGTGCGCTGAAACACCAGTGCTGAACGCGGAAGTCCCCAGATGATCTCGATCGCCCTCGCCCTCGCCCTGGTGCTTCCGCAGGAAGAACCCCTGACGGTCGACAAGCTGACCTATTCCGAAACCTACGCCTGCGCGGCCCTGGGGTTCGGAGCCCAGGAGTGGTTGAAGGAGGGGCTGAACGGCACAGCGCCGGACGCCGAAACCCAGCGTTTGCTGACCGCCCTCGAGCAGCTGACCAGCGCCGCGACCAACGCCCTGGGTGCCGCCCGCGCGCGCGACGGTCTGAGCGATACGCAGGTCACGGACGCGCAAACAGCGGTCTTCACCGATCTGGGCGAGAACGATGACGAGACCCTGTTCGCCCTGACCGATCTGTGCGGAACGATTTTCGGCGTCAACTTCGAGTGACGTTCGCGTGTAGGGCGCGCGCATAGGGCTTGTAATCCCTGTCCCATAAGGGCAAACGGGCCGCAGGTCGGCTCGGCGACAGGATCAGGGCGGTCAAGGCGTGGGGATGCGCATTGGCCGGGGTATTCGTCGCAGCGGACTGAACGCTGCTGACCGCCTTAAATAGGCCCGAACCCGAACGGTATCCCACGCCCATGCATCTTTTCGGCATGATCTCCAACGACATCGCCATCGACCTCGGTACGGCGAACACCCTCATCTATATGAAGGGCAAGGGGATCGTCCTGAACGAGCCTTCGGTCGTCGCCCTGCGCAATGTCGGCGGGCGCAAGATCGTCCACGCCGTGGGCATCGAGGCCAAGCAGATGCTGGGCCGCACGCCGGGCCACATGGAGGCGATCCGCCCCATGCGCGACGGCGTCATCGCCGACTTCGAAGTCGCCGAGGAGATGATCAAGCACTTCATCCGCAAGGTTCATAACCGCAAGGGCTTCGTGAACCCCAAGGTGATCGTGTGCGTGCCGTCGGGCGCCACCGCGGTCGAGCGCCGCGCCATCAATGACAGCTGCCTGAACGCCTCGGCCCGCCGCGTGGGCCTGATCGACGAGCCGATGGCTGCCGCGATCGGCGCCGGCCTGCCGATCCACGAGCCGACCGGTTCGATGGTCGTCGACATCGGCGGCGGCACCACCGAGGTGGCCGTGCTGTCGCTTTCGGGCATCGTCTATTCGCGCTCGGTCCGCGTCGGCGGCGACAAGATGGACGAGGCGATCATCAGCTACATGCGCCGCAACCATAACCTTCTGATCGGCGAGACCACCGCCGAGCGCATCAAGAAGGACATCGGCACCGCCCGTATTCCGCTGGACGGCGAGGGCCTGTCGATCGAGGTCAAGGGCCGCGACCTGATGCAGGGCGTGCCCCGCGAGGTGAAGATGAGCGAGCGTCAGGCTGCCGAAGCCCTGGCCGAGCCGGTCACCCAGATCATCGAGGCCGTGAAGGTCGCGCTCGAGGCCACCCCGCCGGAACTGGCCGCCGACATCGCCGACAAGGGCATCATGCTGACGGGCGGCGGCGCTCTGCTGCGCGGCCTGGACGCGGAAATCCGTGACCACACCGGCCTGCCGGTGTCGGTCGCCGACGATCCGCTGTCGTGCGTTGCCATCGGCTGCGGCCGGGTGCTGGAGCATCCGCGCTGGATGAAGGGCGTGCTCGACTCGGCCCTCTAGGGCTCAGGTCGAACGACCGCCTCAAATCGCTGTCATCGCTGTCTCTGAGCCGGTTTCCAACCGGCACGGATTTTGCGATAGCCTGATGCAAGTCGGCGGGATGTCCCGCTGATTCCACCCTTTTGCTGGAAGGCGCGCCGTGGCGTTTCGCGACGGACCGTTCGAGAACCTCAAGGTGCCGCTGGTCTGGACCGCGGCGGTCGTTGTCGTGGTCGGCATCGTGGGCGCGATCCTGCTGCTGCTCAGCGACCGGCGCGACGGCACGGGCCCCTATCAGGGCGTGCGCAGCGGTGGCGAGGCCGTGGCCGGTCCGGTCGGCGGTGTTCTGGCCGCGCCTGTGCGCTGGGTCGGTGCCGCCAGCGACTATGTCGGCGGCTATTTCTTCGCCGTGTCCGAGAACCGGCGGCTTAAGGAAGAGATCAAGGAGCTTCAGCCGTGGCGCGATCAGGCCATTGCCCTGAAGAACGTCAACGCCCGCTATGAGGCCATGCTGGGCATCCGCACCGAGCCGCCGGTGCCGCTGGCCCGCGCCCGCTCGATTTCGGACGCCCGGGGCCCGTTCGCCCGCGCCCGCCTGATCGACGTCGGCACGCGCGGCGGGGTCAAGATCGGCAATCCCGTAATCAATGAGCACGGACTGGTCGGCCGCGTGACCGGCGTCACCGACAATGTCAGCCGCGTGCTGCTGGTGACCGACGTTGCCAGCCGCATTCCGGTGCTGATCGACCGCACCGATGCCCGCGCCATGCTGACCGGCGACGGCAGCGGCAATCCGCGCCTGGAGTTCGTGCGCGGTGTCGGCTCGATCCAGCCCGGTGACCGCATCCTGACCTCCGGCGACGGCGGTGGCCTGCCGCGCGGCCTGCCGATCGGCGTTGCGGCCCGGGGGATCGACGGCTCGTGGCGGGTCAAGCTGTTCAGCGACCGCGCCGCCATCGACTTTGTCAACGTCATGAAGTTCGAGGACTTCGGCCAGCTGGTCTCACCCGAGGCCCTGAGCGCGCCGCCGCTGGCTGGATACGACGTCGCGCCTTCGCCCACGGCCGAGCGTGCCGCCGAGATCCGGGACGACGCCGCACGCCGAGCCGCGGCGGCTGCCCCGCCCGCCGCCACGCCGCCCGCGCCCGCACCGGGAGCCGCCCGGTGAGACGTCCGGTCGCGGTTCGCGTCGTCGGGCCGATGGGATGGATCATCATCCCGGCGCTGGCGACCCTGGTCGGAACGCTGATCATCGCCACGCCGGTGGAGCTGTTCGGGCTGCAGGTGCCGGAGCCGCTGCTGCCCATGGTGCTGGCCTTCGCCTGGCCGCTGATCCGGCCGTCGATGCTGGCGCCGGCGGTGCTGTTTCTGCTCGGCGCGATGATCGACATCCTGCTGGGGCGTCAGCTGGGCCTCAGCTCTCTCATGCTGCTGGCGGTCTACGGGGCCATTCTCGCGGCGCGCAGCTTCCTGATCGGTCAGGAAACGCCGGTATTGTTCCTGTGGTACGCGGTCAGCACCACGGTCGCCCTCTCGGCCGGCTACATCATCGCGACCATCGGCTCGGCCAATGCGCCCAGTTTGCTGGCCTTCCTGATGTTTGTGCTGCCGACGCTGCTGCTGTTCCCGCTGGCCGACCGTCTGATCGAGCGGTTTGATGACGGAGACACGCGCTTCCGATGAGCAGCGAGCCGTCCATCTTCTTCTCGGACGTCAATGAGCGGCAGGGTTCCTTCCTGCGGCGCACCTTCGTCATGGGCGGCCTGACGGCGCTGGGGATCACAGCCCTGACCGGGCGACTGGCCCAGCTGCAGATCGTGCAGGCGCGCGAGTTCTCGACGCTGGCGACCAACAACCAGTTCAACTACCGCCTGGTGCCGCCGCCGCGCGGACGCATCCTGGACCGCAACGGGGTGGTCATCGCCGGCAACCGGCCGAGCTTCCGCGTGCTGGTCGTGCGCGACGAGACCAAGGATCTGGACCAGACGCTGGACCTGCTGGGACGGTTGTTGCCCGATACCCTCGACCGCCGCCGTTCGATCATCCGCGAGGTCAACGCCGCGCCGCGCTTCAGCCCCGTGCCGGTCAAGAGCGACCTGACCTGGGAGGAGTTCGCCAAGGTCAATCTGTATGCCAACGGCCTGCCGGGCGTGATGGCCGACATGCACGAGGCGCGGTTCTATCCGTTCGGCGGCGCCTTTGCCCACGTCATCGGATACGTCGCCAAGGTCTCGGATCGCGACATCAAGGCCATCGAGGACAAGGGCGAGGAGCCCCCGGCGATCCTCTACAACCCCGGCTTCCGCATCGGCCGTCAGGGCGTGGAGAAGGCGCTGGACGACGAACTGCGCGGCGAGGCCGGCGGCAACCGGGTCGAGGTCGACGCGCGGGGCCGGGTGGTGGGCGAGGACGCCGAGAACTCGCGCGCCGCCGTGCCGGGCGCTGACGTGGTCCTGACACTGGACGCCGACGTGCAGAACCGGGCGCTGGAGGTGTTCGGCGACGAGTCCGGCGCGGCCGTGGTGATGGACTGCCGCAACGGCGACATCCTGTGCATGGTCTCGGCACCGTCGTTCGATCCGAACCTGTTCGTCGGCGGCGTGCCGTCCAACATCTACCGGGCGCTGGCCGACTATGAGCGCAAGCCGTTGCTGGACAAGGCGATCGGCGGCGTTTTCCACCCCGGTTCGACGTTCAAGATGACGACGGCGCTGGCGCTGCTGGAGGCGGGGGTCAATCCGGCCGAGCGGGTGGTCTGCACCGGCGGCTATCGCTTCGGTAACCGCACCTTCCGTTGCTGGGAGGCGCGGGGGCATGGCGCGCAGGACATGCACAACGCCATCAAGAACTCGTGCGACGTCTATTTCTACCACATGTGCAATCGGGCCGGCGTCGACCGCATCCAGGAGACGGCGAAGAAGCTCGGCTTCATGCAGACCTATGACATCGGGGTCGGCAACCAGAAGAAGGGCAGCGTCCCCAGCCGGGCGTGGAAGGCCGAGTACAACAAGAGCAACTCGAATCCCGAGTCGCGGGTGTGGTTCCCGGGCGAGACCCTGTCGGTCGCCATCGGCCAGGGCGATGTGAATGTCACGGCCCTGCAACTGGCGGTCACGACCGCGCGGCTGGCCAATGCCCGCAAGGCCGTCATGCCCCGCCTGATCAAGTCGGTGGGCGGCAAGGAGCGGCCATCGGGTGCTGCCGTCCCCGATCTGCCGTTCTCACGCGAGCATCTGGAGATCGTGCGCCAGGGCATGGTGGCCGTGGCCAACGACCGGTCCGGCACCGCCTATCGCCAGTCGCAGCTGGGCCTCGGCGACATCCAGATGGCCGGCAAGACCGGCACCGCGCAGGTCCGCAGCTATGGCACCGGTTCGCGCAAGTCGAGCGTCTGGGCGCTGAAGGACCACAACCTGTTCGTCGCCTTCGCACCCGTAGACGCGCCGCGCTATGCCGTGGCGGTGATCATCGAGCACGGCGGCAAGGGCGGGGCCACGGCCGGCGCGCCGCGCGCCCGCGAGATCATGCGCACCGTGCTGCTGAAGGACCCGGAGATGCTGGAGCGCATCCAGCGGCCGCTGCCGCCGGAAGCCGAGGGACCGCTGGTGGATGACGGCGTCGTCGAGGGGGCCGCGCCGGAGGATCCCGTGGCCGGTGCGCCGCCGCCGCCGCAGGCACCGGCACCCGCGCCCGCGACGCCATCGGGTCCGCAGCCCTATCAACCGGGACCGCCGCAATGACCGCCTCGGCCCTGACCCGTCCCGGTGAGCGTGAGCGGCTGCCGGTCAAGCTGACCCAGATCGACTGGCGGTTCGTCGCCCTGTTGTGCGCCGTCGCCGGCATGGGGACGGCCATGCTGTATTCGGTTGCGAAGGGTTCGTGGGAGCCCTGGGCCGCCAACCACATCATCCGCTTCGGCGTGCTGCTGGTCGCCATGCTGGTGCTGTCGATGGTCAATCTGCGCTGGTGGTTCGCCATCGCCTATCCGGTCTACGCGGCGGCGCTGATGATGCTGTTGCTGATCGAGTTGACCCCACTGGGCTACACCGCCATGGGCGCGACCCGTTGGCTGGACGTCGGGATCACGCGCATCCAGCCGTCCGAGATCATGAAGATCGGCCTCGTTCTGGCGCTGGCCCGCTACTACCACGGAGCCACGGCCCAGGAGGCGCGGCTGCATTGGAAGCTGATCATCCCGGCGGCCATGATCGGCCTGCCGTTCCTGCTGGTGGCGCATCAGCCTGACCTCGGTTCCGCCATGCTGCTGGGCATGACGGGCGCGGCGATCATGGTGCTGGCGGGGCTGAGCTGGTGGGTCGTCGGGATCACCGCCGGCGCCGGTATCGCGGGCGTCGTGCCCTACGTCCTGTTCGGGATGCATGAGTATCAGCGCAACCGCGTGCTGACCTTCCTGAACCCCGAGGCTGATCCGTCGGGCACGGGCTATCACATCATGCAGTCCAAGATCGCGCTGGGATCCGGCGGTCTGCTGGGCAAGGGATACGGGCTTGGTAGTCAGAGTCAGCTGGAGTTCCTGCCCGAGAAGCACACCGACTTCATCTTTGCGGCGGTGTCCGAGGAGTTCGGCTTCGTCGGCTCGTTCGGCATACTGCTGTGCTACGCCGCGATCATTCTGATCGCACTGCGCATCGCGTCCCTGTCGCACAGCCATTTTGGCCGCCTGGCCTCGGCGGGCGTGACCGCCACCTTCGCCCTCTATGTGCTGATCAACGGAGCCATGGTGATGGGTCTGGCACCGGTGGTCGGCGTGCCCATGCCGCTGCTGAGCTACGGCGGCACAGTGATGCTGACCGTCATGATCGGCTTCGGTCTTGTGATGGCCACGCGGGTGCACCGCTATGCCGAACTGCCCAAGGGACACGGGCTGTTCTGATGTGTCAGGCTGGGCAACATGAGTAATGACCCGCCGAAAATGGAAGCCTCGATGCTGTCGGACTGCGGCGAGACGCCCTGTCCGCAGCCGGTGTTCAGCCCCGCCACGACGGCGGATGCCGCGGCCATGACCGAGGGGGTGCGCATGCGCGACAACCCCGCCGAATGGGCCTTCGTGCGACTGTCCAAGCTGATCGAGGACTTCGAGAAGGGCATCGACAAGGACGAGGAGGTCGGCGTCACCCTGGTCGGCATGCCCGGCGACGCAACGATGCAGATCGAGGACGTCGGCTTCTGGGGGCCCGATCTGATCCTGTTCATGGGCAAGAACAGCGACGGCAAGCCGGTGCGGCTGATCCAGCACTACACCCAGATCAGCGTGGTGCTGAATGCGCTCAACAAGCCCGAGGAGCGGCCGGCCCGACGCATCGGCTTCCAACTCAGCGAACTGGTCGAAAAGACGAATCCGAAGGCTTAGTCGCCCCACAATCAATTACTGCGGCGCTTCGGTTCATTGTCCCTGAACGGGTCACGGCCTATCTTGCGGCCATGAGCCGCTGGACCCCCGAGAGCTGGAGAAGCAAACCCGTCGTGCAGATGCCGACGGATTATCCCGACGCCGCCGCATTGCTGGCCGTCGAGGATGAACTGCGGGCCATGCCGCCGCTGGTCTTTGCGGGCGAGGCGCGCAAGCTGACATCCAAGCTGGCGGACGTGGAGGCGGGCAAGGCCTTCCTGCTGCAGGGCGGAGACTGCGCCGAGAGCTTCAAGGAGTTCTCGACCGACAACATCCGCGACACCTTCCGCCTGATCCTGCAGATGGCGGTGGTCCTGACCTTTGCGGGGCGCAAGCCTGTGGTGAAGGTCGGCCGCATCGCCGGCCAGTTCGCCAAGCCGCGTTCGTCGTCGATCGAACAGATCGGGGACGTCGAGCTGCCGAGCTATCGCGGCGACATCATCAACGGCATGGGCTTCACGCCGGAAGAGCGCGTGCCGGACCCGCAGCGGCTGCTGAAGGCCTACAACCAGTCGGCGGCGACGCTGAACCTGATCCGCGCCTTCGCCGGAGGCGGATATGCCGACCTTTACAACATCCATCGCTGGACCCTCGGCTTCGCGGCCGACAACGCCTACGGTGCCAAATACCGCGATCTGGCCGACAAGATCGGCGAGGCCCTGGCCTTTATGGAGGCGGTCGGCGTCACGCCCGAAACCCATCCGGACCTGAGCCGGGTCGAGGTTTTCACCAGCCACGAGGCCCTGCTGCTGAACGTCGAGAGCGCCCTGACGCGGCTGGACGGGGGCTCGGGCGAATGGTTCGACACCTCGGCCCACATGCTGTGGATCGGCGAGCGCACGCGCCAGCTGGACGGTGCCCATGTCGAGTTCATGCGCGGCATCAAGAACCCGATCGGCCTGAAGTGCGGCCCGACGATGGAGCCGGACGACCTGCTGGCCCTGATCGACGCCCTGAACCCGGACAACACGCCGGGCCGCCTGACCCTGATCGGCCGGTTCGGCGCGGACAAGGTGGGCGAGCGACTGCCGCGCCTGATGAAGGCGGCCAGGGATCACGGCAAGCGCGTCATCTGGTCGATCGACCCGATGCACGGCAATACGCTGAAGGCCGGCAACGGCTACAAGACCCGGCCGTTCGAACGCATCCTGGGCGAGGTCCGCAGCTTCATCGATGTGGCCGAGGCCGAGGGCGTCCACCCCGGCGGCGTGCATCTGGAGATGACCGGCCAGAACGTGACGGAGTGCCTTGGCGGGGCGCAGGCTGTGACCGAGGACGACCTGTCCAGCCGCTATCACACCCATTGCGACCCGCGCCTGAACGCGGATCAGGCGCTGGAGCTGGCCTTCCTGGTGGCCGAACGGCTGAAATCGGGGCGTCTGTCCCGGTCGGCGGCGGCATGAAGGAGGGCATCGGCAGGCCCGACGGCGACGACCGCGCGGGGCGCGTGGCCTACCAAGGCGCGCCCGGTGCCTTCAGCCACGAGGCTTGCGCGGCCCTGCGTCCGTGGGACGTGGCCGTCGCCTTCGAGACCTTCGTCGAGGCGATCGACGCGGTGGCCAATGGCGACTGTGATTGCGCCCTGATCCCGGTCGAGAACTCGATCATCGGCCCGGTGGAGCCGGCGGCGGGACTGGTGGCCGCCTCGGGGCTTACGGTGGTCAGCGAGGTCTGGCGGCCCATCCGTCTGGCCCTGATGGCGCTGCCGGAGGCCCGTCTGAGCGACATCCGAACGGCGGAAAGTCATCCGGTCGCCCTGCGCCAGTGCGCAAACAGCCTGAACGAACTCGGCCTTGCGGCGGTCGAGGCATTCGACACCGCCGGTGCGGCCCGTGCGGTGGCCGAGGCCGGGGACCGCAGCCGGGCCGCCGTGGCACCGACAGCCGCCGCCGAGATCTACGGATTGTCGATTTTGCGCAACGATCTTCAGGATTCGGCCGACAACCGCACCCGTTTTGTCCTGCTGAGCCGCACACGCGCTTGACCGCGCAAGGTTTTGCCCGCTGAGTGCGGTTATGGCCCTTTCGCACGCCACCGCTGCGATGACTGTCGACCGCGCTTTTGCGGCGTCGGCGGCCTATGCCTATTTTTACGGCTTTCGATACGCCGGCTGAGGCCTCGGGTTCCTGAACCTGACCGTCTCTCCGGCGACCGCTCCCGAAGGAGCGGCGGCCCGCCCCGAACCCTCCCGGCTCCGTATTCGAAAGTTTTTCCCAGTGTCCAAGACCAACCTGCAACAAGTGTGGCCCGCGCCGGCCGACCTGACCGCCGAACAGATGGCGCTCCAGGCCCTGCGTCACGAGATCGACCAACTGGACGACCAGCTGCTGGAGCTGTTCCAGCGGCGCCTCGCCATCGCCGACCGCGTCGGCAAGGCCAAGGACGCGCCACAGGGCCCGCACGTCAAACTGCGCCCCGACCGCGAACAGACCGTGATGCAGCGCATGCTCGAGCGCGCAAAACCCGAGAACGCCGAGGCGGTCGAGGCCCTGTGGCGCGATATCGTCGGCTGGGGTCTGGCGCGTCAGGGCCGGCTGGGCGTCCGCGTCTGGGCCCCGGTCGAGCCGACCCGCGCCTATGACGCTGCGCGCCTGCGTTTCGGTGCCGCCGCCGATCTGAAGGCAGAACGCGATCCGCAGGCGGCGCTGGCCTTCGCCGCCGAGGGCAAGGGGGTGGCCGTGCTGGCCATCAACGCCGGTGATCCCTGGTGGATCGGCCTGCGCCGTGAATGGGCGGCTCTTTCGGTGTTCGAAGGTTTCGGCGGGGCGACCCCGTCGTCGCTGGCCGTGGGTCTCATCGACCCGGCGGCCCTGCCCAGCGGCCGCCGCGTGGTGGTGAATGTCGGCGGAGACGCGGGCGACGGGGCGGGCGCGCGCTGGGGTCTGGACACCCACCACGGCTGGACCCTGTCCCTGACCGACGCGCGGCTGACGCCGGGCGGGCCCGAAGGGTGCGTGGGGGCGGTGATCTAGACCGGCAGATTGTCGATCAGGCGTGTCCGCCCCAGCCAGGCCGCGGCCAGGATGCGGGCGGGCGCGTCGACGGTTCCGTTGAACGCGCTCAGGTCGTCGGCGCGGCGGACGGCGACATAGTCCACCCGCTCGAACCCGGCCTTGAGGATCGCTGCGTAGGCGTCGCGTTCGACGGCGGCGAGGGGGCGGCCCGAGGCGGCCTGCTCGGCGGCGTCCTTCAGGATTCCGTTCAGGCTGCGGGCGACCGCAAGCTCCGCCTCGCCGAGGTAGGCGTTACGCGAGGACAGGGCCAGGCCGTGCGCGTCCCGCTCGGTGGGGGAACCGACGATGCGGGTGGGGATGTCGAGGTCGCGGGCCAGCTTCGTGACCACCATCAACTGCTGGTAGTCCTTTTCGCCGAAGACGGCGACGTCGGCCTGGACCTGGTTCAGCAGCTTGGCCACCACAATGGCGACCCCGCCGAAGAAGTGGGGGCGGAAGTCGGTCTCAAGCCCCGCAGACGGCCCCTCGACCGTGATCGCCGTACCGAAGCCCGCCGGATACATCTCGTCGACCGTGGGCGCGAACAGCAGGGCACAGCCGGCCGACGCGAGCAGTTCGGCGTCGCGGGCCTCCTGTCGCGGATAGGTGCCCAGGTCCTCATGCGCCGCGAACTGGGTCGGGTTGACGAAGACGCTGGCGACGACCCGGTCGGCCAGCCGCCCCGCCTCCCGCACCAGCCCCAGATGGCCCTCGTGCAGGGCGCCCATGGTCGGGACGAAACCGACCGTCAGGCCCTGGCGTTTCCAGTCACGCACAACCGCGCGCAAGGCGTCGACGGTGCGGATGATCGGCAGGGGAGGGGTTTCGGACATTGGTTTCCGCGTTAACTCTGACGCTTAAGTCTGTTCGTGCACGAGACCTGAACCGGTCGCCGGCTAGGGTCCGGCTTATGCAGTTCTCTCCCCTGTTCCGTCCAGTCCTGGCCTGCGTGGTGGCTGTGTCCGCCAGCGGATGCGGCATGGTCGACAGCGATCCCAACCGGTTCGAGAACCTGGCCGGCTATGTCGCCGACATTCCGGTGAGCATGGACCGACCCGGTCAGGGCCCGGTCAGGCCGCTGCCCAGCGCCGCCGAGACCGGCCTCCGCTCGGCCCGCGCACCGCTGAAGGTCGAGGTCATGGATCCGCACGACCTGTGGGACGCCCGCGACGGGGTGGTGGAGGCCGCTGTCGCCCGCGCCGCGCCCGCCGTGATCGAGGCCGCCGCCCCGATGGTGGTCGAGGCCGCGACGCGTGAAGTTCAGGCTCGCATCGGTCCGCGTGCTTCGGAACAGCGGGGCCTGCGTCCCGCCGTGTCGCGTCCGTCGGGGCGTCTGGTTCAACTCGGCGCATTCGCCAGTCCGGAAGCGGCGCGCGCCGCCTGGACCCGGCTGAAATCCGGCCAGGCCGCCCGCTATCTGGCCGACGTGCAGCCCGTCTATGAGGCGGTTCAGGTCAATGGCCGCAATCTGGTCCGGCTGAAGGTCGCGGCTCCCGCGGCCGGCGCAGCGGCCGTTTGCGCCGCTGCACGCATCAACGATCCGTGGTGCACGCGCGGCGCCTGATCCACAGCCAGCTCCAATCCACAGCCCCGGCAGGCGAGCTTTCTTGACCTGACTGCGCCCGAACCCGAGTGTGGTTGAACGCCGACCGACCTCCATGAGTCGGCGACCACAGTTCGGGGATATCCAAGATTATGGCTCAGCCACAGGTCATCGTGGTCGGTAACGAGAAGGGCGGGGCGGGCAAGTCCACCCTGGCCATCCACATCGCCACCGCCCTGCTGCACGCGGGCAAGCAGGTGGCGATCATCGATCTGGACCTGCGCCAGAAATCGATGGCGCGCTTCTTCGCCAACCGCACGGCCTGGACCGAGGCCAACGGCCAGACCCTGCCGATGCCGTCCGTGCCGGACATGGGCGACGGCAAGGCGCTGGCGAAGGCCGATGTGGCCGAGCAGCAGGCGCGGTTCGACGCCGCCTTCGCCGAGGCCGCAGCCAACGCCGACTATGTCGTCATCGATACCCCCGGGGGCGACACCGCCATCTCGACCGCCGCCCATGCGCGGGCCGATCTGATCGTAACGCCGCTGAACGACAGCTTCGTCGACTTCGACATGCTGGGGCAGGTGGACCCTGTCACCCTCGATCTGATCAAGCCCTCGCTCTATGCCGAGAGCGTTTGGGAGGCCCGCAAGGCGCGCGCGGTCCAGCGCGGCGGATCAATCGACTGGGTCGTCCTGACCAACCGCCTGGCCGTGGCCGAGGCCCGCAACCGCCGGCGTCTGGAAGAGAAGATGCTTAAGCTCGCCAAACGGGTCGGCTTCCGCGTCGGGCCGGGCCTGCGCGACCGGGTCATCTATCGCGAGTTGTTCCCCTTCGGCCTGACGGTCGCGGACCTGTCGAACGACGTGCGGCCCGTGGCTGTGTCGCTGGCGCATGTCGCGGCGCGGCAGGAGCTGCGCAATCTGATGCAGTCGCTGGGGCTGGACGAGGCCGCCGCGCCGTTGGACAGCGCGGCCTGAGCCGGACCTCCCCATGGGCCTGATCTGGCTGGTCCTCGCCGCCATCGCCGTCTGGGCCCTGGTGCGGCTGGGCCGGCAGTCAGAGGGCGCGCGGCGTGGTCACTGGCGGATCAGCGCAACGGTGCTCAGCGGCGTTCTGCTGGCCGGGGGCGTTCTGGCCCTGTCGCGCGGCTCATGGCTGCTGGGAACGGGACTGGCCGGTGCGGGGCTGTATCTGGCGCTGGCGTCGCGCGTCCGCACCATCCTGCCGAAGTCCGCCGATGATCTGACCGAGGCGGAGGCGCGGGCCATTCTCGGCGTCGGTCCGACCGCTTCGCCCGAAGACATTCAAGCCGCCTGGCGCCGTCAGATGGCGCGGGCGCACCCCGATCAGGGCGGGACCGAGGGCCTGGCCGCGCGGGTCAATGCGGCCCGCGACCGGTTGAAGCGATAGGTTTGCTTCTGGAGCGATAAGGGAAGCTGAGTTGACCTTGGCTTTTCCCCGTGGCCTTTGCCGCGTCCCATGTCCAACCTCGTGACCCCCGCCGTCCGATCCACCCTGCGCGAGCTGCTGACGCTGGCGTGGCCGGTGGTGCTCGCGCGGCTGGGCATCATGACCATGGGCCTGACCGACGCCATCGTGGTGGGCAACTACGCCGGGCGAGAGCTGGCCTTCCACTCCCTGGCCTGGGCACCGAGCTCGATCATTGTGGTGACGGCCGTCGGCCTGCTGTTCGGGGTTCAGGTCATGACCGCGCGCCTGCTGGGCGAGGGGCGGCGCGCCGAGGTGGGCGGCGTGTTGCGGCGGGGTCTGGTCTATGCGCTGCAACTGGGCGTCGCGGCGGCGATCGCCCTGATCATCACCGGGCCGTGGCTGCTCCGTCAGCTGGATATGGAGCCCGGACTGGCCGAAGGCGCGTCGCCGGCGCTGATCGTCTTCGCCCTGTCGATGCCGGCCTATCTGATCTCGGTGGCGGCCCAGTTCTTCCTCGAGGCGCTGAACAAGCCCAAGCCGGGCATGGTCGCCATGTGGGTAGCGAACGCCGTGAACCTGGCGCTGAACCTGCTGCTGGTGCCCGACATCCTGAACCTCGGCGTCCACGGGGCGCAGGCCTCCGCCTGCGCGACCTTTGCGGCCCGGGCGTCATTGGCGATCTTTCTCGTCATCTACATCCTGCGCCTGCCCGAGGCACGGGCGCTGGGCGTGTTCACCAAGCCCAAGCCCGATCCGGTCACGGCGACCGAGCAGCGGCGCGTGGGCTATGGCGGCGGGTCGTCCTACTTCATCGAGGTGGCGGCCTTCGCGGCCATGACCTTCTTCGCCGGGCGGCTGGGAACCAACGAGACGGCGGCCTGGGCCATCGTGCTGAATGTATCGGCCATCGTCTTCATGGTCCCGATGGGCCTGTCCTCGGCGACGGCCGTGCTGGTAGGTAATGCCTATGGCGCGCGGGACCGGGGCGCGGTGCTGAGGGCCGGGATGGTCGGCATAGGTGTCGTGGCGACTTTGACCCTGGTCGTGGCGCTGGCGATCTGGCCGACGGCGCATGTCGTGGTCCTCGCCTATGGCCGCGACCCGGCGCTGCTGGCCATCGCGGCCCCGGCGCTGGTGCTGGCGACGCTGTTCTTCGTCGCCGACGGCATTCAGGTGGTGGCGGCCCAGGCCAACCGCGCAGCGGGCGACGTCTGGTGGCCGACGATCATGCATTTCACCGCCTATGGCGCGATCATGATGCCGCTGGGCTGGTGGCTGTCGCATGGCCTCGGCATCGACGGACTGGTCTGGGCCGTCATCATCGCCAGTCTGGCGTCGTCGGCGCTGCTGACGGGCCGCTTCGTGCGGGTGGCGCGGCGGCTCGCCTAGCTGCCTGGAATCGTCTCGCCGGGACTAAGACGGCGGAGTTCCGCTCTCAACTCCTCAAGGTCGGGGCTGGTCAAGATCACCCGATCGCCATGCGCCACGGCGCGGAATCGCACAGGTCCGACATCGCCTTGGTCCATCGCCGTAAAGGTGATGACATTTCCCTGGATCAGGGCGGGCACGATCTGGAGGTCGTTGCAGCCGCCTTCACACAAATAGAAGCCCACTTGCGATTTGCCGCTCTCGATGCGGAGGATGGCTCCACCCTGGTCGCCGGTCTCCTCGCTGTAGATCACATCACTGTAGACCCCTTCTTGCACGGCCGAGGGGGCGCAACTGGCGGCCGCCAATGCCAAGGCGAGGATGGATAGGGCGCGCGACACGATCATGGGGGTAGGGTTGCATCCACGCTGGGGTTTGAGCAATGGCCGCGCCCGTCTATATCCGTGCGCTCCCCTGACGACCGGATTCCCATGGCCCGCATCCTCATCACCTCGGCGCTGCCGTACATCAATGGCATCAAGCACCTGGGCAATCTGGCGGGCTCGATGCTGCCGGCGGACGTGTTCGCGCGCTTCAAGCGTGGGCAGGGCCACGAGGTTCTCTATATCTGCGCCACCGACGAGCACGGCACCCCGGCCGAGCTGGCCGCCGCCGCCGCGGGCCAGGACGTGCGCACCTATTGCGACGAGCAGCACCAGATCCAGAAGTCGGCCGGCGAGGCGTTCGGCCTCAGCTACGACTGGTTCGGCCGGTCGTCGAACGAACCCAACCGACGCCTGACTCAGCATTTCGCCGCCCAGCTGGAGAAGAACGGCTTCATCGAGGAGCGCGTCGACCGGATGATCTATTCGGTCGATGACGCCCGTTTCCTGCCCGACCGTTATGTCGAGGGGACCTGCCCCCACTGCGGCCACGTCGGCGCGCGGGGGGACCAGTGCGACAACTGCGGGCGTCTGCTGGACCCGACCGACCTGATCGATCCCTATTCGTCGGTGTCAGGCTCGAAGAACCTGGAGGTGCGCGATACGCGGCACCTTTATCTGCTGCAGACGAAGCTGGAGCAGCCGATCCGTGACTGGATCGGGTCGAAGTCGGATTGGCAGACGCTGGCCCGCTCCATCGCCCTGAAACATCTCGACGAGGGACTGATCGATCGGGGCATCACCCGCGACCTGAAATGGGGCGTGCCGGTGACGGCGGCCGACGGCGGGCCGCGCCCGGGCATGGAAGGCAAGGTCTTCTACGTCTGGTTCGACGCCCCTATCGAATACATCGGCGCGACCGAAGAGTGGGCCCAGGCCAACGACCGGACCTGGCGCGACTGGTGGCGTCTGGACGAGGGTGCCGGCGACGTCCGCTACGTCCAGTTCATGGGCAAGGACAACGTCGCCTTCCATACGGTCAGCTTCCCCGCGACCATCATCGGAAGCGGTGAGCCATGGAAGACGGTCGACACGCTGAAAGCCTTCAACTGGCTGAACTGGTACGGCGGCAAATTCTCGACCAGCCAGAAGCGCGGGGTCTTCATGGATCAGGCGCTGGAGCTTCTGCCCGCCGACTACTGGCGCTGGCACCTGACGGCCTATGGGCCGGAAGGATCGGACGCGGCCTTCACCTGGGAGCAATTCCAGTCGACGACGAACAAGGATCTGGCCGACGTGCTGGGGAATTTCGTCAACCGCATCGTCAAATTTACGGAGTCGAAATTCGGCGGTGTCGTGCCGGATGGCGGCGAACCGGGGCCGATCGAGGCCAAGCTGGAGGCCGATATCCGCGCCGGCATTGCCGAGGCCACTGACCAGTTCGAGGCCATGGAGTTCCGCAAGGCGGCTCAGGCCCTGCGCGCCGTCTGGGTGCTGGGCAACGAATACCTTCAGGAAGCCGCGCCCTGGAACGCCTTCAAGACGGATGTCGAGCGATCCGCGGTGGGCGTGCGCACGGGCCTGAACCTGGTCGCCCTGTTCGCCCGACTGGCCGCGCCGGTCATGCCGTCGGCGGCGGAAAAGATCGCCGCCAGCGTGGGCGCGACCGACCTGTCATGGCCCTCGGTGGATGAGCCCCTGCTCGACGTTCTGCCGCGCGGCCAGGCGGTCGCGGCAGCCGAGGTGCTGTTCCGCAAGATCGAGGACGCCCAGGTCGCCGAGTGGTCCGAACGCTTCGGCGGCGCCGAGGGCTGACCTACTCGGGCTTGGTCGGCATCTCGCCGGGGCCGATCGCCTTCTCGGCCTCGCCCGGCAGGGCGGCGGTCTTGGGACCGCCTGGTGCCGCCTTCTTTTCAGCCGCCGTGCCCTTCTGGAACTTGGCGACTTCCTTGGGCGAAATGTCGAGGAAGGCAGGCGCAGAGGCATTGAAGGCATCGGTGCGATCGGTGCGGACAATGACCGAACGTGCCCCGTCCCACACCATGTGCAGGGCGACATAGAGCACGATGACGAGGCCCACGTAGCCGATCCAGCGGTGCTTGGTCAGGAGCTTGGCGATGAAGGTCGCGGCCACGCCCATCAAGGCGATCGACAGCACCAGCCCGAAGACCATGATCCACGGATGCTCGTGAGCCGCGCCCGCGACGGCCAGCACATTGTCCAGCGACATGGTGACGTCGGCGATCATGATCTGGACCAGGGCGGCGGCGAAGCTCTTGCGTTTGATGCCCAGCGCCTCGGGGGGCGGGCCGCCGCCGTGGTGGGCGGACAGGGCGGTTTCCAGCTCGGCCTCGGCCTCGGCCTGATCGTGGGTGCGCTGCTCCTGAAGCTCGCGCCACATCTTCCAGCACACCCAGAGCAGCAGCACGCCGCCGGCGAGCAGCAGGCCGATGATGGCCAGAAGCTGCACGGTGATCAGGGCGAAGCCGATGCGCAAGATGACGGCGGCAGCCAGGCCGATGAGGATGGCCTTCTTGCGCTGCTCGGGTGCCAGGGCCGCGGCGGCAAGACCCACGGCCACGGCGTTGTCGCCGGCCAGCACCAGGTCGATCATCAGCACCTGGCCAAGGGCCGTCAGCTGCGAGGCGAGTTCGGGGGAAGACAGGAATTCCATAACGGCTCTCTAGTCGCGCAAGGGGCGGTTGATCAACCTGCGGAACGGGCTTGCGCCCGCATCGCTTCATAAAGCGCCACGGCGGCGGCATTGGACACGTTCAGGCTCTCGAAGCCGCCCGGCATGGGGATTTTCGCCAGAACGTCGCAATGCTCGGCCACCAGACGGCGGATGCCGTCGCCCTCGGACCCCATGACCAGCACGGTCGGCTGGTGATCCAGCGCCTGCTCCAGCGTCTGCTCCGCCGAACCGTCCAGCCCGACGGCGCGCCAGCCGAGGTCGGCCAGACGCTCCAGCGCGCGGCTGAGATTCGTCACGCGCACATGCGGCAGCCGTTCGGTCGCCCCGGCCGCGGCTTTGGCCAGCGCCCCGGCCAACGCCGGCGAATGCCGGTCCTGAACAATGATGCCCCTGGCCCCGAAGGCCAGGGCCGAACGGAACAGGGCACCGACGTTCTGGGGGTCGGTCACCTGGTCCAGCATGACGATGACGCCGCTCGCGGGATCGGCGATCTCCTCCAGCGAGACACCCTCCAGCGGCTGGACCTTGAAGGCGAAGCCCTGGTGTACGGCCCCGGCGGGGAGCATCTTTTCCAGTGCTTGCCGGTCGATGATCTCGATCTTGTGGCCGTGGGCCAGCCTGTCGCGCTCGATCTCGGCGGCACGATCGTCAGTGACCAGCAGCCGGCCCATGCCCTTGCGGGCCGGATTGGCCAGCGCCGCCAGCACCGGGTGCCGGCCCCACAGGAAGTTATCGGCGTCCGCCTTCGACCGATCACCGCCGCGCGGCGCGCGCGGGGAATCACCGGCCGCTCGCACCGGAGGATTGGGGGTCCAGCCCCGCTCCCGTGACGCTTCGGGACGGCCCTTGAAGGGCGGTTTTTTCGCCCCTTTCCGGTCGTTGCGTTCTGGATTTCTCGCCACTATAAGACGCCCTCCGATTTGGAGCCCTGAGGGCTTTCGGGTCTGGCGCTCCCTCTATCGCAGGCGACGCGGGACACCGAGAGCTTTTGTTGTCTCATCGACCGAAAGGTTGGCGATGCATCGGTCCGACGGTTCGAAAACAGCGCGTTTGGGGGAATGTCCCGAGCGGCAAAGGGGGGGGACTGTAAATCCCCTGCGTAAGCTTCGCAGGTTCGAGTCCTGCTTCCCCCACCACGCGCTTTTCGAACCTTCCGGATCAGGACGCCGGATCGGCCGGGTGCGAAGGGGTCAACCCGACGCATTCTCCGCGCGGGTATAGTACAATGGTAGTACAGCAGCCTTCCAAGCTGAATATGTCGGTTCGATTCCGTCTACCCGCTCCAGGTTTTTGAAGCAGACAGCGCCCCTCAACCCGGGCCATCAGGAGTTTTGGCCATGGCCAAGGAAAAGTTCGAGCGTAACAAGCCGCACTGCAACATCGGCACGATTGGTCACGTTGACCACGGCAAGACGACGCTGACGGCGGCGATCACGATGACGCTGGCGAAGGCCGGTG
>JBKBJW010000012.1:0-26711 GCA_046294385.1 Brevundimonas sp. | reverse complement strand
CCCAGCTTGGTGTCGCGGGCCATGACCTCGAACTCCTCGATGTGGATCGAGGTGAAGACGTCGTCGCGCACGATGCGCTCGGAGATCAGGATCGAGTCT
Source organism: Brevundimonas sp. (assembly GCA_046294385.1). GTDB lineage: Bacteria > Pseudomonadota > Alphaproteobacteria > Caulobacterales > Caulobacteraceae > Brevundimonas. The sequence goes on along the minus strand of JBKBJW010000012.1, from coordinate 26,612 downwards.
TCGAAGTTGTAGCCGTTCCAGGGCATGAAGGCGACGAGGGCGTTGCGGCCCAGGGCCAGTTCGCCCAGGTCCGTCGACGGGCCGTCGGCGATCACGTCACCGGCCTTCACCTCGTCGCCCACGCGCACGATCGGGCGCTGGTTGATGCAGGTCGACTGGTTGGAACGCTGGAACTTCGACAGGCGATAGATGTCGACACCCGAACGGCCGGCATCCAGCTCGTTGGTCGCACGAACCACGATGCGGGTGCCGTCGATCTGCTCGACCACGCCGTCACGACGGGCGACCACGACGGCGCCGGAGTCGACGGCCACGACAGCCTCCATCCCGGTGCCGACCAGCGGCGCGTCGGATTGCACCAGCGGCACGGCCTGACGCTGCATGTTGGCACCCATCAGCGCGCGGTTGGCGTCGTCGTTTTCCAGGAACGGGATCAGGGCGGCGGCGACCGAAACGACCTGCTTCGGCGACACGTCCATCATGTCGACGTCAGCCTTGATCAGCAGCTGGGATTCGCCGTTGATCCGGCCGGGGACCAGGTCCTCGACGATTTCGCCGTTCTTCAGCTCGATGTTGGCCTGGGCGATCGTGTACTTCGCCTCTTCCATGGCCGAGATGTAGACCACCTCGTCGGTCGCCTTCCCGTCCTTCACGCGACGGTAGGGGCTTTCGATGAAGCCGTATTTGTTGACGCGAGCGTGGGTGGCCAGCGAGTTGATCAGGCCGATGTTCGGGCCTTCCGGCGTCTCGATCGGGCAGATACGGCCGTAGTGGGTCGGGTGCACGTCGCGGACCTCGAAGCCCGCCCGTTCACGCGTCAGGCCGCCCGGCCCCAGCGCCGACAGACGACGCTTGTGGGTGATTTCCGACAACGGGTTGGTCTGGTCCATGAACTGCGACAGCTGCGAGCTGCCGAAGAATTCACGCACCGCGGCCGCGGCCGGCTTGGCGTTGATCAGGTCGTGCGGCATGACCGTGTCGATGTCGACCGAGCTCATGCGCTCCTTGATGGCGCGCTCCATCCGCAGCAGGCCGACGCGGTACTGGTTTTCCAGCAGTTCGCCGACCGAGCGGACCCGGCGGTTGCCCAGGTTGTCGATGTCGTCGATCTCGCCGCGGCCGTCTTTCAGGCCGACGAGGATCTGCAGCACCTTCAGGACGTCGTCCTTGCGCAGGACGCGGATCTCGTCCGAGACCTCAGGGGTCTCGAGACGCATGTTCATCTTCACCCGGCCCACGGCGGACAGGTCATAGCGCTCGCTGTCGAAGAACAGCGAGTTGAACATAGCTTCGGCGGCTTCCGGGGTCGGCGGCTCGCCCGGACGCATCACGCGGTAGACGTCGAACAGCGCATCCTCGCGGCCGGTCGACTTGTCGATGCGCAGGGTGTTGCGCATGTAGGCGCCGACCGTGACGTGGTCGATGTCCAGCACGTCGATGGTGGTCAGGCCGCGGCCTTCCAGGAGTTCGATCGTCGGGGCGTCCAGTTCGTCGCCGGCCTCGGCGTAGATTTCGCCGGTCTCATAGTTGACGGCGTCATTGGCCAGATAGCGGCCCAGCAGGGCGTCGGCGGCCAGCGACAGCGAGGTCGTGGTGTCGCCCAGCTTCTTGGCGGCGCGGGCGCTGATCTTCTGGCCAGCCTGGGCGATCACTTCACCCGTGTCGGCGTCGACCAGGTCGAACTCCGGCTTCACCCCGCGCCAGCGCTCGGGCTTGTAGGGGGTAACCCAGTTGTCGCCGCGCTTCTCGTAGGGAACGGTCTCGTAGAAGGTCCGCAGGATCTCTTCACCGTCCATGCCCAGGGCATAGAGGAAGGTGGTGGCCGGCAGCTTGCGGCGGCGGTCGATGCGGACGTAGACGATGTCCTTGGCGTCGAACTCGAAGTCGAGCCACGAACCGCGGTAGGGGATCACGCGGGCAGCGAACAACAGCTTGCCCGAGCTGTGCGTCTTGCCCTTGTCGTGGTCGAAGAACACGCCCGGCGAACGGTGCATCTGCGAGACGATCACGCGCTCGGTGCCGTTGACGACGAAGGTGCCCTTGTCCGTCATCAGGGGGATGTCCCCCATGTAGACGTCCTGTTCCTTGATGTCCTTGACCGAACGGGCGCCCGTTTCCTCGTCAGCCTCGAATACGATCAGGCGCAGCTTGACCTTCAGCGGCGCGGCATAGGTCATGTCGCGCTGGATGCATTCCTCGACGTCGTACTTCGGGTCCTCGAACTCGTAGGACACGTATTCCAGCACGGCGCGATCATTGAAGTCCTTGATCGGGAAGACCGACTTGAACACCGCCTCGATGCCCTGGTCCTTGCGCGGCCCGCTGCGGACCTCGCGCTGCAGGAACTGCTCGTAGGACGCGCGCTGAACCTCGATCAGGTTCGGCATCTGCACCGCTTCAGGGATCCGCCCGAAGGACTTGCGGATACGCTTCTTGCCGGTGAACGACGTGGCGGAGGCGAACTGGCCGGGAGCGGCGAGTTCGGCGTGGGTCTTGGCCATTCTGTCTTCCCATTGCGAACCCGGGCAGGTCCGCGTCAAATGCAGCAGCCACGGCTCGCCGACCGGCGACCCGTGACCAACAGGTTTCGGCGTCCACCCTCGGGCCTTGCGGCACCAGGACACCTGAAAATGTGTGGCTCCCTGGGGAGGAGCGCGTCTTCGCTCGGTCGGAGGGCGACGGACCGAGCCTCGACGCTTTCGCGCGCGGACTCATACGGAGTTGGCGGAATGGGCTGATATACTCGCTTTTCGGACGAAATAAAGGCCGGAAAGAAAATCTTCAGTCCTGTCGATTCCCGCACACCTCGCGCGTCTGGTCATTGTCGCGCATGATCGGATCGGCCGGTCAGCGACGGGGAGAGACCACGACCATGCAATACGCGCTTCTGATCCACGAGAACGAGGCCGAATCCTATCCGGATGGCGAGGCCGGTAAGGCCTGGCAGGACATCCTGACCGCCCATACAGCCTTCGGCGGCGAACTGGCCGAGGCCGGAGCCATGCGGGGTGGCGCAGGTCTGAAATCCACCGCCACAGCCACCACCGTCAGGATCGAGGGCGGATCCCGCACCGTCCATGACGGCCCCTTTGCCGAGACTCGCGAACAGTTGGGCGGCTTCTATCTGATTGACGTTCCGGACCTCGACGCCGCCATTGCCTGGGCGAAGAAGCTCCCCGTAGCCGGCCGTGGCTCTATCGAGATCCGCCCCGTGCTGGAAATGCCCGGGGACGCGTGAGGTCAGCCCTCGACGCCGCCTTTCGTGAGTCCGGCGGCCGGGTCGTTTCGGCCCTGGCCGCCGCCTTCCGCGATCTGGACCTCGCGGAGGAGGCCTTCGCGGAGGCCTGCGCCAGAGCGGTCGAGACCTGGGGCGGCTCGCCGCCGAAGGATCCGGCCGCCTGGCTCTATGCCGTGGCCCGGCGACGGGCGCTCGACCGTATCCGGCGCCGCGCCACCGTCGCCGCCCATCGCCCGGATGATGACGCGCCCACGCCGACGCCCGAGGAGCAGATCATGGCCCTGGACGAGCCCATTCCGGACGAGCGGTTGCGGCTGATCTTCGTCTGCTGCCACCCGGCCATCGCTGCTGACGCCCGCGCCGCCCTGACGCTCAAGACTGTATGCGGCCTTTCGGTCGGCGAGATCGCCCACGCCTTCCTGACCAGCGAGCCGACCCTGGCCCAGCGGCTTGTGCGCGCGAAGCACAAGATCGCCCAGGCGGGTGTCCCCTACGAAGTGCCCGGTCCCGAACGCTGGTCCGAGCGGATGGACGCCGTGCTGTCAACGCTAGAGGTCGCCTATGCCCAGGCCCATGCCGACGCCGCCCTGGCCGGCCCACATGCTGAATTCGCGCGCGAGGTCTTGACCCTGACCGCGCTTCTGGCCCGCCTCGCGCCCGATGACGCGGAAGTCCAGGCCCTGGCGGCCACCGTGCGCCTGACCGAGGCGCGGCGGCCCGCGCGGCTGGACGCCGACGGCGCCCTGCGGCCCCTGACGGAGCAGGATGTGCGGGACTGGGACACCGCCTTGCTGACGGAAGGCGAACGCTACCTCGCCGGGGCCGCACGCCTTGCCCATTCCGAGCAAAGCCCGCCAGGTCCGCGTGCGCTTCAGGCCGCAATCCACGCCGCCCACGCAAGCCGACGCGTTACCGGCGTCACCCCCTGGCGCGCCATTCTCGGCCTTTATGATGCGCTGCTGGGTTGGCGGGATGACGCCGTGGTTCGCGTCAATCGTGCTGTCGCCCTGGCCGAGGTCGATGGGGCCGCCGCCGCCCTGGCTGTGCTTGACGAAACACCCGTCCCCGGCTGGCTGCCCTTCCACGCCGCACGCGCCGATATCCTGGCCAGGCTGGGACGCGGTGCCCAGGCCATTCCGGAGTACGATGCCGCTCTGGCCCTGGGGCCCTCCCCCGCCGAGTCCCTGTTCCTTCGCCGGCGGCGCGCTGCTAGCCTTGCCCGATGAAACGGCTATTCGCCCCCCTCGTGGCGCTGATCCTCGCCGCCTGCGTCCCGGTCAATGTGCCGGAGGGGGCCTTCTTCTATCCAGAGGCGCGGCTCCGGGCCGAGAACATCGTGCTACCGGACAGCGAGGCCTGGCCGGGGGCCGAGCTGCTGTCGATCCCCTATCCGGGCGGCGCGGTGGCCGCGACCCGCATCCGCACGGGCGAGAACGCCAGGCCCCTGATCCTCTTCTGCGGGGGCAACATGTTCCGCCGACGGGTCAACACCTTCGGGGCGGCGAGGAAGCTGACGCCCTTCGGCGACGTGCTGATGTTCGACTATCCCGGCTATGGCGACACGCCGGGGCAGGCTGACGTGGCCGGTTTCCGCGCCGCGGGCGAGGCTATGGCCGTCGCCGCCCGGGCCCAGGCCGACGCCGAGGGCCGCCCCCTGATCGCCTGGGGCCATTCACTGGGAGGCCCAATCTGCGCCGAGGCCGCGCGCTTGACCCGCGCGGATGCTCTGGTGCTGGAGGCCACAACCCCCAGCGCCCGCGCCGCCGTAAACCAGCAGGCGGGCCTGATGCGCCCCTTCATGCGCTTCGACATCGCGCCAGGCCTCGCCGCCATCAACATTCCGGCCTCGCTGGAGGGCTATTCGGGCCGTGTCGTGGTGCTCGAAGCCGGCAAGGACACCACCCTGCCTCCAGCCCTCAGCCGCGCGCTGGCCCGTGATCTGACCGCCCGGGGCGTAGAGGTCCAGCGCCTCGTCTTCCCCACTGCCGGCCATAACGACATCGGCCGCCAACCCGATTTCCAGACCCGGCTCGCCGCCGCCCTCACCCTTCCCGCCAGGACCGTCCCATGAAGATCGCCGCCATTCTCCTCGCCTCTGCCTCGCTGGCGCTGGGTGCCTGTTCGATGATGTCCCAGACCGGCCTGGGCACGCCCCCGCTGGAAGCCGACGTCGGCCCGCCGACCCAGGCCCGCTGGGACGCGGGCAACGCCGCCTATCTGGCGTGGAACAGCCAGCAGCGTGGCTGGACCGTCACCGATTCCGGCCTGCAATACCAACGCATCGGCCGGGCCAACCCTGCCGGCCGCCAACCCACAGCCACTGACACGGTCAAGGTTCACTATCAGGGGACCTTTATCGACGGTCGCGAGTTCGACAGTTCCTACGCCCGCGGGGAACCCGCCGAGTTCCCCCTGAACCGCGTCATCAAGGGGTGGACAGAGGGCGTGGCCCTGATGCGCGAGGGCGAGACCTTCATGTTCGTCATCCCGGCTTCGCTGGCCTATGGCGACCAGTGGCGCGGCGGCGGCGAACTGCCCCCCAACTCGACCCTGATCTTCAAGGTCGAACTGCTGGAAGTGAAATAGGCGGCGTGATCCGCCTGCGGAACATGACAGCGAATTAACCCTGCGGACTGCGGCTCCGCTTGACCCCGACCGGCGGCAGGCGTGATCTGCCGGCCGCCGCGCCGGGCGGCGTCTGTTCCGAGCCTTCGATGAAGCGTCTGTTCGTCTCCGCCTGCGCCGCCGCGCTTTTCTTCACCGCCATGCCGGCCCTGGCCCAGGTGGGGGCCCCCGCCCTGCCCGTCGCCCTCGCCCCCATTCCGGCGCCGCGCGACATCGCCTATCCGGGCGTGATCGATATCGCCGTGGACGCCAGCGACATCGACCGCCGCATCGTCTCAATCAAGCAGACCATCCCGGTGACCGGCCCCGGCCCGCTGGTTCTGCTCTATCCCGAGTGGATCCCCGGCAACCACGGCCCGGTCGGTCCCGTCGATGACATCGCCGGCCTGGTCTTCACCGCCAATGGCCAGCGCCTGCCTTGGGTACGCAACACCGTCGACACCAACGCCTTCCAGATCGACGTGCCCGCCGGGGTAACCTCGGTCGAGGCCTCCTTCCAGTGGCTGACACCGATCGACGGGTCCCAGGGCCGTGTCGTCATCACCGACGAGATGCTGAACATCCAGTGGGAGAAGGCCCTTCTCTATCCGGCCGGCTATTATTCGCGTCAGATCACCTTCCGCCCGACGCTGAAGCTTCCCGCCGGCTGGAACTACGGCACGGCTTTGGACACCGTCTCCTTCACCGGCGGCCTGGCCACCTTCGCCCCGATTACGCTGGAGCATTTCGCCGATAGCCCCGTCTTCGCCGGCCAGCACTACCGGCAGGTCGACCTCGATCCGGGCGGTCGCTCACCCGTTCGCCTGCATATGGTCGCCGATGAGCCCGCAAGCCTCGCCGCCACCGACGAGCAAATCCAGATCCTGCGCGACCTGGTGGTCCAGGCGGACCGCCTGTATGGCGCGCGCCACTTCAACCACTACGACTTCCTGCTGGCCCTGACCGACCGCCTCGGCGGCATCGGCCTGGAGCATCACCGTTCGTCCGAGAACAGCGTGGATCCCGCCTTCTTCACCGGCTGGGCCTCACACGTCGGCGACCGCGACCTGCTCAGCCACGAGTACAACCACAGCTGGGACGGCAAGTGGCGCCGCCCCGCCGACCAGCTGACCGCCAACCTCAACGAGCCGATGCAGAACAGCCTGCTCTGGGTCTATGAGGGCCAGGACCAATATTACGGTCTCGTGCTCGCCGCCCGTTCGGGCCTGCTGACGAAGCAGCAGGCGATGGACTCCATGGCAATGTGGGCTGCCAACTATTCGACCATGCCGGGCCGGGACTGGCGCGCCATGCAGGACACCACCAACGACCCCATCATCGCCCAGCGCCGGCCCCAGCCCTGGGGCAATTATCAGCGTAGCGAGGACTATTACGTCGAGGGAGCCCTGATCTGGCTCGACGCCGACACATGGATTCGCGAGCAGTCGGGCGGCCGCAAGTCGCTGGACGACTTCGCCCGCGGCTTCTTCGGCGTCCAGGACGGGAACTGGGACCCGGCACCCTATACGTTCGAAACGGTCACCGGCGTGTTGAACGACGTCCAGGCCCGCGACTGGGGGAGCTTCCTGCGCTCACGCCTGGACGCTGTGGACAACGGCGACAACGATCTGCTGGCCGGGTTCGAGCGCGGCGGCTACCGCCTCGTCTTCACCGATACGGAAAGCGACTACCAGAAGGCGCTCTACGCCGAGTATGGCCGCCACGACTTCCAGTATTCGCTGGGCTTCACGCTCAGCCCGACCAACCGCATCGGCGGCGTGCGCTGGGGCGGTCTGGCCTTTGAGCAGGGTCTGGTAGCCGGGTGGGACATCGTGGCCATCGGCGACCGCGCCGCCAGCCCGGCTGCCCTGCGCGAGGCGGTAACGGCGGCCAAGGGCGACGGCCCGCCCATCGTACTGGTGCTGAAACGCGGCGACCGGTTCCGCACCGTGACCTTCGACTACCACGGCGGCCTGCGTTACCCGCGACTGGAGCGGATTGAGGGCACCCCGGACCGGCTGGGCGATATCCTCACCCCCCGCCGCCGCTGAGTCTCTGGCACCGTTCAGGGCGGCGCTTCGCCACACCCCCGGACAGGCGCGAAAAAGCTGATGTTTTTCCGCCGCTTGCAGTCCCGTTCGCACGCCTTGACCTTCCGGGGCCGCGCCTATAGGTTCCGCGCCGAATTCAGACCCCCTCTGGCATTCGTGTCAGAGCGCTGAGCACCACATCATGTCCCTGCCCTCGGAAACGCGCCAAGAGACGATCGCTCGTCTCAACAAGAGCGCATCCGATCTGGAGGCGCGCACGGCTCGTCAGATTTCTGATGAGGCTGCGGGCCAAGCGGCGGCCAGTCAGGCGTGGCGCATCATCGCCGACCTGTTCGGTGGTGTGTTCATGGGCCTGGCGCTCGGGTTCATCGTGGACCGGTTCGCCAATACCGGCCCCTGGGGTTTGATCGGCGGCGTCCTTCTGGGCTTCGCCGTTTCGGTATTCATGGCCTGGCGGACGGCGCAACGCCTGATGGCCCAGGCAAAGGCAAGCGGAGTGGAGCCGAAGACGGTTCCCTTCGACGACGACGAAGAAGACTAAAGGGGCCCATGGCTGATCCGCTTCACCAGTTCAAGATCGTCCCGATCGTCGATTTCGGCGAGGTGACCCTGCCTGTCGTTGGCACGGTGCATCTGGCGTTCACCAACTCGCACCTGGCAATGACCGTGGCTTTCCTGATGGTCGTCGGCTTCCTTCAGTTGGTCACCGCCGGCGCGAAAGTGGTGCCGGGACGCGCGCAGGCCGCAGGCGAAACCCTGTTCGGCATGATCGACGGGTTGACCGACTCGATCATCGGTCACGAAGGCCGCAAGCTGTTCCCGTTCGTCTTCACGGTCTTCACCTTCATCCTGGCGATGAACTTCCTGGGCCTGTTCCTCAGCTTCACCGCCACCTCGCAGATCGCCGTCACCGCCACCTTCGGCGTGCTGACCATCCTTCTGGTACTGGCCATCGGCTTCGCCAAGCACGGGCTCGGCTTCTTCAAGCTGTTCGTGCCGTCGGGCGTGCCGTTGCTGGTGCTGCCCTTCGTGGTGATCATCGAGTTCGTGTCGTTCCTCCTGCGCCCCGTCACCCTCACGCTTCGTCTGTTCGGCAACATGATGGGCGGCCACGTTGCCCTGAAGGTCTTCGCCGGATTCGTCGTCGTCTCGGTGGGCGGCGCAATCGGCTGGCTTGGCGTGCCCGTCATGGCGCTGTCGCTCGGCATGACCGTGGGTCTGACCGCGCTTGAGTTCCTCGTGGCCTTCCTCCAGGCCTTCGTTTTCGCTGTTCTGACCACGATCTATCTGAATGACGTGGTCAACCTGGGTCACGGCCACTAAAGGCCTGCTCAGTTCCGTCCCTAACCAACCAACCTCAGACTAGGATTTAAGACCATGGAAGCAGAAGCCGCCAAGCTCATCGGCGCTGGCCTCGCAATGACCGGCATGATCGGTGCCGGTATCGGCGTCGGCAACATTTTCGGCAGCTTCCTGACGGGCGCCCTGCGCAACCCGTCGGCCGCCGGCTCGCAAATCGGCAACCTGTTCGTGGGCGCGGCTCTGGCCGAAGCCCTGGGCATCCTGTCGTTCGTTCTGGGCATCCTGATCTACTCGGCCTGATTTCGTTCTGACGACGGCGATGCCGGCCGCCCCGCGCGGCATGGCGTCGCCGTCGACTGACCATTCGACCGACGCACGCAACCAGGCCACAGATGACCACTGCACACGAAACCGTCCTGCCCCACGACGCGACCGCTCCGGTTGCGGCTGAGGACATGCACGCCACGACCGAAGCCCCCCACGGCGGTGAGCATGAGTCCGGCGGCCTGCCGCAGTTCGAGTTCCAGCACTGGTTCGGCCAGATCGTCTATCTGGTCTTCCTGTTCGCCATTCTCTACCTGCTGATCGCCAAGGTCTTCGCCCCGCGCATGCGCCGGGTGTTTGACGAGCGTGAAGCCACCATTTCCGGCGCTGTCGCCACGGCCCGCCAGGTTCAGGCCGAGGCCGCGGGCCAGGCCGAGGCTGCTAAGGCCGAGGTCGAGGCCGCCCGCGCCGCCTCGCGCGCCACCGCCGCCGCCGCCAAGGCCCGCGTCACCGAGGAAGCCAACGCCCGCGCCGCGGCTGAAGAGGCCGCTGTCTCGGCGAAGATCGCCAAGGCCGAGGCCGCCATCGCCAAGACCCGCGACGCCGCCATGGCAAATGTCTCGACCATCGCCGCCGACACCGCCTCGGCCATGGTCGAAAAGCTGACCGGCAAGGCCGCAACCGCCGCTGAAGTGAAGGGTGCCGCCTGATGAACATGTTCTTTGAAGAAGGCTTCTTCAGCCTCGACAGCGCCGAAATGTGGGTCGGCGTCGGCCTGCTGATCTTCCTCGGCATCCTGATTTTCGTCGGCGTGCCCAAACTGATCGCCGGCGTCCTGGACGCCAAGGCCGCCAAGATCCAGTCCGAGCTCGACGAGGCCGCCCGCCTCCGCGCCGAGGCCGAGGCTCTGCTGGCCCAGATCCGCGCTGAAAAGGCCGAGGCTGAGGCCCAGGCCGCCGACATGCTGAAGGCCGCCGAGGCCGACGCCAAGCGCCTGGAAGCCGAGTCCAAGGTCAAGCTGGAAGAGTCCCTGGCCCGCCGTCAGGCCCTGGCCGAACGCCGGATCGCCCAGGCCGAGGCCCAGGCCACCGCCGAGGTGAAGGCCGCCGCCGTCGACATGGCCGCCAAGGCTGCGGAAACGATCCTGACCGCCCGGCTGGCGTCGTCCAAGACGGATCCGGCAGCCGACGCCGCCATCGCCCAGATCGGTCGCCTGAACTAGTCTTCAGGCTTCGCTCGAACGAACAAGGCCCGCCGGTTTCGCACCGGCGGGCCTTTTCGTTTCAGCTTGCCTCGACCCCGACCGGTGCCCGTTTGCCTCGGGCGACCGGCCGTCGTCTTTCTTATTCGGCTGCGATGTTGGAGCCTTCCGGGGCCTTCCAGCGCAGGACCGGGGCGCGGGCGGCGCGGGTCTCGTCCAGACGCTTCAGCGGCGCATGGAACGGCGCGCCCTTGAACCGGTCAACATCTCCGGCCTTGGCCGCCTCGGCGAGCAGCCGCATGGCGTGGATGAAGCGGTCCAGCTCCTGCTTCGACTCCGTCTCGGTCGGCTCGATCAGCATGGCACCGTGGACGACCAGCGGGAAATACATGGTCATCGGGTGGAAGCCCTCGTCGATCATCGCCTTGGCGAAGTCGAGCGTCGTGATGTCCGTGCCCTTAAGCCATTCGTCGTCGAACAGGGCCTCGTGCATGCACGAGCCGTTCGGGAAGGCCGCCGACATCAGGTCCGACAGGCGAGCCTTGATGTAGTTGGCGTTCAGCACCGCGTCCTCGGCGACCTGACGCAGGCCGTCCGAGCCGTGGCTCATCATGTAGCTGAGCGCGCGGGTGTACATGCCCATCTGGCCCTGGAAGGCGCACAGGCGGCCGAAGGCTTGCGCCGCTTCGTCCTCCTCGCGCTCGACCAGACGATAGCCGTTGTCGTCATGCACGACCCAGGGCGCGGGCGCGAAGGGCGCCAACGCCTCGGACAGCACCACCGGACCAGCGCCCGGCCCACCGCCGCCGTGCGGCGTCGAGAAGGTCTTGTGCAGGTTGATGTGCATGGCGTCGACGCCCAGGTCACCCGGGCGCACCCGCCCGACGATGGCGTTGAAATTGGCCCCGTCGCAGTAGAAATAGGCCCCCGCCGCGTGCGTCAGGCGGCTGATCTCAAGGATGTCGCGCTCGAACAGGCCGCAGGTGTTGGGGTTTGTCACCATGATGGCGGCAACGTCGTCGCCCAGCTTGGCAGCCAGGTCGGCCACGTCCACGCGGCCGTCATCGGTCTGGGCGACCTCCACCACCGTATAGCCGACGAAGGCGGCGGTGGCCGGATTGGTTCCGTGGGCCGAGGTCGGCACCAGCACCTTGCGGCGCTTCTCATGCTGGCCCGATGCCTCGTGGGCGGCGCGGATGGCCATCAGGCCACACAGCTCGCCATGGGCACCGGCCTTGGGCGACAGGGCCACCGCCGGCATGCCGGTCAGGGTCTTCAGCCAGTGCGACAGGGTATCCATCAGCTCCAGCGCGCCCTGAACCGTCGACTGCGGTTGCAGCGGGTGGATGTCCGAGAAGCCCGGCAGGCGCGCCATCTTCTCGTTCAGGCGCGGGTTGTGCTTCATCGTGCACGATCCCAGCGGATAGATGGCCAGGTCGATGGCATGGTTCTTCTGCGACAGGCGCACATAGTGGCGCATCGCCTCGGGCTCGCTCAGCCCCGGCAGGCCAATGGGATCGCGTCGGACCAGCCCGCCCAGATCACTTGCGTTCGTCCTCGGCTCCGGCAGGTCGACGCCGGTCTTGCCCCAGCCGTCGCTCTCGAAGATCAGGTGCTCGTCCTGCAGCAGGCCGCGCGCACCGGTCAGGGTCGCGGGCTTCGAAGTCACCGCGTTCGGGGCGGTCGGGCGGCCGACGGTGTTCATGGTGCTCATGATCAGGCTCCCAGGATCTTGGTCAGCGACTTGGCGAGGATCTGGATGTCCGCATCCAGCGTGGTCTCGGTCGCGGCGATCAGCAGGACGTCGTCCATGCCGGCTTCGGGGGCCAGGCGGCTGTAGGGCACGCCTGCCAGAATGCGATGCTGGGCCAGTTGTTCAACCACCTCGGCGGCGGGCTTCGGCAGACGCACCGCAAACTCGTTGAAGAAGCGCGGAGTCAGCACCTCGACGCCGGGCACCGCGGCCACTGCGTCTCGGGTCGCCAGCGCTTTCTCGTGGTTTAGCAGGGCCATCCTGCGCAAACCCGTCTCGCCCAGAAGACTCATGTGAATGGTGAAGGCCAGGGTGCAAAGACCGGAATTAGTACAGATATTCGACGTCGCCTTGTCGCGGCGGATATGCTGTTCGCGAGTCGACAGGGTCAGAACGAAGCCCCGCTCGCCGTCGGCATCCACGGTCTCGCCGGTCAGACGGCCGGGCATCTGGCGCACCAGTTTTTCGCGCGTGGCGAACAGCCCGACATAAGGGCCGCCGAAGTTCAGGGCATTGCCGATCGACTGGCCCTCGGCGGCGACAACGTCGGCCCCCATCTCGCCCGGCGACTTCAACAGACCCATCGAGACCGCTTCAGTGACCACCACGATCAGCAGGGCACCGGCGGCATGCGCCGCCTCGGCGATCTTTGTCACGTCTGTGGCCGTCCCGAACACATTCGGGGTCTGGACGACGACGCAGGCGGTGTCCGGCCCAATCTTGCCGATCACGTCGGCCTCGGCGTCCACCGCGGCGGGCAGGACCTCCGTCTCGACACCGACCGCGTGCACCACCGTCTCGGTCGCCCGGACATAGTGCGGATGCACCCCGCCCGAGATCACCGCCTTGTTGCGGCGGGTCGTGCGGGTCGCCATCAGCACGCCCTCGGCCATGGCGGTCGAGCCGTCGTAGAGCGAGGCGTTGGCGACCTCCATCCCGGTCAGGTTCGCCACCTGGGTCTGGAACTCATACAGATACTGCAGCGTGCCCTGTGCGATCTCGGGCTGATAGGGCGTGTAGCTGGTCAGGAATTCTGACCGCTGGATGATGTGGTCCACCGTGGCGGGCACATGGTGCTTGTAGGCCCCGGCCCCGCAGAAGAACGGAACAGACCCGGCCGAGGTGTTCTTGCCCGCCATGGCCCCCAGCGCCCGCTCGACCTCCAGCTCTCCCGCCACGCGCGGCAGGTCGACAAACCCCTCGCGCCGCGCCGCCGGGGGCACGTCCACGAACAGGTCGTCGATGGATTTGGCACCGATGGCGGCGAGCATCGCCGTGCGGTCGTCAGGGGTCAGAGGCAGGTAGCGCATGGGCGGGCTTTCCCGGGGAGGATCAGCGAGGCTGGATGAGGATGTCGGCGCGAACAGAGTGCGCCAGGTAGCATTCGTCGTGGGCGAGGTGGTGGACCTGATCGACGACCGCCGGATCGGCGGGACCGTCGAAGCTGATCCGGGGCCTCAGGGTGATGGTCGAGATGTAGAGCTTGCCGGCCGCGTTCGGGCTCATGACCCCCTCCGCCTCATCTTCATAGGCGGTGATGGTCAGGCCGTGCTTTCGGGCGATCGCAAGGAAGAACAGCATGTGGCAGGACGAAACCGCCGCCACCAGGGCCTCCTCCGGGTCAACGGCCGTGGGGTCCGCGCCGGGCACGGACGGCCCGGCCGATCCCGGCACCACCGCCCCGCCGTCGAAGCGCCACTCGTGGGCGCGCGAATAGCGGCCCGAGCGATGGGTCTCGGCGTCCGAGCTCCAGGCGACGACAGCGGTGTAGCGGTGGTCCATCAGGCTCAGAGCGTCGTCAGATAGGCGTCGTAGGCCGCCTGATCCATCAGGCCGTCGATCGCCGAGGCGTCCGACACCTTGATCTTGGCGAACCAGCCTTCGCCCTGCGGGTCAGCGTTGACGGTTTCCGGGGCGCTCGCCAGTGCGGCGTTGCCCTCGATCACCTCACCCGAGACGGGGGCGTAGACGTCCGAGGCTGCCTTCACGCTCTCGACCACGGCGAAGCTGTCGCCCTTGGTGACCGACTTGCCGGCGTCCGGCGTCTCGACGAAAACCACGTCACCGAGCGCATCGGCGGCGTGCTTGGAAATGCCGACCGTGGCGACGTCGCCGTCCAGCCGAACCCACTCGTGATCCTTGGTATAGTGCATCGGTCCGATCCTCAGGCTTTCGGTTTGCGATAGTAGCGTTGGGCGACGAAGGGCATGGCGATGACCTCGGCGGCGGCGGGCTTGCCGCGCACGATGACCTTCAGCTCCGTGCCCAATTCGGCGAATTTCGGCGGGACATATCCCATCGCGATGTTGCGGCCCAAGGTCGGCGACGGGCCGCCCGAGGTGACAGCGCCGATGACATTGCCGTCCATGTCGGCGATCTCGGCACCTTCACGGGCCGGGGCACCTTCCTTGACGCTCAGGCCCACGCGAACCCGCGACGGACCGTCAGCCAGTTCCTTCAGGATGCGCCCGGCGCCGTTGAAGTCGGCGGCTTCCTTGCGCGACTTCGACAGGGCGAAGGTCAGCGCGCCCTCGACCGGCGAGGTGCTCGCGTCGATGTCGTGGCCGTGCAGCGGCAGGCCGGCCTCAAGCCGCAGGCTGTCGCGCGCGCCCAGGCCGATCGGCTTGACCCGGGCGTCCTGCAGGATGGTGTTCCAGATGCGCTCGGCATCGGCGTCCGGCACGGAGATCTCGTAGCCGTCCTCGCCGGTGTAGCCCGAGCGCGAGATGTAGCAGTCGACCCCGAACAGCATCAGCCGGGCGCAGTCCATGAAGCCGAACTCGGCCAGCACCGGCTCATGCGCCGCCATGACCTCGGCCGCCTCCGGTCCCTGGATGGCGATCAGCGAGCGATCGGACAGCACGGTCAGCTTGGCGTCCCCCGCCAGATTGGCGTTCAGGAAGGCAAAGTCGGCGTCCTTGTTACCGGCGTTGACCACGACATAGAGGCCGTCATGGTCGGGCTTGCCGGCCATCAGGTCGTCCATGATGCCGCCCTCGGCGTTCAGCAGCAGACTGTATTTCTGTTTGCCGGCCTTCAGGATTTCATAGTCGCCGGGGACGAAACGCTGGAACTGGGCGATCGCATCCGCGCCCGTGATCTTGCATTGGCCCATGTGCGAAACATCAAACAGGCCGGCGTGCTCGCGCGTCCAGCGGTGCTCGGCCAGCACGCCCTCGTACTGCACCGGCATGTCATAGCCGCCGAAGCCGACCATGCGCGCACCCGCAGCCCGGTGCGCGGCATTGAGTGAGGTGGTCTTCAGCGTTTCATCGGTCATCGTCAGACTTTCACGGTCGCGTGTTGCAGCGGAAGCTCCGCCGTCCTCGCGCCCCCGCTGTCCTGAAGCCTGAGAGATTCCGGTGACTTGGGCCACCTTGCTCCGTCGGCGCGCCAATCGGCGACTTTCCAGCGTCCGTAGCTGTCGCGGTCCGTTTGCCTGAGCGTTTCCGGGGCGGTTGCGCCTTCGGCCTCGGGTCCATCGCAACGGCCCGATCTCTCCCGCGAGAGCGAGGCGACCTAGGCCCCGACTCCGGCCTCAAGTCAAGCGTGGGCGGCGTCGTAAGCGTCTACTTCCGCGATCCGGGCGGCCCTCTGCGCTTCCGTAAGGAACGAGCCCTCGAAGCTGTTGCGGGCCAGTTGCGTCACCTGATCCCGCGTCAAACCAACGGCAGCAGCCAGCTGGCGGTAGTTCTCGTTCACATAGCCGCCGAAATAGGCGGGGTCGTCCGAGTTCAAGGTGACGTGCAGCCCCTGGCGCAGCATCTCCGGGACCGGGTGGTCCTTCAGATCCTTGACCACGCAGAGCTTCAGGTTCGACAGGGGGCAGACCGTCAGGGTCATCCGCTCGAACGCCAGCCGCCGGATCAGGCTCTCGTCCTCCATCGACCGGTTGCCGTGGTCCATACGGTCGATCTTCAGCAAGTCCAGCGCCTCATGGACATAGGCGGGAGGGCCCTCCTCCCCCGCATGCGCGCACAGCTTCAGGCCCAGATCGCGGGCGGCGGCGAACACGCGTTGGAACTTGGACGGCGGGTGGCCCAGCTCGGACGAATCGAGCCCGACGCCGATGAAGTGGTGCAGATACGGCTTGGCCATCTCCAGGGTGGCGAAGGCCTCGTCCTCCGACAGGTGGCGCAGGAAGCTGAGGATCAGGCCGCTGGTCACGCCCAGTTCGGCCCTGGCCCGGTCCATGCCCGCGACCAGCCCCTCGACCACCAGGCCGAAGGGCACGCCCCGGTCGGTGTGGGTCTGGGGATCGAAGAAGATTTCGGCGTGGCGGACATTGTCCGCCGCTGCCCGCTGGAAATAGGCGAAGGCCAGGTCCTCGAAGTCCTGCCGGTGCAGCAGCACGTTCGCCCCGGCGTAATAGATGTCGAGGAAGTCTTGCAGGTTGGAAAAGTCATAGGCCGCCCGCACGGCCTCGACGCTGTCGAACGGGATGGCGACCCCGTTCCGCTGCGCCAGCTCGAACATCAGCTCAGGCTCGAGCGAACCCTCGATATGGAGGTGCAGCTCCGCCTTCGGCAGGCCGGCGATATAGGCGTCGAGCGACATTTCGGTTCCTCGTCTGGACGAGGCCCAGTCTAGCCTACATCCGCTCCGGCGTGTCGATGCCCAGCAGGTCCAGCGCCTTGACCAGCTGGCCCAGGGTCGCCTGTGACAGGGCCAGCCGCGATCCCTTCGTCGCTTCGTCCGGCGCGATCAGCACCGGGCAGGCGGCGTAGAATTTAGAGAACGACTGCGCCAGTCGGTAGGCGTGCTCGGCCACCACATGCGGGCTACGGCGGTCATAGGCCTCAGTCACCGCGCCGTCGAAGGCATCCAGCGTCAAGGCGAGGTCGCGCTCGGCCGGCTCGGCAATGGCGATGGGGCCGGGCGCAGCGCCCTGCTCTTCCGCCCGCCTCAGCAGGGATTTGATCCGCACCGCCTGATACAGCAGATACGGCCCGGTCTTGCCCTCGAAGCTCATGAAGCGGTCAAGGTCGAAGACATAGCTGGTGGTCCGCCCGTTCGACAGGTCCGCAAACTTCAAGGCCGCGACGGCCACCTTGCGCGCGATATCCTCGAACTCGGCCTCGGGCAGATCGTCGCCCAGCTTGGCCTCATGCAGCCGCTCGCGCGCCTTGTCGGTGGCCATGGTGATCAGGTCGTGCAGCTTCAGCACCCCGCCCGCGCGGGTCTTGAACGGCTTGCCGTCCGGCCCGTTCATGGTGCCGAATCCGAGGTGCTCCAATGCGCCCTCGGTCGCATAGCCGGCCAGATAGGCGGCCCGGAACACCTGTTCGAAATGCTCTGCCTGACGCTCGTCCACGACATACAGGACCAGGTCTGGCCCGATATTGGCCTTGCGGTCGACGATCGTGGCCAGGTCGGTTGTACCGTACATGGCCGAGCCTTCAGAGCTGATCACCAGCAGCGGCGGTGGGCTCGGTGCCTCGATCACGCTGCCGTCGGCCAGCTTCTTCTTGCGGGTTTCGCCGGGCCGGGCGACGTGCACCACCTGGGCGCCGTCGTCCTCGACCAGCAGGCCCGTATCGCGCAGGTGGGCGATCATCTCGGCCATGCGCGGGTCGGCGTCGCTTTCGCCGTTCCAGAGGTCGAAGGTCACCCCCAGAGCGCCGAATTCGCGCTCCAGCGCCGTGCGGCTGACCGCGACGAAATGGGCCCAAAGGGCGCGATAGCCCGGGCGTCCGCCCTGCAGCTCTGCCGTCGCCTTGCGGGCGCGGTCGCGGAACTCCGGGTCTTCCTTGGCTCGGGCGGCGGCGGCCGGATACAGCCGTTCCAGATCCTCGAGTGTCACCGGGCTTTCGGCCGGGAACGGCCCGTCACCCTCGGCCATGAAGGCGGCTGCCGTGCCCTCGTCGCCCGCGGCCACGATCAGAAGCCCCATCTGGAAGCCCCAGTCGCCGAAGTGGGCGTCACCCCAGACGCTGTCGCCCCGGAAACGGAACACCCGCTTCAGGCTTTCGCCAATGATCGAGCTGCGCAGGTGGCCGACGTGCATGGGCTTGGCCACGTTCGGCCCGGCGTAGTCGATCAGAACCTTGCGCGACTCCGCCACCGGCGCAGCCCCGAAACGCGCCTCGTCCGCAGCGACCTCGCCCGCTCGCTCGGCCAGGGCCGCGTCGGACATCCGCATGTTGATGAAGCCCGGGCCCGCGACCTCGACCGAAGCCAGACGCGGGTCAGCCTGCAGCCGTTCGGCCACCCGGCCGGCCAGCTCACGCGGATTGGCCTTCAGGGCCTTGGCGGCGGCCAGCGCCCCGTTGGACTGGAAATCGGCCAAGTCCGGCCGATCCGACACGCCTACGCGCGCCAGCGACGGCTCCACGCCTTCGGCGGCGAAGGCGGCCGCGACCGCTTCGCCGATCTTCGATCTGAGGTCGGTCATTGGGCCGGGCGGGCCGCCGGCGGGTTCAGGGCCGCCGGCATGCGGAAGCGGCTGCCGGTGCGGTTGAACTCGGCCATTGCAGGCGTCACGTCAAAGCCGATCAGAACCTCGAAATTCGCCCCGCTGGTTTCGGCCGAAGCGCGCGGGATCACGATCGTGCGCTGCTCGGTCACGCTGGTGCGCTCAGCACCGTCGAAATAGACCGGCAGGTCGAAGTATTCCTTGGCCAGAACGGCGCTGTCGCGGGCCGTGACGGCGATCCAGTAGCGATAGGTGCGCCCATCGCCCTCGGCGCGTGGTCCGCGGCCCAGGTTGAACAGGACGTCAATCTCGACGCGGATCGGTTCGTCAGAAGCATAGGCGCAGCCCGAGCTCAGGCCCTCAATCTCGCCGGTGTAGCCGATGTTGGCCATGCGCGGCTGGTTGTCGGCCATCTCCACATAGCGGGCGGCGTCGTAGAGGATCTTCACATAGGGGCACGGGCCGGCGTTCGGCTGGCGGCGCAGGGGGGCGAAACGGGGCGCGCGCTCACGGGCGTTGGCCTCCGAACCGTCAGCGTTCTGGCCCGAGCCGTCATCCTGGCCCGGACGGGTGCGGCCCGACTGCGCGTGGGCGACGGCGGGCAGGACGGCGGCCATCACGAGGGCGGCGACAAAAGCGGGAAGTACGCGACGCATCAAATCTGTTTCCGACAGCCCATAGGGAACACGCGCACGACGACCGTGCGGCGACAGGGCACGCTCGTCGCTGATAGCGGCTAAAGCGAGGCGCGGCAAACCCGCGCGCGCGGTTCCTGATATGGCGGCGGTGCCTTCAAACGACTAGGTTGGGTTCATGACCGCCCCCCTCGCCGATCGACGCCCCCTGACGCTCCGTCTCGCCACCCCGCGCGGCTTCTGCGCCGGCGTTGACCGCGCCATCCAGATCGTCGAACGCGCGCTCGAGAAATACGGCGCGCCCGTCTATGTCCGCCACGAGATCGTCCACAACCGCCATGTGGTCGAACGGCTTCGGTCCCAGGGTGCCGTGTTCGTGCGCGAGTTGGACGAATGCCCCGATGACCGGCCCGTGGTCTTCTCGGCCCATGGCGTGCCCAAGTCGGTGCCCGCGGCCGCGAAATCGCGCCAGCTGTTCTTCCTCGACGCTACCTGCCCACTGGTGTCCAAGGTGCATGTGGAGGCGGAACGCCACCACGCCGCCGGTCGCCACATCATCCTGATCGGCCACGCCGGCCACCCCGAGGTTGTCGGCACCATGGGACAGCTGCCGCCCGGCGCCATCAGCCTGGTCGAGACCATCGAGGACGCCGAGGCATTCCAGCGACCGGGTGACCAGCCTCTGGCCTACGCCACCCAGACGACCCTGTCGGTGGACGACACGGCGGGCATCCTCGCCGCCCTGAAGCGCCGATTCCCGGAACTGCCCGACCCGCACAAGGAAGACATCTGCTACGCCACCACCAACCGCCAGGAAGCGGTCAAACGCATGGGCGAGGGCTGCGACCTCGTGCTGGTCGTTGGGTCGCAGAACTCATCGAACTCGGCCCGGCTGGTCGAGGTGGCGCTGAAGGCCGGGGCCGGCGACTCGCGCCTGATCGACGACGCCAGCCATATTGACTGGAGCTGGTTTGACGGGGTCCGCGTCGTCGGCGTCACCGCCGGGGCCTCCGCGCCCGAAACCCTGATCGCGGATCTGGTCGAGGCCATCCGCCAGCGTTTCGACACCGAAGTCATTGAGGATGACGGGGCTCGTGAGGCAGTGACGTTCAAGCTGCCGAGGGTTCTGGCCGAGGCCTGAACAAGAAAAACCCTTCTCCCCCGGAGGAGAGAAGGGCGGTGTTTCCTGGCGTTCGGTGGAGAACCTTAAAGGCCCGGCAGCTTGAAGCCGCCCGAACGGCGCGGCGCGATGCTGATGCCCACTCGACCGCCGGTCAGCTCCAGAAGGCGCGCATATTCCGACTGCGCATCGACCGTGATCTCGCTCCCGGCATTCGGAATGACCGTGGACGTCTGGGTCGAGGCGTCGTCGCGGCGCCAGAACATGATGCGGTCGGCCCAGCTCGGATCCTTGTGCGCCAGATCGCCCAGTTCGTCGTCGATGACATAGCGGGCCAGGGGGTCGGCACGGTCGGCACCGGCGGCGGCGGCCAAGGCCTGTTCACCGTCACTGCGGGTCACGGCCTGACGTTGACCCAGCAGGATCTGGCGGGCAGCGGCCTCGGGTGCCAGGTCTTCGGCGCGCGGCTGGCCGGGGGACGGCGGACGCAGGCCGTATTCCGGCGGCACGCTCAGCGGCGCGGTCGCAACGGTCAGGAATTCGTCAGGGGTGACCTTGGTCAGGCCGATACTCTCACGCACCCCGGCGCAGGCGCCCAGCGACAGGGTCGAGGCGGCGACGAGGGTCAGGATGGCGGCGTTGCGAATGCGCATGTGTCGGTCGGCTCCGGGTCGCGCGCTGGGCGCGATAAAGGTCTCTCAGGCGAGAAAGAAGGGTTGATTACGACTTTTCGTTGGCCGCGCCAACCTTGGCCGCGCGTTCGGACATCAGGGTGTCGATGATCAGAAGCAGCACGCCGATATTGATGGCCGCGTCGGCCACATTGAATATCCACGGGAACACGCCGGTCCCTGAAAAATCAATGAAATCCACCACGCCGCCAAAGCGGATGCGGTCGATGACGTTGCCCAGCGCGCCGCCCATGATGAAGCCGATGGCGCTGATCAGCACCCGCCGGTCCGTCCGCGTCGCCCACACCGCCAGGAAGGCCGCAACAGCGAAGGGGAAGATCGTCAGCACCATGCGCCAGGCCCCGCCGCCGAAAAGGCCGAAGCTGACCCCGTCATTCAGGACAAAGCTGAACTTCAGGATCGGATCGATCACCGGGATCGACTGCCGCCACCACATCTCCTTGTCGATAAGGGCACCGTCCGCAGTCAGCATCGACATCGCGTCGAGCACCCAGGCCTTGGTCAACTGGTCCAGGATGATGATGGCGAGGGCGAAGCCGTAGGCGGCGTAGGCGATGCGGGGAATTTTCATGGCGTCGGTGGTTACCAGCTAGGGCGAAGGGGACGAAGCGGAAAAGGGATCAGCCGATCAGGGCGCGGGCCGCCGCACGGGCTTCATCGGTGATGACGGCCCCGGCCAGCATCCGCGCGATCTCCTCGCGCCGCTCGGCGTCAGTCAGGGCGGCGACGGAGGTGACGGTCTGGCCTTCGTGGTCGGCCTTTCTGACCTTCCAGTGGGCATGGCCGCGCGCGGCGACCTGCGGGCTGTGGGTCACGACCAGAACCTGGGCCCCGGTCGAAAGGCGCTTCAGCCGCTGACCGACGGCCTCGGCCACGGCCCCGCCCACCCCCTGATCTACCTCATCAAAAATCATCACCGGCTGGCGTTGGCCCTCGCGGCTGGCCAGAGCCGCCTTCATGGCAAGCGCGAAGCGCGCCAGTTCACCGCCGGAAGCAATTGAATCCAGCGGCCCGAAGCCTGCGCCGGCGTTGGTGGCGATCTCGAACCGCACCGTCTCGACCCCCGCTGAGCCCCGGCGTCCCTCGCCCACCGGCTCCAGCGTCGCCCGAAACTGCGCGCGATCCAGCTTCAGCGGCGTCAGTTCGTCCATCACTGCGCCCGCCAGACGTTCAGCGGCGGCTTCCCGCGCCGAGGTCAGCATTGAGGCCACGGCGTCGTAATCGTCCCGCGCCCGCGCCGCCTCGCGCCCGGCGACGGTAATCGCCTCTGCCCCGTCCTCGATCAGCCGTAGTTGCTCGCGTAACCGAATGCGCAGGCCAGGCAGGGCGTCGACGGTCGTATTCAGCTTCCGCGCCGCGGCCCTGAGCGCGAACAGCCGCTCCTCTGCCTTGTCCAGCCGCCCCGGCTCGAACTCAAAGGCGTCGGCGGCCTGGTCGACGGCAGCTGTCGCCTCCTGCGCCTCGGTGATGGTGCGGTCGATGGCTTCCGCCGCCGCGCCAAGGCGCGCGATCACAGGGTGATCGGCTGCCGCCCCCGCCTGCGCCGCCCGCTGGCGCGCGTGCTCCACCGCTCGTAACGCCGAAGCCAGGCGTTGCACCAGCTTGTCGCCGCCAAGTTGCGTCCGCGCATCTGACAGGTCGGCGATCGCCTTCTCCGCGGCACCCAGAATGGCCCGCTCGCCCGCCAGCTCGGTCTCTTCGTCTGCTCTAGGGTCCAGCGCGTCGAGATCCGCCAGGTTCAGCGCAATCTCTTCCGCCCGCGCCGCCGCATCGGCCGCATCGGCCTTCAGCGCCGCCAGCCTCGCCTCGGCCGCCTTCAGCGCCTCCGATGCCTTGGCCACCGCCTCCAGATGCGGCCGCAAGCCGCCATAGGCATCCAGCAATCCCCGGTGGGTCTTCCAGTCCAGCAGGCCGACCGTCTCGTGCTGCCCATGCACCTCGACCAGCGCCTGGCCGATCTCGCGCAGGGCCGCGACTCCCGCCGGCTGGTCATTGATGAAGGCCCTGCTGCGCCCGTCGGCACCTACGATCCGGCGCAGGATGATATCCTCGCCCGCCGCGACCTCGAACCCCTTCTCGGCGAACAGCGCAGTCAGGGCCTCGTCGTCCGGTGCCGTGAAGACCGCCGTGGCCGAGGCCTGTTTCGCCCCCTTGCGCACCAGCCCGGCCTCGCTGCGTCCGCCCAGCGCCAGGCCCAGGGCATCCAGAATGATCGACTTGCCGGCCCCGGTCTCGCCGGTCAGCACGGTCAGGCCCTCGCCGACCTCAAGGTCCAGCGCCTCCACCAGCACGACGTCGCGGATGGACAGGGAAGTCAGCATTGGCGGGCGCGATTCGGCATCGACCGCATCATAGCGTCAGGACTGCGGACGGCGGGCTTTTGTTCAGCCCGGGATCAGCCGTTCCAGCCAGTTCTCGCGGCGGGCCTGCGGCTCGGTCTCCGGGCGCGCGCCTTCCTCGGTCAGCAAGGCGTAGGCCTCGGCATACCAGGCGCTGCCAGGATAGTTGTGTCCCAGCACCGCGCCGTTTCGGATCGCCTCGTCCTTCAGGCCCAGGGTCAGGTAGACCTCGACAAGCCGATACAGTGCCTCAGGCGTGTGCGAGGTGCGCTGGTAGTCGACGTTCTCGATCACGGTCTTGTAGCGATTGATCGCCGCCAGCGGCTGATGTCCACGCTGGTAGTAGCGGCCGATGGCCATTTCCTTGCCGGCCAGCTGGTCGTTGACCATGTCGATCTTGACCATGGCGTCTGTGGCGTAGGCCGTGCCCGGATAGCGGCGAACGACATCGCGCAGACCTGCCAGCGCCTGATTGGCATTGCCCTGATCGCGGCCCACGTCTGTGATCTGCTCAAAGTTGCAGATGGCCTTCATGTAGAAGGCATAGGACGCCGACGGGTTACCCGGGAAAAGCTGGATGAACCGATCGGCCGCCGCGATGGCGTCGGCATAGCTGTTGTTTTGGTAGTACGCGTAAATTTGCATCAGGATCGCGCGGCGCGACCACTCCGAATACGGATGCTGGCGTTCCACTTCCTGGAAATAGTCGACGGCGTCGCGCCACCGCTTGCTCTGCAGCCGCTCGTAGCCCGTGTTGTAGAGGGCCTCGACCGGACGCTCCTCATAGGCCAGGCGCGGTCGAGCGGGGCCGTTGTTGCACGCCGCCAGCGTCAGGGTCGATGCGGCTGCAACCAGCAACAGAAGTCCGGAACGGAACTTGGACACAGGCAAGAAAGACCCCACGACACGAAGACGGGCACGGCGAAGACCGCACCCGGACAGGATGACGCATTCTCTACACCAGCCCTTCTCTCGCGCCAATGCAGCCTCAAACGCCGAATTTCCGGCCCTGACGGCTTGTGGCGCGGCGACTCGCTGATAAGAAGCGCGCGAACACTCAACCGCTGTCATTGGAACGGCGATGAGGGCGAAAGGATGACCGGGTCATGAAGCTGCTGGCGGGCAACTCGAACCGGACCTTGTCCCAGGACATAGCCGACCACCTGGACATGCCCCTGACCCGGGCCCAGGTGAAGCGTTTCGCCGACAACGAGGTCTTCGTCGTTATCGAGGAGAACGTCCGCGGCGAGGACGTCTTCGTGCTCCAGTCGACTTCCTACCCTGCCAACGACAACCTGATGGAGCTGCTGATCTGCATCGACGCCCTGGTCCGGGCCTCGGCCAAGCGGATCACGGCGGTCATGCCCTACTTCGGCTACGCCCGTCAGGACCGCAAGACAGGGGGGCGCACGCCGATCTCGGCCAAGCTGGTGGCCAATCTGATTACCCGCGCCGGTGCCGACCGCGTCCTGACCATGGATCTGCACGCGGGCCAGATTCAGGGGTTCTTCGATATCCCGACCGACAATCTTCTGCCGGCACCGCTTCTGGCGGCTGACATCAAGGAGCAGCTGGGGGCGAGGGAGGCCGGCGAGGTGGTCATCGTCTCGCCCGACGTCGGCGGCGTGGTCCGCGCCCGCGCCCTGGCCAGCCGCCTCGGCGCAGATCTCGCCATCGTCGACAAGCGCCGATCCGGGCCGGGCAAGAGCGAGGTCATGAACATCATCGGCGACGTCGAGGGGCGAAAATGCATCCTGTTCGATGACATCGTCGATTCCGGCGGCACCCTGGTGAACGCCGCGTCAGCCCTGATGGGGCGCGGCGCGTCAGAGGTCTCGGCCTATATCAGCCACGGCGTCCTGTCCGGCCCGGCGGTTCAGCGCGTCTCGGACGGCCCGTTGAAGGAATTGGTCATCACCGACTCCATCGAGGCTCCTGACGAAGTTTTGAACTGCTCGAAAATCCGCAGAGTTTCAGTGGCACCCCTGATCGGAGAGGCTATCCGGCGGATCGCCAACGAAGAATCGGTCTCCAAGCTCTTCGATTAAGGACGATTCGGGGTCGGAAAACCCGGTTTCCTGCCGTATAAGGCCGCTCAGTTCCGGCGTCCCGCGTGGCGCCGCGCGTTCACGTGGGGAATATCCGCCGATGTCTCTGGGTTCATCGCGCCGCGGTCTGGCACTCGTCGCCGCCGTCACCGCCGCCGTTCTCGCCAGTTGCTCGACGCCCGAGCCTGCCCCCGCGCCGGTCGTCGCGCCCCCTCCGCCTCCTCCTCCGCCGCCGGCACTGGCGCTTAACGACGGCGTGGCCCAGGCCGCCTCGATCTACGTCACCTTCATCCGCGACATGGGCGGCATCCAGGCCGGCTTCCAGAACGCCGAAGCCGTTCAGGAGGCGATCCGGCGCGGCGCCGCCTATGAGCCGGCCCAGTTGTCGCGCGGCCTGATCGCCTATGGCTCCATCCTGGCGTTGCAGTCGCCGGAATTTGTCGCAGGCGTCCGCTCGTTCGCCAATGACCCGGCCCAGCGTCAGGAAGTCATCAACCGCATCATCGCCGATCCCGCCTATGCCGCGACACTGCCGGGTGCCGACGCAGCCGCCGGTCTGATCATCGCCACGGTGGGCCAGGACATCACCGCCCTGACCGCCATCGCCGACTCGGTCGAGCAGGACGCCTATACGATCCAGGAGCGCCGCGATCCGCGCCGCCGCTGGGCCACCACCCCAATCGCCAACCGCGAGAGCCGCCTTGAGGGCGCCAAGACCCTGTCGGCGCGTCAGATGCTGCCTTCGCCCGAGGAATCGGCCCGACTGTTCACCGCCGCCCACACGGGCTCGGGGCTGGGCGTCGCCGGCCGTCAGGCCGCGCCCTACACCCCCGCCGTGATCAACTCCCTGGCCATCGCGGCCCTGGCCGCCCTCGGCGCCGGCGGCGACGAAGGGCGTGCCCAGACTGAGGCCCTGACGGTCGAATCCGATAGTGAGTTCTGCTTCAGCA
>JBKBJW010000005.1:0-157227 GCA_046294385.1 Brevundimonas sp. | reverse complement strand
ATGTCTGATCGCCCGCGGCCGCGGCGCCGGGCGCATTCCGACGGTCGAGAGTGTGATGGCGGATCTGGCCGATCTGACCTGACCTGACCAAGGACGTCTGCACGGATTCTGCACAGCCTTTCCGTTGATCGTCCTCGCGCAGGACCATCACCGCTGAACCGCAGCTGCCCAGAACGGTCCTCCTGCAAGGGGAGGATTCCACATGGCGACAGTGCGTCGTTCGTTCCGCGTCTCAGTCGGGTTCAAGGTCGCGGTCGCGGCTCTGCTGGTCTGCCTTGCAGACCTGCTGTTCTTCAGCCACGAGCTCGGGTCCAGCGTCGGCGTCTTCGCCCTGGCCTGGCTGGTCGGCACGGTTGCGACGCGGCCGGGAATGCTCCGCGACGGCCGGGCGATGGCGGCGATCGTCGCGGCCCTGCTGATGGCCGGGGTCATGATCGACCGGCCGGGGCTGTTGAGCTGGGCGCTGTTCGCTGTCGCCCTGACCGTGGCCGCCATGTCGGCGCGAGTGGCGCGGGGCGAGCCGGCCTGGCGCTGGGGCCAGCGCTTCATCGTCCAAGGGGTGATCGGAGCCTTCGGCCCATTGATCGACCTGCGGCGTTTCATGCGGGCGCGCAGGATGACGCGCGGTCCATCGTTGCTGGGTTTGATGGGTATCGTGGCCCTGCCGCTGTTCGGCGCGGTGGTTTTCATCAGCCTGTTCGCCGGGGCCAATCCGATCATCGCCGACATTCTGGCGCGGTTCACCCTGCCGCCGATCTCGTTAGAGACGATGGTGCGGGCGGTGTTCTGGGGTCTGGTTCTGGTCACGGTCGGCGCGACCCTGAGGCCCCGCTGGCGGGGCAAGCTGATCAGCCTGCCGACGGGTGGGACACGCCGCATCATCGGCGTGAACGCGGCCTCAATCACCCTGTCGCTGGCGGTGTTCAACCTGCTGTTCGCGGTCCAGAACGGCCTCGACCTCGCCTTCCTGTGGAGCGGCGCGCCCCTGCCGGAGGGCGTGACCCTTGCGGAATACGCTCACCGCGGCGCCTATCCGCTGGTCGTCACCGCGCTGCTGGCCGGTGCCTTCGTGCTAATCACCCTGAAACCAGGATCTGAGACGGCGACGCGGCCGCTGGTGCGCGGACTGGTCATGCTGTGGGCCGCCCAGAACATGCTGCTGGTCGCGTCCAGCATGTTGCGGACCCTCGACTACATCGATGCCTATGCCCTGACACGGTTCCGGCTGGTGGCGCTGATCTGGATGGCGCTGGTGGGGCTGGGTCTGCTGCTGATCTGCTGGCGGCTGCTGCGGGACCGCAGCGCCCACTGGCTCATCAACGCCAACCTGAGCGCGCTACTGCTGGTGCTGGCGGCGGTCAGCGTTGTCGATCTCGGCGCGATCACGGCCGCCTGGAACGTGCGCCATGCGAGGGAAATCGACGGCACGGGCGCGCAACTGGACCTCTGCTATCTGAACCAGATCGGCTCCGCAGCGGTGGTCTCGCTGGCGGAACTCGAGGCTACCACCACCGATCCGGCGCTGAAGGCGAGGGTGGGGTCCGTCCGCTGGGGCGTCCAGTCGGACATGCGCCGGCGCCAGAAGGCATGGCGCGGCTGGAACTGGCGCGACGCGCGCCGGCTGGTCGAGGTCGAGGCCCGGGTCGGCGGCACCCCGGCGTTGGGACGCGGTGATCGGGATTGCTACGGCTACCTGATCCCCGTGCCGCTTCCGCCCGCGCCGCCTCCGCCGGTGATCATTCCGTTGACGTCGACGGCGGGAGGCTGAACATGGCGATCATGCAGCGCACCGTCCTGGTGGTCGATGACGACCCCCACATCCGCGATCTTCTGGTCTTCGCCCTTCAGAAAGCCGGTCTGGCGACGCGCGAGGCGGCGGACGGCGAGGCTGCCCTCGCCGATCTGGAGGCCCACCGTTCAGACCTGGTGATCCTCGACATCAACATGCCGCGCATGGACGGGATCGAGACCTGTCGCCGTATCCGGGCGAAAGACGATTTGCCCGTCCTGTTCCTGTCGTCCCGCGACGATGAGATCGACCGCATCCTTGGCATCGAACTGGGCGCTGACGACTATGTCACCAAGCCCTTCAGTCCGCGCGAGGTGGTGGCGCGGGTCGCGGCCATTCTTCGCCGCCTGACTCGAACCCCGCCGCCTCTGCCGTCCGGCGGCGTCGAGCACGGAAAGCTGGCACTCGACGCCGAGGGCTGGCGCGCCTCCTGGAACGGAACCGAGATACCGCTGACCGTCACCGAGTTTGCCATCGTCCGCATCCTGGCCGGCGCCCCGCGCATGGTCTTCACGCGTGAGGCCATCATCGACCGTGTCCACGGCCCCGGCTTCGCCATGACCGACCGCACCATCGACAGCCACATCCGCAACCTGCGCGGCAAGTTCCAGGCCGCGGGCGGCGCCGATGTGATCGAGACCCGGGCAGGCCTGGGCTATCAGCTGGGCCCCTGCATCGGCGCCGCCGCGTGATCGACGGCTTCCGCGTCTTCGTGCGGAGATACTGGCCGCGTCTGAGGCTACGGGCCATCCTGCTGTCGGTATTGATCTTCGCGGCCATCCTGCCGGGCTTCGCCGCGATCTTTCTCAGGGTCTACGAGAACACCCTGGTGCGCCAGACCGAGGCGGAGCTGATCGCCCAGAGCGTTGCCCTGTCGGCGGTGGCCGAGAGTCTGTGGCCCGGCGCGACCTCGCGCCGCGCGACCGATGAGGAGCGCAGCCGACCCGACTATTACCGGCCGCAGCCGGCTACTATCGACTTGCGCTCCACGCCCGTCCTGCCGGCACGCCCGCCGGCGCGTCCAGCGCCCGGGCCGGGTGACGCCGAGGCTCTGGAGGTCGCCCGTCGTCTCGAACCGATCATGGACGAAACCAGCCGCACGACACTCGCCTCGATCATCATTCTGGACGGTGAAGGTGTGGTGCTGGCCGGCTATGGCCGCGGTGGCGACTGGAGCGGTTTGCTGGAGGTACAGGGGGCCCTGAAAGGCGCGCCTCAGACGGTACTGCGCCGCAACGCCGCCTATCACCCGCGCTATTCCATGGAGTGGGTCAGCCGGGCTTCGGCCCTGCGCATCCACCACGCCCAGCCGATCATCGTGAACGGGGAGGTAAGGGGCGTGGTGCTGACCTCGCGGTCACCGCGCGCCCTGTTCAAGGGCATCTATCAGGACCGGGGCAAGATCGCGCTTGGGATTATCGGGACGCTCGGTTTCATCGCGGCCCTGGCACTGCTGGTGGCGCGTGGCATTGCCCTGCCGATTGAGCGTCTCAGCCAGGCGGCGCGCGAGGTAACTTCCGGCGGTGGTGCGCCCCCGCCGCCGCCTGCGACGGCGGCAATCGAAATACAGGCTCTCTACGAAGACTTTGGTCTGATGGCCGAGGCGGTCGAGCGCCGCTCCCGCTATCTGCGGGACTTCGCTGCCGCGGTCAGCCATGAGTTCAAGACACCGCTAGCGGGCATCCAGGGTGCCGTCGAACTGCTGCAGGATCATGGGGCGGGTATGAAGCCTGCCGAGCGTCGGCGCTTCCTGGACAACATCGCCGCCGACAGCCGGCGTCTCTCCGCCCTGGTTACCCGCCTGCTCGATTTGGCCCGAGCCGATATGGCCCGTCCCGAAACCGGTCTTTCGATCGACATCGCTCCCGCCGTGGCCAAGGCCGTCGATGCTTGCAGCCACGATCTGCGTGTGGATGTCGACCTGACCGGAGCCGCCTCAGTCGCGGTTCCGGAGGCCACGATCGAATTGGTGCTGGCAACCCTGTTTGAGAACAGCCGTCAAGCGGGCGCGCAGGGCGTGAAACTTTCCGTACGGGACGAGGAGGAGGGCCTGGTCTTGGTCGTGGCCGACGACGGCCCCGGCGTGGCCACCGGCGACAGGAGCCGCATCTTTGAGCCCTTCTTCACTACACGGCGGGGCGAGGGCGGTGCGGGTCTGGGGCTATCCATCGCTGCCGCCCTTCTAGCCGCCAACAAGGCGACGCTGCGCCTAAATCCGTCAGCAGACGGTGCTGTTTTTGAGGTCGCTCTCCCGCACGCTGAGACCGGGTGACCTTCGCCAAGCCCTTGCCCAAGGGCACCTACTGCCTTCTGGCACGGCTGTGGCGTGCGTTTGGAGCGCGCCGCTTCCTCCGTGTCCGAAGCATCGCCAGCAAGAACTTGCATCTGCAATGGGTGCAATCGTGTTGCATTCGGCAGTCCAAAGCTGTCAGCTGTATACGGACGAGGGGATGCCCAGGATACATGACGCTAAGGGGGCAAGAGGAAGCCGTGGCGGCAAAGTCAGCGGACAGCCGTGAGCCGCTGACCGCCGGCCATCTGTTCTTTCTGCTGCACCACCTGGTCAGACAACGCGAGAATGCCCTGGGGCGCGAACTGGGCCGGTTAGGGCTGACATTAAACCAGTGGCAGGTGCTGGCGACTCTCAGTCGGCTGGACAAGGCCACAATGGGCGAAGTCGCCGCATTCTGCGCCACGGACCGGACAACCCTGACCCGCACGATTGACCGCATGGTCGACGAAGGCCTGATACGACGCGACCGTGATCTGGTGGACCGGCGTCAGGTGCATCTGAACCTTACGGAAAAGGGGGGGGGTGTTTTCAACGTCGCCCAGGTCTGCGTCACCCGCTTCAACGACCGGTTTAACGGCGTGCTGAAGGCGGAAGATATCGAGCGCCTGCCGCCGATGATCCGCCGGGCGCTTGTCCAGGTTCTTGATGATGCGGAATGGGTCGATGACCTGATGGCCTTCCGACGGTTGAAAGCTTCGGGCCCCGAGGCGTGAGTGGTGCCGTCGTCGAAGGGGCGGACTGCGATCCAAGACGCATGCCGGCCTGACCGATGGCGACCCGGACAGCGCCGCTCAAAGGTCGACGATCGACAGTCTCGGCTGCGGTCGCGACATCCGTTCGCCACCGATGTCCAGATAGTCCCAGCCCGCCAGGGCGATCATTGCGCCGTTGTCGGTCGCCCATTTCTGGGGCGGTAGGCACAGTTCGACGCCGGTCTTGTCCGCCAGTTCCATTGCCGCCTCGCGCAGCTGCGGGCTGGCGGCGACGCCACCGACGATGACCAGGCTCTTCGCATCGAAGGTCTCGAGCGCCCGTCCGCATTTGGTGATCAGCACCTCGAGGCACGCGGCGACGAAGGACGCGGCGATATCTTCCTTGCTGGCGACACCTTCGCTCTCCAGATGGATGGCGACGGCGGTCTTCAGGCCAGAAAATGAGAAATCCAGACCCTCGCGGATCATCGGCCGGGGGAAAGCGATCCGCGGCGAACCGGTCTTGGCCAGCCGGTCGATCGCCGGGCCGCCCGGATAGCCCAGCCCCAGCATCCTGCCGACCTTGTCATAGGCCTCACCAACCGAGTCATCGCGAGTCGAGCCCAGCAGAGTGATCGAGCGGGCGTCGTCCATGCGCACCAACTGGGTGTGCCCCCCGGACACCAGCAACACCAGCGCCGGATAGGTCACCCGGCGCTCCACCAGATCGGCGCTGCGCAGATGGCCGCGCAGGTGGTTCACGCCGATAACCGGCACGTCCCAGGCGAGCCCCAGGCCGGACGCCGTATTCAGTCCGACCAGCAGCGGCCCGATCAGACCCGGCCCACGCGTTACAGCAATGGCCTTCAAATCGCTGACGCCGACGCCTGCCTGTTCCATCGCCGCCTCGACCGTCGGGATGATGCTCGCCACATGCGCCCGGCTGGCCAACTCTGGGTAGACCCCACCATAGGCCTTGTGGACCTCGACCTGTGACGCGGTCACGCACGACAGCACCTCGCCTTCGCGGGTGACGACGGCGACGGAGGTGTCGTCGCAGGAGGACTCGATGCCGAGGATGACGGGGGGGCTCATGCGAGAAACGCCAGGACTTCACGGGACGGGATCACGCCTTCGCGTTCGATAACCGGCGGTGTCGCGTGGCAGTTGATAAGGGTCGAGGGCACATCGGCCAGATAGCCGCCGTCGACGACGATATCGGGATCGCCGTGCAGGCCCTGAACGATGTCGGCGACCTGGTGCGCGGTCGGCTGGCCGTGGGCGTTGGCGCTGGTGACCATCAGCGGGCCGGTCTGTTCCAGAACGGCCAGCATGAAGGCGGAGTTCGGAATGCGGATCGCGATCTCATCGCGGCCCGCCAACCATTCCGGTGTCCGGGCGAGGTCTATGCCGAGAGCGAGGGTCAGGGCGCCCGGCACCAGCGGCGAAGCGAGCAGACGCACGGCGGGCTCGCTGACCTGCACCCCGATGGAGCCTAGATCGAATGAAGCGGCGACCATGATCGGCAGGTTGCGGTCCCGGGGCCGGTTCTTCAGCTGATAGATGCGGTCGATGGCGGCGTCATGAACCGGAGAAGCCGCCAGCCCATAGACGGTGTCGGTCGGCAGCAGGGCGACGCCTCCTGCACGGAGGCTGTCAACGGCAGCTTTCACCGCTGCGGGATCGTCAGACCGGAACAGGGAAGGGGTCATTGTGGGGTGCCGGCGTGGAAGAAGGTAGAGGTGTCGGTCAGGGGCTCAGCCTGGGTCCACGGCCCCAGTCTGTCGGCCGGTATATCGGCCAGCAGGGCCAGGATGACGGCGGGATCGGGTGCCTCGACACCGCTGTCCTGTACCTTGATGCCGGGCAGCCAGACGGCCGCCTTCGCGCGCAGGCGGCCCGCGGCCCGAACCTCGGTCACGCCCGAGAAGGCGGCGGCGATGTCCTTCGGTTCGCCGAACCGGGCGGTTTCGACAACGCCGTTGCGGTACAGGCCGAGATAGACGTTATCGCCCGCTGCCGGGACGCAGCCGAGCACCGCCGTCTCGGTCTGGCCAGCCAGCTGGCGGCCTGCGATTTCGAACAGGTTGAAGCCGCGGACCGGGACGCCCAGGGCGTAGCTGAGGGCGTTGGCGAAGGCGACGCCGCCGCGCACCGCACCGAGCCCGCCGGGGCCGATATCGACACCAACGGCCGTCAGGTCGCGTGGCGTGAGGCCGCCGGCCTTGAACGCCTCCGACGCCAGGGCGCTGATATCGGCGTTTTCAGCGGCCGGGCGCGTGGCGGAGTTGAACACCACCACGCCGTCGATGGACAGGGCCACGGCGGGGACATTGCTGGAGGTCTCGACGGCGAGGAAGAAGCTCATGCCTGCACCCCCAGGTCGAGCGCCATGGCGGCGAGGCTGTCAGCCCAGCGGCTGCTGTCGGATTGCAGGGTCAGGCGGCGCCCGTCCTCGCTGCCGCCGGGCACAGTTTCGATCTTCACGTGCAGAGCGTGGCGGAAGTCTTCGGCGACCGCAGCGCCCCACTCGATCAGACCGATAGCGTCGGGCAGATACTCGTCCAGACCGAGGTCGCGGAACTCCGCCAAGGATTCCAGCCGGTAGGTGTCGACATGAATGACCCGCCCGTGGGCCGTCTCATAGAAGTGGGCGATGCCGAAGGTCGGGCTGGTGACCGCATCGGTCGCGCCCAGCGCCCGGGCGACCGACTGGACGAAGGTGGTCTTTCCCGCCCCCAGCGCGCCGTCCAGAAGCACGACATCGCCCGCGCGCAGATGCTCGGCCAACACCGTCGCTGCCTTTGCGGTATCGGCCTCGCTACGGGCGTGGAGGGAGAATGACGTCATGCCTGCCCAATGCTGGCAAGTGAGCCCCCCGGTCAAGGGACAGGTTGTCCCTGTTCCGAAGGGCCTTGAGGGTAGCCGCGGGACGCTCACCATGCGCGTGGGTTGACCACGAGGTTGCAGCGCGTATCCAGCCAACACGCGGTGGACCGAATTCCTCCCGAGCGCCGAATGTCGGGTCGCTGCGATATCTGGACGAACACTGGCGACGACAAGGGATGCGGGCGGCGCTCAGTCGAGGACGAGGCCCTGGCCCCGCCCAGGGCCAATGAACAGATCAAATACGTCCCCGACCCGCAGAGAGCGGCCCGGTACGCTTCGTTCACGGCCTGTCATGAAGCGCTGATAGACGGCACCGGGACGGGGAAACGAGAGATGACGATGCAACGGATGACGATCAGGACGCTGATGGCCGCGACGGCTCTGGCCGGTTCTTTCGGACTGGTGTCCTGCGCCACGGACGAGACCTCGCCGGGCGCGATCACGTCCTCCGTCAGCGCGCGCGTCAATACGACACCGACCCAGCGCAACGAGGCCAACAAGGCCGTCGTGGTGCTGGATGCAGCCCGTCCGGCCGACAGCGTCATCGTCGCCACCGCCGGTCTGGCGGGGCTGGAGGTTTATGGGCTGGACGGCCGGCGCCGCGGCTCGACCCCGGCGGGCGAGGCGGGCAGCATCGATGTGCGCCACGGCGTCTTGATCAACGGCCGCGCGACCAGCCTGCTGGTCTCCACCGACACCACCGACAACAGCCTGCGCTTCTTCTCGACCGCCGGCGGTGCCCTGACCGAGATCGGTGCCCGCTCCATCCCCTTGGGCTTCGCCGTCGAGGGCGTCTGCTTCTTCCGCAACGCGGGTGACGGCGGCCTCTATGTCATCGCCGTCGGCGACGGCGGCGAGTTCGATCAGCACCTGGTCTTCACTGACGTCAACGGCAAGGTCGACGCGCGCCAGTCGCGCCGCATCGGTCTGCCGTCGCCGGCCGAGCACTGCGTCGGCGATGACCATGGCGGCCAGGTCTATGTCTCGGAACAGGCGGTGGGCCTGTGGCGCTTCAATGGCGATCCGGAGACCGACGCCACGCCGGTGCTGGTCGACGCGCCGCGTCTGGGCCGCATCACGGAAGAGGTCGGCGGCGTCGCCCTCTATGACGGTGGCGAGGGTGCCCGCTATCTGATTGCCTCGGACGCCTCCAGCGGCCGCCTGTTCGCCTACGATACCGGCAAGGACGACGCCTGGGTCGGGGCAACGGCCATCGCCGGAACCGACGGGGTCGCCGTGGGCGAGCCTGGCGGACTGTTCGCCATCAGTGCCTCGCTGGGAGCCGGCCTGCCGTCGGGGGCGGTTCTGGCCACTGACGAGGACGCCGAGGGCGGGGCCAACTACAAGCTCATTTCCAGTGGCGATCTGCTGACCGCGCTGGACCTGCCGGTTGGTGCGCCCCAGAACCCGGCCCACGCTCCGGCACCGTCCGTGGTCGCCGTCACGGCCACCCATGAGACGGTTCCGGTGCTCAGCCACGGCGACGCCGCCGACGATCCAGCCATCTGGGCCAATCCGGCCAACCCCGCGGCCAGCCTTGTGGTGGCCACCGACAAGAAGTCGGGCCTCTATCTCTACGACATGCAGGGCCGGGTGCTGCAGCATCTGCCGGACGGCAAGATGAACAATGTCGACCTGCGCACCGGCTTCATGCTGGGCGGCGAGCCGATCGTGCTGGTCACCGCCAGCGATCGAACCAACAAGGCGGTGGCCATCTATCGCCTCGATACGGAGGCGCGCCGCCTGATCAACATCAGCGACGGCGTGCAGCCGGCGGAGCAGGGCGATCCCTACGGCCAGTGCATGTATCGCAGCGCCCGCACCGGCAAGACCTTCGTCTTCATCAACGATGCCAACGGCGAGATGCGTCAGTGGGAGCTGATCGACGCCGGCAACGGCAGGGTCCGCGTCCAGCGCGTTCGCGACTTTGCCTTCGCTTCGCAGGCCGAGGGCTGCGTCGCCGACGACGCGACGGGGGTCCTCTACGGCAACGAGGAAGACGTCGGCCTGTGGCGCATCAGCGCCGAGCCGGACGGCGGCACTGAACTGGTCAGCATCCAGCGCGTCGATCAGAACCCGGCCCTCGAGGCCGACATGGAGGGCATCGGCCTTTACGATCTGGGCAACGGTCGCGGCTATCTGATCTCGTCGAGCCAGGGCAACAACACCTACGCCGTCTACCGGCGCGAGGGTGACAACGCCTACCTCGGGTCGTTCGCGGTCATCGCCGACGGCACCCGCGGCATCGACGGAATTTCGGAGACGGACGGGCTGGAGGTCTCGAGCGCCAACCTGGGGCCAGGGTTCGAGCATGGTGCCCTGATCGCGCAGGACGGCCGCAACGTCCTGCCGGGCGAGCTGCAGAATTACAAATACGTGCCGTGGGAATCGATCGCTCGCGCCCTGAACCTGGAGATGCGCTGAGCCGCTGTCTGGGAATTTTCGCACTGCCAGTGCGAGTTTGCGTTCAGTGTTTTCAAGACTCCTACAGCACGTCATTGAAATTTTTGGCCTTTGCCGAAACTCCGGCCAAGAAGACTCTTACTCGCACTCGAGCACGCGCCTGGGACGGGGGGCGGGATCACGATGTCAAAGACCGCGGAGCCGATAATGGGGCCAGCGGGATCGGCGTCGGCGAGAGATTTTTGGCGCGCGTCGCAACGGGCCGGTTTCAGGCGCAGGCGCGGGCTTTTGGCCAGCCAGCGCGACGGCGAGGGCGCGCAGTCTGCGGGGGAGCGGCCAGGGCTGCGGTAGCCCGGTCCGCGACGATCCCCGGTGCTGAACGCGCTGTGCATCGCACCGCGGGCGGCCGCGATTGCAGGAAGACGGCGTCGCGAAAGTTGACCCCGGCCCCGGTCACACCTACCAGTGATATCCAGGCTTTTTGCGAGGGGGCATGGTGGTCGGGAACAGGTGCGAGCGCCCTGCCATGGCCGGCGCAGCGGCGGCTGCGCTGTCGTTGCTGCTGGCTGCGGTTGCCGGGCAGGCAAAGGCCCAGGACTTCGAGGCTGTCCTTGCCGCACCCGATGACATCCCGCTGAACCTCGCCTTTGCCCGAGCCCAGGTTCTTGAGGGCAATCTGTCGGTGGCCGCCTCCACGCTGGAGCGGGTGCTGATCACTGACCCGAACCTGCATTCGGCGCGGCTCTTCTATGCGGTGGTGCTTTTCCGTCTGGGCGATCTGCAAGGCGCACAGGAAGAGCTGCGGCGACTGGAGGGCGTTGACCTGTCGCCGCTTCAGCGGGCCGAGGCGCAAGGCTACACGCGGCGCATCGAGCAGGGACTTTCGCCGCGTTCGCTGTCCGGCCGACTGTCGGCGGGCCTGGTCTATGAAGACGACGCCGCCGGCGCCTATTTCACCGCCTTCGAGTTTCTGGGCGCGCCCACGCCGGAATCCGGTCTGGCCAGCGAAGTCTCGCTGCGTCTGGATGGGCGAATGGGGCTGGGGTCTGGCCGGGTCTATGAGCTTTACGGCTCGGGCCTGCTTTTTGACCGTCGTCGCCTGTCCGGGGCCGGTATCGACTTCCAGCGGGCCGATGTGGCGGCCGGTGTTTCGCGGACGACCCGGCTGACGGAGGCGCGCATCGGCCTTACGGCGCGGCTGGTTCGTCTGGATGATGAGCCGCAGTTGGCCGAGACGGGGCTGACCGGCGACTTCAGCTGGCGCGTGGAGAATGCCCTGACCCTCACGGCGCGGGCCGAGATCGTCCAGCAGGATTATGACGAGCCCGGGATCGACCTGCTGGTGCCTTTGCTGGGCGGAGACCGTGACGGCGAACGCTATCTGGCCGGCGCCGGTCTGAGCTATCGACTGACGTCGCGTTCCACCGCCGGCCTCGGGCTCGACTATGAGGTCAAGACCGCAGGGTATGAGCCCTTCGGCTATGCCGGGCCCCGCCTCTACGCCAGCTTCGACCAGAGGTTCGACAAGGGGGTCTATGTCCTGGCCTCCGCATCGGTCCGTCAGCTCGACTATGATGCCGATGATGTTGTTTTCCTGGGCGGCGCGCGTCGCGAGGATACCCGCGTTGCTGCACGCGTGGCCGTCGGCGCGCCGTTGAGCGCCTTCACGCGCACCGGTGCCACAGGGGATGCGCGCGAGGCGGTGACGCTGGAAGGCGCGCTGTTCTACAGCCGCCGTGATTCCACGGCCCCCCTCGCCGATTTCGAGGGCTGGGGTGCCGAGGCCAGGCTTGTCTGGCGGTTTGGATCACACTGATGATGACCCCGGGAAGGCGATCGATGCGATACTCACTGTCCCTCGGTTTCGTTGCCGTCGCTGCGGTCGGCGCAATGGCTCTGGCCCCTGCCGCAGCCCAGGCCCAGGACGTCGGCGTCAACGCGGCGATCCGGAACTCGGTCCAGACCCGCAGCGGAGCGGCGGCTTTCGCGCCCGCCCGCCTTCGCGCAACAGTCCGGGTCGGCGATCAGTTCGTGACAGGCCCCAACAGCCAGGTCCAGGTGCTGTTGCGCGACCGGTCGACCTTC
This sequence comes from Brevundimonas sp., assembly GCA_046294385.1. GTDB lineage: Bacteria > Pseudomonadota > Alphaproteobacteria > Caulobacterales > Caulobacteraceae > Brevundimonas. The sequence goes on along the minus strand of JBKBJW010000005.1, from coordinate 145,076 downwards.
ACCGTCGGGCCGAATGCCCGGATGACCGTCGATCGCTTCGTGGTCAGTGAGGGCGGTGCCACGGCTTCGGTTGCTCAGGGAGCCTTCCGTTTTGCATCGGGCCGCACGACCCGGGGGCCGTCCCGTACGGCGGTGAATACGCCCGTGGCCTCGATCGGGGTGCGCGGGACCATCGTCGATGGACTGGTCGGGCCTGAGGTCAGCGAAGTGCTGCGCGGACAGCCGGGTGTTCCCGCGTTCGGCGGCGATCCGGAAACCTTGCTGCTGGTCGTGCTGCGAGGACCGGTCGGCGACGCGGACACCTTCGACACGCCGGGTGAGGTTGAGGTTGAGGGGCAGGGCTCCACCGTCAGGCTGGACAAGCCGGGGCAGGCCTATCTGGGGACCAGCGAGGGCGTCTATGGTCCGTTCTTCCTGCCGGAGGCGGCTTCGGTCGCCATGACCGGCCTGTTGTCACCGCCGCCCGAAACACGGGTCGCCTCTGACGGTGACCCGGCGGAAGTGGCCGCCACGGTCCAGGCGGATGACGTCAGCTATACGTCGGAAGGGGGTCCGCCCGCGGAACCGCTGGATCAGTACGAGCCCCTGCCTCCGCCCGACCAGTATGATCCGGGCACCTTCCCGTTCTTCCCGCCGACCCAGCCATTCGCCATCTGAGCCGCCCGTTCCGCGACGGGGCCCGGCCGGACCCTAGAACAGCCAGTCGTCGTACCGCGGTCCGAGCAGCCCGTCGTCATCATGCATGCGGTCCTCCAGGCGGGTCGGCATCATGGCGTCATCAGGCCCGAACAGCCGCTCCAGCGGATCCCCCTTGAAGGCACCATCGCTCGCGCCCGGAAGGACCTGGGGATCACCCTCGTCAGGGAAGTAGCAGATCTGGATGCCGCCATTCTTGAGTCCGGGTTCGGGCGGCAGGCGGAAGAGGGACGTCGCGGCAAATGTACCGTCCTTGAACATCAGAAACTCGATGTTGCCGAGAATGTCCGTCTCACCGCCGATGGTAACCAGATACTCGCCGTTCTGGCCGAGGGCGAAGGTGTAGTCAGCGCTGTTCTGGGCGTAGACGGCGGTGTCGATGCCGCCGCCGCCGTCGATGACGTCACTGCCTTCGTCTCCGCTGATCAGATCGTCACCGTCATCGCCGTAGAGGAAATCCGCCCCGATGCCGCCGGTCAGGACGTCCTCTCCCATGCCGCCGTAAAGGGTGTCGTCACCGGCGTCGCCGTTCAGCGCGTCCAGGCCGTCTCCGCCCTCCAGACGGTCGTTTCCGTCATCGCCGTTCAGCAGGTCGTCGGCCTCGTTGCCGAACAGGAAGTCCGCATCCTGTCCCCCGTTCAGGGTGTCATCGCCCAGCCCGCCTCTGAGGGTGTCGATCCCGAAGCCACCGAACAGGAGGTCGTGGCCGTCGCCGCCCTCGAGGATGTCATCGCCATTGCCGCCATCAAGGGTGTCGTCCTCGCTGCCGCCGAAGAGGCTGTCCTCATTGTCTTCGCCGAACAGGGTGTCGTCCCCGGTTCCGCCGAACAGGGTGTCGAGGCCCGCCCCGCCGAACAGGGTGTCGCGACCGTCATCGCCCCTCAGGATGTCATCGCCGCCGAAGCCGCTGATCTGATCGTCGCCCCTGATGCCCGACAGGATGTCATTGCCTGCGCTACCGATGATCACATCGGCTATGAAGACCACGCTGACAGACACCACCGGGCTGACCGCGCCGGCCCCGTCCCGCAGCTGGATCGTCAGGTTATGAGCCGGGACGGGTATGTCGGACGTCGAGCGATAGGCCAGGGACTGGATCAGCGCCTCGATCGCCGTGCGTGTCGCGGCCGCGTTGAGGTTGACCGTCAGACCGGTCGAGCTGGTCGCCAGGGTTCCGATCGGGATGCCTTCATAGAGCACGTCCGACCCCGACTGGCTGACGCCACCCGGCCCGGTGCCCGTGTCATTGATGGTGATCACGTCGTTCGGCGTCAGGCCCCCGACCATGAGCTGTCCGCCGCCGTAGCCCGTTTCCGGTGCCGTCAGGGTCACGTCGGAATCGATGAGTATCGCCGGGCCGGCCTCGTTGCGGGTGATGGTCGAAACCACGTCCGTCACGAGGATGCCGTCTGCGACGTTCGTCACCGTAACCGTCAGGGTCTGGGTGTCGTTGATCTGGCCGTCCGAAACCTGGACCACGACCTCGTAGACATTGTCGCCGTTCTGATCGCCCGGAGCCTCGAAGTCAGGGTTTGAAACGAAGCTGAGCACGCCGGTGGCCGGATCAATGACGAACCGGGTCCCATCCACGCCGCCGACGATGCTGTAGGTCAGGTTGGAGCCGGCGTCCGGATCGGACGCCGTCACCGTCGTGACGGTCCGGCCGTTCTCGGCGACGGACACATTGCCCGTCGGGCCACCGCCGTTCGAGGTGATGACCGGGGCGTCGTTGGAATTCAGGATCGTGACGTTGACGGTCTGGGTGTCCACCGCCTGTCCGTCGCTGGTCTGGACGATCACCTCATAGACATTGTCGCCGTTCTGGTCGCCGGGCGCGTCGAAGTCCGGCGCATTGATCAGCTCCAGCAGACCTGTCGTCGGATTGATGGTGAAGCGGGCTGCGTCCGCGCCGCCGACAATGGACCAGGTCAGGACGGCGCCGGAGTCCACATCGGCCGCCGAGATGACGGCGGGACCTGTCGTGTTCTCGAAGATGCTGTAGCCGGCCGTGGTGCCTCCACCCCCGAAAGTGATCGTCGGCGCGTCATTGGCGCCGGCGACGGTTACGGTGACGGTCGTCGTGCCGGTGAACTGTGCGACGTCCCGGCTGCCGTAGATCACATAGCTGGCTCCCGCCTCGGGCCGGCTGGCGGGGCCGTCCAGCGGCGCGCCGATGATCAGGTCGTCGATGCCGTCGCCGTTGATGTCACCGGCCGCTGACACGGAATGCCCGGCAAAGCCGCCGGCCACGCCGCCACCAATGAGGAAGCCGTTCTGGCCGTTGAGGGTGCCGAGATCCAGCAGGCCGCCGAAGCCGTTGGCCTGGCCGAACACCACATAGGTCGCGCCCGCGTCGACGCCGCCCGCGCCGTCGGCATAGAGGGCACCCACCAGAAGGTCGTCGATGCCGTCGCCGTTTATGTCGCCCGCAGACGACACCGTATGGCCGGTCAGGTTCAGGGCCGCCGTGCCGCTGATGGCGAAACCGTTGGCCCCGTTCAGGGACGACAGGTCGAGGGTGGATCCGAATCCGCCCGCCCGTCCGAATACGACATAGGCCTGACCGGCGTTCTCGCGACCGCCGGCGTCGGCGTACAGGGCACCCACCACCATATCGTCGATGCCGTCGCCGTTCAGGTCGCCCGCCGAGCTGACCGACCAGCCCGCATGGTCGCCGGCGGCAGCCCCGGTTATGACGAAGCCGCTACTGGCCGTCAGCGCACCCAGATCCAGCGTCGCGCCGAAGCCGCCATTGCGCCCGTACACGACATAGACTTCGCCCGCGTCCGTTCGCCCGCCCGGATCGCCGCGCGGTGCCCCGATGATCAGGTCGTCGATGCCGTCGCCGTTCACGTCTCCGGCCGAGGAGACCGAGAAGCCGCTGCGATCAAGGCCGTCCGCACCGGTCAGGACGAAGCCGTTGGTTCCGTTCAGGGCACCGAGATCGATGGCGCCGCCGAAGCCGCCTCTCTGGCCGAACACGACATAGCTGGCGCCCGCGTCGACATCCCCGCCGGCGTCCGCGTCTCGCGCGCCGATGATCAGATCGTCGATGCCGTCGTTGTTGACGTCGCCCGCCGATGACACCGAAAAGCCGGCCCCGTCCATGGCTGCCGCCCCCCGGATCACGACCCCGGCGGCGGCGGTCAGGGTGGACAGATCGAGGGTGGGGCCAAACCCGCCCGTCCGGCCATAAACCAGATAGGTCTCGCCGGCGTTGATGCCGTTGTCCGCCTCGCCCCAGGGTGCGCCGATCAGGAAGTCCTGGATGCCGTCGCCGTTGACGTCGCCGGCGCTCCGCACCGAGGCCCCGCTGAAGTCGAAGGCGCTGGCGCCGGTGATGGCGAAGCCGTTGCTGCCGTTGATCGTGCCCAGATCGAGGGTGCCGCCGAATCCAGCGGCGCGCCCGAACACCACATAGCTGACCCCGGCGTCGATCAGGCCATTGGGATCAGCGGCCAGGGCCCCGATCAGCAGATCGTCGATGCCGTCGCCGTTGACGTCGCCGATGCCCGAGACGGCGTATCCGCTGCGGTCACCAGCGGCCGCGCCTGCGATGACGAAGCCGTTGACACCGTTGATGGCCGAGACGTTGAACACGCCGTTCGGTGCCAGGGCCGACGTGAAGCCGCCGCTTGCGACATAGGTGAAACTGTCCTGCACCGTCTGGCCGGCCCCAAGTCCCTGGAAGCCCGTGCCGGGGTTGTAGGTCAGGGTTCCATCCGAATTGACGGTCACCGTCGCGCCGGACGCCAGGGTGATCACGCTGCCGGGGGCGACCGTGGTGCCGTTGATCTGTGCCACGCCGGTCGCGCCGATATCATTGTCGAGAACGCGGACGACGACAGGCGCGCCGTCCTCATTGGCGGTGGCGACATCGTTCGTTCCGGTCGCGGCCAGGGGGTCTGCTATCGTCGGCTGGGCCTGGGCCACGGTTTCAGCGTCGCTGTCGACCTGACCCCTGAGTGCCGTCTCCAGCAGCGCACGCAGTCCTGCTCGGTTCATCATATCGCCCCCCGGCCGGCGCGGCGGTCATGACTGGCTGTACGCCAGTGCCGGCACCGTGTTTCACGTAACACTGTGCGACCGACCGCGGCCGGTGGCAACGTGATAGTTAGGGTTCAGCCCGCTGCCCGGATGATGAAATTTATGTGACGATCAGCAACGCTGCCCGACTGTGGCCCGGGACCGCTGACGGTCACGCAGGGGCATCGCTCCTGACGCCGGCCCGAGCCGCCAGCACCGCCAGAATCCGGCTGAACGGCATGTCGCGGGCGCGCAGCAGGACCAGCAGGTGGAACACCAGATCCGCCGCCTCGCCGGCCAGTTCGGCGTCGTCGCCGGCGACTCCGGCGAGGGCGGTTTCGACGCCCTCCTCGCCGACCTTCTGGGCCACGCGCTTGACACCCTCGGCCAGGAGGCGCGCGGTCCAGCTTTCGGCCGGATCGGCCGAGGCCCGCGCCGCGATGGTCGCCTCCAGCCGGGCCAGGCGGCCGAGGCCGGGGGCGTCCTCAGCGCCGAAGCAACCGGGCGTTCCCAGATGGCAGGCCGGGCCCATGGGCTGAACCTTTACCACCAGGGCGTCGCCGTCGCAGTCGGGCGTGACGGACACGACCTTCAGCCGGTTGCCGCTGGTCTCGCCCTTGCGCCAGCGCCCGCCGCGAGAGCGGGAAAAGAAGGTCGCCTCGCCGCTGTCCAGCGTCTCGTCCAGCGCGGCGCGATCCATATAGGCCAGGGTCAGGACCTGAAGCGTGTCGGCATCCTGGACCACGGCCGGGATCAGGCCGCCGCCCTTGGCGAAGTCGAGCGCGGAGGGATCAAGTGTCATGTACGCACCTCAATGCCCGCGGCGGCGAGCGACGTCTTCAGGTCGGGGATGGCGATTGCTCCGGTGTGGAACACGCTGGCGGCCAAGGCACCCGAGACGTCGGCCTTTTGGAAGACCTCGGTGAAATCGGCTGCCGATCCTGCACCGCCGGACGCCACCAGGGGGATGGTCAGTCGCGTCCGCGCCGCCGCCAGTTGTTCGATGTCATAGCCGCGCCGGACGCCGTCCCGGTCGATGCAGTTCAGCACGATCTCGCCGGCACCGAGCGATTGCGCCTCCATGATCCAGTCCATCGTCAACCGGCCTGTGCCGCGCCGGGCGTCGGGATCGCCGGTGTATTGATGCACACGCCAGTCGCCGTCCTGAAACTGGCTGTCGACGCCGACGACGACGCACTGCTGGCCCAGCCTCTGCGCCATCTCGCCGATCAGGTCGGGGCGTTCGAGCGCGGGGGAGTTGATCGAGACCTTGTCCGCGCCGTGGTCGAGGCAGGCGGCAGCCTGATCGACGCTGCGGATGCCCCCGGCGACGCAGAAGGGAATGTCCAGCAGCCGCGCGATGGACTTCACCCAGCCATAGTCCAGCGTCCGCCCCTCGGGGCTGGCCGTGATGTCGTAGAAGACCAGCTCGTCGGCGCCCTCGTCGCGATACCGCGCCGCCAGCTCGGCCGCATCGCCCATGTCGCGGTGCCCCTCGAAGCGCACGCCCTTGACCACGCGGCCGTCCTTGACGTCGAGACAGGGGATGATCCGTTTCGCAGTCATGCGACGGCTCCGATAGCCTCGGCGACGGTGAAGCGGCCTTCGTAGAGGGCGCGACCGACGATGGCTCCGTCACAGCCGATGTCCTTCGCCGCCGTCAGGTCGGCCAGGGACGAGACGCCGCCGGAGGCCTGTACCGCCAGGTCCGGACGCCGCCGCCGCACCTCGGCCAGCAGGTCGATGTTCGGCCCGGTCAGGGCGCCGTCGCGGCCCACGTCTGTCACCAGCAGGTGCCGGACGGCCCCTGCGGGATAGCGATCCAGCGCGGCCCACAGGTCGATCCTCGCTGCCTCGGTCCAGCCCTTCAGCGCCGGTACAGGCGCGCCCTCCACGATCTTCACGTCTAGCGCCAGGGTCAACTTCTCCGGCCCGAACCGGTCCAGCCAGCCCGCGACCTCGTCCGGCTGCGTCACCGCCATTGACCCGACCACGACCCGCGCCACGCCGGCGTCGAGCAGGCGCGATACGTCGTCGGCGGACCGGACACCGCCGCCGGACTGGATGTTCACCGGGACTGAAGCGGCCAGGTCGCCGACCAGGGCGTGCTGCATGGCCCGGCCCGCCTCGGCGCCGTCCAGATCGACGATGTGGACCCAGGCCGCGCCCTCGGATGCGAAGGCCGCCAGCCGCGCGGCGGGCCGCTCGTCATACTGGGTCACCTGATCAAACCGCCCGTGCATCAGCCGCACGCAAACGCCGCCCTTCAGGTCGATGGCCGGATAGATGATCACGCGGACAGCTCCAGGAAGTTCTTCAGGATGCGGGCACCAGCCTCGGCCGACCGCTCCGGGTGGAACTGGCAACCCCAGCGGTTGCCGCTGCGCACCACCGCCGGGACAACGCCGCCGTAGTCCGCCGTCGACACCGTCGCCGGTCCGTCGGGACAGACGAAGCCGTGGACGAAATAGGCGTAAGCGCCATCCTCGATGCCGTCCGTCAGGGGATCGTCGCGGGTGCGGGCCAGGCGGCTCCAGCCCATGTGGGGGACGGTGCGGCCGGGCGCGGGTTCGATGGCGCGGACCTGGCCGGGAATGAGGCCCAGCAGATCGACGCCCTCGCCCTCGTGACTGCGCCCGAACAGCAACTGCTGGCCCAGACAGATGCCGAGCAGGGGGCGTGGGAAGGCACGGATCGGCTCGATCAGATTAAGCACTGACAGGCGCTGCATCGCATAGCCCGCGGCACCGACGCCGGGCAGGATCAACCGCTCGGCCTTCGCGACCTCGGCGGGGTCAGCCGTCAGGCGGACAGTCGCGCCCAGCCGCTCCAGCGCGAACTGGACCGAGGCGGTGTTGCCGGCGCCGTAGGCCAGGACGGTGACGGTGGTCACAGCACGCCCTTGCTCGACGGTACCACGTCGCTCTCAATGCGGATGGCCTGGCGCAGGGCGCGACCGAAGGCCTTGTAGACGGCCTCGGTCTTGTGGTGGTCGTCATCGCCGGTGACCGTGATGTGGATCGCCGCGCCCAGATGTTCGGCCAGCGAGCGGAAGACATGCGCCGTCAGATCGGTGCGGTATTCGCCGATGAAGGGCGTGGCGAACGTCCCCTCGAACACCGGATAGGGCCGTCCCGACAGGTCGATGCTGACCGCCGCATTGGCCTCGTCCATCGGCAGGACGAAGCCGTAGCGCGCCACGCCCTTGCGGTCGCCCAGCGCCTGTTTCAACGCCTGACCCAGGGCGATGGCCGAGTCCTCGATCGTGTGGTGAGGATCGGTGTGCAGGTCGCCTTCACAGGCCAGCCGCAGCGAGAAGCCGCCGTGCAGGGCGACCTGTTCCAGCATGTGGTCGAAGAAGCCGACGCCGGTCTGGATGCTGACGGGACCGGCGGCGTCGAGGTCGACGGCGCAGACGATGCGGGTCTCCTTCGTGTCGCGCACCGATTGGCCGGTCCTGTGCGGGCGCTGTGTCCCGACCGACAGGCCGAGCGCGGCCAGCAGCCTGTCGTTGACCTGTGCCTTCATCGAGACCGGCAGGCGCAGGCGGTCGCCGGACCGGTCGGCACGGACGCCGTATCGGGCCAGCGCTGTCAGGACCGCGTCCGGGTCGCTCGGGCGCGTCATCAGGACCGGGCCGACGCCGGCCTCGACCGGCATCACCCGGCCGACCTCGCGTTCCAGTCGCGCCCGCTCCTGCTTCACCACGGCGATACGCCCGGTGGTCTCCATCATACGCGAGGGGTCCAGCGCCTGCAGCGCCAGCCGCACCAGCGGCTCGGGCAGGGCATAGGGCTCCAGCACGCCGGCCAGCCGGGCCAGGGTCTGGGGTTGAGCCAATGCCGCACCGACGCGGGCACCGGCCAGTCCATAGGCCAGCGACAGACTGCGCACGACGACCAGATTGGCGTGGGACCGGACCAGGGCCGCTGCGGACGGCGCGTCCGCAAACTCGATCAGACCCTCGTCGATCACCAGCAGGGCCGGCGCCGTGCGCTCTGCCATTTCGGCGACCGCATCCGCCGAGCCGAGAGCGCGCACTATGACGGCGGCCACATCGGACACCGCCCCGCGGGAATAGATGGCCTGCAGCGCCGCATAGGGTTCCGCGTCCGGTGCCTGAACCGCGCCGTCAGCGCGCGCCGCGAGCCGCCAGACCAGCTCAAGCCCGTGGGTAGCACCGCGCACCGGCAGCACGCAGTCGGCGCCGACGCCATAGACCTGGGCCATGCGCGCGGCGAGGGCGGCGGGCACGGATGGGTAGGCATCAAGGCCGTCGCCGCCCGAAACCAGCGGCGCGAAGGGAGCGGGCAGGGTCATGCTTCGGTCCTCAGGTCGGCAGCGCGGGCGTGGGCCTCCAGCCCCTCCATCCGCGCCAGACGCGCGGCGATGGGGGCCAGTTGCGCGGCACCCGCCTCGGTCACCGACTGCACCGACATGGAGGTCATGAAGCTGGCGGTGGTGACGCCGCCCAGGGTGCGCGCCCCGCCGTCGGTCGGCAGGACGTGGCTTGGCCCCGCAGCGTAGTCGCCCAGCGTCTCGGCCGCCCAGGCACCGACGAAGACGGCACCGGCGGCGGTGATCCGTTCGACCAGTTCGTCCGCGCCGTCGCACTGGATCGCCAGATGCTCGGGGCCGTAGAGGTTGGAGACCTCGCAGGCCTCCTCCATGCCGCGCACCTTGATGGCGCGGGCCTCGGCCAGGGAGGCGCGGGCGATGTCGGCGCGGGGCAGGGTCTGGAGCTGTTCTTCGACGGCCTCGAGAACGGCATTGATCGTCGCGGTGCTGTCGCTGACCAGAATGACCTGGGCGTCCATGTCGTGCTCGGCCTGGCTCAGCAGGTCGGCGGCGGTGATCTCGAAATCGACGGATCCGTCGGCAATGACCAGCAGTTCCGACGGTCCGGCGGGCATGTCCGCAGACGGTCCGCCGGGCAGGGCGGCCGCCTGGCGCTTGGCCTCGGCCACCCAGGCGTTGCCGGGGCCGAACAGCTTGTCGCAAGCGGCGATCTCGCCGTCGTCGAACGCCGCGCCGAATGTCAGGGCCGCGACAGCCTGCGCCCCGCCGACCAGCCACAGGGCGTCCAGGCCGCCCTCGGCCGCCGCCAGGATCAGGGCCGGATGGCAGGAGCCGTCCTTGGCGGGCGGGGTCACGGCGACCCGCTCGCTGACCCCCGCGACCATCGCCGGAATGGCCAGCATCATCAGCGACGAGAACAGCGGCGCCGTGCCGCCGGGCACATACAGGCCCGCCGCCCGGATCGGCCGCCAGACGAGGCGCGAGCGCACGCCCGGCGTGGTCTCGATCCAGTCGCTGTCAGCCGGGACCGTCGCCTGGTGGAAGACGCGAATGTTGTCGGCCGCCATGCGCAGGGCGCGCACGTCGCCGGGCGGCAGGGCCTTGCGGGCCTCGGCCACCGTATCGGGCGTGATGGCAATCCGGCGGGGCGCGAAACCGTCGAGCGTTCGGCTCCAGTCCGAGACGGCCGCGCCACCGCGTGCCTGGACGTCCTCCAGAATCTGACGCACGCGCGCCGTGACATGCACGTCTGTGCGTCGTGACGGGCGCGCGAGGGCGGCCTTGCGTCCGGCCGCATCCAGCGATGACCAGTCGATGCGTTTCATCACATCATCTTCTCGATCGGCAGGACGAGAATGGCCGAGGCGCCGGCGGCCTTCAGCTTCTCCAGAGTCTCCCAGAAGACGGCCTCCTGACACACCGCGTGGACGGCGACGGCGTCATCGCGGCCCGACAGGGGCATGACGGTGGGGGATCCCGCGCCGGGCAGGATGGCGGTGATGGCGTCCAGCGCCGAGCGAGGCGCGTTCAGCATCACGTATTTGGCGCCTTGCGACGAGACGACGCCGGCGATGCGCTCCACGATCGAGTCCAGCAGGTGTTGCAGGGCCGGCTCCGGCGGGGTCGGGGACTTGATCAGCACCGCCTGGCTGTCCAGCACCGTCTCGCGCGCCAGCAGACCGTTGGCCTCGAGCGTCGCGCCGGTCGAGACCAGATCGCAGATGGCGGCGGCAAGCTTCAGCCGTGGGGCCACCTCGACCGCGCCACGCATGGTGATGATGTCGGCGCTGACGCCCCGCTCATCCAGGAACCGGCGCAGCACCTTGGGATAGGAGGTGGCGATCCGCAGCCCCTCCAGCGAGGCGGGCCCGGCGTAGTCCAGCGTCGGCGGCACGGCCAGCTTCAGGGTGCAGCGGCCGAAGCCCAGCGGCATGACCACCTCCGCGTTGTGGCCGCCGTTCTTGTCCTCCTCCAGCACGTTCTCGCCGACGATGCCGAGGTCGCAGACGCCGTCGGCGACGAAGGTCGGGATGTCGTCGTCGCGCACCCGCAGCAGGTCGATGGGGTAGTTCTCGACCCGGTAGAGCAGGTCGTTGTTGCCCTTCATGATCCGCAGGCCCGCGTCGCGGACCAGATCGAGGCTGCGGTCGGCCAGGCGGCCGGATTTCTGGACGGCGATACGCAGCCGCCCCTCAACAGTGCTCATGATTTCTACTCAAGCTTTCAGGCGGTCCAGCACCAGGCGGTAGCCCTGGTGCGGCATTTCTTTCAGGAACCGCGCGACGCGGACGACGGTGGTCGGGCTGGCCTGGGCCGCCGCCGCGATTTCGCGGTAACTCTTGCCGCCGGCGTCCAGCAGGCGGGCCACCTCCCACCGTTCGGCGAAGGCGCGCACCTCTGCCGGCGTGCAGAGATCGGCCAGGAAGGCGTCGACCTCGTCGCGCGTCTTCAGGCTCAGCAGGGCGTCATAAAGCGCGACGCGGCTGCGGGCCGTGGCGGCCGCATTGGGGGGGAGGGGTGAACTCATGGCCGTTCCACTATGCTGTAACAGTGGAACGCGCAAGCGCTTTCTCAGTGGGTCGTGAAGGCGGGGTCAGTGGGGCCTGACGGCGCCTTGCACCTCGTGGCGGTGAAGGGCGAACCTAACACCACGGATCGTCGGGGAACTGGTTGCAGTACGCCTGCCCCTGCATGACGTGGACCAGGACCGAAGCCGTGTCGGTTCCGCCAAAGCTGTTGGTGATGGTGTAGTCGAAGGTGAAGTCGCCGAACGTATTGGGGGCGACATAGGTGATGTGCGTCCCGCCCGCAGCGATGGTCGCCGTACCGCTCGTCGGCGTCGTCCGCGCGGTCACCGTGAAGGTCGCGCCATTTGCGTCGAAGTCGTTGGTCCGCACATAGATCTGCACCGTCTGGCCGCGCCGGGTCTCGGCATAATCGTTCTCGGCCATGGGCGGGAATCCGCCCGAACTCGTCGCCGTCTGGACCACCAGCCGGTTGCCGGCGGCGTCATAGTCGTACCGCGTGGTCTGGCCATTGCCGTAGCTGACCCAGGCCACGCGGCCGAGGGCATCATAGCCGTAGGTAACCGTCTCCTGCGCCGCTGCCGGCGTCGCCGACACGGCAAGCAGCAACCCCATCAGAAGAGCCGCCAGCGCAACACCAAGCCTCATCATCACACAGCCTCATGGTTGTTTATGTGCACACGTCATGGTTGACAACCGTAGCTGATCGCTCACAAACTGCAACCGTCAAGCTTGGAGGCGAGCGTGCGCATGAAACGGTTTCCCTGGATCCAGGATCTGCAGCGGCGGCTGACCCCGGTGTTCCTTGTCATCGGCGTTCTGGCGCTCGCCGCCGGCCCCGCGCTGGCGCAGGGCATTCCGCCACCGGCCAGCTACAGCCCCACCGACGCCAACGGTGTGAACGTCTCCACGGGCGGGTTCGAGGGACCGGCGCACACGATCTCGATCGGCCAGCCGGATCAGGGCGGGCTGAGCCTCACCCTGCGCTACGACAGCACCGCCGGCGTCTCCACCTTCCGCCACGATCAGGGCGGCACCCTGAACCGCAGCCCGATCGTGGGCAGCCCCTCGCCCTGGGAGGTGGAGTGGAGCGTCACGGCCCTGGGCCAGACGGCGATCTTCACCAAGGATACGAGCGGCGACTTCCACCTGTTCGACGGCACCGGGTCGCTGACCTTCGACGGGACCTCGATCTACACCTTCACTGCGCTGGACGGCACGGTGGTCCTGATCAGCGACAACACCCGCAGCTATTCTCCGTACCAGGCCAATACCGGTCAGGTGACCTCGATCACCCGCCCGAACGGCGAGGTGATCACCTATGACTACGTCACCGACACCTCGGGCTCGATCCCGCATAACAAGCGGCTGCAGTCGGTCACCAACAACCTCGGCTATCAACTGCACTTCGCCTATGCATCCGACACCCTGGGCGCGAGCGGCTGGACGCAGCTGACCAGGGTCACGGCCCTGAACAACGGGGTCGAGCGGTGCTCGACCACCACCAGCACCTGTTCCACCACCAACACCTGGCCCAGCCTGACCATCGGCGGCCTGCGCACCACAGACCGCACCGTCACCGACGCCACCGGCGCGGTGACCCACTACTTCTTCCCCAGCACAAGCAGCAGCCTGCTGAGCGGCATGCGCCGGCCCAGCCAGTCGTCGGGGAACAGCATCACCCTGACCCGGCACACCTCTTCCGAGAACGCCAACAAGATCGCTACGGCTTCGGACGGGGTCAGCACCTGGACCTACGGCTATTCCAAGGACTTCGTCGGCCCCGACACCGTCCACTACCGCACCTTCGGCACGGTCACCGATCCGGTCGGCAATGTGACCACGATCATGAACTGGAACTCGCGGGGCGAGACCACCTGGGACAGCTGGACCACCCGCCTGGGCTCCGTCACCGATCCGCTCGGCAAGGTCACGGAATATGAGTTCGACGGCGGCACGGGCCGTCTGTTGTCACGGATCACCTATCCGGAGGGCAACGCGGAGGCCTGGACCTATTCTGACGAGGGGGCGCTCACCAGCCAGTCGCACATCCCCACCACCGGGTCCGCCTACGCCCTGACCATGACGGCCACCTATGGAGACTGCTCCACCCCGGTGGTGTGTTTCCGCCCGACCGGCATCACCGACTATCGCGGCAATACGACCAACTACACCTACAGCAGCGTCCACGGCGGGGTGCTGACCGAGACCCTGCCCGCACCGACGTCCGGCGCCGACCGGCCCCAGACCCGCACGACCTATCAGCAGCTGAACGCCTGGCGCCTGACCACGCCCGGCGGCACGACACAGTCGCAGGCATCCGCCGTCTGGCGGCCTGTGGCGGTGTCGGCCTGCGCCGTCGGCGTCTCGCCCGCCTGCGTCGGCACGGCCAATGAGGTGAAGACGGTCACGGCGTATCAGGCCGGCAACAGCACGACCTACAGCAACCTTCAGCCGATCAGCTCGACCGTCGGTGCCGGCGACAACTCGCTGACCGCTACGACCACCTCGACGTACGACATCAACGGAGACGTGAAGACCGTGGACGGCCCCCTGCCGGGGAGCGCCGACACCACCTGGTATGCCTACGACTTCATGCGCCGGTCCCTGGGCCAGATCGGGCCGGACCCGGACGGCAGCGGCTCGCTGCTCTATCCCGCCAGCCGGACCGTCTATAACGCCGACGGTGCCCCCACCTCGGTGCAACAGGGCACGGCCACGGCCCAGAGCCAGAGCGCCTTCAACGCCCAGACGACCCTCGCCCGCACCGACACCACCTATAACGCGCAAGCCCGCAAGGAGCGGGACACCCAGTATATGGGCACGGGCGCGATCGGCCTGACGCAATACAGCTATGACGCCGCCGGGCGGCTGCAATGCTCGGCCCTGCGCATGAACCCGTCGGTCTACGGCTCCCTGCCGTCGTCGGCCTGCGCGCTCTCGACCGTCGGCGCGATGGGACCCGACCGGATCACCCGCAACACCTATGACCCGGCCAGCCGCATCACGGTGGTCCAGACCGGCTACGCCACCCCCTGGGTCCAGAATACGCGGACCCAGGCCTATACCGACAACGGTCTGGTCGACTGGGTCGAGGACGCCAACGGCAACCGCAGCGACTACGCCTACGACCCCTATATGCGGCTCTACCGCCTCTCCTTCCCCTCGCCGACGACCCCCAACACCGCCAACACCTCGGACTATGAGGAATACGGCTATGACGCCGGCGGCAACATCACCAGCCGCCGCCTGCGCAGCAACGACACCCTCACCTTCACCTACGATACGCTGAACCGCGAGACGGTGAAGACCGTGCCGGGCGGCGGTACGGCCGATGACGTGTTCTCGACCTGGGACAACCTGGGCCGCCGGCTGTCGGCGCGCTTCGACAGCACGACCTCCAGCAATGCCGTGATCTGGACCTGGGATGCGCTCGGTCGGCCGATCACTGAGACGACCTACGGACGCACCCTGACCTCGGCCTATGACCTCGCCGGGCGACGGACCCAACTGGCCTGGCCGTCATCGGCCGGCGCGGCGGACTATGAATGGGACCTGGCCAACCGCATGACGATGGTCAGCGAGGATGGCTACACCCCCACCGGCCTGCACCTGTTTGCCGCCTACAGCTACGACGACCTGGGCCGCCGCACCCAGCTCTCTCGCGGCAACGGGGCCACGACGACCTGGAGCTACACGGCCAATACCCGCAACTGGAGCCTGACCCAAAACCTGTCGGGCACGACAAACGACGTCACCTATGGCTTCACACTGAATCCCGCCGGTCAGGCCTATCAGCGGACCATCTCGAACAGCGGCTACAGCTACGTCCCGTCCGCGACGGCGGCCCAGAGCTACACCCCGAACGGCCTGAACCAGTATACGGCGGTGGGGGGTGCGACCTATGTCTCGGATGCCCGGGCCAACCTGACCTCGGACGCGGCCCGCACCTACAGCTACGACCTCGACAACCACCTGACGGGCGTCAGCGGCGCCCAGGCCCTGACCCTCGCCTACGACCCGCTGGGCCGGCTGCGCACCGTCACCACAGGCGGCGTGACCACCACCTGGCTGTGGGACGGCGACCGTCTGGTGGCCGAGTACGACAACGCGGGTGCCCTCTCGGCCCGCTACGCCCACGGCCCCGGCCCGGACGAGCCGCTGGTCGACTGGCTCAAGACCACCAGCGTCGGCCGCCTGTGGTTCCACACCGACCACCAGTACACCGTGGTCGCCCTGACCGACGGCACGGGTGCCATCAGCGGTTCGCCCCTGACCTACGACGCCTATGGGCAACCCGCCGGCGGCACCTACACCGGCCCCCGCTTCCGCTTCACCGGCCAGACTTCACTGCCCGGGGCCCCACCCCTCTGGCACTACAAGGCGCGGGTCTATGCGCCTGGCATCGGCCGGTTCCTGCAGACCGACCCCATTGGCTACGAGGACTCGCTGAACCTCTACGGATTCGTCGGGAATGATCCGTTCAATGCGACGGATCCGACTGGTCTTGCAGCGGTGGGAGTAACTGCCACCGGGTTCAAATCCTTCTTCGGTGGCTGGGAAGTTGGCTTTGGAGGGGCGGATGGAGATCCTGTAGGCGCTGCCGCAATAGGGGGTAGTAGAGCGCTTGCTCTCGCCACGGGAGCAGTAGCCGTAGATGGCCCACTGCCGATCGGCGATGTGGCAGCTATCGCAATCCTCACCTGCCACTTCGTAGGGCCGGAGCATTGCGGCCAAGCTATTGGAACAGCGCTTTCAAATATCGTATTTGGGCCAGTGGGCCCGGTCATAGTTGCACAAGCTAGGATCCATAGAAATTCAAACAGCTCCCCTGACCCCACACAACTGTATCACTTGGTTGATCGTGACACTGGCGAAATTCAGAAAATAGGCATAACAAGTCCCGCAGCGGGCGCCCGCTACTCACAGCCATATTTGAGACGGCATAACGTATACTATGAAGTCCAGGCCCAATTTGCGACACGATTTCCAGCATTCTTAGCCCAAAACATAGAATTAGTTCATTTCTACATAAATAACGGTCGCCTTCCACGAATGAATAGGAATTTTTACTAGTGATGTTCTCGCACTCGGGTGAGATTGATAAATATGTCGCGACCAATTTTAAGCGTGTCAGCAAGGCATTTATGAATCAAATAAATGATTTGGTAAATCAGACTGAGCTGGCTCGTTTGCAAATTGAAGTATTTTACTGTCCAATTGTAATGGATGATCGATTTATTGAAAAATACACGAATAGATTTCGATACAATCCCACAAGCAAAATTTTGTATATTTCCCGTAGAATCAATTATAATATCATCTTGAATGGAGATTGGTTTGACATGGTCAGTGAGTACTCTAAGGGGCTATATATGGATGATAATATTGCCACGATTTCGGGATTAGATGATAAAGATAAACACAACTTCAATGAATTTATTAAATGGCATACCGATCAGGTGAAGATCACAATGATTTAGGATTTGGAGATATTATCTCCATCACCAACTTAACCGCCTAGCGACAGAAATGGCAGAAATGGGGGCACACACCCATTTCTCTCCCCCGCCCAGCCCGATCCTTTGACGCCAGGCTCATTATAGCCTGCCACCCTAGATATTTGACGCGCTTCGGCTACGGCTCACTAGATCAGAAACTCCGTATATCGACCGCTCCTGCGCACCTTCTTTGCGATCAGAATTTTCGCTTGTGGAGTGAGGCCCGGTGACCAGACCTCTCCGACCGCTGTCGATGGATGAGATTGCGGCCTGCAACGCGGGTCTGGACCTGGCGGCCGGGCTCGTTGGCGCGACACGTCCTTTGACAGTCGACCAGGTTCAGGCCCTCTACGACATGCTTCTGGCCGATCATGTCGATGACGGCGACGCCGTCATTGCGCTGGGGATCGCCTTTGGAGAGCAGTTTGTCAGGAAGGCGGACTTTGAGTGGGTCCGGGTCTCTGATGAATACGCGGATGAAACCTGCGTTTCGCCTGCCGGCAAGGAGATATTCTGTGCGCCCATCAGCATGATGCAAAAGCGCCTCCAGCGGCGAGATGCGATCGATGTGGCTCAGCTATGCGATGAATTGATCGCGAAGATCTACGCGACAATCGACGAGGACGCGGTTGCGGACCGTGGAGGTATTTCCGGAAGTCGCTAGGACGGGTCCGGCCGCCGGATCAGAAACCAGTGTGGAGGCAAACCGGTGACCTCAATATTCAATATGAGTGCGATGACGGCACGGCCCGCCGGCCGCTAGCGCGCTTCCGGTTGGGAGCCGGTCCGGCGCGGGCGGCGGAATGCGGCGGGGCGCAGGCCGTGGCGCTGGAGTTTGTCGTAGAGCGTTTTGCGCGGCAGCTTCAGGACCATGCCGACCTGGGCGACGTCGCCGTCGTGGCGTTCCAGGGCCTCGCGGATCAGTTCGGCCTCAAACTGTTCGACACGGGCGCTGAGCCCGAGATCAGTCTCAGCCTCCATGCCGGCCGGGCCGTCATGAAGGCCGGCGGCGGCGCGTTCGGCGAAGTGGGCCAGTTCACGCACATTGCCCGGCCAGTCATGCTCCAGCAGGCGGCGGCGGATCTCGACCGTCAGCGGCGGCGGCCTGTGGCCCTGGCGCTCGGCGGCGCGGCGCAGGAAGTGCGAGAACAACATGGCGATGTCCTCGCGCCGTTCACGCAGGGGCGCGACCCGCAGCTTCACCACATTGAGCCGGTAGTAGAGATCCTCGCGGAAGGTTCCGGCGGCGACGGCCTCGGCCAGGTCGACCTTGGACGAGGCGAGGATGCGCAGGTCCAGGGTGCGCGGATCGCTGGCACCGATGGGATGGACCTCTCGCTCCTCCACGACCCGCAGCAGCTTGACCTGAACGCCCAGCGGCATGCTCTCGATCTCGTCGAGGAACAGGGTGCCGCGGTGGCTGTGCTCGATATGGCCGACGCGACGGCGCAGGGCGCCGGCGAAGGCTCCCGGCTCATGGCCGAAGAGCTCGCTTTCGATAAGCCCCTCGGGCAGGGCGCCGCAGTTGACGGCGACGAAGGGGTGGATGCGGCGGCGCCCGGCGTTGTGCAGGGCACGGGCGACGACCTCCTTGCCGACACCCGTCTCGCCTTCGATCAGCACGTCCATGCGGGCGTCGGCGATCTGGGCGATCGTGGCCCGCAAACGGGTCATGGTCCCGCTGGCACCCAGCAACGGTAGCTCAAGTCCGGACTCGGTCGCCGCGGCGGCGAGGCGGCGATTGTCCAGCACCAGACCGCGCTTCTCCAGCGCTCGCTTCAGGCTGTCGAGCAGGCGCTCGAACGGGAAGGGCTTGGCCACGAAATCATAGGCCCCCTGGCGCATGGCCTCGACCGCCTCGGCGATGTCGCCGTGGCCCGTGATCATGATGACCGGCAGGCCGTCATCGAGCGCCAGCAGCCGGGTCAGTAGCTGGCGGCCGTCCATGCCGGGCATGCGCACGTCACTGACTACGACACCGGCGAAGTCGGCTCCGACGGCCTTCAGCGCCGCCTCGGCCGACTTGAACGGCAGGACCTCGAACGCCTCGAGCTCCAGTCGTTCGACAAGGGCGGCACGGTAGTCGTCGTCATCATCGACCAGGGCGACTGTGATCGGACGGGTGAACTCCATCACGCCTTCCTCAGGGTGATGACAAAGGTCGCCCCCGATTTGACGGGCTTGAGATCCAGCTCACCGCCGAAACCGGCGACGATGTCGCGGCAGATGACGAGGCCGAGGCCGAGGCCGGTGGGCTTGGTGGTGACGAACGGCGTGAACAGGCTGGCCGCCACCTCGGGCGCGACACCGGGACCATTGTCGGCGATGACAATCTGGACCGCCTTGCCGCGCGCCGTGACCTTCATATCGAGGCGAGGGGTGGCGGCGGCGGCCTCATCCAGCGCCTCGACCGCGTTCTGGACCAGGTTCACGATCACCTGCTCCAGGCGGAAACGGTCGGCGATAACCTCGACGCCCTCGGGACCGGGCGCACGCACGATCTCGACGCGGCTGGCGCGCAGGCGGCCACTGAGCAGCAGCAGGGCGCCGTCGATGGCGGCGTCGGGGCTGACGGGGGTCGGCTGGGCCGTGGTCTTGCGCGAAAAGGCGCGCAGCTCGTCGGTGATGGCGCCGATGCGGGCGGTCAGGTCGCCGATCCGGGTCAGGGTGCGCTTGGCCCCGGCGGGGTCGTCGCGCTCGACGTAGGCGGCGGCGGTCTCGGCGTAGGTGCGGATGGCGCCCACGGGCTGGTTGATCTCATGCGCCACCCCGGCCGCGATCTGGCCCAGGGTCGCCAGCTTGTTGGCCTGGACCAGCTCGTCGCGCAGGGCCTCGCGGCCCGCCTCGGCGCGGCGCAACTCGGATGTCCGTTCTTCGATGCGGCGCTCCAGCTCGGCCCGGGCCTGCTCCTCTGCCGCTTCGCGTGCCGCGGCCAGCTGGCGGCGGCGGATCAGCACCGCGACGCCGATCGCCAGCAGTGTCACCAGAAGGCCGGCAACGGCCTGGGCGCTGAGCACGGCCGCCCGCACTGTTCCGCCGACGGGCGTCAGCAGATGCAGGGTCCAGCCTGTCACCGTGGTGGGGGCCCGGGCTGACATCCAGGCGGTCTCGGGGCCGTTGATCGCGACCGTGACCACGCGGGGGCGGACGTCCGCGACCCTGAACGGCAGGGGCGCGAGCGCCCGGGGTCCCAGGGTCTGGCCTGCCAGTATGGCCTCGCGCTGCTTCGGCGACAGGGGCGCGGTGGTGCGGAAGCGCCAGTCCGTCACACTGGTGACCAGGACGACGCCCCGGTCGTCGGCGACATAGGCGGGCTCGCCGGATGCGCGCCAGTCGGCCTCCAGCGCGTCAAACTCGACCTTGACCACCACCACGCCCTGCACGCGGCCGGCACCGTCGACGACACGTCGCGACAGATAAAGTCCGGGCCGGCCGCTGACGGTGCCGAGGGCGAACAGCTCGGCGTCCCCGCTGCGTACGGCGCCGGTGAAATAAGGACGGAAGCTGTAGTCCGAGCCGACAAAGCTGGTGGGCAGTCGCCAGTTGCTGGCGGCGCGCGCCACTCCCTTCGCGTCCAGCACATAGATGGCGGCGGCGCGGGTCTGGCCGGCGAGCGCCTCCAGCTTTCGGTTCACCAGCTCGACATCCGCGGGCGATGGCGTCAGCAGGAGGGACGCCACCTCCGGGTCCTGGGCCAGGACGACAGGCAGTGAGCGGTGCTTCTCCAGATCGCTGCGCAAGACGGCGGCGTGCAGGGCGGCCGAAGCCTCCGCCTGTCGCGCGAGCTCGGCCTGGGCGTCGTGTCGGGCCGTCTCGCCGGCAAGGATGACGGCAAGCACGCCGAGGGCCAGCCAGCCGAACGCCAGAGCGAGCCAGCCCCGAGGCGGCAGTCGAAGACGCAGTGCATCGGCCATGCCCGATTGTGCGGAATTTCGCACGACAATGCCATCCGGCATTGCGGAAATACGCACAAAATGTGGCGACCAGGACGCCTGAAGCGCAAAAAGCTGCGACAAATCAATAGTCGGGAAATTTGCGGCGATGCATTTTGCATTACCCGAAGCCCGGGCGACCCTAACCTCAAGCACGGCTTCGAGATCGTGCAGAGGAACCGCGAGTCCGCTCGCACCCAGGGAGCGTCTTTTGCCCACAGTCATCCCGACCGCCGCGCCTGCAGCCCGGCGACCGTTCTATCGGCACCTGTATTTCCAGGTGCTGTTCGCCATCGCGCTGGGCGGCGCGATCGGCCACTTCTGGCCGGACTTCGGCGAAAGCCTGAAGCCTCTGGGCGATGCCTTCATCAAGCTGGTGAAGATGGTCATCGCGCCGGTGATCTTCCTGACCATCGTCACGGGCATCGCCGGCATGCGCGATATCGGCCGGGTCGGCCGGGTTGCGGCCAAGGCCTTCGCCTATTTCCTGGTGTTCTCGACACTGGCGCTGATCATCGGCCTGATTGTCGCCAATGTGGTGCAGCCCGGGCGCGGCCTGAACATCGACCCGGCCACACTGGATGCGGGCGCGGTCGCCACCTATGCCTCCAAGGCGCACGAGACCAGCATCGTCGGCTTCCTGACGGGCATCATTCCCGACACGGTCGTCAGCGCCTTCTCGACCGGCAACATCCTGCAGGTCCTGTTCGTCTCGATTCTGTTCGGCATTTCCCTGGCCATGATCGGCGATGCGGGCAAGCCGGTGATGACCTTCCTCGAGGCCGCCAGCGCCGCCTTCTTCAAGCTGGTCGGCATCCTGATGAAGGCCGCCCCGATCGGCGCGTTCGGCGCCTTTGCCTTCACCATCGGGGCCTACGGCATCGCGTCGATCGCCAATCTCGCGGCCCTTATCGCCACCTTCTATCTGACGTCCATCATCTTCGTGGTGGGGATCCTGGGCCTGGTGGGGATCGCCAACGGCTTCAGCGTGCTGAAGCTGATCCGCTACCTGAAAGAGGAACTGCTGCTGGTGCTCGGCACCTCGTCGTCCGAAGCGGCGCTGCCCAGTCTGATCGAAAAGATGGAGCGCGCCGGGGCTTCGAAGTCCGTGGTCGGGCTGGTCGTGCCGACCGGCTACTCCTTCAATCTGGACGGCACCAACATCTATATGACGATGGCGGCGCTGTTCATCGCACAGGCGCTAAACATCGAACTCACCCTGTGGCAGCAGGTCACCCTGTTGCTGGTGGCCATGCTGAGCTCCAAGGGGGCTGCGGGCATCACCGGTGCGGGCTTCATCACCCTGGCCGCCACCCTGTCGGTGGTGCCGGACGTGCCCGTGGCGGGCATGGCGCTGATCCTCGGCATCGACCGCTTCATGAGCGAGTGCCGCGCCCTGACCAACTTCATCGGCAACGCCGTGGCGACCGTGGTCGTGGCGCGCTGGGAAGGCGAGCTGGACCGGGATGCGCTGAAGCTGGCGCTGAACGGCTCGCCGGCCGCCCTTGCTGCACGACCTGATCCAGCGGCCGGTCCGGGCGACCGGACCGTGCTGGCCGCTGACTGACGACAACCAAGAAACGACATGACGACCGGGAGGGACACCACCATGACCAAGATCAAGAACGCGATGCTCGCCACAACGGCCTCGGCCGCCCTTATGGCGTTCGCAGGCACAGCGATGGCGCAAAGCCAGCCGCAGACGCCGCCCGTCGATCCGACCGGGCAGGAGCAGGAGGCCACGGTCGACGAGATCATCGTCGTCGGCAGCCAGATCCGCGGTGCCTCGACCACAGCCGCCCTGCCGGTGGTGGTGCTGGGACAGGACGAAATCCAGGCGTCGGGCGCCTCTTCGGGCGACGACCTCATGCGGTCGATTCCGCAGATGGGCGACGTGCTGTTTGAAGCCGCCAACAACCCGCAGACCTCGAACTCGGCGCGGGGCGACGTCAACTCGGTCAACCTGCGCTCACTGGGCGTCGGCAACACCCTGGTGCTTCTGAACGGGCGCCGCATGGTGCAGCACCCGACCAGCCAGGGCACCTCGGATACCGGCACGGTGCCGGTTGTCAGCTACAACTCCAATGCCATCCCCGTGTCGGGTCTGGACCGGGTCGAGGTGCTTCTGGACGGCGCGGCGGCCATCTACGGCGCCGATGCGGTGGCGGGCGTGATCAACACGGTCCTGCGTGACAATTTCGACGGCGTGACCATGGAGGCCCAATACGGCAGAGCCGAGGGGACGGGCCTGCACGAGTTCGAGACCAACCTGTTCGCGGGTCACAATTTCGACCGCGGCAACATCTCGCTGTTCGCAAACTACAGCGACCGCTCGGCCCTGATGGCCGACGACCAGGACTTCACCCGCAGCGACGACATGCGGCCCTTCTTCTCCAGCTTCCCGGGCTATGAAACCTCGACGGTGCCGGACGGCCGGTCGTCGAACTCCCCCTGGGCCCAGCTCAGCATCGCGCCGGTCACAACGGCGACGCGTCCGCGCTCGAACGGGGTTGTGCTCACGTCAACCGCCGGCGCGTTCCACTATCAGCCGGAAAGCTTCGGCTGCGTCGGCGTCGATCTGGGCGACACCTGCGTGGTCCCCAACACCATCGCCTACACCGGCGTGAACCGTGAGATGCGCTATGACACGCGTCACGGCACCAGCGTGCGGCCCGCAGTCGAGCGCGGCAACATCTTCCTGACCGGAACCTATGAGCTGAACGCCAACGTCGAAGCCTTCGGCGAGTTCGGCCTCTATGCCGCCGAGAGCCGGGCGATCCAGCCGCCGGTGGTGAACCTGAATGCCATCTGGATTCCCGCCAGCAACTACTGGAACCCGTTTGGTCCCGTCACCTTCGCCGACGGCTCGGCGAACCCGAACCGCCTGCCCAACCTGACCAATGTGCCGGTTGGGGGCCTGGCGGTTCGTCTGGGCAACTACCGCTTCGTCGATGCCGGCTTCCAGGAAGTGAAGGTCAAGAACTACCAGTCCCGACTCCTGGGCGGTCTGCGCGGCGAGTGGAACGGCTGGGACTGGGAAACGGCGCTGATGTATTCCGAGGCTGAGGCCGAGGACATCTCGCCCAACATCAACATGACGGCGTTGCAGCGCCAGTTGGCCCTGTCGACGCCCGATGCCTACAATCCGTTCGGCGGCGGCTGCGTGGCGACGCCGAGCTACGGGGACTGCACCGTCTCGTCGGCACGGGCGATCGAGGCCATTACCTTCGACCTGCGTCGCGTCTCGCGCACCACCCTGACTCTGGTGGACTACAAGATGAGCCGCCCGGACCTGTTCACCCTGCCGGGTGGCCCGGTGGGCGTGGCCATCGGTGCGGAACTGCGTCACGAGACGCAGAGCGACGACCGGGATGCCAACCTGGACGGCACCTTCACCTTCACAGATTCCGTCTCGGGCGCAGTCAACCCGTCGAACGTGTCGGCGGTCAGCCCGAACCCTGACACCCGGGGATCGCGCGATGTGGCCGGTGCCTTCATCGAGTTCGCCGTGCCGGTCGTCTCGCCCGATATGAACATTCCGCTGGTCCAGAGCATCGATGTGCAGCTGGCGGCGCGGTTTGAGGGCTATTCCGACTTCGGCGAGGTTGCCAAGCCGAAGGTGGCCGTGGCCTGGGACGTCATCGACGGCCTGCGCATCCGCGGCTCCTACTCCGAGGGCTTCCGTGCGCCGAACCTGGAGCAGGTGAACGCGACCCAGTATGCGCGCCTGGCCAGTGCGCCGGACTTCATCCGCTGCGAAGCCGACATCCGCAAAGGCACCATTGCCAACATGAGCCAGTGCACGCGCACGGCCAGCGTCTCCCTGCGGATCGCCGGCAATCCGGACCTGCAGCCGGAGGAGAGCACGAACCAGTCCTATGGCCTGGTGTTCCAGCCGACCTTCCTGCCCGAGGTTCTGGGTGATTTCACCTTCACGGTCGACCGGTGGAAGATCGAGCAGGAGGACATCGTCGGCCTGCTGGGTGCCCAGACGGCTCTGGCTCTGGAATACCTGAACGCCGTCAACGGCGGGACCAACCCGAATGTTGTCCGTTCAGCACCGACATCGGATGACATCACCCTGTTCAGCGGCACCGGCCTCGCTGCCTTCGGTACGGCGACGGCCATCGATGATCGCTTCGTCAACCTGCTGCCGCAGACGGCCGAAGGGATCGACTTCGGCTTTGCCTGGGAGAAGCGCCGCACGGAGTGGGGCACCTTCCTGTTCGGGGTGAACGCCTCGCAGTTGCTGACCTTCTCGCGCGAGCCGGGCGACATCGTCGACAGCCTGTACGCCGCTCGCGAAGCCGGGGTGATCAATGCCCTGACGCCGCTGCCCGACTCGAGCCAGCTGATCGCCCAGAACGGCCGTCCGGAGTGGAGGGTCAACGCCAACTTCACCTGGCGGCATGGCCCCTGGCGTGTCGGCCTGTCGGCCAACTATGTCAGCGAGGTCTACCAGACGGGTCTCCTCAGCTCGACCGGCCAGCCGTGGGAGGTGACGTCGCAGCTGATCGGCAACGCCAACGTCCGCTATGACTTCGAGCAGATCGACGCCAGCCTGCGCGTCGGGGTGCGCGACTTCACCGATGAGGGCCCGTCGCTCGCCGACGGCGGCTATCTCGGCTCGGTCCAGCGCCCCTACGGCCGCTACTGGTATGTGGAAGCCAGCAAGTCGTTCTAAGGTCTTCCCCGGATGGGCGGCGGCGTTCGCGTCGTCGCCCGCCTTTCCTGGACCCTGTATCCGATGCGACCGATCCTGCGCCGCCTGACAATGCTGCTGGCCGGAGCGGCCGCCCTGGCGGGATGCGCCGCCATTCCGGTGGCGGCCCAGACGCCGCCGGCCTGGTCGGCCCCGTCGCTGCCGGCCGGTGATGCCGCCTGTCCCCGCGTGCTGCCGGAGGGGACGCGTTGCTACCGCGGACGCTCCGACGAGGGAGCCTTCTACTGGATCGCTATTCCGGCGGACTGGAACGGCGCGCTGGTCGTTCACGCCCACGGCGGGCCCCGCACCGGCGCGCCCGAGGCGGATGATCCGGTCGAGGATCTGGAGCGGTTCTCGGTCATGGTGCGCGAGGGCTACGCCTGGGCCGGCTCGACCTATCGCCGGGGCGGCTATGGCGTGCGGATGGCGGCGGAAGACACCGATCAACTGCGCCAGATCTTCTGGGACCGGTTCGGCCGCCCGGCCCACACCCTTCTTCATGGCCAGTCGTGGGGCGGCAACGTCGCCGCCAAGGCCGCCGAAATCTACGGCCTCGATGCCGCGGGCCGGACGAATTACGACGGCGTCCTGCTGACCAACGGGGTGCTGGCGGGCGGGACAAGGGCCTATCAGTTCCGCGCCGATCTGCGGGCCGTCTACCAGTTCTACTGCGGCAACCATCCACGCCGGGACGAGGTCCAGTATCCGCTGTGGCGCGGCCTGCCCGAGGGGGCTCGCATGAGCCGGGCCGAGTTGACCGAGCGGGTGCAGGCCTGCACCGGCCTGGGGCTGTCGATGCGCGACCGGACGGCAGCGCAGTCGGCCCGGCTGCGCAATATTCTGGCGGTGACCGGTATCGGAGCGGATGAACTGGTGGCGCATCTGGCCTGGGCCACCAACCTGTTCCAGGACATGACCGGGCGTATCGGCGGCAACCCGTTCGACAACTCCGCCACGGTCTATTCCGGCTCAGACAATGACGCGGCCCTGAATGCGGGGGTGCAGCGCTTCGCCGCCGATCCGGCGGCGGTCGCGCGGCTGGCGGAAGACGCCGACATGACGGGTCTGATCGTCGCGCCAACCCTGACCGTCCATGCAAAGAACGACCCCACAGCCTTCGTCTGGCATGAAGCGGCCTATCGCGAGGCGGTGGGCGGTGCCGGTCGATCCGATCTGCTGGTCCAGACCTTCACCGACGAGGCCAGCCACAGCAAGCTCAGCACGCCGCAGTATGCGGCCCTGCTGTCCGCCCTGATGCGTTGGATCGACACGGGCGAACGGCCGACGCCGCAGGCCGTGGCGAACGCCTGTCCGGCTTTCGCCGAAATCTATGGCGAGCCGTGCCGCTTTGATCCGGCGTTCCGCCCCTAGAAGGAAATGCGCGAGCTCTGGGGAGGTGAGGGCATGGCCGCGAACGGCCGGCGACCGATAGTCTGACCGAGCCTGCGGTGCCGATCGCGGACCGGCGCTGACTCCCGTTCATTGCGGAGAAGAGCCACGGGGCGGGATGTTCACCCGGTCAGCGTACGCGCTTGATTGCCATGATCATGACCGCACCCAGGGCGGCGATGCCGGCGGACAGGGCAAACAACAGCCGCAGATCATGTCCGACCAGCTGAAAGACGGTAAGCGCCAGCAGGGGGGCGATTACCTGTGCGGCTGCGGCGGCCAGGTTGATCAGACCCAGGTCACGCCCGGCATTGGCACGACTAGGCAGAACCTGGGCAATGAGCGCCGTGTCCACGACGCCATAGACGCCGATGCCGATGCCAAAGATGACCTGCGCCAAGACAGGACCCGGCCACTGCGGAAAGACTGCCATCAGCACGGCCCCTGCCGCGACGCACAACCCGCCGGCGAGAATGAGCTCCCGGCGCCGCCCGATCCGATCGGAGGCGCGACCTGCCAGAAGACCCGCAACGATCGACGTGACCGTGGATCCAGCAAGGATCCAGCCCAGGACGACTTCCGGGCGCTGGCCCGGGATCACGGAGCCGATCCGGGTCTGGCTCTGCAAGAAGAACAGGAGGTAGAGGACGTTCATCGCGATCGCGGTCAGAACGAGAAGGCGCGACAGGAAGGCTATCCGAAAGTCATCGTCCCGGAGTGCGACCCAGGATCTGTCAGTGGCGGCCGGAGCGGCGGAGGTCGCTCGCCTCTGCCGAGCAAGCAGCAGGAAAGGCGTTATGAGCAGCACCATCGCAACGATGATGGCCCACAACCGTGCCACTTCGGTCGAGAGCACGATGCCGATCATTATGGCGCTGAACAGACTGGCTACGGGATAGGCCAGGCTTGCAAAGCCGCTCACGGTGCCCTTCTGATGGTCAGGAACCTCGTCCGGCAGGACAGCGGCGAGGGGGTTCAGCATCAGATTGAGGCTGATCTGAAGGCCGATGACGACGATGACCAAGGTCATTGACGTGCTCGCCATTGCGAACAATGCGTAACAGGCGATTGTTGCGGCCAGACCAATCAGGATCCATCGCCCGCGGCCTCGATTGCTCTGACGGCTGTGATCCGAGAACGCCCCGGCAAATACATTGGCAATCCCGGCGGTAATGGCACCGCAGAGGGTGATGACAGCCAGCAGTTCGGCCTTCTCGGCCGGCGCAATGCTCGCCGCCTTCAGCGGAAGCAGCAATGAGAGCAGAGGCACGAAGCCGATGAAGGCTCCGATCTGCGCAGCCGTGTAAGCGGCGACAAGGCGTCCCGATACAGGCTGCGGGTCTGGCTCCGGCGGACCGGCCGGTGGCGAAATGGACATCAACGATACACTGGCGCCATTCCGCTCAGGTGTCATGGAGAACCGAAAACGCCGCCCCACAAGGGGGCGGCGCGTAATCGATGGCAGATGTCCTGGGAACTAGAACTGGTAGCGAACCCGGGCACCGAAGGTCCGAGGACGCGTGAAGAAGCGCGTATTGTCGAACTGGGTGATGATGATCGCCGCCTCGTGAACCTCTTCGGTCAGGTTGTTGACGAAGGCTTCGAAGCGAAGGTTGCTGCCCTCGCCACCAGGCGTCCAGCCGGCACCGGCATCAAAGGTCCAGTAGGCCCCGACCTCGTCGTCCAGACGCATGCGCGGCGCGGTCGGGTTCTGGTAATCCTGGCCGTTGAAGATCGTCATGTACTGCGACGACCGGTATCCGGCCGAGATGACATAGTCGAACTGACCCCAGCTCTCGGTCGGGATCGCCTGGGTGAAGTTCATGTTGAACTGCCACTCGGGCGAGCGCGGCAGGGTCTTGCCGTCGATCGACTGGAAGACCGCTTCGGTAGGCGCGACGTCGGCCTGGAAGCGGAAGTCCTGAATCTCTTCAGCGTCGACCACTTCTGCCTTGAGATACAGCAGGTTGAAGTCGATGCCGATGTTGTACGGGAGGTCGAACCCACCATCCAGCTGAGCGCCGTAGATCCGCGAGTCGGCGGCGTTGTAGGAGTAGGAGATCACCAGGGCCAGCGAGGTGTCGGTCGGAACCGGAACCACGCCCGGACCGCCGAGGAAGTCCACAATCTGGGCCACCGACAGCAGCGACGTCAGCACCTGGTCCTTGTAGTCGTTGTAGAACAGCGAGCCGTTCAGGCGGGCACGGATGTCGCCGATCCAGAACTCGTTCTTGGAGCCGATCTCATACAGGGTGACCGTTTCGGGGTCATAGGTCGGGGCGATCCCGCCGTTGCCGATGTTGTCGTTGAAGCCGCCGGACTTGTTGCCGGTGGCGATCAGCCCGTACAGCAGGTTGTCGTCCGAGATGTCGTACTCGGCCCGCAGGCGCCAGTCGACGAAGTCAGCCTTCATGTCGCCGACCTGCTGGAAGATCTGGCCCGCGAACGGAACAGCATAGGTCAGCCGGCCATCAGGCGCGCAGGTCCAGAAGTCACCGGTAACGGTGTCGAGACAGGCGGGACGAACCGGAGCGCCGCCGCCGACCGGGCCATTGGCGAAGACCTCATCGACGTTGTCCCGGGTGCCGAACGAACGCACGCCGTTGAAGTAGAAGGCCAGGATTTCGGCCTCGCTGATCGACCCGTTTCCATCCGTATCGGGATTGATGATGGTGCGGTCGCGACCTGCGAACTCGAATCCTTCGGTGCCGACGCGCACGCCGCCGCAGCAGGCGAAGCCGTCGCCGCCGAGCGCGAAGCCGTAGCGCGCCGCCACACCGCGACGGCTCTTCTCGTCCTCGGTGTAACGCAGGCCCACGGTCATCCGGAACCGCTCGGTGAAGTCGTAGGTCGCGTCGGCGAAGACGGCGAAGGAGGAGGTGTCAACGTCGGGCATGTTGAACTCGACGCCCTGGAAGAACAGGCCGCGGTCGCCGGTCGAGCCGAGGAAGGCGTACTGGTCCTCCTCCATGTAGAAGGCACCGGCGCTCCAGATCAGCGGGCCTTCATTGTCGTAGAAGCGCAGCTCATGGGTCTTCGACTGGCTGTCGGTGATCGACTGGAAGCGCGAGAAATTGTCGATGGTCTCGCCGATGCCGCCCGGTCCCGTCAGGTCCGCAATCACGCCGTCATAGTAGGGCGACAGGGGTGTCGCGGCCTCATAGTCATAGACCATGTCACGGTAGCTGGCCGTGTATTCAACATCGAACAGGTCGCCGTCGTAGCTGATCGTGCTGCGGGCACCCCAGTGACGGGTATCCAGTTCCGGCGTGAAGGCCCGGGCGATGACCCGGCGCGGATCCTCGATGTCGTCGGGATTGATGCCTTCGCCGAGCGGACGGGCGTAGTTGGTGCCGGTGTAACCGCTGCCGGTTTCATTGATGTAGTCGGCCGCGAGAAGGATGCTGAACCGGCTGTCCGGCTCGTACAGGAACTGGATCCGGGCCGCGCTGTTGTTCTCGGCCTCCGCACCGCCGACGCCGGCAGGACCGACATCGGTGTAATAGCTGTCATGCTCGAGGTGGTAGCCGGCGATCCGGATGGCGGCGTTGTCACCGACAGGCAGGTTGACCATGCCCTGTATCGCGCGCTGGCCGTAGTTGCCGACCTCCGCCTCGACCATGCTGTCCGTGATGCCGATGCCGGGACGCCAGGGCACGATGTTGACCGTCCCCGCCGTGGCGTTCCGGCCGCGCAGGGTGCCCTGCGGCCCGATGTTCACCTCGACGCGGTTGATGTCGAAAAAGGCCGAGCCGATGCCGGCAGGGCGTGGCAGATAGACGCCGTCCAGATGCGTCGCCGCCGCCGGATCGCCCAGTTCGGTGTTGTTCGACGACCCGACACCGCGGATCCAGACTTCGATGTTGCCGCCGTTGTTGGCGACCGACAGGCCGGGGATGCGGCCTTCAAGGTCCGTGATGTCCTGGACACCCACAGCCTTCATGTCTTCACCGGACAGGACGGCGGCGGTGCCTGCATAGTCCTGCAGATCCTGCTCGCGACGCTCAACGGTCACGATGATCTCGTCCAGCGTGGTCGGATCGCCGGCGCTCTCGTCAGCCGGCGGCGTTGTCGGTGCCGTCTGGGCCAGCACGGGCGTGGCCAGCATGGGCACGGCAAGTGCCAGGGTCGCGCCGCAAAGGAGTGCAGCCTTGAGATTGCGCATAGTCGGAATCCTCCCTCTGCGGCTCGTTGACCGCCGCTTGCCTCTAAATCGCCATCAATTGACAACGTTGTCAATATGCGTCGGCGGACGCAAATTTCCGTAGCGAAGCACGTCACGCCTCGTGCAACATGGGCCCTTCCTGCGGGACGAGACTCCTCCCGGTGCGGTTGAAGGCATCCCTATGTCCAAAGTGACCATCCGGCACGTCGCGGCGGAGGCCGGGGTTGCGGTCAAGACCGTCTCTCGTGTCGTGAATGGCGAGCCGAACGTCACTCAGGCGCTGCAGGAGCGGGTCGCCCGTGCGATCGACAAGCTTGGGTATGTGCCCAGCATGGCGGCGCGCCGGATGGGGGGGTCTCGCTCCTATCTTCTGGTGGCGCTCAATGACCGCAACAACACGATCAACAACTGGCGCAGCGGCCGGGGCAATGACTGGATCGACCAGATGCTCCATGGGGCGATGCTGACCTGCGAGAGCCATGGGTACCGGATGCTGTTCGAGCTCGTCGACGGCACGGCCAATGATCTGGAGCGCAAGGTCATCGGCATTCTTTCAGCGCTCCAGCCCGACGGCCTGATCCTGACACCCCCGCATTCGCAGAATGAGGCCCTGGTTCGGATGCTGATGGGTCGAAACGTCCCGGTCGTGCGACTGGGCGTCCCGGCGCAGGGGCTGGGCATGGGTGTTTACATGGACGACCGGCTGGCCGGCGCGGCCGCGACCCGACACCTGATCGGACTGGGCCATGTGAGGATCGGACTGATCGCCGGTAGCGAAAGGTTTGCTGCCTCCGAGGCCCGCCGCCTTGGGTATCTCGATGCGCTGGCGGAGGTCGGGATCGTTCCGGATCCGGAACTTGAGGCCCCCGGCGACTTCACTTTCGAAAGCGGCATGGTTGCGGCGACCCGGCTGTTGTCCCTCGAGAGGCGGCCGACTGCCATGGTCGCCAGCAATGACGAAATGGCCCTTGCGGCACTGCATTGCGCGGGCAGTATGGGCCTGTCAGTGCCTGCCGACTTGTCCATCGTCAGTTTCGACGACACGCCAGGGGTCCGGCTCAGCCTGCCGGCCCTGACGAGCATCCGTCAGCCGATTTCGGAAATGGCGGCCTGCGCGGCTGAGCTCCTGATCATCAGCAGTCGTGACGGCCAGCTGGAATCCGTAGATCGACAGTTGCCGTTCCGGCTGATCGTCAGAGGATCCACGACCGCGCGGTCCTGAGGCGTCTCAGCCCGGACAGCGGGCATCCGGCGCGTCCACGATGCGGACGTCCTCGATCGCCATCACGACCGGCGCGGTAGCCTCGACGATCAGCAGACGATCAACGCCGGTCACCGTTTCCATGAAGCATCCCAAGGGCACGTTGAGGCTTTGCCAGTCCGTCCCGGACGATGCCGGCCACGCCAAAAGACCGTCGCCATGACCGAGCCGCAGGGCATCAGCTCCTCCCTGCTCGATCCGGAAGCGAACACTGAGGGCCAGCCCGCCTGCCCGGTCAGACGGCAGGTCCATTGCCGGACCGGTAATGATGGCGCGCCCGGCTCCGGAGAAGGTCAGTCGCCGCGCGCTTTCCTGGGCGTCACCGTCGACAGGACTGACCTCGACACGCGACCTTGGACTGGCGCCGCGCGCGCCGTCCGCGACGCGCGCCTCACCGCCGTCGTCACGCAGGACCAGGCTCCACGGCGTCACGAACCGGCCGTCCGCGAACAGAATGCTGTCGGTCCCCGCCCGTGTCGCCACCACCTCTTCCAGTTGCGGCGTCGTCGTCGGCCGCGCATAGGCCAGGCCATAGCCCAGCGGGAACTGCGGGTCGTAACCCGGATCACCGGCATTCTGCGGAGCCTGATCGGGGCTGCGGGGCCAGCTGAAGGGCAGGGTACCGCGGAAGTCATGCCGGGGGGCTCCGGTCGTCGTCGCGACCAGAACATCCGCCACACCGCCCCCTTCCGATCCCGGCAGCCAGGCGGCCACGAAGGCATTGGCGGCATTGATCTCGGGGTTCACATAGAGCGGCCGGCCCGACAGAAAGACCGCGACGGTCGGAACGCCGGCTGCCTGCAGACGTCGCAGGGTCTGCAACGGTCCTTCGGGATGGAAGTCCAGGTCGGTCACATCCCCCTGGAACTCGGCATAGGGGGTTTCCCCGAACACCACGATCGCCACATCCGGGCGCACCTCATAGGTGCCGTCGGGGCTCAGCTCGGCCTGGCCGCCCTGGCCCTCGATCGCCTGTTCCAGCCCTTCCCAGATGGATTCGGCATTGGGGAAGTCGGCGCGTGTATTGCCGGTGCCCTGCCAGTTGATGGTCCAGCCCCCGGCGGCCTGGCCGATGTCATCGGCATTCCCGGCCACCAGGACCCGCCGGTTGCCCCGGATCGGCAGGACCCCGTCGTTCTTCAGCAGGACCAGCGACGCCCGCACAGCCTCGCGGGCCAGGGCGCGATGGGGCGCAGAGCCCAGGACCTCGACCGCACCCTCGGTCGGACGCCCGGCCTCGAACACCCCGGTCTTGATCTTGACCCGAAGGATGCGGCGGACAGCCTCGTCCAGTCGCTGCATCGTGATCTCGCCCGAGCGCACCTGCGCCAGGGTGTTCTCATAAAGGGGCTTCCAGCTGTCGGGGGCCATGAACATGTCGATCCCGGCATTGAAGGCTGCCGCGCAGGATTCATTCGTACAGCCGGGCAACTGGCCATGGGCATTCCAGTCGCCGACAACAAAGCCGTCAAACCCCAGCGGCCCGCGCAGGACATCGGTCAGCAGGCTGGCATTGCCGGTGTGCTTGACCCCGTTCCAGCTTGAGAAGCTGGCCATGATGGTCAGGACGCCGGCATCGATGGCGGGCGGATAGCCGGCGGCGTGGACCGAAATCAGCGTCTGCTCATCGATCAACGCATCGCCCTGGTCGCGGCCCCCGACCGTGCCCCCGTCAGCCAGGAAGTGTTTTGCCGATCCCGCGATATGACCCTCGGCAAGGGAGCCCTCGCCCAGCGGCCCCTGCAGGCCCAGGGTCATGGCTCCGGCATAGGCGGCGACCACGGCCGGGTCTTCAGAATAGCCCTCATAGGAACGGCCCCAGCGATCGTCGCGGGGAACGGCCAGCGTCGGGCCGAAGGTCCAGTCGGCCCCCGTGGCGGCAACCTCCAGGGCTGTGGCCTGGCCGATCCGCCGGATCAGGTCCGGGTCCCGCATGGCACCCAGGCCGATATTGTGCGGAAACAGGGTGGCCCCGACGACATTGTTGTGGCCGTGGACCGCATCGATCCCGAACAGCAGCGGGATGCGGGACCCCGGGCGGGCAGCGGCCGCTGCGCGGAACTCCCGGGCCAGTTCGACCCAGGCCATGGCCGGAGCCCGCTCGTTGCCGCCGGGCGCCGAGTTGCCGCCGGCGAGGATCGAGCCGAGCGGATAGGTGGCCAGGTCTGCGGGAGTGATCGAGCCGATATCGGCCTGGATGACCTGCCCGACCTTCTCCTCCACGGTCATCGCGGCCAGCAGGGCCTCGACCCTGGCCTCGGTCTGGGCATCCGTCATGGCGGCGGGCGACTGGCTGGTCGGCCAGAGGGCGACGCTGGCATGACCGACGGGCCCCGGATCCGGCGTCACGGTCTGTGGGGCGATGGTCGAACAGGCCCCCAACAGGACGGCAATGGCCGCGCAGCTGAAGGGCAGACGTCGAAGGTGGACGCGTTTCGCGGGCATTTTCTTCCCCGGGGAATGGACTTTTGCGACAGCCTGCGTGCCATTGACAACGTTGTCAAACGTCGTTTGCATACTCTGCCGATGCCGTAGACATTGCCGGAATGACAGACATGGTGACGCGAGCCGCCCGAACCGGGCTCACTCTGACCGGGCCCATCCTGAGTCTGGCCGCAGCTCTGGCGGCGTCGACACCCGCGGCGTCTCAGGACGGCGGTCTCGAGGGCTACCGCCTCGTCTGGAATGACGAATTCAATATCGACGGCCTGCCCGATCCGGCGCGCTGGACCTACGACATCGAGCGCAATGCCGAGGGCTGGTACAACCGCGAGCTTCAGTATTACTCGGCCGGCCGGCCTGAAAATGCGCGGGTCGAGGGCGGACGGCTGATCATCGAGGCGCGGCTCGAAAGCCTTGACCCCGCCACCACGCCGGATTGGGGCGGACAGGATTTCACTTCGGCCAGGCTCATCACCCGCGGCCTCGCCCAATGGACCTATGGATTCTTCGAGGTCCGGGCCAAGGTCCCCTGCGGGCGAGGCACCTGGCCTGCAGCCTGGTTGTTGCCCGTCGCCCCCGCCGAGTGGCCTGCCGGAGGCGAGATCGATATCCTCGAACATGTGGGCCACGATGTCGGGGTGGTACACGGCACCGTACACACCACCCGGTACAACCACACCCGCGGGACCGAGCGCGGCGGCCGCAAGCGGGTCGCCGATGCCTGCGGTGCCTTCCACCGCTACCAGGTCCTGTGGACGCCGGAAGCCATCAATTTCGGCGTGGATGACGTCGGTTACTATTCGTTCCGCAACGACGGGCGGGGCGACCGGGCGACCTGGCCCTTTGACCAGCCCTTTTATGCCATCCTGAATGTCGCCGTCGGCGGCGACTGGGGCGGCGTCGAGGGCATCGACCGCCGCGCATTCCCTCAAGCCCTGGAAGTCGATTACATCCGGGTGTTCCAGTCGGCGACCCCGTGATGCCGGGAGCGGGGCATGCGTCCTGTAGCTCCCCGGTCATCGCTGATTGCAAACCCAGTCCATCTCATCAGTGTCCGGTCGAGCTATCGGCCCAGGAGGCGACCAAATGACCGATACCCAGCAAACAAAGCCGAAGGGCACCGGCCTGGCTTTCGCCTATGTCACCACCCTGTTTTTTGCCTGGGGCTTTGTAACCTCGCTGATCGGTCCGCTGATCGCCGCCGTGCGCCGGGTGTTCGAACTCAGCTACACCGAGGCGACCCTGACGACCTTCGCCTGGTTCATTGCCTATGGCGTCGCCTCGATCCCCGCGGCCGCCATCCTCGGCAGGCTGGGCTACAGCAGGGCCATCATTGTGGCCCTGGTGACGATGGTGGCCGGCTGTCTGATCGTGCCCATCGCCACCCTGGCGGACTTCTATCCGGGGGTGCTGATCGCCCTGTTCGTGATTGCATCCGGCGTGACCCTGCTTCAGGTCGGTGCCAACCCCCTGGTGGCCGCGCTCGGAGCCGCGAAGACCTCCCATGCCCGCCTCAACTTCTCGCAGTTCTTCAACTCGCTGGGCACCACGCTCGGGCCATTGATTGCGGCCCCGATCCTGCTGACCGGGGGCGTCTTTGCGGCTGACGCCGTCATCTCAGACCCGGCCACCCGAGCGGAATCACTGCGCAGCATCGACCTGGCCTTCCTCGCCGTGGGCCTGTTCTTCGCGGTGGTGGCCGGGTTCATCTTCACTGCACGCAAGACAATCAACGCTTCAGCGCCCGCGCCGACAGCCGAGGACCGGATGTCGCCTCTGGTCGCGCTCAAGTCGCCCTGGGCCGTCTTCGGGGCTCTGGCGATCTTCCTCTACGTCGGCTCGGAGGTGACCATCGGCGACCTGCTGACCAACTTCCTGCACAGTCCCGACATCCTCAACCTGCCGCTGGCCGAGGCCGGCAGCATGGTGGCCTGGTACTGGGGAGGGGCGATGGTCGGACGGCTGGTCGGCGGCCTGTTGATGCTGACGAAGATTCCGGCCCCGACGATTCTGATCGTGAACACCGCCGTTGCGGCGACCCTGTGCCTGGTCGTTACCCAGACCAGCGGCACGACCGCCGCCTACGCCGCCATCGCCATCGGCTTCTTCAACTCGATCATGTTCCCGACCATCTTCACATTGACCCTGGAGCGGTCGACTGCGCCTGTCCCGGCCACCTCGGGCCTGCTGGTGTTCGGCATCATCGGCGGTGCCGTCCTGCCGCCGATCGCCGGCCAGATCGCCGACAACTCGGCGACCCTGAATCCGGTCTTCTACGTGCCGCTGATCGGCTATCTGTTGCTCGTCGGTTTCGCCCTTGCGGCGTCGCGCGCCCGCGTACGCAACGCCGCCGCCTCGGCCGCCCCCGGTTCGCACTGAGGGCGCGCCGCAGTCGGCCGGCGATGCGGTCAGCCTGAAGCCAACACGTCTCCGGCAGCGGGGGCATCAGGTGCCGCGAGTTGCCGGCCAGCCGCGTCCGGGCGACAGGTCCCCCGGCCGGTCTGGGTTGTCAGTTCACGGTGTGTTGCGGGGCATCGATTCTGAACTGACAGTCCCGCACCGGAAGGCTACGCCTGTTCGGAGAGCGCTGACATCTGACAGCGTTTCGGGAGGGTTGGACATGTTCAGTTTCCGCGATCTGGTTCGGACCACGGCGGCTTGCTCCGCAGTCCTGGCGGCCTGCATTGCGACAGTGGGCGGCCCTGCCCAGGCTCAGGTTTCCGGCGGTTTCAACTCAAGCCGTCCAGCGATCAGAATCGAGTACTGGCAGAAGCGACTGAACGAGATCGAACAGCGTCTCGCCGCCACCGAGAGCCTGGAACCGATCAAGGTGCTCTTCCTGGGCGATTCCATCACTGATTTCTGGACCATGGGAGCCAATCCGTGGTTCCCGGGCGCTGTCGGAGGGCTTTCGATATGGAACGAGTCCTTCGCCGGCGGTGATCCTCTGAATCTCGGCCTCAACCTGGGAATCTCCGGGGACCGCACCGAACACGTTCTCTACCGGATTCTTCCGGCATCAGACGGTGGGCTGGGCGAACTGGACCGGCCAGACCTCGATCCAGAGGTGATCGTTCTGTTGATCGGGATCAACAACAGCTGGGACGCGGAGACGCCGGTCGTCGACAGCGTCGTTGACGGCATCCGCGCGGTGACCGCGGCGGTTCATGCGCGCAAGCCCGAAGCCCTCATTGTGCTTCAGTCGCTCTTGCCTACGAACGAGCCGGGAAGAAACGAAGACGTGGTTGTTCCGGTGAACGCTGCCCTGGCGGCCTTCGCTTCCGAGAGCCCGCAAGCCGCCCACGTCCGTTTCCTTGATCTTTATCCGGTCTTTCTGGACGAGCACGGCGGGCAGAACCGTGCCTTCTTCATGGACGGCGTGCATCCCAATGAGCGCGGATATCGAGCCTGGCGCGACCGGCTGATCCCGTTTCTAGCCGAGATACGACAATAGCCGTCGGCAAGGGATCAGGCCGGACCTGCGCGCAGGTTTCGGAGCTCCGCTGAGCAGGCTCAGTGTTGAGCGTATCGCGCCCTCACCGGGCCGTACTGATCCCAGACAGCGCCGTCGGCGAGCGACCGGAGCAGCTTGAGATACTCCGCGTGGGTCCAGGCGAGGGGTGTCGCCGACTGTGTGCCCTGTCCGGGTGCGTATCCCCGCGTCCCGTTCGAGCCGACACCGTCCCAGACCTGTTCGGGCAACAGGAGACCTGCGTTGCCGAAGCGTTCCATGCCGCGCACGTAGGTCTGGCGGATGCGGGCGCGTTCAGCGTCGCTCACAGCCCCGTCGGCCGCCGCGGCCGCCAATTCGTAGTGGCCCCGTTCGCCGGTGAAGATCGGCCAGACGCGACCCCGCTGGGCCGGATCCATCTGACCGCCGACACCGTAGTTCCCGCCGCGGTCGGTGGTCTCGCCATAGCCGTCGACGCCATAGCGGCGCCAGCCGGGGGTGCGGTCGCCCTCAGGTCCGAAATCGTAGCGGACACGGAACAGGTCCTCGCGCGCCTGGTCGTCGTATTCCGGCAAGCTGGCCAGAATGTGCGGGTCGTCGGCCCTGCGCACGCCGTAGCGAACCAGCTCGAGGAAGCCCCCGTCGACCACACGATCCTGTGGTTGTCCGGGCTGGCCGTTGTTGTCGCCCATGCGGGTTCCGGCGTTCGGGTTCTCGGTCTTCGAAAGACGCAAGAAGTAGCGACCGTCGCCGAAGGCTCCTTCGGTCGTGAACATCCGCGTCTCGACCTTGGCCGAATAATCATCGGCCGCCGCCAGATAGCGGTCGGCGGATGCGGGGTCGCCCGAGGCCCGGGCGATGTCGGCGGCGACCGTCAGGCCGGCGATGACGGCGGCGGTCGTGGAGGGCGAGAAGCCGTCCTGCTCCTCCCACCGCTCCTGCTGGGTGAAGGGCGGTGTGATGGTGCGGTCGTTCCAGAGAATGCCGACCTTGCCGCCCTCGACCAAAAAGTCCGCGGCGGGCTTGATCATCTGGCTGTACATGCGCGCCATCTCGGCGTCGGAGATCAGCCCGGCCTTCCAAAGACGCCAGCCCAGCATGATCGGCATGGCCGTCTGGTCCAGCTGGACCCCGACCCATTCGATCGTTCCGTCGACCCAGGTCTTTTGCAGGAACCAACCGGTAGCGCCGGTATTGCCCGGAGTGTCAGCGTCCACCTGGACCTGCGGCAGATAGCGGAAAGCGGCCTGGGGCGTCTGGGTGTCGCCCAATGCCAGCAGCGCCATCGCCACCTGATAGAAGTCGCGCGGCCAGACCGCCTTGTAGCCGGTGGAGGCGTTGGTCGCGTCCACCGTGTCGCCCCACGGATTGGACAAGGACGCGATGAGGGCACCGGCGAAGGTGCGGTCCTCCTGAACCTTCAGCATCAGGGCCGAGGCATGGGCCAGCTTGCCGCCGTCGGCCGCCTGTGCCGCCAGGCGCGGCAACTCGGTCAGGGAGCCGACATAGTCCTCCCAGCCGATACGGGCGCCTTCGCCATTGTAGTGGGCCAGAACTTCGTCGAGGCCGGTGGCAAAGCTGCTGTTGGCGGCATTGCGCGCGTCCTGGCGGGTGGCGCCGAAGCCGATAACGAAGTCCTGGCTCCGGGTTTGCCCCGAAGGAACGCGGGACAGGGCGGCGGTGAGCATGATGTTTCCGCTGCCTTCGCCCGTGGAGCGGTAGATGTGATCGAGGTCGCCGTCCCGAAGGTCGGTCAGACCATCGGAGGCGCCGACGAAGCCGACGCTGGCGGCGGCGAACGGGCGCTCGGCCAGCAGGGCCAGGTGGGTGTCACCCTCGTAGGCATAGAGCGCGCCTCGGTCCTCGGCTGTCGCTTCGTTCGTCCGGCTGCCGGCGACCGCGTCTCCGGAGTCACCCACGCCGGTGTTGGCGATATGAGGCTCGAGCAGAAGATACGGGGTGATGTCGCCCTTGATCGCGCGGAACGCCACGCGCACGACGAGCGCCTGACCGTCCGGGTCGGTGTAGATTTGCTTCTCGATTTCGTAGCGGCCGAGGCGGTCGGTCGTGACGACCCGATAGGCGGGAGAGAGCGGACGGCCCTGGGCGTCGACGTGCAGGTACTCGGTACGGCTGCTGGTGTCTGTTCCTTCAACCGACAGGCCAGTGTCGGTCACCACGGCGAAGCGCATCTGCTTGATCTGGGCCTCGTGGATCAGGCCGTACATGGTCTCTGTAAGGACGCCGTCGGCGAGCGAGAACCAGACCTTCGACACGGTGCCGGTCGGCCCGCTGTCGCGGTACTGGCCGTCGACATAGGCCTCGTAGGACGCGCCGACACCGGTCTTGGCGGCGTTGACCCAGGTAGGCGTCTCCCCTGGCGCGCCGGGGGCGAAGGCCGCGACGGTGTAGGCCGGCTCGAGCGCGGGCTCGGCGCGTTCGAAGGGGTTGAGCGACGACAGGGTCGAACAGCCCGCCAGGGCGAATGACAGTGCGGTCGTGAGCAGCAGGGGGAACGGACGCATGGGAGCTCGCGAGTATGAGGTTCAGGCTGGGGGAAGCAGGAAGGTCAGGGGTGCGTCGAGACGCTGGTTCCACGACCGCTCGTTATGCTCGGCACCGGGGAAGACCAGGGTGCGGAACCGGTCGGGCCCCCAGCCTGCGGCGCGGACGGTTTCGTCGATGCGCGATTGGAATAAGGCGTAGAACTGGTCCACGGTTTCGTCTCCGCGGTCGAAATACAGCCGGTGCGTTGACGGGTCGGGCAAGCCTGCCGCGATCACCTGGCTCCAGGTCCCGACCACGGCGTCACGCCAGTCCGCCAACTGGTCGTCTGACAGCCGTTCCAGCCGCAGGGGCCAGTGCGTCGACAGACAGCCTGCCGCGCCGAAAACCTCGGGCCAGGACATCATGGCGTACAGCGAGATCAGGCCACCCATGCTGGAGCCGGCGATGACGGTGTCGTCGCGGCCGGGAAGGGTGCGATACGTCCGGTCGATCATCGGCTTCAGATCCTCGACCAGGAACCTCAGATAGCCGTCCGAGAGCGGCGGACCGCCATACATGCCAAGAAGGGTGTCGCGGATATCGGCAGGCAGGGCCGCGATCAGGCTGGCCGGCACATATTCGCGCAACCGCAGAGGCGTGTTCCAGACCCCGACGACAATCGGCGTCCGGACCTGTCCGCCGGCCTGCAGCCGGACCAGATGCTCATCGACGCCCCACTCTCCGAAGGCGGCCCGGGCGGGGTCGAAGAGGTTCTGCCCGTCATGCATGTACAGAACGGGATAGCGGGCGTCAGTGCCGTCGTAGCCGGGCGGCAGCCAGACGGTGACGTCCCGCGGGGCGCAGTGAGCCGACTTTACCGCCGGATACTCGACCAGGCGGCCCTGAATGGGCGTCTCGGCGTGAGCCGCCCCGGCGAAGGGCAGGACACCCAACGCGGCCAGAAGGGTGCGTCGGTCGGGCCTCATGCCTCATGCTCCGCTTTCGGCACGATCAGGCTGAATCCGGCGGCAATCAGGAAGCTGATCCCGCCGATGGCCAGGGCCCAGATCGCCTGGTCAGCGAAGAAGGTCTTCAGCACCACCCCCAGCAGCGTGGCGGCCACCAGTTGGGGAACCACGATGAAGATGTTGAACACCCCCATGTAGACGCCCATCTTGCGGCCCGGCACGGCACCGGCCAGGACGGCGTAGGGCATCGACACGATCGAGGCCCAGGCGAAGCCGACGCCGATCATCGGCAGCCACAGAAGCGCTGGATCGCGGACCAGGAACAGGCCCATCAGCCCCGCGGCGCCGAGGGTCAGGTTCACGGCATGGGCCCCACGCTTGCCGGTCCGGCGCGCCAGGACCGGGATGAGGAAGGCCGCCAGCGCTGCGACGCCGTTGTACACGCCCATCAGGACGCCGACCCAGTCCGCGCCCTCGGCATAGCCGGCCGAGGTTGGATCGGGCGAAGCGAAGTGAACCGCCGTGACCGCCGGCGTGGTGTAGATCCACATGGCGAACAGGGCGAACCAGCTGAAGAACTGGACCACCGCCAGACCCTGCATGGTGCGGGGCATGGCGAAGACGTCGCCGATGATCTCGGTCAGGCCGTTGGAGGCGCGGACGGCGGTGAAGGCGGCCACGGCCAGCTGCAACAGGCCGAAGCCGGCGATAAAGCCCGCCAGGATGAAGAGCTCCTTGGCCAGGCCCGCGGCATGGACACCCCAGAAGGCCAAGGCACCCAGGACGACCCAGACCAGGCCGCCGGTGGTCCAGGCGGTGGCGGAACGAGTGCTGGCAGGCTCAGCCGCGCCGCGGTCCGCCTCGAAGGCGTCAATCTCAGCCGGGCTGTACTCGCGGGTGGTGAAGACGGTCCACAGCACCGCCGCCAGCAGGCCGAAGGCCCCGACATAGAAGCTGATGCGCACGCTGTCGGGCACGACGCCTTCCGGTGCCGTGGAGGCGATGTTGAATACATTGGACAGGAGCCAGGGCAGGCATGACGCGAACACCGCCCCGGCGCCGATGAAGAAGCTCTGCATCGCATAGCCGGTGGTGCGCTGCTCTTCCGGCAGGTTGTCGCCGACGAAGGCGCGGAACGGCTCCATCGTGATGTTGATCGAGGCGTCCATCAGCCACAGCATCGATGCCGCGACCCAAAGGGCCGGGGAGTTGGGCATGGCGACGAGCGCCAGGGTGGTCAGGACAGCACCGATCAGGAAATAGGGCCGTCGGCGGCCCAGCGGGCCCCAGGTCTTGTCGCTGAGATGGC
Source organism: Brevundimonas sp. (assembly GCA_046294385.1). Taxonomy (GTDB): domain Bacteria; phylum Pseudomonadota; class Alphaproteobacteria; order Caulobacterales; family Caulobacteraceae; genus Brevundimonas. The sequence goes on along the minus strand of JBKBJW010000005.1, from coordinate 101,920 downwards.
CGATGATCGGCTGGACCAGAAGGCCCGTCAGGGGCGCGGCGATCCACAGGATGGCCAGGCTGTCGACCTCGGCACCCAGGGTCTGGAAGATGCGGCTGGTGTTGGCATTCTGCAGACCGAACCCGATCTGGATGCCGAAGAAGCCGACGCACATGTTCCAGATGGCGAGGCGCGAAAGACGCGGACGCGCTGACGGTAAAATTCCTTGAAGTGTCATGGACGGGCCCTCCCCAGGGGAACGAAGCGAATGGCCTGGCCGCCGCCCGGCGCCAGTCGAAGGGTCAGGACGTCGGTCGAAACGACCTCGCGGGCCTCGATCACAATATCCTCGCGCTTGCCCTTCCAGTCGGCATCGGGGCCGTCACGATAGATTTCGGCCCGGTAGCGGCGCCGGGTGTCGAGGAAGGAAAGGGATGCCTCCAGCACGCGCGGATGCTCGTCGGTCAGCGAGCCGAGGGCCCAGATGTCGGAGTGCCTGTCCTTGCGGGCGATGGTGACGTAATCGCCGATCTCGCCGTTCAGGACGCGGGTCTCGGACCAGTCGACCGGCACGTCCTTGATGAACTGGAACGGTGCCGGATTGGCCTCGTAGTTCTCCAGCAGGTCGGCCGCCATCTGGATGGGGCTGTAGATCACGACATAGAGGGCCAACTGCTTGGCCCAGGTGGTGGCGATGCCGTCGGGGCTTCGGGTCTTCATGCCGAAAACGCCCGGCGTATAGTCCATCGGCCCGGCCAGCAGGCGGGTGAAGACCAGATTGGCCTCATGCTCCGGCGGATTGCCGGGCTGGCCCCAGGCGCTGAACTCCATGCCCCGCGCCCCCTCCCTGGAGATCATGTTCGGGTAGGTGCGGCGCAGGCCCGTGTCCTTGAACGGCTCGTGGGCGTTGATGGCCACCTGATGCGGGGCGGCGGCCTTGACCACCCGCAGATGGTGCTGGGCCATCGGCTGACTTTCGTGCCAGGCGAGGGCCGGGCGGCCGTCCGGACCGGTCACACGCGCACCGCCAGCGTCCGCGACATAGCCGGTCTTGACGGAATGGACGCCCAGGCGCGCGCACTGGGCGAAGGCAGCCTCCATCTGCTGCTCGTAGACGAACGCGTTGCCGCCGGTTTCGTGGTGGCCGATGATCTGCACGCCCTTCGATCGGGCGTAGGCATGGACCCGCTCAAGATCGAAATCGGGGTAGGCCTCGGTGAAGCTGTAGTCCCAGCCGTTGCCGAACCAGTCGCCGTCCCAGCCCTTGTTCCAGCCCTCGATCAGCACGCCGCCAAAGCCGTGCCTGGCCGCGAAGTCGATGTGCTTGATCGCGTTTTCGGTGGTGGCACCGTGCTTGGGACCGGACGCCCAGGACTTGAGGTCCAGGTGCATTTCCCACCAGATGCCGACGTACTTCATCGGCCTGAACCAGCTGACGTCGCCGAGGGCGTTGGGCGCGTTGAGGTTCAGGATCAGGTGGGATTCCACCAGGCCCGCCGCTGAGTCGCTGATCTGCAGGGTGCGCCAGGGTGTGACGGCGGGAGCGGCCAGTTCGACAGCCGCGCTGGACAGACCTGGCGTCAACGCCGTGCGGAATCGGCGGCCTTCGGCGCGCGACAGGTTCATGCCCGCATAGTCGACCAGCGCCGCCTCGTGGATCGAAACGTGCAGGCCGCTGGCGCTGCGCACCGTCATCGGCGTCTGGGCGGCACCGACCGCGTCGATGGGCGTGCGGTTGTAGAGATACTCCTCGCGGTTCCATTCCCATGCGGGAATCCACCAGGCCTCGCCAGCCTCTGCGAGGTTGAACTCGGTCAACTCGGAGCCGATGCGCAGCGCCGGCAGGGCCGCTTGTTCCGGAAACTCGTAACGGAAGCCCAGGCCGTCGTCATATAGCCGGAACACCACATCGACCCGCCGGCCCAGACCGGCCCGCTCCGTCAGCGTCACCCGCAGTTCATTGTAGTGGTTGCGGATGTGGCGCGCCTCGCCCCACGGCTGCTCCCAGGTCTGATCAAAGGTCACGACGGGGGCGGCGGAGACGGTGAAGCCCCGCTCCAGTTTCGGCATATCCGTCAGGATGAAGCCCAGTCGCGAGGGCGTGACGACCGGCCGACCCAGGCGGCTGACGGCATAGGACGGGCGGCCGTCGCCGTCAGTCGTCACCTCGACCGTCAGAACACCGCCAGGTGACGACGCCCGCGCCGCATCGGGGGTCCGGGCCTCCGTCCGGGCTCCGAATGCCAGGGCGGATACGGCGCCCAGTGCAAGAAAGGACCGACGCTTCAGCATGGGTATAACTCCAACCCGTTGGACGCTTGCCAAATGCGTCGGCTCGGGCGCACAACGGCCCTGAAAATATTTGCGGCAAATTTTGCAGACGCCTGCCAATCCGGAGTCCACGACCCTTGAGCCGCGCCAACACTCGCCTCGAAGACCTGGCCCGGATGGCCGGCGTTTCGATCTCGACCGCGTCCCGTGCGCTCAACGACAGCCCGGCGGTCAATGCGCGGACGAAGCAGCTGATCTGGAAGCTGGCGCGTGAACACGACTATCCGTTCCGCCGCTACATGCCCGCCGGCCCCATCGGCGCCTCGGCGACCATCGCCCTGGTGATGCCGCGTCCGCAGGGCCGCGAGGGTCGGTTGAGCGATCCCTTCTTCCTCGAGTTGCTGGCCGGGGTCGGCGAGGCGGCGCGAGAGCGGGGCTGCGACATCCTGATGAGCCACCTGCATCCGACGTCGTACGACGAGTTGCTGGCCACGATGACCACCAGCCGCGCCGAGGGGGTAATCTTCCTGGGCCAGAGCACCCTGCACGCGGCCCTGAACCGTCTGGTCGAGACCGAGGCGCGGTTCGTGGTCTGGGGCGCGCAGCTGCCGGATCAGGCCTATTGCTCGGTCGGGTCCGACAACATCAAGGGTGGACGCCGAGCGACGCTTCACCTCAGCCGTCTTGGCCGCAAGCGCATTGTCTTCCTCGGCGACCTGGACCCGCCCGAGGCCATGCAGCGGCATCGCGGCTATCTGGACGCCCTGACCACAGCGGGGCTGGCCTTCGATCCGGACCTGATCGTCGAGGCTCACTTTGAGGTCGAGTCGGCCGAGGCGTCGGTGGAGTCGCTGTTGCGCCGGGGCGTCGATTTTGATGGGGTGGTCTGTGCTTCGGACCTGATCGCCCTGGGGGCGGTTCGCGCCTTGCTGCACAACGGCCGTTCGGTGCCGGGCGACGTCTCGGTCATCGGCTTCGACAATGTGCCGTTCAGCCGTTACGCGCGACCGGCCCTGACGACCATCGCCCAGGACACGATGAAGGCCGGCCGGCTGATGGTGTCGAAGCTGCTGGACCACGGCGGTGCCGCAGCCGGACGGTCCGAGCGTGTGCCCACCGACCTGATTGTTCGCGAGAGCTGCGGCGGCTGAGCTCATGCGCCCTCGGCCAGAAGTATCCCCGCCAGGGGCGGCAGGGTACCTGACCCCGCGTGCGGCAGGTTGACCGCCTCGATCACTCGCCATCCGGAGGGAGTGCTCCAGGCGACCGGGTCGTGGCCCAGGTTGAACGCTGCCATCAGCCGCTCACCCGCCACTTCGCGCCGGAAGACCAGCAGGGGCTCGGGCGTGTCCAGAATCGTCATGGTCCCCGTGCGCAGCGCCGGGTGTCCGCGACGCAGCCGCACCAGTCGCCGCGTGGCCTTGAGCATCGACAGGGGGTCGGCCTCCTGGGCGTCGACCGCCATCGGGATATGCGCCGGGTCCATCGGCAGCCACGGCTCCTTCGAAGAGAAACCGGCCTGGGGCTGATCCGCGCGCCAGGGCATTGGCGTGCGGGCACCGTCGCGGCCCAGGGTCTTGGGCCAGTTGGCGATGGCCTCGGGGTCGACCAGCCGCTGGAACGGCACATGCGCCTGCGGCAGGCCCAGCTCTTCGCCCTGATAGATGAAGGCGTTGCCGCGCAGGGTCATCAACAGCAGCATCATCATCTCGGCCAGGGCGCGGGGATCGCGGCCCTCGGCCCAGCGAGACACAGCGCGCGGGGCGTCGTGATTCGAGAAGGTCCAGGACGGCCAACCCTCGTCCCGGCCGTTCGGCCACATGCCTTCGCCGGCCTCAACCAGCTCGCGCCTCAGGGCAGGGGCGTAGAGGTAGAGGAAGCCGTAGGCCGAGTGCAGCCGATTGCTTCCGGTGGTGAACAGCCGCATCTCACGGTCGGCGTGGTCGCCGCCGACTTCGGCCACCGTGAACCGGTCGCCGTAGCCGTCCACCAGCCCCCGCAGCTTGTTTAGGAACGGCAGGATGTCGGGGTGCGACTGGTTGTGCAGCTTGTCCTGAAAATCGAACGGCCGCGTGCGCTTGCCGACCCCTGGGGGCAGGGGAGGGTTATCCGTCAGGGCCGGGTCGTGCATGGCGAAGTTGATGGCGTCGAAGCGGAAACCGTCCACGCCGCGGTCCAGCCAGAACCGGGCCGCGTCGAGCAGGGCGTCCTGAACCGCGGGATTGCGCACATTCAGCTGTGGCTGCTCGGGCAGGAAATTGTGCATGTAGTACTGGCCGCGCCGGGCGTCCCAGGTCCAGGCGGGGCCGCCGAACACCGACTGCCAGTTCGAGGGCGGGGTCCCATCCGGTTTGGCGTCGGCCCAGACGTACCAGTCGGCCTTCGGGTTGGCGCGACCCCGGCGGCTTTCGGCGAACCAGTCGTGCCGGTCCGAGGTGTGGGAATAGACCTGGTCGATGACGACCTTCAGCCCCAGGCCGTGCGCCTTCTCCACCAATCGATCGAAGTCGGCCAAGGTGCCGAACACCGGATCGACGCCGCAGTAGTCGGCGACATCATAGCCGAAGTCTTTCATCGGCGAGGTGAAGAAGGGCGACAGCCAGACGCCATCCACCCCCAGCGAGGCGATGTGATCCAGATGCGCCGTAACGCCCGGCAGGTCGCCCACGCCATCGCCGTTCGTGTCGGCGAAGCTGCGCGGATAGACCTGATATAGAATGGCCCCGCGCCACCATTCGTGCGCGGTGTCAGCGGCGTTCGCCGGCTGGGCCAGAGTCTGAACGGTCATCAATCGCCTTCGGAAATGCAGATCACATAGTCGAGGGGCGGGACGTCGACCGCCAGGCTGCCGGTCGCGGAGACTTCTGCTGCGCAACTACCCCGCACAGCGCGCCATGCCCTCGATCCGGGGTCTACCACGACCTGTCGGGCCAGGGGCATGGTCGAAGTGTTGAACAGAACCAGGGTTTCGCCCGTCGCGTCCAGACGCGACAGGGCGAAAAGGCCGGGTTCACGGTCGGCAGCGCGCACCACCTGTCGGCCGTGCCTCAGGCGCGGGTCGGCCTGTCGCAAACGGGCCATTTCGGCGATGCTGACATAGAGGTCGGCGCCGGTGTCGAACGGGCCGGACGCCTGGCCGATGCGGCGGTCGTCGGCGTAATCGGGTGTGCGGGTCGCGAACATGTCCTGACGAGCGCGCTTGTCGTCCCCGTCACCAGTAAAGCCCTGTTCGTCGCCGTAATAGAGCACCGGCACGCCGCGGCTGAACATCATCAGGGCGTGTGCCAGGGTCGCGCGGGCCAATAGTTCGTCGTCCGTGATGTCGGGGCGGGCCGCTAGCAGCATGTGGCCGATCCGGCCCATGTCGTGGTTGCCGGTGAAGGTCGGCAGTTGCAGCGCCGTGCGCTCGCCGCCTTCATACAGAACGTCGCCGGAAAAGGTGCGGGCCAGACGGTCGGGCCCTTCGGTTCCCGCGACCGTGTCACGGATGGCGTCCTGGACAGCGAAGTCCAGCACCGCCGGCAGGCCGTCGACCCGGGTGTGGCGGGCCAGCTCGCCAGGCTCGAAGCCATAGACCTCGCCGAAGATATGAAAATTGGGCCGCCCCGCCTCGCGGGCGATCTCCAGAATGGCGGGCACAAAGGCCTGCCAGAACTCGGGGTTCACATGCTTGGCCGTGTCAATGCGGAAGCCGTCGATTCCGTAGTCGCGAATCCACCCGCCGTAGAGGTCGATGAAGCCCCGGACCACTCGGGGGTTCTCTGTGTAGAGATCGTCCAGGCCGGAGAAGTCACCGTCCAGCGCGCTTTCGCCGAACCACAGGCTGTTGCCGCGGTTGTGGTACAGGGTCGTGTCGTTCAGCCAGGCGGGCGCCTTCACCGACGCCTCTCCTTCCGGCGTGAACGGCGTGAAGGCGTAGTCGGGGCGGTTCAGACGCCCGAAATCGGCACCGTCGAAGCCGGGGTTTATTGCCTCGCCGGCAGGGCCGCCGCGTCTCGTGGCCGGGTACTCGGCCCGCCCGCGGTAGGAGCAGTCCCAGCTGCGGCATTCCCGATACTGGATGACGTCCGCGGTGTGGTTGATGACGATGTCCAGATAGACCTTCATTCCCCGCGCATGCGCCGCCTCGACCAGTGCCCGGAAGTCGGCGTTGGTCCCGAGATGCGGATCCACGCGTGTGAAGTCGGTGATCCAGTAGCCGTGATAGGCGGCGCTTTCCTGGCCCGGTGGGCCCTGAACCGGTTTGTTGGCGAAGATCGGTGCGATCCACAGCGCGGTGGCACCAAGCCCCTGGATGTAGTCGAGCCTCGCGGTCAGGCCCTTCAAATCGCCACCGTGATAGAAGCTGCGGTCCGTCGGGTCATAGCCGGTCGCCAGCCTGTCGCCGGCGAGGCCGCCCCGATCGTTGTCCGCGTCTCCGTTCTCGAACCGGTCCGGCAACAGGAAATAGATGATCTCATCGGTGGCTGGCCGGTCCGCCACGGCGCCCGCCGGAACCTGGGCCGCAGCCTGTCCGGCCAAGGTCAGGGCGACGAAGCCGCCGCACAGAAGTCCCAGCCCATTCAACGCCCGGTCCATGTCGTTCCTTCCTGGGCCGAGTGTCTCCCGGCGCGTCTTTTGCAAGTTTTTGCAGTGATGCGATGCCGTGTCAACGTGCCGTATCCGGCCTAATTGTGGGCTTATTTTGCAACAGAAGATCGTGCTGCGGTGCGGCAATTCGGGATTTTCAAGCAATTCCAATGTTTGCCGCCGTGCCGCCTCAATCATTAAGGGGTTGCAACGTTTTTCGAAAGTTTGCATAAGTTTGCGAAGGCACGGATCGCTTCGATAGAGGGCGACGGCCCCCCAGGGAGGATCGAGATGAGAACCAACTTCACCCGGCGTGCGCGTCTGATGAGTGGAGGCGCCCTCGGTGCCGTAATGCTGCTGGCCTTCGCCGGCGCGGCCCAGGCCCAGGATGCAAGTGCGGAGCAGGAAGTTCAGGTTGACGAGATCATCGTCACCGGCATCCGCAGCTCGATCGAGAATTCGATCGCCGCAAAACGTAATAACTCCTCGATCGTCGAGGTCATTACCGCCGAGGATATCGGCAAGCTGCCCGACGTCTCGATTGCCGAATCGCTGGGCCGACTGCCCGGCCTGACCACCCAGCGCCTCGACGGGCGCAGCCAGGTCATATCGATCCGGGGTCTCGGCCCGGACTTCACCACCGCCCTTCTGAACGGGCGTGAGCAGGTCACCACCGGCGACAACCGCGGCGTCGAGTTCGACCAGTATCCGTCGGAGCTTCTGGGCGGCGTGACCGTCTACAAGACCCCCGATGCGGCTCTGATCGGCCAGGGCCTGGCCGGCACCGCCGACCTTCAGGTCATCCGTCCGCTAGCCTTCGGCCGTCAGGTCCTTGCGGTGAACCTTCGCTATGAGATGAACGACATCGGCGCTCTCAACGCCGGCACGACCGATGAGGGCAACCGCTTCTCGGTCTCGTATATCGATCAGTTCGCAGACGGCACGATCGGCGTTGTCCTCGGCTACTCCCACATGGAGAGCCCCTACCAGTCGGAGCGCTTCAACGCCTGGGGCTATCCTGAAGTGACCGGGGGCGGCCCGCGCGTGATCGGCGGCTCCAAGCCCTACGTCATGTCCAGCGAACTTCAGCGCGACGGCTATATTGGCGTGCTGGAATACCGTCCGAACGATCAACTGCACATGACGTTCGATGCCTTCTATTCCGAGTTCGACAACACCCAGATCCTGCGTGGCATCGAACTGCCGCTGTTCTGGTCGGCGGCGACGCTGCAACCGGGCTACACGGTTGAGGACGGTCTCGTCACCGCGGGCACCTACTCGGGCGTCAAGGGCGTGGTGCGCAACGACGTCAACACCCGCGACAGCAACCTGACCTCGCTGGGCTGGAACGTCCAATACCGTCCGGACGACATCTGGACCTTGAGCGCGGACCTGAACTTCTCCAGCGTCGAACGCACCGACATGATCCTGGAAACCTACGCCGGCACCGGACGCGGTCCGGTGGGTGTCACCGACACCATCGGCTTCCAGACCAGCGAAGACATTACCCGCTTCAACCCGTCGCTCGACTACGGTGACTTCGGCCTGATCCGGCTGACCAGCCCTCAGGGTTGGGGCGGCGACATCATCCCGGGCGGCCAGGACGGCTATCTGAACAACCCGACCGTCAACGATGAGCTGACCGGCCTGCGTCTGGCGGGTGAGCGTAGCCTGGACGTCAACGGCATCGTCGGCATGGAGTTCGGCCTCTACGTCTCGAACCGCCAGAAGGAGCTGATCAACGACCAGTTCTTCCTGGGCATTCCGGGCGGCGCGACCATCGCGGTGCCGGTTGCCTATCGGCTCGAGCCGACCTCGCTGGACTATCTGGGGATCCCCCGGATGATCAGCTACGATGCGCTCGGCCTTGTGCGTGACGGCTTCTACAACCTCGTCCGCAACCCCAATGCCGACGTGCAGGCGGGTAACTGGTCCGTCACCGAGACGGTGATGACGCCGTTCGTGAAGTTTGATCTCGACACGATGGCTGGCTCCATCCCGCTGACCGGCAACTTCGGTCTGCAGGCGGTCTATACGGACCAGAAGTCGGACGGCTTCGCTTCTCGCCAGATCGGCACCGGCGTTTCCGCGACCCAGGCCGTGTCGGGTGGTGACAGCTATTGGGAACTGCTGCCCAGCGCCAACCTGATCTTCGAGATTGGCGAGGACCGCTTCCTGCGTGTGGCCGCGGCCCGCACTCTGGCCCGCGCCCGCATGGACCAGATGCGTGCCAGCCGGACCTTCAACTACAACGCCAGCCTGGATGATCCGGCCGCCCCGGGGTCGAACACGCCGGCCTATGATCCCATGAACCCGCCGTTCACGGGCGGAGGCGGCAACCCGGAGCTGCGTCCGTGGATCGCCAACGTCTTTGATGTCTCGTTCGAGCAGTACTTCGGTCGCTCGGCCTACTTCTCGATCGCCGGCTTCTACAAGGAGCTCGAGAGCTACATCTATGATCAGACGGTGCCGTTCGACTACACGGGCTATGCACCGCTGACCGCCGTGTACCGGACCGGCACGGTTTCGACGCCCCAGAACGGCCAGGGCGGTGAAATCTACGGCGTCGAGGCCTCGGTCTCCATGCCGTTCGAGATGATCCATCCCTCGCTTGAAGGGTTCGGCGGCTTCCTGAGCGTGTCGCAGACCGAGAGCAACATCGAGACGAGCCCCGGCAGCTCGAACCCCATTCCGGGTCTTTCGGAAACGGTTGCCAACGCCACCATCTACTATGAGAAGGATGGCTTCCAGGCGCGCGTCTCGAACCGTTACCGGTCCGAGTTCCTCGGCGAGGTCGCGGGCTTCGGCAATGGCCGCACGTTCCGCCAGGTCGCTGCAGAAAGCGTGGTTGACGCCCAGATTGGCTACGAGTTCCAGTCTGGTCCGCTGGAGGGGCTGTCGGCCCTGTTCCAGGTCAATAACCTGACTGACGAGCCGTTCTACACCTACGAGAACAACGACGAGCGCCGGATCATTGACCATCAGGTCTACGGCAGGACGTTCTCGTTCGGCATCAACTACCGCTACTGAGTAATCTCCTGAGGACCGCGATTGAACTCGGCTCCTCCACTTCAACAAGGCCGGACGGGTGACCGTCCGGCCTTTTCTTTACTTGGTTTCTCGCCAGGCTTGCCCGGCGTAGGATCCATAACGATCAGAGGCCGCGCACCGGCCCGCACAGGAAACGACCATGAGCCAGACCAGCACCCCTGCGCCGAAAGGCGGCGGCCTCGCCTTCGCCTATGTGACCACCCTGTTCTTCGCCTGGGGCTTCGCCACCTCGCTGATCGATCCGCTGATTGCGGCGGTGCGCAAGGTGTTCGAACTCAGCTACACCGAGGCGCTGTTGACGGCCTCGGCCTGGTTCATCGCCTATGGCGTGGCCTCCATACCCGCCGCGTGGGTGCTGGGGCGGCTGGGCTATAGCCGGGCAATCATCGCAGCCCTGGGAACGATCATCGCAGGCTGTCTGATCGTGCCGGTGGCCACCATGATGGACCAGTATGTGGGCATCCTGCTGGCCCTGTTCGTCATCGCTTCGGGCGTCACACTTCTGCAGGTGGCGGCCAATCCGCTGGTCGCTGCCCTGGGGTCCAGGGCTACGTCGCATTTTCGGCTGGTGTTCTCGCAGGCCTTCAATTCGTTGGGCACTACCATCGGGCCGTGGCTCGGCTCGCACGTCCTGCTGACCGGCGGGGTTTTCGCCGCGGGTGCGGTGGTCACCGCTGCTACGCGGGGCCAGTCGCTGCGCAGCATTGATCTGGCCTTCCTCAGCATGGGTGCCTTCTTCCTGCTGATCGCCCTGTTCATCTTCAGTGCGCGCAAGAGCATCAACGCTGCGGCGGCGGGCGCTGATGGCGGGGCGGAGGTGTCATCGCCCCTGGCTGCCTTTGGTTCACCCTGGGCCCTGTTCGGCGCACTCGCCATATTCCTCTATGTCGGCTCCGAGGTCGCCATCGGAACGATGTTGACCAACTTCCTGAACGCTCCGTCGATCCTGGACATTCCGCTGGAAGAGGCGGGCAAGATGGTCGCCTACTACTGGGGCGGCGCCATGGTCGGCCGCTTCCTCGGCAGTGTGGTGCTGCGCTTCGTCAAGGCGGGCGTGGTCCTTACGATCTGCACGATCGCGGCCGCTATCCTGTGCGCAGTCGTGACGCAGACGGGCGGAACCACGGCAGCCTATGCGGCGCTGGCTATCGGCCTGTTCAACTCGATCATGTTCCCGACCATCTTCACCCTGACATTGGAGCGGTCGTCGGCGCCGGCCTCTGCCACGTCGGGGCTCCTGTGCATGGCCATCATCGGCGGGGCGGTGCTACCGATCCTGGCCGGGCGGATTGCGGACGCGGCCGGCGGCAACCTGAGTCCGGCTTTCGTCGTGCCGATGCTCGGCTATGTCGGCCTGACCGTCTTTGCGATCGCCTGCGCCCGGACCAAGGGGCGGGGCGGAGAGGCGGTCTCGGTACCGACGGGCCATTAAATCCGGGACCGGACGCGGCTCAGGCCGCGTCCGCGCCCCACATGTTGCGGGCCTTCAGGAATGCCTCGTGGTCCGGCAGCTGTTCGGCCAGGCCGGACAGGCGCTGGGCAAGGGCGCGGAAATTCCCGGCCAGGCCCTCGGGGTTCTGCAGCATGTAGAGCGGGTTCCCGGCGGGCGGCGTGATGCCCTGGCCCAGCATGACGGCAAGCCAGGATCCCATGCTGAAGTACTCATCGGCACCGACCTGGAACAACAGCCCCCGGTCGCGGAACGCTTCGACCCGTTCGGACAGGCTGTCGGGGATCGCCATGGTTGCCGCATGGCGCCAGAACGGCGTGTCGTCCCTCCGGGTCGCGTGATAATGCAGGATGACGAAGTCGCGGATCAGTTCGACCTCTCGGCCAAGTCGTCGATTGTAGCTCGCGATGTTCACCGGGCTGAAGTCCTTGTCCGGGAAGTGCTGCAACAGCCGGTAGATGCCCGACTGAACCAGATGGATGCTGGTCGACTCCAGCGGCTCGATGAAGCCCGAGGACAGGCCCAGGCTCACCACGTTCTTGAGCCAGTAGGCCTTGCGTCGGCCCGTCACGAACCGCAGCGGCCGGGGCTCCGCCAAGGCCTCGCCGTCCAGGTTGTCGAGCAGGGTGCGGGACGCGTCCTCGTCCGAGATGAAGTCCGAGCAGTAGACGTAGCCGTTGCCGGTGCGGTGCTGCAGCGCGATGCGCCACTGCCAGCCCGCGTCACGCGCCGTGGACCGGGTGTAGGGGGTGATGGGATCGACCTTCGCGCAGGGCACAGCCAGGGCCCGGTTCATGGGGAGCCAGTGCGACCAGTCCTCGTAACCGGCCTGCATGGCACCCTCGATCAACAGGCCGCGGAAGCCGGTGCAGTCGATGAAGAGGTCGGCCTCAAGCACCCGCCCGTCCTTCAGCTTCACCCCCGAGACGAAGCCGTCCTCGGGGCGTTGCAGAACCTCGACGACCTGGCCCTCCTCGCGAACCACACCCCGGCGCTCGCAGACCTTGCGCAGGTAGCCGGCATAAAGGCCGGCATCGAAGTGATAGGCGCTGAACAGGCTGGACAGGGGCGAACGGGGATCCGCCTCACGCAGGCCGACCCGGTTGCGATGGCACGCCTGGGCGCAGATGGAATAGGCCTCCAGGCCGTCCTCCAGGCCGCGCGCTTTCAGCGCCAGCCACGACTGGTGAAAGTCGCCCAGCGTCGGTCCCGGGCCGAAGGTGCCGAAAGGGTGCAGATAGCGGGAACCCTTCTGCCCCCAGTCGACGAACTCGATGGCCAGCTTCAGCGTCGCGCGGGTTTCGCGCATGAACTCCGCCTCATCCAGCTGGATCAGGGCGTTGAAGTCCCGGATGGGCGGCACGGTGGCTTCGCCGACGCCCACGATGCCGATGTCATCGGATTCCACCAGGGTCACGACCGCGTTCGGACCCAAGGCCTTGTTCAACGCCGCCGCCGCCATCCAGCCGGCGGTGCCGCCGCCCACCACCAGGATCGACTTGATCGGTTCAGCCATCACGTTTCCCCCTCGTCGGCGACGTTGCAGGGGTCGAACGATAGGGTGGTTCACGGCCAACCGATAGGGCGACGCGCCGCGTTCTGCCCCTCAAAAAGCCGTTTCGCATCGGGGAGGTGATTGTGACGCCAGCGGATCTCAGCATCGCGTTCTTTCTGCAAATGGCGGTGATCATCGCCGCCTGCCGCAGCGTCGGCTGGCTGGCCCGGAAATACCTGGGTCAGCCCCAGGTCGTGGGCGAGATGATCGCGGGCGTGATCCTTGGTCCGTCCCTTTTCGGGCTGCTTGCACCCGACCTGCAGGCGGCGCTGTTCCCGAAGGATTCCAAGGCGATATTGTTCGTCGGCGCCCAGTTCGGCGTGGGGCTCTATATGTTTCTGGTCGGGCTCGGATTTCGCACCGAGCACTTCAGGCAGAACGCGCGAAGTGCGCTGGCCGTGTCGTTTGCGGGAATGGGTGCGCCGTTCCTTCTCGCGCTTGCGCTTGGGCCGTGGCTGCTGAGCCAGGGCCTTTTCGGCGCCGGTATCAACACCGTCCAGGCCATTCTGTTCACGGGGGCCTGCATCGCGATCACCGCCTTCCCGATGCTGGCCCGCATCATCCATGAGCGGGGCCTCAGCGGCACACCGCTCGGTGCCCTGTCCCTGTCGGCCGGTGCCATCGATGACGCAGCGGCCTGGTGCGTTCTGGCGGTGGTTCTGGCGACCTTCGGCGACGGCGCGCCGGTCGCGGTCAAGGCTATTGCCGGCGGCCTTGGCTTCGTCGCCTTCATGCTGACCCTTGGGCCCCGCCTTCTGGCGCCGCTCGGCCGCATGGTCGAACGCGAGGGCAAGTTGACGCCCGCGACGCTGGGCCTCGTCCTGATCCTCTTTATGCTCAGCGCATTCGTGATGGACTGGGTCGGCATCCACGCGGTGTTCGGCGGCTTCATTCTGGGCTGCGTCATGCCACGCGGCCTTCTGGCCGAAGAACTGAAGCGTCAGCTTGAGCCCTTCGCGGTGGTTGTCCTGCTGCCGATGTTTTTCACCTTCTCTGGGCTCAACACCCAGCTGACCATGGTGAACAGCTTCAACCTCGTGGGTGTCACCCTGGCGATCCTCGTCGCTTCGGTCGCGGCGAAGGGCCTTGCCTGCTGGGGTGCTGCGCGTCTGACCGGCCAGGACAATGCCACTGCGATGGGCATCGGGGCCCTGATGAACGCGCGTGGATTGATGGAGCTGATCATCATCAACATCGGACTGCAGCGCGGCATCATCGGCCCGCCCCTGTTCTCCATGCTGGTGCTCATGGCCATTGTGACGACGCTCATGGCCTCGCCGGTCTTCGAGTGGGTCTATGGCCGCAAGGCGCGCGAACGTGGCGAACTCGGTGCCCTCACGGATGCCGACGGGTGCTGTCAGTCTAACGCTAACTTGTCTCCACTTAGGGCGGACTAAACCGCTGACGGGGATGATGTTTCGTGAAGCCGATTTCGTTCAAGCGCCACCGATTTCCGGCTGACGTGATCCGCCACGCCGTGTGGCTGTACTTTCGCTTCAACCTGAGTTTCCGCGACGTCGAGGAGCTGCTGGCGCAGCGCGGGGTCGAGGTCAGCTATGAGACGATCCGATGCTGGACCATCAAGTTCGGGCCTCTGATCGCCAGGCGTTTGAGGCGGCATCGGCAAGTCCCGTCGCCGCGTTGGCATCTCGACGAGATGGTCTGCTGGATCGGTGGAAGGCGGATGTATCTGTGGCGGGCGGTCGATGATGAGGGCGAGGTTCTGGACCTCGTGGTCCAGCACCGGCGGGACACAGAGGCGGCGCTCAGACTTTTGAAGCGCCTCCTCCACAACCAGCCAGTCGAGCCGGAGACCATCACCACTGACGGTCTGACGTCGTACGGAGCCGCTCTGGATCAGCTGGATCTGAGGCATCTGCACCGGCCGGGTCGGCTGCGGGAAAACAACCGCGTCGAAAACTCACACCTGCCGATCCGACGACGAGAACGCCAGCAGCAGAAGTTCAGATCCCAAGCTTCAGCTCAGAGATTCCTCACCACCCACGCGGCGATTTACAACACCTTCAACATCCAACGCCATCTGATCAGCAGGCCGAACCTTCGCCGCTTCCGCGCCGAAGCGGCGACCGCTTGGGCGGCGGCGGTTGCCTGAGTCGAGACGGGGAGGGCGCTTTTCGACTTCGCCCG
The DNA here is from genome assembly GCA_046294385.1 of Brevundimonas sp. Lineage (GTDB taxonomy): Bacteria > Pseudomonadota > Alphaproteobacteria > Caulobacterales > Caulobacteraceae > Brevundimonas. The sequence continues at coordinate 86,897 of JBKBJW010000005.1, read as the reverse complement.
GTTAACCTGTCAACGCCTCGGTCGGACCAGCGACCAACCGGGAGGCAATAACAACAAGCTCATCAGACTTCGCACCGACGCGGGGCCCCAAGCCTTGAAGGCCGCTCTCCAGCTCGCACCCGCCTCGATCAACTTGCGAAGCATCAATCGCATCCCTGAAGCTGATTTCGATCTGGTCAAACCCCACCACCTCTGGATGGCCGTGGAAGCCCTCAGGATCCGGACCGACTGGTCCCCCTACAGTCCGTCAATCGACTACGACGTGCTTCTGGAGGATGGAGTTCGCCTCCCGCCCAAAGCCGTCTTCGGCGGCGCAGCCTCGGAGGCGCTGGGATTTCCCGTGCTTCCACGGCACTTCTCGGGAGGACTGGGCACCGCCTGTTTCGAGGCGATCGAGGAGGCCGGTTTCGCGATCGTCTCGAAAACCGGGGAACAGCCAGTCGCGACCGTGCCCGCGTCCGAGGAGGAGGGCTGGCTGGAAGGCACCCCGAAACTTCGAAACCACCTTCGACGTGAACGCGCGCGCGGCCTGTCCAAGGCGAAGAAGAGTGCGTTCATGGAAGCGAATGCTGGCCGGCTATTCTGCGAGAATTGCCAGTGCGAGCCGATCCAGGACCACGGCGATCCGTTGGCCGACGCTTGCATCGAGGTCCACCATCGCGAGATGGCGATCGCCGCTATGGGGCAAGGTCACAAGACCAAGCTCGATGACCTTCAGTGCTTATGTGCGAACTGCCACCGGCTCGTACACGCGAGGCTTCGGCATGCTGAAAAGGCGGCTCCGGCCTCCATAAGCCGTCTAGCGGAAGTATGCTGCTGACGAAGGGCAAACAGGTCGCCTCCGTACTAGAGCGGACCGGGGTGCCCGTCCGCAAAGAGCTGCTCCTGACTCTTAGCTGACCTTCGGAAGGTCTGCTTTTGGTCACCGCCAAAGCTAAACCAGACCGCGTCCGCTGCTGGCCTCGCCGGCCTCACCTCAGCGGAGGCGGAAAGCACCGTAGGCGCAAACTAACGCGTCTCCCTCAGTAGGGTCCCAGCTGGTCGCTCATGCGCTGCCAAGCCACCTCCGAGACTTGACTTTCTTGCACAAACACGTCGTATATGACGTGTTGTAGTTCATTTAATGCCAAATCTGGATAGTCTGATGGGCTCCCCAAAATCCAAACCAGCCCTTGAGCGGCTTGGACGCGATCTGCGTAGCGCCCGGTTGCGCCGGGGAATGGCTGTCTCTGACCTAGCTGTCCGAGCAGGCGCTTCCGTCAGCACGATCGGACGGCTTGAGAAGGGCGAGACGGGAGTCGCCCTGGGAACCCTGGCCGACGTTTTGGTGGCGTTGGGCCTTGTTTCCCGACTGGCGGATCTGGTGGAGATCAAAACCGACGACCTCGGTTTGGCCCTAAGCGAGCAGCAGCTACCCAAGCGCGGTCGATCGGTCACCGGGAGGCTCTCTCGGCGAACGCCAGACAGCAAGACCGCCAAGTCGGAAGAAGACGTGGTCGATCCTGACGGCGCTGCTTTCTAATGGCGGAATTCTTCGCCCGCGTCGCGCTCGGTGAAAACCTGACGCCGGTCGGCCGCCTGCGCTTTACCTCCAGCGCACCGCGACAGTTTTCGGCCTTCACCTATGACGAAGCCTGGATTGACAGCCCTCGAGGTTTCGCTGTGGACCCGAGCCTGCCTCTGAGCGGGAGCCCGTACTACGCCGCCGGCCAAGCCGGACAAGCGCGTGACGCGCTGCCCGGTGCATTTTCGGACGCCGCGCCCGACACTTGGGGGCGACGGCTCTTGGAGCGCACGTATGGCGCAGGCTTATCGGAGTTTGAGTACCTGACCCTTTCGGACGATGCTTGTCGTCAAGGTGCCCTCCGCTTCCTGGACGACACCGGTAAGGTCATTCGGGGGGCGGCAAACGCGGTTCCACGCCTGGTCGATCTGGAAGCCCTTACGGCGATGGCCAGACGCTATGAACAGGGCGGGGAGATTTCTCAGAAGGACATAGAAGCCCTGGCCGGCGCTGGAGGATCGGGCGGAGCTCGCCCCAAGGCGAACGTGCAGGATGACGAAACGCTGTGGCTTGCAAAGTTCACCTCGGCCCACGACCAGGCACCGATTGAGCGGGTGGAGGTGGCGACCCTTCGCCTGGCCAAAGCCTGCGGCATTCAAACGCCCGAGGTGCGCCTTGAACTCGGCGAGACCGCGTATCCGGTCGCTCTGGTAAAAAGGTTCGACCGACGCGGCACAGCTCGTATCCCTTACATCTCCGCCCGCACGGCCTTAGGCAAGACCGGGATCGACCTAGGGTCCTACACCGAAATCGTCGATTTCATACGGCGGGAGGGCGCCGATCCAGCGGCGGACTTCCGAGAGCTTTATCGCCGACTGATCTTCACGATCCTGGTGTCGAACAAGGATGACCACCTGAAGAACCACGGGTTCATCTACGTCGGCGCTCAGCGTTGGCGGCTGTCTCCCGCGTTCGACATCAACCCGGCGCCGGACCGTAATCCTCACCTTGAGACAGCGATCATGGAGGGCGGTCCGCATGATCGCTCGATCACTCTGGCGCTCGAGGCCTGCGAGTTCTTCGAGGTCCCCGAAGCAGATGCCCGTATCCTGATCCGGGAGATGGCCAATATCATCGAAGCGCAATGGCGCGGGGAGCTGAAGCGCGTCGGCGTCACGGGAGAGCTAGCCAAAGCCTACGAGGACGCCTTCGTTCACGCTGAAGCCGACGCCGCCAGGGTGTTGTGACGTCGCCGCAGCTGAATGCGTAGGCGCGCAAGGTTGGGACCTTGGTGCCCCAAGTTGATCCCATCCTGGCTTCCGACTGGACTTCACCCGCGACCAGAGCGGTAGTCTGCCCATGACCGACTTGGACCTCGCACCAACTCTCGATCCCGACGACGCCATGGAAGCGAGGCTCCGTCTTGGTGTTCTGACGTCCGCCCTCATCGAACGGGCTGACTGCCTATGCACGGACGTGACGCTCATGCGTCTCCCTGCCGCCCCAGAGGTGCTAAAGGCCTATCTGGCCGACGCCACCACTCTGGCGGCGGCCATGGAGGTCCTGGTGCGCAGGGCGACCGCCCCGACTATTCCAGTGACGTCAGCGCCGCGATCGTAACGCCAAGTCCTTTGGCTAGCTTTTCAAGCACCGTCAGGGTTGGATTGCGGATGCCGCGCTCCACGCCAGACACATAGGTTCGATGGAGCCCGGCTCGATGCGCCAGCTCCTCCTGTGAGAGGCCCTGACCCTCGCGCAGCCCCTTCAGTCTGGCTCCAAAACGCCGACGGATATCCATCGGCCAAGGAGAGGGGGCTGCAGCCGATCGGGCGACAGACGATGAGTCTCATTTGCTGGTTGACTTGCCCACCCGCCATGAGCGACCTCGCTACCGAGCGAGACTCATAGGATGCAACAGCTAAAGGGCTGTTGTGTCTCGGAGTTTCGCATCGCGACCGCGTTGTGTGGGCCGCGAACATCGGGGAGGAAACGACATGGATGCCCTCATCTCTACGCTCAGCTTTGCCGCGGTGCTGGTCACGCTTTTCGGAGTGGCCGGCGTTGTTAAACCCTTCTGGCTGATGAAGCGGAGATGGCACGGCGGGGTCATCGCCCTGGCGGGCTTCGTCGCCTTTGGCGTCCTGAATGACCTCCCAATCCAGCGACCTGTGAACATCTCTGAGGCGGAGTGGGCGGAACGAACAAAGGTGTGCCGCGAGGCCGCCCAGATGCGTGAATGCCCGACCAACGACGTCATGGTCGCCGAGGCCCGCGCCAAGGTTGCGGAGGACCAGCGGGAAGCCAAGGCGAAGGAAGAGCTTAAGGTCGCCGAGAAGCGCGCGGAGGAGGCCGAGCGGCTGGCCAACGCACGGGAGCGGGAGATCGCTGCTGCAGGGGATGCAGTGGTTGCGGGCGCGGAGAAACTGCACGACCCAACCCAACAGGCCCTTTGGGTCGCGGCGACTGAAGAGGCGGTGCGCAACAAGATGAGGGACCCAGGGTCGGTCCGCTTCAGAAACAGCCGCTTCCACATCTTCGGCGACGGCACCCCGATGGTGTGCGGCGAGGTCAATGCGAAGAACGGCTTTGGAGGTGCCACCGGCTATCAGCGGTTCATCGCCTCGGGCGAGTCCTTTGGTCCCGTTCTGGAAGAGATGATGTCGGCCTCCGAGTTCGCCAAGACTTGGAACCAGATCTGCGTCTGACTCGACGGTTGGGAGCATAGTCGCCATGCCCCCCAACCCGGGCGCTCGTTCAGGGCCTTCCAGGGCCATCTTTGCCGTCCTGGAAGGCCCTCTTGCACGGGTCCGCCTAACCCCTAGGCTGGCCTGGGACCATCCCGTCGGGCCTCTCGGTTCAGCAGCGTTGAGCGACCGACGGGGCCGACCGCCCACTTCAAGAACTGGCTTATGCTATCAACCTGGTCGTCATGCCTGCTGTCAGGGAAGCCGAGGAGCTCGTGGCGCAGGTCTTCCAGCCAGGGGGCCTCCCGCGGCAGCTTGGCGAAGCCATCGTAGAGTCGAACAGCCGAGGTAAGGAAACGGTCTTCTTTCGATCCCTCGGGACGGATCAAGATCGGAGTGCACGACGGCGCCTGGTGTTTCTGGTCCCCAAGCCCCCGCATGTCCCGCCTCAGGTCCTCGAACAGGCCTAGCCCGACTGACGCCCCCTCGATGAGGATGCGGTCTGCCTGCCAGCGGCTGCGCTCGCGGCGGGCCCGCGCTAGGAGGTCGGAATACGTCAACTTCTCGCGGATGACGTCCAGCAGACACCAGAACTCGCCATCGTGGCCCCAAACCGTGCCGACCGAATAATCCGCCTTGGGGTCGGTGGACGCGGCCGTGTCCCAACTGATGACCACCTTCTGGATCCTGTGACGCTCAGGCGCTTGCTCGTAGAACTGCACCTTCTCCCAGCGAAAGTTGTCGCTTTCGGAAGGGGTGGGGTCCTGCTGGTATTGTGCCGAGAAGGCTCGCGCCCCGATCTCCTTGCGCAGCAGGTCCAGGGTCTCCTGGGACTCGCGCTCAGGATTCAGGATGTCCCCGATGCGACGGGCGTGGGTCCGCCCCCTTGTCAGCCGGATGATCTCATCGCGAGTGGCGATGGCCGGCAGGTTCAAGTGTACGTAGCGACCCTTGCTCATCAAGTGGGCGCAGATGTCATCCTCATGCAGGCGCTGTTGGATGGCGATGACCGATCCCTTGTCCTTGTCGTCAAGGCGCGACAGCAGGGTCTCGTCGACGAAGCGTTGAGCCCGCTGGCGGGCCTCAGGGTATCGGGCGTCTTGTGCCTTCATCAGGTCGTCGATGATAATCAGGTCCGCCCCAAGGCCGGTGACGGTGCCCCCGAGCGCAGTGGAGAACCGGTAACCGCCCTGACGAGTGCCAAGATCGTTCTCGGTGTCGCGCACGACCGACGCGGCGGTCTCCGGGAAGACCGCCGCATACCAGTTCGACTGCATGACCTTGCGGAAATCTCGCGCCAGCTTGGAGGACAAGTCCTGGCTGTAACTGGTGCAGATGATCCGCGTTTCGGGTCGCCGCCCCATGAGCCAGGCGGGGAAAGCCACCGTGGTCATCACCGACTTCAGATGCCGGGGAGGGACGGTAATCTGCAGGCGACGGCTCCTGCCCTCGGCGACGTCCGCCAAGGCCTGGGCCATCGCTTCCAGATACCACCCACGTGACAGTGCTTTCCCTGGATTCAGGTGGTGGAAGGTCAGCCCCAGGAAGACCTCGAAGTTCGTGCGGGCGACAGTGTGGACGAAGTCTTTAGGAGGAAGAGGCAGCGTCGTCATCCGACCCTCCTTGTTGTTGCTGGATGGACCGGAGGAAGTCACTGACCACGTCGTCGTAGCCGGCCGGCGGAATCTCGCTGGGCCCGGGCCCACCCTCAACGCCAGCGCCCCCTGCCGGCCCGATCGGCTGAACGTCCAGCTTCACGAGGACGCTAAAGGCCTTGGGATCCCCCTTCACCGCCTTATCGACCTGCTGCCTAACGGCTACACGGCGCTTGGTCATCATCTTGGGCCGGCCGTTTTCCGTGACTTGGACTTTTTGCTCGAGTTCTTCGCGCAGGATGGTGTGCATGTTCCTGGAGCCCGGCGGACGGCCCTTGGGGTTGCCCGATTGACCCGATTTGAACTGCGTTTGGGACGGCGGTCGGCAATAGCCGACCTCGTAGGGGGAATTGGGTGTGCTCATCGTTCATCCTCCTCTCAGGCGGCCAAGGCGACGGAAGTCGCCGGTCGAGTTCGGGTCCGAACGCGGGCCTCGGTGGATGCGGCCGGCGAGGGGAGGGCGACGACCTCCTGCGCCTCCTGCAGGCGGGTCTCGCGGACTTCGCGGAAGGTCTGGCCGGTAGAGGCCAAACGCGCCTCCTGACCGGTGTAGTCCTGCCAGCGGATCACCCCGACATCGACGTAGCGAGGGTCAAGCTCAGTCGCCCGACCTCGACGCCGGCTCTGCTCGGCGGCGATCAGGGTCGTGCCGCTGCCGCTGAACAGGTCCAGCACGACATCCCCGCGGTCGGTGCAGTCGAGGAGGGCGTCGCGCACCAGCGCCATGGGCTTGACGGTCGGATGCATCTCGCGCGCCTTGGCCTTCTTGGCCCCAAAGCCATTGACCCCCTCGTAATCCCAGACGTTCGTGCGATTGCGGCCGTGCTTGCCCAACTCGACGCGGTTGAGGTGGGACGCGCCCGGCTTGCGGAACAGGAAGATCAACTCGTGGCGGGAGCGATAGAAGCTGCCCATTCCGCCGGCCGTCTTGGCCCAGACTATGAGATTGACCCGTTCCAAACCCGCAGCGTTAGCCGCAGCCAGGGTCTCGGGCACGTGAGTGTGATCCATGCAGACGTAGCAGAGACCTCCTGGGACAAGCGTGTCGCGCGATCGTTCAAGCACCTTGGTCAGGAAGAGGGTGAACTCGTCCTGGCTCATCTCGCCAGACGCCATAACGAACTCGTCGTGCTGGCCAGAACTGGTGATATGTCCAGCGACGGCGACGTTGTAGGGCGGGTCGGTAAAAATTGCCCGGACCTGCTCACCCTGAAGCACGGCGTCCATGCTGGCGGGCGAGGTGGCGTCCCCGCAATAGAGGCGGTGATCGCCAAGGAGCCAGAGGTCGCCAAGCTGGCTAACAGGTTCCTTAGGACGGTCGGGGAGGCTATCGGCGTTTTCGCCGCCACCGTCGCCCTCGATGATCAGCGCATCGATCCGGGCCGAGGTGAAGCCGGTGACCTCCAGGCTGAACCCCAGGTCGATGTTTGAGAGGTCCTGCAGCTCGAGGCCGAGGGCTTCTGTGTCCCATCCAGCCAACTGGCCGAGCTGGTTTTCAGCGATGCGGAAGACCCGCAGCTTGTCCTCGTCGAGGTGAGATAGGCGGATGCAGGGGACTTCGGTCATGCCGAGGCTACGGGCGGCATCAAGTCGGCCATTGCCGGAGACAATACGACCAGCGTGGTCGACTAGAATCGGAACAACGAAGCCGAAGAGTTTGATCGCCTCAGCGAGCGCGGCGACGTCCTTTTTCTTGTGAATCTTCAGCTTGCGCGACAGTGGCGCGAGGTCGGCGATCGGTAGGTATTCGATTTTGAGAGCCAGAGACGGAGGAAGAGCTGGCGTGGCTGCGCCCTCGCTCAATACTTCTGTAAGCATGGGTCACCTGTTCGGTAGGGCAGCACCTAGTGCGGCCGCGGGTGTGTTGAGATTGGCGAAGCGCTCCGGCTGGCGACACGGGCTGCCCAGCGGCTTCAAGTCAGATTATCGGGAGCCGCTATCGGCTCTTCCGCACAGCCCAAAGGCTCTCAACGCAACCACTATGGGCGCTCAACTAGCCCCCTCGGGGCTCCAAATGGCACAGCCAGCTCCAGATTTAGGGACGGCGTTTCGCCGCTGCAAGGAGCCAACCCGCTGGGATGACAACATTTAGCGCTGTATCGGCTTGATTGGTGGCGCTCCGCGAAATGGGCTTAGGCGAGGGCCAACACCAGCTTTTGGGCTTAAAGCTTTTGACCGCCTTCGACCCATTGCGGACGGCACCGCTGCGAGCCTCAGCCTTATGCTTCAGGGCTTTCCTTTTCCGAAGACTTGGTCGGTTTTGGCAATGAACTCTTCATCGCAGCTCTTGCTGCGCCGGTCAGAAGGACGACGACAGCGGTTAGACCCAAGTCGGGTGCCAAGCGCCAAACGCCCAGCGGCGACAAGCCCGTGAAGTGGTGCAGCGCAAACGTAGAAACCACGCCGACGGCGACCCAGGGGGCGACCGACAATGCGATGGATTTCATGCTGACCGGCCTGGCGCGGTCACGTGCAACCCAGCGTCTTGCCGTCAAGACCAGCGCGAGAAGCGACCAGCCGACGACCAACAGAAGGGTCATCCGCGCCCACGGTTCCAGTGGGCTGCTCGGTGGCTGCGAGGGCTCGCCGCGAACATGGGCGATAAGCGTCAGAGCAAGGTCGTCGACCGGATCGTCGACAAAATGACCGCCGAGATTGGTAAGGATGACAAAGGCGCGGTCTTGCGCAGGCATCACCACCATCGTGGCGCGGTAGCTGCCGGTCGAGCCGTTGTGCCACCAGATGCGCTCGCCCTGGTCAATCGCAGTGCGCCAACCCAGATGATACTCCGCCGGGTTGCTGTCAGCGAGGGTTAGCGAGGGCCATCCCATGTCCTCGCCAGAACGGGCCTGGGCGAGGAGGGCCGTCAAGAACTTGCCGAGGTCGGGGGCGCTGGCCTGGATGAACCCGGCCGGCGCGAGATGGGCCGGAACTGGCTCTTCCGCCCAAGGCGTCACCAGCCCGAAGAACAGGCGATGCCCGCAGTGATCGCGACCCGGCGCTGCAGTTGAGGACATACCGAGCGGAGCAAAAACCTCCCGGGCGATCAGGGCTTCAAACCGCGTCCCGGAACGCGCCTGCAGCTCCTGGCCCAAGATGACATAGTTGAGGTTCGAATAGGCGTATGCGCCCGGATTGCCGGCGGGCCGCAGTCTGTCGAACGCTGGACTGTCGGGCGCAGGGATCGAGAACCCCTGTCGTCGGCTGAAACCGCTGGTCTGGTTGAGCAACTGTCGCAGTGTAATCGCAGCCGGGCCGCCCGGCGGCCTCTTTGGAGACTGGATCGGCGCATCCAGGTCCAGACGCGTCTGATGCGCGAGCCTGGTCGCCGTCGCAGCCGTCAAGGGCTTGCTGAGGGACCCGATCAGGAAGGGGAGTTCGCTCGTGATCGGCGTTCCCGCCTGACACACGCCAAAGGTCACCACCTCAATGGGTCCAGAACTGCTGACCATCGCGACTACGCCCCCGGGGATATGGGCGCGCTGGAAGGCGGCGATCACGATTGGACCAACCGGTGAGGCGTAGCCGGGTGTTGCAACCAGGCAGAATGCGGAGGCCAGCAAGCCTCGGACGAGCATTCGCAAAGAAATCCCCCGGACAGCACCTGCGTTAGATGAACGATGATGTAGCGCTAGAAGGCGCGCAAGACCGAAACGCCGCGCTGGACCCGAGCGGCAGCTATCGACCCAAAGCGGACATTAGATCGGGCGCGGCTGGCTCAATGGCAAAGCCGCAAATGAGTCCCCGAACGCTTGCAGGAACGTCGGAAACCAACCGCTGTCCATTCCCATTGCTGGGACGTCGCAGGCGAAGACCAAACCCCAAGGATGCTTCGGACCAAAGCCTTCTTCGCAATAGACGATTAGAGTGTTTGATCCTGCTTCATGGTCGAACACGACCCATCCGTCGAACTGTTGGCCCGGCCTTCCGTAGTCCCAGTCGAGCGTGATCCGGCGCGGTTCGATTAAGCCAGCACGAACACGTTTCTCGACTTCCGGATCGGCCAATCCGGCCAACTCGGTGTCGATGAGCGCAGCGATTTCGTCAGCAGCGATGGGCATAGTTCATGCCTACGGCCAAACAGCCTCAATGTCAGCTTCGCGGCCTGAGCCTAAGGGCTGCTATCGACCCATTGCGGTCATTAGTGACGCGTGGGATCAATGTGGAGCGCAGTAGCGCGTATTTCCGGTCGAGGTCGGTGGAGCCAGCAACGCTGGGGGGGGTAAGGTCGATGCTGCGAACGTTGATCCTGTTGGTCTTGACGGGTTTGTTTGCCACGCCGGCCGCCGCGCAGGCCGCCACTGAACCTGGCCACTTCCTGTTCGTGTGGGCCGGCGACCCGGCGAAAGAGGGCAATGCCTTCCTGGCGGTCGTGGACGCAGATCCGGCCTCTCCGACGTATGGCAAACTAGTGACCAGTGTGGGCACTGACCAGCAGAGCATGAATGTCCATCATACCGAGTATGTGATGCCCGCGAACGGTATGCTGTTCGCCAATGATCATGGCGCCAACCGTACGATCATTTTCGATCTCAACGATCCGCTGAGGCCCCGTGTTGCGGCTTCATTCGGAAGCCTCGGCGGGTTCAGTATGCCGCATAGTTTCCTTCGCCTACCCAATGGCAATGTGCTTGCGGCATTCCAATACCCCGACCACAGCGACCATGGCGACCATATGGTCATGGAAGGCACTAGCGGCGGACTGGTCGAGATTGACGACACCGGTGAAGTGGTGCGGTCCGTCAGTAACGCCGATCCCGCTTTGCCGGACGAGGGGCTGCTTCCCTACAGCCTGGCGGTCCTGCCGGCCATCGACCGGGTACTGGTGACCAACTCGCCCATGGGCGACGACTATCTGCTGACAAGCAATACCTATCAGCTGTTCCGCCTGTCCGATCTCGAGTTGCTTGGAACCTATCGACTCGACCCGGGCCCCAGACTCAACGGGCACATATCTCCCGAGGAGCCGAGGGTTGGTCCCGACGGAGCGGTATACATCCAGACCCTGTCCTGCGGTATGCAGCGGGTCACAGGAATGGATAGGCCGTCACCCACTGCTGAGCTGATCCACCAGTTTCCCGGAAGCTGGTGCGGCGTGCCAACGATCGTCGGCCACTATCTGGTGCAGAGCGTTCCGGCCATCCACGGCTTCATCGTTCTCGACATTGCCGATGGCTCTAGACCAGTTGAAGTATCGCGGCTGACCATCAACGATACATATGCAGCGCACTGGACTGGATGGGATGCGATATCGCAGCGCTTGGTTGTAACGTCGGGGCAGTCAGGAGACCGCACGTATCTGCTGAAACTCGACGAAGCGACTGGCGAATTGAGCATCGACAACGCGTTTCGCGATGCTGACGGGCAGCCCGGTTTCAGCTTTGCCAGCCGCGCGTGGCCGCATGGCTGGACGGGCGAGGGCGCGCCCCATGGGGCCGTTTTTTCACGTTAAGGAGTGGGCCAGTCTGTCATCGAGGTTGCGACGTTAGTTTGCTCCAGCATCCAACGTCCGCTTTCCCCCCAAAGCGGACATTATGAGAGTCCGCTTTCGGGTGACTGCGGGGCGGCAAACGATTGGGCGAGAGCCCACGTGTGCCTGCTCAGTGCACATGTAAAAATGTGCATCGAATGCCGCGATGGACGCTGTTTCGCGGCGCCTCCGACTTCCGCTCCTCGCGCGTGGCGGCCCACACCCGGCGGCAAACGGGCCGTGGGTAAGGATCTCTGGGTCCCTCCGACGTCACCGGCACTCAGCGGATCGCACGGCGAGGCGATCTCACTGCAATTCATGACTGGACTTCCGCTGCACCGTAAGCGGTAGTGAACCCGTTCCCGCCCGGCAGTCCGGGCTCGGCTCAGTAGGGCGCAACCTCGCGCTCGTTGACCGAAGGAACGTCATCATGCGCGGCAAACCCAACACAGAAGCCACCGCTCGAGCCCCTCGCGCCAAGTCCAAACTCGACCGGCTGGTCACCATGCTCCAGCGGGAGAATGGAGCCGACATGCCGGCCATGATCAAGGCAACCGGTTGGCAGGCCCACTCGATCCGCGGGGCCATGGCCGGAGCCCTGAAGAAGCGCGGCCATACCGTATCGAGCGACAAGGATGGCGAGTGGCGGGTTTGGCGGATCGCCGCCCCGACGGAGCCCGTTAAATAATGGAGACTCTGCGAGAAACGCTGGCCAGCCTCTCGTCAATGGACGTCGAGGCGCTTCGTGCGGTGTGGCGGGAGCGGCTTGGTGAGCCGCCCCCGGTGCGCTCGGCCGACATCCTCCGCCGTGCACTGGCGGAGGCACTCCAGGTCCAGGCCTCAGGTCCGTACAGTTTCGTAGATCCGCGCCTGTCCCGCGCGGCAAGCCAACACCGGGCGGGCAAGAAGCCCCGGCTGCGGACTTCGACTTTCCAGCCGGGATCGACCCTGATCCGGGAATGGCAGGGCGTGCGCCACGAGGTCGAGGTTCGTCCAGACGGCTATATCTGGCAGGGGCAGAAGCATGCCAGCCTTTCGAAGGTCGCACGGCTGATCACTGGGGTTCGCTGGAACGGGCCCAGGTTCTTTGGACTGCGTGACGGAGCCTCGGCATGAGCCCGACTGGCCGCACCCTCCGTTGTGCGATCTACACGCGCAAGAGCACAGAGGAGGGCCTGGAGCAGGACTACAACTCGCTGCATGCCCAGCGCGATGCCTGCGCGGCCTATGTGCAGTCCCAGGCCGGTGAAGGTTGGACGCTCCTGCCGGGTGTCTATGACGATGGCGGGTTCAGCGGCGGCAACATGGCGCGACCGGGACTGAGGCGTCTGCTCGATGACGTTGAAGCCGGGCTGATCGATGTGGTGGTGGTCTACAAGGTTGATCGCCTGACCCGCGCCCTGACCGACTTCTCGCGCATCGTCGATGTGTTGGACCGGGCGGGCGCGAGCTTCGTCAGCGTTACCCAAGCCTTCAACACCACTACGTCGATGGGCCGGCTTACGCTTAACGTCCTGCTCTCCTTCGCCCAGTTCGAGCGGGAGGTCACTGGCGAGAGGATCCGCGACAAGATCACGGCGTCCAAGAAGCTCGGTATGTGGATGGGGGGGAACCTCCCGCTGGGCTATGACGCCGCTGGCCGCACCCTGACGATCAACGACGCCGAGGCCAAAACAGTGCGCTGGATTTTCGGGCGATACCTTGAGGTCGGCTCAGTCCACAAGGTCACCCAGGAGCTTGAAGCGGCGGGTGTCGTATCCAAGAGCTGGTCCACCAAGGCGGGCGTGCTGAGGGGTGGCCTCAGGATCGACCGGGGTGCGCTGTTCCACATCCTGCACAATCGAACCTACGTCGGAGAAATCCCGCACAAGGACACCAGCTACCCCGGCCAGCATCCCGCCATCATAGATCGCGACGTGTTCGATGTGGCACAGGCGCTTCTGGCCCAGAACGACCTCAAGACGAGAAAGCCCGGCGAAGTGCGTCGGCCTCAAAAGGGGGCACCGTTCAAGGGACTGATCTTCGATTCCGCTGGCAATCGCATGACGCCCCTCAAGGCGACGCGGCCCGGTAAGACCGCCTACCGCTATTATGTCTCGAGCCCGATCCAGTCAGGGCGGCGCCAAAACCTGGGTGCCGTGCCGCGCATCTCCGCCCACATCGTCGAGGAGATAGTGGCAAACCGCCTGCACGAGCTGAAGCTCTGCATCCAGACCGAGGCGTCGCCAGACTGGTTGGCGATCCGCAACCTGATCGACCGCGTCGAGGTCACGAGCGACGCCGTCACCCTCCAGTTCGATGAGGCGATGCTCGACCGGGCAAGCCGCGATCTGGGACCGCAGGACCGCATCTCAGTCGATCGGCTCGAGCGCCGGGGATCCGACCGGGTTCTGACCATCCCGGTCCGGGTTGTGAAACGCGGCGGGGCCAAGATTGCCATCGGACCGGATGGTAAGGCCGCGATCCATCACCGCGCCACTGACCCTGCGCTCGGCGCCGCCCTGATCCGGGCCGAGGCCTGGAAGCGCCAGCTGCTGACAGGCGAGGCGAAGACCCTGAACCAGATCGCCGAGGCGGAAGGTGTCACCGCAGCCTACGCCGCCCGCACCATCCGCGTAGCCTTCCTGGCTCCGGACTTGAAGGCCGCTATCCTCGATGGTCGCCTGCCTGTCGGTCTGACGCTGGAGGCGGTCACGCGCCACGAGATGCCCCTCGACTGGGAAGCGCAGCGCCGTCTCTACGCCGCCGCCTGAGACCCAGACGCAGTATCCCTGATCCGGGGATTTCCTTCCCTGTTCCCTCAAAACCATTCCCTGTTAGCCCGGAAAAATTCCCTGTTCCTGTCGTGGGAAAAGGTCGCGGCGCTCGCCTGAAATCCCAGACGTGGCGGGGCTTGCCGGGTTACGGCGATTTGCGTTCGGATCGAAAATTCGAGCGATTTCCCTGTACTTCCCTGTTTTCAGGGACGGGCCTAGGCAGGCGAAAACGACCCGTCGCCGGGCGAACGGAGACGGAGGCGGCAAAAAGGGGGTGTTGCAGGCAAGATCCCGCGATCAGAGACCGGCTGTCCGTCTCCGGGTTCGGCGAAGGCTCGGTAATGTCGGGGTTATTTCCCGGATTACAGGGACCCGGCGGTTATCGAGGAAGTGCGTGGCGGACAGAGAGTCCGTCCCTCTGCAATGTCTGGCAATCGCAGGCTATCCTCCAAGCTGTTGTCGTAGCTGAGTAATTTCAGCTCTCACTTTCAGCTTGTGTCCCCGTGTCTCTCCCAATCCCATGCCGCTTTGATGATGGCATTTAGGACGGAAAAGGTTCGACGGACAAAAGGAAAACCGGATGTCTCGACCGACCAACCGCCTCTCCGCCCGCACCGTCGCCACTGTCAAAACACCTGGCCGTCACGCTGACGGCGGCGGCCTTTATCTTCATGTCGATCCCAGCCTCGCCAAACGATGGGTGTTCGTTTTTCAATGGCGAGGCAAGCGTCGGGAAATGGGCCTTGGCAGCTCCCAGCTTGTCTCTCTCGCCGCCGCAAGAGATGCGGCGCTTGATGCGCGTCGCATGGTGGCCTCGGGCGTCAATCCCATCACCGCCCGCCAGACAGTGCATCGGGTCGTCACTTTCCGCGAGGTCGCGGACGACGTGCTCGCCGCGCTGGAACTTTCGCTGACCAATCCGAAGCATCATGCGCAATGGCGCACCTCGCTTACCGTGACGGCGAAGGCGTTGCAGTCGCTTCCGGTCGATGAGATCACGACCGACGACGTGCTCGACGTGCTGCGTCCCGTGTGGCGACGCACGCCTGTCACTGGCTCGCGTTTGCGGGGGCGCATCGAACGTGTGCTCGACGCTGCTAAGGCAAAAGGCCTGCGTCAGGGCGACAACCCCGCGCGCTGGCGTGGCCATCTCGATGTGCTGTTGCCCAAGAACAAGCGCCTCGTCCGAGGCCACCATGCCGCGATGCCGGTGGAGCAGCTTTCAGCCTTCATGAGGGCGTTGCGGGATCGACCCGCTGTCGCCGCCCGCGCCCTGGAATTTACGATCCTTACCGCCGCCCGGACTGGCGAGAGCCTGCGGGCGCGATGGTCGGAAATCGACCTCACGGCGGGCGTTTGGGTCGTACCCGCCGAGCGCATGAAGGCCCGCGTGGAGCATCGCGTTCCGCTTACCGCAGCGGCTCTGTCCGTGCTGGCGGAAGTGCGCCCGCTGTTGGGCAAGGCGAAGGACGGGTGGGTCTTTCCAAGTCAGGATGGCCGTCGCCCGCTCTCGCAGATGTCCATGCTGATGTTGCTGCGCCGCATGGACGTGGAGGATTGCACCGTCCACGGCTTCCGCTCGACGTTCCGCGATTGGGCGGGTGACTTCACCGACTTCCCTCGCGAACTGATCGAAGCCGCCCTGGCCCACACCATCGGCAATGCCGTCGAACGCGCCTACCGGCGCTCCGACGCTTTCGCCAAACGCCAGAAGCTCATGCAGGCATGGTGCGGTTTCTGCCTGAAGGCCGACGCGCCGCCGAAGCCAGCACTGGCACCCGTCGCATCCGTTGCACCATCGCTTCCAGATCGTCGCGCGCGATCAACGTCCGACCACACACCTTCACCAGCGGCAGTTCGCCCTGCGCGACCAGCCGGTAAAGCGTGGACCGGCTCAGGCCCGTCATCGCCAGCACTTCATTGACGCGGTAGGTCATTCGCTCTTGCATAAACCCGCTCCATCGCAGTGCGGCGCGCTTGCCGCCCAGCCTGCCTAGCGCCGACGGAGCGCCCCGGCTGTTGCAGGGGATTGGAGCGACCTTCCAGTTATTCACTTGCTAGATTATACCAAATTGGGTATAAATGAGGGCGTATGGTTCATCTTCCGCCTGCCAACGAGAAGCCCGTCCATTGGATCGGGTCTTCCAAATCCGACCTGCTGGCGCTGCCACAGGAAGTGGTGAGCGATCTGGGCTATGCGCTGGGCTTGGCCCAGCTAGGAGGCAAGCACCCGCAGGCCAAGCCTTGGAAAGGCGAAGGAGCGGGTGTGTTTGAAATCGTGGAGAGCTTTGAGGGCAATGCCTATCGCGGCATCTACACCGTCCGCTTTGAGGGCGTGGTCTATGTGCTCCACGTCTTTCAGAAGAAGTCGCCCTCGGGCATCCGAACGGCGCAGACGGATATCGACTTGGTGAGCGAGCGCCTGAAACGCGCCCGCGAGCATTACGAGAGCAACTACCAACCGCCCACGAAGGGCAAGGCAGGCAAACGTGGCAAATGACATCACCGAAGGCACCGGCAACGTCTTCGCCGATCTGGGTCTACCAGACGCCGCCGACCGTCAGACCAAGACGCGGCTGGCGATGGCTGTGAACGCTCTGCTGAAAGAACGCCGCCTCAAACAGACGGATACAGCGACCATCCTGCGCATCCCGCAATCCAAAGTGTCGGCGCTTGCCAACTATCGGCTCGATCATTTCTCGGTCGAAAAGCTGATGAGCTTCCTGAATGCCCTGGAGCAGGACGTGGAGATCGTCATTCGTCCGAGCCGCGAGGCTGTTGGGCACACGTCCGTTTTCGCGCTGACCTAGATGTTCAACCTCATCATGTTTTCCCTCGAATGGGAGAACAACGGCGTCACGTCCGTGCCCGCCTCGCGCATATTCGAGTACACTGACCAACACGTCATCGATCAGTTCCGCGAGAACGGTAACCCCGTGCTGGAGCGGCTGACGGCTTTGCCTTGCCTGTTCCTGCAAGAGGGCACCGGCACCGAGGTCGCCTATGTCGGCCAGATCAATCGGGCACGGCGGGTCGGAACCGATGTATCGATCGAATACACCTTCGACGCCCAGGTTCCACCGCTTCAAAACAGCATGATTTATGCGAACCGCATGGCGCTCGACATGCCCCATGATTTCGAGTTTTCGCGCAATCATTGGGCGGTGAAGGACGTCGACCTTTACCGCTTCCTCCTCGGAAACGTCCGCCCGCGCCGTCAACGCCCGACCGTCTTCCAAATCCCCGAACACGAGAACATTGAACCGGCTCTGGCCTCCGCCATGATGCCTTTCGATGCTGGCTTCAACGAGATCTACGCCAGCATCCAGCAGGCCGCCGCCGACGCCGGTCTACGGTGCCGGCGCGCCGACGACATCTGGGAAAACGCGGCGATCATTCAGGACGTGGTAGCCCTGATCGACCGCTCGCGTATCGTGGTTTGCGATTGCACGGGCCGGAACCCGAACGTCTTCTACGAAGCGGGCATCGCCCACACGCTAGGGCGCGAAGTGATCCTGATCACCCA
The DNA here is from genome assembly GCA_046294385.1 of Brevundimonas sp. Classification (GTDB taxonomy): domain Bacteria; phylum Pseudomonadota; class Alphaproteobacteria; order Caulobacterales; family Caulobacteraceae; genus Brevundimonas. The sequence goes on along the minus strand of JBKBJW010000005.1, from coordinate 69,302 downwards.
GAACGAGCAGGACATCCCGTTCGATCTTCGGCATCTCCGATACATCCGCTACCTGAACAACGCCGAAGGACGCGCCGCGTTGGCGACGGCCCTGCAAGCCCGGATGCAGACGATCCTGGGCCACTAAGGCCCGCACCGCATCGCGCCGATGGTTGCGGCGAACGCCGCGAGCAGTTGAGCGATGGCGGAAATGATCAGGGCGATGTGAGTGGGTTTCATGGTGTCCTCCTTTGGCCCCGCGCGGGATGCGCCGGATGAGGAAGAACCGGACGGGCACGAGGTCGGGTCGGAATGGGCCGCTTGCGCCGCTCTTGAGCGGGCGACGCTGCACAAGCCTCTACTGGCGCGGAAGCGAGCGCCTTGAAGACCCTGCCGACCCGTCCACACTCCGAAATCCCAGCGCGCACCCAGCGCGGGTCGTGGACACCCTCCCTACGACCCACCCCCACTGTCGCCCTGAAGCAGTTTCTTATCGGCCGCGCCCAACGCGATGCCGACAACGGCACCCGTGAGCACCATTGTCGGCGTGACCTCGCGGTTCGCGGCCTTTAGGGCCGTGACTACCGAGATCGCGCCCAGGCCCGCACCCAACAGACCGCCTTCCCAGCCGGAGCGCTCGGCCACGCGCTTTTGCAGTTCCAACTGAATGTCCCCCAAGGGGAGCTTGCCCAACCATTCCATTGTCCGTCCTCCACAGCGTCATGCCGTGCAGGAACAGTCATCCTCCGACCGCTTCACACCATTGCGGTCGATTGCCGACGCCAGAGCTTCTGGTCGAAAGCGCAGCCCTTTGGGCCTGGAATGGGCACTGGCATTCCTGCTTCTTTCAATGCCCAGAGCGGTTCGTCGCGACAGTCCCCAATTCTGGGTCAACCGCTCTCTCGGACCAATCCATCAAGCCGCGAAACCGTATCTCTCTTTCAGATACGCCCGAACTTCCTCGCTTGGCGTCTCGCCATAGGAGGACGCGACGACAGAGCCGTAGGTCTCAATGTCGATGATCCCGTCGCCGTTCATTGACGCCAGAAAAGCCGCTTCTTGCTCGGGTTCAACGAGCACGAAGTAATAGGCCCAGCGGCCGGTCGTGTCCTTGGCCTTCAGTTTGTGAACCAGGTGGCCACGCTCGGCGACATAGCGATCCCCCGGATCGAGGATGGCCTTGGCAGCGTCATTGCCGGTGAGGGCGAGCACGGGCGAGGTCACGGGCGTTGCCAACCTGTCGTGGCCCGGCACGAAGGGCCACAGGTGGCAGAGGTTGCCGGTGCCCCACGGCCGCTGGACCTTGTCCGTCATCCGGTAGACGAAATCGGTGGCGTGTGCGGCGAGCACCGCAATAGGCACCCCCGGTGTTTTCAACGCATCGCGGATGCCGAGGCAGAGGGGGCTATTGCCATACTGCGCCCCGTCTGCCGCCATGCGCCCGGCGGGCGTGGCGTAGAGCACGAAGGTCTCGTTGACCCGTTCGTAGCGATCGAGAGATTCCCCGGCCAGGCCCGCCACCTCCCCCCGCGTGGCGCTCGGGACATGATGGGATCGGCAGGCATCCAGCACGATCAGCTTCTGCTGGTCTTCACGCCAGCAAAGCGCGTCCATCACTTCGGAAAGCCGGATGCAGGAAAACAGAACAGCCGCTTCACTGACACCCGCTGCATCGACTGGCACGAGATAGTTCTCGCCCCCGCGCTGCATCCCATGCCCGGCGAAGTGGACATAGACACTGGCGCGCTCGGGCAGTTTAGCGATCACCTCACGGAACTGGGCGAATGCGGTCCCCATTGAGGGCCGGTCGGCATCATGGACGACGGACGTGTCGAACCCCAACGCCTTGAACTCGTCGCCCAGTGTCTCGACATCGCTCGCAGGCGTTCTGAGCGGCCCGAAGACCGATTGGCTTCGATACTTGGTGTTCCCGATGAGCAGGGCTGCGCCGCGTATCATGTCCACACCCAAGGTTGCCTTTGCAGCTTTGCCATTCAATCGTGGCAATGCAACATTCGCCTCGGAGGGCACGATGGCGGTCTACGATCTGTTGCTGAAACTAGAGGGCATGAAAGCCCTCTGCGGTGACGGGGTCACCGACGACACAATCAGCCGGACCCTGTTCCCGACCCACGAGATCGGCGAACAGCGCAGCAGCCTCTCCCGCCTCAAGAGCGGCGAACTTGACCTCACTGAGCGGCACCGGTCCATGCTCACCGAGGATTTCAACGCCCGCATCAACAAGAGCGTGCTCCCTGCTGGCAACACGCCCGTCCCGATCGGCGCGCTGCTCCGCGCCGAGGACTGGGAACGCCCGTTGCCGGAGTTCTTCGGCCATCTCGCTCTGGCGCTTGACCAAGCGGCTCCGAACGCCCTCGCACGCGCCCACGCGGCCATACTGTCGGCGCTTCAAGGGCTGCAAGACTATCGCGAACGCGACCACGCGCTTCTGCTCGCCAGCTATGACCCGGCCGACGCCGAAGCCTTCCGTTTCCCCGACAGCGCTAAGCCCATCGACCCGTTGGAGCTGCCGCCCAGCCGGGTCATCGCGGGAAAACCGATGATCGCCAGTCTCGTCCACGAGGTGAGCGACGACCCTTCCAGGGGCTGGCTGTTCTTCGTCCGCAACCCCGACGAGCGGCGCGGCGTCGCGCAAAGCCACTACGTCTGGGACCAGGATCTCAGCCAGATGCTGTTCTGGCAGGAAGGCGGGCCGTTTGAAATTCCGGCCGGCCACTTCGGGGCGCTGCCCGGCTACCCGACGACGGCGACCCGCCTTACCGGCGAGGTGACGGCGTTCCTGCTGGTGGAACCGATGAACTCCCCGGCCGTCGCCAACCTGTTGCGAGCCCCTCAGCCCGATTGGGACGGCGTTTCAGCGCCGTCCTTTGAAAGCGTCGCGCACCTCATCACCTGCGCCATGCGGCTGTTTCAGCGCGGTAACTCCCGCAGCTTCCGAACCGGCAAACTCGATTTCCAGCCACCCCGATTGTTCATGCGCCGATACAAAATCGCCGCCTAACGCCAAGCCTACCGGTGGTCACCGTGCGGAGGCTGGGCTTCACCTTGTAGCCAGCTCTGCCAAGCCGGATCGAGGCGCGAGAACGCGCCACCCGCGCCGTCCGAGCGACGGGCGCGGGGCGACCTGGCCGTCACCTTCGCCGTATCCGGTGCCGGTGGTCGCGTTCGGGCAAAGCGACGTCGGATTGCCATGATCCAGCCTGCAATCACCCAATAGGCGATGCCAAACGCATCAATCCAAGCGCCCCCCTCGACCTCACCGCCGATCATCGCCAGCAGGCCAAAGGTGAGCAGCAAAGGCGTGACCAGTTTTCGGTTCAGCAGAAATCCCACCGTCGTCTCTCCTATTGTCGAAAGGTGCAGTGCAGCCAGTGGGCGTTCGACCAGGCGAAGCGACGCCCGCCCTGGACCACCACAGCATCGACCATGAAGCCGTCCGATTGCCCGCCCTTGCGCAGCTTCGAGGCGAAGGCAGCGGGCGGAGCCGTGTCGTCCATCTGTTCCGACCAGCCGCCGCCGTGCGTCAGCCCGCCACTGACGCTTTCGCTGGAGCCGCTGTTGCGGCTCCGCGTGGACGACCGGCTCGTACCTTTCTGGCCGCCTCGGTTGCTTCCGCCGCCGAACGAGTAGGAGGCTTTGCCCTCGTCGCTGTAGCTGGCGGTCCCGTTAGAGCTGCTGCCCCAACTTCTCCCGCGATTTTGGCCCGTCTGGTAGCTTGTTCCCCGGCCCTCATTGGTGCTGGTCGACCAGCCATCGTTGGTCGACCAGCTCCCGCTGGCGCGCCTCTGGAGGCTCTTGCCGATCAGGTCCGAGGCATACCGGTTGGTCGTCGGATCGGTATTGGCGTGGAAGATTTTGGTCTGAAAGTTGCCGAGCAGACTGTCGGCCGACGACTTTGGGTCGCGCCCCGGCAACAGCGCGTAATAGGTCGGGAGGTTCTGCGTCAGGTAGACCGTCGCTGCCCGCGAGCTGCGCGCCGTGCTCTGGAACTCGCCGTCATAGGTGGACATGAAGAACTGGCACTCGTCCGCGAACAGGAACGTCGGACGGGTGTCGGGGCCGACCGCGCGCCGCTCCGTCGCCCGCTGCCAGAGGAACTTGACGATGCCAGCGGCGACCACGCCGACCGGCCCCATCGTCTTGATGGGGTAATCCACGATGATGATCGCGCCTTCGTGCGTCATCTCCGGGATCAGGGTGGTGTTCGTGCAGAACGTGTCGTGCAGCACCCCGCGCAGGAACGGGCTGATCGCCGCCGTCAGGGTGGCGATGATGTTCGACCGGGTCTTGTTGTCCATGCCGGCGTAGGTCGAGAACCAGTAATCCGCCGCCGCCCGCAAAGAATGTTCCGGCAGCGGCACACCCTGGGGGTTCAGGTAGGACTGCTGGAGCACCCAGTAGCAGTAGGAATGCGCCTTCCACTCGTCGCTGAAGGCTTGTTCGCGCGTGGTCGGCGCGGAGGTGATGAAGCACATCAGCTCGTCGAGCCGCAAACGTCCGGTCGCCGCAACTAGCGGCTCGATGACGTTGGTCAGAAGCTCACGCACCGCCGCGACCCAGAACGCACCATCGGCGTCCTGGGCCGGTTGGCCCAGTGCCACACGCATCCGCTCGACGATCACCATGATGAGCGTCACGAGGTTCAGCACGTCCGCCCCGAGCCCGTCGGGACGGTGGAACTCGTAGTCGAGAAAGTTCAAGTTCCAGCCCGAGCCGGGCCGCATCAGGATCACGTCGTTGAGACGCCCGCATTGCTGCGCATACCCGATCCAGCGTTCTGCCTCGTCCGGCTTGGCGCACATGACGATGCCGCCCCAGCCTCCAAGCAGCATGGCGCTCGCGGCGGCCATGCCAGACCCGCTACTTTTGCCGGAGCCCGTCGCGCCGAGGACTTGGATGCCCTCATAGAAGTCACGCACGCGAAGGGCGTCGCGGTGCCCGTTCAGCACGACGAGTGGCGCGTCTGGATCAGCGATGAAATCGCTCGTGTGCCGAAGCTGGCCGCCACGCGACAGGCCGAGATGATTTTGGAATTCGTGGAGTAGGTTCATGCCGCACAGGCTGCCAGCCAAGGGCGGCGGCCGACATTGCCGATGATTGTCCGGCAATCACTTTCAATGGCGTCGGCGATACCGCCGTCGCTTCGTGGGGTCTCACCCGTGGAGACCAAAAATGCCCGATCACAACAAATCTAAGCCGAGCTTCACCGACAATTTGGCCAACTTGCTGGGCGAGGCGACAACCGACATTCGCCACAAGCTCGTGGAAGAAGCGTGGTTCGGTCGCTCGGCCGGAAGCGAGCCGTCAAACTACTATGAGAGCTTTTGGAAGCGGCACGGAATGCCCAACGAGCCAGGACCAAAAACTGAGACGCCATCGCCGCAGCAGGATCAAGAAATCGAACGCTGACCAAAAGGTCCGATTGATATATCGTTCGAAGAACGCTGAGCGGGGGGCCGTCTGATGCCGTTTCCTATTTTGATTGTTTGGGCATTAGGTGCTTTGGCGGCTGGAGGCGCAGCGGGCAAAGGCGCTCAGTTGGTAGGTGACGGGAAAGCGGCAGACGCGAAGCGAGTCATCAAACAAACCGAAGCCTATCTGATCGAACAGCGGAAAGTTTTCGAGGCAGAGAACAAGAGATACCTAGCTCGTCTCGTCAGCTATTCAACACTGCTCCGTGGCATGGTGGGCGATCATGTGGACATCAAAGAGGAAGCGCCGGTCGAACTTCCTCAATACCTGCTGGACTTCTGGTCTCGGATCAGCGCGCCGTGGGAAGGCGATACAGGTTATAAGCCAGACGATGCCGTTTGGCGGCTGTCGGGCGCTGAGCAAACTATCCAACGCGGAATAGTAGCTCAGGCTCGCCTCCACCCTGTAGCAGCTTCCGCTGCTTGGGCGTTTCTCTACGCTAAAAAGGGCGTTGAATACGCGCTCGAAGCTGGCGCGTCGTTTGAAAGAGTCCAAGCTTGGGCCGTGGAATGTCGCAGTGCTGCGGATGCGCAAGTCGAAAAACTTCGCCGTCAGTTCGCTATGATGGAGCGGGACTGGGACGACATCGTCGTCCCGAATGCGGCGGCGGCGATTTCGCCGCCGCGCGATCCCGTCAAGCTGGCCCCGCTGATAAGAATGGCGGACATTATCGAAGAGACCGCGCGGGCGAGGATTTCTGAGCCTCTCGCTTCGGACGGGGAATGACATGAGAGAAATCCTTGTTCCGGGTGGTGACCAGAACTTATCGCTTCTCGATCCCGCGCTGATCGCGAGTGTTGCTGACGCCGTGAGTAACGTGGTCGAATATCTGGGCGTTCGCGAACAGCTGCACGCTCGGCTGGAGGAGATCGCGCGGGACTATCAAAAGCTTGATACTGCCGAGGCCAATGAAGTCCGTATGCACGCACTCCAGAGTGAAATCGTCCGTGTGGCTATCGGCGGCCTGATTGAACGAGGAGCGCACGACCAAGCTGTTGAAATATTCAAACATTATATGGACGGAACTCCAAGCTTTGTTTCTCGCGTGACTCAAGTAATAATGAAAAGACTGGAAGTTTCGCCGCCCACTATTGTAACACAACCTTAATGCACTGTGATGTTACATTGATGTAAACTGCTTGTATGAAAAGTACCGGCAGTGCAGAGTTGGACGGAGTTGTTGCTCGATTTATTGAGGGCACTAAGCCTTGGGATTTGAAGCTGAGACCGCCTCCGGCCATTCCAGTTTCACCGAAACACCTTCCGCTGGCGGGTGCTCTTACGGGGTTGGCGATAGCAGGCGTAGGCTGGCTTGGGTTCAAAGCAGCACAAAAATTGCATTGGACCGATCGCGTCGCACCTGAGGGCCCGACGGTCAGCCAAAACACTCGCTAGTTTCCGCCCCGTGATTCCCCCGGATAGAGGATCTCAATCCGCTCAACGACCGGCTCCCCGGCTGCCGGCTGCGGCCACAGTTTGGCGTTGAACGCCTGAACGAACGTCACCTTCCTGCGGCTTAGACGCTTGCGTAGTTCGCGCAGATTCCGCCCATCGATGCTGATGATGGCGTCGGTGAGCATCAGATTGATCTGAGTGTCGCCGACATAACCGATGCGGACGATGAACCGGTATTGCACCTCCTGGCCTTGCGGCGTGTCGTTGCCCAGCCACCAGGCGATGTCGCAGGTTTCCAGGTCGTCCGTCGGCGTGACGCCGTAGGGGCGGTATAGGCCGTCATCGGTGGACCGCGCCGGTTCATCGGGGGGCGGCCCGGCGGGCGGCTCGCCGACCCGCTGCGTCCAACCCCCGTTCGGTCGATGGAATACGTCGTCATAGCTACGGCTCATGGGACACCTCCTGATTAGGCGGCGACGGCTGCCGAGGCCGTCGCCTCCAGTGATCGAGCACGCCGTCGGTGAACGAGGCGATGGATGCGATGTCCTGAGTGAAGCGCGCCGCGTCGCGGCGCTGGTAGGGCGCAAAGGCGCGATAGAGCTCGTTGCGCTTGAGAACCGACAGCCATTGGCCCACCCGCTCCTTCATCGCGCCGTAGGCGTTCTCGATGTGGCGGGCCAGGCCCAGATGGGGCTGGGGCGCTCGCGCGATACCCTGTGCCTCAAGGGTGCGATGGTCGATGCGAGCCGCCGCGTTCGCGGCGGCGAGTGCCCGGTTGGCATGGTCCGACCACGCCGCCCGCCAGACATGGATGTTGCGCTGCTTGTCGATGGCATCGACCTGCTCGGCCAGCTCGGGCGTTTCGTTCTGGCGAAACGCATCCTTGGCCTCGCGCAGCGCCGCCTCAACGGCGGGATCCTCGTTCCACTCCCGAGCCTTCGTCTTGGCGAAGCCCGTCGTGGTGCCGGGGTCGAGTTCGCGCATCGTCAACATGACATGCGCATGGGGTTGTTCGATCCCATCGGCCCCCAGCGGAGCATGGATGGCGATGTCGGCCACCATGCCCTTGGCCACGAACGTGTCCCGGATGAACCCATGCACCAACGCGATGCGCTCGTCGGGGCTCAGCTCCCTGGGGAGCGTGACCTCGATCTCGCGAGCGGGCTGCGAGTTGACCCGCCGCTCCGCTGCCTCGGCTCGATTCCACAGCTCGTATCTGGAGAACACCCATTGCGGCGCACCCTCGGGGGCCAGGATGGCGGAGTGCACGACATCCGGTTTCCGGTAGCAGAACGACCGACCCAGCCGGTCGTCCCAGAGCCGGACCCCGTGACGGTAGGATGCGGATTTGACGGCGGACTGACCGCCCGACCGCTGAATGACTTTCGCCCGTAAGTGATAGATCGCCAATAGACCCGCCTGGTGAAAAAACCCGGTGGCCTGCCTGCGTCCATCATCATTGAGAAAAGCGGATGTGCACTTATACAAACTGTACCAGTTTGTGCACAAAAGTTCAATGATTAGATAGACTTGTCAGGTGCCCGGTTGCGTTGGTTTCGCGTTTCTCAACCAAACCAGACGGGGCCTATTCCGGCGATTGTTCGTCGTTGCGATGACACGGCATCGGGTTCCCGATCCGTGCCCTCAACGACGAAACGGCGGGGCCAGTTGACCCCGCCGCTCAGCGCACTCCCACCCACCCGTGACGGTCTGCTCGACCACCACTACCCCGCTTGCTGGACCGCTCAGCCAGCGTCGTCCTCCACCGAGAATTCTCGGAGGGCACCGCTGGCAATGAGGCGGAAGATCAGGACGACGACCGTCAGGGCGGTGCTGATTTTGCCAATCATCGGACCCTCCTCAGATACCGTCGGCTCGGTCGTCCCTGAGCGCGAAGGACCAGCAACAGAGTCTCCCGGTCATCGTCCGAGACGATCAGAACGATGTCTCGGGCACGATCCGCCGAGGCGGGACCTTGGTCGCTTTTGAGCTGGCAAAGACCCTGGTCGGAGACCCGAAGTGCGGTCCGACCACCGCCGACCGGAAGCTCGATGTCGGCGTATTCAAGGACGGTGCGGAGGAGCTCGGACGCCACTCCGCACCGCTGCGCCAGCCTTTCGGCACGGCGCGTACAAGCGACCTCGTTCATGGTCACACCCTTCTGCGATGTCGGGAAAAGGAGGGGAGCGTCGCCGGACGCTCCCCTCAGGGAAGGCTCAAAGGCCTTGGTTCTCGTTGGAACTGACGGCCCGATAAGCCCCGTAGCAGGGGGCGAAGAACCATCCCAGAATGCTACCCAGACCCGGCAGCATGATGGAGGCCACGATGAAAAGGCCGAAGCAGATAACGAAGTCCTTGGCGCTCTTGAAATAGACCGCCACCCCCAGCGCCCCGAAGATCAGCCCCGCCATGAACGCGATGACCGGGTTCTTCGTTTCAGCGAGTGGGGGCAGGTTCTTGATGACATCCGCCGCGCCCTTGGCGGTGTGCCCGATATTGTGAATGCTCATGATGTCCTCGGTTCAGACAGGGCTGTTCCTGTCGAGGAGGACATTCGGCATCGTTGGCGCAGAGGTCAGTTGTGGGAGATTGCAGTCACTCCAAAGGCGATGAGTCTTCACCCCGCCATTGGGTGCCGTAGCCTGCCCCAGGTGGGGACGCGGCAACCTGGTCGCCATCGACGAACTGAGACTCAGCTACATCGCAGCGTTGAAAGCCGCCGATGCGCACGACATCGGACCGCTGCTCGACTTCGCCCGCTCCTGATCAGACGCCGACACCAACGCACATCGGCGAGCATCTCTGATGATGTCCCCGATGTTGGTGTTGTTGATGCCGATGATGATGATGATCATCACCGGTCGCCATCGCCGCCCCCTCTGACAGCCGCCGCCTGCCACCTCACATCTGGGGTTTTGGCCGAACGCGGCAGGGCTTCAACGCGGCTCGCTTCCGCGCGTCGTGGACACTCCCGCTTGTGCAGCTCCGCCCCGGCACACCGGCTACGGCGTGTGAAGCCCTGCCTGATCCGTTCGGCCTTGCTCACCCCATGAGGTCGCAATCAGGCGGCCTCCCATCAAAGGGGCAAGGCCATGGCGAAAGAACGGTTCGACATACACCAGCACATCACCACCCAGATCATCGCCGCCATCGAACAGGGCGCTGGCGACTTCCAGCTCCCCTGGCATCAGGGCGGACAGGTCTCTCGACCGACCAACATCAGCTCGAAGCGCGCCTATCGCGGTGTGAACATCCTCGCCCTCTGGGCCGCATCCCACGCCTGCGGTTACAGCTCCGGCGTCTGGGGCACCTACCGCCAATGGGCGGAGGCCGGCGCGCAGGTCCGCAAGGGCGAGAAATCCTCCTACGTCGTCTTCTACAAAGAGCTTGAGTTTGCGCAGGACGACGGGACCGATCCGGAAACCCGGCTATTCGCCCGGGCGACGCCGGTCTTCGCCGCCGAACAGGTCGATGGCCTGCCGCCGGAACCCGTGAGCGATCGCCCGGAGATCGAACGCATCGCGACCGTGGAGGCCTTCGTGGCAGCGACGGGAGCCGTCATCTCCCATGGGGGTGACCGGGCGTACTATCGGCCCTCAACTGACAACATCCAGATCCCGAGTGCTTCTGACTTCGTCGGCACCGCCACCAGCACGCCGCAGGAGGCCTACTACTCCACCCTGCTCCATGAACTGACCCACTGGACTGCCCCGGAGCATCGCTGCGACCGCACGTTCGGCAAGCGTTTCGGCGATGATGCCTACGCCATGGAGGAACTGGTTGCAGAGCTCGGGGCTGCCTTCCTGTGTGCGGACCTTTGCATTGCGACCGAGCCCCGACCCGACCACGCCCAGTATCTGGCCGCTTGGCTGGCCGTCCTGAAGGCCGACAAAAAGGCGGTTTTCACTGCCGCCAGCGCCGCTTCGAAGGCGGCGGATTACCTGGCCAGTTTCTCCTCACCTGACCCGCATAGCATCAGGTCTGAATGAGGCGACGCGGCTCAAAGTCCATGTGGAACATCCGGATGTTTTTGTATCTTTTGAGTTCTCCCTGCGGTTGATTGAGGACCACATAATTTGTGGGAGGGGTCAGCTTGTCGACGGCGTACCACGCGAAACTTTTTGCGCATGAACTCATGCGCCGCCATTCCGTCGCCGATTCTGAAAAGTTGGCGGGAACCCTCCTCGACGCCCAGGTCGACCTGAACCCCCATCAAGTCGAGGCCGCACTCTTCGCGTTCAAATCGCCCCTCTCAAAGGGCGCCATCCTTGCCGACGAAGTAGGCCTCGGCAAAACCATCGAAGCGGGTCTGCTGCTCGCCCAGAAATGGACCGAAGGGAAACGTCGCATCCTGATTATCTGCCCCGCCAGCTTGCGGAAGCAGTGGTCACAGGAGATGGCCGACAAGTTCTTTCTGCCCAGCTGCATTCTCGAAAGCGCCAGCTTCAACAAGCTGCGCAAGGCCGACGTTCGTCACCCGTTCGAGCAGGACGAGCTCGTCATTTGTTCCTACCAGTTCGCGGCGCGCCAAGCCGACGAGCTGATGGTGACGCGGTGGGATTTGGTCGTCATCGACGAAGCCCACCGGCTCCGAAACGTCTATCGCACCGACAACAAGATTGGCCGCGCGCTGAAAACGGCGCTGGCAAACGCACCTAAGGTGCTTCTGACGGCGACGCCCCTCCAGAACTCCCTGATGGAGTTGTATGGGCTGGTCAGCATCATAGACGACTACACCTTTGGCGACGCCAAGAGCTTTCGCGCACAGTACGCGCGGCTCACCGGTGACGCACTCTTCGATGAGCTAAAGGCGCGTCTCGCGCCGGTCTGTCACCGGACGCTCAGGCGGCAAGTTCTGGAATACATCCGGTACACCAACCGCATTCCGATCACCCAGGAGTTCATCCCGTCAGAGCCCGAGCAGGCTCTGTACGACATGGTATCGGACTACCTGCGGCGTCCGAGCCTTCAGGCGCTGCCTTCGAGTCAGCGCTCCTTGATGACGCTTATCATGCGCAAGCTTCTGGCGTCATCCACCTTCGCCATTGCGGGCGCGCTGGATTCCCTTGCCCGCAAACTTGAGCGCCAGCTTCAGGACGACAGTGACGCTCGCGAGAAGCTGCAAGACGAGCTAGCGGACGACTTCGAGGAGCTGGCCGAAGTTGCCGAAGAATGGAGCGATGACGACGAGCCAGGTGAACCCCTTACCGAAGCGGACATCGAAGCGATCAATGCCGAAATCGCTGACCTGCGGTCGTTCCGCGATCTCGCGGTTTCAATCGCGGAGAACGCCAAGGGACTATCGCTTCTCAGCGCCCTGAAGGTCGGCTTTGCGAAGGCCGTTGAACTTGGCGGAGCGCCCAAGGCCATCATCTTCACCGAGTCCCGGCGCACGCAGGATTACCTCGTGCGGCTGTTGTCAGAGAATGGCTACGGCGAGCAGATCGTTCTGTTCAACGGCAGCAACAACGACGACAAGTCGAAGGCCGTCTACAAGGCTTGGGCGGAGGCGAACAAAGGCACGGATCGTGTCACTGGCTCACGCACGGCGGATATGCGCGCCGCGCTGGTCGATGATTTCAAAACGAAGTCGTCGATCATGATTGCGACTGAGGCAGCGGCCGAAGGCATCAACCTTCAATTCTGCTCGATGGTCGTGAACTACGACCTGCCCTGGAACCCCCAGCGCATTGAGCAGCGGATCGGCCGGTGCCACCGCTACGGTCAGAAGCACGACGTGGTCGTGGTCAACTTCCTCAACCGCAACAACGCCGCCGACCTAAGGGTGTTCGAGCTGCTGTCCGAGAAGTTCAAGCTCTTCTCGGGCGTATTCGGCGCGAGCGACGAGGTGCTCGGCGCTATCGAGTCCGGTGTCGAGTTCGAGAAGCGCATCGTCGGCATTTATCAAAAATGTCGAACCGAGGACGAGATCGAGACCGAGTTCCAGGCGCTTCGTGACGAGATGGACGCTTCGATCACCACGACGATGGAGGACACGCGGCGCAAGCTCCTCGAAAACTTCGATGCCGAGGTGCACGATCGACTGAAAATGAATCTCGATCAGAGCCGGGAGTACATAAACCGCTATGAGCGGCTCCTCTGGCGCGTCACTCAATTCGAATTGGCGGGACAAGCGAAGTTCGACGAGGACTACCTCCACTTCAATCTGACGAAGCGCCCTCAGGGTGTAGATGTCCCAGACGGCCCCTACTTCCTCACCAAGGAGGGTCTGGTCGGCCACCGCTATCGCCTCGGCCATCCCCTCGCTCAACACGTGCTGCAGAAAGCCGCCAAGCGCGAACTCCCGTGCGGACACGTCGCCTTCGACTATGCGGGTTGGAAGCAGAAGGCCGTCAGCCTCGAACCGTTTGTCGGATCGAGCGGCAGCATGGTCGTTCGCAAGCTCTCTATCTCTGGCCTCGACGCCCAGGACCACGTCCTGATCGCGGCGCGCACCAACGATGGGCAGATGATCGATCCGGCAGCCGCTTTGCGGCTGTTCGATCTGCCAGTGAAAAAGGCCAGTGAGGGCTCGGTCGCCGGCGCGCCGGACTTACAATCGGCTCTCGAAACGCAGTCCGCCGGGATCCTTGAAGTTCTCGCCGCGCGGCAATCGGTCTGGTTCGACGATGAGATGGGCAAGCTCGATAGCTGGGCGGAAGACCGACGCACGGGTCTGAAGTTCGACCTCAAGGAACTCGACGACCAGCTCAAGGCCCTGAAGCGGGAGATACGCCAGACGGGCAATCTGCCCGACAAGCTCGCGCTCCAACGGAAGGCGCGCGAGTTAGAAGCGAAGCGCGATACGGCGTGGCGCGCCTACGACGAGGCGGCAAAAGAAATCGAGGTTGAGAAGGATAGCCTCCTCGACCGCGTTGAGGCGCAGCTTGCTCAGAACGTCGCGACCGAAGACCTGTTCACGATCACATTCGAAATTGCGTAAGGGGCATACATGACCGACGAACTTCACGAAAAACTCCCCCTCACGTCCATGGATGTTGCCGCCGAAAAGCGGGACGAGCTTCGGCACATCCTCGCTGACCGATTTCCTGAGGCCGTATCAGAAGGCAAGATCGACCTAGACCAACTCAAGCGCGTCCTCGGTGAATGGGTCGAGCCTGACCGCGAGCGGTTCGGATTAAACTGGCCGGGCAAGGCCGCCTGCATGAAGGTCATTCAGGCACCGAGCGTCGGGACGTTGAAGCCATGCCCTGAGGAGTCCGTTGACTGGGATGCGACCCAGAATCTCTTCATCGAGGGTGACAATTTGGAGGTGTTGAAGCTCTTGCAGAAGGCGTATTTTGGTAGGGTGAAGATGATCTACATCGACCCCCCGTACAATACGGGCAAAGAATTTATCTACCCTGACAAGTATGCTGAAACACTTGAGACATATCTAGAATACACGGGCCAAGTGGATGGTTTTGGCCGACGGTTTTCTACCAACACTGACTCATCCGGCCGGTTTCATTCCCGCTGGTTAAGCATGATGTATCCGAGGATTTATCTGGCCAAGAACCTACTTTCGGAGGACGGGTATATCTGCGTCTCAATTGGCGAAGAGGAAGTCCATAATCTGAGATCGCTACTAAATGACATATTTGGCGAAGAAAATTTTATTAACTGTGTAAGCGTTATGTCTAAAGTTGCAGCCGGTGCATCAGGAGGGGGTGAGGACAAAAAGCTAAAGAAAAACATCGAATACATTCTGATTTACACAAAAAATATTTCCTTATTCGGCAACCTTGCGCATCTTTCGGCTCGAAAGCCTCTTATTGATGTAATTAAGGAAATGAAAGATGCTGGGGAGAGCTGGAAATACACAAGCATCATCAAAGGCTGGGGGGAACGGCAGCTGCTCGGTGAAACCGTGGATGGCGATGGCAACCCAATTTACATCTGGAAAAGATTCGGTGTAGCGAGAACCACCGTAAAGGCCGCGATGAAGGATGAAAATCTTTCAGAACAAGATGTTTATAGAAAATATTTTGCGGAAATTTTCTCCGACACGAATGCCCAAACGAGTATTCGTCAACGCGTAATAGCTAAATCTGGACCTTTGGAAGACGGCGAGATGCTTGAGGTGCGCTATACCCCTAGGTCCGGCCGGGATAAGGGAAAAGAGGTCGCGCACTATTATATCGGCAACACGGTTCGTAGGGTTATTTGGCTTTCAGATGTTGCAGATTCTGAAGATGGAGAAATATGGAAGCGAGATCGGGTAGGAAATTTGTGGCAAGAGTTCGACTATAACAACGTGGGTAAAGAGGGCGGTGTTCCATTCCCAAATGGAAAGAAGCCCATAAAGCTTATTCAGCGTTGCATTGAGATGTCGAATTCTAAAGAAGGCATTTGTCTGGATTTCTTTGCAGGATCAGGTTCGGCAGCTCACGCCGTCATTCAGCACAATATCGACAAGGGTGCCAATTGGCAGTCCATATCGATCCAGTTGCCGGAACCGATTGATGAAGACGACGATGACAATGACTCATTAATAGCAGTATGTGAGTCGGAAGGCATTTCAAAGAATATTGCAGCAGTTGCTCGCTTACGAATCAAGCGGGCGGGACGAGCGTTGGCGGGAGGTCTCTTGGCCAGTGGAGTCGACGTAGGTTTCCGTGTGTTTGAGCTTTCACATTCCGCCTTCAAGAGGTGGGATGGAGCTCTGACAACGAATGACGGCGATTTGCTAACTAGGATAAGTGAGCATGCCGCTCATTTAGAGAGAACCGAAAGCAGAGAGAATTTGCTTTACGAGTTGCTTCTAAAAGATGGATTTCAACTAACGACGCCGGTTTCCACGAAGACAATATCTGGAAAGTTAGTTTTTTCGGTCGCCAATGATGCTTTGTTGCTTTGCCTGGAAAGCGCTCTCACGCAGGAATTGTTGGACGCGATGGCAGAGTTGGAGCCGTCGCGCGTGATCTGTCTGGACGCGAGCTTCCAAGGCAACGACCAGCTCAAGGCCAATGCGGTGCAGACCTTTAAGGCTCGTGCTCGCAGTCGCGAGACCGCCATCGAATTTCGAACCGTTTAAGGCTTGAGCCATGATGAAGCTCAAGTTCGATCCCTCACTCGCCTACCAGTCGGACGCCGTCAGCGCGGTCGCGGACGTGTTCGCGGGCCAGCCGATTGGCCAGACAACTTTCGAGATCAGCACGACAATGCCGACGGGCGTCGCCTTCACCGAGCATGGTGTCGGCAATCACCTGGTGCTGGATGATACGCAGTTTCTGGCGAACGTCCGAGCCGTTCAAGAACGGAACGGCATCGAGCGTGTCGAAGCGCTCCAAGGACGCGAGTTCTCGGTCGAGATGGAGACCGGCACGGGCAAGACCTATGTCTATCTCCGCTCGATTTTCGAGCTGAACAAGCGCTACGGCTTCAAGAAATTCATCATCGTCGTCCCGAGCATCGCTATCCGCGAAGGCGTGCTGAA
This sequence comes from Brevundimonas sp., assembly GCA_046294385.1. Taxonomy (GTDB): domain Bacteria; phylum Pseudomonadota; class Alphaproteobacteria; order Caulobacterales; family Caulobacteraceae; genus Brevundimonas. The sequence goes on along the minus strand of JBKBJW010000005.1, from coordinate 52,996 downwards.
GAGCCTGGAGATCATGCGTGATCATTTTCAGGCCTTGTACGACAATGTGCCGTTCGCGCCTTTCGTCTACGACTCGAAGCGCCTCGGCGACGTGCGTCAGTTCGCGGGCGGTAACGCCATCCAGATCATGGTCATCAACATCCAAGCCTTCCTGAAGGATGTCGGGGACGACGAGACGCCCATCGACGAGATGGACGAGGAAGCGCTCAAGCGCCTGAACGTGATCTACCGCGACAACGACAAAATGGGTGGCCGGCCGATTGAGTTCATCCGTTCGACCAATCCCATCGTGATCATCGACGAGCCGCAGAGCGTGGACACCACGCCGAAGTCGCGACGCGCGATCTCTCAGCTCAATCCGGCAGCGACGCTTCGCTACTCCGCCACCCACCGCAATCCCTACAATCTGCTCTACCGGCTGGGGCCAATCGAAGCCTACGACATGCGCCTCGTGAAGCGGATCGAGGTCGCCTCGATACACGCCGACGCTGATTTCTCGGACGCCTACGTCAAGCTGCTCAAGACGGACAACAAGAAGGGTATCAAGGCGCAGCTGGAGTTCCACAGGCTTACGAGCGGGACACCAAAACCCGTGAAAGTCTGGGTCAAGCAGGGCGACGACCTGTTCCGCCTGTCCGACGAGCACTTCCCTTATCAGCAAGGGTTCGTCGTTCAACATATCGACGCAACGCCAGGCGCGGAGACGCTCGAGTTCAATCAAGGTCGGTTCCTGGAGCTTGGCCAAGCCATTGGCGGCGTCGAAGCCGACGTGATGAAGGCCATGGTGCGCAAGACGGTTGAGCAGCACCTCAAGAAGGAGCGCGCCCTTCGCAATCAGGGGATCAAGGTGCTTTCGCTCTTCTTCCTCGACAAAGTCGCGAGCTACCGGACCTACGGCGACGACGGCTCGACCGCGCTAGGGCCAGTGGGCGTCTGGTTGGAGGAGGCGCTCACGGAGTTTCTCGCCAAGCCGATGTATCAAGGCCTCGTCCCGTTCGAGCTAAGCCAGCTGCACAATGGCTACTTCTCCCAAGACAAAAAGGGCCAGGCCAAGGACACGCGTGGAAATACCGCCGATGACGAGGACACCTACGCCCTCATCATGCGCGACAAGGAACGGCTCCTCGACCCGAAGGAGCCTCTCCGCTTCATCTTCAGCCATACGGCACTGCGCGAGGGCTGGGACAACCCGAACGTCTTCCAGATTTGCACCCTTCGTGAGGTCGGCACGGAATTGGAGCGCCGCCAGCAGATCGGGCGCGGCCTTCGGTTGCCGGTGAACGAGAGGGGCGAGCGTGTCCACGACGAGCAGCTCAATCGCCTGACTGTCATCGCCAGCGAGTCCTACAAAGACTTCGCTGCCGCGCTCCAGTCCGAATACGAGCGCGACTTCGACATCAAGTTCGGCCGCATCGAACGCCAGGCATTCGCCAAACTTGTCCGCCCAGCCGAAGACGGCCAGGACCAAGCGATTGGGCAGGACGTTTCAGCGAACATCTGGAACGCCATTCAGGCCGAGGGCTACATCAGCGCGACCGGTGACATTCAGCCCAAATTCGATCCGAACAATCTCCTGTTCCGGCTGGAGTTACCCGAGGAATTTGAAGACCTCCGCGCGCCCATTCTCGACGAGATGCGGCGCTACGTGTTTGCCGACCGCATCGGCAACGCCGACGCAAAGCGCGACGTCCACTTCAACAAGCAGGTCCACCTGCGCGAGGACTTCCGCGAGCTATGGGCGCGGATCAGCCAGAAGACTCGCTATCGTGTGCAATTCGAGACGGCTGATCTGATTGATCGCGCCGTCAACCGCTTGAAGGCGATGGAGCGGATCAACCCGCTCACGCTCGTAGCTACCCGCGTCGATGTCGATTTCACCCGTGCCGGCATCAAGGCCGAGCGTCTGTTGGAGAATGACACCCAGCTCTTGCAGGGGCCGACTGTCCTTCCGGACATCATTGCCTACCTTCAGAAAGAGACCGAGCTCACGCGCCATACCCTCGTCGCGATCTTGAAAGGCTCGAACCGGATAGGCGAGTTCCGGATCAATCCGCAGCAGTTCATGGCGGCTGCCGCCCGCGAGATCGGTTACGCCATGCACGACCTCATGCTGGAGGGCATTCAGTACGAGAAGATCGCTGGCGAGTTCTGGGAGATGAAACGGATCGAGGAGGATGCGGAGAAAGGCATCAGCCGCTACCTCAAGAGCCTCTATGAGGTTCAGAACCGTTCGAAGGCTCTGTTTGACGCGATTGAATTCGAGTCAGAAGTCGAGAAGCGCTTCGCGCAGGATCTCGACTCAAACGAGAACGTGAAGCTGTTCGTCAAGCTGCCCGGCTGGTTCAAGATCGAAACACCGATCGGCGCTTACAATCCCGATTGGGCTTTTGTGACGGAACGCGATGAGCGGCTCTACTTCATCCGCGAGACCAAGAGCACACTCGACAGCCAGGAGCGGCGGACCAAGGAGAACCAGAAGATCGCATGTGGCAAACGCCACTTTGAGGTCTTGGGTGCTGACTTCGACGTCGTCACCAGCCTGGCTCAGGTGAAGTTCTAGGCTAACTCCCGTCCGTATAGCCTGCCGCTGTAAAGCCCAGCCTCCACCTGCTGGCGCTCGCCTTTCCTATCCCTAGTGTTGCGACAGGGCAGGCAGTTGGAGGGCCGTTGGGTGGGCTAGCAAGCAGCCTCCAGTCCCGCCACGTCCAATCACGGCTTCTTTGTGTGAGCGTTCTGCATCAGGCCCGCAGACGTTCAACCCAGCTCGCTTCCTTCGCCTTCGGCTTCGTGCAGCTCCGCTCCCTCCGGGCGTGCTGACGCACGGGGTGTGACCGCCAGCTCGATGGCCCGCTGCCCTGGCTCCCCATGAAGCCGCGGAATGGTCCGCGGCACACTGAGGAGAACCATCATGGCCAACCAACAACCCCAACCCAAACTGCCCGGCGCGAAACCCACCCACCGCATCTACCGCGTCCTCGGCGACGCCGACGCCGCCAACTGGACCGAGCTGGGCGCAGCCTGGGCCCACAAGGACGGCAAGGGCTTCTCGCTCGCCTGCGACGCCATCCCGCTGACCGGCCGCATCGTCATGCGGATGATCACCGAGCGGCAACCTGCCGAAGGAGGTCAGCAATGACCTCTTCCACCACCACCATCGACTGGCAGGGCATCGCCCTGTCAGTCTCCTACGAGCCGAGTTACTTTGGCCTTGGGGGCACATCGGACTACGCCGTGGCTCATCTCCAAGTCTGGGCAGTGAAGCCAAAACGGGCGGCGCTGCCGATCACCGAAACCGGCTACCGGTCGCATTTCCTGCATCCATCGTTTGTGGAAGAGGCCGGAGGCCCGGTCGCCTATATCGTCGCGTGGCTTGATGCCGAAGCACAGACGCCTGAGTGGCAGGAGCGCACCCAGGAGAGGCGACAGCTTTCGCTGTTCTGACGAGTGACTGGCCATGTGGACAAATCAGCCGTCCGGGTCGCTGTCTCCACCATCCACGCGTTTTGCCCCGACGGAAATCCTGCGGCCCTACGGCTGGCTAAGGCCGGGCTTCGAGCGGGCGACCACCATTCGTACCTGGTCGAGTCCGGGCTTCGAACCCATCGCCCCACACGCTGCTGCGCAGGTAAATTACATCCGGACTATGCAACCTGCGGGATGTGGCACTTGGGTTCGCGCCGCCGAAGACCGAATTCTGGCCTAGCGATATCCGCTCTGTGCACAAGCGTCTGTTCGCAATTTGTTCGCCCGGCAATCCATGCTAGCCAAAGGTGCAAAAATCGTGAGCACACTCACCTATGGATTCGGCAAAGCCACCCTCAGAACGCGACGTGATCTTTATCAGTAAAGGCACGCCAAATGACGACGAGTTTGTTCTTTGGCTCGCCCCTCGTCTTGAGGCTGCAGGCTACAAAGTGTTTGCGGACATACTCTGCCTTGAGCCGGGGGACCGCTGGCGGAAAGTCCTGACGAGCACGCTGCAAAATCGGGCAGCCAAAATGCTGCTGTGCTGCAATGACGTGACCTTGAACAAGGATGGCGTTGGCGAGGAAATCGGGATTGCGACGGACCTCGTCCGCGAGTTGAAGGACCCGAACTTTATCATTCCGCTCCGCCTTGAGCCCTTCAAGAAGCTCTTCGGCATCGGGGAGCTTCAATGGGTCGATTTCTCGGATCGCTGGGCGGACGGCCTAAACCGTCTGCTGGAAACGCTTGAGAAGCAGCAAGCTCCCTGTGACCCAGAGCGGCCCGTCATCAGCCAGCATTGGGAGCAGTATCGGAAGCGCGCGTCCATTGAGGTCAAAAACGAACCCGAGACGCTGACCAGCAACTGGCTGCGCATCGTCGAAGGCCCGACCTTCGTCCGGTATTTCAAGGCTTCTGGTGTCGTCAGCCGCGACGCTCTGCGCAACGCGGTCAAAAAGTTCGGATACCCGGCGGAGGTCTACAATCAAGGCTTCTTCACCTTCGCCAACTCGCTCGATGTCCACGAACATTTCGGCGGGACGGGTAGGTTCACCCTGGCCTTTGAAACGGGCGTCATGGAGTTTGTTCAGGACGGTCTGATCGACGACTACGGGCTTTATCGCCGCGAAGCGTCCAACTTCGTCATGTCGATGCTGCGCACGGCGTGGAACAACAAGTGCAAGGCGCTGGGGCTTCTGGAATACAAGTGGTCGAAGGCGAGCGGCTTCCACGCCACCAAAGACGTTGCGCCTGTCGGTAAGAAATTCAGTTGGGGACGACAGGGGGAGAAACGCTCTTCCATGCTGCGAAACATCGCCAAGGGGCATGTCTGGCAGTACGGCATCAGCGCACAGCCAGCCTTTTGGCCCTATCCCCATATGAAACTGAAGGCGCGGATCTTGTTCGCGGAAGAGGCAAACGGCGAGGCAGGCCCTGCAATCGACGACAAGAAGAAGCAGCACCGTCTGCGTCGCCGTGTCTGCAAGGGTTGGCGAAACAAGCAGTGGCACGGCAGACAAATGGCCATGCTTGAGCTCATGTCTGGTGAGTTGGCGTTCATCAGCTTGGATGTCGGCTCTGACGCGGCGTTCAGCCTCGATGCGACGCCCATCCCATTTACGATGCCGGTGACTACCGCCCTGCCAAACATCCTCGACGACGAGGATGAAGAGACCGACGAGTCCACGATCTACGCGTCGCGGCCGGAGATGGAGGAAGTCGAATGAAGTTCCCCGAAAAGTCCCTGCCGACACTCTTCATTGAAGAGCCCCCGCTTGAGTTTGCCTACGGCCAGACCTGTCCGAATCCAAAAGACGGCCTGTATCTCTACGGCCCACATCAACGGCCAAAACGGGCCAAGGAGATACGGGTCGGCGTCGTCGGCACGAACGCTGGTATCGGCTACTTCAAGGCATGGGCCGAAAAGCTAAAGCGGCGGGTCCATGTGCCTCCACCCGGCAAGACCGACAAAGCCAACAGGCTCCACCTCGCCAACTTCCCAGGCATCGAAGAAGCGTTCGCGATCTCCTACGTGGTCGATGATTTCGTCTGCTACCCGCTGGAAAAATCTCACATCACCGATGCGACGAGCCTGCTGAACCAGCATGAGGCCGTCGCAAAAACGGTCGCGCTCTATGCCGACAAGGTCAAACGCCACGACAAGGAAGAAGAGCGGACCATCGACGTCTGGGTATTCGTCCTGCCCGAGGAAATCTTCGAGCGCTGCAAACCGGAAGCGAAACGGACGGGCGTCCCGAAGCTGAGAGGAGAGTTTGCAGGTCGGCAAAAGGAGAGGTTCAACGCTCCGCTCTTCGCCGGCATCCTCGACCAGACCGAGGAGGCCGTCTTCGACGATGTCCCTGATTTTCACCGTCAGGTGAAGGCGCAGTTTTTGAAGCTCGGCCACACCACTCAGATGCTCCGAGAGACGACGCTAGCCCCAGAGGAGTTCACGAACGCGGCGGGCTATCCGACCCGCAAGACCCAGGATCCGGCGACCATCGCGTGGAACCTGGCTACCGGCTTGTACTACAAGACCCAGCCATCACCGCCGTGGAAGCTATCCGGCATACGACCTGGGGTCTGCTATGTCGGCCTCGTCTACAAGGTCATCCCGAACGACAAGCGGGACTTCGTCTGCTGCGCCGCCCAGATGTTTTTGAGTGAGGGCGACGGTGTTGTCTTCCGTGGCGCTAACGGCCCGTGGAAGACCAGCGACTACGAATTCCATCTTGGCGCTGAGGCCGCCAAATCTCTTATGGAGATGGTCGTCGCGGCCTACCGCGAGAAGCACAATGAAAACCCTCGTGAGATTTTCATCCACGGGCGAACCTTCTTCAACAACAAGGAGTGGGAGGCTTTCGCCTCCGCTGTGCCGGAAGGCACCAACGTCGTGGGGGTTCGCATCCAATCAACCGATGGCGATGTGAAACTCTACCGGGACGGGGACTATCCGGTGCTGCGAGGGTCCGCCGTCGTTCTGGATGACCAGAACGCCTATCTCTGGACCAACGGATACGCGCCCCAACTGGATACCTACATCGGTCCCGAAACTCCCAATCCGCTGTTCGTCTCGGTCCTGCGTAGCAAAGAGGCGTTCCCCAAGATCGAAGGCGTGCTCCGCGACATCATGGGGCTCACGAAAATCAACTATAACGCCTGTAACTTCAACGACAGCCTGCCAGTCACGGTGCGGTTCGCCGACAAGGTTGGCGACGTGCTGGTCATGGGTTCGGCGAAGGACGCCGAGCGCCAGCCTTTCAAGTTCTACGTCTAACACTCCCGAAGCGCGACGATCCGCGCGGCTGCGCGGCCGGGCTTTAGGCTACGCCGCGAGCTTCCGGCCGTGCCGGTGATCTCGCCCCATAGGGGTGACAATCCCTATCGCAAAGGGCTTGGGGCTTTGCCCCTGGCGCACTCCAGATAGTCTTCCGCCCAGCTTCATCCGCGCAAGACGCGCTCCTTGCAGCCGGGTCCCCGCGAAGCCTCCCCTCCGTTTGCACCCCCATTCTCGCCGAAGGGCAAGGGTTCAGGATGAACCCCAACCCCGAGGAAGAGATGACCAAGGACTACGTCGTTACACGCACCAACTGGCACGGCATCGAAATCGAAATCCGGTGGAACCCTGACTACCTGACCTATGATGACCAGACGCGAATGGCCCATCTGGAGGTCGAAAGCATCACGCCGAAGAGGGCTCGTCTGCCAATCACTGAGACGGGATACCGGTCGCACTTCACCACGGTGGAGGCTGTCCAAACCTACGTGCGCCCGGAGGACTACGTGGAAGCGTGGCTCGATCAGGCGTCACGCTCGCCGGAGTGGCGGGCCTTCGATGAGGCACAGAGGCAGTTGTCGCTTTTCTAGCTCCCCGCTTAGAGGCCTGTGCAGAATTCTGCACAGCTCCTGCACAGGCAAAAAGGGCAGATTATTTATAATATACTTGAGTAGCTTAACATCTTCCTGTTGTAGCAGCGCTACAAGAAGACATAACTATATGATTGAATACTATAGTCAAATATCATATAATAACTACTGCACAAGGATGCACAGATCGCTCAAATCAATCGGTTAGAGAGGTATTTCTGCACAGTTCCCACACAGATGCACCGAAGGACCGTGCGTTCATGGTTGATACGACCGAGGTTCGACCCGGTCTCGTTATCTTCCGACGCACCGATGTGAAGCACGGCAATTGGTATTGCCGGATCAAGATTCCCGAGAAGGACGCCTACAAGTTCATCTCTCTCAAGACTGCGCTGGAAGCCGAGGCGCGCGAACGGGCGCGCGATGCAGCGATCCGCGTGGAGGTGAAGCTGGAGCTAGGCCACCCGGTCTTCGATAAGTCGTTCTCTGAGGTCGCGGCCGAGTTTTCCGCCTTCCAGAAAGAGCGCGCAGAGGCGGGTCACATCACGCTTAGCCGCTGGCGCTCCGTCGAATCCCACATCAAATCCCAACTGAACCCCTACATGGGGACGCGACAGATCACCTTGATCGGCGAGGCGCTTTGGAAAGCCTATCCTCTTGCTCGCAAGCGTACTGGGAAAGGCAATGGGCGCGACGTCGTCAGCGACGCCACCATTCGCGCCGAGATGACGACCCTTCGGGCCATCATGGCCTACGCCGTCGAAAAGAAACTCATCCCCAATATGTCGGCCTTCAAGGCCGTCGCGGGATTGAAGAAGGTCTCCCGCGAGGAGTTCACGCCGAGCGAGTACCGCAAACTCCACACTTTCGCTCGCAACCAGTGGGTCAAGAAGGCCGCCAACAAGCACGTGGGCTGGTATCGCAGCATGACCTACTGGTTCATCCTCGTGATGACCAACACCGGCATGAGGCCGCCCGAGGGGCGTAACCTGCGCTGGCGCGACGTGGCCATTCGCACCGACAAGAAGGGCCGCCGGTTCGTCACCATGAACGTACGCGGCAAGGGCAAATTCCGCACCCTCGTCGCTTCCATGAAGGTGGCAGAGTACCTGGACAAGGTTCGGGAGATCAGCCCAGCGACCGGGCCGGACGATCCGGTGTTTTGCACCCATGACGGCCGGGTCGCGGTCAGCCTTTACAACAGCCCGATCACCCACCTGCTCGAAAAATCCGAGCTGCTGTTCTCCGCCACCGGCAGCCGTCGCAGCACCTATTGCTTCCGGCACACCTACGCCACGTTCCGGCTCACCGAAGGTGTCGATTCCCTCTTCCTGGCCAAGCAGATGGGCACTTCCGTCAAAATGATCGAGGACCACTACGGCCACGTCTCGCCCGATAAAAATGCCGAGCGCATTTTGCAGGGATTACCGGGATGGGGGGCAGCCTCCGACGCCGCCGTGGCGACCTTTGCGGAAGTGGACGACGCATCGCCGACGCAAGTTGGAGCCTCTGCCAAGCCGGAAAGGAAGCGCCGCGAGAAAGCCGGTCGAGTTCGACCGCAGCGGCAAGCTTCCGCCGAGATCACCGCTTCCAGCGCCCGGCCCGAGGCGAGTTCGCCACGGAGGGCAAAGCGGAAGCGCAAAAGCCAATCTGCGCATTGATGACGGCTTTTAGGACGACAGCGTTTCTCGCGAGAAAAACTGTGTCGCCACAGCAACTTCCGAAAAGAAGTGGCGGACAGAGAGGGATTCGAACCCTCGGTAGGCTTTCACCTACACACGCTTTCCAAGCGTGCGCGATCGACCACTCCGCCACCTGTCCGTTTCCACGACCTGCGTGAACCGCCGGAGGTCGATCCGGCGAGACGGGGCTGATAGAACAACCGGCCCCCCTCGGCAAGCGCCCTGGGCGTCCCCATATCGGCTTCAGTTCATTCTCCCGGAGCTTGCCCCCATGCTGTCCCAGAAAACCACCATGCCGACGCCGGACACCGCCCTGCCGGGGCGGTCCACGCCGCTGCACACCGACGAGGTCCATTTCGTCACCGGCCGCCCCCTGAAGGGGCCGCACCCCGAGGGGTTCGAGACCGCGATCTTCGGCATGGGCTGCTTCTGGGGCGTGGAGCGCATCTTCTGGCAGCTGCCGGGGGTGTGGGTGACGTCGGTGGGCTACGCCGGCGGCCTGACCCCCAACCCGACCTATGAGGAGACCTGCACCGGCCGCACCGGCCACGCCGAGGTGGTTCAGGTGGTCTTCAATCCGCATGAGATCACCTACGGCGACCTGCTGAAAGCCTTCTGGGAGAACCACGACCCGACCCAGGGCATGCGCCAGGGCAATGACATCGGCACGACCTACCGCTCGGTGATCTACACCCTTAATGACGCGCAGCGGGCCGAGGCCGAGGCGTCGCGCGATGCCTATCAGGCGGCACTGTCGAAGGCCGGGCGCGGGACCATCACCACCGAGATCGCCCCGGCACCGACCTATTACTTCGCCGAGGACTACCACCAGGGCTATCTGGCCAAGAACCCGGCCGGCTACTGCGGCATCGGCGGCACGGGCGTGGTCTGCCCGATCGGCATCGGCGTCGAGGCCTAGGATGGATCGGGGCTAGCGACCCCGACGGTCGCGAGCTTCGGCCTCGCGGCACGTGCGGCTTTCGGTGGCGTAGCTGAACGAGCGAGCCTTGAAGAAGAAGGTCCAGTAGGCGTTTTCGGCCGTGATCGCGCCGATTGTCGTCTCGCCGGGGACACCTCGGTCGGTGCCGAACCGCACCGCGCCCAGGCCGGCGAAACGCGTGGCGAGCCGGTCCTGTTCTTCCACCAGTTGGTCGGGGGAGCCGCTCGATTTCAGCAGGTCGCGTCGCGCGGTGTGCATGGCGGCGCAGTAGATCAGCAGCTTCCAGATCGGGTCGCCGTTCCATTCGGCGGCCCTGTCGGTGAGGCCCACGAGACGCCGATCCGTGGGCGATCCCGGTGTGCGGACGTAGCCCTCTGACACCATGCGGGTGGCTGCGCCGGGATTGTCGGGTTCAGCCGCCACAGGTGTCGAGAGTACGACGAGCGCCGTCAGGGCCAAGGGCAGGGTTTTCATGCTGTCTTTCTCCTTTCTGGCCTTGCTCGCGGGTGACGGTCGAACCCAAGCCTAATCCCGCGTCGTCTCCGCCGCGATCCAGCGGTCCATACGGGCGTCGAGCAAATCGAGGGGCAGGGGGCCGTCGACCAGGATGGCGTCATGGAAACGGCGGACGTCGAACTTTTCGCCGAGCGCCGCCTCCGCCCGCGCCCGGATCTGCCGCAGCCGGATCTCGCCGATCTTGTAGGCCGTGGCCTGGCCCGGCCAGCCGACGTAGCGTTGCAGCTCGGTCTCGATATTGTGCGGCGACAGGGCGGAGTTGTCGCGGAAGCAGGCACGGGCCTGCTCCACGCTCCAGCCCAGCCAGTGCATGCCCGTGTCCGCCACCAACCGGCAGGCGCGCCACATCTCGTAGCTCAACCGCCCGAAGCGTTCGTAGGGCGTGCGATAGAAGCCCATCTCCTCGCCGAGGAACTCGGAATACAGGCCCCAGCCCTCGGTGAAGGCGGTCAGGTCGGCGCCGCGCTTGAAGGCCGCGTCCTCGGCCGCCTCCTGGGCCAGGGCGATCTGCAGGTGGTGGCCCGGCACCGCCTCGTGCAGCGTCAGGGCCGGCAGTTCATAGAGGGGCCGCTGGTCCAGTCGTGAGGTGTTGACCATGTAGCCGCCGGCCACGCCCCGCTCCATCGAGCCGCCGAAATACCGCCCGGTGGTGTAGTTCGCCTCGATTTCGGCCGGCACCGCCCGCACGCCATAGGGCAGGCGGGGCAGGGTTCCGAACAGGGCCGGCAGGCCGTTGTCTGCCCGCTTGGCCATTTCCGACGCCTTCTCCAGCAGCGCCTCGCGGCTGGGGGCGTAGAACTGCGGATCGGTGCGCAGGAAGGTCAGGAAGCCGGCGAAGTCGCCGGTCCAGCCGGTCGCCCGCATCTCGGCCTCCATCCGGTCGCGGATGCGCGCCACTTCCTCCAGGCCGATCTGGTGAACCTGGTCCGGCGTCAGGTCCGTGGTGGTGTAGCCGCGCACGAACCAGGCATAGAGCTCGCGCCCGCCGGGCTTCAGCCCCAGCCCCGGCGCCTCAGGCGCGACGGGCCGGTATTCATCGCGCAGAAAGTCGAGCCAGGCCTGACGGCGCGGGGCGATCTGCTCGGCCACGATCGCCGCGGCGCGGGCGCGCAGGGCCGCCTGCTCCTCCGCCGCGATCGAGGCGGGCAGGACGACGAACGGCTTCAGCAGCGGGTCGGTCTCGGGCGTGAACCCGGCGTCGGTCGTGGCCAGGGCGATGGCGCTGTCGACCACCGAGCCGGGCTGGACCATGCCAGTGGAAATCCCGCGCCGGGCGTTGAGCGTGGCGTCGTCGTACATCTTGCCGATGCCGCCCAGCCGGGCGATCCAGCGCTCCGCGTCCCGACGATTCGTGATCCGGGTCGAGCCGGCCATATAGGCCACGGTCTGGCCCACACCCCCCTCGGAGTTGAAGGCCAGCCTCCCGGTGTCGAGCGGAATCTCCTCCAGCGCCCGGTTGATCACCCGGCTCAGGAAGGCGTGGTTCTCGGCGTCCTGATCGTTCAGCCCGGTGGTGTTCACCGCATCCAGCCGCCGCTTGAACCCGGTCAGGGGCTCGACCAGCGTCAGCTCATAGTCCCGTGACAGGTCGGGCATGCGGGACGAGCCATCGTCTTCGCCCGACTCAGGATCACCGCCGCCGTCGTTGCGCTTCAGCCAGGTCTCATAGTCGGCGATGATCGAGGCCAGGACCGGTTCGCCGGCTTCTGCACCCGCGACCGCCGGAGCGGCAGGCACCGGCACCCCCATGGTCGCACAGCCCGACGCCAGCAACGCCGCGGTGAGGATGATCGCCGACCGGTTCATGAAGCCCCCTTCAAGTGAGGGGCGGACTGCACCGGACGCCGCCGGTCGCGTCAACCGCAGAAGGCGAAGAAGCGCTCGATATTGTCGCGGGAGCTAGGGTGCGGGGCATAGGCCTCGCGCACATCCCCGTGCCACAGGGCCAGCCAGCCCACCTGCCTGAACCGCTGGAACACCGGCTCATTCCCCCGGGCCGTGGCGGTCAGGAATACGCCGTCATGCAACTGCGACGGCTCCGACTGCGCCGGGAACCGTTCCGTATCGCCGCCGGACTCGATGTGGATCTCCTTGGCACCGTCGTCCTGCGACGGGGCGCTCAGCTCCAGCCGGCCCGCGCCGCGTCGGCAATCCATGCCGAGCCGCAGGTCATCGCTCTCGGCCAGACCATAGGCCAGCCGGGCGTCCTCGCCATCGGTGTGATAGAACCAGTCGTAGCCCTCGACCGGTTGAGGTGCGGAGGCCAGCGGCTCGGCCATGGGCCCGCCCGTGTCGGTCGTGTTGCAGGCCGCCGTCGTCAGCGCGAGGCCGCTCAGCAGAAGCAGGGCAGGGACGCGCATGGGAACACTCCGGGTCAACCGGCGCACAATTCTGCGAAACGGCGCAACTTGGCAAGGTGATCGGCCTCGACCACCACCGTCACGCTGGCGTCGGACGCCCGAACCGTCATCTGGCCACTGCTCATGAAGGCCGAGAACACCGGATGATCGGTCCGCACGGTCAGTATGCCTGATCCGCGCGCGCCGTTCCTGACGGTCGCTGTGGCGGTGGACTGGCCGGCCTGCACCTGGGCCAGGCCGTTGGCGCTGGGGGCACCTCCATAGAGGGTCAGTTTGGCGACGCTGGATCCGGGGTCGCATTCAAAGGTCGCGCGCAGGCGCGGCGTGTCCGGGATTTCGTTGGCCAGCGTCAAGGTGTCGCCCTCATAGAGGGCCCAGGTCCAGTCGACCGGCGGCGTACCCCGACCCTGTATGGCGAGCGCCGCGAGCATGGTTGCCAGCATCATCGTCATGGCTTCAGCCCCCGCTGAATGGTCCAGCCAGCGATGTGATCACACCTTGGCGGTGGCGCAAGAGGCGAAGAACTCGCCGATCAGGCGACGCTCATCGACCGTGGCCTCCAGCATGAAGTCCCCGGCCTCGCCCTGGACCTCCAGCTTGCCACGCCGGGCCAGGGTCTGCATCACAGGGTCCCGCAGCGAGATGCGGGTTTCGACCGCGTCGCCGCCACTCAGCGGATCCATTTCCGCCGGCCCCATGGCGGTCTGGGTCAGACGGGCCGCCTTGGGCTGCACCTCGCCATAGACGACCGCCGTCGAGCGCCCCGGCTCGCACATCAACAAAAGGGCCAACTGGTCAGAGTTCGCCACGCCATAGGCCAGCTTGGCGATCCCATCCTCGTGGCTCAGGTGCCAGCCCATGACGGGCGTGGCCACGATCGGCTCAGCTTCTGGCGCATAGGATTGCGCGGCGACGGCGGTGAAGCCTAGGGCGGCGACGGCGGGGATGATCAACTTCAGCATGGGAAAACTCACGTCTGTCCTGCAAACGCTGCTTTCCATTAACGGTTCACGGCTCCGCTTGGACGCACTTCAGCGTCCATCGACCTGTGATCAAATTATCGCGGCGGAGCTAAGCCTCAGAAAGGACTGAAGCGCTCCACCAGCGACTGGGCCGCAGGGGTCGCCTGCATGCGGCTGATGTCGCCGCGGCCGCCATAGCTGATGCGGGCTTCTGCGATCTGGGTGTGGGCGATGGTGTTGGCCGAGGAAATGTCTTCCGGGCGCACGATGCCGGCGACGGTCAGCTCTCGCACCTCGCGGTTGGTGCGCACTTCCTGCCGGCCCTGGATCACCAGATTGCCGTTGGCCAGGACGTCGGTGACGACGGCGGCGATGGTCAGGCTGACGCGTTCCGACCGGTTCACGCTTCCTGAGCCTGACGCATTGGTCTGGCCCTGTGTGCCGACCATATTGGCGGGATCGAAGCCATCGGGGAACAGGCGGCCCAGGCTGTTCTCCAGCCCGAAGAAGTTGGTCACCCCGCCCGAGGCGTCATTGGTGCGCGCGCGGTTGGTCGAGTTCGAAGTCTGGGCGCTGTCGTCGATGTCGATGCTGACGGTCAGGATGTCGCCGATCCGCCGCGCCCGCTGGTCGCCGAAGAAGGTGCGGGCACCCGCGCGCCACAGGCTGTTGGAGCTGGCGGCGCGGCTTTCGGGCGCGGGCAGATAGGCCTGCTGCACGGGCACCAGGGCGGCGGGATAGCCGATCGGGGCCAACTCCGGTCCCTGCACCGCCTCCATGGCGGTCGAGCAGGCGCCCAGAGGCGCGGCGAGCAGAGCGGCGGCGATCAGGATCTTACGCATCACGGGCATCCTTAGCGGGAGGCGAACTGGTTGGGGGCGACCCGGGCCTGCAGGGCGGCTGGCCCGGCGATGGCACGGCCGGGGCCGGCGGCGACCGCGTCGATGGTGCGGCCGGAGGACGTGTTGATGATCGGCACGGCCTCGCCCAGGGCGGCGTCGCGCGTGGCCCGGCCGGTAACGGTCAGTGTGACCCCGCCCGAGACGAACGAGACCTGCACCATGTCATTGCGGGCGATGACCTGGGGGGCGGTCAGGTCGCGGCTGGCGACCGTGGCACCGGCGCGCAGGGGGCGGCGGGCGCTCAGCCCGATCACGCCCTCGGCGTCCTGCGGGCCGCCTGCGGGGGCCATGTGCGCCTGAACGGTGGTCCAGGCCACGTCTTCGGGCTGGACGATGTCCCCGGCGGCGAGGCTTCGGGTGTAGGTCAGCACCTCTACCGTCGCGCCCGGGCGCGCGGCGGCCGGGGCAGTCGAGGTCACAGCCGCCGGCGCGCCTGCGCCTTCACGTACGACCACGCGGCGCAGGCCCTGCGGATTGCTCCAGGTCAGGCCCGCCTGTCGCGCACGGCTTTGCAGGGCACCGGCTTCCAGCACCAGGGTCGGTCCGGTGCGGCTGGCGACGAAGACGTTCGACGCCGCGCCCGCATTGTCGAACAGGTCGCCCAGCGTGACCCGGCCGTCGTCGTCTGTCGGCTGGTCGCGCAGGGTGACCGGATCCGCCAGCGCGGGCGTCGCCAGGGCGAAGGCGGCGAGGAAGACGGCGAGGGCGCGCATCAGCCCTTAACCTGGGCCGAAACGGACAGCATTTCGTCGGCCGTCGAGATGACCTTGGAGTTCATCTCATAGGCGCGCTGCGCCACGATCAGGGCGCTGATCTCGGCCACCGCATCCACGTTCGAGGACTCGGTGTAGCCCTGCATCAGCTGGCCGAAGCCCGGCTCTCCCGGCGAGGAGACATTGGCCGAGCCCGAGGCCGCCGTTTCCATCAGCAGGTTGTCGCCGATGGCTTCAAGACCAGCTTCGTTGAAGAAGGTGGCCAGCTCCAGCTGACCCACGGTCTGCGGCTCGGTTGCCCCGTCGGTCAGCACCTGCACCAGCCCGGTCTTGGAGATGGCGATATCGACCGCGTCCTGCGGGATGGTGATGGACGGCTCGACCGCATAGCCGTCGTCGGTCACCAGCTGGCCCTCGCCGTTGACGGCGAAGTTGCCGGCGCGGGTATAGGCCGTCTCGCCCGAAGGCAGGGTGATCTGGAAATAGCCGCGGCCATCGATGGCGATGTCGAAGTCGTTGCCGGTCTGCTGGGGCGTGCCCTGCTCGGTGATGCGATAGACGCTGCCCGCCTTCACACCGGCACCGATCTGGATGCCGGTCGGGACGACCGTGCCCTGGCTGGACGACTGTGCGCCCATGCGCTCGACGTTCTGGTAGAGCAGGTCCTGGAACTCGGCGCGCTGCCGCTTGAACCCGACCGTGTTCATGTTGGCGATGTTGTTGGAGATGACCTCCACGTTCAGCTGCTGGGCTGCCATGCCCGAGGCTGCGGTTCTCAGTGCGCGCATTGCTCGCTACTCCCTTAACCGACCCGGCCCAGCCGCTCGACCGAGCGGCGTGACAGGTCGTTGGCGTTCTCGATCAGCTTGTTCATCCGCTCGTAGGCGCGGCTGATCTCGATCAGATTGGTGATTTCCAGGATCGAGTTGACGTTCGATCCTTCCAGCATGCCCTGGCGGATGCGGACGTCATTCGCCTCGCTGGAGGCGGCGTTGGAGGCGTTGCGGTACAGGCCGTCACCGCCCTTTTCGAGCGCCGCCAGGGCGTCGAAGCGCACGACGCTCAGGCGGCCGACCGGCTGGCCATCCTGGGTGATGGTGCCGTCCTGGCCCACGGTCGGCTCGCCCAGCAGCGGGTTCAGGACAATCTCGCCACCGTCGCCCAGCACGGGAAGGCCGCCCTCTGTGACCAGCCTGCCCTCGGCGTCCAGGGTGAAGGCACCGTCGCGGGTGTAGGCTTCGCCGGCACCGTCCTGCAGCTTGAAGAAGGCACCCTCGCCCTCGATGGCGAAGTCCAGCGGCCTGCCGGTCTGGCTCAGCTCGCCCTGGCCGTAGTCGCGGCCCACGCCGTTATCCAGAACGAAGCTGGCGCCCGGCTTGACCATGTCATTGCGGGCGCGCTCGCCCACCTCGGTCCCCAGCAGCAACTGCTCGACCTTGAAGCCGGTGGTGTCCGCATTGGCGATGTTGTTGGCCACGATGTCGAGTTCGCGGCGCAGCGTCATCTGGCGGGACAGGGCGATATAGGCGGCGTTTTCCACGAGGGGCTCCTTCCCCCATCCCCTCGCAATGACCGTGCCAACAGGGTTAACGCAGGCGCGGCGGGCCTTTCAGCCATATCGACCCCGTTTCAGCCCGGCAGGATTTGCCGGTTCTAAACGCCCCGTTAACCAAACCCGGCTCATCTGTCCTGACTGGTTCCGGGGCGGATTCCGCATGCTCAAGTTTGGCAAGAAGAAGAAGGCGGACGCCGAGGCACCGGCGGCCACAGAGGGCGGCGATGCTGCGGCCGAGGGCGACGCGCCCCCCGCCAAGAAGAAGCTGCCGCTTCTGTTCATCGTGATTCCCGCTGCGCTTGTTGTGCTTGGCGGTGGCGGTGGCGCGGCCTTTTTCCTGATGCAGCCCAAGCCCGCAGCGGCGGAGGAGGGCGCAGGCCACGGCGAGGAAGCCAAGGGCGGCCATGGCAAGAAGAAGGACGACAAGAAGGGCGGCGGCGGTCACGGTGCCCCGGCGGGCGGCGAGGCTGATCCGTCCCTCGGCAAGATTTCGGAAGGCCCCGACGGAATCACCTTCCTCACGCTTCCCGACCTGGTCACGAACATCCAGTCCAGCGACGGCCGGCCGGTCCACCTGAAGCTCAAGCTGACGCTGGAGATGCAGGATCCGTCGGTGGCCGAGCATCTCCAGGCCGAGATGCCGCGCATGAACGATATGTTCCAGAGCTTCCTGCGCGAGGTCCGCCCCGAGGAGATGAACGGTTCGGCCGGCACCTTCCAGCTGCGCGCCGAGATCCTGCGCCGGGTCAACCTCATCGCTGCCCCCGGCAAGGTCGATGCCGTGCTGATCGAAGAAATGCTGGTCCAGTAGATGGCCGAAGCCGCCCTGGCCCAGACCGACGACGATTTCAGCGCTCCCTCGCATGAAGAGGAACGCGCCTCCGTCCTGCCCGAACGGGTTCTGAACCAGGACGAGATCGACAGTCTGCTCGGCTTTGACCTCGGTGAGGACGACGGCGGAGATCGGTCCGGCATCCGGGCGATCATCAACTCGGCGCTGGTCTCCTACGAGCGTCTGCCGATGCTCGAAATCGTCTTCGACCGCCTGGTGCGGTTGATGACGACGTCCTTGCGCAACTTCACCTCTGACAACGTCGAGGTCAGCCTCGACAACATCTCGTCGATCCGCTTCGGCGACTATCTGAACTCCATTCCCCTGCCGGCCATCCTGGCGGTGTTCAGGGCGGAGGAGCTCGACAACTACGGCCTGCTGACGGTCGATTCCAACCTGATCTATTCGATCGTCGACGTGCTGCTCGGCGGCCGTCGCGGCACCGCGGCCCTGCGCATCGAGGGGCGGCCCTACACCACCATCGAGCGGGTGCTGGTCCAGCGGATGGTCGAGGTCGTCCTGAATGACGCACGCGCCGCCTTCGAACCCTTGACGCCTGTCCATTTCAATCTGGACCGCCTCGAGACCAATCCGCGCTTCGCTGCCATCGCCCGCCCGGCCAACGCCGCCATCTTGGTCAAGCTGCGCATCGACATGGAAGACCGTGGTGGCCGCATCGAGCTGCTGCTGCCTTATGCGACGCTCGAGCCTATCCGGAAGATGCTGCTGCAGCAGTTCATGGGTGAGAAGTTCGGTCGCGACAACATCTGGGAAGGCCACCTGGCCTCCGAGCTCTGGACCACCCAGACAGAGGTCCGCGCGGTTCTCGACGAGCAGCAGGCCCCCTTGTCGAAGGTGCTGAACCTCAAGGTCGGCGACACCCTGATGCTGAACGTCACACCGGATTCCGACATCTCGATCCGCGCCGGTTCGATCCCTCTGACCACCGGCAAAATGGGCCGCAAGGGCCAGCACATCGCCGTGCGCGTCGAGGAGCCCATCAACGTCGAGGCCGCCCAGCGGCTGGCCAAGGGGAAGCGCTGACATGACCGGCATCATTCTCGACGCTGTCCTGATGCTGCTGCTGGTGGCAGCCCTCGGCTACGGCGTTCGGCTGGAGAAGAAGCTGAGCGCCCTGCGCGCCGGCCAGCTGGCCTTCGCCGGCGCCGTCACCGAGCTCAACCAGGCCGCCAGGCGGGCCGAGGCCGCGCTGGCCTCGCTCCGTGAGGCCAGCCAGGAAACCGACATGCTGCACGATCGCATCGTCAAGGCGCGCGAGGTGAAGCAGCAGCTCGAGGTGCTGATGGTCCGGGCACCGGTGCGTGAAGCCGCGCCTGTTCCAGCGCCCGTTCCGGCTCCCGTGGCCGTCGCGCCTGCACCGGCTCCCGTGGTTGACGAGGATGCTGCCGACCGCGCGCGCCGCATGGCCAGTCTCCTGGAGCGCATCGGGGGCGCGGCCGAACAGGCACCGCGTCAGAATGTCGAGCGCCTCGCTCCGGTGCTTCAGGCACTCGCCGCTAACCAGGCTGCTCAACAGAGCCTCAACCGTGCGCGGCGCAGTCTCGACACTGATCTGTTCGCCGCCTGACAGTCTGTAGGAATTCATGAGCAAGCTGCCGCGCCTCCTGCCCCTCATCGCCATCGCCATCGGCGGGGTGGTTCTGGTGCGCGCCGTAGGCATCGCGCCGGGCCTGTTCCAGGGTGCCGTCGCCTGGGCCGAGGAAGCCGTTCCGGCCGAGGGCGAGGCCCCCCCGCCGAAGGCGGTCCCTGCTGTCTGCGCCCTGACGCCTGAGCAACTGGCCGAACAGGCCGGCATCTCGCCCGCGGAACTGCGTGTCATCCAGTCGCTGAAGGATCGCCGCGGCGAGCTCGACATCCGCGACAATGACTTTGCCACCATGCTGCCGCTCATGGCCGCCGCCGAGCAGAAGCTGGACGAGCGCATCAAGGCGCTCGAGGCCGTGCGCACCGAAGTTCAGACCCTGCTGGGTCAGGTGGATGAGAAGGAAAAGGCCGAGATCGAGCGTCTCGTTTCCGTCTATTCCGCCATGCGTCCCAAGGACGCCGCCAACGTTTTCACGCCCCTCAGCGACGATGTGCGCCTGCCCGTCGCCGCCGCCATGCGACCCCGGTCGCTCGCCGCCATCATGGCCCAGATGCCGCCCGCTGCCGCCCGCGAACTGACAGAGAAGCTGGCCCGCCGCTTCGAGGAACAGCAGCGCGCGGCCGCCCAGGCCGTCGCCGCCGCCGACGCCGCCACGGGTACCCCGACGACACCGGCAAGCCAGCCGGCGGCCCAGCCGGCGGCCAGCGCCCCCGCGCCGACCCAGACGGCCGCGCCCGCGAGCACGCCCCAGCGCCCGCGTCAGGCGGCGAACCGTCCGGCCAACCGGCCCGCGAACCGTCCTGCGGCCCAGCCCACGCGTCCCCCCGCAGGCTCCGCCGCCGCCACGGCCCAGACGCCGCCCGCACCTTCGCCCACGCAGCAGCGCCAGCAGCCTCGCCAGTCGGTGCAATAGGGCTTCCGGCCCGGGCCGCCCTCGGCTAAACGCGCAGCATCCACCGCGTGAGCCTGACCATGTCCGACACCCTTCCCGACCGTCTGTCCGTCGATCCCGACAGCCCGTTCCATGACGCCGAGATTCTGGCTCGCGACATCGGCGTCCGCTTCAAGGGCGAGGAAAAGACCAACGTCGAGGAATACTGCGTCTCGGAAGGCTGGGTCCGCCTCGCTGTCGGCAAGCGTGTCGATCGCCGCGGCAAGGCCCTGACCGTTAAACTGCAAGGCCCGGTCGAGCCCTATTTCAAGCAGGGCTGAAGCCCTTTCGGCCACCGGTTTCAGGGTCTAGGCTCCGAGCCCTGATCCTGAGTCTGGAGACGCCGCCTTGTCCTTGTCGATCCGCACCCTTGCCGCCAGCGCCCTCGCGTTGGGTCTTATGGCCACGCCCGTCCTGGCCCAGGACGCGGCGACCATCGCCCGCGCCGAGCAGGTCCGCGACCGCGCCATGGCGGGCAATATCGCGCTCGACTACGTCACCCAGATCACCACCCGCTTCGGCCCACGCCCAGCCGGTTCGACCGCCGAGCAGCAGGCCGCCGCCTGGGCCGCGGACTATATGCGCGCCAACGGCTTCCAGAACGTCCGCATCGAGACCTTCCCTCTGATCGGCTGGGAGCGGGGCGAGGAGAGCGGCTCGATCGTCGGTGCCCATCCGCAACGTTTGGCCGTCGCTGCGCTCGGCCACTCGCCCGCCACCCCGGCCGGCGGGGTCGAGGCCGAGGTCGTCCGCTTCACCTCGCTTGAGGCGCTGCAGGCCGCGCCCGACGCTGCTGTGCGCGGCAAGATCGTCTATATCGACCTCGGCCAGATGCATCCGATGCAGGACGGCTCGGGCTATGGCCCCCAGACCCGCGTGCGCGGGGCCGGCCCCGGTGTCGCCCTGACCAAGGGGGCCGTCGCCTTCATAATCCGCTCGGTGGGGTCCGACTACGACCGCCTGCCGCACACCGGCACCACCCGCTACATCGACGGCAAGCCGCCCGTGCCGTCCTTCGCCCTGTCGGCACCGGACGCGGATCAGGTCAGCCGCCTGATCGGCATGGGCCAGACGGTGCGCGTCCACCTGTCCTCCACCGCCCGCACCTATGAGACCGTGTCCCAGAACGTCATGGGCGACATCGTCGGCCGTACCCGACCGGAAGAAGTCATCGTGCTCGGCTCGCACATGGACAGCTGGGATCTCGGCACCGGGGCCATCGACGACGCGGCCGGCGGTGCCATCACCCTGGGCGCCGCCAAGGCCATTGCCGACAGCGGCCGTCGCCCGGCCCGCACGATCCGCGTGGTCCTCTACGGCTCAGAGGAAGTGGCCCAGCCTACGGATGCGACCGGCGACGGCGGCGGCGCTTATGTCCGCGCCCGTGGCCCGCAGCAGGTGGAACAGCACATCATCGCCGGCGAAAGCGACTTCGGCGCCGACCGCGTCTATGCCCTGCGCCTGCCGCCGGGTGCCCAGGGGACCGCCTTCCAGCGCGCGGCTACCCAGGTGCTCTATCCCATCGGCGTCCTGGCTTCCGGCACGCCCGAGCGCAACGGCGGCGCGGATATCGGCCCGCTGGCCGTCGCGGGTGTGCCCGTCTTCACCCTGGCCCAGGATGGAACCCGCTATTTCGACCTGCACCACACGGCCAACGACACCCTGGACAAGATCGACCCGGCCCAGCTGAACCAGAACGTCGCCGCCTGGGCAGGCCTGCTCTGGCTGATCGCCGACAGTGATGTGGACTTCCGGGCGATGCGGCCGGCACCGGCAGTTCCGGCCGGAGGCAACTGATCACCGCCGCGAGCGTGGCGAAACTGGTAGACGCAACAGACTTAAAATCTGTCGACTTCGGTCTTGCGGGTTCGACCCCCGCCGCTCGCACCAGCTATGTTTCAGCGCGTAACTTCGTGTTTCTCGGGCCGAACCGGCCTTAACCGGACCGTGTTTCGGCGTCACAAACAGGCGACCAGTTTGGAGCCACGATGAACAGAGCCCGGCGTGCCCGGATCGTCGCCACCCTCGGCCCCGCCAGCCGGGCACCGGGAACCGTCAGGGCCCTGGCCGAGGCGGGCGTGGACGTCTTCCGCCTGAACTTCAGCCACGGCTCGCATGAGGACCACGCCGCCGCGCTGAAGGCCGTCCGCGGCGCCGAGATCGCCCTGCAACGCCCGCTCGGTGTGCTCGCTGATTTGCAGGGACCCAAGCTGCGTCTGGGCAAGTTCGCCGATACCGAGATTTCGGTGAAGCCCGGCCACGTCATGCGCTTCGACCTCGACCCCACGCCCGGCGACGCGACCCGGGTGCAGATGCCGCATCCGGAAATCTTCAAGGCCCTGCGCACCGGCATGTCCCTGCTGCTCGACGACGGCCGCGTCCGGCTGAAGGTCGGCGAGCGCACCGACGAGTGGGCCGACGTCACCGTCATCAGCGGCTCGAAGCTGTCGGACCGCAAGGGCGTGGCGGTGCCGGAGGCGGTCATCCCCGTCTCGGCCCTGACTCCCAAGGACCGCGAGGACCTGGCCTTTGCGCTCCGCATCGGCGTCGACTGGGTGGCCCTCAGCTTCGTCCAGAAGGCCGAGGACATGGCCGAGCTGAAGCAGCTGGTGAAGGGCCGTGCCGCCTGCCTGGCCAAGATCGAAAAGCCCCAGGCCCTGGCCGCGCTCGACAGCATCCTCGACTACTGCGACGGCGTCATGGTCGCGCGCGGCGACCTCGGCGTGGAGCTGGAACCCGAGGAAGTCCCGGTCGCCCAGAAACAGATCATCCGCGCCGCCCGCCAGCGCGGCGTGCCGGTCATCGTCGCCACCCAGATGCTGGAGTCCATGACCTCCTCGCCGGCCCCGACCCGCGCCGAGGCGTCCGATGTGGCCAATGCGGTCTATGAGGGGGCCGACGCCCTGATGCTATCGGCGGAAACGGCCTCCGGTGACTATCCGCTGGAATCCGTCGCCATCATGAACCGCATCATGGAGCGGGTGGAGCAGGACCCCCTGTGGCCCAGCCTGATGGACGCCGAGCACGCCGGCATGGACGACTTCGACGCCGACGCCTTGGTCGCCGCCGCGCGCAAGGCCGCCGAGGCCCAGTCCACCGCCTGCGTCGTTGTCTTCACCACCCTTGGCGGCACCGCTCGCCGGATGTCGCGTGAGCGCCCGCTCCAGCCCATTCTGGCGCTGACGCCCAAGCCCGAAACCGCCCGCCGGCTGGCCCTCGTCTGGGGTCTTGAGACCAGGCTCGGCCGCGAGCCCGCCTCGCTGGAAGACGTTACCGACGATGCGGTGAACAGCGCCGTGGAATACGGCCTCGCCCAGCCCGGCCAGCGCATCCTCATCCTCGCCGGCACCCCGTTCGGCGCCCCCGGCGCTGCGAACCTGCTCCGCCTGGCCCATGCGCCGCAGGGACCGAAGAAGAAGCGCTAGCTTTTTTCTTTCGTCATCCTCCGGCAAGCGGCGCAGCCGCGCAGACCGGGGGACCCAGCGGCGCCGAAGCGTCAGCGAAGGCGATGGTTCAGCCGCCGCGCTCTCGACAGGGTCGCGCTATTGCGCGCCGCTGGGTCCCCCGGTCTCGCTGCGCTCGCCGGAGGATGACGAAAGAAGAAGGGAGCCGTCGGCCTCCCCAATTGCCCCGCCCCCCGAACACCCCCACTCTCCGCCGGGATGATCAAATACATCGGCTCAAAGCGCGCCCTTCTGGGCCATGTCACCGGTGCCGTCCGTGACGTGCTGCCGAACGGTGGGACGGTATGCGACCTGTTCTCGGGCTCGGCGCGGGTCGGTCATGCGCTGAAGGGGCAGGGGTTTTCGGTCTGGTCCAACGACCACAACGCCTATGCCCACACCCTCGCCACCGCCTATGTCCAGGCCGACCGCGACCGCTGGCTGGCCCCGGCCGAAGCCATCCTCGCCGAACTGCGCGCGCTGAAGCCCGAGGCCGGCTGGTTCACGAAGGCCTTCTGCGAGGATGCCCGCTATTTCCATCCCGACAACGGCGCGCGCATCGACGTCATGCGCGCCCGCATCGAGGCCCTGGGGCTGGAGCCGGAACTGAAGGCCGTCGTCCTCGTCGCCCTGATGGAGGCCGCTGACCGGGTGGATTCCACCGCCGGTGTCCAGATGGCCTATATGAAGCAGTGGGCGTCACGCGCGCTGAAGCCGCTTGAGCTACGCATGCCCGACATCCTGCCGGGACCGGGCCGTGCCACCCACGCGGACGCGATCCAGATCGCGCCCGAGATCGAGGCCGACCTCGTCTACCTCGACCCGCCCTACAACCAGCATTCCTACCTCGGGAACTACCACGTCTGGGAAAGCCTGGTGCTGTGGGACAAGCCCGAGACCTACGGCATCGCCAACAAGCGGATCGATGTGAAAACGCGAAAGAGCGCCTTCAACAGCCGCCCCGGCATCGGCCCGGCGTTGCAGGCGGTGGTCGAGGGGCTGAAGGCACCGAACCTGATCGTGTCGTTCAATGACGAGGGCTATCTGAGCCGCGATCAGCTGGTCGAGATGCTGTCGGCGCGCGGCCATGTGCAGGTCATTGAAATTGCTCGCCCCCGCTACGTCGGCGCCCGCATCGGCATCCATAATCCGAAGGGCGAAAAGGTCGGCGCGGTGGGGCGCCTGCGCAACGTCGAACACCTGTTCATCGTCACCGACAAGCCGGTGGAGCTGGCCGCGGCGGCCTAGGGTCAGGCTTCCAGCAGCGCGCGGATCGGGGCCCAGCTGCGGCGGTGGGCGGGGCAGGGGCCGAGGGTCTGCAAAGCCGCCTGATGCACCGGCGCATTGTAGCCCTTGTGGCCGGCGAAACCGTAGCCGGGATACTGTGCATCCAGTGCGACCATTTGCCGATCTCGCGCCGTCTTGGCCAGGATCGAGGCGGCCGCGATCGACAGGCTCAAGGCATCGCCCTTGACCACCGTCTCGACCTCGCACGGCAGGGGGAAGCGGTAGTTGCCGTCCACCAGCGCCGCGACCGGCTGAATCTCCAGCGCCGCCACCGCCCGCTGCATGGCCAGACCCGTGGCCTTCAGGATGTTCGAGCCGTCGATCTCCTCGACCGACGCAAACCCGACGCCCCAGGCCAGGGCCTTGGCCTTGATCTCGATCTCCAGCCGCTCGCGCG
This sequence comes from Brevundimonas sp., assembly GCA_046294385.1. Taxonomy (GTDB): domain Bacteria; phylum Pseudomonadota; class Alphaproteobacteria; order Caulobacterales; family Caulobacteraceae; genus Brevundimonas. Next base: position 27,538 of record JBKBJW010000005.1, on the reverse strand, counting down.
TCCTGTGGGTCAGGGCCTTGGAGTCGTCGATGCCGGCGGGCAGGTCGTCGGGGTTCAGGATCACCGCCCCCGCCGACACCGGCCCGGCCCAGGGACCACGCCCGGCCTCGTCCACCCCGCACACCGGCCCGCCCACGCGCGCGGCCAGCTGCATCTCCAGCGTCAGGGTCGGGCCGCTTCGCGTCACTGGCCGCGTCATTGGCCGCCCATCTTCCGGACTTCCTCCTCGCGGAAGCAGGTCGTGACGTGATCGTTGACCATGCCCACCGCCTGCATGAAGGCATAGACGATCACCGGCCCGCAGAAGGTAAAGCCACGCTTCTTCAGCGCCTTCGCCATCGCCTCGCTCTCGGGGCTCTGGGTCGGATAGGGCTCGCCCGCGACCAGCCGCCCCTGGATCGGCGCCCCGCCGACGAATGACCACAGCCATGCGCTGAAGTCTTCGCCGTTCGTCTGCATCTCCAGCCAGATCCGGGCCCCCTTGATCGCGCCGTTGATCTTGGCCCGCGAGCGGATGATCCGCGCATCGCCCAGCAGCCGCTCGATATCCGCCTCGTCATAGGCCGCGACGATCTCGGGATCGAAACCGTCGAAGGCGTCGCGCATCCCCTCGCGCTTCCTCAGGATGGTGATCCACGCCAGCCCCGCCTGGAACCCGTCCAGCACCAGCTTCTCCCACAGGGCGCGGGCGTCATACTCGGGCACGCCCCACTCGGTGTCGTGATAGGCGACATACAGCGGGTCGGTCCCGCACCAGGTGCAGCGGTGGAGTGAGTCGGACATGGGGGGAGGGTAGCGGAGATCAGATCACGAGCTATGAAAAGCGCCAGGGCGGCAGCTTGTAGTGAAGTCTTTCAGCATCGTTCAAGGCTTGAACCGCAGCTTTGAAAGCGCCCTTTGGGCCGAGCGCGGCCAGGAGCATTTCGGTCGTTGTCCTCAGAATGTCGCGTCCAATCCCGGACAGCAGCTGTCGAGCCAGGGCCTCCTGCCCGATCAGACCCGCTGCGATCCCGGCATGATATGCGCCCCAGTCGCCCTGAGCTTCTGGCCGGCTTGCCTGTTCTTTTTCGATGAGAAACGCAGCGACGGCGTCCAGTGAAGAAAACCGAGCCCTCTGACGCGCCGCTGTAGCTGCAGCTTCGTTGGCCATGTCCGCGATGAGACGGGGGAAGTCGGGCTCAGCCGCATCAGCGAACCCACCGACTCGTTCGCAGTGATCGAAAGACATGACCGGCGGCGTGACATGCCAAAGCCAGTGAGCGGCCACGTTCAGGTATGAGCCTTTTGCCCAGCCGCTGGGTTGGAACTCGATGACGCTGAGCCAGAAGCCGTGGTCGGCCAGCCAAATCCGTGACTGCCCCCGCCGGCGGAAGCCAAGGGGTGTCAGCGCGGCCTTTGCCGCCGTAGCGATAACGTGCCCGTGGCTTTCGCTCATTTGACCTCCGCAAACGCCCTCACCGGGAACGTCCCGAACGCCTTCACCTTCGGCGGCGCCGCCGTGAAGCGAAAGCCCGTGGGCGGCAGCAACTCCAGCCCGCGCATGTGCTCGCAGATCGGAATGCCGGCCCCCAACAGCAGGGTGTGCGCCGGCCTCAACCGGGTGCGGGTGTCGTCGATGTTGTGCGAGTCGATGCCGACCAGGGCCGCGCCCGCCTGCACCAGCAACGCCGCCGCCGCCTCGGTCAGGAAGGGATGGTCCTCGAAATAGGCGTCCGTCCGCCAATGCCGCGCCCAGCCGGTGTGGACCAGCACCGCCTTGCCGTTCAGCTCCAACCCGGCGAACCGGTCCGCATCCACCGCCTGCACATCCAGCGCCCCGACCACCATCCCGGGCAGGCCCGCGACCCGCTCCAGCCCCACGTCGCTCAGGTCCTCGCCGTCGGCGTATCGGTGGAACGGTGTGTCCAGATAGGTGCCGGTGTTGCCGACCATCTCGATGCGCCCGATCTGGAACTCGGTGTCGCCGTCATAGGCTCCCCGCGACGCCTCGCGGCTCAGGTGGTCGCAGATCAGCGGCGCGGGCAGACCCTTGTAGGTCACCATCCCGTCCTCGATCGTGTGGCTGAGGTCGATCAGCGGCATGGGCGGCTCCTGAAATCCGGCGCTCAGCATTACCCGCGCCGTCACGTCTGGAAAGGGTTGGCTCAGACCGCCGATATGGCACAAGGTTCGACGACCTGTGGGAGGCCGCCATGTTGAATCGCCTTATCGCCGCGCTGTTGCTGGCCCTGACGCTCGGGTTCGGCACGCCCGCCATGGCCCAGGACCCGGCGCCCGTCTCCCTCGAAGCCGTGGCCGCCGCGATGGACACCGGCGACCTCGATGCGCTCCGCGCCGCCGCCGCCGACGCGGAACTGTTGAACCAGCTGCGCGCCCTCGATCCCGACCTGCTGATCGCCTTCCAGCTGGCCCTCGCCGACGCCTTCGCGCAAGCCGGGCTGAAGGGCGAGGCCATCGACGCCTATCAACAGGCGCTGATCTCAATCCTGACCTTCCGGGGCCAGGGTGACATCTCCATGGCCGAACCGATGACGGCGGTCGCCCGCCTGACCGACGACCCCGCCATCCGGGCCCAGTGGCTGCTCAGCGCCTGGGACATCCGCGAGGGCGTCTTCGGCGTCGGAAACCCGAACCTGCAGCCCTGGCGGGACGAGCTGAACGCCGCCCGCCTCGCCGCCGGCCTCGATCCGCTGGGCACCCGCGGGTCCCCGGACGAGGGCGAGGTGAACTTCGATCTGGTCAATGTCTGGTACGCCACCCACCGCGAACAGACCCGCCGCACCGCCCCCGCCGACATCTACGGCGGCCGTCGCGGCGCGCTCAGCTACGGCGTCGCCGAGGTCAGCGTGCCCCGCGACCGCGAACAGGGCGAAATCCCCCTGCCGTCGATCTGGAGCCTGGAGTTCCGGCCCGACCCCAACAAGCACATGATCCTGAACCGGGTGACCCCCGTCGCCGACCGCGCAACCTTCTTCGCCGACGTCAGCGGCGCGGTGGCGTCCAGCGGCCGGAAAGAGGTCTTTGTCTTCATCCACGGCTACAACACCTCGTTCGAGGGTGCCGCCATCCGCACGGCCCAGCTGGCGGTGGACATGAACCTGGACGGCGCGCCGATCCTCTATTCCTGGCCGTCCCAGGCCTCGCTGCTCGGTTACAGCGCCGACACCCGCGCCGTGGCCGACGAGGCCCTGCTGGACGAGGTCGCCGACTTCCTCCAGGCCGTGGCGACCGAGACGGGGGCGGAGAAAGTCCACCTGGTTGCCCACTCCATGGGCAACCGCGTGATGATGCGCGCGCTTGACCGCCTGGCCGCCCGCAACCCCGGAGCCGAGCCCCTGTTCGACGAAGCGGTCTTCGCCGCCGCCGACGTGGGCGTGGACGAGTTCGCCGACACCTGGCCCCGCATCGGTGGCACGGCCCAGCGCTTCACCCTCTATGCGTCCCGGCGTGACCGCGCGCTTCAGATCTCCGACATGATCAACGGCATGGCCCGCGTCGGCGACGCCCGCCGCATCGTCGTGCGGGACGGCTTGCAGACCGTCGACACCACCGCCGCATCCGGCGGCCTGCTGGGCCACGATGACTTCGCCGGCAGCGCGCTGGCTGACTTCCGCGGCGTGGTGTGGCTGTCTCTCGCCCCCGACCGCCGCTGCGTGCTGGAAAGCGCCGAGATCGACGGCCAACGCTACTGGGCCTTCGGCGGCGGTTGCCCGGAACAGGAGTTCGACGAGGCCACCGAATACGTCCGCACCACCGGCTCCATCGACCTGGCGCTGTCCAAGCTGGAGGACGACCTGTCCAAGGCCGGCGCCGCCATCCGCGACGGCCTGCTCCGCAAACGGGCGCGGCTGATGGCGATGTTCGGGAACTAGTCGGCGATCACACAGCCCGGCCTGTTCACCTCGACCACCCGCCCATCCACCGTCAGTGCCCCGTCGATCCGGTCCAGCCGCAGCAGGGCCATGGCCCCGCCGTCGCGCCCGCTCCGCACCTCACCGGCGCGCAGTTCGCCATTCAGCACCTCCGCCCCGAACGCCGGCGCCGGACCGTCGAAGGTGATCGGCAGCATCCGGTTCTTGATCGCGCCCCGCCGCCACATGCGCGAGGTCGTCTCCTGACCGATGAAGCAGCCCTTTTGGAAGTCGATGCCGTTCAACAGGTCCAGGTTCGCCTCGATCGGATAGGTCGTGTCCATCGGCGCATCCGCCGCCGGATCGGGAACGCCCACGCCCAGCCGGTGCGCCTGATACGCGGCCTCGTCAGTGTTCGCCTCAGCCGGGCCAAACCGGCGCCCGCCCAGTCCGGCGACACGCGGATCGGCGACAAAGCCTTCGACGTCTGAACCCCACGCCGCAAACACCGGCTCATCCAGGGCCTCGACCGTCACCTCCGCCCGCAGCCGGTACATGGCCAACCGCTGCATCAGCGCCTCGCGCCGCTCCGCCGCCACGTCCAGAACCACGGCCCCGTCCTCGCCCCACAGGAAGAGGTCGAACAGCAGCCGCCCGGGCGGCGACAACAGCGCTCCGAACCGCAGTTCCCCCGGTGCCAGCGTTTCAACATCCTGCGTCAGCAGATTGTGCAGGAACGGCCGCGCATCCGGCCCCGCCACCCGGATCAGGGCGCGGCTGTCGAGACGGGCGAGGGAAGTGGTCATGGGGGATAGATAGGGCGCGTCGCTGCGTGATGCACGACAGAGAATCCGTATACGGTTCGCCGATGCAGGGGCGTTTTCCGATCCTCTATCTGGCCGAGGCCGATCCGGTGCTCGCCGTCATGTCGTCCGGCGTGCTGGCCTATCTGGCCGAGGTCATGCCCCAGGCGACCTTCGTCGTGGTCGGTTCGCCCGACAGCGCGCCCCTGTTCGCCGACACCCCGCGCCTGACAAAGTTGCTGGTGCTGGAAAAGGAAAGCCGTCTCGACTGGATCAAGCTGTGGGATCAGGTGCGCCACACCAAGTGGGGCCTGGTTGTCGACATGCGCGGCTCGGCCCTGGCCAACAAGCTGAAGCGCGGCAAACGCGCCGTGCGCGGCCCTGACCAGCCCGGTGTCCACTATGTCGATGCCGCCGCCCGCACCCTGATGCTGGACGAGATCCCGTCACCACGCCTCTTCACGGGCGACGAGACCGAGACCGCCGCCGCCGAGATGATCCCGGCGGGGGAGGGGCCGATCCTCGCCGTCGGCCCCGGCGCCGAATGGGTCGGCAAGCAGTGGCCGCCGGACCGCTTCGTCAAGGTCGCCGCCGCCCTGCTGGCAGAGGACGGACCCATGGCGGGTGGGCGTCTGATGCTCGTCGGTGCCGCCGACACCGACCGCGAGGCGATCCAGACCGTCCGCTCGGCCGTGCCCCGCGACCGCATGATCGATCTGCATGGCCGGCTGACCCCGCTCCAGACCATGGCCGCCCTGCGCCGCGCCGACCTCTACATCGGCAACGACAGCCTCTGGACCCAGCTGGCCGTCGCCGCCGGCGTGCCGACGCTGGCCGCCTTCGGCCCCTCGGACGAGGAAGTTCGCGGACCCTGGGGCGGCGTCACCGTGCGCGGCCCGCGCACCCTCGACGAGTTCCGCGCGCTGGACCCCAATCTGAACCAACAGCTCAATCACATGATCGACGTCCCCGCTGATCGCGTGCTGAAAGCCGCCCGGACGATGCTGGCCTCGCGGGCCGACAGCGGCGTATAGAACGCCCATGACCCAGACCTATGATGTGATCGTCCGTGGCGGCGAGGTGGCAAATCACGCCGGACGCGGCATGGCCGATGTCGGCGTCCGCGACGGCCGCATCGCCTTTGTCGGCGACCTGTCGCAGGCTTCAGCCGGTGAGGTCATCGACGCGCGCGGCCTGACCGTTCTGCCCGGCGTCATCGATACCCAGGTCCATTTCCGCGAGCCCGGGCTGGAGTGGAAGGAAGATCTCGAGACCGGCTCCCGCGCCGCCGCGCTGGGGGGGGTCACGGCCGTGTTCGAGATGCCGAACACCGAGCCGACCACCACCGACCCGGACACCCTGGCCGACAAGCTGGCCCGCGCCCGCGACCGCATGTGGACCGACCACGCCTTCTACGTCGGCGGCACCCACGGCAATGCGAAATTCCTGGGTGAGCTTGAGCGCCTGCCCGGCTGCTGCGGCGTCAAGGTCTTCATGGGGGCCTCGACCGGCACCCTTCTGGTGGCCGATGACGACGGCGTCCGCGAGGTGCTGCGTCATGTGAAGCGCCGCGCCACCTTCCACTCAGAGGACGAATACCGCCTCGTCGAGCGCCGCCCCCTGGCCCGCCCCGGCGACTGGACCAGCCATCCGGAGGTCCGCGACGCCGAGAGCGCCATCATGTCCACCCGCCGCCTGGTCAAGCTGGCGCGCGAGACCGGCGCCCGCATCCACGTGCTGCACGTGACGACGGCCGAAGAGATCGAATTCCTGTCGCACAACAAGGATGTGGCGACCGTCGAGGTCACGCCCCAGCACCTGACCCTGACCGCGCCCGATGCCTATGAGCGGTTGAAGGGTCTGGCCCAGATGAACCCACCGATCCGCGACGCGGGCCATGTCGCCGGCCTGTGGCGCGGCATCGAGCACGGGGTCGCCGATGTGCTCGGTTCCGACCACGCGCCGCATACGCTGGAGGAGAAGGCCAGGCCCTATCCCGCCTCACCGTCCGGCATGCCGGGGGTGCAGACCCTGGTGCCGGTCATGCTGACCCACGTGGCCGAGGGTCGCCTGTCGCTGGAACGCTTCATCGATCTGACCAGCCACGGTGCCCAGCGGGTGTTCGGCATCGCCGGCAAGGGCCGCATGGCCGAGGGTTATGACGCTGACCTGACCCTGGTGGACCTGAAGGCCAAGCGGACGCTGAAGCACGCCGACATGGCCAGCCGCTGCGGCTGGACTCCCTTCGACGGCATGGAGACCACCGGCTGGCCGATCGCCACGGTGATCCGCGGCCGCCAGGTCATGCGCGACGATCAGTTGATCGACACCGCCCGGGGCCGCCCCGTCCGGTTCCAGGAAACGCTAGCGTCCTAAGCGGGCCAGAAGGTCGTCACGATACGTTCGACTGACGACCAGGTCCGCCCCGCTGGTCAGGGTCAGCTTCCACGACCCGTCCGACAGCGACTGTGCCGCCGTCACCCGCGCCAGATTGACCAGGGTCGAGCGGTGGCTTCGGGCGAAGACGGCGGGGTCCAGCCGGGCCTCCAGCGCCCGCATCGTCTCGCGCATCAGGCCCTCGCGCTCGGCCCAATGCACGACGACATAGTTGCCGGCCGCCGCGAACCATTCGACATCGGCCAGATCGACCGGCACCTTGCGCGTCCCCGCCATGACCATCAGCCGTTGCGCCGTATCGGTCCGCGCTGCTGCCCTTGCGGCCTCCAGAGCGGCAGTCAGGTCCCGCTCCAACCCCTCGGCCCGCTGCCGAGCCTCAACGGCTCGTTGCCGATGCGCGGCGGCGAAGCCCACGGCCACGATGGCGGTGTAGAGCAGGATCGCGACCGGCAGCCGCCACAGCGCCCGCTCGGCCCAGCCCGCCATGTCGGCACCCCGGAAGCTAAGGTCGATCCAGGTCGTCCCCAGCGCCGCCAGCGGCACCAGCGCCAGCATCGCTCCGGTCGTCGCGCCGAACGCCTGCGCGCCCGCCCCGAAGCGCCGGAGGATCAGCGCCACAATGCCCGCGACCGGCAGCCACAGGCCGTAGATCGCACCCTGCCAGACCAGCGAGGTGATCAGGTCCACGCCCGTGTCCGCCCGCACGAACCAGGCGGCGCAGACGGTGGTCACGACCCAGGCGTAGGCGGTGAAGCCCCAGACCCAGGCCGCTGTCGGCACAGATCTCAGGCGGGCGCGCACGCCGCCCTCTGGCGCTTGCGCAGGATCAGTACGGTCACCCAGATGACCGCCAGGGGCTGAAGCGTCAGGCTGGGCCAGAGCTGGCTCCATGGGGCTGGAAGGAAGGTCAGGAAGTTGCCGGAGAAGGCGGCGAGAACCGCCCCGTATGCCCCCAGCATCTTCACCAGATGCTCGTAGGTCCAGAGGTTTGGCGAGAACGGCCAGTCCGTGGGCCGCGCGAACCGCCACAGGTCCCATCCGCCATAGGCCAGAGCCCCCCAGGCAAGGGCCGCCGAAACCGCCGCCGGCCCGTCATTCGTCCCGGTCGCGACCTGCGCCAAGACGAACAGACCGACGCCGACAACCGTCAAGGTTACCATCCAGTCGATGGCCTTCGCCCGGTCCCGCGCCGTCAGGTCCGGCCGCTTCCTCCCCAGCACCCGCACGCCGGAGAACAGCCCCATGCTGGCCGTCGCTGACAGGGCCAGGTTGTAGGTGCTGAAGTGCAGGGCGGTCATGATCCAGGCACCCGCCAGCAGCGTCGTCATCAGGGCCACGAACACCCGTCCGGCCCAGCGGTGGGCTGTCGAGCCCTTCCTCGTCAGGATGGGCGCGAGCCCCGCCGCCACGGCCGCAAGGCCGCAGGCGATATGCAGGGTCAGGGTCGGGGGGAACAGATCGGTCATGGCCCGACCTTGACGCGCAAACCCCCGCGCCGTCGCCGGCACGGGGATCAGTTGCGGCCCAAGGGGACGAACGGCGGTCAGCGCGTCAGGATGAATCCGGCCACGTCATCCACCACACCCGGTGCGAGCGGCAGGTTGGGGTCGGCATAGGTCGCGTTGTTGGCGGCGCGGTCGAGGGGGGCGACCTTCAGCACGTGGTTGACCCCCTCCCAGATCACCAGAGTCGCGTCCGGCTGCGCGGCCTTCAGCGCCTCTGCATCCGCCACACGGGTCTGGAGGTCGGTCGAGCCCTGACCGATGAAAAGGGGGCCGTCATAGAGGTTGGCCAACCGCTGCGGGTCCAGAGCGAACCACGAGATCAGGTACGGCTGCACCGATGGCCGGAACAGGCTTTCCAGCCCCGGCACGCTGTCGGTGGTCCGACCCGCCGCCAGTTCGTCGATGGCGTGCAAAGCCTGGCTCAACAAGGGTTCGGTCAGCCCGGCCTGCAGCTGTTCTCGCAACACCGCCGGTGCCGACCGGCCTGCGCCCGACAGAGACACCACCCCGCAAACCTGATCATTGTCCTGTGCGGCGGCCAGCGCGATCAGCGACCCCTCGCTGTGGCCGATCAGCCAGACGCAGGGGCGACCGGTCAGCCGCGCCGTCTCTGCGGCCCAGGCGCGGGCGTCGTCCACCATCATGGTGAAGCGCACGTCCGCCTCCGACACGCCGGCCGCGAAGCTGGCCGCTATGCCCCGCTTGTCGTAGCGCACGGTTGCGATCCCTTGCCCGGCCAGACCCTCTGCCAGAAGGCGATAGCTGCCCGCCGATACGCCGATCGGGCTGTTTCCGTCGCGGTCCGTGGGACCCGACCCGGCGATGATGACCGCGGCGGCCCGGGTGTCGCCGTCTGGCGTCAGCATCGTACCGAGGATCGGTGCCGGTTGCGCGGGCAGGGCGACGAGGGTTTCTCTCTGTCCAGACAGGGTCAGGACGGTGGCGAGGGCGAGGCTCAACATGGCGGGTCTCCGCTAGGGATTCATGGAGTTCAGAAGGGCTGCCGGTCGGGGTCGCTGCGCCACACGCGCCAGCTTTCGACCACGGACCACACGGCGGCGATCAGCACGCCGGCGATCAGCGCCTGGATACCCAGAGGCTGGGGCGCGAAGGGCGCGGTGACCAGGCCGCCGAGGCCCAGCAGGAACAGCAGCCGCCCGGCCAGCCGGTTCGACCGCTCCCAGGCCAGCTTGCTCTTGAAGGTCCAGGGCGTCCGCACGCCGACGACCGGGTTTGGGCCGACGCGGCCGAGGAAGGCGCCGATGACGAGGAACAGCAGCGCAACCCCAGCCATGGGCAGGGCGCCGTTGATGGAGGTCATGCCGCTGAGGCTGGCCGAGCCGACGAACATCGCCACCAGGGTCAGGCTGAGCAGGACGACCAGCTGTCCAAACCGCAGTGCCCGGGCGCGCGCCGCAGGCAGGCTGTGCTCCGCAGCGAGTCCCATGCCGCCGGCGACCAGCAGGGTGAGGAAGCCGAGCCCTGCAATGCCGCCGCCCACCAGTTCCCGCGTGCCCCAGCCGTCCGCCAGCCCGTCAGGACCCCAGTGCACGGGCATCAGCTCCGTCGGCCCGGCGAAGAAGATCGCCACGCCCGCCCCGCCCATGATCATGCTGAGCAACACGGTCGCCATGTCGACGGCGGAGGCCTGTTTGCGGTCGCTCATGACTTGTCTCCAGTCTCGCCTGTCGGCCGGGTGCCGGTCATCTGCATCAGGAAGGCGATGGCTTCCTCCACCGCCGAGATCTCCAGCCGGTAGCGGATCGAGGCGCCCTCCCGCTCGGGCGACACCAGCCCCGCCTCCTTCAGCGCATTCAGATGGCCGGTGATCGTCGGCCAGCTCATGTCGAAGGCGGCGGCGATGTCGCCGGACGCGAGGGGGCCCTTGCGCAGCATCTCGATTATGCGGCGGCGGACCGGATGGGACAGGGCCTTGAACAAGGTGTTCATAGGCAGAACGCTAATTAGGACAAATCCTAAGTGCAAGCCCTATTTTGGCACTTGCCTAAGTGATTGGATCTAGATCGAGAAACTCACGCCGCAGCCGCAGCTCGAGGCCGCGTTCGGGTTGCGCACAACGAACTGGGCGCCGGACAGGTCATCGACGAAAGCGATCTCGGAGCCCTTCAGGAAGGGCAGGGACACGGGGTCCACCAGCGCCGCCTGACCGTCGGCCTCGATGCGGATATCGTCCGCCTCGGCCGCGTCCGTCAGCTCGAACCTGTACTGGAAGCCGGAGCAGCCGCCGCCATCGACGGCGACCCGCAGCAGCACCGGCTTGCCGTCTGCCTCGCCCAGAACCGCCAGTCGCCGGGCGGCGCTGTCGGACAGCGTCAGGCCGTGCCCCGGGCGGGACGCGGTTTCGATCTGGTAGCTGGCGGATTCGACGGTGCTCACAGGGCTCTATATGAGGCGCAGGCGGGCGTTCCGAAAGCCCCGCGCAGCATTGAAGCCGGATTGCGTTGAGCCAGACCGACCGCCGCCTGTCCCCTTGCGCCGAAGACGTGGCCGCCAGCCGTGGCCGCCGCTTCCCCGAGGACGTCAGCCGCACCCGCACCGCCTTCGCTCGCGACCGCGACCGCATCATTCACTGCACCGCCTTCCGCCGCCTGAAGGAGAAGACCCAGGTGTTCGTGGCGCACGAGGGCGACCACTACCGCACCCGCCTGACCCACAGCCTGGAGGTGGCCCAGATCGCACGGTCCCTGGCCCATGCGCTGAAGCTCGATACGGACCTCGCCGAGACCGTCGCCCTGGCCCACGACCTGGGCCATCCGCCGTTCGGCCACGCGGGCGAGGACGAGCTGCAGGCCCAGATGGCCGACTACGGCGGCTTCGACCACAACGTCCAGACCTTCCGCGTGGTGACCAAGCTGGAGGAGCGCTATCCCCGCTTCGATGGCCTGAACCTCAGCTGGGAGACGGTCGAGGGCGTCATCAAGCACAACGGCCCGGTCAGCCACCGGCTCGACGAACCCGCCTGGCGCGCCATCGCAGACTACGCTGACGGCTGGGACCTGCGTCTCGACGGCTTCGCCTCGCTGGAGGCACAGTGCGCGGCCATCGCCGATGACATCGCCTATAACAACCACGATGTGGACGACGGGGTTCAGGCGGGCCTGTTCAGCCTCGACGACCTGGCCGAGGTGCCCCTGATCGGGCCGATCCTGAAGGGCACGCGCGCCGACTGGCCCGAGGCCGATGAGCGGATGATCCGGCTGGAGGCCGTGCGCCGCATGATTGGGGCCATGGTCGAGGATGTCCTGGCCGAGACGGAGCGCCGTCTGGCCGCCGACAACATCCGATCAAACGAGGACGTGCGCACGGCGAAGCGGGCGCTGGTGGGGTTCTCGAACGACATGCTGGAGGACCTGGGTGTGCTGCGCCAGTTCCTGTTCACCCGCATGTACCGCCACTATCGCGTCAACCGGATGCGAAGCCAGGCGCGGCGGATTCTCAGCGAGATGTTCCAGCTGTTTATGAGCGAGCCGGGGGTTATGCCGCCGGAGTGGTCGGCCAAGGCCGAGACGCGCGACCCCATCAAACGCGCGCGCGCCGTCTGCGACTACATCGCCGGCATGACCGACCGCTACGCCATCGAGGAGCACAGGAAGCTGTTCAGCCTCGAAGTCGCCCTCGATCTGTGATTCGAATGCGGCCCCGGGCGGGGTAGGATGACGTCCCGACGCGTCGATTCGCGCCGGGCCATGAGGTAAGGCGCGCGACCATGTCCCACGAAGATCCCTATCGCCCTGACCGCGAGCGCGGTGCCTATACGCCCCCGACCGATGATGATCTGCCGTACCGTCGTCAGGGCGGCGGGCCGCGCAACACGGGCGGCGGGGGCAAGGCGCCGCCGGTGACCCTGATCATCAGCGCGGGCGTGCTGCTGTTGCTCATCATCGCCGTGGTGTTGTTCTACCGCTCGGGCCTGCGCTCCTCGACGGACGCGCCGCCGGCCGTGGGGACGCCCGTCGGCCAGCTGAAGGTCGAGGCCCCGATCGAGGCCCAGCCCATCGACCCGGCCGAGGGCGTGGACGTCTATGAACGCGGCGGCGCGCCCGGAACCGAAGCCCCCACCTTCGTGCCGCCGCCGGAAGCGGTGCAGCCGCGCCCGACCACGCCGACGGCCTCCACACCCGCCCCGACTCCGCCGGTCGTCACGCCGACTCCGAAGGAGAAGACCGAGACGCCTGCGCCCGCGCGCACTGTCGCCGGGGTCCAGATCGGCGCCTTCTCCACTCCCGGAATCGCCGACCGGGAATACGCCGCCATCGTCGGCCGCTATCCGCAACTGACCGGTGGCGCCTCGAAGCGTGTGCAGGAGGTGACCGCCTCGAACGGCTCGACCGTCTATCGCACGACCGTCACGGGGATCAGCGCCCAGGACGCCCGCGCCCTGTGCGGCGCCATCCGTGCCTCGGGCGGGGACTGCATCGTCCGGTGACCACGGCTGCGATCTACGGCTGTTCCGGGCTTCGGCTCACGGATGAAGAACGCGTCTTCTTCGCCGAGGAAAAGCCGTGGGGTTTCATTCTATTTCGGCGGAATGTGGATACACCGGATCAAGTTCGCACCCTAACCGCAGAACTTCGCGCCAGTATCGATAATCCTGACGCGCCCATCCTGATCGACCAGGAGGGCGGTCGGGTCCAGCGCATGGGCCCACCGCACTGGCCCAAATACCCGCCGGGCAGCGCCTATCTGACCGCCGCCAACGATCCGCTCGGCGCGCGTGAGCTGGTACGGCTGGGCGCGCGGCTGATGGCGGCGGACCTGAAGGCTGTGGGGATCAATGTTGATTGCGTGCCTGTGATCGACACGCCCGTGCCCGGTGCCCACGACATCATCGGCGACCGCGCCTATGCCCGTGACCCTGCCACGGTGGCGCAGCTTGGGCGGGCGGCGGCCGAAGGCATGATGGCCGGCGGCGTCCTGCCGGTGATCAAGCATATGCCCGGCCACGGCCGTGCCTTCGCCGACAGCCACCACGAACTGCCGACCGTCCACGCCGATCTGGCCACGCTCGAAGCCTGGGACTTCGCGCCGTTCCGCGCCCTGTCCGACATGCCGATGGCCATGACCGCCCACGTGGTCTTCGATGCCATCGACCCGAAGCGCCCGGCCACGACATCGAAAAAGGCCATCCGGCTGATGCGTGACAGCCTCGGCTTCGGCGGCCTGATCATGACCGACGACCTGTCGATGAAGGCCCTGTCCGGGTCACTGACGGATCGGGCGGCGGCGGCCCTGAAGGCCGGCTGTGATGTCGTCCTCCATTGCAACGGTGACCTGGCCGAAATGCGCCAGGTGGCGGCGGGCGTCGGCAAGCTGACGGGCGTGTCCAGTCGCCGGGCCGAGACCGCCATGGCCCGCATCGTGCGCGATGTCGAACCGCTGGACGAACGGGAAGCGCGCGACCGGTTCGACGCGATGCTCTCCGGCAAGCTCGATGCGAAGAAGGGTCCGGACGTGGGGGAGGCGCAGGCATGACCGACGCCTTCCAGCCAAACCTCGATTTCAGCGCCGCCGAACAGGCCGATGCGCGCGAATCCTTCGTCGTCGATCTCGAAGGCTATGAAGGGCCGCTGCATGTCCTTCTGGCGTTGGCCCGGACCCAGAAGGTCGATCTGCTGAAGCTGTCGATCACCACCCTGGCGGAACAGTATCTGGCCTTCGTGCAGGAGGCGCGGCGCAGGAATTTCTCGCTCGCGGCCGACTATCTCGTGATGGCGGCCTGGCTGGCCTATCTGAAATCCCGCCTGCTCCTGCCGCGCACAGAGAAGGGCAAGGGCGAGGAGCCGCCGGCCGAGCAGATGGCCGCCATGCTGGCCTTCCGCCTGCAAAAGCTGGAGGCGATGCGCAAGGCGTCCGAGGCCCTGATGGCCAGGCCGCAACTGAGGCGTGACGTCTTCACGCGGGGCGACCCGGAAGCGACAGTGATCATCCCGTCCGACCGCATCGACGCCAGCCTGTACGAACTGATGAGCGCCTATGTGGTGCAACGCCGCCGCGAGGAGGCCCGCCACTATGCCCCCGGCCAGCGGGTCGAGGCCTTCGCGCTGGAGGCTGCCCGCGACTGGCTGCGCGAAATCCTGCCGCGCATGGAGGGCTGGACGCCGCTCAGCCGCATTGCCCCCGAGCGCGACGGCGATGAAGGCCCGACCCAGGCCAGCTATACTGCCTCCACCCTGTCGGCCAGTCTGGAACTGGTGAAGGAGGGGGCCATGGACGTGCGCCAGTCCGCCGCCTTTGCCGAGCTGTTCCTGAAGCGCCGCGCCCAGGGCCAACCGCTGGAGCTGAATCCGTGAGTATCCAGTTCGCACCGGACGAGGCCGAGATGGAGCGCCGGGTCGAGGCCCTGCTGTTCGCCGCCGCCGGGCCGCTGTCCGCTGCCGAGATCGCGCGGCGCCTGCCGGAAGGCGCGGATGTGGGTCAGGCGCTGGCCGGCCTGCGCGCGCGCTATGAAGGACGCGGGGTCGAGCTGGAGATCGTCGCCGACCGCTGGCGTTTCCGCACCGCGCCGGACCTGTCGTTCATGATGACGGAGGAGCGCGAGGAGCCGCGCCGACTGTCCAAGGCTGGCCTCGAGACCCTGGCCATCATCGCCTATCACCAGCCCTGCACCCGCGCCGAGATCGAGAGCGTGCGCGGGGTGTCCCTGTCAAAGGGGACGCTCGACCTGCTTCTGGAGATGGGCTTCGTGCGCCTGCGCGGCCGCCGTCGAACCCCGGGCCGCCCGGTCACCTACGGCACCACTGACAAGTTCCTCGAACACTTCGGCCTCGCCAGCATCCACGACATGCCGGGCGTGGCGGAGATGAAGGCGGCCGGCCTGCTCGACCTGTCGCTGCCGGTCGGCTTCGAGGTGCCCGATCCGGGCCGCGGTGCCGACGGCGAGGAAGATCCTCTGTTCCCCGGCGACGAGGACAGCCCCGAGTTCGCGCAGGACTTTGTGGGCGAGAGCTGATCTGTCTCCTCCCTGTTGCGAAGCAATGGGGAGGGGGACCGCGAAGCGGTGGAGGGGCTCTTCCCGCTGCACCGGCGCTTGGGGCCAAGAACCCCTCCGTCTCGTCGGCGGGTGCCGCCGATCCACCTCCCCATTGGCTGGGCCAACAGGGAGGAGACAGGGATCACACCCCGAGGATCCAGCCTTCTTCGCCCTCGACCTGCGCGATCAGGGCGTCACTCGCACCCTTCGGTGGGGCGAAGGCCTTGGCCAGATCACCCTTGTCGTCCATCGCGGCGAGGGCCTCGGCAGTGACGCGCACCTGGGCCTGATCCTTGAACTCGCCGGGCTCAGGCTTGGCGTCGAACATCGACGGCCACACCTCGACCACCAGTGTCGACAGCGGCTCCACATCGGCCGTGTCCAGTGCGCGCCAGCCGGTGCCGAACGGCCAGACCGCGCCCGATGGGCCAAGCGACTCAAGCAGACGGCGCACGGCCGGGATGCCGACCAGCGTCTGGCCGCCGACAGCACCTGCCCCGTGCATCTGCCAAACGCTCTTGGGCTGCAACTTGCCCTTGCGGGCGGCGTCCTCGGTGGCGCGGAACTCGGGGATGTCGGCGCCCGAACCCGCGGGCGGCTTGGTCGTCGTCAGCCAGCGCTGCGCCTGCTTCGCCGGCGCGCCCCACAGGGGCCAGGCGTTGTCGGTCATCAGCCGGTTCATCTTGGCCGCGACCTGATAGCGGTTGTTGGTGTTGTCGGCCTTGTCGACCACGTTGGCCGCGGCGAATTTCCACATCGCCGACCAGGCGGGCGTGTCTTTCAGCCCCAGCCGCGCGGCGGTGCCCACCGGATAGCCCAGGTTGAAGTCGAACCCGACCAGCACCCGGTCGCCGCGCTTCCTGTGATCGGCCAGCAGGCTGTTCAGCAGCGCCTCGCCCTCGGCCCGTGTCGCCACATTGTGGGTCTCGGAATAGAGGCGGAAACGCACGTCGCGCTTGGCCACGCCGATCCACAGCGACTGGTCGCCGAGTTTCTTGGTCTCGGCGGCGGTCCAGTCAGCGATGATGTAGGCGTCGAACAGGCGGGCCACAGGGGCGCTCCGAAAGCAGGCGTAAAAGGATGCGGGGTTCTAGGCCTCCGCCCGCCGCGCAGCAATGACCGTTTCTGCAGTCAGCCCTTCAACAAGGCTTCCAGATGCGACAACCAGCGGCGGCCAAGGCGTAGCGCTTCCGCCGGAGACCCCGTCTGGGCGGCCCCGGCGGCGTTCCACAGATCGAGCTCGAACTCGGGGTGCCGGGCGTCGGCGAACAGCAGGCGCAGCACCACCTGGTCCGCATCGGGGGCGAGAACGTCCAGTGCCTTCCTCGGCTCCCCGCGCCGGATGCGGGCCAGGACGTGGCCATCGACGATGATCTCGCCGCCCTCGATCTCCTCAAAGGCATAGACCAGGCCGTGGGCACCCCGGTTCCACAGAACCGCCACCTGGCCGCCGTCGAAATCCAGCCCGGCGGCTCGGCCCTCGGCGGGGGACATGGCCTCGGCCTCGGGCACCACGCCCAGCGCCTTGAGCAAGGCCCGGCGCAGACGGCGTTCCGGCTCCATCCACCAGGCGAGGCCCAGCGCGGCCGTGGTCAGGAGCGCGGCCCCCAGGGCGACCAGCAGGAACAGCCTGACCGCCTCGCCCATGCGTCAGTCCTCGATCTCGACGACCACCGGCACGTGGTCCGAGGGCTTTTCCATATCGCGCGCGTCGCGATGCGTCTCGACGCCGCGGAAGCGGTCGGCGGCCTGGGGCGATAGCAGGGCAAAGTCGATGCGGATGCCGTGGTCCCGCTGCCAGGCACCCGCCTGATAATCCCAGAAGGTGAAGGTCCCGGGCGGCTGCTTGCCCAGTTCGCCCGCGTCGGCATAGCCGAGATACCGCAGGGCCCGGAACGCCGCCTGGCTTTCGGGCTTGAACAGGGCGTCGCCGACCCAGGCCGCCGGGTTCTTGGCGTCTTCCGGCATCGGGATGACGTTATAGTCGCCGCACAGCGCCACCGGCTCCTCAAGCGCCAGCAGGTCCCGCGCATGGGCGTGCAACCGACCGAACCAGTCCAGCTTGTAGGCGAACTTCGGGCTGTCGACCGGGTTGCCGTTCGGCAGATAGATCGACGCCACCCGCACCGGCCGCGGCGCCTCGATCAAGGCCTCGATATAGCGCGACTGGACCGTCTCGGCCTCGACACCGGACGCGTCCACGCCGGGCAGGCCGCGCCGCACGTCACTGAGCGGATATTTCGAGAGCAGCGCGACGCCGTTGTAGGTCTTCTGCCCGTGGGTCTCGACGTTGTAGCCCAGGCTCTCAAAGGCCTCGCGCGGGAAGTTCTCGTCGACGCATTTGATCTCCTGGAAACAGGCGACGTCCGGCTGGGCCGCCTCCAGCCAGGCCAGTACGGTCGGCAGGCGGGCGTTGACCGAGTTCACGTTCCAGGTGGCGATGCGCATGGTGCGGACGCTAAAGCGCGTCGCGCCAAAGAAAAAGCCCGCGCCTCCGATGCGGAGACGCGGGCCTGATCCTTGTCCTTGGCGGGCTGGCTACTCGGCGGGCGCGGCCACCGGAGCGGCGACCGTCAGCTGGCAGCCGCCGGCAACGGCAGTCGTGGCCGGGTCGCTGCAAGCCTGAAGACGCTTGACGGTGCGCGCGGCGTCCAGGCGGGCCATCCAGCCGTCACCGGCCGAGCACTTCAGCTCATAGATGGTCAGGCGTTGGCCCGTCCGCTCGACACCCACTTCGCGAAGCTCGGTGACGGCGCAGGCCGAGGCCTCGGTGCCGGCGAGCAAGACGGGCCAGACGCTGCTGGATTCAGCTTCGGTCGTGAAGCGGCAGGTCTGACCTTCCACCTTCAGCTCCCAGCAAGGGATGCTCTCCCAGCCCGTCTCCTGGCGTTCGAGCCAGTAGCCGTCCGCGTTGGCGCAACCGACTTCATAGCGATCGATGGCGATGGCCTGGCCGGCATCGACCTGACAGGTCACGCCGGCCTGCTGGGCATAGCCGCCGACGACCGCCACGGCGTTCTGATTGGCCGGGATGACGCATTGCAGACCGGGATCGGCGGCCGGGTCGACTTCGCGCGCCATGGCAGCGGCCCCCGCGAGATCCACACAGTCAGCGGCTTTCGGCGGGGTGGTGGCTTCAAAGATATAGCCGGGGCCGGTGGCGCAGGCGGCCTCATAGATGTTGCCGCCCTCGGGACGGGCACCCAGCAAGGTGGCCTGGGTCACCTGGCAGCTGTTGCCCAGAGCCGTCGCAACGGCCTGGGCGGCGGCGCGGTTTTGTTCCGGCGACGGACCCTGGAGCCGGGCGCGGCGCTCGGCGTCACGGCGCTGCTCGCGGGACATGGGACGTTCCTGCGCCTGGCGGCCACCGCCGACGCGGCCGGGCAGGACGGCTTCGCCGCTGATGGTGCCCGAAGCTTCTTCTGACTCGGTCCTTTCGGCCGTGGCGGCGTCAGTTGCGGGCGTGGTCGTGGGCGCGGTCTGGGCCGCGGCGTGGGCAGCGCCAAACGCAAGGGCGACAGAAATGCCGACAGCGGCAATGAACTTGGTCTTCAACACGGGCAAGGGCTCCTGGGCCGGTACAGTTTGTGCAGCCTTGGCGAGGGACCGGGGCGCGGTCAAGGTGGAACCCTCCCCGGAATATGAACTGAGCGCTGGACGACACGGGGCCGATCCGCTCTAACGGGACCGTTGCGATTGGAGACGGACTTGGCCGACGGTGCCGCCAGCGTGAATCAGGACGGCAGGCCGCTGGAAAGCCGGGGCCTGACCTATCCGCTGGGCGATCCGCCGGGGCCGGGCCAGGCGGTTCAGGCTGCGCCGGGCGTGCTGTGGCTGCGTCTGCCCCTGCCGATGGCTCTGGATCACATCAATGTCTATGCGATCGAGGACGGCGACGGCTGGACCCTGATCGACACCGGGCTGCGGACCGATGCGTCCAAGGAGGCCTGGGATCTGCTGCTGGCGGGGCCATTGGGCGGGCGGCCGGTCAAGCGGGTGATCTGCACCCACATGCACCCTGACCACATAGGCCTGGCGGGCTGGCTGTGCGAGCGGTTCGACGCGCCCCTGACCATGACGCGGCTGGAGTATGTGACCGCCCGGATGCTGCTGGCCGACACCGGCCAGCCGGCGCCGGAGAACGGTGCCCGTTTCTATCGCGCCGCCGGCTGGAACGAGGCTCAGATCGAGCGCTATCGCGCGACCTTTGGCCAGTTCGGCCGCGCCGTCGCCGCCATGCCCACCACCTATGACCGGATGCGCGAGGGCGACGTCATCCGCATCGGCGACAGCGACTGGCGCGTGGTGGTCGGCGAGGGCCACAGCCCCGAGCACGCCTGTCTGTGGCGCGAGTCCGACGGCGTGGTGCTGGGCGGGGACCAGATCCTGCCGCGCATCTCGTCCAATGTGTCGATCTGGCCGACCGAGCCGATGGCCGATCCGCTGGGCGACTGGCTGGTGTCGCTGGAGCGGATGAAGTCGGTGCTGCCCGAGGACGCGCTGGTCCTGCCGTCGCACGGGGAGCCGTTCATCGGCGTGCGGACGCGGCTTGATGCGCTGATCAGGGGCCACAATACGGGTCTGAAGCGGTTGGAACGCACGCTGAAGACGCCCAGCCGCGCCATTGATGTCTTCGGTGCCCTGTTCGCCCGCGAAGTGGGCGAGGGGCTGATGGGCATGGCGACGGGCGAAAGCCTGGCGCATCTGAACTATCTTGAGCGTCAGGGCCGGGCCCGGCGCGACCGCGATGCCGACGGCGTCGACTGGTGGACGGCCATCGAACAGGGAGACGAGGCGTGAGCGAACATATCCGGACAGAGCTTCAGGACGGCGTCCTGACCGTCACCCTGAACCGGGCCGACAAGAAGAACGCCATCACCCAGGCCATGTACGCGGCGCTCGCCGATGCGACCGAGCGGACGCGCACCAACGACGCCGTCCGCGTGATCCTGTTCCGGGGCGAGGGCGACAGCTTCTCGGCCGGCAACGACATCGCCGACTTCATCGCCCTGGGCTCGCAGGGGGCGTCGGCGGCGGACATGCCCGTGTTCCGCTTCCTGAAGGCGCTGGCAGACCTGGACAAGCCCGCGGTGGCGGCGGTGAAGGGTCGGGCGGTCGGCATCGGCCTGACCCTGCTGCTGCATTGCGACATGGTGGTGGTGGCCGAGGATGCGCTGCTGTCCGTGCCGTTCGTGAACCTGGCCCTGGCCCCGGAGGCGGCGTCATCCATGCTTCTGCCGGCGGTGCTGGGCCATCAACGGGCCTTCGAGCTGTTCGCGCTGGGCGAGCCCATCGATGGCAAGACGGCCCTGGCCTGGGGTCTCGCCAACCGCGCGGTCGCGGCCGCCGACGTCGATGCGACGGCGCAGGCGCTGGCGGCGAAACTTGCGACTCGGGCACCCAACTCCATCCGCAAGACCAAGGCCCTGATGCGCGACGCGGAACGGATGTGGGGCCTGATGCAGCGCGAGGGCGAAGCCTTCGGTAGCCAGATGCGCAGCCCTGAGGCCATGGAGGCCTTCATGGCCTTCAGCCAGAAGCGCGCGCCGGATTTCTCGAAGATCGGTTGATCGACAGGGGCGCAGGCCCTATCTGCGCCGGCCCATGACCGTTTCAGCGTCCCCCTCTCCGCCGCTTCGCATCGAGGCCGAGCACCCGTCCGACGCTGCGTCGGTCGAGGCCCTGGTGCTGGCCGCCTTCGGTCCCGGCCGCTTCGCCAAGACCGCCGAACGGCTGCGCGAGCGAGCGACCCTCGCCGCCGGCTTCGTAGCGCGTGAGGGCGGTCGCGTGATCGGCTCCGTGCGGCTGTGGAATGTGCAGGTCTGCGAGACCCCGGCCCTGTTCCTCGGCCCCATCGCCGTCGACGCCTCGGCACGCCGGGCCGGGCTGGGTGCCGATCTGGTTCAGGCCTGCATTGACCATGCGCGGGCGAGCGGCGCGGCGGGCCTGCTGCTCGTCGGGGATGCGCCGTATTTCGAGCGGTTCGGGTTTGCGGCCGCATCGGACGTGAGACTGGGCGGGCCGGTCGATCCGCGACGGCTGCTGTGGCTGCCGCTGGGGGTGGACAGTGTGTCAGGGCTGACGGTCGCGGCCTGACTGCCCCTGGTGCCCTTACTTTCGTCATTCCGGGCGAAGCGCAGCGTAGACCCGGAACCCAGCGGCGCCGCGACGGCGGCGAAATACGATCAATCCAGCAAGCACCCGCGCTCCCGACAGGTTCGCGCTCCCGCGCGCCGCTGGGTTCCGGGTCTGCGAGGCTTCGCCTCTCCGCCCGGAATGACGAAAGATAAGGGTTTGTAGCTCTCAGTTCGCCGCCCTAAGTCTTCCTCATGCTCGATCTCTCACAGATCATCGCCAAAGGCCTGTCGGGCGTTGAGCCGTCCGCGCGCGGCCTGCCGCCCGTGCATCTGTGGCATCCGGAACATTGCGGCGAGATCGACATCGTCATCCGGCGCGACGGCCTGTGGATGCACGAGGGCTCGCCCATCGGCAGGCCTGAGCTGGTGCGGCTCTTCTCCACCGTGCTGCGGTTCGACCCGGACGGCTATCACCTGGTCACGCCGGCCGAGAAGCTGAAGATCACCGTCGAGGACCTGCCGTTCCGCGCCGTCTCCGTGACACGCGAGGGCGACGCACTGGTCTTCACCACCGACGTCGGCGACCGCGTCGAGGCCGGGCCGGACCACGCAATAGAGGTCCAGACCAATCCGGCCACGGGCGAGCCTGCGCCCCGCGTCCATGTCCGCGCCGACCTGTGGGCGCGCATCGCCCGGCCGGTCTTCTATGAACTGGTCGAGGGCGCGGCACTGGACGGGACACAGATGTCGGTCGTGTCGAACGGGCGTCGGTTCCTTCTGGGATCGGTCACGTGAGCCTGATGTCCCTGCGCGAGCGCCTGGCACAACAGCTGGCTCCGGTTGACGGCTGGAGCCACGACCTGCCGCCCCGCCGATCCGATTTCGACCTCAACCCGGACCTGATCCGGCCCACGCGCGAGCTCAGGCCCGCCGCCGTGCTGATAGCGATCATCGCCCGGCCCGAGGGGGCGACGGTGCTGATGACCCGGCGCGCCGATACCCTGACCAGCCACACGGGCCAGATAGCCTTCCCCGGAGGGCGGCTGGATGCGGGCGAGACGGCGCTGGAGGCCGCCCTGCGCGAGGCCCGCGAAGAGGTGGCCCT
This sequence comes from Brevundimonas sp., assembly GCA_046294385.1. Classification (GTDB taxonomy): domain Bacteria; phylum Pseudomonadota; class Alphaproteobacteria; order Caulobacterales; family Caulobacteraceae; genus Brevundimonas. The sequence continues at coordinate 4,809 of JBKBJW010000005.1, read as the reverse complement.
CGCGTCTCACACCGTCGAGGTGCTGGGCCTCGGCGACCCCTACGAAAGCGGCAGCGGCTTCCTGATCACCCCCGTCATCGGCTGGCTGGCCGAGCCGCCCGTCACCGCGCCGTCGCCCGACGAGGTGGCCGAGGTGTTCGAGGCCCCGTGGGACTTCCTGATGGATGTCGCCAACCACCGCCGCGACTTCCTGGAGCCGGAGCCGGGCCTGCGCCGCTGGTTCTGGGCCATGCCGTGGGAGGAGCGTTACATCTGGGGCGTAACGGCCGGGATTCTGCGTGCGCTGCGGGACAGGTTATACGGGGACGAGGGGTCGCAAGGGGCGGCGGTGGCGGAGGACGCGGCATGACCGCACGGCTGGAGGGGCAACCCTGGCTGACCGAGCCGGCGACCGTTCAGGTCATGGATGCGCTGGAGGCGGCGGGCGGGCCCGACTGCGCCCGTTTCGTCGGCGGCTGCGTCCGCAACAGCCTGATGGATCAGTTGGTCGATGACATCGACATCGCCACCCGTCTGCATCCTGAGGCCGTCGTCGCGGCGATCGAGGCGGCGGGCCTGCGCGCGGTTCCCACGGGGATCGAACACGGCACCGTAACGGCGGTGGCGGGCGGTCAGGGCTTCGAGATCACCACCCTGCGCCGCGACGTCTCCACGGATGGGCGCAATGCTACCGTCGCCTTCACCGACGACTGGTGTGATGACGCGGGCCGCCGCGACTTCCGCCTGAATGCCCTCTACGCCGACCGGGCGGGCCACATCTACGATCCGACGGGGCAGGGGCTGGCCGATGCCCTGGCGGGCCGGGTCGTCTTCGTCGGCGCGCCCGAGCGGCGGATCGAGGAGGACTATCTGCGCATCCTGCGCTTCTTCCGCTTCTACGCCTGGTACGGCCGCGGTTGGCCCAGCGCGGCGGCGGTCGAGGCCTGTGCGGCCCTGGCTACCGGCATGACCCGGCTCTCGGCCGAGCGGGTGTCCAAGGAACTGCTGAAGCTGCTCGCAGCGCCCGATCCGGCGACGGCGGTGCGCACCATGGGCGGGGCCGGGGTGCTGGCCCAGGTCCTGCCCGAGGCGCACACCCTGGAAGTCTTCCTGCCGATGGTGGTGCTGACCCCCGATCCGACCCTGCGCCTGTCGGCCCTGCTGCCGTCCGATCCGGAGACGGTGGACGCTGCCGGGCGGAGGCTTCGCCTGCCCAACGCCATGCGCGCGCGGCTGGTCCTTGCGGCCGGACCGGCGCTGTCGCTCGACATGACGGACAAGGAAGCGCGGGGCTACATCTATCGCCTCGGCCCCCAGACCTTCCGCGACCGGGTCATGCGGGCGCGTGCCATGGCACCGGAAGCGGGCGTCAACCTTCTGGCCCTCGCTGACCAATGGACCGCGCCACGCCTGCCCGTCGGGGGGCGCGAGCTGGCGAAGCTCGGCGTCGAGCCGGGGCCGGAGACGGGCCGTCTGCTCAAGGCGTTCGAGGACAGCTGGATCGCTGATGACTTCCCCGCCACCGGCCATGAGGACCGGCTGAGGGCCGTGATCAGCGCGCCGCGCGGGTGATCTCGGTCACGACCGGCCGGTGGTCCGATCCGGTCGGCTCGCCCAGCCGGCGGCTGACGAAAGCCAGATCGGGCGAGCGCCACACCTGATCGATGGTCACCCCCAGCGCTGACGGCGCGAGCGCGGGCCAGGTGCCGGGCCAGCCGGGTGCCGGGATCAGGCCGGTCTCCGCCTGCATCTGCCGTCCGATGCGGGCACTGGACACGCTGTTGAAGTCCCCGGCCACGATCACCGGCCCGCTCAGGGTCTTGCGGTATCCGGCCAGTCGCTCGACCTGGCCGATCTGGCCCCACTGATACTGGAACGGCCACGGTCGGGTCAGGTGGGCACCCAGCACATTCAGCGGCCCGATCGGTGTCTCGACCACGGCCCCGACCAGATGCAGGCCCTTCGGAAACCGCCACAACTCTTCAACCGGATAGCGCGAGGCGATGGCTGACCGCGCCGCCCCGCTGGGACGGTCCACCCGCACGGTGGTCACGCGATGAGGATAGCCCTCCAGGATCTCGTCCAGACGCGCGGCGGAGGCGTCGCCCAGCTCGATCAGCACCACGATGTCGGCATCGGCCGCCTTCACCGAGCGGATGACGGCGTCCACGTCCCTGTTCCGCGCCCACAGGTTGGCGGAATAGAGCCGCACCGTCTTCGCAGCAGGGTCCGGCGTCCCCATCGGCGTCGTCCATTGGGGCCACACGGCCAGTAGCGACAGGGCCGCAACGCCGACCGCCCCCACCGCCGACATATCCCGGCGCAGCAGGATCAGGGCCACCGCCAGCAGCAGGCTCAGCACGAAGGCCGGGGCCGTGAACTGCGCCATCACATCGGGCCAGCGATGGCCGATCCCGCTCAGCGCCGCCAGCCCCGGCAACGCCAGTCCGCCCAGCACCCCGGCGGTTGCCATCAGGATCACGATGCGCGGCATCTTCGTCACGCCTTGCCTTTCGTGGTGAACGCTGTTCGAGATGGGGCGTTAGGGACCGCGCGTGGGAGGGTTCGCATGGCCAGACGCAGTCTGAGCGATATCGAGAAAATCTGGTCCAATGTCGAGGGCATCAAGAAGCTGTCCGACCGTGTGATCGGCATCGGCCCGTTCGGCATCGGCATGGACGGCCTGCTGACCTGGGTTCCCGTCGTGGGCACGGCCTACAGCGTCATTGTCGCCTTCTGGCTGATGGTTCAGGGGCTTCAGGCCCGGGCCACGCCCTACACCCTGCTGCGCATGGCCGGCTATCTTGGCCTCGACTCGGCCACCAGCCTGGTGGGCGAGGCGATCCCCTTCGCACCCGATCTGGTCGATACGATCTTCCAGGGCCACCTGATGGCGGGCAAGGCGCTGCAGAAGGACATCGAAAGCACCCACTGGGTCGAGGCCAACGAGCGCGACGCCAAGGCCTCCGGCGACCACGACGGCCATCTGGAGACGATGCGAAGCCGCGGCCTGAAACGCATCGTCTATCTGCACGACTGAGCGTCAGGAACGTCCGCTCTTCACCCCGATCAGGACCAGAACACCTCATCCTGGTGTCCCCGAAATCGGGCTTAAATCATAAAGCCTGGCGCGATGAGGTCTCCGGCAGGATGGTCGAGGCGCGTTCCGGGTGCTTGCCGACTGACGACTCGTAGAAGACGGCGACCTCTTTCATATCGGCCTCATAGTCGCCGGTGGGGAATATCGTCGGTCCGATCGTGATCAGCTTGCGGGGGAAGTCGATCGCGCCGCAGACAATGGGCACCTCGGCCGCCACGGCGATATTGTAGAAGCCCGTCTTCCATCGATCGCGCCGCGCACGGGTCCCCTCAGGTGCGATGGTCAGGATGAAGTTGTCGCGACGCGCAAACTCGGCCGCCATCGTCCCGACGATGTCCAGGGCCTGGGACCGGTCAACCGGGACGCCGCCCAGATCGCGCAAGGCCCCGTCCAGCGGCCATCGGAACAGGGATGACTTGCCGAGAAAACTGAGGTCCAGATTCAGGGCTTCCGCGGCGCCAAGAAAACAGACGAAATCCCAGTTGCTGGTGTGCGGGGCCCCAATGAGCACAAATTTCGGGTGCGTCGGTCGCGGCCCTTGAACCCGCCAGCCCTGCATTTTGAACAGCAGCCCGAGGGTCAGTTTCATTGCATTTGCAAGCGCTGCCATACCGCAGTTTCAGTCCATTCAGCGACGCCGGGCAAGCAAAGTATTGCGGGGCTCGGGTGACCTGAACGCCACGTCCGCTCCCGGCCCAAAGCGGAAATATCTGCCGTCGCGAAGAGTCAGCCTCCGCGTATCAGGTTATCGGGGCAGCCATGGCCTCCGTCAGGCTGAGAGGTGCAGTCATTCCCAAATCGCCAGAGTCTGGCTATGGTTCGCGTGCTGCAAATAGGAAACGAACGATGTTGGTTTTTGTCGCCGCTGCAGTGATTGTTGCCACCGTGCAAGAGCAGCCGTCATCAATAAGAGTGCCTGCCCCCGTCTTCCGCACAACGTTGGACAATGCCGTGAACGACGGTGCGAATCCCGCCCCCCCGTCGGAGCAGCACTGCGCGCAGAGTGTCCGCCGCTCTTCAAGTCAGGGCGTCGTTACACACGGAGCGAGCTCCGCGACCGCGAGGGGAGGATCCCGGCCAGCTGGCAATGAGGACACCGCCGCCAGGTCGGCGGAGGATCCGCAATTGGCAGTCCCGTTGTGTGAGACGATCCGACTTGGAGCGCCGCTAACCGCTGCCGACGCTGCGCCCCCAATGACGCCGAACTGAACCTCTCCCGCAAGTTGGGGGGTGATGATGAGTGCGCAACGCGGGGTTCCGTAATCGTTCAAGTGGCAGGCCGTTGATCGCGTCGCCAGCGGGGGCCGCGGTCACCCTCCCGCATCGGCGCTGCAACACTCATCCCTCGCGTGACATTTGGCCCATCCGGCGATGCGCGACCCGCTCGCATGTCCGCTCCCCCCCCCCAAAGCCGACATTCCGAACGTCCGCTTTGCGCCACGACCCTGCCATGCCCCACCCACGCTGCGCCCCTCAACACGCCCCGCACCGCATTCAGCTTGACGGTTCACCCCCGCGCCCGGCTTAGTGGCGCGGCATGAGCTTTTCGATGACTCGCGACGAACTGGCCCTCGCCCTTGGCCGCACGGCCCAGGGTGACCGCGCGGCGTTCCGCACGGTCTATGAAGCGACGTCTGCGAAACTGTTGGGCGTGTGCCTGCGTATCTTGGCCGACCGACAACTGGCCGAGGACGTCTTGCAGGACACCTATCTCACCGTCTGGCGAAAGG
>JBKBJW010000024.1:0-5410 GCA_046294385.1 Brevundimonas sp. | reverse complement strand
AACAGCAGGCCGCCTTCGGCCGCGACCTGGGCCTGCTGGTCAAGGCCGCGTCCGGCGCCGCCCTGCTGATCGACTACGGTCGCGCCGCCCCCGAGGCCGGCGATACGCTCCAGGCCCTGCGTCGCCACCAGAAGGTCGATCCCCTGGCCGACCCCGGCGAGGCCGATCTGACCCAGTGGGCCGATTTCCCCACGGTGCTGGAGGCGGCCCTGCGCTCCGGTGCCGACGTCACCGGCTGCATGGGCCAGGGTGAGTTCCTGCATCTTCTGGGCATCGAGGCCCGCGCCGACCGGCTCAAGGCAGGCCGTCCCGACGCCGGCCCCGTCATCAACCGCCAGCTGGCCCGCCTGACCGCCGACGACCAGATGGGGACCCTGTTCAAGGTCGCGGGTGTCTTCTCGCCGAAGAGCCTCGTCGTCCCGGGGTTCGAGGCCTGACCATGCTGGAACCGATCACCCATCCCCTGCTGGCGCGGGCCGGGGTCCGGCACGGCTTCTTCACCCGCGCGGGCGGCGTCTCCACCGACCTTTACGAGGGTTTGAACACCGGTGTCGGCTCCAACGATGATCCCGCCGCCGTTGCCGAGAACCGCCGCCGCGTGGCCGGCTGGTTCGGCCGCGAGGCCGTCGACATCGCCGCCTGCTATCAGATCCATTCCGCCGTCTGCCGCGTGGCCGAGGCCGGCTGGCGCGGCGACCGGCCCGAGGGCGACGCGGTGGTCTCAGCCGCCCCCGGCGTCGTCTGCGGCGTCCTGACCGCCGACTGCGCGCCGGTGCTTCTCGCGGACTCCGAGGCCGGCGTCGTCGGCGCTGCCCACGCGGGCTGGAAGGGCGCGCTCGGCGGCATCATCCACTCCACCGTCGCCGCCATGCAGGCCGCCGGCGCCGATCCGCGCCGCATCGTCGCCGTCGTCGGACCCTGCATCGCCCAGGCCTCCTACGAAGTCGGCGCCGACTACCAGGACCGGTTCGAGCACCACGACCCCGGCGCCGGCCGCTTCTTCGCCCCCGGCGAGGCCCCGGACAAACGCCTGTTCGACCTGCCCGGCTTCGTCCTGTGGCGGCTGGAGCAGGCCGGCGTCCGCGACGCCGCCTGGACCGGCCACGACACCCGTACGGACGCGGCGCGCTTCTACTCGAACCGCCGCGCCTACCTGAACGGGGAAGCCGATTTCGGCCGGATGATGAGCGCGATCAGCCTGAGCTGAGCCGGGACTGATCAGCCCGCCATCGCCAAGTCGGGCGTGCGCGTCACTTCGCGCCAGGCCTGCGGATTGGCCAGCAGTTCGCGGACCAGCAGGTTGTTGATCTGGTGCCCGGCCTTGAAGCCTTCGTAGCGGCCCAGCAGGGGCGCGCCGAGGACGTACAGGTCGCCGATGGCGTCCAGCGCCTTGTGCTTCACGAACTCGCGGTCCATGCGCAGCCCGCCGGGGTTCAGGATCTGGTCCCCGTCAATGACCACGGCGTTTTCCAGCGAACCGCCACGCGCCAGCCCGGCGCGGCGCAGGGCCTCGACCTCGTGCGCGAAACCGAAGGTGCGGGCGGCCATGATCTCGCTGCGGAAGGTGGCCTCGTCGACCACGAAATCCACCACCTGATTGCCGATGACCGGCGTCGGGAAGTCGATCTCGAACCGCATCTCATAGCGGTCGCAGGGCAGCAGGGCGGCGGACTTGTCGCCCTCCCGCACCCGGATCGGCTCCAGGATTTCGATGTAGCGGACGGGCGTGCCCTGCGGCCGGAAGCCGGCGCGGTCCAGCAACTGCACGAACTGCAGCGCCGACCCGTCCAGGATCGGCAGCTCAGGCCCGTCCACCTCGACCACGGCGTTCGACACACCAAGTGCGCAGAAGGCGGCCATCAGATGCTCGATCGTCGACAGGCGCACGCCCGCCTTGTTCTCGATCATGGTGTTCAGGCGCGCGTCGATGACGCAGTCGCCGGTCACCGGAATGCGGTTGTCGCGGTCAGAGATGTCGGTGCGCACGAAGACAATGCCCGTCCCGGCCGGTGCCGGACGCACGGCCAGACGCACCCGTTGCCCGGTGTGCACGCCCACGCCCGCGATGATGGCAGGGGCGACGATCGTCCGTTCGTGATGGTCGTGTCTGACCGGCAAGGTGAAACCTGTGCTCGCTTCTGCGCGCGAAATACGCCCCAGCAACGATCTAGAGCCGCCCTCGCAAGCGCGAAATGAAAGTCAGGTTTCGGATTGTTTCGATTTCCGTAACCAAAAGCGCCCCGGAGAGGTCCCCGGGGCGCTTCCGTATTCAGTCAGATCGCGTCGATCAGTTCGCCAGACGGCGCAGGAACGACGGGATTTCCAGATCATCCTCGGCCATGTCCGGCTCGATCTGGGCTGATTGGGTGGTCCGCATCTGCGGGGCGGGCTCCTGAACGGGCGGAGCCTGATACGACGCTTGCGGGGTCTGGCGCTTCTTGCCGAACAGGCTCCAGCCACTCTTCTTGTGGTCGTCGTAGATTTCCGGGGCCTGGCGCGTCGAACGGGCCGGGGCGGCGTCCATATACAGGTCGCCCTGGGCCTCGGCGGCCGTGGCGCGGCGCGGGGCCGGGCTGGATTCGTACTCCTCGACCCACGGATCGACGATCGGCTCCAGAACCCGCTCCTCGGCGATATGGATCACCGGCTCGGGGCGGACTTCAGGCTCAACGGGCGCGCTGTGGAAGGTCGGAACAACGGGCTCGGGCTCCGGCGCCGTGAAGCGGGGGGCTTCTGCACGGACCGGCTCACGGAAGATGTCGGCGGCCGGCTCCGGCGCACGCGTCGTGACCGGGGCGGCCGGGCGGCGAAGCTCGGACTGGGCGCGGGTGGGCTCGATCTTCTGGATCACCGCCTCGTCCATGCCGGTGGCGACGACCGACACGCGGATCTTGCCGTCCAGCGACGGATCGAAGGCCGCGCCGAAGATGATGTTGGCGTCGGCGTCCACCTGGTTGGCGATGGCGTTGGCGGCCTCATCGACTTCCAGCAGGGTCATGTCCATGCCGCCGGTGATGTTCACCAGCACGGCCTTGGCGCCCTTCAGGCTGGTTTCATCCAGCAGCGGGTTGGCGATGGCGTTCTCGGCGGCCAGCATGGCGCGGTCTTCGCCCGCGGCCTCGCCCGTGCCCATCATGGCCTTGCCCATCTCGCTCATCACGGCGCGGACGTCGGCGAAGTCGAGGTTGATCAGGCCGGGCAGGATCATCAGGTCGGTGATCGAGCGCACGCCCGAGTGCAGCACCTGGTCGGCCATGCCGAAGGCGTCGGCGAAGGTCGTGCGCTCGTTGGCGACGCGGAACAGGTTCTGGTTCGGAATGACGATCAGGGTGTCGACGTAGCGTTGCAGCTCGGCGATGCCGCTGTCGGCCAGCCGCATGCGGTGACGGCCTTCAAAGGTGAAGGGCTTGGTCACCACGCCGACGGTCAGGATGCCGCGGTCGCGGGCGCATTTGGCGATGACGGGCGCAGCGCCCGTGCCGGTGCCGCCGCCCATGCCGGCGGTGATGAAGACCATGTGGGCGCCTTCCAGGTGCCCGTGAATTTCGTCGGCGGATTCCTCGGCGGCGTTCATGCCGACCTCAGGATGGGCGCCCGCGCCCAGACCCTGCGTGATCGTTTCACCCAGTTGGATACGGCGGTCGGTCTTGGCGAACGACAGGTGCTGCGCGTCGGTGTTGGCGACCACGAACTCGACGCCTTCAAGGCCCGCGTCGATCATGTTGTTGACGGCGTTTCCGCCTGCCCCGCCGACACCGAAGACGACGATACGAGGCTTCAGTTCCGTTGCCTGAGGACGCACCAGCGAAAGAGACATGTGTTCACACCGACCTGTTTGACCCGCCCCATCTCTCCCAACGCAGCTTCCCCGCCGAATCGCATTGGTTATGAGCGCGTTAAGGAAACACCCCAACGCCTTAAGGAGAGGTTACCGGTTAGCGTGAGTCGGCCCCGGTTCGAGGGTTTTCGTTAACCTTGACCGGGTGCGGACGGTCTTTTCCACAAGCCGTCGCGGCAAGGGATCAAGCGACCCTTGTCACGGCACCCGCTGTTTCGGCGGCGTCGATCGCACGGCCAAGCGCGTCTGGTTCGATGAAATCGAACTCGGCAAGGATCTGGTCGCGGCTGAAATGCGACTGCGCCGCACACCACTCATAGGCCACTTGAATCTGGGTTGAGGACCGCGGGAAAGGTGCGCCCGTGGGCGCGTACTTCAACGAGACTCTGCGCGCAGGCAATTCGAACCGCGCCGAACGGGGCACAAGGCGCTCCTGCGCCATTGCGACCTCATCTCGAAACGCCGAGCTGGCAACCAGGTCGGCGACCAACCGGCTCAGTCGGGCCAGATGCTCGGACAGCGCCCTGCCGCCGTCCTGTTCCGCCGGAGGGAAGTACTCCCGGAACAGCGGAAACTGGACCGCAGCATTGTCGAGCAGCGACAGGATCGCTCGCCCGTACAACGCCGTCACCGAGAAGGTCACGTGCAGGGACGCCCCCTGCGTGGCCAGGGCATCGTGAAACCGCCCGCGCGGCAGGTACAACACGTCTCCCGGCCGCATGACGATCTCGCGCTCGAGCCGCCCGCGCGACTCTTCCAGCCAACGCAGGGTTTCAGGCCCGCCGGGCGGAAGATCGACCGGCGTGTCCAGCTGTTGCTCGTAGATGCGCCAGACCTTTGTGCCCTCGGTCTGAACCGCGAAGACGTCGTGGACGTCATAGTGCGGACCGAAGGCCTGAATGTTTTCGAACGAGCAGTAGACGTTGGCGCCGACCTGGGCGGCAAATGCGCGCGACAGGGCGGTCGCCGCCTCCCCGATGGGGACATGAAAGGACTGAACCTCGTTCGCGACCAGGCTCGCGCCGGCGTTGAGATAGAGCTCCACCTTCCTCGGCACCGGTCGGACCTTCTGCCCGTCAACGGTGCGAACCGTCTGACAATAGTCCTCGACCGCCACTGGCGATCGATTGGCGATCAGCAAAAGGTTGTGAGACGTCCAGAGCCCATCCTGGCCCAGCAGCTGGTTGAAATCCGCCCAGCTCAGCAGCGCGCGCTTCCGGTCGTCGCCGTCCGCCGGGATATGCAGCGGCTGCCTGCCTTGAATCTCGGCGCGAAACCGCTCCAGCGAATATGGCGCGAGTAACGCCTCCAGGTTTGACAGCATGGAACCACGCTACGTCTGCCGGGGTCGAAAATGCAAGACCCCCGCCGGCTCGTCAGAGCGGCGGGGGTCAGGGTCTCAGCTAGTCTTTGTGCTTAGAACGGCCGGTAGTTCAGGCCGAAGTAGTAGCGCGTCCCGTAGGGGTCGAAGTTCGAGGTCAGACCGGTGCCCAGCCAGCGAGCCTGTTCGGCATCGAAAGCGTTCACAACGCCGGCCCGGACGGTGACCTCGTCGGTCGCACGCCAGGATAC
>JBKBJW010000023.1:0-5451 GCA_046294385.1 Brevundimonas sp. | reverse complement strand
GGCTTGCCTGTCGCGGGGTCGGTGGCGGTTTCACCGGAATTGGACGAGCCTTCGGACCCGCGCGGCTCGGTTGCCGGACGCGGCGGCTGGCCCTCGCGGCCAGGCGCACGCTGGTTTTCGTTCTCGGCTTCGCGGGTCTTGGGGCGGGCGTCGGTCATGTCGGCTCCTGAGGGCTGTGCGGAGGAAACGCGCGGCGGCGCGGCAAGGTCCCGTTCACCATTCTCCTGAACCGCGTTGAAACGGGCTGGGGCCTAGAACGGCAGTCAGGAAGCGCCGTCCGTGGCGCGTCGAGGTCCCGTTATGGCTGCTGCGCTGAAGGTCGAATTCGTCAAGGCGGACGCGCTGAGCGACGGCGACTGGGCGCTGTGGCGGACGATGATCGACGCCAATCCCGATCTGGCCAGTCCCTATTTCCGGCCCGAGTTCACAAAGATCGCGGCGGCGGTGAGCCCGCGCGCGGCCATCGCGGTGCTGAGCCGGAGCGGAGAGACCGTCGGTTTCTTCCCGCATCAGCGCCGGGGCGGGGCGATGCTGCCGCTGGGCGCGCCGATGAACGACTATCACGGCGTCATCGCCATGCCGGGCACCGCGCCCTCGCTGGACGAGCTGGCGCCCTTGCTGGACACGGGGCGGCTGAGCGTTTCATCCTGGGTCGGCGAAGGCGCGGCGGGGCAGATGCGCACGACCATGATGGCGACCCTGCCCGAGGGTGGGTTCGAGCCCTGGTACACCGAGCGGCGCCAGACCTTCGGCAAGTTCTTCAAGGACAAGGAGCGGGCGCGCCGTAGTCTGGAGGCCGAGTTCGGTCCGATCCGCGTCGAGCACAACATCCGCGATCCGCAGATGCTGGACGATCTGATTGCCCTGAAACAGGACCAGTATCGGCGCACGGCGCGTCACGATGTGTTCGCCTGCGGGTGGACGCGGGACCTGCTGCACGGGCTGATGACCCATCCGGGAGCGGACTTCGGGGCCTCGATGGCGGCCTTGTGGGCGGGCGACCAGCTTTGCGCGGTCGAATATTCGCTGCACGCGGACCGGCACTACCACTTCTGGTTCCCGGCCTATGTGCCCGAGCTGGCGCGCTGTTCACCGGGCATCCTGCTGACCATCGACACGATGCAGCTGGCGGCCCCCGACGGATTCCGGGTGTTCGACTTCGGCTTCGGGGGCGAGCACTACAAGAAATACTTCTGCAACGAGGAAATCGAGGTCCGTGAGGCGACGATCCTGCGGCCGGGCATGGGCGCGGGGCTCAGCCAGGCGGCCGTTGCGGCGTTGAACCTTGCCGGGAACGGACGGGGCGAAACGCTGCGCAACAGCTTCCGCCGGCGCTGGGGGGCCATCGAGGCCTGCGAGGTCGACGCAGCCGGGCGCTTCAAGGGCGCGGTGGCCGCCGCGGGCGCGGCGCTTGCAAAGGTCGCCAAATCCTCGGCCCGCGTCCCCGCGTGAGACAGATCATGACCGCATCAGACCGCCGCACCCGTTACCCCGGCCCGATCACCGAGGCCCGCGTTCATCCTCACAGTCTGGTTGAGCAGGGCTTTGCTGAGGACGCGGCCCTGGCCGCCGTCCTGGACCGCTATCCGGCCGATCTGTTCGACATCAACCTGTATGACTACGACGCCGAAGGTCAGGTTTCGCTGCGCACCGGCGCGCGCGGCCGGCTGTCGGGCGCCGAGCTGCTGGCGGCGATCCAGCAGGGGCGGCTGTGGGTCAATCTGCGCAACGTCGAGGACGGTTGGCCCGAGCTGTGGGCCGCGGCGATGGACGCGTTCCACAAGGTTCAGGCCAACTATCCCGGCATGAAGGCCGTGACCAACGCCGGCCAACTGATCATCTCGTCGCCGGTCGCCAAGGTGCCTTATCACTTCGATCCGGCGGGCGTGGTGCTGTTCCACATGCGGGGCAGGAAGCGCGTGTTCGTCTATCCGGGCGATGAGGCGCATTTGCCCGAGAAGAACATGGAGCAGGTGGTGGCCCGTCAGACGACGGAAGAGCTGCCCTATACCCTGGCCTTCGAAGGCGACGCCCAGGTCATGGATCTGGAGCCGGGGCAGGCCCTGACCTGGCCGATCTATGCGCCGCACCGGGTCGAGAACCTGGACCGGTTCTGCGTCAGTCTGTCGATGGACTTCCAGACCTGGCCGTCTCGGATGCGCAACGGTGCTCTCTACACCAACGCCGTGCTGCGCAGCCGGGGACAGCGTCCGCGCTTCACCGACGGCATGGGGCAGGGCGAACTGGCCGCGCGCTGGGCCGCGTCCCTGGCGCTGAAGCGAGCCGGGGCACTGAAGAGCAAACTGGGCGACTTCAAGCGGGACTTCGAGCCCGAGGTCGGCGCGGCCGACGGCATCCGCGCCTTGCAGGGCTAGGAGCGCTGTCGTTCGCGTCGAGGACGCTCGCTGCTTGAGTGCAAACCTTACAACGAGGTCATGACCTCGATTTAAAGTGACCTTCGTTCGGCCTGCGCGCACCTTCCCGTCACAATCAGGAAGGGAGCCACCCCATGAAGTCACTCGCAATCGTTTCCGCCGCCGCCCTGGCCTTGTCGGCCGGTGCCGCTGTCGCCAAGCCCGGCCACGGAGAGGTCGAAATCCGCAATGCGGTCGCCCGTGTCGTGGTGATCGTCGAGGACCGCGCCGACATCGGTGTCGAAATCCAGAACGGGTCGGCCGACCTGCCCGCGCTGCGGGTCACCACCGACCGCAACGGCAAGACCATAATCGACGGTGGGCTGAATCGCCGGATCCGCGACTGCAACGCTGGCCAACCCAGCGATCAACCGGGGCAGAACGCCTCGGTCGAGGTGCGGGATATCGGCCGGGTCAACCTGACCGCGGCGCCGCTGATCGTTATCCGGGCGCCTCGCAGCGTCGACATCTCGGGCGGAGGGGCCACCTTTGGTGCCATCGGCCGGGGCGCCACTTCGGTGGAACTGGGCGTCGGCGGCTGTGGCGGCTGGACGGTCGCCAATGTCGACGGTCCGATGAGCCTGGGTATCGGCGGTTCGGGCGATATCCGCGCCGGAACCTCGCGCTCGCTGGAGATCAGCATCGGCGGCTCGGGCGACATCTCGGCCGGTGCGACGGGCGATACGGAAGTCTCCATCGGTGGCTCGGGCGACATCAACATCGCCCGCGTGGACGGCCGGTTTGAAGCCTCTATCGCAGGTTCAGGTGACGTGCTGGTGCGGGCCGGCGCGGCGACGGACTTCGAAGCGTCGATTGCCGGCGGGGGCGACATCGACTTCCGCGGCAGCGCCCGCAACGCCGAGGTCAGCCTGGTCGGCGGTGGCGACGTGCGCATCCAGTCAGTCAGCGGCAACGTCCAGCGCTCGATCATGGGCGGCGGCAGCCTGAACATCGGCAACCGCTAGCCACAAGCCAGATGGACGAAAGGCCCGGGTGGAGACGCCCGGGCCTTTTGCATATGCGGCTTTCGCCCACGAAAAAGCCCCGGCGGATTGCTCCGCCGGGGCCTCATTCCGTCAGACCGTGAGGTCTTACAGGATGCCGAGCAGCGAACCGATGCCCACGCCCGAGGCGCTGGCGCCGGCGCGGTCACGCGACTGCTGGTTGCCGCCGAAGGTATAGCGGAGGCCCAGCGACCAGGTGTCGACGTCATCGCCGTCGATGTCCGACTTGGCGTAACCGGCGGTCACGGCGAACGGGGTCGAGCCGATGTCGTATTCAGCGCCGACATTGTAGGTCCAGGCGTCGAAGTCGCCCGAGTCGATGCTGTCATAGGCCACGCCGGCGTTCAGGCGCAGGGCTTCCGTGGCGTAGAAGGCCGCGTCGCCCGAGACGGTGATGACGTCGGTGTCGTACACGTCGGTGTAGGCCACAACGCCGGTCAGGGTCGCTTGCGACAGGTACTTCTGGGCGCGGAAGCCGCCGGTCCAGGCGGTGTCGCTGCCGACGTCCGAAGCGGCGACGAAGCCGCCCAGGCGGGCGTCAGAGCCGAACATCTTGGACAGGCCGACCGAACCCGAAGCCGAGGTTTCGTCGTCGCCGAAGAACTCGGCGTTGTCGATGTCGGCGGCCAGGGTGACGGTCCAGTCACCGAAGGCCGGCATGGCGGCGACGCCGTCCAGCGACCAGGTTTCCAGGTTCGACGGAGCGTCGAAGTCGGCTTCGGAATACTGGATGCCGATCGAGCCGGCAGCGGCGTCCTGGGCCAGGGCCGGAGCGGCGGCGAAGGTAGCGACAGCAGCGGTCGCCAGCAGGAGAGACTTCATCATTGTTGTTTTGTCCTTGTTGGATCCCGAGCTCGTTGGCCGGGGGTGAGCTCAAGTAAGCGTCACCGGACGGTTTGGGGATTACATCCAGGCAACATAGGCCTGCAAAACGTCCGATGTGGCCGTGCTGCAACGCAATATGACCCCATTGCGGCAGTTGCGAAGCCTCTGTGTGGCGAGACGGCGCTATCAGAACCCTAATCGTCAGAAATGGTTAGCGGCACGGTGCAGCGCGGCGGTCATAATAGTCCGCGGAAGCAGAGGGATTGGGTCGATGCGGATTTGTTTGGTGGCAGCGGCGTTGTCCGCACTCTCGGTTCACGCGGCACCGGTAGCGGCCCAGACCGCACCCGAGGGCATCGATTGGTATGTGTTGAATGAGCTGAACCGCTTCTATCTTGATATCGACGACCCCACGAACCGGCCCGCGCTGATGGCCGTAGTTCCTGAAGGCGTGCTGGTCCCGGTCGAGGTCAACGGCGACGGTCAGACCGACTGGCTGATCCAGTGGCCGGATTCGACGCAGTTCTGCGGCACCGGCGGTTGCCGGCGGACACTTTATATAAGCGGCCCCGGTGGGAGCTATTTCCGCGCGCTTGATCGGCAAGCTCTTGAGTTGACCATCAATCCGGGGGAGGCCGAGGTGCGGGTCGAAGGCTGGCTGCACCACCTGAACTGTCAGGACGCGCGCACCGAGTGCCGTTTCGCCTGGGTCTGGGATGCACAGGCGCGGCGTCTGGTCGGGCGGGCGGCCAGCGATGGCACCGCCGCGCCTAAGGACGGGCCGATCCTCGTCGATCCTGCGTGGGAGGAAGAGTGACTTCGGCGGAGTCCGGACGCCGGTTCGCGAGGGTGCACTGAAAAGCCCGCCCTGACACAGTTTCGCCGCTTGACGGACGGGGACTCAATAGGCATAAGCCCCCACTCTTGTTGGACCGGCTGTGCATCTCGTTATGCAGACGCGGTCCGCAGGAACGACCTGAGACCCTGTTCTTTGCAGTGACCCAGGACTTCAACGGCCTTCGCAGGCGACTGCGTGGGCCGATCGTTTTTGCGGACGTGCGTACTCTGAAGGCTTCGGCCTGAAGACCTCCGGTCTTTGAAATGGTTCACAGGGACGCAGGTTCGCCTGCTTGGGAATAGCTACCGATATGGATCAAAGCATCCGCATCAGGCTCAAGGCCTTCGATCACCGCGTCCTCGACTTTTCG
>JBKBJW010000022.1:0-5770 GCA_046294385.1 Brevundimonas sp. | reverse complement strand
AAAGGCTGTGCAGAATCCGTGCAGACGTCCTTGGTCAGGTCAGGTCAGATCGGCCAGATCCGCCATCACACTCTCGACCGTCGGAATGCGCCCGGCGCCGCGGCCGCGGGCGATCAGACATCGCCCATCATCGAGGGTGATCCGCACCGCGTTAGCCTCATCGGCCAGACCGGCGAACAGGGGATCATCGTCCAGCGCGCGGAAGACGACTGTCGGCTCGCCTGCAGCCGTCTCGAACACGGCCAGTTGGCGCACCCGTCCCCTCGGCAAGACCGTGGCGGCGGAGAGCGTCTGCCGTTCGATGGCCGAGACCGGCACGACCCGGCCAGCCGCCTCATGGATCAGGATGGCCAGCTTGGCGGCGGCGTCGAGGCCGGTCAGGTCGGCGGCGGGGTCTTCCTCAGCGAAGCCTGCGACCTGGGCCGCACTCAGGGCGTCGGCGAAGGCCGCGCCCTCGGCCAGGCGGTTGAGGATGAAGTTACAGGTGCCGTTCAGCACCGCCTCGATCTTCACGATCCGCCCCTGCCCTCGCGCCTGCCGCACCGTCTCGATCAGGGGCGCGCCACCGCCGACGCTGGCGGACCAGGCGAGCCCCGCGCCGGAGGTTTCGGCCAGCGCCTTCAGGCCGATGGGATCGGTCGAGACAGCCTGCTTGTTCGCGGTGACGACATCGATCCCTCGGGCCAGGGCGGCGCGGATCAGGGCCAGTCCGGTCGAGGCGTCGGACAGGGCCTCGATCACCACGTCCGGCTCGCGCGCCAGCAGGGCCGCCGGATCGGTCACCGCCAGCTCGGGCGGCAGGGGGGTGTCGCGCGCCTTCTTCGGATCGCGCACCAGAACGCCGACGACAAGGTAGCGCGGATCGTCCGCCAGCCGGGCCAGCACCCCACCGCCCACGACGCCGCATCCGGCGAGTGCAACGCGAGTGGCCCGGGCCGGGGCTGTCGCGGAGCGGCGGGGCGCCTCCACTGGCCCCTCCACAATGGCGACGCCGGAACCGGGCCAGGGGTCGCCCGGACGGGGCCGTGACACGGCGACCCCTATCAGGTCGAGACGGCCTGCAAGGCCGGCCACGACTTCGCACCCGCCGGCGGCGACCACGACCACCGAGCGGCGGCGGCGCGCCTCGCGGTAGACGGCGGCTGCCGCGTTGACGGTGTCGGTCGCGTCCAGCTGCAGCAAGGCCACGGGGTCAGGATCCGGGGCGGCGGCGACCGGCGGCGCGGATGGGCGGGTTGCGAAGGCGAGGGTCATCGGGCGTCCTCAGGCGGCGGCCGCGGCGGGTGCCGCATGGGTGGACAGGGCGCGTCCGAGCGCGGCGGTCAGGTCGGTGATCAGGTCTTCCGGATGCTCCAGACCCACGGACAGGCGCAGCAGGCCGTCGGTGATCCCGGCGGTGACGCGCGCCTCCGGCGTCATGGCGGCGTGGGTCATCTTCACGGGATGGGCGACGAGGCTTTCGACCCCGCCGAGAGACTCGGCCAGGGTGAAGACCTGAAGCCCGTCGACGAAGGCGCGGACAGCGTCGATGTCGGCCAGCTCGAAGCTGAGCATGGCGCCGAAGCCCGACTGTTGCCGGCCGGCGACCGCATGGCCGGGATGGGACTTCAGCCCCGGATAGTGGACGGCCTTCACCGCGGGATGCGCCTCCAGCCACTCGGCGATGCGTCCCGCCGTCGCCTGCTGCCGCTCGACCCGGGCGAACAGGGTGCGTACGCCGCGCAAGGTCAGATAGGCGTCGAACGGCGAGCCGGTGACGCCGAGGCAGTTGGCCCACCAGGCCAGTTGCTCGAGATCCGCCGGATCCCTGGCGACGACGCAGCCGCCGACCACGTCGGAGTGGCCGTTGATGTATTTGGTGGTCGAGTGGATCACGAGGTCCGCGCCCAGGGCGATCGGCTGCTGCAGGGCCGGGGACAGGAAGGTGTTGTCCACCGCCGCCTTGCACCCGACCGCATTGGCGCGGGCGCAGATGTCGGCGACGTCGACCACGCGCATCAGCGGGTTCGACGGCGTCTCGATCAGGATCAGTTTCGGATGCAGCGCGAAGGCGGCGTCCAGCGCGGCCCGGTCGTTTTGGTCCACGAACTGGACGTCGAAATGGTTGCGGCGGGCCCGGGCGGTCAGCAGCCGGTGGGTGCCGCCGTAGAGGTCGTGCGGCGCGATCAGCAGGTCGCCCGGCTCCAGTGACGACAGGGCCAGATCAACGGCGGCCATGCCCGTGGCCGTAACCACCGCGCCGCAGCCGCCCTCGAGCTTGGCCAGGGTCTCGGCCAGCACGTCGCGGGTTGGATTGCCGGAGCGGGTGTAGTCGTAGCGCCGCTTACCCTCCAGCCCGTCGAAGCTGTAGTTCGACGACAGATAGAGCGGCGGCATCACCGCGCCGTGGGCCGGATCGCAATCCACGCCGTGACGGGCGGCGGTCGTACAGGGATGGGCGGCTAGGGGGCGGGTCATGCGGCGATCTCGCGGGTCGGGGAGGATTGAAGGGAGCCGAGGGCGTCGGTGAGGAGCAGGCCGACCTGGTCGCGCTCCTTCAGGAAGGCGTCGTGGCCAAACACCGAGGGAGCCTCGATCAGGCGGCGGAGGTTCGGCGCGCGGCGGGCCAACTCGCGGCTGTCGCCGACGGGCACCAGCCGGTCGGAGGTGAAGCCGACCACGGTCAGGGGGCACCGGATCGCTTCCGGCGTGACGGCGTGGCGATCGAGCGAGTCCGACAGGGTGATCCACCGGTCAGCGCTGGTTGCGTACGCTTCGCCCCGGGCGATCAGGTAGTCGCAGACCGGATAGGCCTCACCTGCGCTGGCCGGCGCCGGGCCGTCGAAGCGCAGGTCGAACTCTTCCGCCGTGCGGTAGGTGGTCATGGCCAGTTGCCGAGCCAGCGATACGCCCTCTGTCTCGCGGCCGCAGTCGCGGGCGAAGGTCAGCAAGCGGCGCTGAACGCCTCTCCAGGCGGTGGCGGCGGGATGGGCGCGGTGGGCGGCGGAGATAACGAGCAACTCGGCGATCCGCTGAGGATACGTCTCCGCGAAGGCGAGGCCGACGCAGCCGCCGTAGGAGGCACCGACGAAAGCATGGATGACCGGCTCACCCAGGGCATCGAGCAGCAAGACCAGCAGCCGCGCCTGATCCTTCGTCGTCAGGGTAAGGCCAGACTCGTCCCTCCCCGGCAGCCAGTCGAAGGCCAGAACGCGCAGGCGGTTCAGATCGACGGGACCACCCGGACGTATAGCCCAGGACCACCAGTTTGTGGCGAACCGCCCGGCGGAGATGCCCCCGGCGACGACCACCAGCGGACCGCGCTCCGGACCATGCAGGCGGCCGACGACCTCGGTCGGGGTCAGACGCTCGCCCGAGGCCAAACGGAAATCAGCAGGGATCTGCGCGCGCACGTCCACGCCGGGAACGTCGTCAAAAGAGGCATCGTCGAGGGGCAAGAAACCGGTCCGGACCTCTCACCGAGATCCCGGACGGGGCGCGCCAAATTCCTGCAGACAGACCCGTGAAGTCGCACCGGCCCATGACGGACCGTTCGCTTCACTCATCTCTCGCGGCTTCCGAAGAGGCCTCGCAGGAGTTGGCACCTTATCCGGGATCGGGTGGATCCTGGCAGGTTGCCCCGGCGTCAAAGGGCCTATCCCTCAGCCGGTCTTGATGAGTGCCCCTAAACTGCCGGGCCGGCGGCGAATGTCAAGCCGCCGGAGCAAACCATCGCCCGCCCGGCTGCGGATATCCGCCGCCTTATGACGGGTCGCCCGGCCCGCAGCGCATCAGCTGAAGCTGTAGGCAGTCTTGGTCTGGGTGAAGAAGTCGGCGGCGGCGAAACCCTGCTCACGCGGGCCATAGCTCGACTTCTTCGTGCCTCCGAACGGCACATGATAGTCGACCCCCGCGGTGGGCAGATTGACCATCACCATCCCGGCCCTGGCCCTGCGCTGGAAATCCCGTGCGTGTCTCAGGGAGGTGGTGACGATGCCGGCGGACAGACCGAATTCCGCTCCGTTGGCGATGGCCAGGGCCTCCTCATAGGTCTTCACGCGGATGGTTGAAGCCACGGGGCCGAAGACTTCCTCATTGTTGATGCGCATGTCGGCACCAGTGTCGGCGATCAGGGTCGGCTGCACATACCAGCCGGGCTTGCCTAGTTTCAGGCGTTCGCCGCCGGTGACGACGCGGCCGCCCTCGCCGCGCGCGATGTCGATATAGCGGTAGGAGGTCTCCATCTGGTCCTCGCTGACCGCCGGCCCCATCTGAGTTTCAGGATCGAGGGCATCGCCGACCCTGAGCGCCGCAACCCGTTCCGCCAGCATGGCGACGAAGCGGTCATGAATGCCGTCCTGAACAATCAGGCGGCTGGACGCCGTACAGCGCTGGCCCGTGGCGAAGAACGAGCCGTCCAGCGCGATGTGCACCGCCCGGTCGAGGTCGGCGTCGTCGAGCACGATCAGGGGGTTCTTGCCGCCCATCTCCAACTGCACCCGGGCCTGACGCCGGGCCGCGCCCATGGCCACGCCCTCGCCCACGCCCTGCGAACCCGTGAAGCTGATGCCGTCAACGCCCGGATGATCGACGATGGCCTGGCCCACGCGACCACGGCCGACGACCATATTCAGCACGCCGTCGGGCAGGCCGGCTTCATGCAGGATGGCGACAAGCGCCTCGGCCGTGGCCGGGGTCGGCCCCGCCGGCTTCATCACCACGGTGTTGCCGAACGCCAGGGCCGGTGCCGCCTTCCAGGCCGGGATGGCGATGGGGAAGTTCCAGGGGGTTATCAGGCCGTAGACGCCGACCGCCTGACGATAGGTCTGGATCTCCACGCCCGGGCGCACCGAGCTCAGGTTCTGGCCGTGCAGGCGCAGAGCCTCGCCGGCGAAATACTTCAGGATGCGGCCGGCGCGGACGGTCTCGCCGATCCCCTCGGCCAGAGTCTTGCCCTCCTCACGCGACAGCAGCCGCCCCAGGGCCTCGCGTCGCTCCATGACCAGGGTCCCGGCACGGTCGAGGATGTCGGAGCGGACTTCGGGCGAGGCCTCGGACCAAGCGGGAAAGGCGGCGCGGGCCGCGTCGACCGCCGCATCGACTTCGCCTTCGCCGCCGTCAGGTGTGCGGGCCACGACGTCACGCGTATCTGACGGGTTCAGACTTTGTCCGGGCCGCTCGGTCTCCACGCGCTCGCCGTTGATCCAATGGCAGAGGTCGAGGGTATCAGTCATGGCGCGGTCCGGTCGAAGTTCAGAGCCGGGAGTTAGCACGGATTCCAGGCGACGACAGTTGCAGGGGCCAGAAACGCAAAACGCCCCCCGGAGAAACCGGGGGGCGTTTTGAAAGCTTGGGTGCGGGAGCAGGATTTGAACCTGCGACCTTCAGGTTATGAGCCTGACGAGCTACCGGGCTGCTCCATCCCGCGTCAAAGATGGAAAGAAAAGTTTGTGAGGAAGAACGGTCCGAGAAAAACACTATCTGACTGGTAGACCCGGCGGCGACCTACTCTCCCGCGCCTTGAGACGAAGTACCATTGGCTCTGGAGGGCTTAACGACCGAGTTCGGAATGGGATCGGGTGGGGAACCTCCGACATAGCCACCAGGTCAACCAGGCAGATAGTGGATTTTTGAGAAGACATCGTCGCGTTTTTTATCGGCAAGTAAAACCGAATGAGTTTTGCTGAGAAACGATCAAGCCGATCGGATTATTAGTACCAGTAAGCTTCATGGGTCGCCCCACTTCCACACCTGGCCTATCAACGTGGTAGTCTTCCACGATCCTCAGCGA
>JBKBJW010000004.1:0-171203 GCA_046294385.1 Brevundimonas sp. | reverse complement strand
GATCAGCAGTGGACGCTCCAGCGCCACGGCGGCGTTGACCGCGATCTTCAGGTCTTCGGTGGCGATGTAGTTCGAGGTGCCCTCGAACCGATCGGTCGGCTTCATCCGGCTGGCTCCGTTGGTCTGGGTGACCGGGTTAACAGTGATCAGTCTTTTCGGAAAGGTGACAGCTGGGCGGTCATGGCGGCGATTTCGGCCTCAATGGCGGGCCGCTCGCCGTCGAGATAGCGGGCGACGGGTTCACGCAGGGCCGGATCGGCGATGTGGTGAGCGGAATAGACGGGGCTGGGCAGATAGCCGCGGGCGATCTTGTGCTCGCCCTGGGCCCCCGCCTCGACGCGGCTGAGGCCGCGGCTGATGGCGAATTCGATGGCCTGATAGTAGCAGAGCTCGAAATGCAGGAACGGCACCTCGTCCAAGGCGCCCCATTGGCGGCCATACAGGGCGTCGCGGCCGATGAAGTTCAGGGCGCCGGCGATGGGCTGGTCGTCGCGGAACGCCATGACCAGGGCGATGCGGTCGGCCATGGTCGCGCCGACGCGTGTGAAGAAGTCGCGGGTCAGATAGGGCCGGCCCCACTTGCGCGAGCCCGTGTCCATGTAAAACGCGAAGAAGGCGTCCCAGTGGGCCTCGTTGATGTCGGCACCGGTCAGGACGCGGATGTCGAGACCGGCCCGGGCCTCGCGCCGCTCGCGGCGAATGGTCTTGCGGCGGTTGGACGACAGGGCGGAGAGGAAGTCGTCGAAGCTCGCGTAGCCGTCGTTGCGCCAGACATACTGGATGTCCTGACGCCGCAGGAGGCCCGCCTCGCCCATGGCGGTCCATTCCGGCCCGGTGGGGAAGTTGACGTGCAGGGACGAGACGCCCAGCCGGTCCACCAGCTTCAGGGCCCCCTGCAGCAGGGCTTCGCGCACGGTGGCGGCGTCCGTATCGGGATGGTTCAGGAAGCGTGGGCCCGTCGCAGGGGTGAAGGGCACTGCACTCAGCAGCTTGGGGTAATAGCGGCCACCCGCCCGTTCATAGGCGTCGGCCCAGCTGTGGTCGAAGACGTATTCGCCCTGGCTGTTTCCCTTGAGATACAGCGACATGACGCCCAACACCTGATTGTCCGCATCACGCAGGGACAGGTGCCGCGGGGCCCAGCCCTGACGCGGCGCGGCGCTGCCGGAGGCCTCGCAGGCGTGCAGGAAATCATAGCTGACAAACGGATCGCCGGTCGGGGCCGCGCAGGTGTCCCACGCGTCCCGGCCTATGTCGGCGATGCTTTCGTGGACGTGGAGGGTGAAGCTCACCGCACCTCGACGATGGCGTCCACCTCGACGGCGAAACCGAGCGGCAGTTTGTAGACGCCGACGGCCGAGCGGGCGTGGCGGCCGGCGTCGCCGAACACCTCGACCATCAGGTCCGAGCAGCCGTTGATGACAGCCGGAATGGCCTCGAAGTCGCCGGCGGCCTGGACGAAGCCGCCCAGCTTCACCACGCGGACCACACGCTCCAGATCGCCGTCCAGCGCGGCCGACATCTGGGCCAGCAGGTTGACGCCGCACATCCGCGCCGCGTCCTTGGCCTGATCCGGCGACACGTCAGCCCCGACGGTGCCCTTGATCCCGCCCGATGCATCGTTCGACAGCTGGCCCGAGATATGGACCAGATTGCCGCTGCGCACGAAGGGCACATAGTTGGCCACCGCCTTGGCGGGTTCGGGCAGGGTGATGCCGAGGTCTTTGAGGCGGGCGGCGACGGTCATGAAGGACTCCTTGGGGCGTTTGTCGGCGGCGGTTTAGCGCGCGCGGGGCGTAATGTCTCCCTCTGCCGTTTGCCCGACTCCGCCGGGGGCGTTAGAGCATCCTCCTCCCTGCGTTCCGCCTGTTTGAAGACCCGCCATGCACGACATCAAAGCCATCCGCGAAAACCCCGCCGCCTTCGTGGCCGGGTGGTCGTCGCGCGGCGTCGAGGATGCGCAGGCGCTGGTCGATTGCCTTCTGGCGCTGGACCGCGACCTGCGCGCCGCCCAGACGGCGGGGCAGGAGGCCCTGTCGAAGCGCAACGCCGCGTCCAAGCTGATCGGCGCCGCCATGGCGAAGAAGGACATGGCCGAGACTGACCGGCTGAAGGCCGAGGTCGAGGGGCTGAAGGGCGAGATCGCGAAGCAAGAGGCTTTGGAGCGCGACCTTCATGCCAAGCTGCTTGGTCCGAATGGCGAGCTTGCTAAGCAGAAGAATCTGGCCGCCGACGACGTGCCGGATGGCGATGACGAGGCGGGCAATGTGCTGGTCGGCCAACCGTGGGGGACGCCGCGCACGGCGGGTCCAGCCAAGGATCACGCCGACCTAGGCGAGGCGATGGGCTTGCTGGACTTCGAGGCGGCGGCCCGGATGAGCGGCGCGCGGTTCGCGGTGCTGAAGGGTGGCTTGGCTAGGTTGGAACGAGCCGTTGGCCAGTTCATGCTCGATCTGCAGACCACCGAGCACGGCTATCAGGAAGTGAACCCACCCTATTTGGTTCGCGACGAAGCGATGTTCGGGACCGGCCAGCTGCCGAAGTTCAAAGAAGATCAATTTCTGTCGGGGGATGTTGGCGGTCGCTCTGAGTTATTTGCCAAGGCGGTGCCAAATTTCAGCGAGTTGATGATCAATGCTGTCAACGCTGGTGCTGATCCGAAGAAAGTTCTCGATGACGCTTTGGAGGCGGCTGATACCGCCGAGCAGTGGTGGCTCATCCCCACCGCCGAGGTCTCCCTGACCAACCTCGTGCGGGAGCAGATCACGCCGGAGGAGGAACTGCCGCTTCGGCTGACGGCCCTGACGCCGTGTTTCCGGGCCGAGGCGGGGTCGGCGGGGCGGGATACGCGCGGGCTGATCCGCCAGCACCAGTTCCACAAGGTCGAGCTGGTCTCGATCACCACGCCGGAGAAATCCGACGAGGAGCATGAGCGGATGACCACCTGTGCGGAGGCGGTGCTGCAACGGCTGGGTCTGGCCTACCGGCGGATGCTGCTGTGCAAGGGCGACATGGGCTTCGGCGCGAGGAAGACCTTTGACCTCGAGGTCTGGCTGCCGTCGCAGGGGACGTACCGCGAGATCAGCTCGGTCTCGAACTGCGGCGACTTCCAGGCCCGGCGCATGGATGCGCGGTTCAAGCGGACAGGCGGGGGCAAGCCCGAGTTCGTGCACACCCTGAACGGCTCCGGCCTCGCGGTCGGCCGCACGCTTGTCGCGATCATGGAGAACTATCAGGACGAAGGCGGCCGCATCGCGGTGCCCGAGGCCTTGCTGCCCTATATGGGCGGCGTCACCCATGTAGGAGCTTAAGCCATGAAGACCCTGCCGATCATCGCCCTTTCCGCCCTCGCCCTGTCGGCCTGCGCCGGCGGCGTGCCGCCCCGCGCTTTCGACACCGCCGCCACCGAATGGACCGGCTGGGTCAAGTTCACCGGCGAGGAGTTCGAGCTCTATGCCGACGAGGATCAGGTGCTGCAGCCGTTCTCGCGCCCCTGCCTGTCGGGCGCCCTGCCGCGCGATCTGCAGCGTCAGGCGGCCGGCGACCTGAGCGGTCAGGAAGTGCGCGTCACGGGTACGGTCGCGCCCTGGGCCGCCTCGACCCGCACGCTGGACCGCGCCGGATCGACCATCACCAA
This sequence comes from Brevundimonas sp., assembly GCA_046294385.1. Classification (GTDB taxonomy): domain Bacteria; phylum Pseudomonadota; class Alphaproteobacteria; order Caulobacterales; family Caulobacteraceae; genus Brevundimonas. The sequence continues at coordinate 167,566 of JBKBJW010000004.1, read as the reverse complement.
CACCTGCGGCGGATCGGTGGTGGTCCTGGCCGAAACGATGGCGCCGATCTGAGTGCGGATACTTCTGACCAACGACGACGGGATCGACGCCGAGGGGCTGCATTGCCTCGAACGGATCGCGCGGACGCTGTCCGACGACGTCTGGGTCTGTGCGCCCGCCGTTGAACAGTCGGGCAAGGGGCGTGGCATCACCCTGACCGAGCCGCTGCGGGTCAACCGCATCGGCGACAAGCGCTTCGCGGTGACCGGCACCCCCACCGACTGCGTCGTCCTGGCGGTCAACGACCTGATGCCGGAGAGGCCCGATCTGGTGCTGTCGGGGGTCAATCGCGGGCACAATGTCGGCGAGGACTGCTCCTATTCCGGCACGGTCGCAGGCGCGCTCCAGGGCATGGCCTTTGGCATCCGCTCGATCGCGCTGAGTCAGAGCCTTGAGCGGTTCCATGACGAGGTGACCGCTCACTGGGAGACGGCCGAGGCCTATGCGCCGGCCATCATCAGCAAGCTGCTGGCCCAGCCGTGGCAGGCGGGGGTGGTGATGAACCTGAACTTCCCCAGTTCCCCGCCCAAAGCGGTGACCGAGATCGAGGTGACGCGTCAGGGCTTCCGCAGCATCGGTGAGATGCACGCGGTCAAGCGCACCGACCTGCGCGGCCGCGACTACTACTGGATGAGCTTCCGCGGAACGAAGCAGGAGCACGCGCCGGGTACCGACCTGCGCGCCATGGATGACGGGAAGATCTCGGTCACGCCCCTGCACATAGATCTGACCCACATGGCCAGCCTGCATGAGCTGAAGGGCGTGCTGGGCGGAGTACCGCCGAAGCGGGTGGTGGGATGAACCTGCGTGACGACCGCGCCGGTCGACTGATCCTGGGGCTGCGGCAGCAGGGGGTGACGGACCCCAGGGTGCTGGCGGCGATGGAGTCCATCGACCGCTCGGTGTTCGTGCACGAGAAGTTCCTCGATCAGGCGTGGGAGGATCAGGCCCTGCCGATCGACTGTGCCCAGACGATCAGCCAGCCCTACATCGTCGGCCTGATGACCCAGGCGCTGGAGGTGCAGCCGCGACACCGGGTGCTGGAGATCGGCACGGGCAGCGGATACCAGGCCGCGGTGCTCAGCCGGCTGGCGCGTTATGTCTATTCGGTGGAGCGGTACCGGTCGCTGCTGACCGAGGCCGAGGCGAAGCTGAAGACGCTGCAGATCGACAATGTCATCACCCGCCACGGTGATGGCGGCCTGGGCTGGCCTGAACAAGCACCGTTCGACCGGATCATGGTCACGGCTGCCGCGCCCGGCGAGCCGACAGAACTGCTGAAGCAGTTGAAGCCCGGCGGCATGCTGGTGGCCCCGGTGGGACGCAGCTCGGTGCAGATGCTGCACCGCTACGTCGGCCAGCCGGACGGGTCATTCCGCCGCGAAAGCCTGACGGAAGTCAGGTTCGTGCCGCTGGTCGAAGGCACCGCCAAGGAAGGCTGAGAAGGCGGTTAACCTCCGCGCCAAACTTTCGCGCGCTTTGACGGGTTGGCTTGGGACGCAGATCGGGGCACACCGGTCAGGCGAAATCCGGATGAGAAGGAGCGGCATCATGCGCATCGAAAGCCTGATGAGAGCGGTGATCATCGTGGCGGCCGCCCTGACGGCGGCGGCTTGCGCCAGCTATCCATCCGAGCCGCGTTATTCGATCTATGCCGATCCGGCTGCGGTGCCCGTGCGCCCTGTCGGCGTCACGGCCGGTGTAGTCGACGGCGTGCCCCAGCCGCGTCCGACGGATCCTTCGACGGAAGCGGCACCACCAGCGACTGCGCCCTTTGAGTCGATTGAGGGCGGGGCCTTGCCGCCGCCCGCCGATGCCCTGCCGCCTACGCCCAACCCCTATGATGCGCCGCTGCCTGGCGACCGCAACGCGCCGCCGCCGGCGGGATCGGCCGCCGCTACGGCGACGACCGCCGCAGCATCGGTCGGCGGCATGGGCTATGTGATCCAGCAGGGCGACACCATCTCGGGCGTCGGTCGTCGCTTCGGCACGCCGGTCCAGACCCTGATCGACCTGAACGACCTCGGCCCGCGCGCGGCCATTTCTCCGGGTCAGCGCATCGTCCTTCCTGAAAGCGCCATCGATCGGGGTGTCGATCCTTTCGCGACCGGCCCGTCACCGACGGGGGTGACCGCCTCGAACGAAGGCCTGCCGCCGCCGCCTCCGCCGCCATCGGGCAATCAGGCGCTGCCGCCGCGCCCCATGGCGGAGACGGCCTCGAGCTCGGTCACCCTCGACTGGCCCGTGCGCGGCGAGGTGCTGCGCCGGTTTGGTCCCACGGGCATGGGCTCGCGCAACAATGGCATCAACATCGGTGCCGAGGGCGGTGAGGCGGTCCGCACATCTGCACCCGGCCGCGTGGCCTACGTCGGCAACACCCTGCCCGGGCAGGGGCTGACGGTGCTGGTGGTCCACCGCGACGGCTGGCGCACCACCTACGGCCATCTGGGCCAGGCAACGGTGAACGAGGGCGACGAAGTGCGCGCGGGACAGCAGATCGGCACCGTCGGCACGACCGCAGGGGATGGCCGACCCTCGATCCATTTTGAGATCTGGCGCATGCGAGGGGACGAGCCGGTGGCCATCGACCCCCTGACCCAGTTGCCGCGCTGACGCACTAATCACGCCGCATCATCGCGCCGCGTTGCAAAGTGTGACGGCGCGCCCTAGGTTCCGCGCCTCGTTTTGGAGGGGTGCGAGCCGCACCCTGCTCGACATACTGGAAGCGCAGAAATGCAAGAATTCATGCAGGGCCCTATCGGCCAGATGCTCGTCTTTTTCGTCCCGATGGGCCTTCTGTTCTACTTCATGATCCTGCGGCCTCAGCAGAAGCAGATTAAGGCCCACGCCGATATGGTGGCGGGTATGAAGCGCGGTGATACGGTGGTTCTGTCCAGCGGCATGGTCGGAAAGGTCACCCGCGTCGAGAACGATGAGGTCATGGTCGAAGTTGCGCAGGGTATGAACGTCCGCGTGATCAAGAAGATGATCCCGGAAGTTCGCAATCGCACTGCCACAGCCGCCAACGACGCCAAGGCCTGAGGCCTGCTTTTTCGGGCCCGGGATAACCAGCCATGATCCATCTGTCGCGCTGGAAGGTCATCCTTCTCGCACTTTCCCTGCTCTTCGGGATCTTGTTCGCCTACCCGAACGTGCTGACGCAGAGTCAGCGCGACGCTCTACCGGGTTGGCTGCCCAAGAACACCCTGAACCTGGGTCTGGACCTGCAGGGTGGATCGTATCTGCTCCTGGAAGTCGACGTTCAGGCAATGCGCGACAAGCTGTCGGCGAACATGGCCGAGGATGCCAGGCTGGTGCTGTCCGAGGCGCAGGTCAGCATGAACGGTCTGCAGCGCGAGGCGAACGGCGTGGTCGTTACCATCGCCGACCCGGGCCAGTATGACGCCGCCGTCAAGGCCATGCAGACCCTGGCCCGACCTGATGCGCAGGGGCGCATCGACAGGCAGGTGCAGCGGATGTCGGGCAACCGCATTCGTCTGGCCTTCACGGATCAGGCCATCCGCTCCATGGGGACGACGGCGGTGGATCAGTCGATCGAGGTGGTGCGCCGCCGGATCGATGAACTGGGCACGCGCGAGCCCTCCATCACCCGTCAGGGCGCGGACCGCATCGTGGTCCAGGCTCCGGGCGAGAGCGACCCGGCCCAGCTGGAGCGCGTCATCGGCCAGACCGCGCTGCTGACCTTCCAGATGGTGGACGTCGAAAACTCGGTCGAGGAGGCCCTAGCTGGCCGCATCCCGCCGGATTCGGAGCTGCTCTATGACGAGACCAACACGCCCTATCTTGTGAAGCGCCGGGTGCTGGTGTCGGGCGAAAACCTGACCAAGGCCTTCGTTGACGCCGACCAGAGCGGCCGTCCCGCGATCGGCTTCCGTTTCGACGGCCGGGGCTCGCGCCGCTTCGGTGAAGCGACCGCCGCGAATATCGGCAAACCCTTCGCTATCATTCTGGACGGCAAGGTGATCTCGGCCCCGAACATCAAGAGCGCCATTACCGGCGGATCGGGCATCATCGAGGGCACCTACACCATCCAGTCGGCCGCAGAGTTCGTGAATCTGCTGAACGGCGGCGCTCTGCCGGCCCCCCTGAAGGTCGAGGAGCGCCGCACCGTCACCGCCGGCCTCGGCGCTGACGCGGTCGAGGCGGGCAAGATCTCGACGATGGTCGGCTTCGCCATCATCGTGGCCTTCATGTTCCTGGCCTACGGCGGCCTGTTCGGCGGCATCTCGGTGGTCGGTCTTTTGCTGAACGGCGCCCTGATCGTGGCGGCCATGTCGCTGACCCAGGCAACCCTGACCCTTCCCGGCATCGCCGGTCTGGTGCTGACCTTTGCCGTGGCCGTGGACGCGAACGTGCTGATCTATGAGCGAATGCGCGACGAGGCCCGGGCGGGCCGCAGTGTCATCGCCTCGATGGACGCCGGCTTCAACAAGGCCATGGGCACCATCATCGACGCCAACCTGACCACCCTGGTCGCCGCGGCGATCATGTTCGTGCTCGGCGCCGGTCCCGTGAAGGGCTTTGCCTGGACGCTGAGCATCGGGGTGTTCACCTCGGTGCTGTCGTCCGTGCTGGTGTCGCAGGTGCTGCTGGCCTACTGGCTGAAAATCGCCAAACCCAAAAAACTGCCGATCGCGGAGTAATGGCGATGCGTGGATGGCCTCTCATCAAACTGCTGCCGACGAAGACGAATTTCCGCTTCGTTGCCTTCGCCCGCTATGCGGCGGTCCTGTCGGTGGTCCTCGTGATCGCCTCGCTGGTCGGCGTGTTCAAGCCAGGTCTGGCCCTGGGTATCGACTTCAAGGGCGGCGCCTCGCTTGAGGTCGCCAAACCCGCCGGTCAAGTCGTCGAGCTGAACGCCGTACGAGCCGCGGTTGAAAGTCTCGAACTCGGCGAGGTCGAGGTTCAGGGCATCGCGCGGCGTGACAACAACGCCCAGGACGGCTCCACCGCCGTGATCCGCTTCCAAATCCCGGAAGGCAGCAACCAGACCCAGGTGGTGCAGCGCGTTGAGGCTGCCATTAGCGCGTCCGTTGGCGAGGTGGCTTATTCGGGCGTCGAAGTCGTCGGCTCGAAGGTCTCTGGAGAACTGTTCAGCTCGGGCCTGTGGGCTCTGGGTATCGCGGTGCTGCTGATGTTCCTCTACATCTGGTTCCGGTTCGAACCACAGTTTGGCTTCGGTGCCGTGGCCGGTCTGGTCCATGACGTGATCCTGACCTTTGGTCTGATCGTCGTCATGCGGCTGGAGTTCAACCTGAACATGGTCGCCGCGATCCTGACCGTCATCGGCTATTCGATGAACGACACCGTCGTCGTGTTCGACCGCCTTCGGGAGAACCTGCGCAAGTACAAGACCATGCCCCTGCGCGAGGTTATTGATCTGTCGATCAATGAGACGCTCAGCCGTACGATTATCACCGGCATGACCGCAGTGATGGTGCTGGCGGCCCTGGCGGTCTATGGCGGCGAGGCCCTGTTCGGCTTCTCCATCGCCCTGATGTTCGGGATCATCGTCGGCACCTATTCGTCGATCTATGTCGGCGCGCCGATCATCCTGCTGTGGGGTGTGAAGCGGGGATCGCTGAACGAGGAAGCCAAGCCGGTGAAGCTGGGGATGGCCAGCCGGCCCTAGCGCCGCCGAATACCCGCAAGGACTTTCGGTTTTTGTCTGACCAAAGCAACGCTATGGTCACGACCACACACGAGTCGCGATCGGCCGGGGAGGGCTGACGACATGGGCAAACTGCTTTCGAATTTCCGCAACACCTTCATCCTCAGCCTGATCCTGGCCGGGGTGATGATCTACGCCTTCAGCAAGGCCGCACCGGGTGGCGTTGATACGATCTTCTGGCAGGCGACCGCCCGCTGGGTCCACGTCGTCGCCGGCATCCTGTGGATCGGGCTGCTCTACTATTTCAACTTCGTGCAGATCCGCGTGATGCCGAGCATCCCCGCCGAACTGAAGCCGGCGGTGGGCAAGCATATCGCGCCAGAGGCCCTGTTCTGGTTCCGCTGGGCGGCGCTGGTGACGGTGCTGGCCGGTCTGGCGGTCGCCTGGCTGCGCGGGCATGAGTATTTTCACGAGGTGATGAGCTTCGGCCTCGCCGGCGGTCTGACCGCCGACCAGCGCGGCTTCACCCTGATGGGTATCGGCATCTGGCTGGCGATCATCATGTTCCTGAACGTCTGGGGCATCATCTGGCCGAACCAGAAGCGCGCGCTGGGCATCGTCGCCGTGGACGATGACAAGAAGGCCAAGGCCGCGCGTGTCGCCATGCTGGCCAGCCGCACCAACCTGCTGCTGTCCCTGCCGATGCTGACGGCGATGGCGATGTACCAGACCATCGTAGGCTGATCCCGAACATGACGCTGGGCCGTATCGCCTTCGGCTTGCTGGTGATCGGCGAGATAATCCAGCTGGGCGCAATACTGATCGGGGGCGCGGCCTATCCAGGCTATGACCATGCGCGGCAGTATATCAGTGAGTTGGGGGCCTCCGGAGCCCCCACAGGTCCGGCGGTCAGCTGGTGGGGCTTCGTACCCAGCGGCCTCTTCATCACCGGGTTCTGCCTGATCGCGGCATGGCTGAAGCGGGGCAATGCGCTCGCGGTCGCGGCCTGCCTGATGCTGGCATGGTACGGGCTCAGCCTTTCCGGTGCGGGGGTCTATCCGTGCGCATTCGAGTGCGCCCGGAGTGAGGTCACCTTCGACGCCATGATGCATGATCTGGTCGGTGGAACCGGCTATCTGACCGGCGTCCTGGGCGTTGCCCTGGCGGCTCTGTCGGTCCGTGCGGGTGACGTCCGATGGTTGCGGCCGCTCGGGCTGGTTTGCGCCGCAGTGGCGGCGACCGGTTTTGCAGCCATCATCGCTGACGTTGAACTGGGCGGGGTTTACCAGCGGGCTCTGGAGGGCGCTCTGGCGGTGTTCCTGCTGGGTTTCGGATGGGCGCTGGCGAAGGGACCCCCGGAGACGGCACAAGCGTGAAACCGGTCGTCGATCTGGACGCCCAGGTCCGCGCTGCGGACCCTGACCGTTGGCTGTCCAGCCGGTTCGTGGCCGACATCGCGGCGCGCGCTGACCTGATCGCCCTCTATGCTTTTGAGGCTGAGCTGATGGCCATTCCCTCGAAGGTGACCCAGCCCATGCTGGCCGAGATGCGCTTCACCTGGTGGATGGATCAGATGGGTGGGGTCTTTGCGGGTGAACCACGCAAGGGGCATCCGACGCTGGAAGGCCTGTCGGCGGCCGTCAGGCGTCACGGACTGGGCCGCGCGCCCTTCGACGCCCTGATTGAAGCCCATGTGGGGCGGGTGCATGGCGAGCCACACGACCTGGACGCCTTCTATGTCGGGCCGATGCAGACGGCGGTGCGGGTTCTGGCCGGACCGGGTCATGACGCGGCGGCTACCGACGTGGCGCGGGTCTGGGGACTGGGCCAGACCGGGCGCAGGGACGAGGCCAGGGCGCTGAGGGCGACGGCGAACTCGGCGATGAATACGTTGCCCGTGCCGGCCTTTCCGGCCGTCGCCCACGCTGCCCTGATCAACCCCGATGCACCCGAGCCGATGAAGCGGTTGCGTCTGCTCTGGGCCTCGCTGACCGGACGGATCTAGATCTCGACGAGTCGCCGAAGTCAGCATGCGTGACTGTGGCGGTGCTGATACAATGGCTTGGAAATCACAGCTCGTGGATTGTCCGCAAAAGCAAAGCGTTGTCTTGTCTCGACAACGTCTCATTGGGGGGCGGATCTATGAGATCAGAAAAATGAAAATCGCTACTCTTTCAGCGGCTGCCGCTGCCGCTGCCGCTGCGCTTCTGTCCACACCGGCTCTGGCTCAAGACGCCGGCTATTTCCAGGTGAACCTGGGTGGCGTTGCCAGTGGCGAACTCGAAAGCGACCTGGACCTGGGAGGGCCCACCTTCTCCGGCGAATCCGATCTTGAAAGCGGCTTCTTCGCCAGCGTCGTTGCCGGTGTTCCGACCGGTGGCGGCTTCGCGGTCGAGGCCGAGATCGTTTATATCGACGCTGACATTGACTCGGCTGACGCCGACGCCGTTTTCGGCTTCCCGCTCAACGCAACCACCAGCACGACCGGCGCACTGGTCAACTTCGTCTACAATGTTGGCGGCATGGGAACGATTTCGCCCTATATCGGTGCCGGCATTGGCTACGGTGAATCGAGCAACGAGTTGGGCGGCGGGTCTTACGATGACAAGGGTGCGCTCATGCAGGTGAAGGCCGGCGTGGTCTTCCCGGTCGGCGGCACGACCTTTGACATTGGCTACCGCTATCTTCACCTGCCGCGTTTCGATCTCAGCTCCGTAACTGAAAGCGTGGACTCCTCAGGTGGGGCTCACATCCTGAGCGTCGGTGCCCGCTTCGCGTTCTAAGTCGCACGTATTCCAAGAGAAGGGTCCCGGTTCGCCGGGGCCCTTTTTTTTGTGCCTAGTCAGGCGGCGTTGTCCCGCCAGGCTTTCAGCGCCGCGATGGCCCGCTCGCTCATCAGCCGCTTTTTGGCGCGGCCACGATCCTTGGGGTGGATGCGCTTGCCCTCCGCGTCCTGACGGGGGGCTTCCAACGGCGGCAGAAGGCCGTAGTTGATGTTCATCGGCTGGAATTTCGAACCTTCCAGATGCCCGCCCGTGATGTGCTCGACCAGGGCACCCATGGCCGTTTCGGGCGGGGGCGGGGACAGCTCGCGGCCCAGCGCCTGGGCTGCGGCAAGGCGGCCGGTCAGCAGGCCCATGGCGGCGCTTTCGACATAGCCCTCGACCCCGGTCACCTGACCGGCGAAGCGCAGGCGCGGCATGGCCTTCAGGCGCATCTGCCGGTCCAGCAGTTTTGGCGAGTTCAGGAAGGTGTTTCGGTGCAGGCCGCCAAGCCGGGCGAACTGGGCGTCATGCAGACCCGGGATCATGCGGAACACCTCGGCCTGCGCTCCGTGCTTCAGCTTGGTCTGGAAGCCGACCATGTTGAACAGGGTGCCCAGCGCATTGTCCTGACGCAGCTGGACGATGGCGTAGGACTTGACCTGCGGATCGCGCGGGTTGGTCAGGCCGACGGGCTTCATGGGGCCGTGGCGCAGGGTCTCGCGGCCGCGCTCGGCCATGACCTCGATGGGCAGGCAGCCGTCGAAATAAGGGACGTTCTCCCAGTCCTTGAACTCGGCCTTGGGTCCGTCCAGCAGGGCGTCGATGAAGGCCTCGTACTGGTCCTTGTTCATGGGACAGTTGACGTAGGCGGCGGCATCCCCGCCCGGGCCTTCCTTGTCGTAGCGCGACTGACGCCAGGCGATGTCGAAGTCGATCGAGTCCGCGTGGACGATAGGGGCGATGGCGTCGAAGAAGGACAGGCTCTCCTCGCCCGTCGTGTCCAGGATGGCGTCGGCCAGGGCGGGTGATGTCAGGGGGCCGGTGGCGACGATGACGTTGTCCCAATCGGCGGGCGGCAGGCCGGCGATCTCCTCCCGCACGATGGTGACAAGGGGGTGGGCCTCGAGTTTCGCGGTCACGGCCTGGGAAAAGCCGTCGCGGTCGACGGCCAGGGCACCGCCGGCGGGCACCTGATGGGCGTCGCCGCAGGCCATGATGATCGAGTCCAGCGCCCGCATCTCGGCGTGCAGCAGGCCGACAGCGTTGTATTCCCAGTCGTCCGAGCGGAACGAGTTGGAACAGACCAGTTCGGCCAGTCCGTCGGTGTGGTGGGCGTCGGTCTTGATCCCCGGCACGCCGCGCATCTCGTGCAGGATCACGGGCACGCCGGCATTGGCGATCTGCCAGGCGGCTTCGGACCCGGCGAGGCCACCGCCGATGACGTGGACGGGAGAGGGCGTGGATGCGGTTGTCATCGCGGCCTTCTAGACACACCCGGGCGGTTCGTCAGCACCTGTCTGGGGAACCGTGTGGCGAAGCCTTGTGCCTGACGGCTAAGGTTGGTCCCAAGGGGAGGCGGAATGGCTCGGGATCGTGCGGATCATCGGCGGCTGGATGTCGTCGCGGCCTTGGGGAAGGCATTGGGCGGCCTGCCGGCGGCCTGGGCGGGCGCGTGGGGCGTGCTGGTCTTCGCTTCGGCGCTGGTCGTCGCGCCCGTTTTCGTGCCGGTGGAGGGCTGGATGGGCTGGGCGCATACGGCGCTGCTGGCCCTGACCGGCCTGTCGGCGTGGGGTGCCCTGACGCGGATCGCGCTGGATCGACGCTTGGGGCTGGGCGGCGGCGGGCTGCAGTTCGGCAAGGCGGAGCTGCGTATCGCTGCGGGCCTGATCCTGAACCTCCTGCTCCTTGGCCTTATCGGGGGTGTCTTGACGCTTTTGGTCCTGGCCGTCTTCGGACTGGCCGGGCTGGACATGAAGGCAGTGCTGGCGCGTGACTGGGCGGCTTTCGAGCCGCGGCAGATGGTCGTGCTGGCGCTTACGGCTTTTGTCGCCCTGGGCCTTCCGGCGCTGCTGGTTATCCGGCTGTCGCTGTTCGCGCCGGCCAGCGTGGGGCGAGGTCAAACCGTCGCCCTCAACAGCATGGGCATCGCAAACGGCGCCTTCTGGCCTCTGTTGATCCTCTGGCTGGTGATCGCGGTGACGGCGGCTGTCATGCCGTATGCTGAGCGGGCGGCCTGGGTCGCCTGGCCGATGTCGCGGCTGATCGCGGCATTCGTGATCCCGTGGCTGTGGGCACCGATGGCGGCGGGGGCGCTGGCGGACGCTTACCGGCAGCTGGAATACTGGTCTCCGATTTCCGCTGACACCGGGGCGGCGGCTGAGTAGGCTCGCGGCAGAGCTGTTTTGGAGGGGACGATGAGCTTTTCAGCGACGGATGCGGCATTTGAGGGATTCCGCGTTGTGCGCCGGAACCCGGTCGCCCTGGTGGCCTGGACGGTGGTCTACCTGGTCTATGCCCTGGGAACCCTCTTCGCCTCGGGCGGGATGATGAAGTCCATGGCCGTCTGGGTGGAGCAGATGGAGGCGCTGGAAAACGGGCCGCAGCCGGAATCGTTCGAGGCCCTGGCTCCGATCATGGAATCCTACTTCGCGGCGATGAGCCATATGGCCTGGGCCATTCCGGTCCAGATGATCATCGGCGCCATCTTGATGGCGGCTATCGCCCGGGGCGTGTTGTCGTCAAAGGGTGACGCCTTCGGCCATGTGCGGCTGGGCATGGACGAGGTTCGCGTCTTCGTCGTCACCTTTGTGATCAGCATCCTGACGGCGATTGCGGCCGCGATTGCCTTCATCCTGGCGGCCGTGGTCGGCGGCGTTGCGATTTCGATGATGGAGGGCTGGGGCGTTCTGGTGATGGTTCTGGCCATGCTGGCGGCCGGTGCCTTCGTAATCTGGCTGTGCGTTCGCTGGAGCCTGGCGGCACCCATTACCGTGGCCGAGAAGCGGTTCGCCATCTTCGACTCCTTCAACATGACCAAGGGCCACTTCTGGCCGCTGTTGGGCATGGCGCTGATCGCGGGCGTCATGGCCATTGTGATCTCGCTGCTGGCCAGCGTGGTCAGCATGCCCCTGACGATGATGGGCGGGGCGTCCATGTTCGGGAACATGACCGGAGACGACCCGACAGCGTTCCTCGAGAACTTTGACCCCACCAGCCCCTGGATGATCGCCTCGGCGGTGGTCAATGCCATCATCTATGCGCTGACGGTGGCGGTGGTCTATGCGCCGTTCACGGCAGCCTACAAGGGCATCAAGGGAAGCTGAATTTTTCCCGTTTGTTGCATCCGTTCGGGGGCGCCGCGGCCTCATTGCATTGAGACAACACAAGGGGGGCCGCATGGCCGGGATTGAACTCTATACCCAGCGCAAGCTGAGCCATCGGCGCACCTGGACCATTGCGGCTATCGTGCTGACCTTGGTCTTCATGATCGGCGGGCCGCTGATGACCTATTTCCCGGCCGTGGCGACCGGGTTCGTGACGCCCGGCGGCGGGTCCGACGGCTGGCCCCAGATGTTTTATCAGCTGGGTGCCGGGTTCGGGGCCACGGCGATCCTGACCCTACTTTGGGTCTGGCTGTTCGAGCGGCGCGGGCCTTCGGCCCTGGGCTTCAATGCAGACGGGCCGAAGCGGTTCGTGCGCGGCTATCTGGTCGGGCTGGGCTTCCTGCTGGCGGTGGTCGGGACCATCTGGGCCGCGGGCGGCTATGTGGTCGAGGGACCGGGGGCGTTTGGTACTGCTGCGATGGGGGCGGCTTTGCTGCCCATCGGCGTGCTCATGCTGGGCTTCATCATCCAGGGCTCGACGGAAGAGATCCTGTTCCGGGGCTGGCTGATGCAGCTGATCGCTTCGCGGCACGGGCTGTGGATCGCGGTCATCGGCAACTCGGTTCTGTTCGCCCTTGCCCATGCGGGCAATATCGAGCCGTCGAATGAGCTCTATGTCGGCCTGGCCAACATCCTGTTGTTCGGGCTGTTCATCAGCCTGTATGCGGCCCGTGAGGGATCGTTGTGGGGCGTGTGCGGCTGGCATGCGGCCTGGAACTGGCTGCTGGGCCTGGGCTTCGGGCTGGAGGTGTCGGGACAGGTGATCGACACGGTTCCCCTGATCGCCGACCTGACCGGCACGGAAGGCGCGGCCTGGTGGCTGACCGGCGCGGCGTTCGGGCCGGAGGCCAGCCTGGTGACCACGGCGGTGCTTCTGCTCGGGACCATCGTGCTGGTCGTGCGCGGCCGGACGAAGAACCATGGGGTCGAGGCGGCTTCTCCCGCGACCTGAGTGGCGGTGTGGCGGGCCAAAACACACCGCCAACCGCCAAATCCCGCCACTTCCAGAGGTGTCCGTGTTTGCCAGTATGAAACGGACTGACAACTGCCAAACACTGACACCTGTCGGGAAACGGACATGCGGGGCGGAGACGATTTCAAAGACCGGGGCGCATTATAGGGCGCCCCTGAGCTCTGCTAGATTGGATCCCTGAAGAACGCGCCGTGCCGTTGTTTCTGCTGAAGAAACACCAGCGTCATAGTGCGCGGTCAGGCGCTCTTCTTCAGGGCCTTCACCCGGGCCTTGCGGCGTGTCTCGTGGCGGTCGAGGACCTCCTTGAGGTATTTGCCGGTCCAGCTGGCCGGATTTTCCGCAACCTGTTCTGGCGTGCCGACCGCGACGATCTCGCCGCCGCCGTCGCCGCCCTCCGGGCCGAAATCGAGCAGATAATCGGCGACCTTGATGACATCGAGATTGTGCTCGATCACGACGATGGTGTTGCCGCTCTCGACCAGTTCCTGAAGCACCTCAAGCAGCTTGCGGGTGTCCTCGAAATGCAGGCCGGTGGTCGGCTCGTCGAGAATGTACAGGGTCTTGCCCGTGGCGCGTTTTGAAAGCTCTTTGGACAGCTTGACCCGCTGCGCCTCGCCACCGGACAGGGTCGTGGCCGACTGGCCGACCTTGACGTAACCCAGACCGACACGCTCCAGCGTCAGCATGCGATCGCGGATCGGTGGCACGGCCTTGAAGAACTGGCCCGCCTCCTCGACCGTCATGTCCAGCACGTCCGAGATCGACTTGCCCTTGAACACGATCTCCAGCGTCTCGCGGTTGTAGCGCTTGCCCTTGCAGACGTCGCAGGTGACGTAGACGTCGGGAAGGAAGTGCATCTCGATCTTGATGAGGCCGTCGCCCTGACAGGCCTCGCAGCGGCCGCCCTTGACGTTGAACGAGAAGCGGCCGGGGCCGTAGCCGCGGGCCTTTGACTCCGGCAGACCGGCGTACCAGTCGCGGATAGGGCCGAAGGCACCGGTGTAGGTGGCGGGGTTGGATCGCGGCGTGCGGCCGATCGGCGACTGGTCGATGTCGATGACCTTGTCGAAATTCTCCATTCCCTCGATGCGGTCGAAGGCAGCGGGGGCGTCCGACGCATTGTGCAGGCGGCGCGCGGCGGCCTTGTACAGGGTCTCGATGGTGAAGGTCGACTTGCCGCCACCGCTGACGCCGGTGACGCAGGTAAACAGGCCGACGGGGATTTCGCCGGTCACGTCCTTCAGATTGTTGCCCTTGGCGCCGACGACGCGGAGCATCTTCTTGCGGTTCACCGGACGGCGGCCGTCGACGGGCAGGGGAATCTCCACCTCGCCGGTCAGATATTTGCCGGTCAGGGACTTGGGATTGGCCATGACCTCGGCCGGCGTGCCCTCTGCGCAGATCTCGCCGCCGTGAACGCCTGCGGCGGGCCCCATGTCGATGACGTAGTCGGCGGTCATGATCGCCTCCTCGTCGTGCTCGACCACCAGCACCGTGTTGCCCAGGTCGCGCAGGCCCATCAGGCTTTCCAGCAGGCGGGTATTGTCGCGCTGGTGCAGGCCGATGGAGGGTTCGTCCAGAACGTAAAGCACGCCGGTCAGGCCCGATCCGATCTGGGACGCCAGGCGGATGCGCTGGCTTTCGCCGCCCGACAGGGTGCCGGAGCTGCGCGACATGTTCAGGTAGTCGAGGCCGACGTTGTTCAGGAATCGCAGCCGGTCGGTGATCTCTTTCAGAATGCGGCGGGCGATCTCCATCTGCTTGGCGGTCAGCCGGTCCTCAAGCGTCGAGAACCAGAGGAAGGCCTTCGAGATGGACAGGGTCGATATCTCGGCGATGTCGGAACCGTCGATCTTCACCGCCAGAGCCTCGGGCTTCAGGCGCTTGCCGTGGCAGGATTCGCAGGGGGTGTCGGACTGGAACCGGCCCAGCTCTTCCCGCACCCAGGCGCTGTCGGTCTCGCGCCAGCGGCGTTCGAGGTTCGGCAGCACGCCCTCGAAGGCCTTGGAGACCTCGTACTTCCGGGCATTGTCGTCGTAGGTGAATTTGATCTTCTCGGCCCCGGTGCCGTTCAGGATCACGTCGCGCGCCTGATCCGGAAGGTCGCGCCAGGGCTTGTCCATCGAGAAGCCGTAGTGGCGGGCCAGCGACTGCAGCGTCTGGGTGTAGAGGGGCGAGGGGCCGCGCGACCACGGGGCGACCGCGCCACCATGCAGGGTCTTGTCGCGGTCCGGGATCACCAGATCGGCGTCGAAGGCCAGCTTGACCCCCAGACCGTCGCAGGCGGGACAGGCACCGAAGGGGTTGTTGAACGAGAACAGCCGGGGCTCGATCTCCGAAATCGTGAAGCCCGAGACGGGGCAGGCGAACTTCTCCGAGAAGGTGATGCGGCGCGGCTCCTGGCCTTCCTCTGCATTGGCCCACTCAGCAACCGCGATGCCGTCGGCCAGGCCCAGCGCGGTCTGGATCGAGTCCGCATAACGCGGCTCGAGCCCGTTCTTGGTGACGATGCGGTCCACGACGATGTCGATGTCGTGCTTGAACTTCTTGTCGAGGGTCGGGGCGTCCTCGATGGCGTAGAACTGGCCGTCGATCTTGAGCCGCTGATAGCCCGAGCGCTGCCACTCGGCGATTTCCTTGCGGTATTCGCCCTTGCGGCCCCGGACGACCGGGGCCAGCAGCAGGATGCGCTCGCCCTCGGGCAGGGCGGTCAGCTTGTCGACCATCTGGCTGACAGTCTGGCTCTCGATCGGCAGGCCGGTGGCGGGCGAATAGGGCACGCCGACGCGCGCCCACAGCAGGCGCATATAGTCGTGGATCTCTGTCACCGTGCCGACGGTCGAGCGCGGGTTCTTGGACGTCGTCTTCTGTTCGATGGAGATGGCCGGCGACAGGCCCTCGATCAGGTCCACGTCCGGCTTGCCCATCAGCTCCAGAAACTGGCGGGCGTAGGCCGACAGGCTCTCGACGTAGCGGCGCTGGCCTTCGGCGTAGATGGTGTCGAACGCCAGCGAGGATTTGCCCGAGCCCGACAGGCCGGTCATGACGACCAGCTTCTCACGCGGGATGTCGACATCCACGCCCTTGAGATTGTGCTCGCGGGCGCCACGCACGCGGATGAAGTTGTGCTTTTCAGTCATGCTGTCCGGGAACGCGGAGGGGCCGGACAGGGTCCGGCGCGACGGCCTTATATGGGGGCTGATTTGACCGATTCAGCAAGAACAATGTGGGAACATTGCGGCGAGCGCTCACGGCAGCTATCGTCGAAAAAGTCAGGGAGGTCGGGATGACGGGATCGATGCGGATCTGGGCACCGGTGGTTGCGGCTGTGGCCCTGGCCGGGTGCAATTTCAACATGACGCTGCCGACCAGTGACGCCGGGCTCAATGCCGAGGCAGACGCCATGTATCGCGACCTGGCGGCGGGCAAAACCGACGCCCTGATCGCGCGGATGACGGCGGAGAATGACCCGGAGCAGGTCCGCTCCCAGATTCCCATGATCCGCCAACTGATCGGTGAGACCACACCGCCCGCGCCGCGGGTCGTGAACTACCAGAAGACCACCAGCAGCGCCGGTCAGTTCTACAGCGTCCTGCAGGACTACGAGTATCCGGACCGGGTCGCCCACGTGGCCACCAACTTCAAGTCCGAGAACGGCGGCTGGAAAATCCATGGTTTCAATGTGAACGTCACCATGAAGGCACCGCAGACCGACCCGACGCCGGATCCGGTTGTGGCAACGTCTCCCACGCCTGAACCTGCGCCCAAGGCCTGATCAGTCGCGGATAAACGCACCCGTGTTCAGGGTGATGACGCAGGCGTAGTCGCCGCGACCGTCGGTGGAGCAGTAGTCGACGCCGAACAGGTTGCGCTGGACGACTTCGGTCGAGCGGACGGTGCGGCCTTCACTCACAAACTCGGAGCCGATGGCCGCACTACGGGCCTCGAGGCCTTCATAGAAGGCGCGGGCGGCGGCCCCGGTGCAGGTGAACAGCAGCAGGGTGGAATCCTCGTCCTGGGCACGCTGGTAGGCGCGGTTACCGGAGGCCTGGCTGATGCAGTCGGCGTAGAGGCGGGCCTGGGGCGGCGCCATTTCGCCGGCGATGGGGCTGTAATCCGGTGCGACTGAGGGCGCGGGGCCGCCGCCGAAGCCGGGCAGGCTCGGGAGACTGGCGCAGGCACCCAGCAGAGATGCGGCCAAAAGGGGGGCGGTCAGTTGGGTTGCGCGCATGATTTGTCCTCCGAGACGCAGCCTGTCATGGCCGTCCGGCAATGACTATCCGTCGAAAGGGCTTGCGCGAAAGCGGATGTGACCGCATCTTCATCGCTCACAGTATGTGTTGGAGGCCAGACGATCATGATCAGCCCGTTGGAAATCGGTATCGCCCTTTCCGCCGCCCTGCTCGTGATCGGCTATGTCTCGACCCTGCCAAAGCCCCAGCCCGTCCGCATCCGCACTCGTGACGCTCGATCGCGTCGCGGCCCGAACGCCTGACGGTCACACCCTTTTCGACAATCTGAGCCTAAACCTGGCGCGCGAGCGCACGGGCGTCGTCGGCCGTAACGGCACGGGCAAGACCACGCTGCTGCGCTTGATCGCTGGGCTGGCTGATCCCGCCGAGGGCGCGGTGACGCGCGCCGGGACGGTGGGCTGGCTGGCGCAGCGGGGCGAACCGGAGCCGGACGAGACGGTGGGCCGGACCCTGGGCGTTGCAGAGCCTTTGGCGATTCTGGCGCGCGTGCTGGCGGGCGAGGGGACGGCGGACGATCTGGCCGAGGCGGACTGGTCGCTGGAGGCACGCCTGGACACGATGCTGAACGAGGTCGGGCTGGCAGGGCTGTCGACCGGGCGGCGAACGGCCAGCCTGAGCGGCGGCGAGCAGACGCGACTGCGGCTGGCGGCGCTGTTCCTGGCGCGGCCCGACCTGATCCTGCTGGACGAGCCGACCAACAATCTGGACGCCGAAGGGCGCGAAATCGTAACCGAGGCCATCGCGCGCTGGTCCGGTGGGACGGTGGTGGTCAGCCACGACCGCGCCCTGCTGCGCCGAATGGACCGGATCGTGGAGTTGTCGGGGCTGGGGGCGGCGAGCTACGGCGGTGGCTACGATCTCTATGCCGAACGCAAGACGGCCGAGCAGGCGGCGGCGGAGCGGGATCTGGAGACGGCCGAGCAGGACACGCGCCGGGTGGCCCGCGAAAGCCAGAAGGCGGTGGAGAAAAAGGCGCGGCGCGACAAGGCCGGCCGGGCGTACGCGGCGAGCGGCTCGGCTCCAAAGATCGCGCTGGGTGCCATGGCCCGGCGTGCCGAGGAAAGCAGTGCGCGGGCAAACCGTCTGGCGACGCGGCTGAAGGACAACGCGGAAGCTGCGCTGGACGAGGCGCGCGAGAAGGTCGAGCGGGTCCGGGCGCTGGACATCCCCATGCCGCCGACCGGGCTGGCGGCGGGCCGGATGGTGCTGGCATTGACCGAAGCGCGATGGGGGCCGGTGCTGAAGCCGATCAGCTTGAAGCTCGTCGGGCCAGAGCGAGTGGCGATCACGGGGCCGAACGGAGCGGGCAAGACGACGCTGCTGAAGCTGATCGCGGGCGCGCTGACGCCCGATGCGGGACGGGTCGAGCGGCCTGTGGATGCGGCGCTTCTGGATCAGGACGCTGCGGTGCTGAGGCCGGAGGAGACGCTGGTCGAGGCGTATCGCCGGATCAATCCGGAGGCGACGGCGAATGAAGCGCATGCGGCGCTGGCGCGGTTCCTGTTCCGCAACACGGCGGCGCAGCGGACGGCGGGGACGCTGTCAGGCGGCGAGCGGCTGCGCGCTGCCCTGGCCTGTGTGATGAGCGGGGCGAACCCGCCGCAACTGTTGATTCTGGACGAGCCAACCAATCATCTGGATCTCGACTCCATCGCGGCGATCGAGGCGGCGTTGAGGGCTTATGACGGGGCGCTGATCGTGGTCAGCCATGACCGCGATTTTCTGGACGCCATCGGCATGGAGCTAGAGATCAGCCTGGATTAGCCCCAGCCTTGCACGGCACCGACCCGCCGGGCGACAGGCGCGTTATGGGCGGGCAGGGTTGTGACAGGCTCCGCCGTGGCGCGGCCGAACAGCCAGCCCTGGCCGTAGTCAACGCCCATCGCTCGCACGGCGTCGGCGACACTTTCGGTTTCGATCATCTCGGCGATGGTGGTCAGCTTCAGCGAACCGCACAGTTCAACCAGATGCGTAATCAGGGTGCGGGACCGCGGATTGGTGTCCAGCTCGCGGATGAAGTGGCCGTCGATCTTGACGGAATCCACTGACAGACCACGCAGATAATCGAAGGAGGCCGAACCTGAGCCAAAGTCGTCGATGCAGACCTGAATGCCGGCCTTGCGCAGGGCGCGAAGGCGCCGGTCGGCGGCGTCGATGTCAGCGAGGGCCGCAGTCTCGGTCACCTCGATCTTCAGGCGTCGACGATCATCAGGCTCGGCGCCGGTCAGGCGCAGGAGGGTAGCGACATAGGCATCATGGGCCAGCGAGGCGGCGGAGACGTTTACGGCCACCTTGATCAGGCCATTGCCCGGCCGGCGCATCATCTGGATGGCTTTTTCAAGCACGGCCAGGTCGAACTGTTCGATCAGACCCAGCTCTTCGGCCATGTGTATGGCCTTCGACGGGCCGGTCGGACCAAACCGGGCCAGCGCCTCGAAGTGGTGAACCGCGCCGGTGCGCAGGTCGACGATGGGCTGGTAATGAAGGGCGAAGTCGCGGGCCCGAACCATCGCGCGGAAGGTGTCGGCGTCACGCAGGGTCTTCTTCAGGGTATCGGAGAAGGCGCGGTCAGGGCGCTCCAGCCCGCCGTCGCGCAGACATCCCTCGATGGTGAAGCGAAGAGCCTTGAGAGCACTGACCGGATCGGCACCGGTGGAAATGGCGGCTTCGGCGGCAAACGGCGACAGGTCGAAGCCCTCGGCTGCGCCGGCGTCGCGCACCTCAGCCGCGAGATCCCGACCGTCAGCGGCGTCCTTGAGCAGGGCGAAGCGCTCGGGCGTCAGACGTGCGGCGCTGCTGCCGTCGATCGAGGCGGCCTGGAGGGCCGCCTCGACCCGGGCGGTCGCCCGCTGTCCCGGCTCACCGGCGACCGCACCGAGACCCGGTACGTCAACGAAGGCGAAGGCCATGGGCCCTTCGGCACGCGGCCGCTGGAGGGAGTCGCGGGCGCGGGCCAGAAGGCCGTCACCGTTGAGAAGCGGCGGTGCCTCAGGCACAGCCAGCGAGAAGGCTGCACCGTTGAACGTGATCGCGCAGGACAGGGCCGGTGCCAGTTCAGGCAGGCGGAAGGCGCAGAGCCGTGCCCGGCGGACGCGCTCGTCATCGCAAAGTATCAAGATTTCGGCGGCGGGCGAACGCACGCCATCGGAGAGTCCGGCGACGGCGGTTCGGAATGCCGCCTGGCTCGCCTTGCCCATGATGTCAGTCAGGCGGCGTCCGACCCAGGTTTCGGGCGGCGCGCAATCGGCAGCGGGCGCGGACCCCATCGCAAAGGCGACGGCACCGTCCGCGTCGAGTTCGACAAGGATGTCTGCAGTGGCGAAGGCCAGGCCCAGCAGGCGCGATTTGGTGTTCATGCACCCACGATGACGCGAGGCGATGAAAATTCCGGCAGCGAAGAGGCTTAACGCAAAGCTACGCCGTGCGATTGAGCGCCACCGCGCGGCCGTCGCCGGCGGAGGCGCGGCCTGATGCGCCATAGGCGGAAGGCGTCCCACGGGCCTCGGTGACCTCGGCGGCGATGGCGCGGACGAGGCCCTCGGAGATAATCCGGGCGGCTTCGACAGCGCGGGCGTGACGGCCCAGCACGGCCTCGAAGGCCTCGGTGTCACGGATCAGGGCCATTCGGTCGGCAGGGGGCGCGGCGGACAGGATGGCGGGGTTGGCCTTCACCTGGGCGGACTCACGGCGATAGATGTTCGCCAGTTCCTGTGTCTGGGGCAGGCTGGCCATGGCGTCCTGCGGGCGACGGGCCTCGAAGGCACCGAGCTCGACCGTCAGGCGCTGGGTCAGTTGGCGCGTCAGGTCCGACAGTTGGCGGATGCGGGCCGAGGCATTCAGGGCGGCGGCGGCGTCGGCGGTCATGCGCCCACCTCCTGCATCTTCATCATTTCGGACATGACCTGATCGGCCAGACCAACGCCACCGGCCTTGGCGGTCTGTTTGGCCATGGCGTCGACGAGGAAACTGCGCCAGGTCGCCTCGGCTTCGCCGCCGCTGAACATGCCTTCGGTGTCCAGGCCCTCGAACATGGGCTTCAGCATCTGGGACAGGAACGACGCCTCGAAGGCCTGAGCCGTTTCACGCATCTTTGCGGTCGGCACCCGGGCCAGGTCCGGCGTGGCGGCGAGCGGATTGGGGGACACGGTGAGGCCGCTCATTTACATCACCTCGATGTCAGCTTGCAGGGCACCGGCGGCCTTGATGGCCTGCAGGATGCTGATCATGTCGCGGGGGCTGACGCCGAGCGCATTCAGGCCGTTGACGAGGGTGGACAGGGACGTCCCGCCGTTGACGATGCGCATCTGGGTGCCGAGATCTTCTTCGACAGTGATGTCCGACTGGGGGACGACAACGGTCTCGCCGCCGCGGCTGAAGGGCTCCGGCTGGCTGACGGCAGGTGTTTCCTGAACGGAGACAGTCAGATTGCCCTGGGCGATGGCGACAGTGGAGACGCGGACCGCGTCGCCCATCACGATGACGCCGTTGACCTCGTCGATGATGACCTTGGCCGGGGTGTCGACGGCGACAGTCAGGTTTTCGATGCGGCTGATGAAACCCGACATGCCGTAGCCTTGCGGCGCGCGCAGGGCGATCACTGTGCCGTTCTCGGCGAAGGCGGTGTTGGGATAGGAGGCGTTGATGGCGGAGGCGACGCGCTGGGCCGTGGTAAAGTCGGGGTTGCGCAGGTTCAGGCGGACTTCGGATTGTGCACTGAGATCGAAGCCGGTTTCACGCTCGACCACGGCACCCGAGGCGATGCGGCCGGCGGTCGGGACGCCGCGCGTGACCGAGGAGCCCGACCCACCCGAGGCCGACACGGCACCGGTCTGGACCGAGCCCTGGGCTACCGCATAGACCTCGCCGTCCGCGCCTTGCAGCGCGGTAACCAGAACCGTGCCGCCCAGCAGGCTCTTGGCGTCGCACATGGTCGAGACATTGACGTCGATGCGCGAACCCGGCGTGGCGAACGGCGGCAGTTCGGCGGTGATCATGACCGCCGCGACATTCTTGGTGTTGGCGTTTGCGCCGCGAATGTTGACGCCCTGACGTTCCATCATCCCTTCCAGCGACTGGCGGGTGAGGGGGCAGTTGCGCAAGGAGTCGCCGGTGCCGTTCAGGCCGACGACCAGACCGTAGCCGACGAGCTGATTGGAGCGGACACCCTCGACCGCGGCGATGTCCTTGATGCGGGACTGGGCCGTGGCCTGCCCCGCGAATCCCGCAACGGCGGCGACCGCGAGCAGCGGGGTCAGAAGCGAGGTCAGCAGTTTCTGCATCGGGCGGCCCTTGAAACAAACGTGTTCGAACAGCGCGATGCCAGAGTCGTGCCGCGAGGAAATCTCAATAAAAACAGTTCTTGGGTGAGTCTGGCGCGGCGGCGTGGCGGCAGTTTCTGCCGGGCCGTTAACCAAACAGTCAGGGTCGCGGGCGATTGTCCGGCATGATCTGGAGTCCGCGCGCATGAAGGTCACCGGCACGACCCCGACCGGCCCCGCGACCAGCCGCCCGAGCGCCCGCTCAGCCGGCGGATTCGCCCTGACGCAGGGCGGTGGCGCGGCCCCTGCGGCGGCGGCTACCGCTGCCGGGGGTGTCGGCGGGATCGCCGATGTCTCGGCTCTGATGGCCCTTCAAGGCGTTGAAGACGTGACGGAGCGCCGTCGCCGGGCCGTGCGCCGGGGGGCGGGCCTGCTGGACCGCCTGGACGAACTGAAGCTGGCGCTGCTGGCGGATGAGGACGGGGCCGGCGCGCTGAACGGCCTGCGCCGTACCCTGGCGGAATCGCGACCTGACGATGACCACGCACCGCTGAATGCCGTGCTGGATCAGATCGATCTTCGCGCAGCGGTTGAGCTGGCCAAGGCCGAAGTTCGCCGCAGTGCAGCATAAATTACAGAAAAGTCAGGAAAAACGGCGCTCGAACAGGGGGAGTGATGAAGAATTGTCACGCCCGCCACTCTAGTTGAAGCTTAACAGCTTCACGGACACGCGAACCACGTTGCTGCGACTCTGTCTCATGCCTATAGGCACTTTGCGCGCCAGGGGGGCGCGATGATGAGTGTGAGTGCGACGATGACCGCATTGGCCTCTGCGAAGCCGGCGAGCGACTATCGCCCGAGCGACGACGAGCCGTTCATGAACGAGCGGCAACTGGCCTATTTCAAGGGCAAGCTTCTGGACTGGAAGGAAGACATCCTTCGCGAGTCCAAGGGCACGGTCGTGAACCTGAAGGCTGAAACCGAGAACCACCCTGATCTGGTGGACCGGGCGTCCTCAGAGTCCGACCGGGCGCTGGAGCTTCGGACCCGCGACCGCCAGCGCAAGCTGATCTCCAAGATCGACGAGGCTCTTCGCCGGATCGAGGACGGATCCTACGGCTACTGCGAGGAGACTGGCGAGCCGATCAGCCTCGGCCGACTGGACGCCCGCCCGACCGCGACCCTGTCGGTGGAAGCCCAGGAACGCCACGAGCGCCGCGAACGCGTCCACCGCGACGACTGATCAGTCTTCGTCAGTGAAAGATCGTTGACCTGTCGGCTATCAAGGGCACGTGTAACGGAAGGACCGTCATGCGTGGACTGATCGTCATCGGCTTATTCGCCCTGTCCATCAGCGGCTGCGCCACGGTGCGGGAGGCGTCACCTGCGGCGGCTGAAACGGCCGAGGCCACGCCAGGGTTCGATTTCTGGGGCACAGGGGAAGGTAGCTATTTCTACCACCGCCTGATCGGCGATTGCGAAACCCTGGTGCATGGTCACGGGCGCAACATGGCCTGGGGCCAATGGCGAATGCCGCTGGACCTGATTGTCGACGGCGGCGCTGAGGAAAGCGAGCACGGCGGGGCTTTCCTGCGGTTCAGTTGCACGGACGGCTCGGCTTGCATCCAGCAGGGTGCCCTGAGCCTTACACCGGACCGGGTCGCGAGCCATGCGGTGCCATTCGAGACGACACAGCGCGCGCGCGACTTCTCTATTCGCGTGGCGAACCTGAAGTCGGCGTGTGGCATCGGCGGCTGAAACGCCCTTCGCCTTGACTTCGCCGCCTGCGTGACCGACCTACGCGCCTCGATTTCGAGGTCTGCTGTCTCATGTCCGTCAAGGTCCGTTTCGCTCCGTCGCCGACGGGTAAGCTGCACGTCGGCAATGTCCGCACCGCGCTGGTCAACTGGCTGTTCGCCAAGGGGCAGGGCGGGAAGTTCGTGCTGCGCATCGACGACACCGACCTGGCGCGCTCCACGCCCGCCTTCGAGCAGGGCATTGAGGATGACCTGACCTGGCTCGGGCTGGTCTGGGACGAGCGGTACAACCAGTCCAAGCGGTTTGATCGGTATGAGGACGCGGCGGCGCGCCTGAAGGCGTCGGGACGGCTCTATCCCTGCTACGAAACCGGCGACGAGCTGGACCGGCGCAGAAAGGTGCAGTTGTCGCGCGGCCTGCCACCGATCTATGACCGGGCTGCGCTGGAGCTGACAGAGGCCGAGAAGGCCGCGTTCGAGGCGGAGGGCCGTAAGCCGCACTGGCGCTTCAAGCTGGAGGGCAAGAGGGTCGCCTGGGAAGACCTGTCGCGCGGCCACGCCGAGGTGGACACCGCCTCGATGTCGGACCCGGTGCTGATCCGCGAGGACGGCCTGTTCCTCTACACCTTGCCGTCGGTGGTCGATGACATCGACATGGCGATCACCCACGTGATCCGGGGCGAGGACCATGTGACCAACACCGGTGCCCAGATCGAGATATTCGAGGCGCTGGGGGCTACGGTTCCGGGCTTCGCCCACATGCCGCTGCTGGTGGGCGCAGACGGGCAGGCGCTGTCGAAGCGGCTGGGCTCTCTGTCGATCAGCGAGATGCGCGAGCAAGGCTACGAGCCCATCGCCATCACCAGCCATCTGGGCCGCATCGGCACGTCGGATCCGCTGGAGGTCGGGGTGTCGGTCGAGGCCCTGGGTCAGTCGTTCGCCTTCTCCAAGATGGGTCGTTCGCCGGCGCGCTACGACACGGCGGATCTGGACCGGCTGAACGCCCAGGCGCTGCACGCCATGGACTATGCGACGGTGCAGGGGCGGCTGGCGGCGGCGGAAGCCGACCTCGGCGAGGCCTTCTGGAATGTGGTGCGATCCAACCTTCAGAAGTTCGACGATGTCATTGATATGGCAGCGATCGTGCGCGGTCCTGTGACGCCTATCATTGAGGATGCAGCCTTCGCGGCGGCGGCGCTGGAGCATCTGCCGGCGTCCATCGACGGCGAGGCCTGGGGCGTCTGGACCAATGCGGTCAAGGAAGCCACCGGGGCCAAGGGGAAGGCCCTGTTCATGCCGCTGCGCCACATCCTGACGGGCCGCGAGCGTGGGCCTGAGATGGCGGCGATCCTGCCCCTGATCGGGCGAGAGCGGATCGTGAAGCGCCTGAGCGGCGAAAGCGCATAACGAAAAGGGCGGCCCCGCGAGGAGCCGCCCTTTCTATTTCAGCCAAAGGCCGACCTAGGCGTTGCAGGTCGCCAGTTGCTCGGCCGACAGGGCCGTGCCGCGCCAGGTGAAGGCCGAGACCTTGCCGATGCGGGCGACGACGCGGCGGCAGGCGCGCGCGGCGGGCTGGCTGGTGCCGCCCGAAGCCGTGCAGGTCGCGCCTTCACAGGACCAGGCCGCACCGTCGACGATGGTCCGGGTGGGGGCCGCAACGGCGGCGACCAGGGTGGCGCTGGAGCCGCCGGGGGCCTGGGCGAGGGCAGGGGCGGCGGCGAAAAGGGCCGCAGCGATAATCAGGACGCGCATGGGGAGTCTCCGGTCATGAATGGGGCGATGGGAGGCCCCGCAAAGCCACTGTGCGTTTTCTTTAGAAACTGTCAAGGTGAGTTTTTAAAGAGAACGCAGTCGAGTGACTTACCGACGTTTACTTATCGATGATCATATTGCAAGTGCGGCGCTTCGTCCGACCGCTGAAGCACCGCCATCGCCTCCTCCACGGTGTCGCAGACCTGCCAGGCGTCGAGGAAGGAACGGGGCGTGAAACCCTGATCCACGCTGTGCTGCATCATTGCAAACAGGGTCTCCCAGAAGCCGTCGATGTTCAGGAAAATGATCGGCTTTGCGTGCAGGTCCAGCCGTTTCCATGAGAGCAGCTCGATGACCTCCTCGAGCGTGCCGACGCCCCCGGGCGCGACGACAAAGGCGTCGGACTGGTCATACATCAGGGTTTTCCGCTCGTGCATCGAGGTCACGACGATGGTCTCGACCTCGTCGAACAGGCGTTCGCGGCTGCGCAGGAAGGCAGGCATGATGCCGACGACGCGGCCACCGGCACCGTGCGCTGCGCGCGCCGCCGTGCCCATCAGGCCCACGCCGCCGCCGCCATAGACCAGCCGCCAGCCGGCTTTGGCCGTCGCCACACCGAAATCATGGGCCGCGCGCATGTACGGCTCGGCACCGTCGGCGGAGCCGCAGAACAGGCAGACGGAACGGCCGTCGAACGGCTGGATGACGACAGGATCGGTGGACATGGGGCCTCAAGACTTGGTGGAGACAGCGGGCACCCGGCCGCGCTATCTGGCAGGTCAGACTATAGACGGGAGCCTGCGGATGAAACGCCGGAACGTGCTTTGCGGCGTGATCGCTCTGTCCGTGACCACCGGGCTGGCGGCGTGCGGAGACAAGCAGGCTGAAACGATGGCCGCCGACGGGGCAGCGACCGCCGGGTGGGCCATGCCGCCGCGGATCGATTCGGTCACCCAGGCGCGGGCCACGCTGATTTTCAAAGGTCAGGCCCAGCCGGGTGGGCGCGTGGTGCTGCGCAGCACGGACGGTGCCGCCTATGCAGTCGTCGCCGACGACCAGGGCCGGTTCGATATCCGCATGGTCCTGCCGGCAGGGTCCGTCATGCTGACTCCCGAGACACAGGTGGGGCAGGAAGCGTCGGCTTCGCCGCAGCGGCTGGTGATCCTGGACGGCGGACGCGGCCCGATCGCCCTTGTAACCCCGGGCGCGCCCGCGCGAAGGCTGAGCGCCACGCCGACACTGGGCGCAGTGGATGCGGACGGGCGCTCGGTGCTGGTGTCAGGTCGGGCGGCACCGGGCGGCGATGTCTCGGTGCAGATCGGCGACCGGCCTGTGGTGGCTGTGCGGGCGGGGCCGGACGGAGGCTGGAGCCTGGCGGTCGACGGGGTCGGGCCGCGCCGGATTGTGGTGGAAGGCGACGTGTTCGACTATCCGGGCGGCGGTGTTGCGGGCCGAGCGGGCGAGGGCTGGCGCGTGGACTGGACGGCACCGGACGGCGCACGTCAGTCGACCTGGCTGCCGGATGTCTGATTTTAGGAGTTCATTAACCGGAGCGGTGCATCGAAGGTGTGTCTTCTTCTTTGAGGACACCCACCATCACCGAACTTTTCAGCCCGGCGTTCGCGTCGGGCTTTTTTCTTGTCCGGGAAGGACGAGCTGGCTCCGCGGGTAGGATTCGAACCTACGACCAGCCGATTAACAGTCGGCTGCTCTACCACTGAGCTACCGCGGAACAGAGGCTCGGGAAGGCGGCGGCTATAGCAGCGCGCATCGGCGTCGCGCAACGGGTAATCTGTCGGGATGAAGATGATTGCGATCAATGACCCGAACGACCCCCGCATCAGCGCCTTCCGCGATATCCGCGAACGCGACCTGACGGGCCGTGAGGGCCTGTTTGTGGCCGAGGGGACGGTGGTGTTGCGGGGGCTGGCATCGGTGGCCTCGCGGTGCGAGGCGCAAGCGGTGCTGATCGATTCCCGGCGAGTGAAGGCGCATGCAGAGATCCTGGCCGGGTTCGATTCGGGCGTGCCTGTGTATGTCGGCTCCCAGGATGTGATCGATGCGGTGGCGGGTTTCCATCTGCACCGTGGAGTGCTCGCCCTGGGGCTGCGGCCGGAGCCGCTGGAACTGGGGACGGTGAAGGGCGCACAGACGGTCGTGGTGGCCTGCGGCATCGGCAACCACGACAACATGGGCGGCATTTTCCGCAACGCGGCGGCGTTCGGGGCCGACGCGGTGGTGCTGGACGAGCGCTGTTGCGACCCGTTCTACCGCAAGGCCATCAGGGTTTCGGTCGGGGCTGTGCTGCGGACGCCCATCGTGGCGGGCGGCTCGGCCGGCGCGCTGGTTGAGCGGCTGATGGGGCTGGGCTTCGACGTCGTGGCCATGACACCGGCGGCGCGCGAGCCATTGCATCTGGCGGTGCGGAAGGGGCCTACGGCGATCCTGCTGGGGTCGGAGGGGCCGGGCCTGCCGGCGGAGGTCATCGCGCGTTGCCGGGCTGTTTCGATACCGATGTCGGGCGGGTTCGACTCACTGAATGTGGCCACGACGGCGGCTCTGGCGCTGAACCACTTCACGCGGGAAGCCGTGTAGCGATTGGGCGTCACAGAATATTCAGCACCTTAACCCTTTATACACCTTGTCGGCGACCCCGGACTGTGGCGGTAATGCGGCGTCCGGGGGAGTATTTGGCCATGTTCGGCTTTCTAGAGTTCCTGAATCGCAATGCGCGCGTGGCCGTTGTGGCAGCTGTTGTTCTCGGTGCCGTGGGTGCCGCCGGTGCTTTCGGCTGGCTGACCGCGCCGATCTGAGGCTTAGAAAATCCTTTCCTTCTCCACTTGGGGGAGAAGGTGGCGCGTGAGCGCCGGATGAGGGGGCTGTGTCAGCCCGCTCGTTGCCGAAGGTCAGCCTGAAGTCAGGCATCCCCCTCATCCGACCTGCTACGCAGGCCACCTTCTCCCCCGGAGGGGAGAAGGCTGTGCTTTAGTCGTGCCCGTGGCCATCCGTGATGGACACACCGGTTGCTGCGGCCTGGCCGTCGGCGGACGCGAACCAGAAGGGTGCGCGAGCGCGCCGGCGGGGGGCAACCTCATCCATGTGGCTGTCAAACACCCGACCGTTGGCCACCGTGTAGGCGATGGACGTGGTGTTGCGGATGTTCTCCAGGGGATTGGCGTTCAGGATCACCATGTCCGCCAGCTTGCCGACCTGCAGTGAGCCGATGTCGCGGTCCATGCCCAGTGCCGTGGCGCCGTTCAGGGTGCCCGCACGGATCACGTCCAGCGGTGCCATACCGCCCTGGGCCAGGCTCCACAGCTCCCAGTGGGCGCCGAGGCCTTCGCGCTGGCCGTGGGCGCCGATCTGGACCGAGACGCCCTGGCGGTTCAGTTCCGTCGCCTCGCGAGCGACCGAGATGTGGTTCCACTCGTTGTCGGGCAGGGTTTCGGGACGCCGCGCGCGGCTGTCGAGGATGCGGCGGGGCACATACTGGGTCAGGATCGGATGCGCCCAGACGTCGCTTTCCTGGTACCAGTAATTCTCGCCGTAGCTGCCGCCGTAGGCGACGACCAGGGTCGGTGTGTAGGCCGTGCCTGACTGGCGCCACAGCTGGTGGACGTCGTCATAGAGGTTGGCCAGCGGGATCGAGTGCTCGATCGTGGTGTGTCCATCAATGATCATCGACATGTTGTGCTGGAACAGCGAGCCGCCCTCCGGCACCACCTGCATGCCCAGTTCGCGGGCGGCGGCGATGACCTGCTGGCGCTGGTCACGGCGGGGCTGGTTGTAGCTTTTGACACTAAAAGCGCCGGCGGCCTGCATCCGGCGAAGGGTCGAGCGGGCGTCATCGAGGTCGTCGATCTGGGCCGTAAAGCCCGTGGTGGCGCCATACAGGATGGTGCCGGTCGAGAAGATGCGCGGCGCAACGATCCGACCCGTGCGGGCCAGCTCGCTGTGGGCGAAGATCTCGCTGGTGTCGTTGGACGGGTCATGGATCGTCGTCACGCCGAAGGCGAGTGCGGCGTAGTTGACCCAGCTTTGCTCCGGGATGATCTCGTCGGACCCCATCGAGCCGTGCCAATGGGCGTCGATCAGGCCGGGCATGATGGTCTTGCCCGTCATGTCCATGACCGGAACGCCCGCCGGGACCGGGGTGGAGGCGGCCGGGCCGATGGCCTCGATGCGGTTGCCGTTGATGACGATGACGCCGTTCTCGATCACCTCGGCGCCGTTCATGGTGATGATCCGCGCGCCGGTCAGGGCCATGCGGCCCTCAGGCTTGTCGGCGGAGGCGCGGAACGACAGGTTGACGCCGTGCTCGTCGGGCTTGGGCAGTTCGTCCGGCGCGCCGTCCACGAAGGTGAAGGCCTGGTTCAGGTCGCGGGTGAAAAGCTCCGGCCCCAGGGACCACTGCAGACGGCGGCTGTCACCGGACCAGCTGAGCCACTCGCCGGCGTCGCGGGTGACGCGGGCCTGGGGGATCGACTTGCCGTCGGCGCTGACCGAGATGGGGCGGCCCGCGAGGACGAAGGGCGCGACATAGGCGTTGAAGCGCTCGGTCCAGGCGATCCAGTTCCCATCGGGCGACAGGGCGAACTCGGCCGCCCACTGCGATGTCAGATGGATGCGGGCGTCGTGGCCGTTGATGTCGACCGACTTGAGGGCGGCGTTGTCGCCGTCGCGGCCCGAGATGAAGATACGGTCGTTTGCGGCCCCGAATTGGGGGTTGGAGCCGTCGTCGGTGACGAAGGTTGGTTCGCCGCCGGCGGTCGGGATGCGGTAAACGCCGGTCTCGCGCCCCCAGAGGCCGGTGGTCAGGAAGCCGTCCGAGGTCTTGCGATAGACGATGGTCCGGCCGTCCGGCGAGAAGGCCGGCTCGACATAGTGGCCGGGCCGGTTGGTGACCGCGCGACCGACGCCGCCCGCGGCGGGGACAACGCGCACGGTGCCCAGTTCCTGATCATCCCAGGTCGTGTAGACGATGGAGCGGCCGTCCCGGGACCAGCTGGGGTAAAGCTCGAAGTGGTCGGTCTGGCGCGTCAGGCGGCGGGCCGTGCCCGTAGGCAGGTCGCGAATCCAGAGGTTGCCCAGCGCCTCGAACACCACCTGGCGGCCGTCGGGCGAGGGGCGAGCCCAGCGGATCATCTTCACATCGAACTGGTCAGGCGCGACCTCGACGGGGAAGCGGACGACATCCTGCACGCGGCGGGTGTCCGAGACGTGGAAGGGAATTTCGCTGACAGCCCTTGAAGCCACGTCGACGCGATGGATCTTGCCGCCGGACCAGAAGACGATGCCGCTATTGTCAGGCGTCCAGCTAATGGCCGGATAGACGCCGTGGACGGCCCAGGTTTCCTGAAGGTCGCGGTCCAGGCCCTCATAGATGGGTGTCTCGCGCCCGGACTCGATGTCCATGACATAGAGCACCGACTGGTAGCGGACGCGGCGGATGAAGGCGATCGACTTGCCGTCGGGCGAGGGGGTGGGCCGGATCGAACCGCCGGGGCCGGTGATGAAGGCCTCGGTCTCGTTAGTCTGACGGTCCAGACGGCGGATGACGTAGATCTGGTCGTTGACGTCCTTTGAATATTCAAAGGTCGCGCCCGGCGTGGCGTCGTCGCTGAAATACAGATAGCGGCCGTCCGGCGAGAAGGCGGGCTCACCCGTGTCCTTCTGCTGGGTGCGGCGCTCGGTCATCTGCACGCCGCCGCCTCCGGAGCGGTGCCACAGCCACATTTCGCCGGCGCCCAGCGAGCGGGACGAGGTGAAGTGCTTGCGCCCCACGATGAACTGGCCGTCGGGGGTCCATTCGGGCTGGTTCACCAGACGGAAGGTCTCTTTCGACACCTGGGACGGCTCGGAGCCGTCGGCGTTCATGATCCAGATGTTGTCGCCACCGCCCCGGTCGGAGGTGAAGGCGATGTGGCGGCCGTCGGGCGACCATTTCGGCTGCATGTCCCAGGCGACGCCCTGGGCGATCGCGCGGGCCTCACCGCCCGAAATCGGCATGACATAGATATCGCCGAGCATGTCGAAGACGATGGTCTGGCCGTCCGGGCTGACATCCAGGGACATCCAGGTGCCGGAGGTAACGTCGATGGTCGCGTCATGCGACGGTCCGGGCGGGTTCTGGACGTCCCACTTGGGCTCTTCAGCCGGCGCGGCGGGCGAAGCGGCGGCAGGTGCCGGCGTTTCCTGGGCCGGTGCGGGGGCCGGCGGCGTCTGGGCCATCACCGGCCAGGCCGACATCCACAGGGCAAGCGTGAGCGAGACGGCGCGTTTCATCCGAAGACCCCCGATGATCCGGTTCATCCGGACCCTTTACAGCGATGGATGTGTCGCCCGCGCGGGAGCCCGCCGTCAATCGTGCAGCGCCGAACAGCTTTCGTGGGAAGGAGTTAATCGCGATGGAGGCCTGACCGGGAATCGAACCCGGGTGCAAGGATTTGCAGTCCTCTGCGTCACCACTCCGCCATCAGGCCATGAGGCGGAAAAACCGCCCCGCCATCGCGAGGGGGGTTCGCTATCAGATCGGCCTCAGTGCTGCAATGATTGTCCGCCGCAACGTGCGGACCTATAAGCGCGCGAGATTTCGAGAAGGATTCAGTGCCCAATGGACTTCGTCGCCGCGCGCAAGGTCATGGTGGACTCTCAGGTCCGCGTGAACGACGTCACCGATCGTGGGCTTCAGGCCGCGCTTCTGGCCGTGCCGCGCGAGCGGTTCTGCGCCCCTGACCGCGCCTTTTCCGCCTATGCCGAGGTGGATGTCGAGATTTCCGGCGAGCGCAGCCTGATGCAGGCGCGTGAGGTGTCGAAGCTTCTTATGGCCGCCCAGCCGAAGCCGGGTGAGCGGGCGCTGGCCGTCGCCGCCCCTTATGCCGCCGCGGTGCTGGCTCAGATGGGCCTGAGCGTCACGGCGCAGGAATCCGACGCCGGGGTGTTCGGTATCGCCGGCGGGGCGCTGGCGGATGCGGGCGTCCGGACCGTGACGGCGGCCCTGGGCCAGCCCACGGGCAGCGACTGGGATCTGATTGTCAGTGAAGGGGCGACCCCCGTGCGGCCCCAGGCCTGGCTGGATGTCCTGCGCGTCGGCGGCCGGGCGGTGCTGGTCGAGCGGACCGGTCCGGTGGGCAAGGCCGTGCTCTATGTGAAGGGCCAAAATGGCCTGTCACGCCGCGAACTGTTCGATGCGACACCGCCGGTTCTGGCGGAAATGATCCCGGCGCCTACATTCGCCCTGTAAGGCTTGTGCGCGCCCGACGGAATTCGGCCACGGCCGCGTGAAAAAAACTTAACTGGCGTGGGCGCATGTGATCTCGCACTACGCCGTCGGGATACAAGGACGCGCCCCCCGCGTGTCATGCAGGATTAGACCATGTTGAACCGTACGCGCGCGCTCGCCACCGTCGCCCTTATCGCCGTGGCGACGGGCTTTGCTGCGCCGGCCTTTGCCCAGGAGACGCTGCAGGAAGCGATCACCCTGGCCTATCGCACCAATCCCACGCTACTGGCGCAGCGGGCGAACCAGCGGGCGCTGGACGAATCGATCGTCTCGGCACGAGCCGGCCTGCGCCCGTCGATCGATGTCGGCGTGAGCAACTCTTACACCCGCGTGATGGACGACACCTTCGGCGACAGTGACAGCCAGTCCGTGGGTGCCAGCATCAGCCTGTCGCAGACGCTGTATTCGGGCGGCCGCGTCGCCCTGGGCATCACGGGTGCCGAGGCCGACATCCTGGCCGGGCGTGAGTCACTGCGTGAAATCGAACAATCGGTGCTGGCCTCGGTGATCCAGGCCTATGCCGATGTGATCCGCGACACCGAGATTCTGCGCATCCGTGAAGAGAACCTGGGCGTGCTGCAGCGCCAGTTGGACGAAGCCAGCGCCCGTTTCGAGGTCGGCGAGATCACCCGCACCGACGTGGCTCAGTCCGAGGCCCGCCTTGCCCAGTCGGAAGCCGACCTGGCCAATGCTCGCGCCCAGCTGTCCGTCAGCCGTGCCGCCTATGCGGCCGTGGTCGGGCAGGCGCCGGGCGATCTCGCCCCTATGCCGGTCCTGCCGGGCGTGCCCACCGATTTCGATGCCGCGCTGGACGTGGCTCTCGCCGAGAACCCCGGCGTTCTTGCTGCGATCTACAACCAGCAAGGTGCCGAGGCCGCCGTGGCCCAGGCTCGCGCTGAATATCTGCCGTCGGCCCGTGTCTCTGCTTCCTACGGCGGTTCGGCCCCCAGCCTCGGCCAGCTTGACGTCATCGCGGACCGCAACACCTTCCAGGCCACGGCCTCGGTCTCGGTGCCGCTGTTCACCGGCGGTCTGAACCAGTCGCGCGTCGCTGCGGCGCTGGAGCGCGCGAACGCTGCCCAGATCAACGTCGAGGGCGAGCGCCGGCAGGTGCTGCAACAGGTTTCGACCGCCTTCGCCCAGTCGATTTCGGCGCGCTCGACCCTGACCGCCGGTCAGGAAGCCGTGCGGGCCGCCTCGGTGGCCGCCGAGGGCGTGCGTCAGGAGGCCCAGGTGGGTCTACGCACCAACCTGGACGTGCTGAACCAGGAGCTGGAACTGCGCAGCGCCCAGGTCTCGCTGGCCAGCGCCCGTCGCAACGAATACGTGGCCCAGGCCAGCCTGCTGGCCGCGATGGGCCGCCTGGAAGGCGTCGATCTGAACCCGGGCATGGACATCTACGATCCGGCGTCGAACTACGAGCAGGTCCGCAACCGCGGTGCCCTGCCGTGGGACGGCGTGCTGGAGGCAGTCGATCGCATTGTTGCACCGGCAATCGTTCCGGCGAGCGATGCCGAAGATGCGCCGATCGATGCCCAGCTGAAGGGCGAGGTCGTCCAGACCGGTCCGCGTAACTGACGCCCGTTTTAACCAAACAGGCGAAAAACGGTCGTTGATTCGAACGGGCGTTGATGCGACGACAGGTCACGAGGGGGCGGCGCGTCCGCCTGTGAGTCTTAATGCGCGTGCAGCGCCCCAAGGTTGAGCCATGACCGATCAGACCGCCCAGGAACCGACGATGGAGGAGATCCTGGCGTCGATCCGCCGGATCATCTCGGAAGACGACGCTCCGGCCGAAACCGCACCGGCGCCCGCGCCCGTCGTGGTCGAGCCCGAGCCTGAGCCTGCGCCCGCGATGATGGACCTGACGCCGTCGGTAGAAGAACCCGCCCAGTCGGACGACGACGTGCTGGAGCTCACGCACCGCTATGAGGCCCCCGCCGCCGAGACCATCGGCGATCTGGATGTCGTGGCGGCCGAGGAACCGGCCTATGTCGCGCCGGAACCGGCCCCGGCCTACGAGCCCGAGCCCGAAGCCTTCCCGACCACATTTGCCGAGCCAGCCCCCGCGCCCTCGTATGACAGCCTGGTGGGCGAAAGCGCCGCGGCCAGCGCAGCCTCTGCCTTCGCCGGCCTGTCGGCCGCTCTGAAGAAGCCCGATCCGCTGGACGTTCCCTCCGGCGGTGTCGGCCCGACCATCGACGACCTGGCCCGCGCGCTGCTGAAGCCGATGCTGAAGGACTGGCTCGACACCAACCTGCCGGGCATTGTCGACGCCGCCGTACGCAAGGAAGTAGAACGGATCGCCCGCAGCGCCGGCTAGCCCTTCGCGTCACCCGCGACTAAACCGATCAGGGCGGCTCCGGCGGAGCCGCCCTTTTCTCATTTCTGATACGCCTCCCCGAGACCCATTCCGATGCTCGACAAGACCTTCGATCCCGCGGCTGCCGAACCCCGCCTGTACAAGGCGTGGGAAGAGAGCGGCCTGTTCGCGCCGAAAACCGACGGTGCCGCCGAGGCCTATTCGATCGTCATTCCGCCACCGAACGTGACTGGCTCGCTGCACATCGGCCACGCGCTGAACAACACCCTGCAGGACATCCTGGCTCGCTATCACCGCATGAAGGGCAAGGCGGTGCTGTGGCTGCCGGGCACGGACCACGCCGGCATCGCCACCCAGATGGTGGTCGAGCGTCAACTGGCTGCGGCGGGCAATGTCGGACGCCGCGACATGGGCCGCGAGGCCTTTGTGGCCAAGGTCTGGGAATGGAAGGCTGAAAGCGGCGGCACGATCGTGCAGCAGCTGCGTCGCCTCGGTGCCAGCTGCGACTGGAGCCGCGAGCGTTTCACCCTCGACGAGGGTCTGAATGCTGCTGTGCGCAAGGTGTTCGTGCAGCTGCACAAGGACGGCCTGATCTACCGCGACAAGCGGCTGGTGAACTGGGACCCGCATTTCCAGACGGCGATCTCGGACCTCGAGGTCGAGCAGAAGGAGGTCGACGGCGCCTACTGGCACTTCGCCTATCCACTGGCCGACGGCGTGACCTACGAGCATCCGGTCGCCTTCGACGAGGAAGGCAAGGCGATGGAGTGGGAGACCCGCGACTACATCGTCGTGGCGACGACCCGGCCCGAGACCATGTTGGGCGACACCGGCGTAGCGGTGCATCCGAAGGATGAGCGGTATGCGTCCATCGTCGGCGCCAAAGTGATCTTGCCGATCACAGGCCGGATCATTCCGATTGTCGCGGATGACTACGCCGACCCGACCAAGGGCTCCGGCGCAGTGAAGATCACGCCTGCACATGACTTCAACGACTTCCAGGTCGGCAAGCGTGCGGGGCTGCCCGCGATCAACGTCATGGATGCTTTCGGCCGCATCCTTGATCACGGCTCGGCCTTCAAGGGAGTGAATGCCGGTGGCGAAGTCGACGAAGACCCCGAGATCCTGAACCTGCTGAAGGAAATTCCCATCGAGCTTCAGAGCCTCGACCGTTTCGCCGCGCGCAAGGCCATCGTGGCGCGCGCCGAGGCCGAAGGCTGGCTGAAGGAGATCGAGAAGACCCGGCACATGGTCCCGCATGGCGACCGCAGCGGCGTCGTCATCGAGCCGTGGCTGACGGACCAGTGGTACGTCGACGCCCACACCCTGGCCCAGCCGGCGATCAAGGCCGTCGAGACAGGCGCGACGACGTTCGAGCCGGCCAGCTATTCCAAGATCTATTTCGAATGGCTGAGGAACATCGAGCCGTGGTGCATTTCGCGCCAGCTGTGGTGGGGCCACCGGATCCCGGCCTGGTACGGCCCGGGCGGCGAAATCTATGTCGCCGAGACGGAAGAGGAAGCCCGCGAACAGGCGATGTCGGATTACGATTCCGAGGTCGCTCTGACGCAGGACGAGGACGTGCTCGACACCTGGTTCTCGTCGGCCCTGTGGCCGTTCTCGACCATGGGCTGGCCTGAGAAGACCGAGGACCTGGAGCGGTTCTATCCGACCAGCGACCTAGTCACCGCGGCGGACATCATCTTCTTCTGGGTCGCCCGGATGATGATGATGGGCCTGCACTTCATGGACGGCGAAGTCCCCTTCAAGCGCGTGATCATCAATGGTCTGGTTCGCGACGAGAAGGGCCAGAAGATGAGCAAGTCGAAGGGCAATGTCATCGACCCCCTGGGCATCATTGACGAGCTGGGTGCCGACCCCCTGCGCTTCACCATGGCCATCCTGTCGGGCACGCGCGACATCAAGTTGTCGAAACAACGCATTGAAGGTTATCGCAACTTCGGCACCAAGCTGTGGAACGCGGCGCGATTCAGCCAGATGAATGAGGCCCGGCGGGTCGAGGGCTTCGACCCCGCAACCGTCGAGCAGACGATCAACCGCTGGGTCCGTGGCGAGCTGACCAAGGCCGAGCGGGCGGTGTCGTCGGCGATCGAGGGCGGGCGGTTCGACGATGCGGCGTCGGCGCTCTACCGCTTCGTCTGGAACGTGTTCTGCGACTGGTATCTGGAGCTGGCCAAACCGGTGTTCACGGGCGCGGACGAGGCCGCCAAGGCCGAGACGCGGGCGATGACGGCCTGGACCCTGGACCAGACCCTGAAGCTGATGCATCCCATCACGCCCTACATCACCGAGGAGCTGTGGGCCGAACTGGGCAAGGAGGGGCCGCCTCGTGACGGTCTGCTGATCGGCGCCGAATGGCCGGTGTTGCCCGACGCCTTCGTCGATGCGGTTGCCGAGGCCGAGATCGGCTGGCTGGTCGATCTGGTGACAGAGGTCCGGGGCCTGAAGGCCGAGATGAATGTGGCCGCCGCCAAGCCGCCGCTGGCGTTCGTCGCGCCGGATGCGGTGACGGCGGAGCGGATCGCGCGCCACCGCGACCTGCTGCTGACCCTGGCCCGCGTGTCGGAAATCTCGACCGTGGGCACGGCACCGGCGGGGGCGGTGACGTTCGTCTCCGGCGGGGCGACGGCGGCGATCTCGCTGGCTGGGCTGATCGACGTGGCCGCCGAGCGCGCGCGTCTGGCCAAGGAAATTGCCGCCTTCGACAGCGACATTGGCCACTTTGCCAAGAAGCTCGGCAACCCGAACTTCGTCGAGCGCGCCGCGCCCGAGGTGGTGGACGAGCAGCGTCAGAAGCTGGCCGAGGCGGAGGCGGGCAAGGCCAAGCTGACGGCGGCGCTGGCGCGGCTGGATACGGTGGGTTGAGCCGGGGCCGACTGGATCAGCTGCTGGTCACACGCGGTCTGGCCGAAAGCCGGTCGCGGGCGCGGGCGGCGATCGAGGCGGGCGGTGTTACCGTGGACGGCAAGCCCGCGCGGTCGGCGTCGCAGGGCGTGGATGACAGGGCGGTCGTGACCTACGCCGACGCCCACCGGTTCGTCGGACGCGGGGCGCTGAAGCTGGATCACGCCCTGACCCTGTGGCCAGTCGAGGTTGCGGATCGGGTCGTGATCGACGTCGGCGCATCGACCGGCGGCTTTACGCAAGTCTGCCTCGAGCGTGGGGCGGCGCACGTCTTCGCCGTGGATGTGGGGCAGGGGCAACTGCATCCGAAACTGGGCGATGAGCCGCGCGTGACCAATCTGGAGCAGACGGATGCGCGGGACCTGACCGTCGCGTCGATCCCTCAGACGCCAAGACTGATCGTTTGCGACGCCAGCTTCATCGGCCTGGCCAAGGTGCTGCCGGCGGCGCTGGGCCTGGCCGAGGCGGGCGC
Source organism: Brevundimonas sp. (assembly GCA_046294385.1). GTDB lineage: Bacteria > Pseudomonadota > Alphaproteobacteria > Caulobacterales > Caulobacteraceae > Brevundimonas. The sequence goes on along the minus strand of JBKBJW010000004.1, from coordinate 128,751 downwards.
GGATCTAGTGACGCTGGTGAAGCCGCAGTTCGAGATGGACAGCCGCGGCGACGTCGGCCGCGGCGGCGTGGTGCGGGACGCCGAGGCGCGCGAGGCGGCGCTGGCCCGCGTGCATGACTGGCTGGAGGGCGAAGGCTGGACCGTGCGCGAAACCGCCGACAGCCCAATCACAGGCGGCGACGGCAATCACGAATATCTGCTGTGGGCCGTGAAGCGGTAACGTCGCTCAGGCAGCGAGCGTTAGCGGCTAAATCTGCGCTCAAGTAGCGAGGCTCCGCGAGCCGAGCGTAGCGCCCTTCGTAGAATTAAAGCCGCCGGAGGATTGCTCCTCCGGCGGCCTCTCACGTCGTCGATCGACAGGGGGGCTGAAAACTAATCGACGACGCGATCCTTTGAAGGTCTGACCTCAGTAGCCCTGGCGGCAAACCTGTTCGTAGCGGGTGACCTCGCGGCCGTAACGGTCGCGCTGGCGGGTTTCGACCGTGCGGCAGCCGTCGCGGTCGTAGCCGTAGGCGTCGCCATAGCCGCGGTCGTCATAGCGACGATCCTCATAAGGGCGATCGCGCTCATATCCGTCGTAGCTGTAGGCACCGCGCTGGTCATAGGCGCGCTGGTCGTAGCCGTACTGGCCATAACCGCCCTGGTCGTAGGCGCGCCGGTCATAGCGGTCGGCCTGACCGTAGCAGTTGGCCGAGTCGCCGCCGACGCCTGCGCCGATCACGGCACCGATCAGGCCGCCAAGGACACTGTTTTCCGTGCGGCGGCCGCGAGCCGACATCTGCGAACCCGCTACGGCACCGAGGGTGGCACCGATCACCGCGCCCGTGGCCTGGCGGTCGCCGGCATTACACTGGCGATCGTCGCGGTTGTAGGTCTGGTCGTAGCCGCCGTAAGGCTGGCTCTGACGATAGTCGTAGCTCTGGGCCGAGGCGAGGGTCGGCAGGGCGACGGCTGCCAGCGTCACGGCGGCGGCGGCGCATCGGAGCATCGAATTCCGGATCATGGTTCAGCGTCCCTGTTGGCGGGGGGCGGATAGCGCCCCTGTTGTCGCCTTTATGAGGGCGCGCGTCTGAACGGCCTTTGAGCAAGCCGTTCATGTTCGTTCATGTTTCGCGTCGCCGCAGGGCATGATGTTGGAACGTGATCTCATCCGAAAACCGCTGACACTTTTCGGGATCACGCTCTAGAAGCGCCGGATGACCGAGACCTTCAGGATCACGCGTATCGCCGGACAGGGCGACGGGGTGGCGGAAACGCCCGCCGGGCCTGTGTTCGCGCCCCTGACCCTGCCGGGCGAACTGGTGCGGGCCGATGTGAAGGACGGCCGGGCCGAATCGGTCGAGGTGCTGGAGCCCAGCGCCGAGCGGGTTGCACCGGTGTCGCCACACTACGGCGACTGCGGCGGGTGCTCTTTGCAGCACTGGGCAGCGGAGCCCTATCTGGGCTGGAAGCGCGAGCAGGTGCGGCTGGCGCTGGTGCGCGAAGGGATCGAGACCGAGATTGAGGCGACGGTAGCGGTGCCGGCCGGGTCGCGGCGGCGCCTGGCCCTGCATGCGCGGCGGCTGGCCGACGGCCGGGTCGTGCTGGGGTTCAAGGCGCGCAAGTCGTGGCGGCTGGTGGAGGTGACGGCCTGCCCGGTGGCGCATTCGGCGCTCGTGGCGGCGTTCCCGGCCCTGACCAAGGTTGCGGCGGCGTTTCTGGAGCATCCGAAGTCGGCGCCGACCCTGCACGTGACCCTGACACTGACCGGCTTGGACGTCGATGTGACCGGGGTGGAGCGCAAGACCGGCGGCCTGTCGCGGGATGCGCAGATGCGGGCCATCCAGGCGGCGGCCGAGGCCGATCTGGCGCGGCTGAGTCTGGCGGGCGAGACCCTGGTGATGGCGCGTCAGCCGAAGGTCATGTTCGGCCCGGCGACCGTGCCGGTTCCGCCCGGCGGCTTCCTGCAGGCCGTGCCGGAGGCGGAGCTGGCGATGACGTCGCGGGCGGTCGAGGCGGTGCGCGGCGCGAAGAAGGTGGCCGACCTGTTCTGCGGTGCCGGGACCTTCACCTTCCCGCTGGCGACCGTGGCACCGGTGCTGGCGGCGGACGCCTCGGCGGCGGGGATCGCGGCACTGAAGGCGGGGATGGGCACGGCTTCGGGCCTGCGCCCCATCACGGCAGAGGCGCGAGATCTGTTCCGACGGCCGTTGTCGCCGTTCGACCTCAAGGGTTGCGACGCCATCGTGTTTGATCCGCCGCGCGCGGGGGCGGCGGAGCAGACGGCGCAGATCGCGCAGACGAAGGCGGGCGTGGTCGTGGGCGTCAGTTGCAATCCCCAGACCTTCGCGCGCGATGCCCGCATTCTGATCGACGGGGGCTTCCAGCTGGAGCGTGTGACGCCGGTCGACCAGTTCCTGTGGAGCGCCCACGTGGAACTGGTCGGGATTTTCCGGCGCTAGCTGTCGGTCAGAACTTGCGGCTGAGGCCGACCGACACGACCCAAGGGTCCAGATCGACGTCGCTGGTCAGGGCACCGCCGTTGATCGTGGCGTCGGTGTTGAACCACACCTTCTTGACGTCGAGGTTCACGGACCACGGACCCGTGATGGCGACGTCCGCCCCGGCCTGCAGCGCGTATCCGAAGCCGTCGTCCAGATCGACGGTGAAGCCGTTTTTGTCCTTGCCGTCGAAGAACAGCATGTAGTTGATCCCGGCACCGACGTAGGGGCTGATGCGGGCCTCGGGCGACGGACGGTATTGCAGGGTCACGACCGGCGGCAGCACCCACGTCTCGTGGACCGCCACGTCGGTGGCACCGCCCTGGGCGCGAATTTCATGTTGGGTCGCCCCGAGGATTGCCTCGACCGAGAAATGGTCCGTCAGGAAATAGGTGAAGCCGAGGGTCGGCATGATGCTGTTGCCGACGTCAACGTGCAGGCCGGACGCAGCGCCGCCCGCCGTGGTGATGGCATCATCGGCACCGGACGACACGTCGGTGATGCGCCCGGTCACGATCCAGTCGCCCTTGTGCGGAACCTGCCAGTCATTGGCGCTCTGGGCGCTGGCGGCCGTGGGCAGGACTCCGGCCAGGATCGCGCCGACAGCGGCGCCGAGGATCGTCTTGGAGAGGGTCATCATCGTCTTCCACGACGCGGTCCGGCGGCGAGATGCGGCCGGTTGGAGGCGTCGGGGAGGAGGTGCGCCTGAAGCCGAAACCGCGCCTTGATCCAACTCAAATCGCGCGAGAATGCCGACCTTCCTCAGGCCGGTTTGTCGCATCGAACGGGGCGCAAACCACGCGGACGAAGGGACGGCCGGTCAGGGGCACGGTGATCCGGGCACCAATCCGTTCCACCAGCCCGTCAGGTGCCAGGGCGTCGAGCGCCGCCAGCTCGTGGTGCAATGTCCGCCAAGCCCGCCCGTGCTGCTCCGCCACCTGATCAAGGTCGACGGTGAAGTCGCACATCAGCCGCTCGATGATCTCGGCCCTGAACCGGTCATCCCGGGTCATGGCCACGCCGCGCGCCACTGGCAGGGCACCGGCCGTAACGGCGGCGCGCCAGTCGCGCTCAAGCGTATGGTTCTGGACATAGCCGTTCGCGCTCCGGCCGATGGATGAAGCGCCGAGGCCGATCAGGGTGGAAGCCTGGTCCGTGGTGTAACCCTGGAAGTTGCGGCGCAGACTTCCGCCGGCAGCAGCCCGGGCGAGAGAATCCTCGGGCAGGGCGAAATGATCGAGTCCGACGGCCTGATACCCGTTCGCGGTCAGGAACCTGGCGGCGGCCTGACTCTGGGCGAAGCGACCGTGCGGGCCGGCCATTTCGCTGGCGTCGATCAACTTCTGGTGCGGCTTCATCCAGGGTACGTGGGCATAGCCGAACAGGGCGATGCGGTCAGGCCTGAGGGTGATCACCTGGTCCAGGGTCGCGAGCACCTCGTCCACCCCCTGGCGGGGCAATCCATACATCAGGTCGAGATTCAGGGAGCGGACACCGGCGTCACGTAGCCACTGCGCCGCCTGCTCGATCACCGCGAAGGACTCGATACGGTTCACGGCGGCCTGAACGCGCGGCGACAGGTCCTGCACGCCGAGGCTGGCGCGGTTGAGGCCGTGCGCCGCTGCCGCGTCAACCCACTCGCGCGTCAGCACAGCGGGATCCAGCTCGGCGGCGATCTCTGAGATCCCTGTGAGATCAAACGCGGAGTCCAGACCTGCGAACAGCTGGTCCAGATCCGCAGGCGACAGCATGTTGGGAGTGCCGCCGCCAAGGTGAAGCGATCCCGCTTGCGGACGGCGACCGGTCGCCGCTGCAACCATGGTGGCCTCGCGAGTCAGCAGGTCTACGTAGCTGCTGATCGTTTCGGCGCGATTCACCGCCCGGGTGTTGCAGCCGCAGTACCAGCACAGCCGCCGGCAGAAGGGCAGGTGGACATAGAGCGATTCCGCGTCGTCCGGCGAAGTCTGCGCCAGCCAGTCGCTCCATTCTCCGGGCCCCACGGCGGACGTGAACTGCGCCGCCGTGGGATAGCTGGTGTAGCGCGGAACGGCGGCGTCATACCGGTCGATCAGCGCCGCAGAACGGACCTGTGCGAGGGTATCAGCGCAGGGAGGCATCAGGGTCCGGGTCGGCTTGCGAAAGGCCCGCGTCACCCTCGTCGAACAGGTGGAACTCGTGCCAGATGCCGTTCAGGACGCCGAAGGCGACCGCCAGGCCGAGGCCGAGTATCCAGGCGAAATACCACATGGGAAGGATCCTTGGTCGGGGTCAGTAGAGGTCTGGGTTGGTCTTGAGCGCCGCCGTGCTGGTCCGCCCCCACATCACCCGGTAGACCCAGGCGGTGTAGAACAGGATCAGCGGCAGGAAGACGATCGTCACCCCCAGCATGATGAACAGGGTGATGTGGGTCGATGACGCGTTCCACACCGTCAGGCTGGATGACGGATCGATCGAGCTCGGCAGGATGAAGGGGAACATCGACAGGCCGACCGTGGAGATGATGCCCACCGCCGACAAGGACGAACCGGCAAAGGCCAGTGGCTCCGACCGTCTCCAAAGACCGAGCAAGGCAACCAGGGCACCGAGGAACCCGAGGGCGGGCGCAGTCAGCATCCAGGGATACAGACTGTAGTTGTTCATCCAGGCACCCGGAGCGGCGACGACAGCCGTCCGCAGGGGGTTGGAGGCACCCGAAGGATCGACCGTGCCGACGATGCTGTAACCCAGACCGCCGTAGGCGACGAACAGGCCGCCGATCGCGAACAGCGCCAGGGCGAGGAACGCGGCGATCGTGCCGTAGGTGCGTGCCCGGGCCTGCACCGGCCCCTTCTCGGCCTTGATCCCAAGCCAGGCCGCGCCGTGGAGGACCAGCATGGCGACCGACAAGAGGCCGCAGATCAGGCTGAAGGGCGTGAACAGACCCAGCAGGCTGCCTTCGTAGAAGGAGCGCAGGTCACTATCCAGGCGGAAAGGTGCGCCGAGCATGACGTTGCCGACCGCGACGCCGAACACCAGGGCCGGCACGAAGCCACCGACGAACAGGGCCCAGTCCCAGAAAGTCCTCCAGCCCTTGCCTGCACGCTTGGAGCGGTACTTGAAGGCCACGGGCCTGAGGATCAGGGCGGACAGCACCAGGAACATGGCCAGGTAGAAGCCGGAGAAGCTGACGGCGTAGACGAAGGGCCAGGCGGCGAAGATCGCGCCGCCGCCCAGGATGAACCAGACCTGGTTGCCTTCCCAGGTCGCGCCGACGGTGTTGATCACCATGCGTCGCTCTTCGTCCGTCTTTGCAACGAAGGGCAGGAGTGCGCCGACGCCCAGGTCGAAACCGTCCGTGATGGCGAAGGCGATCAGCAGGACGCCCAGGAGTCCCCACCAGATCAGCCGAAGGGTGGCGTAGTCGAGAGGCAGTTCCATCTCAGTGTTTCCTCTGATGCGGGGTCAGGCGACGGCGGGCGCGGGGGAGGGGGTGTCGCCTTCGGTTTGTGGCGCGCCGAACTGCTCCTGTTCGGCAAACGGCCCCTTCTTGATGGCGTGCAGGATCAACCCGATCTCGACCACGGCGAGCGCGCCATAGAGAAGGGTGAAGCCGATGATGGTGGCCCAGAGCTGTCCCTGGCTCAGGCTCGATGCCCCGAGGAAGGTGGGCAGGACCCCTTCAACGGCCCAGGGCTGGCGGCCAACTTCGGCGACAATCCAGCCCAGTTCCGCAGCGATCCAGGGCAGGGGGATGGCGAGGACGGCCAGCCACAGGAACCACTTCGTATCGTGCTTGCGCATCGTGCACAGGACGAAGGCGGTGGCGAACAGGCCGATCATCAGGAAGCCGATGCCGGCCATGATCCGGAACGACCAGAACATCACAGGCACGTTCGGGACGGTGTTCCAGGCGGCCAGCTGGATCTGCTCGGGCGTGGCCAACCGCGGGTCGGCGACATAGCGCTTCAGCAGCAGGCCATAGCCCAGGTCCCGGCGGTGTGCCTCGAACGTGCCGCGCGCGGTGGCGTCGACCGGATCGGCCTTGATCGTCTCCAGCGCGTCATAGGCGATGACGCCGCTCTCGATGCGATCCTGGGCGACGGCGACCAGTTGCAGGATGCCCTCGACCTCGCCGGTCAGGCTGCGGGTCGAGATCAGGCCCAGGACATAGGGGATCTTGATCTCGTTGTGGGTCGTCCGGTCCTCCAGGCTCGGGAAGCCGATGGCGGTCAGGCCGGCCGGTGCGGGCTCGGTGTTCCACATGGCCTCGATGGCGGCCAGTTTCATTTTCTGGTTGTCGGTCAAGGCATAGCCGCTCTCGTCACCGAGCACGACGACGGAAAGGGACGAGGCCAGGCCGAAGGCGGCGGCGACCGTCATCGACCGCTTGGCGAAGCCCTTGTGCTTGCCCTTGAGGAGATAGAAGGCCGAGACGCCAAGAACGAATACGGCGGCGATGACGTAGCCGGCGCTGACGGTGTGGACGAACTTGGCCTGGGCCACCGGGTTGAACAGCACGGCCATGAAGTCGGTGACTTCCATGCGCATGGTGTCGGGATTGAAGGTCGCGCCGACCGGGTTCTGCATCCAGCCGTTGGCGATCAGGATCCACAGCGCCGACAGGTTGGTGCCCAGTGCCACCATGAAGGTGACGAACAGGTGGCTGGTCGGCTTCAGCTTCTCCCAGCCGAAGAACATCAGCCCGACGAAGGTGGCCTCGAGGAAGAAGGCCATCAGGCCCTCGATCGCCAGGGGCGCACCAAAGATGTCGCCGACGTAGTGGCTGTAGTAGCTCCAGTTCATGCCGAACTGGAACTCCATGGTGATGCCGGTCGCGACGCCGAGGACGAAGTTGATGCCGAACAGTACCCCCCAGAATCGCGTGATCGTCCGCCAGATCGGGCGGCGGGTCATCACGAAGATCGACTCCATGATCACCAGCATGAACGACAGTCCGAGCGTCAGGGGCACGAACAGGAAATGGTACAGCGCCGTCAGGGCGAACTGCAGCCGGGAGAGGTCGACGACCGCAAGGTCCATCATGGAAGGCAGCTCCGATTCGCCGGCCAGGGCGGCCGATCGCGACCCTGACTAGGGCCCCGAAAGGGTCTGCGCCTTGATTTCGATCAAAGCCATGCGTCCTTCAGTGCGCTAGGATGAATTGATGTCGACCGCAGACGGGCCTGCCGCCCGCGAAACCCGTGACTGGCTGAAGACGGCCGTTGCGCCGTGGCGGCGTCTGATCCTGCTATCCGCGGGGCTCGTCATCCTGGATGTGGTCCCTGCCGTCGGTTTTGCTGCCGGCCTGGCCTTGACCATTGGCACCTTGGACCAGGGGCTGCGCGCCGCGGTGCCGTGGCTGCTGCTGGCGGGCTCGGCTTTGGTATTGCGGGGATTGCTGGGCCAGGCCGCGCTGCTGGCGGCAGCCCGGGCGGCCGCCGTCGTAAAGCAGGGCGTGCGTCAGGACTTGTTGCGCGAGGTTTTCGGCGGGCGTCGTTCGGGCACCGGGGCCATGAGCGCGGTGGTCGAGGGCGTGGAGACCCTGGACGGTTATGTCTCCCGCTTTTCGCCTGCGCGCACAGCGGCGGCGTTGTCGCCGCTGATTGTCATCGCGGTCTGCGCCGTTGCCAGCCCTTTCGTGGCTGGAATACTTCTGCTGACGCTGATCCCCTTCGTCGCGGGTATGGCCCTGGCCGGCACGGCGGCGGCGGCCGAGAGCCGGCGGCAGTTTCAGGCGCTGGAGCAGCTTTCGGGCCTGTTTCTAGACCGGATCCGCGCCCTGCCGATCTTGTTGGCCTTCCAGGCCGAGGCCCGCACGACCGCCGAGATCGCCCGCGTCGGCGACGAGCTGGAGCGTCGGACGGGGCGCGTGCTGAAAGTCGCCTTCATCTCATCCGGCGTGCTCGAGTTCTTCTCGGCGTTGTCGGTGGCTCTGGTCGCGGTCTATTGCGGCTTCAACCTGTTGCGGTTGCTGCCTTTCCCGGCACCCGAGACGCTGGATCTGACGCGGGCCTTCTTCGTTCTTGCCCTGGCACCAGAAGTCTATGCGCCCATGCGACGTCTGGCTGCCGCCTATCACGAGCGTCAGGCGACCGAGGCGGCCGTGCCGTCACTGATGCCGGTCGGTGTGGCGGTCGCAGACCCGCAGACCGCGCCCGACTGGGCAGCGCCGCCCAGCCTGAGTTTCCGGTCTGTGACCATCCGCTATCCTGACGGCGCGACGCCGGTGCGTGACTTCAATCTTGATGTTCCGGCGGGTGCACTCATCGCCATTGTGGGGCCGAGTGGGTCGGGCAAGAGCAGCCTTCTGCATCTGCTTCTGGGCCTGGCCCCCCTGTCCGGCGGCGCGGTGGAGGCCGGCGGATTTCACCTTGGCGACGCAGGCTCATTCGCCGGCGGCGTCAGCTGGGCCGGGCAGGCACCGATGCTCGTGCCCGGCACATTGTCCGACAACATAGGCCTGGCGAAGCCCGGCGCGACACCCGAGCAGATCATGCGGGCAGCGGGACAGGCAGGGCTGAACATCGATCTGGACCGCCTGCTGGACGAGCGCGGCGGCGGCCTGTCTGGCGGTGAACGACGGCGGCTTGGCCTGGCGCGCGCTTTTCTGAAGTCATCGCCGCTGCTGTTGATGGACGAGCCGACGGCCAATCTGGACGCTGCGTCCGAGGCCGGCCTGATCCCCTTCATCCGCGAGGCTGCGCGAGGGCGAACGACCCTGGTCGCGACCCATTCGCCGGCCGTCATCGCCCTGGCTGACCGGGTGGTGCGGCTGTGAGCGGTGTCGCGAGACTGAAGGCGTTCGTCGCCGGCCAGCGCCGGGAACAGCGGGGACGTCTTGCCCTGGCCGCCTCAGCCGCTGTCATGGTGTCTGTCGCCGCCGTGGGCCTGCTGGGCCTGTCTGGCTGGTTCATCACGGGGGCGGCGCTCGCTGGACTGGGCGGAGCGGCAGCGGCGCAGGCGTTCAACTATCTATTGCCCAGCGCGCTCATCCGTCTGCTGGCAATTCTGCGCACGGGCGCGCGCTACATCGAACGGATCAGTGGCCATGAGGCGGCGCTGAAGGCCCTGGCCCGGCTACGACCGCAGCTGTTCGACGGCCTGTCACGCCAGCCGCCGCAAACTGCCCTGGCCCTGTCCGGCGGTGAGGCATCGGCGCGGATGATCCAGGACGTGGATGCACTGCAAACTCTGTTCGTCCGGCTGAGCACGCCCTGGGCCGCCGTGGGGGGGGCGTTCATGGCGATCGGGCTGGCGGCGCTGACGTCTCCCTGGGCGGCAATGGTGCTGGCGATCGCCATTGTGGTCGCCGTGGCGGGCGCTGTGGTCATCGGACGCCGGGTAGCCGATCCGGCCGGTCGAGCGGTCCAGGTCGCCGCAGGATCGGTCAAGGACAGGTTCGCGGCCCTGCAGGCGGCGACCCCCGAACTGCGGGCCTACAGGCTGGAGGCATGGGCCGTCAGCGCTGTTGACGACGTGGGCCGTGAGCTGGACCGTCGGACGGCTTCTGCCACGGTCAGTGGCGGGTGGCTGGCTGCGTGGCAGACGATGGTCATGGGCGTTGCGGTCGTGGCCGTCGTCGCCGTCTCGGCAGACTCATCCTTGCCCATGATCGCGCTTGCCGCCCTGGCCGCAGTGACCGGGGTCGAGGCTGCCGGGGCGCTGGTCCCGGCTCTGCGCCAGAGCGGCGCGGCGCGCGAAGCCATCTCGCGTATCGGCCCGATGCTCGAAAGCCCCGCCGCGGAATCAGGCCTGAATCCGAAGAAATCGGAGCTGATCCTGCTGGGGGTGGCCGCCGCTGAAGGTGACCGGATCGGCATCATCGGACCTTCGGGCGCCGGCAAGACGACCCTGATCGAACGGTTGATGGCCCTGCGCGCTCCGATTGCCGGCGAGATGTCCATCGGCGGCGCGGACGTCAGCCGGATCGCCCCGTCATCCGTGCGCGGCCGGTTCGCCTATGCGGCTCAGGAGGTCCGCCTTCTGGCAGGAACAGTGCGGGAGAATCTGCAGCTGGCGCGTCCTGGGTCTTCGGATGACAGGCTCTGGGAGGCTCTCGCGGATGCCATTCTGGACGAGCGTGTCCGGGCGATGCCAGAGGGGCTGGACACGCCCCTGGGCGAGAATGGCGACCGGCTTTCGGGGGGTGAACGCCGGCGTTTCGGCCTGGCCCGCGCCTATTTGCGGGATGCGCCTTGGCTGGTTCTGGACGAGCCGACCGAGGGGCTGGATGCCGTGACGGAGGCGAAGGTTCTGGCGCGTCTTGAAGTCCGGCTGAAGGCGACGGGGCAGGGGCTGGTCCTTGTCAGTCACCGACCGGCGCCGACGGCCCTGTGCGGCATGACGGTCCGGGTCACCGGCATAGGTTCGGATGGAGGCGTGATTGCAGCGGACCGTTCGGAGACTGCTGCGGACTGACCTCAGGCTTCGCCGGCCGCCAGATCGCGGAGGACGTCCGGTTGCTCAACCCGCAGTTCAGTCAGGGACAAGAGGCGAATGACGCCCTGGGTCTTCAGTCGCGTCATGGTGCGACTGACAGTCTCGATGGTCAGGCCCAGATAGTCAGCAATCTCGGATCGGGTCATTGGGAGATGAACGTGCCCGGCCGGGCCAGGGCGAGCGGGGTCGTGGGCGGGCAGCTCGATCAGGAAGGTCGCGATGCGCTCCAGCGCCGTCTTGCGCCCCAGAAGCAGCATCTGGTTCTGGGCGGCCACCAGTTCGTGGTGCGCACGGTCCAGCAGAGCGGATTCCAGTGCCGGACACTCGCGGATCAGGGCGCGGTATTCAGGCTTGCGGAAACGACAGGCGCTGGCGGCTTCAATCGCTTCGGCCGAGAACCCATAGGTGTCGCCTGTTGCGAGACCGAGAAAATCGCCGGCGAACAGGAAGCCGGTGATCTGACGCCGTCCGTCGGCCAGAAGCTTGTAGATGCGCACCGAGCCCGAGGTGATGTTGAAGACCGCGCCCGCAGGGTCGCCCTCGCGGATCAGGATATCGCCCGGGGCGTAGGACGCATGTTCGGCGATGGCGTCCAACCGGCTGAGGTCCGCCTGGTCGATCTGGCCGCAGACGCTGAAGGCCCGGGCACCACAGGTGTCGCAGGCATTGCCTCGGCGCCGATCAGCGCAGCCTGAGGGCAGGGTTTTTAACTCCAGCATTCGTGTATCCCGGTCAGCACCCCGGTCTACGCCGGGTCGGCGAGAGCGGCAATGCGGCTTTGATGCAGATCAAGGCGCGTTTGGCAGCGTCGGACGATCCAGTGACCATGGCGGACTTTCGCATCGACAGACTGACACAGGGCGACATCGATTCTGTCCTGGTTCTGGCGCGCCTGGGCTACGAATGCCTGACGCAGGACCAGTGGCGTGAGATGGCGTCACGGGTCCTCGCGAACGCGCCCGGGCAGGGGGGTGTGCTGCTGGCGCGTGATGCGTCAGGCCGGGCGCGGGGACTGGTCGTGTTCTCCATATGCCCGAAGACATCCGGCCGGCCGTCGTTGCAGGTCGAACGGGTGATCGCCTTTGATCTGATGGACCCCAACCGGATCGCTCAGGCCTTGACGCAGGCGGTTCTGGAGCAGGCCGAGGTCAGTGACTGCGACAGTTTGAGCCTTGTGCGGCCACTGAGCGCGCCGGCCTCGGATGCCGCGATGATTCTGTCATCCGGGGTGACGGTGCTTCATCAGGTCCTGTGAGACTTGATTTCGATCAATGCGGAGAGGGGACGGGCGGGCTCAGTTGAGCGCAGGACAAAGGAGACATCCATGACTGCCAACGCCGCACCCTATGTCATCGCAATCCTCTCCCTCTTCGGCGTATTCATCGTCGCGGTCGGCGGCAACTGGCTGGCGACTGAAGGGCCGGGGTGGCTGTGGTCGCAGAAGCGGCGCATCAGGCAATAAACAGGTCCAGCTGCGGCCGGAATTCCGGCGGGACGCGAAACTGTGTCAGGTCTAGCGGCAGAAGTGGCGCATCCAGACCGTAGCGCTTGATGGCGGCCTTGAAGCGGGCGGCGATCAGTTCCGCAACGGGGCCGGTGCCCTTCATGCGCTGGGACCAGTCTGGGTCGTAGTCGCGGCCGCCGCGCGTCTGGCGGATCAGGGACATGACGCGGGCGGCGCGTTCCGGCCGGGCGTCGGCCAGCCATTCGCGGAACAGGTCCTTGATCTCGAGTGGCAGGCGCAGGGTCACGTACATGGCGCGGACGGCACCGGCCTTGGCTGCGGCCTCCAGCACCGACTCCAGCTCATGATCGTTGAGGCCGGGGATGACCGGCGCGAAGCCGACGCCGACCGGCACACCGGCCTCGGCCAGGCGGCTGATGGCCTCAAGACGCTTGGCGGGGGTCGAGGCGCGGGGCTCCATCGCCCGGGCCAGGCCCCGGTCCAGGGTTGTGATGGAGACGAAGGCCGTCGCCAGACCGGCCTTGCCCATGGAGCCCAGAATGTCGGCGTCACGCGCGATCAGCACCGACTTGGTGATGATGCTGAACGGGTGATTGAATCGTTGCATCACCTCAAGGATCGAGCGGGTCGAATTCAGTTCGCGCTCGACCGGCTGATAGGGGTCGGTGTTGCCGCCTATGTGGATGCGGCGGGGGACGTAGCGGGGCCCTGCGAGTTCCTGTTCCAGGAGACGCGCGGCCTCGGGCTTGAAGAAGAGCCGGCTCTCGAAATCCAGGCCCGGGGATAGGCCCATCCAGGCATGGGACGGACGGGCGTAGCAGTAGATGCAGCCATGTTCACAGCCCTTGTAGGGGTTGATGGATCGGTCGAACCCGACGTCCGGGCTCGTGTTTTTCGCAATGATCGTCCGGGCATGCTCGGGCGTCAGGGTCGTGCGAAGGGGCGCCGCATCGGCGTCGTCCGATGTCCAGCCGTCGTCGAAGTTGACGGCCTGGGTCGCCTCAAACCGTCCTGTCGCGTTCGACTTCGCGCCTCGTCCTTTCACCGCCGGGGTAGCCATGGGAGGAGACTACCCAAGAAAAGGAACAAAGCAAGAACAAGGATGACGGAAGGGGACCGCCGGCGACAGTCCATAATGTCAGGGGGTGGTGCGGATGAGAGGACTCGAACCTCCACGCCTCACGGCGCTGGAACCTAAATCCAGTGCGTCTACCAGTTCCGCCACATCCGCATAGGTTCCCACCGGCTCTAGGCGAGGCGAGGCGAGGCGGCAACGAAAAAGGCCCGGGATTTCTCCCGGGCCTTTCCATTTGATCGTGACGTGGATCAGGTCGTCGCCGGCGGCGGCGGGATGTCCGCGTCGTTCTCATGCACTTCGGTGTAGCCCTTGCGCATGTGGCTCTTGCGGATGCCGTAGAGGAAGTAGATCACCAGGCCGATGCCGCCCCAGATCGGCAGCACCATCTTGGCGTCGTGCGGCAGGTTCCAGAACAGGAAGGCGCAGCCCGCAGCCGACAGCGGCGCGATGATCCAGATCAGTGGCGTCTTGAACGGACGGTGCCGGTTCGGCTCCTTCACGCGCAGGATCATGACCGCCAGCGACACCATGAAGAAGGCGAACAGCGTGCCCGAGTTCGAGATGTCGGCCAGTTGGCCGACCGGGAACAGCGCCCCGGCGATGGCCACCGCGATACCGGTGAACAGGGTGACGATGTAGGGCGTCTTCCACTTGGGGTGGACCTTGGTCAGGCCCTGCGGCAGCAGGCCGTCGCGCGCCATCACGAAGAAGATGCGGGTCTGACCGTAGATCATCATCAGGATGACCGAGGGCAGGGCCAACAGGGCGGCGGTGCCCAGCATGTTGCCGACAGCCGGGAAGTTGATCTCGCGCAGGACGTGGGCGAGGGCTTCGTTCGAGCAGACCAGCTGGCTGGCGTTCTCGGCCAGGGCGCAGGCGGCGGTGAATGCGGGCGAGCCCGGCTGGACGGCGGAACCGTCCGCGCCGACCACCGGCTGGGCACCGATGGCCCCGACAGCGCCGGCCGCGACCAGCAGATAGAAGACCGTACAGATGGCCAGTGAGCCGATCAGGCCGATGGGCACGTTCTTCTGCGGGTTCTTGGTTTCCTCGGCGGCGGTCGAGACCGCGTCGAAGCCGACATAGGCGAAGAAGATCGAGGCCGCGGCACCGACGATGCCCATGCCCGAGGAGGTGCCGAACAGGCCGTTCGGCATGAACGGCGTGAAGTTGGCAGCCTTGATGACCGGGATGGTCAGGACGATGAAGGCGGTCAGGGCGGCGACCTTGATGGCCACCAGGATCGCATTGACGCGGGCGCTTTCCGTGGTGCCGATCATCAGCAGCAGGGTCACGCCCAGAGCCACGATGATGGCCGGAACGTTGATGATGCCGACCGAGAAGTCAGCGGACGGCATGCCATTGACCATGCTCCACACCGGGCCCGCCTGAAGGGCGTCCGGCCAGTCGAAGCCGAGTCCTCGTTCCAGTAGCCCCATGACATAGCCGGACCAGCCCACGGAAACGGCCGAGGCCGCCACCGCGTATTCGAGGATCAGCGCCCAGCCGACCGTCCAGGCCAGCAGTTCGCCCATCACGGCGTAGGTGTAGGTGTAGGCGGAGCCCGAAACCGGGGCCATGGCCGCCAGCTCCGAATAGCAGAGTGCCGCGACGGCGCAGACCACGCCCGCAATCACGAAGCTGTACATCATGGCCGGGCCCGCCTTCTGGGCGGCCGAGGCTGTCAGCACGAAGATGCCGGTGCCGATGATGGCACCAACGCCCAGCAGCGTCAGCTGCACAGGCCCCAGCGAGCGATGTAGTGATTTTTTTTCTGCCGTCGCCAGAATGGCGTCGAGCGATTTCACGCGCAACATATACGTCCCCTCCGACCGCGAGCCGGTCATAGTTTGGGGCGGACGCTAGCGGCGGAAACGCCCACTGGCAACGCGGTTTCCGTTTGATGAACGCGCCGCGACGACTTCTTGAACAGGGCCGTTGCCGTTACACCGCTGGAATTCTCGGGCGGGGCTGACGCGCTTCGCGCTACTTGAGCCCCAAATGCTGCCCATCCACGCCGTTCTGGATCCGCTGAAAGCCGCGCTGGCCGTGTCGAACGCCGCCGTTCTGGCCGCGCCGCCGGGGGCGGGCAAGACGACAGTCGTGCCGCTGGCCCTGCTGGATGCGCCGTGGCTGGAAGGGCGGCGGGTGCTTGTGCTGGAGCCGCGCAGGCTGGCGGCCCGGGCAGCAGCCGAGCGGATGGCGAAGACCCTGGGCGAGGCGTCGGGCGAGACCGTCGGCTACCGCACCCGGCTGCAGAGCCGCATCGGCCCAAAGACCCGCATCGAGGTGATCACCGAGGGCGTGTTCACCCGCATGATTCTGGACGACCCGGAGCTGGAGGGCGTGGGCGCGGTGCTGTTCGACGAGTTCCACGAGCGGTCGCTGGACGCGGACCTGGGGCTGGCGCTGGCCCGGGAGAGCCAAGGAGCGCTGCGGCCCGACCTGCGCCTGCTGGTCATGTCAGCGACGCTGGATATCGCGGGGGTCGCCCGATTGCTGGATGGCGCGCCGGTGATCGAGGCCGAGGGGCGAATGTTCCCGGTCGAGACCCTCTATCTGGGGCGTAATCCGGTCGAGCGGATCGAGGACGCCATGGCGCGTGCCGTAACCCGGGCGCTGGAAGACCAGAGCGGTTCGGTGCTGGCCTTCATGCCGGGGCAGGGGGAAATCCACCGCACGGCACAGCGGCTGGCCGGGCGCGTACCATCGGGCGTGGAGGTGGCACCGCTGTATGGCGGTCTGGACAAGGCGGAGCAGGATCGGGCCGTCGAGCCGGTGCCGGCCGGGCGGCGCAAGGTCGTGCTGGCGACCTCGGTGGCCGAGACCAGCCTGACTATCGAGGGCGTGCGGGTGGTGATCGACAGCGGCCTGTCCCGCGTGCCGCGCTTCGACCCGGCGGGCGGGCTGACGCGGTTGGCCACCGTCAGGGTGTCCAGGTCTTCGGCGGAGCAACGGCGGGGCCGGGCCGGTCGCGTCGAGCCGGGCGTCTGTTACCGCCTGTGGGACGAGGAGCAGACACGGGGCCTGGTCCCGCATCAGCGGCCCGAGATACTCGAGGCCGACCTGACCGGGCTGGCGCTGGATCTGGCGCGGTGGGGTGCGCGGTCGGCGGAAGGGCTGGCTCTGCTCGATCCCCCGCCGGTGGGGGCTTTTGCCGAGGCGCGTAAGGTGCTGACGCGGCTGGGCGCGCTGGACGACACAGGCACCCTGACGCCGCATGGACGGCGGCTGACACGGATCCCGCTGGCACCCCGGCTGGCGCATCTGGTCGCAGTGGCCTCGGACGCTGGCGATGCCCTGACCGGCGCGCGGATCGCCGCCGTTTTGAGCGAGCCGGGGCTGGGCGGCAATGCAGTCGATCTGCGTGAGCGACTGATAGGCCTGGAGCGGGACCGGTCGCCCCGGGCGCAGGATGCGCGGATGCTGGCGGAGCGCTGGGCCAAGGCCGCGGGCGTTGGAACGGGGGGTGAGGTCGACGCGGGCGCTCTTCTCGCCGAGGCCTTCCCGGAGCGTGTGGCCCGGGCGCGGGGCAAGCCGGGCGAGATGCTGCTTGCGTCCGGGCGTGGAGCCTTCGTCGATCCGGCGGACGGGCTGTCAACGGAACGCTGGCTGGCGGTGGCGGAACTTGGCGGCGGCGACGCGCACGATCGGGTGAGGCTGGCCGCACCGGTCGACCCGGCCGCGCTGGAAAGCCGCATCACGGTCGAGGACCGCCTGACGCGTGAGCCGTCCGGGCGGATGGTCATGCGCCGGATCCGCAGGATTGGAGCCATCGTCGTCGATGAACGGATCACCGGCGCGCCGGACCGGGCGGCGATCACGGCGGCCCTGAAGGCAGAGGTCGAGGCGGACGGGCTGGCGGGACTTCACTGGGGCGAGCGGGCGTCAGCTTTGCGGGCGCGGCTGGCGTTCCTCGGCAGGCTGGAGGGGGGCTGGCCGGATGTGTCGGATACCGGGCTGGTCGAGGCGCGCGAGGAGTGGCTGTGGCCGCTGCTGGAGGGTGTGCAGGCGCTGGACGCAGTTACGGACGGGGCGCTGGAGCAGGGGCTGCGGGCACTGATCCCTTGGGACCGGCAGCGGGCGCTGGATGAGAAGGCACCGTCGCGGCTGGACACACCTTTGGGCAGCGCAGCCATCGACTACGCCGCCGAGGGCGGGCCGCGCGTCGACATCCGCGTGCAGGAACTGTTCGGCGTTACTGTGCATCCGACGGTGGGCGGCGGAAGTGTGCCCCTTACGCTGGCGCTGTTGTCGCCGGCTCGGCGCCCGGTGCAGGTGACCAAGGATCTGCCGGGCTTCTGGAAGGGTTCATGGGCGGCGGTGCGGGCCGAGATGCGTGGACGCTATCCCCGTCACCCGTGGCCGGAGAACCCCGCCGAGGCACCGCCCACCAACCGTGCGAAGCCGCGTGGGACCTAGAGGTTCAAGAAGGCCTGCGCCATCCACAACGCGGCGAGTCCCGCGATCCACCATGCTGCGAGGCAGGGCGGCGTCAGCAGGATCAGCGAACGGATCGCGTTTCGCGACATGTTCCCGACTTCCAGGGCGTCCTCCCAATCCTGAAAACCGCGCCCACAGCGTTCAGGTTGATTCGAAGGGTAATCGGTTTCCGTGAAAACGCACATATCCGATCGTCTCATAGTTTTTGCACAAGCGTTGCAAAGCGGCGCCTGAATTTCCGGGACCAACATTGATTATTTGACAGGTTCGTCCCGCGCGATTGCCGCCCCCTGACGGGCGTGGTTCTTGTTTGGCCTGTTTATCGGAAGGGTTTGGAAGAATGCGCAGCATGTTGATGGCCGGGGTTGCGTTCCTGGCGATGGCGGGTCCCGTGCTGGCGCAGGAGGTTTCGCTCTCGACCGACAATATCTCGGAGCACATTCGCATCCTTGCAGACGACAGCTTCATGGGCCGCCTGCCGGGGACCGAGGGCGAGACGAAGACGCTGGAGTATCTGACGGCCCAGTACTCGGCCCTGGGGCTTGAGCCCGGTGCCGCGGACGGCAGCTGGCTGCAGCCCGTCGATCTGTTGAGCTTCCTGCCGGCGCAGCCTGCCGAGGTTGTAATCGCCAACGGCGACGAGCGGCGGGTTCTGGAGTCGCGCGCCATTCGCGTGTCGACCGGGCAGCCGTCGGGCGAGGCGAATGTGGTCAATGCGCCGCTGGTCTTCGTCGGCTACGGCATCCATGCCCCGGGTCTGGGCTGGGACGATCTGGCCGGAGCCGACCTGACCGGCAAGATCGTGGTCTATCTGGCGGGCGAGCCGGACGACCGCAGCGAGAGCGGCCTGTTCGTCGGGCGCGAACGCACCAACTACGGCCGTTCTGGCACCAAGAACGCCAGCTTCCTGGCGCGGGGTGCCGTGGGTGCCATCTCACTGCCGGCCGTCACGCCGCCGGCCGCGCCGGTGGTGGCGACCCCCGCTGCTGCGCCGGCAGCGGCACCGGCTTCAGCTGCGCCCGCAGCGCCGGCAGCTCCTGCGCCGCCGCCCGCGCCCCGGCCCTACATCCGCCTGAAGTCGGACGCGCCGCAGCTGCAGTTCAGCGGCCAGATGGGCTTTGCCGCCGCATCTGACCTGTTCGGTATTCAAGGCCTCGACCTTAGCGCGCTGCAATCCCAGGCCGCGTCCGGACCGATGAAGGCGCAGGGGATCGGCGGAGCGCGCATGTCGGTCCGGATTGACTACGAGGTCACGCCGCTTCGGTCCTACAACTTCGTCGCCCGCCTGCCCGGCACGACACGGCCGGACGAGACCGTCCTGTTCAGCGCCCACTGGGATCACGTCGGCACCTCGCCGACCCCGGACGCCAACGGCGACACCATTTTCAACGGAGCCTGGGACAATGCCTCCGGCACCGGTGCCCTGATCGAGATCGCGCGCATGTTCGCCGCCGGTCCGCGCCCGGAACGGTCGATCGTGTTCCTGAGCGTCACTGCCGAGGAAAGTGGACTGTTGGGCAGCCAGTGGTACGCCGAGCACCCGATCTATCCGCTGGGCACCACGGCGGCGAACTTCAACATCGATATGATCCCGATGACGACCGAGACGCGGGACGTGGAGATCATCGGCTATGGCAAGTCCACGCTGGAGGACGATCTGGTCGCCCTGCTGACTGCCGACGGCCGCGTGGCGGTGCCCGACACCCACCCTGAAGAGGGCTACTACTACCGGTCGGACCACGTCAGCTTTGCCGAGAAGGGCGTGCCGGCGCTGAACTTCGACGGGGGTTCGGACCTGGTCACGGGCGGACGCGCCGTGGGGGTGCCTGAGCTGGAGCGGCTGAACGAGACCTATTACCACCAGCGCGCGGATGAGTGGCGGCCGGACATGAACCTGGGTGCGGCACGGCAGAATCTGACGCTGTTCTATGTGCTGGCCCGCGACCTGGCCAACTCGGATCGCTGGCCGGAATGGAAGCCGGGCGTCGACTTCGGCGTCATCCGCGACCAGACGGCGGATCAGCGGCGCTAACGACCGATGCTGTTCGTCGCCTATTTCGTGACCATGGCGGTGTTCGCTGTCGTGTTTACGCGCGAGGTCATCCTGCCGGCCTCGCGGGCGACGTGCGATAAGCGCTGGCGCATCTACGCCGGGTCGCTGAATGCAGTGAACCTGGTCGCGGTGGCGGCGGCCGGGTTCCTGTTCCAGAAGTGGATCGCCGGGCATTCGCTGTTCAATCTGGCCAGTCGGGTCGACCCGGTGACGGGCAGCCTGCTGGCCTTTCTGGTCTCCAGTTTCCTCGCCTACTGGTGGCATCGCGCGATCCACAAGTCCGACCGGCTTTGGCGTTGGATGCATCAGTTGCACCACAGCCCGAGGCGGATCGAGGCGCTGACGGCCTTCTACGTGCACCCGTTCGATGCGCTGGCGGCGACGCTACTGAACGCGGCGGTGTCCTATCTCGTGCTTGGCGTGGACGGCGTCGCGGCGGCCTTGGCGCTGATCTATGTCACGACATTCAACCTTGTCGCCCACGCGGACCAGAAGTCGCCCTGGTGGCTGGGCTTTTTCGTTCAGCGGCCGGAGATGCATCGCATCCACCACCAGCGTGGGCATCATGCCGACAACTATGGCCTGCCGCTCTGGGACCTGATGTTCGGCACCTGGCGCAATCCGAAGTCAGGCGAGGTCGAGTGCGGCTTTCCGGACGACAAGGAGCGGCTGATCGGCCAGATGCTGATGCTGAAGGACGTTGACGGCTAGAAGCTGTCAGTCACCGCGTAGACCATGATCCCGGTGGCGACGGCGAGGTTGAGGCTGTCGGCGCGGCCGCGCATGGGGATCTTCACATTGACATCGCAGGCACCGGCCAGGTCGTCGGTCAGGCCCGCCTGCTCGTTGCCCATCAGGATCAGGGCCGGCTTCTGTATGGCGGCATCACGGTAGCCGTGCGTGGCGTCCAGGCGGGTGCCGATGACGCTTCCGGGCCAGGACTGGCGCCAAGCGACGAACTCGGCGGCGGTACATTTCGAGATCGACACCGCGAAAACCGAGCCCATGGTGGCGCGTACGGCCTCGACCGAGAAGGGATCGACGCAGTCGCCGATCAGGATGACGCCGCCGCAGCCGGCCGAGTCCGCCGTGCGGATGATGGTGCCCAGGTTGCCCGGATCGCGCACCTGCTCCAGCGCCACCCAGCAGGGCGCGCTCTCGGGGACGAGCGAGGAGAGCGGCGTAAAGGATTGATCAAAAACGCCCAGCACCGTCTGGGGGTTATCCCGGCGGCTGATCTTTTCGAGGATGGCGTGGGTGACGATGACGACCTCGCCGCCGCCGTTTCGGGTAGCGGTCAGGGCGCGTTCGAGAATGGGGTGGGGGCGGGCGTCCTCGCCGACCAGCAGCAACCGGGGCGCGCGGCCCTGATCAAGCGCCTCGCCGATGAACTTTAGCCCCTCGGCCAGGAAGCGGCCTGTGGCGTCGCGTTCCTTGCGCATGTGCAGAGCGCGCACGGCCTTGACCGTATCGTTGGTCAGGGAGGTGATGAGGCGATCACTCATGCGCTCCACCGCGCGAAGAACGACAGGCCGATGGCGCGCCCGTCCTTGCCCGCTTCGGCCAGGGCCAGCTCGCCCCAGTCGATGCGACCGCCGCGATCGGCGGTGGCCTCGGCCATCAGATGAGCCAGTGACAGGCCCGAGATGCGGGCGGCGTAGGCGTTGAGCAGCAGGAAGGACGCATCGTCACCCAGCAGGGCGGTGCAGTCCTTCAGCAGGCCCGGCATGTCCTCGAACAGGCGCCAGACCTCGCCGGTCGGGCCGCGGCCGTACTTGGGCGGGTCGAGGATAATGCCGTGATACTTCGCGCCGCGCCGGACCTCGCGTGCCACATATTTGCGGGCGTCCTCGACGATCCAGCGGATGGGGGCGTCGGAGAGGCCGGACTGGGCCGCGTTCTCGCGCGCATAGCCGACGGACTTCTTCGAGGCGTCGACGTGGGTGACCTCGGCGCAGGCCGCCGCCGCCGCCAGCGACGCTACGCCGGTGTAGCCGAACAGATTCAGCACCCTGGGCTTGTTCAGGGTGCGGATGCGCGTGTCCATCCACTCCCAGTTGGCCGCCTGTTCCGGGAAGAAGGCAAGGTGACGGAACGGCGTGAAGCGGCCGGTGAAGCGGACGTCTTTCCAGGCCAGGGGAAAGGCGTCGATCGGCCCGTGGGCGTCGAAGCGCCATCGGCCGGCGTCCTCGTCCTCCTGCTGTTGCTGGGCGTCGAAGACGGCGTTGGCGCGCTCGAACGCCGCCGGGTCGCGCGGCTTCCACCAGCACTGCGGCTCAGGCCGCACGACAGTGTAGCGGCCGTAGCGCTCGAGCTTCCTGCCGTCGCCGGAATCCAGCAGGGCGTAATCCTGCCACCCGCGGGTGACGAGAGTTTCAGGGGTGGCGGACAGGACGGGCGGCATGGGCGGTGGATAGGCGTTGCAGCCCGATGCGTCTAGCGGACTAGACGTCCAGATCGGCCACTGCGAAGCGGGCGTTGTCCTGGATGAACTGAAAGCGGGCCTCCGGCTTGCGGCCCATGAGGCGTTCGACCAGGTCCTCGATCTCCTCTTCGGAGGCGGGGAGGGTGACGCGGGCGAGCGTGCGCTTCTTCGGATCCATCGTGGTCTCCTTGAGCTGGGAGGCCATCATCTCGCCCAGACCCTTGAAGCGGCCGATCTCGACCTTCTTGCCCTTGAACACGGTCACGAGCAGCTCATCGCGGTGGGCGTCATCCCGGGCGTATTCAGACAAGGCACCGGCCTGGATGCGATAGAGCGGAGGCAGGGCCATGAAGACCCGCCCCTGCCGGATGGCTTCAGGCATCGAGCGATAGAAGAAGGTGATCAGCAGGGCCGCGATGTGGGCGCCGTCGACGTCGGCGTCGGTCATGATGACGATCCGCTCGTAGCGCAGGTCGTCGATGTTGAAGCGATTGCCCGGCTGCACGCCGAGCGCCAGGGCCAGGTCCGACAGCTCGATATTGGCGCGCAGCTTGTCCGCCGTGGCCGAGGCGACGTTCAGGATCTTGCCGCGCAGGGGCAGGATGGCCTGTGTGGTGCGGTCGCGCGCCTGTTTGGCCGAGCCACCGGCCGAGTCGCCCTCGACAATGAACAGCTCTGTGCCGTTGGCCCCCTGGCGCGAGCAGTCGGACAGCTTGCCCGGGAGGCGCAGCTTGCGGGTGGCGGATGCGCGCTGGACCTCCTTGTCCTTGCGGCGCTTCAGCCGGTCCTCGGCCCGCTCGATGATGTAGCCGAGCAGGGTGTTGGCCTGTTTCGGGCTTTCGGTCAGCCAGTGGTCCAGCGGATCGCGCATCAGCTGTTCGACCAGACGCTGGGCGTCGGGCGAGGACAGGCGGTCCTTGGTCTGGCCCTGGAATTCGGGATTGCGGATGAAGACGCTGATCAAGGCCCCGGCGTTGGCGATGACGTCCTCGGCCGTGATCAGGCCTGCACGCTTCTCGTTGGTCAGCTCGCCATAGGCCTTCAGGCCCTTCACCAGGGCGGCGCGGAACCCGGCCTCGTGCGTGCCGCCGTCGGGCGTCGAGACGGTGTTGCAGTAGGAGGCGACGAAGCCGTCCGCCTCGCCAAAGCCGATGGGGGACCAGGTGACGGCCCATTCGACAGCGCCCGCCTCACCCTTGCGTTCGACCCGGCCGGCAAACGCAGGCGTGACAGTCTCAAGCTCGCCGATGCGTTCGCTGAGCGCGTCGGCCAAGCCGTTGGGGAAGTGGAACACGGCTTCCACCGGGGTGTGGTCCGCGATGCGCTCGGCAGCACAGGTCCAGCGGATCTCGACGCCACGGAACAGATAGGCCTTGGACCGCGCCATACGGAACAGACGCGCGGGCTTGAACGCCGCACCGACGCCGAAGATTTCCTCATCGGGCCGGAAGCGGATCAGGGTGCCCTTCTTCTTCGACGGGCCGACCTGCTGGATCGAGCCCAGAGAATGGCCGCGCGAGAACGACTGCTTCCACTCGTGGCCGTCACGCCAGACGGTGACGTCCAGCCGCTCGGACAGGGCGTTGACGACGCTGACGCCCACGCCGTGCAGGCCGCCCGACGTCTCATAGGCCTTGCCTGAGAATTTGCCGCCGGAGTGCAGCACCGTCATCACCACCTCGAGCGCCGACTTGCCCGGGTGCTTGGGGTGCGGATCGACGGGGATGCCGCGCCCGTCGTCCTTCACCGACAGGAAGCCGTCGGCGTCGAGATCGACGGTGATCAGCTTGGCGTGGCGGGCGACCGCCTCGTCCATGGCGTTGTCGAGAACTTCAGCAAACAGGTGATGCAGGGCCCGCTCATCGGTGCCGCCGATATACATGCCAGGGCGCTTGCGGACGGGCTCCAGCCCCTCCAGCACCTCGATCGACGAGGCGGAGTAGCCGCCGGGGACGGGCGGGGTCGTATCGGCCACCGGCGCTTTCACCGGCTCGGGCGCGGGAGCGACGACAGGCGCAATGACAGGCTCCGGCGCAGGCCGCAGCGCAGCCGCCTCGGCCGGGCGCTCTGGCTCGGGCATGTCATCGAACAGGGAAGGGGCGGCGGACTGAACCATGGCGGTAGTCTGGGACGATTCGGGGAGGGGTCTGGTAGGCCGCTCGCTGGCGAGGAGCAAGCGGTGTCGGCACCCGTCTCGCCATGATCTCCGGCATAAAGCCGCGCGCCAGGATGGCCAGGAACAAGGTCCAGGGCAGGTTCTGGTGGCTGAGAAGCACGCTCTCCGACAGGCTGAGCATCAGAAAGACGCCGAGGTAGGCCAGGCCGAAGCCTCCCTCACGCACGCCCGCAGAGCCGACCCGGAAAAGGTTCGACAGGATGGCCGAGGCGAACAGGGTTCCGACCAGCGCGGCGCCCGGCCAGCCCAGCTGAACCAGCAGGTCGATCCAGCCGTTGTGGGCGGAGGGCACCAGCCAGCCGGTTTCAAGCCGAACAAATTCCGCCGGAACCGACTCCTTGCCCCAGAAGGCGCTGTAGCCGTAGCCGGTCCAGGGGCGCTCGCCGACACGACGCATCAGGCTGTCCCAGATGTCGGTGCGGCCGGTCAGGGACGGGTCCTTGCCCAGAGCCTGCAGCACCGCTCCGGAGTCGGTGATCCACAGCCCCAGGAGGCCGCAGCAGGCGACGACCCCCAGCCAGATCATGATCACGCTGAAGGCCGGCCCACCCTTGCGCAGCGACCACAGGCCGCCCACGACACCGAGACCCAGCATCAGGCACAACAGCGAGGTCTTTGACTGGGTCGCCAGAACCAGCAGGGTGGCCAGCACCACGGTGAGGGCGGGCAACAGGCGGCGCGGATCGGGCGAGGCGAGACAGGCGGCCGCCGCCGTCGCCGTCGCCACCATGACGATGCCCATCTGGTTCTTTTCGTACCACAGGCCCCGCCACAGGCCCGCGTTGTCGGCCTGGTGGATGCCGATGGCGGGGAAGGCGAACACCATCACCAGGCTGCCCACCGCCATCATCAGACCCGCGTGCATCAGGACGCGAGGCAGGTGCGAGCCGCGGAAGACAGCGCCGAGATAGATCGAGAAGGCACCGGTCATGGCCATGGCGATGACGCGTCGCCCGGTTACCTCAGGATCGATGGACCAGTATTTCGACGCATAGGCGAGGGAGGCGAGCATCAGCAGGGCGATCCAGGCCGGCCAGGCGCGGATGACGCGCTCGAACCTCAGCAGCAGAAGCCCCGCGACCGCCGCATAGACCGGCAGCCAGATCAAGCGAA
Organism: Brevundimonas sp.; assembly: GCA_046294385.1. Classification (GTDB taxonomy): domain Bacteria; phylum Pseudomonadota; class Alphaproteobacteria; order Caulobacterales; family Caulobacteraceae; genus Brevundimonas. The sequence continues at coordinate 103,100 of JBKBJW010000004.1, read as the reverse complement.
GGATCGGGGTCTCTTCCTGTGTCGGGGCGAACACCGGGCCGATCAGGGCACCGGTCAGCATGATGACGATGGCGATCACCGTCGCCCGTTCCCACCACGGGGGCTCGGGGTCTGTCAGGCCGCTCTCTGGACGGGACTCACGCACCGTCGCAGGGTCGGCGGTGAGGCTTAACGAAGGGTTCAGAATTGATGGCGAGCGACCTTCTGAGAAATCGTGACGGCGGCCATGCACGGGTCGGGTTCGTGGAGCTGTTCTTCGATCTGGTATTCGTCTTCGCCATCACCCAGATCAGCCATACGCTGCTCGAGCATCTCACCTGGATGGGCGCGCTGCAGGCGGCCATGATGCTGGGCGCGATCTGGTGGGCGTGGATCGACACCAGCTGGATCACCAACTGGCTGGATCCCGAGCGCGCGCCGGTGCGGATCATGCTGTTCGCCCTGATGGCGGCGGGGCTGGTGCTGTCGACCTCGCTACCGGGGGCGTTCGGGGACAAGGGCCTGATCTTCGCCTGCGCCTTTGCGGCCCTGCAGGTCGGACGCGGGCTGTTCACCCTGTGGGCCGTTCGGGCCGACCCGGTCCTGCGGCCGAATATTGAGCGCATCTGTGTCTGGGCCATCGGCGGTGCCGTGTTTTGGATCGCGGGTGGGATGGCTGAAGGGCAGGCGCGGCTGACGATCTGGCTGATCGCGCTGCTGGCCGAGTTCTCAGCGCCGGCTCTGTATTTCTGGGTTCCGGGGCTTGGGCGGTCGACCACCGCAGACTGGCAGGTCGAGGGCGGGCATATCGCCGAGCGCGTCGGCCTGTTCATCATCATCTGCCTGGGCGAGACCCTGCTCATCACCGGCGCGACCTTCGCCGGGTTAATCTGGACCGCGCCGGTCTATCTGGCCTTCGCAACGGCCTTCCTGAGCACGCTCGCCATGTGGTGGATCTATTTCAGCGCCAGCCACGAAGCAGCGTCTAGCGAGATCGTGCACTCCGACGACCCCGGCCGAATGGCGCGCGCCGCCTACTCCTACGGCCCCATCCTGATCGTCGCCGGCATCGTGGTGACGGCGGTGGGCGATGAGCTGATGCTGGCGCACCCCGAGGGGTATGTGTCGCCCGAGGCTGCGGCAGTACTGATCGGGGGTCCGCTGCTGTTCATGGTCGGGAGTTTGACCGCCAAATACGCTGTCTGGGGCAAGTGGTCGCCGGTCCGGATGGCGGGTGTGGTTGGGCTGGCGGCGTTGGCGCTGATCGTGCCGTACGTCACGCCGCTGGGGCTGGCGGCATCAGCGACAGCCGTGTTGATCGCCGTGGCGGGGTGGGAGACGTGGATGCTGCATCGCGGCCGTTAGGCCTTCTCTACAAACGTATCGATCACCTTCTTCTCACCGGCCTTCTCGAACTCCACCACCAGCTTGGTACCCTCGATCACGCGGACGCTGCCGTAGCCGAATTTCTGGTGGAAGACGCGGTCGCCCTTGGACCAGCCGGAGCTGGCCCTGGGGTCGGCGGTGGCGACAAGGCGGCCTTCGCCCTCGATGACCGTGTGGCGGGCGTGGGCGGGGCGGGGCGTCTGGGCAGCAGTGAAGCTCTGCGCGCGTTTCCATCCCGGCGAGGCGTAACCGCTGCCGAAGGACGGGCTGTCGTCCCAGCGGGACTTGGCGTCGCGCATCCCGGGCGTGGCGCCGTAATAGCCGGTGTCGGACTGGGCATCCACGTGGGCGAGGGGTAGTTCGTCGACGAAGCGGCTGGGTAGCTGGCTGGTCCAGCGGCCGTAGACCAGACGGTTGGCGGCGAACGAGATGCGGGCGTCGATGCGGGCGCGGGTGACGCCGACATAGGCCAGGCGGCGTTCCTCCTCGAGGCCCTTTTCGCCCTTTTCGTCGATGCTGCGCTGGCTGGGGAAGACGCCTTCCTCCCAGCCGGGCAGGAAGACCAGCGGGAACTCCAGCCCCTTGGCACCGTGCAGGGTCATGATCTGCACCGCCCCGTCGCCGTTGATGTCATCGGTGCCGCGATCGAGGTCCATCACCAGCGAGACGTGTTCGAGATAGGCCTGCAGCGTCTCGAACTGCTGCATCGACTGGACCAGCTCTTTCAGGTTGTCGAGCCGGGTGGCGCCGCTGGTGCGGTCGGCCTTCTGCATGTCGGTGTAGCCGCTCTCCTCCAGCACCGTCTCGGTCAGCTGCCAGTGCGGTGTGTCGGTGGCGAGCGCGCGCCAGCGGTCGATGTCGCGCACGAAGGTCGACAGGGCCGTGCGGGTCCGGGCCTGAAGCTCGTCCGAGGTGATCAGGTCGCGCACGGCGGTCAGGGCCGGCGTGCCGGACAGGCGGGCGATCTGCAGGATCTTCTGCACGCTGGTGTCGCCGATGCCGCGCTTGGGCACATTGACGATGCGTTCGAAGGCCAGGTCGTCGGCCTCGGACAGGATCAGCCGCATATAGGCGTGGGCGTCGCGGATCTCGGCGCGCTCGAAGAAGCGCGGGCCGCCGATGACAGTGTAGGGCACCGCCAGCATGACGAAGCGTTCCTCGAACGCCCGCATCTGGAATGACGCGCGAACAAGTACCGCCATGTCGCTGTATTTCATGCCGGCGCGGCGCGCGGTCTCGATCTCGTCGCCGATCAGGCGGGCCTCGGCCTCACCGTCCCAGACGCCGCGCACCCGCACCTTGTCGCCGGTCTGGTCCTCGGTCCACAGGGTCTTGCCCAGCCGGTCGCGGTTGGCCGCGATCAGGCCCGACGCTGCACCCAGAATATGGCCGGTGGAGCGATAGTTGCGCTCCAGCTTGATGATCTTCGCGCCGGGGAAGTCGCGCTCGAAGCGCAGGATGTTGTCCACCTCGGCGCCGCGCCAGCCATAGATCGACTGGTCGTCGTCACCGACGCAGCAGACGTTGCCGGTCGAGGGCGTCAGCAGGCGCAGCCACAAATACTGGGCGACGTTGGTGTCCTGATACTCGTCCACGAGGATGTAGCGGAACCGGCGGCGATACTCCTCGGCGATGTCCGCATGTTTCGACAGGATTGTCAGGTTGTGCAGCAGCAGATCGCCGAAGTCGCAGGCGTTCAGGCTGGCCAGCCGCGCCTGATAGGCGGCGTACAGACCGTGGCCCTTGCCGTTGGCGAAGTCCTCGCCGGGCGGCAGCTTCTCCGGCGTCCAGCCGCGGTTCTTCCAGTGGTCGATCAACCCGGCCAGCGAGCGCGGCGTCCACCGTTTGGTGTCGATGTTGGCGGCTTCCAGCAGCTGCTTCAGCACCCGCTCCTGATCGTCGGTGTCGAGGATGGTAAAGCTGGATTTCAGCCCCACCAGCTCCGCGTGCCGCCTCAGGATCTGCGCCGCCACCGAGTGGAAGGTGCCGAGCCAGCGCAGGCCCTCGGACGAGGGGCCGATCAGATGGGTGATCCGCTCCCGCATCTCGCGGGCCGCCTTGTTGGTGAAGGTGACGCACAGCAGTTCCCATGGACGGGCGCGGCCGGTGGCGAGAATGTGCGCCAACCGCGTGGTCAGGACACGCGTCTTGCCCGTGCCGGCACCGGCCAGGACCAGCACGGGACCCTCGGTCGTCTCGACCGCCAGCCGCTGCTCAGGATTCAGCCCGGCCAGATAGTCTGACGCCCCCTCAGGCCCGCGCACGCGGGCAAGGTCGGAGATGCGGGGAACGGGCAGGGAGTCAGTCAAAGGGCGGGGGTCCGTCGAGTCGGCAATCGTAGAACATAAGGGGCACGGAGCCGCTTGTCAGTGTCGGCTTTCACTCATGGTGGGGAACCCGAGTCGCAGCCGGCCCGTTCCGGGGCATCACTGTTTTGGAAGGAACGATCCCATGGCCGAACAATCGAGCGGCGGCGGCGGCAACACCGCCATGGCCTTCATCGTCGGCGCGGTCGTCGTGGTGCTGGCGATCGTGGCGTGGTTCGTCTTCAGCGGCGGCATGAGCCAGACGAAGAAGGTCGATGTCGATGTCGACCTGCCGGCCATCGAGGCACCGACCCTGCCGCCGGTCGAGCCGCCGGCCGTGCCTCAGCCCGGACCGACGACTGCAAACTAGCGCAGCTGATAGGTGACGGTGGCGACGACGCGGACCCGCTTGTTCAGCGAGCTTGGTTCGCTGTCGATGTCCTCGCGGGCCAGGATTTCGAAAGAGCCCTGAGTGGCCTGTTTGATGGGGCCCAGGGGCGCGCCGGAATCCTTCGCGAACTGTTCGGCGCCCGAGCGGGCTGAGGCGGTTGCCTCGGCGATCATCGACGGCCGGACCTCGTTCAGCTTGGTGTAGACATAAAGCGGATCGCCGAAGCCGATCAGCACGTCCTGACGCACCAGATCATCCAGCGATCGCTGGGTCTGGGCGACACGCGACACGTCGCGGGTGCGGATCGTGACCGAGTTGCCGGCGGTGTAGTGCAGCACCTGGGTGTTGGCCGGCTGATAGGCGTTGGCCTTGTTGTCCGTCACCGACAAACGTCCGTTCGTCAGCACATCGTCGGGATAGCCCTGGGCCTTGAGGAAGGCTCGAACCTTGTTCAGGTCGCTATCGATGCGGCCGGTGACGGCGTCCAGGTCGTCGCCGGAAAAGCTGAAGCTGATCGTCAGCACGGCCAGATCGGCGACGACGTCACGCTCGGCGACGCCGCGCACGGTCACCTGCCGGTTGCCGTTGGACGCGTTGACCACGCCGGACCCGACGAAGGCCCCGCCGCCAATCAGCCCGATAGCGATCAGGCCACCGAAAAGGGCGGGGGCAAGCAGCCCTTTGTCCAGTTTGTCGAACACGGCGAAATCTCCTGATCTCGATGAGGAAGCGCCCCGTCCGGGCGACTGTCAATCGGGGTTTCGCGCCGCGCTCCATTCCAGTGCCAGCAGCCGACAGGCAGAGGCCAGCGGCCGTCGCCCGCGCGTCTCATCCACCCATTTCAGCAGGCCGGCTTGACTGAGGCCGCGTTCGGACGCGACACGGTCCAGCACTGCCCAGAACTCGGGTTCCAGCGCCACCGAGGTGGCGTGGCCAGATAGCGATACCGAGCGTTTTTTCAGCATTGAAACAAACTAGCCTTCGTTTCGCCTCGCAGGTAAGGCCTGTTTTCACCGCCGGTGAGGATCCGGCGGAAGGGGCGCGTTTTCAGCATGTTCAGTTCAGCCTTGGCCATGATCCTGTCCCTTGCGGTTCAGGACCCGCCGACCGCGCCGCAGACCCCGCCGCCGGTTGATCCGGAAGAGATCTCCATCGAGGGCATTGTCGTGGACGGGCGTCCGCTGGACGAGGCGGTTCGCGACTATGTCGGTGCTGTGGCTGGACCCGCGCGGGGCCGGGGTCTGGCCCAGTGGCGCAGCGAACTCTGCCTGGGGGTCGCCAACCTGCCTGCCCAGTACGCTCAGGCCATGATTGACCGCGTCGCAGACATCGCCACCGAGCTGAAGATTCCGATCGGTGAGCCGGGCTGCGAGGCCAACGCCCTGGTGATCTTCACCGAGGATGGGGCCGGCCTGGCTCGAGCCCTGATTGAGGAAGACCGCCGCACGTTCCGTGTCGGCGCGAGCGGTCTTGATCTGGGCAGCAGTGCGCTTGAAAGGTTCCGCGACACCACCGCACCCGTGCGCTGGTGGCAGGTCAGCGTACCGGTCGACTCTGAAACCGGTCAGGTCGCCGTGCGTCTGCCAGGTGCGTCAGATTCGAACGGAGAGCCCTCGGTACCCCAGATCAACGTTTTTGCGGCCTCGCGCCTTGTCAGCCAGATCCGTGATGACCTGAACCGGACCATCGTGATCGTCGATGTGGATGACATCAGCGCTGTCAGCTTCGAACAGCTCAGCGACTATGTCGCCATGGTCACGCTGGCCCAGGTCGATCCGGAAGGTTCGACCGCTGGCTTCACGAGCATTCTCGGCGTGTTCGAGGACCCGACGGTGACAGCAAGCCTGTCTGACTGGGACTGGGCCTATCTGCGGGCTCTCTACAGCACTCGGTCGATGCGCCGTAACCCCGCCGCCATGACCGGCGATGTAGCCGGGTTTATGGCCCGCGATCGCCGTGCGGCGCAGGACGCCAACTGACGCCGGGTCGCGGGATCTGGCTGCTATAAGTCTGACTTATGGCGGGTCGGCCAGAACCGTCTTGTGTGCCGTCCCGGCGTGGTTCATCGCAGGGATCCTCCTGACGCCTGACCGGATCCATCCGTGACACGAGACGATAATCGCCGGCCCAATTCAGGGATGCTGGCCCTGATGGGTGTGGCGGCCTGCGCCATCATCTGGGGCACGACCTGGTACGCCATCAAGTGGCAGCTGGGCGTGGTCGACTCGATTGCCTCGGTGACCTGGCGGTTCGGGCTGGCGGCGATCGTTCTGTTTGTCATTCTGCTCGCCCTGCGTCGGCCCATCGGCCTGACCCGCCGACAGCATCTCGAAGCCATGGCGCAGGGGGCATTCGTGTTCGCCGTCTCCTATGCCTTCACCTACGCGGCCGAAGGGCACGTGGTCTCCGCCATCGTCGCGGTGGTTTTCGCAGCGATGGCCTTCACCAATCTGGTGATGTTCCGTTTGATCGAGGGGCAGAAGGCGGCGCCGACGGCATGGTTCGCGGCCGGTCTCGGGCTTCTGGGTGTGACGGTGCTGTCGGGCGGGGAACTGTTCAGCGCGCGGCTGGGGCCGGAAGCGCTGCTGGGTATCGGCTTTGCGGTGCTGGCCATGTCCAGCTCGACCCTCGGCAACTGGTTCTCGTGGCGCAATCAGGAAGCGGGTGCGCCCGTCATGCCCGCGACCGCCTGGGCCATGGCCTACGGCACGGCGATGCTGGCGGTGTATGGCCTCGTGACGGGCGTGCATTTCACCATCGACCCCAGCCCCGGCTACCTGATCTCCCTGGCCTATCTGTCGGTAATCGGATCGGTAGCGGCCTTCGTGATCTATTTCACGGTGGCCAAGAGCAAGGGCTTCGCCTTCGCCAGCTACATCTCGGCCCTGACGCCGCTGATCGCGACCGTGATGTCGGTGCTGTTCGAGGACGCGCGCTTCGGCTGGACCGCGTTGGTCGGGTTGGCTCTGGTGCTGTCAGGGCAGGTTCTGCTCAGCCGCGCGCCGAAAGCCGGCTAGCGGAACCAGCCCGAGCGGCGTTCCTTCTTCTTCGCCTCCTCGAGCGCCTTCACCTCTTCGGGCGTCGTCGCCTTGGCCAGCTTCTCGCGGCGCAGCTTCTCCGCCTTGATGCGGCGCATGGCCATCAGGGCGATCAGGCCTTCGCGGCTGCCGGGGGTGTAACCGCCCATCTCAATCCTCCAGCCTTGATCCATCCAGAAGGCGCGCGGCGCGGTCGCGTTCCTTTTCAGCGGCCTCGCGTTCGGCGCGGGTGCGGCCGTGGGCGGCGCGGTTGGCGGCGGCGGTCGCCTTGCCATCGACCTTGGCGCGCTGCTTTCGCGCCCTGTTCAGGTTCACGACATCACCCATCGTCGTCGCCTTCCTCTGAAACCCGATGGCGTCCAGCACGTTGTTTCGCAACGCCATCAAACAGGAGATATCCCCATGGTAGACGCCTCGATGATCAAGGAACACCTCGAAGTTGTCGGATCGGACGGCGAGCATATCGGCCGCGTCGATCACGTTGTCGGCGACCAGATCGAGCTGGCGAAGCTGGATCTGACCGGCGGCTTCAAGCATCACATGATCCCGGTCAGCTGGGTCGATCACGTCGATGAGCACGTCCATCTGAATGTGACCAAGGACGACGCGAAGGCGCGCTGGACCGAGAAGCCACACTAGGGCTCGTAGACTTTTTTCTCTGCCGTCATTCTATCGGTCAGGGGGACAGGGCGGGTACAGTCAGGGACAGAACGGGGACAGACTCCTACTCCAACTCCCTTACGGCGAATTCACGCGGGCCCCGCTGTTGCAGGCGGGGCCTTTGCCGTATCCGGGAGCCATGAGATTGCTCCTGAACATCCTCTGGCTCATTTTCGGCGGCTGGATTTCCGGCCTGTTGTGGCTGCTCGGCGGAGCCATCCTGGCACTGACGGTGGTCGGCCTGCCCTGGACCTTCGCGGCGTGGCGGATCGCCAGCTATTCCTTCTGGCCGTTCGGGCGCGAGATTGTCTGGCAGGAGGAGGCCAACCCGGTCGTCGGCTGCCTCGGCGTGGTGCTGAACGTCATCTGGTTCGTCTTCGCCGGCTGGTACATCGCCCTGTCGCACCTGATCATCGCCGTGGCCGAGTTCGTGACGATCATCGGCATCCCCTTCGCCCTGAAGGATCTGGAGCTGGCGAAACTGGCGCTGGCCCCCGTAGGCCGGACGATCCGGGACAAGCCCTAATCGTCGTCGGACAGCAGTACGTCGAGATAGGTCTGCGGCCGGGTCAGGAAGCCCTTGGTGACCTGATAATGCTCGGTGTCCTCATAGGCCACGCGGTCCAGCCCGCGCGGCGAGGCCTGATAGATCCAAGCGTCCGGATAGCCGAGGATGATCGGCGAATGGGTGGCGATGATGAACTGCGACCGCTTGTTCACCAGTTGATGCATGCGGGCGAGGAACGACAGCTGGCGTGACGGCGACAGGGCCGCTTCAGGCTCGTCCATGATGTAGAGGCCGTCGCCCTCCAAGCGGTTTTCAAACAGGTTGAAGAAGCTCTCGCCATGCGATTGCTCATGCAGGCCCGTGTGGCCCGCGCGGACCGTGTCGGACTGCTCCAGATAGGTCGCCGTGTTGAAGAAGCTTTCCGCCCTCAGGAAATAGCCGTCCCTCGCCTTCGCGGGCGACCGGACCGGGCGGATGAAGCCGTGCAATGGCGAGTGCGACGCACGGGTGGAGAACTGGTGGTCCTTCGACCCGCCCTCGGCATTGAAGCCCCAGGCAATAGCGAGCGCCTCGATCAGAGTTGACTTGCCCGAGCCGTTCTCGCCGACGACGAAGGTGACGCGCGGATGGAAGGGCAGCACATCCGTCCGGCGCACCACGGGCAGGTTGAACGGATACACGTCGTCGTCCCACCCCTCGCGCCGTTCGAAACGCGCCTCGATCCAGTAAGGGCGATCCAGCGCGGTCATGCGCGACAGATTCCGAGCCATTGCAGCGGGGAGGGCAGGTCCTCGGCCGCATAGTCGATCTGCAGCACGCGACGGCGTCGGTCGCTGAGGCTGCGTGCCGAGGTGTGCAGGATCGGGGTCGAATAGGCCCAGACGTCGCCGGCTCTGGCGTGACAAGTGAACTGCGGATGCTCTGCGGCCGCCGCCGCGACCTCGGCTGCGGGAACGAGGCCCCGACGGTGGGAACCGAGCGCGACCGTCAATGGCGCATTGTCGTTATCGCAGTCGTCGAGGTGCAGGCGGAGGGTCGCCATACGCTCCAGCACGCTGATGGGCGGAGCGACGTGGCACAGGCCGTCCTTGGTGCTCCACGGTCCGAAGCCGGGCGTGTCGTGGCGCTCGCGGACAGCAATGGTGCGATCCTGATGCCAGGCGACGATCCAGTTCGCTGTCCGGGTCTTGTCGAACAGGACGGCGCGGACCGGTCGGGCCACCGCTCCGATCAGGGAGGCGGCGATACTGCCGACCGGACCCGTCGTGGCCAGCAGAGGCTCGATATCCGGCTCGATCAGCAGCCGGCGGCCGGGCCTGCCGTCGAGGTCGCCGGACAGGCGCGTCGCCAGAGCCTCAGCTTCCGACGCGGTGATCACGCCCGGGAAGTGGCGGGTGCCGTCACGCTCGAACGTCAGCTCCGACGCCTCCATCGGATCACCCCGGTGAGATCATCTTCTCGGGGCGGACGGCCTCGTCGAACTCGGCGTCGGTGAGGTAGCCGCCGCCGACGGCTTCTTCACGCAGGGTCGTGCCGTTCTTGTGCGCGGTCTTGGCGATCTTGGCGCAGGCGTCGTAGCCCAGCTTGCCGTTCAGGGCCGTCACCAGCATCAGGGAGTTGTCGAGGCCGCGCTTGATGTTGTCCTCACGCGGTTCGATGCCGACGACGCAGTTGTCGGTGAAGCTGATCGCCGCGTCGGCCATCAGGCGCACCGACTGCAGGAAGTTGTAGGCCATCACCGGGTTGAAGACGTTCAGCTCGAAATGCCCCTGGGACCCGGCGAAGGTCACGGCGGCGTGGTTGCCGAACACCTGGACGCAGACCTGGGTCAGGGCCTCGCACTGGGTCGGATTGACCTTGCCCGGCATGATCGAGCTGCCCGGCTCGTTCTCCGGCAGGGCCAGTTCGCCCAGGCCCGAACGGGGGCCGGAGCCGAGGAAGCGGATGTCGTTGGCGATCTTGAACAGGGACGCGGCGACCGTGTTGATGGCGCCGTGGCTGAACACCATGGCGTCATGGGCGGCCAGAGCCTCGAACTTGTTGGGGGCGGTGGTGAAGGGCAGGCCGGTGATGCCGGCGATCTGTTGCGCCACCTTTTCCGCGAAGCCGACGGGGGCGTTCAGGCCGGTGCCGACGGCGGTGCCGCCCTGGGCCAGTTCCATCAGCTTGGGCAGGGTCAGTTCGATGCGCTCGATGCCGTTGGCGACCTGTTGCGCATAACCGCCGAACTCCTGGCCCAGCGTCAGCGGGGTGGCGTCCTGGGTGTGGGTGCGGCCGATCTTGATGATGTGGGCCCAGGCGTCCGACTTGGCCTTCAGCGCGGCGTGCAGGTGTTTCAGCGCGGGCAGCAGATCGTTGACCACCTGTTCGGCGCAGGCGACATGCATGGCCGTGGGATAGGTGTCGTTCGACGACTGGCTCATGTTGACGTGGTCGTTGGGATGAACCGGCTTCTTGGAGCCCATCTCGCCGCCCAGCATCTGGATGGCGCGGTTACTGATCACCTCATTAGCGTTCATGTTCGACTGGGTGCCCGAGCCGGTCTGCCAGACGACCAGCGGGAAATGCTGGTTCAGCTTGCCCTCGATCACCTCGTTGGCGGCCGCGACGATGGTGTTGCCGATCTGGGGGTCCAGCTTGCCCAGCGCCATATTGGTCTCGGCCGCCGCGCGCTTGACGATGCCCAGGGCGCGGACGATCGGCAGGGGCTGCTTCTCCCAGCCGATCTTGAAGTTGCCCAGCGACCGTTCGGCCTGCGCCCCCCAATAGACGTCGTTGCGGACTTCGATGGGGCCGAAGGTGTCGGATTCGGTGCGATGATCGGTCATGGTCGTGGGCTCTACGGCTTGGCTCTCGGTGCGCGCGGGGTGTAGCACGGGGGGGCGGTTGAACAAGCGGCTGAACAGGCGAGGGATGGGCATGGTGAAGATGATCCGACGGGCAGTGGTGGGTCTGTTTGTGCTTATGCCGATGGCCGCGTGTGCGCATGGACCACTTCATACGCGCGGCATGGATGCCGTCGAAGTTCCGGCCGTGGAGTTGAACACCGACGCCGGCTCCATCATGCTCTTTCTCGACCCTCACCGCGCGCCGATAACGACCTGCAACTTCCTCAGCTATGTGGTGTCGGGTGATTACGATGGCGGGTCATTCTTCCGCACGGTGGTGCGGGCGACCAACACGGGTAATCCCAATCCGATCGACGTGATTCAGGCGGCCACACCTCGCGGCTCAGACGATGCATCGCGCCCGCCTATCCCGCTGGAGCGCACGCGGGATACGGGGTTGAGTCATCGCGCGGGAACGATCTCTATGGCCCGCGACGGCCCGGACAGCGCGACCTCCAGCTTCTTCATCGTCACAGAGGACAGCTTCAGCCTCGACTATGGCGGTGCCCGCAACCCGGATGGTCAGGGGTTCGCCGCCTTCGGTTCCGTAGCGGGCAATCTGGACGTGATCCGCCGCATCCAGATGTCGCCGGCGAACGGCGAGGAGCAACTGACGCCGCCGGTGGTGATCCAGTCGGCCAAACTCTTCGGCGATATTCACAAGTGGTGCCCGTGACATCCGGCTGGATCGGCACGGGCAAGGTCCGCGCGCGGGAGGCGGGTGAGGTGGTGGAGATCACCATTGAGGGCCTGACCACCCAGGCTAAATACTACAAGCCGCTGGTCTATGAGTTCATGCGCAAGGAGTGGGCGTCACGCCCGTCCTGGGGCGACTATGTCGTCGAGATCGTCATGGAGCATGTGGGCGAGCCGCCGCACATGGATCTGGACAATCTGGCCAAGGCCCTGCTGGACGCGATCAAGGGCTATCTGTTCCACGACGACGCCCAGGTGGCCCGGCTGCTGGTCGAGCGCCGCGAGGGCGAGCGCGAGCGGATCACCATCCGCGCGTTTCCGCGGACCTAGGGACCGCCGGGATAGCGGTGGAAGGACGGCAGGTCGTTCGCCGTCTCCATCCATTTGATGCGCTCTGCCGTCTGGATCTGGGCCTGCAGCGTCAGGGCGTCGGGGTCATCGAGCGTGGCGCTTTGCACGTCCGTCTGGCCCGGGAAGATGACGTCGTTTGTGTAGAAAAGCCCGGTCCCGCAGGCGCCGCAGAAGTGGCGCAGGGCATGTTCGGACGAGGCATAGGCCACCGTCTCCCCCGTGATCTTCAGCTGGTCCGTCGGCACCAGCGCCCAGGCCACGGCCGGTGCGCCGCTGCATTTGCGGCAGTCGGTGCAGTGGCACAGGGCGTGGTGGATATACTCGGCCGGCATCTCGTAGCGGACAGCGCCGCAGTGGCATCCTCCGGTCAGCATTCGTCCCTCCATCGCGAGATGTTCTGCAAATGTTCTAGAAGGGAAGCGGCGGGTCCGTCAACTCGGCGGACGGTTAAATCGCAGGGTCGGCGCCATCAGCTGCATGTTTGCCCCGATGAAGACCTGGGGCTCCGAGGGCGGCGTCAGGTTCTCTTCGGTCTCACGCCGCGTGACGCAGGCGCGCGTGGCATGGGAGAGGGTCAGGAAGTCCGAGGCTTTGGGCAGGGACTCCAGCACGCAGCCGTCGAAATAGGGATATTTGGAATCGGCTCCGCAGCCGAAGGACGAGGTCACCCGGCTGGCCGCCGTCATGACGATGCGGTTCGGGCCTGACAGAGCCTCCTTGAACACGCCGGAGTAACAGGCGGACATCACCACTACCGTCGGCCGGTCGCCGCACCAGCCCCGCACCAGACGCGCCATGTCCGCAGGTGCCAGGGTCATGGACGGTCCGAACACGATCCCGGCAGGCGAGCCGTGGGAGGTGAAATAGAGCAGGCAGCCTCTGGTCGCCCGTCCGGTTACCTCTGTGATCCCGGCCAGCGCCTGCTGCGCTGTCGTGGGGTTGGGGACATCAGGACGCAGGGAATAGTCGACCATGGTGTCGCGCGAGAATCCGGCGTCGAGGAAGCCCTGGACCAGATCGCGACGGGCGTTGTCGAAAGCCTCGATCGGCTGATTTCCGCCGCGCCAGTCGCCGGCGACGATGGCCACCGCCCAGCCGTCGAAGCGGGATTGCGCACCCGCCGGCGTCGCCAGCGCCGTCATCAGCAGAATGGCCGCGGCGATCAGTCGTTGCAGCATCGCGTCGTCCCCCAGCCGCGAAACAGGATCTGCCGAGAGAGTGCTATTTCTTGCGGAACTGGTCCAGCGAGACGACCTTGGGGCCGTCATCGTCGCCCGGAGGCGGCGGGGCCTTGGTCGATTTCGGCTTGGGTGCCGGCATGGGCTCGGGCTCGACAGCGGGCAGATCGGGCACGCGCGGCGGTTCGAACTGCAGCAGGAACTGCGCCGCCGGGTCCTCGAAACGGGTGATGGCGGTGAAGGGGGTGGTCATGACCTTGGGCACGCCGCCGAACTTCAGCATCACCGTGAACCGGTCCGGCTCGACCGCCAGGTCCCAGTACTGGTGCTGGAGCACGATGGTCATCTCTTCCGGATATTTCGCCAGGATATCCGGCGGCAGCACCACGCCCGCGGCGCGGGTGCGGAAGGTGATGAAGAAGCGGTGCTGGCCCGGAATGCCCGTCGGGCTGGCGGCACGCTCAAGAGCGGCGCGGATCACGCCGCGCAGGGCGTCCTGCGCCAGCTGCTCGTAGTGCATCTCGTCGACCGGGGGAGTGTCGTCAGCCATGCCTGCCTCTGCGCGTGAAAGGCGAGTGATAGCGGGGCCGTGCGGCCGGCGGAAGGGACGAAGTGAGGAAAGTGGAGGGCTTCTGTTGCCAGGCGCCCTCCGTGCCCCGCCTGGAGATCTGAACCCCCAGGAGTTAGTTTGGAATTACCGGCACCGCATTACGCGGCGACAGCGTATTCCTCAGCGAAGTTATCGTTCGCAGTTAGAAAATGACCCGATACGGTGGGTCAGGACGGGCAAAAGCAATCCTCTTTACACGTCCGTCGATGCTAGTCGGCCCCGTGCTCGCCCGCCGATAACCGGGAGAGAATGGTGGAGCCGCCGGGAATCGCACCCGGGTCCGGTCCGCTTATTACAGGCGCGTTTATCGCCATATCCGGAGCAAGCCCCGGCACAGCCAATATAGGGTCAAGAGCTTAATGATCCAAGAGCTTCAGGCGAAACCCGGGTGGCGCGCCCATCCCGGTGTCTGGTTCCTGAACCAGGTCAGCTGGCGCTTGGCGTAGTTGCGGGTGGCCTGGCGGGTGGCGTCTATGGCGGCGTCCAGGGGGATTTCGCCGGCCAGATGCGCGGCGAACTCGCGCACGCCGACCGCCTTCATGGCGGGCAGGGCGGGGTCGAGGTTGCGCGCGATCAGCGCCCGCACCTCGTCTAGCGCGCCGTGCTCGACCATCGCTGTAACCCGCGCATTGCAGTTGACGTAGAGGGCGGCGCGGTCCGGCTCGACCACCACGCCGGTCCATGACCGGGGTTCCAGCAGCGGCGTAGTGTCGGCCATCCAGTCGCTGAGTGAGCGGCCGGTGCTTTGGGCCACGGCCATGGCGCGGGTCAGGCGCTGGCGGTCCCCGGTCTCGATGCGGGCGGCGGCGGCGGGGTCGAGCTCCGCCAGACGGCGGCGGAAGAAGGCTTCGCCTTCGGTATCGAAGGCGGTTTGGGCGGCGTCGCGGGCGCTGGCCGAAACTTGCGGTATATCCGCAAGACCTTTCGTCAAGGCATTGAAATATAAACCTGTGCCGCCGACGAGAATAGCGGGGCGGCCCTCGGCCCGCAGCGCCTCCAGCATCGGCATGACCTCACGTGTCCAGCGGCCCACGGACCAGGCGTCGGCGGCGTCGGCCACGCCATAGAAGCGGTGCTCGGCCTGCGCCTCTTCTTCGGCCGACGGCCGGGCGCTCAGCACGCGCAGGTCGGCGTAAAGCTGCTGGCTGTCGGCATTGATGATCACCGCGCCGCTCGCCCGCGCCATCTCCAGCGCCAGGCGCGACTTGCCCGAAGCGGTTGGGCCGGCGATCAGGGTGATCAGGGGGTCGGACAAATCGGCGCTCGCGGCGGGGGCTCACCGGCGATAGAAGGCCCGCTTACCCCCTGCAAGGGTTGATGGAGCTCCGCCTTGGCTGAACACGCCGCCGTCGTCGCCGCCCTCGATGCCGTCATCGATCCGAAATCGGGGAAGGGGCTCGTGTCCGCCGGGCTGGTGCAGGGGCTGGTGGTGGCGGAAGACCGCGCCGGTTTCGCCATCGAGGTCGCTCGCCGGGACGTCGGCATCTATGCCCCCGTGCGTGATGCGGCCGAGGCGGCACTGAAGGCCCTGCCCGGGATGGCGCGGGTGTCGGTGATCCTGACGGCCGAGTCCGCGCCTGCGCCTGCGCGCCGTACGGCGTCTCTGTCGAAGGAGGCCGTCGATCAGGGGCGGCCCAAGGCACCGGTGCCGACCACGCGTCCGGCCCATGTGAAGCGCGTCCTCGCGGTCGCCAGCGGCAAGGGCGGGGTGGGCAAGTCGACCGTGGCGGTGAACCTTGCGGCGGCGCTATCGGCGCGCGGCCTGTCGGTCGGCCTGCTCGACGCCGATGTCTATGGCCCGTCCCTGCCGACCATGCTGGGCGTGTCGGGCCAGCCGTCGTTCACGGATAACATGATGATCCCGAACGAGGCCCACGGGCTGAAGGTCATGTCGATCGGCTTCCTGACCGGCCGGACCGAGGCCATGGTCTGGCGCGGGCCGATGGCGTCCCAGGCGATCAAGCAGATGCTGGGCCAGACCCGTTGGGGCACCGAGGATGCGCCGCTGGATGTGCTGGTGCTGGACCTGCCGCCGGGCACGGGTGACGTCCAGCTGACCCTGGTGCAGAACACGCCGATGGACGGGGTGGTCATCGTCTCGACCCCGCAGGAGGTCGCGCTGGCCGACGCGCGGCGCGCCCACACCCTGTTCAGCCAGGTCGAGGTTGCCGTGCTGGGCCTGATCGAGAACATGACCGGCCCGGTGTTCGGGGCGGGCGGGGCAAAGGCCGAGGCTGAACGGCTGGGCGTCGACTTCCTGGGTGATTTGCCGCTGGACGCCGCCGTGCGGGAGGCGGGGGACGCGGGCGCGCCGGATGCGACGGTCGTGGCGCGTTTCGACGCTATCGCGGGAGAGGTTGCGAAAAAACTCGGCCTCTGAGGGTTTTAAATCGCAACGGAAATCGCCACCTTGGCTGTTCCAATCCTCCTGCGAGCGAACCCCATGAGCATCGACGCCCTGTTCCGGCCCTTTGAGGTCAAGTCGCTGAAGATGCCCAATCGCATCGTCATGGCACCGATGACGCGGTCGTTCTCGCCGGGCGGCATCCCCACCGAGGACGTCACCGCCTATTACCGTCGCCGGGCCGAGGGGCAGGTCGGACTGATCATCACCGAGGGCACGGTGGTCGAACGTCCTGCCGCCCGGAATGACGCCAAGGTGCCGGTCTTCCACGGTCAGGCCCTGCCGGAATGGAAGAAGGTGGTCGAGGCCGTCCACGCCGCCGGCGGCCTGATCGCACCGCAGCTGTGGCACGTGGGTTCGGCTCGGGGCCAGGGTGCGGATTGGCAGCCGCTGGGCAAGGTCGACAGCCCCGCCGGCATGACCAGCCCGGGCAAGCGCGGCCTTGAGCCGATGACAGACGAGGACATCGCCGACACCATCGCCGCCTTTGGCCGCTCGGCCCGCGCGACCCGCGACCTGGGCTTCGATGCCGTCGAAATCCACGGCGCGCATGGCTATCTGATCGACCAGTTCTTCTGGTCCGGTCTCAATGACCGGGCAGACAAATGGGGCGGCGGGACCATCGCCGACCGCGCCCGCTTCGGCGCCGAGGTCGTCAAGGCCGTGCGCGAGGGCGTCGGCCCCGACATGGCGCTGATCCTGCGCCTGTCGCAGTGGAAGTCGCACGACTTCGCCGCGAAGAATGCCCACGACCCAGCCGAGCTGGAGCAGTGGCTGACGCCGCTGACGGAGGCCGGCGTCGATGTCTTCCACTGCTCGCAGCGCCGCTTCTGGGAGCCGGAATTCGAGGGTTCCGACCTGAATTTCGCCGGCTGGGCCAAGAAGGTGACGGGCAAGCCGACCATCACGGTCGGGTCCGTCGGGCTGGACGGCGAGTTCATCGCGGCCTTTGGCGGCGCCGGCTCGAAACCCGCCTCGCTGGACGGCCTGATCGAGCGGCTGGAGCGGGACGAGTTCGACCTGGTCGCGGTGGGGCGTGCCCTGCTGGCCGATCCCGAGTGGGTGCTGAAGATCCGCGATGGGCGGCTGGGCGAGCTGCAGGACTTCGAGCGCAGCGCGATGGCGCGGCTGTACTAGGCAAAGCCGCGCATCTAGGCGAAAGCGCAAGGGGCAGGTGGCCTCTTAGCTTCCCTCATCATCGGCGACAGGGGTGTCTTCAACCAGTCTTCGCCAGGCCCATTTTTGGACGATCGCGCGCAAAGCGGCAAATAGCCCGACCACGAGGGCCAAAACGACGACGCCCCCAAGCACAAAGGGCATGAAGCTGAAGAAGTCCGCCCAGCTCTTCATCTTGAAGCCGAAGCGTATGATGACGGGAATGCCGATCAGGAGGATGATGGTCCAGGCACTGATCCACATCGCCGTCAGTGGAAAGCCGGGGCTTGGGATGATCAGTCCGGGTCGGCGCCGGCGCATTATGCCGGTTCGACCACGCAGGCGGTGCCGTAGGCCAGCACCTCGGTGATGCCGGGCATGATCTCGTTGGCGTCGTAACGCATGGCCAGGATGGCGTTGGCCCCCTGTTCGCGGGCGTGGACCAGCAGCTCTTCATAGGCCTCGGCGCGGGCGGTTTCGGCCAGCTTCACATAGGCGCCGACCCGGCCGCCCAGCATGGACTGCAGTCCGCCGACCACATCGGAGATGGCGTTGCGCGAGCGCACGGTGATGCCGCGCGTCATGCCGATGACGCGGACGACGCGGTGGCCGGGAACGTCATTGGTGGTCACAACGATCATCATATCTCTCCGTATGTTATCGGCGATCCAGAATGCGGAAGGTGAAGGCGTGGTCGTCCTTTTCGCCCGGCTCGTGGCGCTCGGACGATGTCTCGATCCAGGCAGCCTCGTCGAAGGCGGGGAACAGGGTGTCGCCTTCAGGCTCGGCCTCCACCTCGGTGATGTAAAGCCGCTTCGCGCGGGGCAGGGCGTCGGCATACAGCTGGGCGCCGCCGATCAGGCATATCTCGTCCATGCCGTCCTCGGCCGCCTGTTCGCGGGCGATCTCGATGGCCTCGTCCAGGCTGGCGCAGACCAGGGCGCCGCGCGCCATGCCGTCGGCCTCATAGGACTGATCCCGGGTCAGGACGATGTTCAGCCGTCCGGGCAGGGGCTTCAGCGGCAGGCTTTCCCACGTCTGGCGGCCCATCAGGCACGGCTTGCCGACGGTGATGGCCTTGAACTGTTGCAGATCGCTGCGCAGCCGCCAGGGCAGTCCGCCGTCGCGGCCGATCACGCCGTTGCGGGCGCGGGCGACGACGAGGGCGAGGCGGGGAACGCTCATTTCGGCTCCAGCCAGTGCAGCCATTTGCGCTGCATCGCCGACTCAAGGTCGATGCCGGCGCGGTCGCAGTAGATCAGCAGCATGCCCAGCACATCCGCCGCCTCGTCGCCCAGCTTGCCGGCGTCGGCGGCACCGCGCGCCCGGCCGTTCATGCGCAGATGCTCGGCGGTCAGCTCGCCCAGCTCCTCCTGAACCTTCAGCAGGGCCCAGTCGCCGGACCGGTCGATGCCGTGCTGCTCGGCGTAGATGTCGGAGATGCGCAGGACGTCGGCCTGCAGGGTCTTGAGGTGCATCAGACCGCGACCGGCGCCTTGATGTGCGGCCAGGGCTCGTAGCCTTCGAGGACGAAGTCCGACAGGTCGTAGGCGAACAGGTCGTCGCGCGGGGTGATCGTCATGGTCGGCAGGGGCAGGGGCTCGCGGCTCAGCTGAAGCTCCGCCTGGTCGACGTGGTTCAGATACAGGTGGGCGTCGCCGAAGGTGTGGACGAACTCGCCGGGCTTCAGGCCGCAGACCTGGGCCACCATCAGGGTCAGCAGGGCGTAGGACGCGATGTTGAACGGCACGCCGAGGAAGACGTCGGCCGAGCGCTGATACAGCTGGCAGCTCAGCTTTCCGTCGGCGACGAAGAACTGGAACAGGCAGTGGCAGGGCGGCAGGGCCATGTCGTCGACGTCAGCCGGGTTCCAGGCGCTGACGATATGGCGACGGCCGTTCGGATTGGTCTTCAGGCCGTGGATCAGCTTTTCGATCTGGTCGATGACGCGGCCGTCGGGCGCGGTCCAGCTGCGCCACTGCTTGCCGTAGACGGGGCCCAGCTCGCCCTCGGCGTCGGCCCATTCGTCCCAGATGCTGACGCCGTTTTCCTTCAGCCAGCCGATATTGGTCTCGCCGCGCAGGAACCACAGCAGCTCGACGATGATCGAGCGCAGGTGCAGCTTCTTGGTGGTCAGGACAGGGAAGCCCTTGGACAGGTCGAAGCGCATCTGGCGGCCGAAGACGCCCAGCGTGCCCGTGCCGGTCCGGTCATCGCGCGTCGCCCCGTTGTCGAGGATGTCGCGCAGCAGGTTCAGATACTGCCACTCCGGATGGTCAGCGGCGACCGCTCCGGTTCGGGCCTGAAGATCAGCGAGGGCGACGGCGGCGTTCATCCTCGCAGAGTGTGCCGATCCCGGTGATTCGCAGAGTCCCGTTTCCGTCCGCCGGGGTCACAACTTGTGGAGCGGCGACCGACCCTGTGGACCGCTTAACCCTTGAACCCGTCGCCTTCGAGAAACGCCTGCTCCTCTGGCGTCGTCTCCCGGCCCAGGGCGGCGTTGCGATGCGGGAAACGACCGAAGCGGACGATGATATCGCGGTGGACGTGCGCGAACCTGAGGGTGTCGGGCATGTCGGCGCACAGGGGCAGCAGGGCGTCCTGATCGGCCAGGGCCTCGGAATGCATCAGCGGCAACAGCAGGAACTGGCGCAGGTCCGGCTCGAACGCGTCCAGATAGCCCCGCGCGATGGCGTCGCGGGCAAACATCAGGGCCAGGGGGTCGGTGGCGAACTGGTGCGCCGTGCCACGGAAGCTGTTGCGGGGGTACTGGTCCAGCAGGATCATCAGGGCCAGTGCGCCCTCGGCCTTGTCCATCCAGTCGTCCAGCTGGCGTCGGGCGGCGGCGAAGTGGGCAGCGCGGCCGTATTCGCGCAGGATGTGATCGAACTGCGGATCTTTTTTGTACCACTTGTCCGGCCCGGCCTCTTTCCAGAAGCCGACGATGGTGGATGGCGTTATGAGACCGGGCATGACCCAGACCCTAGCCAATCCCCTGCCTGTTTTCCATGACCGCGACTGCGACCTGTCGATTGTGCGCGGCAAACGCGTGGCCGTGATCGGATACGGCAGCCAGGGGCGGACGCATGCGCTGAACCTGCGAGACTCGGGCGTCAGCGACATCGTCGTGGGGCTGAAGGTCGGGTCGGCGACGCGGGCGAAGGCGCAGGTCGACGGATTTGCGGTCATGACGGCCGGCGAGGCGGCGGCGGGCGCCGACGTGGTCGCGGTCATGGTGTCGGACGAGGCGCACCGCGATCTCTGGGCGGACGAGATCGAGCCCAATATCCGGCCGGGGGCGGCGCTGATCTTCGCCCACGGCCTGTCGGTGCGGTTCGGGCTGGTCCAGCCGCGCGCCGACATCGATGTGATCCTGGCCTCGCCCAAGGGGATCGGGCCGCGCATCCGCGACCTGTATGAGGCGGGCGAGGGGGTGTTCTGCCTGTTCGGCGTGCATCAGGACACGACGGGTGGGGCCCATGCGCTCGGCCTGTCCTATGCGGCGGCCCTGGGCTGTGGTCGCAAGGGCATTCTGGAAACGACCTTCAGGGACGAGTGCGAGAGCGACCTGTTCGGCGAGCAGGTGGTGCTGTGCGGCGGGGTGGGCGAGCTGATCGACGCCGCCTTCATGAAGCTGGTCAAGGCCGGCTATCCGCCCGAGGTGGCGTGGTTCGAATGCTTCTATGAGGTCAAGCTGGTCACCGACCTGATGTATGAGCGCGGCATCGCCGGGGCGTTCGGGCGCATCTCGAATACGGCGGAGTACGGCGCCTATCTGACCGGGCCTCGCGTGATCGGGCCTGAGAGCCGGGCGGCCATGGACACGGTGCTGGATGAGGTCCAGTCGGGTGCCTTCGTGGACCGGCTGATGGCCGACTATGACGCCGGGTCGCCGGACCTGCTGGCGCGGCGAAAGGCGCTGGGTGAACGCACCATCGAGGCCGTGGGCGCGCACCTGAACACGGTGGCGGCGAAGGCGAAGGATTGAGGGGGAGAGGGTTCCGCGCTGGGGTCGAAGCCGGAAATCTCATGGTCGGAGTGAGAGGATTCGAACCTCCGACCCCTGCGTCCCGAACGCAGTGCTCTACCAGGCTGAGCCACACTCCGACATGAGGAGGGGGCTTATAGCGACGGGTTTTCAGGGCCGCAAGCGCCGTTTCGTGGTCTCGGAAAATAGTCTTTCAGGCGGTCCTTGCATCGCCCGCAGCCTTGGCGTATTTCGACCGCCTCCCGCCGCCAAGGCGGGTCGCCGGACCTGCTGGGGAATGGTGTAATGGTAACACTCCGGTTTTTGGTACCGTCATTCTAGGTTCGAGTCCTAGTTCCCCAGCCATCCGCCCCCTTGAGTGACCGCCGGGCGGTCGTCACCTTCGCTCACCCCCCCTCATTAACCCGCTGCAGCGTTATAGCGCCGGGCGCTGCCCGACTTTTTTCGTCGGCGATCGAACCTTTTCGCTACGCGTGCGTTTCCTCTGTCCGCTTGCCGACACAGCAGTGTTGATGCGGTGAGTGTGCGTAGCCCGGGGATTGCGTTGACGTTGCCGCCCGGCCTTCGGGTCATGATTGTCGAGGACCAGGCGATCCTGGCGATGGAGCTGGAGTTGGTGCTCGCCGACTGCAGGTGCGACGTTGTCGGGTGCGCGATGGACCAGGTCAGCGCCTTTGCCATCGCCAACCGTGAACGGCCCGATCTGGCGCTGATTGACGTCAATCTTCTGGACGGCATGACCGGTCCCCGGATCGCGCAACGCCTTGTCGCGGAATACGGCACAGCTGTTGTGTTCCTGACCGCCAATCCGGAACAGATTCCCGAGGGGTTCGCCGGGGCGCTGGGCGCCGTGAGCAAGCCTTTCGATGAACAGACCATATTCGGCGTCGTCGGTTTCGCGCGGCAGTTCATCGAGCACAAGACACTCGGTGACGCGCCGCGGCGCTTCCGGCTGGCGCCGTGGCTGACCACGCCGCCGCCGGACATCGCGCCGCACTGATCAGTCGATCTTCAAGCGCACGAACACCATCATGCCGTCCGGGTCGCCGCCGTATTCCGGTTCCAGCGCGGTCGGCACGCGGTTGACGGCATAGAGCGCGCCGAGGCCCAGCCGCGTGTGCTCACCCAGCCGCCAGTCATAAATCGCGCCGAAAGAGGCCTTGGAGACGGTATA
This sequence comes from Brevundimonas sp., assembly GCA_046294385.1. Taxonomy (GTDB): domain Bacteria; phylum Pseudomonadota; class Alphaproteobacteria; order Caulobacterales; family Caulobacteraceae; genus Brevundimonas. The sequence continues at coordinate 80,388 of JBKBJW010000004.1, read as the reverse complement.
GAGCGGCCCGTGACCTCCGCCCGGGCCGGAGACGAGTTCATCTGTCTCGATACGCTCTGCACGGGCAAACACGGTCCAGCGGTCGTCGGGGTGGAAGGCCGTTTCCAGAAGCCAGGCGTCCTTCGACTCGTCGTGGTCGTTGGTCTTGCGACCCCAGGCCAGGGTCGATGACCACCAGCCGGTCTCGCCGAGGCGGCGTGTGTGAATGGCGCTGGCCGACCATTTGGTCTCGTCCTCATCGGGTTCGAGTTGCTCGGGCCCGGTCACATCGGCGTATGAGGCTTGCAGCGACCACTCCGGCGAGGGGTTCCAGGAGGCGCGTAATGACCAGCTATCGAGTTCCGGCGTCTCGATGTCATAGCGGTCCTCATCCGGCTCGCGGCCCCGGAAGGTCGAGGCTTCCAGCTTGAAGGCGTCATGGACCCAGCCGGCGGTGACGACGCCGAAGACGATGTGGGTCGAGTCCAGCCAGTGGTGGGTGATCGGCGCCTCGGGGCTGTCCATCGCGCTCATGCGGTGCATGAAGGCGGGCGGGCCGAAAGCGGGCTCGCCGGGCAGGCCGACATAGGCGAAGACGCTGTCCTTGTCCGACAGGCGGCGGCTGTAACTGGCCGACAGTTCCATCACCAGTTCATGCGGATGCTGGCGGTCGACCAGCGGATTGATCCCGTCCGCCGTCTCGCCCGCCGCCAGCAGCAGGGGGTAGCCGTCCTTGCCCATGAAGGGGTCGGGGCTGAGCATGGCGCGCAGGTTCAGGGTCGAACCATCGGCGAAGTCACGCCGCGCCGAGGTCATCACCATGCCGGCGACGTATGTCTTCTCGTCGCCGCGCGGGCCGTCCTGGCGGTCCCAGACCAGGTTGAGCAGGGCGTGGCTCATAAGTGACCAGTCGCCCGAGGCAGAATGGACGCCGCCGTGAACCGAGGCGTCCGGCTGCCAGCTGGTGCCGGAAGCGTCGCGGCTCATCGGCCAGGCCCCGAGGGCGCTGGTCATGGTGTGTCCCATGCCCGGCATATCGGGGTCCATGACAGCCATGTCGTGGCCTGAGTGGTCCATCGGTGCGGTCGCGGGTGCCGGGCCGCTCATTTGATGGCCGGCATGTGGGTCGGCGGTCGATGTCGGTGTGGATGGCGTCGTCTGGGACGGGGTGGGCTGGTGATGCGAGTGATCTTGCGCCGCCGCCGGAAGGGCGAGGGCGAGCAGGGATGCGCCGGCGAGCGGCACGAGGATGCGGGCAGCCATGATGGCCTCCTGAAACGGAATGCAGTGCGGACCGGGTCCGCGGATGAACGGTCGTCAGGCGGCGACGGCTCGCGGCGGTCCGGGTTCAGGCGAGGGGATCTGGCCGACAGGCAGGGTTTGGAGGCGCGCGGCGTGGCCCGGAGCGGGCGGTCGCACGACAGCGCGGACCGGTGGCTGGGGCAGGGGCGCAACCACACAGGCGACGCAGCAGCCCATGACCTGCATCGGCTTATCGGGCGATGGCGCGGGCGTCTCGCCGTGCTCGATCGTCATCTCGTGGCAGGGTGGCACCTCGGCCGAAGTGGCCGGCATCGGGACAGCGCCGAGCCACAGCACCGCAAGCGCGCCGAGCAGCATCGACAAGGTCCGAAGCATCGCCATGGAGCCTAGGTAGGCTCACCTGGCCCGCAGCTCAAGCCGGCCCGCCGCCGAGGTTGAGGCCGGGCGCACGCGGCGGCTCGCCCGACGGGTCGAGGTCGAGCTGCATCAGGGTGACATCCAGCCATTGGTCGAACTTCCAGCCGACTTGCCGGTATGCGCCGACCTCGCGGAAGCCGAGCGCACGGTGCAGCCGGATCGAGGCGTCGCTGGTCGCGCCGTTGCTGATGGCGCCGATGACATGGCGCAGACCCATGGCCCGCACCCGGTCGATGAGGGCGCCCAGCAACAGGCGGCCGACGCCGTGGCCGCGCGCCGTCTCCTCCACATAGATCGAGCCCTCGACGCCGTAGCGATAGGCCGGGCGCGGCCGGAACGGCGAGGCGTAGGCGTAACCGGCAAAGGCACCGTCGATCTCGGCCACCAGCCAGGGCAGGCCCTTGCCGCGCACCGCCTCGAACCGCGCGGTCATCTCGGCCAGCGACGGCGGGTCCAGTTCGAAAGACGCCGTGCCATGCAGCACCTCCCGGCCGTACAGGGCCGCGATGGCGGGCAGGTCGTCAGCCGTGGCGTCGCGAACGGTGGCGTTCACCCCCGCTCCCAGCCCTTGTCGATGGCCCAGATGGCGAAGGCATAGTCGTGGGCGACTTCCTTCAGATAGTCGAACCGGCCCGAGGCCCCGCCGTGCCCGGCATCCATATTGATCTTCAACAGCACCGGCTTGCCCGAGGTGGTCGCGGGCCTGAGCTTCGCCACCCACTTCTGCGGCTCCCAGTAGGTGACGCGCGGGTCCGACAGGCCCCCGGTCGCCAGCACCGCCGGATAGGCGCGGGGGGCCACCTGATCATAGGGGCTGTAGCTCATCATGTAGTCGTAGGCTTCGGGGTCCTCGATCGGATTGCCCCACTCGGGCCACTCCGGCGGGGTGAGCGGCAGTGACACGTCACTCATCGTGTTGATCACGTCCACGAACGGCACCTGGCCGATGATCCCGGCCCAAAGGTCCGGGCGCATATTGTTGACGGCACCCATCAGCAGGCCGCCCGCCGACCCGCCCTGGGCCACGATGTGGCCCGCGCGGCCGTGGCCGGTGGAGATCAGGTGTTCGGCGGCTGCGATGAAGTCGGTGAAGGTGTTCTTCTTGGTCATGCGCCGGGCGTTCAGGAACCAGCCCCAGCCCTTGTCCGAGCCACCGCGGATGTGGGCGATGGCGTAGATCCAGCCCCGGTCCACCAGCGACAGCCGCCCGGTCGAGAAGCTGGCCGACATCGGGATTCCGTAGGAGCCGTAGCCGTAAAGCAGCAGCGGCGCAGACCCGTTCACCGGCGTGGACTTGCGGCGCAGGATGGTGACCGGCACCAGTTCGCCGTCGGCGGCGGGGGCGTTCAGCCGCTCGACCACATAGTCGGCCGGGTCGTGGCCGCTGGGCACCTGCTGCACCTTGCGCAGGGTGCGCTCGCGGCTGGCCATGTCGTAGTCGTAGGTCGAGGTCGGGGTCGACGGCGAGTTGTAGGTGTAGCGGGTCGTGGTGGTGTCGAACTCCGACGCCCCCGCCAGCGACAGGGCGTAGGCGGGTTCGTCCGCCGCGATTTCGTGCTCGGCGCCGGAGCGGTCGCGGATGATGATACGGGTGTTGGCGTCAGCCCGCTCCTGCCGTGCCAGATGTTCCTTCGTCAGGTCGAAGCCTTCGATGAACCGGCCCGGCGTATGCGGGACCAGATCGCGCCAGTTCGCCTTGCCCGGCGCATCGGTCGGGGCCTCGACGATGCGGAAGTCGATGGCGTCGCCGTCGTTGGTGCGGATCACCCAGCGGTCGCCCCAGTGATCGGCGTCATAGCGGATGGCGCCTTCGCGGGCGGCCAGGACGATCGGCTCGCTCTCGGGTGCATCGCCGCGGATGTAGCGGGTCTCGCTGACCTCCTGATTGCCGATGCTGATGACGATGAACTTGTCGTCGGCGGTGCGGCCGACGCTCATGAACATGCCTTCGTCCTCTTCGGCATAGACCAGGGTTGCCGGGCCGCCGTGTACGGGACGGCGGAAGATCTTGTCGGGGCGGCCGTTGTCGTCGCGATTGGTCCAGAAGATCCACCGGCTGTCGGGCGAGAAGGTGAAGTTGCCGGTCGCCGACTGGATCGGATCGGGCCAGAGCACCCAGCTCTTCAGGTCGAGCAGATAAATCTGATGCACCTCCGAGCCCTGTGCATCCTCGGCATAGGCGAACAGGGTGTGGTCCGGGCTGTGCTCGACCGCCGAAACCTCGGAATAGGCCTTGCCTGCGGCCAGCTCGTTGGCGTTCAGCAAGGTCTCGACGTCCAACACAGGCCGGAGCACGGGCGGCATCGTCTCACCCTCGCGCAGGGTGACCACCGTCCCATTGTCGCGCGGAACCCGTGTCTTGCGCATGTAGCGCGGGTGCTGATCGCCGGTCTGGAACTCGACGTAATACTCCCACGGGCCGTCCGGGCTGGGCACGCTGGAATCATCCTCCTTGATGCGGCCCTTCATCTCCTCGAACATCGTGGCCTGGAGCGGCAGGGTCGGGGCCAGCATGGCCTCGCGGTAGGCGTTCTCGGCGATCAGGTGTTCCTTGACGTCGGCCTTGATCAGGCTCGGGTCGCGCAGCACCGCCTGCCAGTTGTCGTCCTTCATCCACTGATAGTCGTCGGTCCGGGTGCGGCCGAGCTGTTCGATGACGACCGGGATTTTCTTGGCGACAGGCGGGACAGGGGCGTTGGGCATCGAGGCTCCGGCGGGACGGGCGAGGGCGGGGGAGGCGGCGAGTGCCGCGGCGGCGGCGGATGTGGCGATCAGTTCGCGGCGGTTCATGGCAGACTCCCCCTTGTATGGACGGCCAATCCATCAGACCTGAGCGTCTGCATCAATCCGAGTCGACCGATTGTCCCACGTCATCATCCACACCGACGGCGCCTGCAAGGGCAATCCCGGTCCCGGCGGCTGGGGCGCGATCCTGCAAACCGGACAGGGTCACGAGAAGGAGCTGTGGGGCGGCGAGGCGCTGACCACCAATAACCGCATGGAGCTGATGGGCGCGATCATGGCGCTGGAGGCCCTGAGGCGGCCCTGCAAGGTCGAGCTGCACACTGACAGCAAATACGTGATGCAGGGGATCGAGACCTGGATCCACGGCTGGAAGGCCCGCGGCTGGAAGACCGCCGACAAGAAGCCGGTCAAGAACGAGGACCTGTGGAAACGCCTCGACGCCGCCCGCGCGCGACATGACGTGCGCTGGCGCTGGGTCAAGGGTCACGCCGGCCACGAACTGAATGAACGGGCGGACGGGTTGGCCAACCGGGGTGTGGACGAGGTCTTGGGGCGCTAGGCCGTACGCACTTTCAGCAACGGCCCGGCCACCGACTCAACAATCACGCTCTCACCGGTCAGCGGCGCGTCGCCGTCGATCTCCGCCGGCCATTCGGCACCCGAGATGAAGACCCGGCCACGGCCGTTCGAGAAGGCCTCGACCACCTTGGCTCGTTGACCGACGAGGCGCAGGTCGCGGTCGTTGATATCGGGCGCGTCATCCGGATTGACCCGCTGGATCAGGCGCCGCGACAGCAGGGTCGCGGCCACGGTCAGGGCGGCGAACAGGATCAGCTCGCCCGTGATGCCGAGCCGCAGGCCTACCGCCGTCAGCACGGCCACAATCCCGGCGGACACCGCCGGCCAAAGCAGCCACTCGGTCGACAGGGCGGCCTCGACGGCCAGCAGGACCACACCCAGAGCCAGCCAGATCCAGAACGGCTGGGCGGTGTAGAGATCGGCGATGATTTGCATGACCTACTCCGTGGACGGCACCGAGCCGGGGCGGCGCGGCGCGCGGGGGGCAGCGGGGGCGGGGGCCGGACGCGCCGGCGCAACCGCGGCCGCCGGACGCGGCGCGGCCTGCTGGTTGCGAGCCATGCCGACCAGCTCGCCGATGCCGGCGATGGAGCCGACCAGCGAGCCCATCTCTGCGGGCACGATGACCGTCTTCTGCGTCGGGTTGCGGGCCAGTTCCGAGAAGGCCTCCACATACTTCTGGGCGACGAAGTAGTTGATTGCGTTCACGTCACCGGCGGCGATGGCGTTCGACACCATCTCGGTCGCCTTGGCCTCGGCCTGGGCTTCGCGTTCGCGGGCCTCGGCGTCGCGGAAGGCGGCTTCCTTGCGGCCCTCGGCCTGAAGGATGGCCGACTGTTTGGCGCCCTCGGCGCGGGCGATGGCGGCCTGCTTCTCGCCCTCGGCCTCGGTGATGACGGCGCGGCGCTCGCGCTCGGCCTTCATCTGGCGGGCCATGGCGTTAGTGATGTCGACCGGCGGGGTCAGGTCCTTGATCTCGATGCGGTTGACCTTCACGCCCCACGGCTCGGTCGCCGCGTCGATCACGGTCAGCAGGCGCGAGTTGATGTTGTCACGCTGGAACAGCACCTCATCCAGGTCCATCGAACCGACCACGGTGCGCAGGTTGGTCGAGCACAGCTGGGTGATCGCATAGGGCAGATTCTCGACCCGGTAGGCGGCGGCCGAGGCCTCCATCACCTGGATGAAGACGATGGCATCGACCTTCACCATGGCATTGTCCTTGGTGATGACCTCCTGCTGGGGCACGTCCAGGACCTGCTCCATCATGTTCATGCGCCGGCCGATACGCTCGACGAAGGGCGTCAGGATGCTGATCCCCGGCTTGAGCGTCTTGGTGTATTTGCCGAACCGCTCGACGGTCAGTTCGCGGCCCTGAGGCACGATCTTGACCACGCTGAACAGCAGTATGATCGCAAAGACGACCAGCACGATGGCGGCGAGATTGGTGAAATCCATTCGTTCCTCCTGATAGGGCAGAGGTTACGACGCGCCGAACCCCTTAGCTACCGAAACCGGACATGGACCGGTCCGATTTCAGTCGGCCATCATGTCGCGGGCGGCGCGGATGATCCGTCGGGTTTCATCCCAGGCGACAAGCGCCTCGGCCTCGGAAATCGACATGAACCGTGCATCCGCCGCATCATCGCCGGCCACAGGCTCTCCGCCGAGCCAGCGGGCCACATAGTCGATCAGGACGTAGTGGACGCCCGCATCCGGGAACAGCCCGTCCACCACATCGACCAGCCCGATGATCTGCGCCTCGACGCCTGTCTCCTCGCGCAGCTCCCGCAGGGCCGCGTCCACCGCCCGCTCTCCCGGCTCGATGCGACCGCCGGGCAGGCTCCATTCGCCGAGGCGCGGCGGGCGACCCCGACGGATCAGCAGCACCTCGTCGCCGCGCAGGCAGACCACGCCGACGGCGGGCACGGGCGTCATCTTGGGGGCGGTCATTCGATCACCTTGGCTTTGCCCTTTCGCGGCGTCCACGACTTTGAGACAAGGGGGGATGGCCAATCCCTCCCCGGAAGCGCTCGCAGAGCTGAAGATTGCCGCCGGCGCCGGCGGCTGGACCGACGACCCGGCCGAGATCGCGCCGTGGCTGACGGAGTGGCGCAACCGCTGGAGCGGGCATACGCCCCTCATGCTGATGCCCCGCACGACAGCGGATGTGGTGCGGCTGGTGGAGGTCTGCGCGCGCCACGGCGTGGCGATCACGCCCCAGGGCGGCGACACCGGCCTGGTCGGCGGCCAGATTCCCTATGGCGAGGTGCTGCTGTCCACGCGCCGGCTGCGCACTGTGCGCGATGTAACGCCGCTGGACGACGCCATGACGGTCGAGGCGGGCGTGACACTGCTGGAGGCGCAGCAGGAAGCGGCGAAGGCTGGCCGGTTCTTCCCCCTCAGTCTGGCGGCTGAAGGGTCGGCGACCATCGGTGGCGTGATCTCGACCAATGCGGGCGGCACCGCCGTGCTGCGCTACGGCGTCATGCGCGATCTTGTGCTCGGCATCGAGGCGGTCATGCCGGACGGTCAGGTCTTCAACGGCCTGAAGCGGCTGCGCAAGGACAACACCGGCTATGATCTGAAGCAGTTGCTGATCGGTGCCGAGGGCACCCTGGGCGTCGTTACGGCGGCGACCCTGAAGCTGTTCCCCATCATGCGCAGCCGCGCGACCGCCGTTGTCGGCATCGCCACACCCCATTCCGCCATCGAGCTGCTGGCCCGCGCCAAGGCCGAGACCGGCGGCGGGGTCGAGGCGTTCGAGCTGATGAAGCGCATCGGGCTGGAACTGGTGCTGAAGCACATCCCCGACACGCGCGAGCCGCTGGAAACGACGCCGCCCTGGTGTGTGCTGATCGAACTGGCGTCGGGCGAACCGGACGCGGCCGAGGCGGGGATGGAGCGCATCCTGTCCGCCGCGTTCGAGGACGGGCTGATCACCGACGCCGCCATAGCCCAGAACGCCGCCCAGGCCGCCGCTTTCTGGAAGGTGCGCGAGGAGCAGTCGGCGGGCCAGCGGCCGGAGGGCCCGGGCTGGAAGCATGACGTCTCCGTGCCCGTATCGCGCATCGCCGACTTCCTGGAGGAAGCCACCGCCGCCGTCGAGCGGTTCGAGCCCGGCTGCCGTGTCAGCGCCTTCGGCCATGTGGGCGACGGCAACCTGCACTATGACGTGATGTCGCCGCCGGGCGTTGATCGCGCTGCCTTCATCGCCCGCGGCATTGAGGGCTCACGCATCGTCCACGACATCGTCGCCCGCTACGACGGTTCCATCAGCGCCGAACACGGATTGGGTCGCCTCAAGACCGACGAGGCCCGCCGCTACAAGTCCCCGCTGGAGATCGAGACCATGCGGGCGATCCGCGCGGCGATTGATCCCCAGCGGATCATGAACCCGGCCGTGCTGTTTTAGGGAACCAGCGCCGCCAGCGCATGCTGGCTGATCAGGGCGTCCGCCAGCCCATGAGGGTTGCGGACATTGTAGTTCTCCGTCGTGACCACCACGACCGCCCGCAACGCCGGCACGATCACCACCTTGTTGCCGCCTGTCCCGGCCATGGCCCAGGCCGGATAGGCCACGTCCTTGACCGTGTAGACCGGCAGCCAGGTCAAATAGCCGTAGTCGCCCCGTCCATCGCCGACCGAGGCATGGGGCGTCGTCATCGCGGTCACCCAGGCCTGCGGCAGCACCTGACGTCCCTGCCAGCGACCCCCGTCAAGCAGCAGCTGCCCCAGCTTCAGCAGGTCACGGCTGCGCAGGCCCAGCCCGCCGCCGCCCTGCGCCAGACCTGTCGGCGACATCTGCCATTCCTCGCCGTTGATCCCGAGGGGGGCAAACAGCGCTTCGCTGGCGAATGCGGGCAGGGACGTGCCTGTCGCTGACTGCACCACGGCGCCCAGGGTGGTCACGCCTGCCGTGCAGTAGCTGAACGCGCGCCCGTAGGGCGCGGCCTCGGGCCGCGTCACCCAGGCGGGAAACCCCCGGATTGGCAGGTCGAAAGCGAACTTCACCCAATCCTCGATCAGATACATCCGCTCTTCGTTGCCGCGCGAAAACTGGTTCTCGTCGTCACACTCAAGCAACGAGCTCATGGTCAGCAGATCCTCGATGGTGATCTGCGCCTTGCGGGGGTCGGGATTCTCGAAGGGACCGTGTTCTGCGATGAACGACATGACCGGCGCATCGGCATCGGGGATCGATCCGCGTGCGATGGCGGAGCCGACCAGCATGGCGGTCACGGTCTTGGTGGCTGACCGCGTGTTGCGCCGCGCTTCTGCGCCAGCGTCATCGAAATAGGCCTCATGGATGACCTGTCCGTTCTGGGCGATCAGGACGCTGGTGACCTTCTGGTATTCTCCGGCGCGCACGGCGGAATCCATCCGCGTCAAAGCTTGGGCTGTGGCCGATCCGCCGGCCGGAGTCACAACGGGCCAGTCGGCTGCCTGCTGCCCGAAAGCGGGTGAGGCGGCGATCAGCGACAGGCAGGCGACGAGGACGATGTTTCGCATTTCAGGCTCCGGTTTTGCCGGATCAATGGCATAGGCCGGCGTTCAGGGTCTTGAACCCGTGCAACATCCTCAGGCCAGAACCGCAACGCTGGCGGCCGGGCTGACGCCGTAGATGCGCCCATGCTCCCGAGTCATATGGCTCTGGTCTGCATAGCCGGCGACGGTCGCAGCCTCCGACAGGCGAAGGCCCTGCGTCAGCGCCGCCATGGCCATGTCGGCGCGGCGTCGGCGTATGGCGTCGCCCGGGCTGATGCCGAAACGCTGTCTGTAGGTGCGCGCCAGATGCACCGGGTGCACGCCGACCGCGGCGGCAATCGTGCGGACCTCCAGCCCCTGAACCCCGGCGAGGTCGGCGATCATCTCCCGGGCGGTCTCCAGCCAGTCGGGCGTCGACCGACCTCGAGACGTTTTGTCACGCGCCACGGCGGCCACCATGACCAGCGCCCTGTCCTCCAGAACCAACTCGTCGCCGGGCTCGAACCGGATACATTCCCCGATCAGCCGTCGCGCCGCCGCCGCCGAAACCGCGTCATCCAGCAGGACCGGATCCTCACCTCCCACCTCCGACGACACAGGCGTGGAGACCGACAGAAAACGTCCGCCCGCTTCATCGAAACAGTCCCGGTGGGTGACGCCCGGCGGATTGTAGATCAGGCCGCCCGCCCTGACCGAGCCGGACCGACCGGGACCAGCGAGGCTTCGGTATCCCTCGTCCAGAGGCAGGATGAAGTGGGCCTCGTCGTGGGAATGCTCGATGACGGCCTCTGGCGGCAGGGTGGCGATCCGCAGTTCGACGCGAAATCCGCCGCCGAATGCGGATTTCCGCAAGGCACCCAGAAAATCGCCCCGCGCCAAACGCCTGTGCACCATCACCACGACTCCGGACCCGAACGGGTCGTGCGCAGTTAGCAACGAAGCCGCGCCCGGTTCAAATCGTCATCGAACAGGCCTATGTCCGCCGCACACCGCGCGGAGCCTGCCTTGCTGATCGTCCTGTCACCGGCCAAGCGGCTGGATTTCACCGAGCCGACACAGGCCCTGCCGGCGACGCAGCCGCGATTCACCGAGGATACGGCGTCCCTGGCGATCACCGCGCGGCGCCAGACCCAGGCCGACCTGCGGCGTCTGATGGGCATCTCGGCCGACCTGGCCAAGCTGAACCAGGCAAGGTTCAAGGCCTTCGACCCGGCCGCGAAGGACATCGGCCTGCAGGCGGCGTTGGCGTTCGCGGGCGATGTCTATCAGGGACTGGACGCGCGCTCGCTGGACGGCACGGCGATGAGCTGGGCGCAGGAGCATCTGCGCATCCTGTCGGGACTCTACGGCCTGCTGCGGCCGCTGGACCGGATCCAGCCCTATCGGCTGGAGATGGGGACGCGGCTGAAAACCCGGCGCGGGTCCAGCCTTTATGACTTCTGGGGCGACCGTATCTCGAAGCGGCTGAACGCCGACGCCGAGGGTCAGGCCGACCCGACCCTGATCAACCTGGCCAGTCAGGAATATTTCGGTGCCGTGGACGCCCGGGCGGTGAAGATTCCGGTCGTCACCTGTCATTTCCGGGAAGGCACCACGGACGACAGCCGCATCATTTCCTTCTTCGCCAAGAAGGCGCGGGGGACGATGGCTCGCTTCGCTATCGATCAGAGGATCGAAAGGGCTGAGGATCTGAAAGCGTTTGACCGGGAAGGCTACCAGTTCGACAGAGGCACATCGACAGCCCTTGACTGGATATTCATCAGGTCGGGAAATTCTTCGTCCCCGGTGTCGCCATCGCGCGGCTGAGCCGCTAAGGTCGAAAGACTAACAGGCCGCTCGCGGCCTCACCGAGACGGAAAGACGCCTATGTTCCAGTGGTCGAAGAAGAGCATCGAGCACGCGAAAGCCGAACTGCCGGCCCGGCGTGGCATGGATGATCTGACCGGCCAGGTGGCGGTGATCTCCGGCTCGACCTCGGGCATCGGCCTCGCCCTGGCCCGCGCGGTGGCCAGCCGGGGCGGCGACGTGGTGCTGAACGGCCTGGGCGATCCGTCCGAGATCGAGCGCACCCGCGCCGAGATGGAGGCCAGCTGCGGCGTCCGCGTGCGCTATCACGCCGCCGACATGATGCGCGGCGACGAGGTGGCCGACATGGTCGCCTTCGCCAAACACCAGCTGGGCCGCCTCGACATCCTGGTGAACAACGCCGGCGTCCAGCACGTCGAGGCAGTCGAGAAATTCCCCGCCGACCAGTGGGAGCGGATCATCGCCATCAACCTGTCGTCGACCTTCTATGCGACGCGTGCGGCGATCCCGATCATGAAGGCCCAGGGGCGCGGCCGCATCGTCAACGTCGCTTCGGCCCACGGTCTGGTCGCCAGCCCGTTCAAGTCGGCCTATGTCGCCGCCAAGCATGGCGTCCTCGGCTTTACCAAGACTGTCGCCCTGGAAGTCGCGCAGGATGGCATCACCTGCAACGCCATCTGCCCCGGCTATGTCGAGACGCCCATCGTCGAGAAGCAGATCGCCGATCAGGCCCGCACGCGCGGCCTGTCAAAGGAACAGGTGATGCGGGACATCATCCTGGGCAGCCAGCCGACCAAGAAGTTCGTTACCACCGACGAACTGGCGGGCATCTTCCTTTATCTGGTCTCGGACCTGGGCGCCTCAGCCAATGGAGCCAGCTTCTCCATCGATGGCGGCTGGACGGCGCAGTAGCCGAACCTGCGGGCTCAGCCTCGCCGCGCCGTCAGCGACACACGCACGGTGACCTGCCGCGCGATCAGGCCGTTCAACGGGCCGCTCGTACCAATCCCGAAAGCGGTCCGATCCAGTGAGAGGCTGCCGGTCATGCGCGCCCTGTCACCCTCGGTGCGCAGATCGACCGGGAAGGTGACGGATTGGGTGCGGCCCTTGATCGTGACATCGGCGCGGGCGGTGTATCGCGTGGCCCCGAGCGGTTCCAGCGAGCGCAGTTGCAGCCGCACGGTCGGGTGGCGGGCAGCGTCGAGAAAGTCGCGACCGCGCGCGGCCTGAGTCGCCGCGTTGGAGTTCATGCGCAGGGAGGCCGTCTGGACCACCACGTCAGCACGGGTCGCCTGCGGCCTTGCCGGATCAAAGGTGATGTCGCCGCGCCAGTCTTCGAACCGTCCGCTCTGGGCGGAGCCGAAGGCCCGCACCTCCATGGACAGTGCCGAATCCGGGCGAACCAGCGACCAGTCTGACGATTGGGTGGCGGCCCCAAGCAGGGGCAGGGCCGCCAGAATCAGAAGCCGCCGCCGGTTCACGGCCGCCGCGGGATGAACGGCAGCATCCGGTGCAGCACATTGTCCCGGTCGATGAACTGATGCTTCAGCGCCGCCCCTATGTGCAGGGCCAGCAGCACATAGAGCACCTTCACCCCGGCCTCATGCGCATCCATGAAGCTGCGGGCCAGGCTCTTGTCGAGCGGCACCGGCAGTGCGGGCCACGGGAACAGGCCGAACCATTCGATGACGCGTCCACCGGCCGATGACGCCGCCCATCCGCCCAGCGGCAAGCCGATCATCAGGACGTAGAAGAGAATGTGGACGCCGCGGGCGAGCATCTTTTCCCACCCTTTCATTGCGTCGGGCATGGGAAGGGGCGGGTTGGCCAGCCGCCAGCCGATGCGCGCCAGCGTCAGCACCAGAATGGTCAGGCCGAGCGACTTGTGGATCATCACGAACTCGCGCGAGATCGGCCCCTCTGTCGCCTCATGCGCCGTAATCAGCAGCACCTGGGCCAGGACCATGGCGGCGGTCAGCCAGTGCATTGTCAGGGACATCGCCGAATATCTGTGTCTCGGTTCGCTCATCGCACTTCCATTCCGCTGCGGCACAGGTTCACCTTGGCCGAGCCTGGCCGTTTCGCCAAGATCATTCCCGTATCGACCCTGCGAGATCCTTCATGACCTATCGTGCGCCCGTCCGGGACCTGGCCTTCACGCTGGAAGCCATCGCTGACATCGATCAGGTGTCCGCCACCGGGGCCTTTCCCGACTACGACCCCGACGTCATGCGGGCGGTGCTGGAGGCCGGCGGCCAGTTTTCGGAGGAGGTTCTCGCGCCCCTGAACCGGCCCGGCGATCTGGCCGGAGCCAAATACGCCAACGGTGCCGTCACCGCCGCGCCCGGGTTCGCCGACGCCTATCGCCAGTTCGCCGAGGGCGGCTGGACCGGTCTGGCTGCGCCGGTGCACTCCGGCGGGCAGGGCCTGCCCAAGGCGCTGGAGCTGGCGGCCTATGAGACCGTACACTCGGCCAATATGGCGTTTGGCCTTTGCCCCATGCTGTCGCTGGCGGCCATTGAGGCGCTGGAGGCACACGGGACCGAGCATCAGAAGACCCATTACCTGCCGCGACTGGTGTCCGGCGAATGGACCGGGGCCATGTGCCTGACCGAGCCGCAGGCGGGCTCGGACCTGGGGGCGCTGACCTCGACGGCCATTCCGAACGGCGACGGGGCCTACAGCCTGACTGGCCAGAAGATCTACATCACCTGGGGCGATCACGACGCCACGCCGAACATCGTGCACATGGTTCTGGCCCGGCTGCCTGATTCTCCGCCGGGGCCCAAGGGCATCAGCCTGTTCCTGGCCAACAAGCATCTGGTGAAGGCCGACGGATCGTTGGGCGATCGCAACGGCTTCCGGCCGGTGGGGATCGAACACAAGCTGGGCATCCACGCCTCGCCCACCTGCGTCATGGCCTATGAGGGGGCGACGGCCGAGTTGGTCGGACAGCCCAACGAGGGGCTGTCGCATATGTTCGTCATGATGAATGCCGCCCGCCTCGCCGTCGGCATGGAGGGCGTGGGCATCGCCGAGCGCGCCTATCAGCACGCCCTTGCCTATGCGTCCGACCGCAAACAGGGCCGCAGCGTCTGGACCGGCCAGTCCAACGCTCCGATCCTCGACCACCCGGACGTGCGCCGCACCCTGTCGGTCATGAAGGCCAGGATCGCCGCCGCCCGCGCCCTCTGCCTGTCCACCGGGGTCGCCGCCGACCTGGCGAAGCATGCGGCGACCGAAGTGGACCGCCGCAGGTGGAAGGGCCGCGAGGATCTGTTCACCCCCATCGCCAAGGCCTGGTCCACCGATGTCGGCTGCGATGTCGCGTCACTGGGCGTCCAGATCCACGGCGGCATGGGCTTCATCGAGGAGACCGGCGCGGCCCAGCACTACCGCGACGCCCGCATCGCCCCGATCTATGAAGGAACCAACGGCATCCAGGCCATGGATCTGGTCGGCCGCAAGCTGTCGCAGGACGGCGGCGAATCGGCCAGGGCGCTGATCGCCGAGATGAAGGCGACCCTGCCGGCACTGGGCCGCCTTTACTCTGGCAAGCCGGTCGAGCGCTTCGCCAACGCTGTCGAGGCGGTCGAGGACGCCACCCTGTGGCTGCTGGACCGGAAAGCTGACCCGGCCGCCGCCGCCGACGTGCTGGCGGGTGCCGACGCCTATCTGAAGCTTCTGGGCGATACTGTCGGCGGCTGGATGCTGGCGAAGGGCGCGCTGGCGGCAAAGGCTCGGCTCGATGCAGGCGACGGCGACGCCGGCTGGCTGAAGGGCAAGATCACCCTCTATGAGGTCTATGCCGCCAATGTGCTCGGCCACGCCAGTTCGCGGCTGGCGGCTGTGGGGCAGGGGGGCGAGCTTCTGTCGCGGATGACGGCGGACGTTCTGGCCGGGTAATCCCTTGGCGCGCCGCCCTCAACCGGCCTATATGCGGCGTAAGATGGATGACCGGGCCGTGACGGCCCAGATGAGGAGTTTGCCGTGGGCGCGTTCGGTATCTGGCATTGGCTGATCGTCGGTCTGGTTGTGCTTCTGCTGTTCGGCGGCCGCGGCAAGCTGTCGGGCCTGATGGGCGACGCGGCCAAGGGCGTTAAGGCGTTCCGCGATGGCCTGAAGGATGATGACAAGAAGGACGGCCCGTCCGATGGCGTCAGCAGCCTGCCGCGCACAGACGCGGAAAAAGAAGACCTGAAGCGCTAGTCGGCGTCGGAGACCCTGACAGATGGGTGGTCTCGGCCCCGGCATCGGTGGCCTCGAAATCCTTGTGATCGGCCTGGCGGCCCTGCTGGTGGTGGGGCCGAAGGATTTGCCTGTGCTGATGCGCAAGGTCGGCAAGGTCATGGCCAAGGCGCGCGGCATGGCCAACGAGTTCCGCGCCAGCTTCGACGAGATGGCGCGCCAGTCCGAACTGGACGAGCTGCGCAAGGAGGTCGACGCCCTGCGTCGCGGGCAGGGGATGTACAATCTCGGGCCGGACGCAGACGCCGCGTTCAAGGACATCGCCACCGACCTGAACAAGCCTTTGGACGCGCCCGCGCCCATGCAGGCCCTGACTGGACCCGAGGAATGGCCGGACACACCGCCGGTCGAGCCGCCTGCCCCTGCGAAGAAGCCACGCAAGGCGGCGGTGAAGTCCGTGGCCGCCAAGCCGCAAGCGCCTGCAAAGGCCAAAGCGGCCAAGGCTGAACCTTCGATCAAGGCTGCATCCGGCAAACGCACGCCCATTCGTGCGAAGAAGGTCGAGCTATGAGCATGCCCGATCGCGACGAGGCCGAGATCGAGGCGTCGCGCGCGCCCTTGATGGATCACCTGATCGAACTGCGCTCACGCCTGTTCGCCTGCGTCATCGCCTTCATCATCGCCTTCCTGGTCTGCTTCTATTTCGCGAGCCAGATTCAGCTGATCCTGATCCACCCGTTCCAGGCGGCGACGGCGCTTCACGCCGCGGCCGGTCCGCATGGGGCCAATCCCTTCGACCTGATCGCCGTGACCGCATGGCTGAAGCCGATCCCCGAGGCGGGACAGGAGACGGTGCGCCTGATCGCCACCGCGCCGCTGGAGCAGCTGTTCACCAAGATGAAGATCGCCGGCTTCGGGGCCGTGGTCCTGGCCTTCCCGGTGCTGGCGTTCCAGCTCTATCGCTTCGTGGCGCCGGGCCTGTATCGCAATGAGAAGGGCGCTTTTCTGCCGTTCCTGTTCGCCTCTCCCGTGCTGTTCGCCCTGGGCGGCGCGCTGGTTTATTTCGTCATGCTGCCGTTCGTTATGTGGTTCTCGCTGGGCCAGCAGGTGGCGGGCGACGGAGTCGCTGTCGAGCTGCTGCCCAAGATTTCCGAATACCTGAACCTGGTCACGGCCCTGCTTCTGGCCTTCGGCCTGTGTTTCCAGCTGCCGGTGGTCATGACCCTGCTGGGCATGGCCGGGATCATCTCGTCCAAGGTCATGGCCGAGGCGCGCCGCTACGCCATCGTCGGCGTCGTGGTGGTCGCGGCCGTGGTGACGCCGCCGGACCCGATCAGTCAGCTGATGCTCGCGATCCCCCTATGCCTGCTCTACGAGGTTAGCATCTGGTGCGTGCGTCTGATTGAACTGCGCCGCAAGAAGGACGACACGGCGGCGGCCTGACCGGAACCGGTATCCAGCGTGGCCGTTAGCGTGGCTCCTGAAGGAGCCATTCCATGATCCGTCCTGTCGCTACAGCCTCGCTCGCAGTCATTGGTCTTTTCGTCACCGCTTGCGGCCCGGCCGAAACCAAGACCGAGACCAAGGTCGTCGAAGTGCCGTCCACCACCGTGATCGAAACCCGCGAGGTCCAGGCCCCACCGATCGTCATCGAACGCGAGGTTCAGGTCCCTGCCGTCGTCATCGAGCGTGGCCGCCGCGGTGACGACAGCACCACAGTCCGCGCCGGGCCGAACGGCATCGAGGTCGAAACGACCAACCGCTAGATGGAAAAAGGCCCCGGACGGTTTCCCATCCGGGGCCTGATTGTCTGACCTCAGCCGCCGATCAGCAGCTGTAGTACATGTCGAATTCGACCGGGTGCGGGTGCAGTTGCAGCCGTGCGACCTCTTCCTGCTTCAGGGCGATGTAGCTGTCGATGAAGTCGTCATCCATGACGCCGCCCTTCTTGAGGAAGGCCCGGTCCTTGTCGAGGCTGTCGAGCGCCTCCTGCAGGCTGCCGCAGACCTCGGGGATGTTGCCGCGCTCTTCCGGCGGCAGGTCGTAGAGGTTCTTGTCGGCCGGAGCGCCCGGATCGATGCGGTTCTCGATGCCGTCCAGGCCTGCCATCAGCAGGGCCACGAACGTCAGATAGGGGTTGCCCATCGGGTCGGGGAAGCGGGCTTCCAGACGCTTGGCCTTGGGCGACGAGACCCACGGAATACGGATCGAGGCCGAGCGGTTGCGGCTCGAATAGGCCAGCTTCACCGGTGCCTCATAGCCGGGCACCAGACGCTTGTAGGAGTTGGTGGTCGAGTTGGCGAAGGCGTTGATGGCCTTGGCGTGCTTGATGATGCCGCCGATGTACCAGAGGCACAGGTCCGACAGGCCTGCATATTTGTCGCCGGCGAACAGTGGCTTGCCGTCCTTCCAGATCGACTGGTGCACGTGCATCCCCGAGCCGTTGTCGCCGAAGGTCGGCTTGGCCATGAAGGTCGCCGTCTTGCCGTAGGCCGCCGCCACGTTGTGGATCACGTACTTATACAGCTGCAGCCGGTCGGCCATGGTCAGCAGGTCGCTGAACTTCAGCCCCAGTTCGTGCTGGGCAGGCGCCACCTCGTGGTGGTGCTTCTCGGGCTGCATGCCCAGATCGCGCATGACGCCCAGCATCTCGCCGCGCAGGTCCTGGCCAGAATCGACCGGGTTCACGGGGAAGTAGCCGCCCTTGTGGCCCGGGCGATGGCCCATGTTGCCCTCGGAATACTCCGAGCCGGTGTTCGAGGGCAGCTCGATCGAATCGTAGCTGTAGCCGGTGTTGTGCGGCTGGGTTGACCAGCGCACGTCGTCGAAGATGAAGAACTCGGCCTCGGGGCCGAAGAACACCTGATCGCCCACACCCGACGACTGGACGTAGGCCAGGGCCTTCTTGGCCATCGAGCGGCTGTCGCGGTTGTAGGGTTCCCCCGTGTCCGGGTTCATCACGTCGCAGAACAGGCACAGGGTCGTCTGCTGATAGAACGGGTCAATGTACCAGCCGGACAGATCCGGCTTCAGCAGCATGTCGCTCTCGTTGATCGCCTTCCAGCCGGCGATCGACGAGCCGTCGAACATCGTACCTTCGTTCAGGAAATCATCGTCCACCAGATCGATGTCAAAGGTGACATGCTGGAGCTTGCCGCGGGTGTCGGTGAAGCGGACATCGACGTATTTGACGTCCTTGTCCTTGATCTCTTGCAGGATTTTTCCGGCAGCGCTCATTCTTGTTGGGTCCTGTCAGCTTCGGGGAGGAAAAAGGAAAGCCGCCCCGAGGGACGGCCGGTGAGGGGTTAGACAGCCTGAGCGCCGGTTTCGCCGGTGCGGATGCGGATGACGTCGAGCACGTCGGAAACGAAGATCTTGCCGTCGCCGATCTTGCCGGTGCGGGCCGCGTTCTGGATCGCCTCGATCACGGCGGGGGCCATATCGTCGGTGACCACGACCTCGATCTTTATCTTGGGCAGAAAGTCGATGACGTATTCAGCGCCGCGGTACAGTTCGGAATGACCTTTCTGGCGGCCATACCCCTTGGCTTCGAGCACGGTCATGCCCTGCACACCCACGTCCTGGAGCGCTTCTTTCACTTCATCCAGCTTGAACGGCTTGATGACGGCTTCGATCTTCTTCATGGGCGCTCCCGAGGCGGCCGGAACGGGCCTTGCGCTCGGGCGCTAAAGGGACATTGCATCGCACAATAAGGCAAGCGACTTTTCACGCCTGTCGCCATCCGTGAACAGAGATTTCATGCCGACTGGAAACGAACCCGCGATCTGGATGAACCAGATGCCCTGGCCGGGCCCGGATGCGCACAAGCATCAGCGCGGGCGGCTGGGTGTCGTGTCCGGTGACGCGACCCATACCGGGGCCGCGAGACTGGCCGCGCGGGCGGGTTTGCGGGTGGGGGCAGGGGTTGTGCGCATCCTCTGTCCGCCGGACGCCGCGTCGGTGATCGCCCCCGCCATCGAGGCGGTCATGCTGTCTACCTTCCACTCCCCGGAAGGTCTGGCGCACGAGACGCAGGATATGGACGCCGTGGTCATCGGTCCGGCCGCCGGGATCGGCGACACGACCGCCATGAATATTCGGGCCCTGGCCGCGACCGGTGCGGTTCTGGTCATCGACGCCGACGGTCTGACCTCGTTCGAGCACGCGCCGGCCGATCTGTTTGCGGTGCTGGACCGTGACGATGTCCTGACGCCGCACACGGGAGAGTTCGCACGCCTGTTCCCCGACCTGGCCGCGCATGAGCGGGCCGACGCGGCTGCCATGGCCTCCCGCCGCGCCGGGGCGGTCGTGGTGCTCAAGGGGCGCGAGACCCTGATCGCCGCGCCTGACGGACGACTGGTCGTCAACCGCAACGGCTTACCCTGGCTGGCGACGGCGGGGACGGGCGACGTGCTGGCGGGTCTGATCGCCGGGCTGATCGCCCAGCGCATGGACAGCTTTGACGCCGCCTGCGCCGCCGTATGGATGCACGCCGAAGCCGCCCGCGCCTTCGGCCCCGGCCTGATCGCCGAGGACCTGCCGGAGGGGATTCCGGCGGTTTTGTCGGGTCTGCTGCCCTAGGCCTTCGGCTTTTTCGCCGCTGCCTTCTTGGCCGGAGCCTTCTTTGCCGCCGGCTTCTTCGCCGCCGCCGCCTTCTTCGCGGGGGCCTTCTTCTTCGGTGCAGCGCCGGCCTTGGCGGCCAGCAGGGGCAGGGCCTGCTCCATGGTCAAGTCTTCGGGTGCGGTTCCCTTGGGGAGGGTCGCATTGATCTTGCCCGATTTGACGTAGGGGCCGAAGCGCCCGGCCATCACATGCACCGGATCACCCGTCTCCGGGTGGGGCCCGAGATCCTTCAGCGGGGCTGTGGCCGCGCCGCGTCCGGCGAACTTGCCCGCCCGCTTTTCGGCCAGCAGGGCGACCGCGCGGTTGATGCCGACCTCGAAAACCTCCTCGATGTCCGAGACGTTGGCGTAGGTTCCGGCGTGCAGCACGAACGGGCCATATCGACCCAGCCCGGCGGTGATCATCTTGCCGTCTTCCGGGTGGACGCCCACCTCGCGCGGCAGGGCCAGCAAGCGTAGCGCCTGCTCCAGCGTCAGGGACGCCGGCGACCAGCCCTTGGGTAGGGACGAGCGCTTGGGCTTCTCCTCGCCTGGGTTCGCCGTTTCGACATAGGGGCCGAAGCGACCGATCTTCAGGCCGACCGCCAGACCCGTCGCCGGGTCGATGCCCAGCTCGCGGTCCGAGCCCGTCTCGGCCTCGTTCGCCGCGCCGCCGAAGCCGCGGGTGTAGCGGCACTCCGGGTAGTTCGAGCAGCCGATGAAGGACGACCGCATCTTGAAGCTGGCCTTCAGATGCAGACGGCCGGTGCCGCAGGCGGGGCACAGACGCGGGTCCGTGCCGTCATCCTTGGGCGGGAACAGGAACGGGCCGATGGCGGCGTCCAGTTCGTCGATGACGCCCTGACGCTCCAGCATCCCGGCCGTTGCCGGCTTCAGCTGGCCCCAGAAGTCGCGCAGCAGCGCCTTCCAGTCCAGGTCGCCGGATGACACCTCGTCCAGCTGGTTCTCCAGCGCGGCGGTGAAGTCGTATTGGACCCACTGGCCGAAGAACTGCTCCAGGAAGGCGGTGACCAGACGGCCGTTGTCCTCCGGCACGAAGCGGTTCTTGTCCATGCGGACGTATTCGCGGTCGCGCAGGGTCGTCAGGATCGAGGCGTAGGTCGACGGACGGCCGATACCCAGCTCTTCCAGCTTCTTGACGAGGGTGGCTTCCGAGAAGCGCGGCGGCGGCTCTGTGAAGTGCTGCTCGGTGCGGATCGCCTCGACCCTGGCCTTCGCGCCTTCCTTCAGGGCGGGCAGGCGGGTGGAGTCGTCCTCCTCGTCGGTTTCTGCGCCCTTCTGCTTCTCGTCGCGGCCTTCTTCATAGACGGCCAGGAAGCCGTCGAAGGTCACCACCTGTCCGGTGGCGCGCAGGCCGGTCAGGCCGTCCGGCGTCTCCACATCGACCGTGGTCCGGTCCAGCCGCGCGGCCTCCATCTGGGACGCAACCATGCGCTTCCAGATCAGCTCATAGAGCCGCTGCAGGTCGCTCTCGAGCCGCAGGCTGTCGGGGTGGCGGGCGATGTTGGTCGGGCGGATGGCCTCGTGGGCCTCCTGGGCGTTCTTGGCCTTGGTCTTGTAATAGCGGGCCTCGGCGGGGACGAAGGCAGGGCCGAACCGGTCGCCGATGACCTCGCGGGCCTGGGCTATGCCCTCCGGTGTGGTCTGGACCCCGTCGGTCCGCATGTAGGTGATCAGACCGCCGGTCTCGTCGACGCCCTCATACAGCTTCTGCGCCGCCCGCATGGTGCGCTGGGCGTCGAAGCCCAGCTTGCGCGCCGCCTCCTGTTGCAGGGTCGAGGTGGTGAACGGCGGGGAGGGGAAGCGGCGAACCGGCTTCTTCTCGATCGACCTGATGGTGAAGTCGCCGCCGGCGATCGCCTCGCGGGCGGCGGTCGCCATGGCCTCGGACTTGATGTCGAGACGCTGGATGCGCTTGCCGTCGTGCTTGACCAGCCGCGTCGTGAACGGCGGGCTGTTGGCGGCCAGGTCGGCCTCGACGGACCAGTACTCCTGCGGCCGGAACTTCTCGATCTCCAGCTCGCGGTCGACGACGATGCGCAGCGCCACCGACTGTACCCGTCCTGCCGAGCGCGCGCCCGGCAGCTTGCGCCAGAGCACCGGCGACAGGGTGAAGCCCACCAGATAGTCCAGCGCGCGGCGGGCCAGATAGGCTTCGACCAGCTCCATATCCAGCTGACGCGGGTGGGCCATCGCCTCCAGCACGGCCGACTTGGTGATGGCATTGAAGGTGACGCGTTCGACGGCGGTGTCCTTGAGCGCCTTCTTCTTGGTCAGGATCTCCAGCACGTGCCAGCTGATGGCCTCCCCCTCGCGGTCGGGGTCGGTGGCCAGTATGACGCGGTCGGCGCGCTTGGCGGCCTCTGCAATCTCGCTCATCCGCTTGGAAGCCTTGACGTCGATCTCCCACTGCATGGCGAAATCTTCGTCGGGCAGCACTGATCCGTCCTTCGACGGCAGGTCGCGGACGTGGCCGTAGGAGGCGAGGACCTCGAAGCCGGAGCCGAGGTATTTGTTGATGGTCTTGGCCTTGGCCGGGCTTTCGACGATGACGAGGTTCATGGCGTCCGGTTCAGGCGGAGCCGCCATCGCGGCGGTTCCGGGGGGCTCGGGAAGGGGCCGGAACGTGTGTCGCCGCATCGCCCGTGTCAATCCGGCCTGTCCGAAGAAGCCTTTCAGGTTGCTGAATTATATGAACACCTCTAAAAGTTGTGCGCGGTAATCGAGCGATCGGGAGACTCATATGCAGGACCACGGCATGGCGACGATGGCGACCGAGGAACCTGCGTCCACGTCGACCAGCGGCAACCCCATCCGGGAGTACATCTGTGCGCTCGCAACCGAACTCGCTCACATGGCGCGCACCGACGGAGACGAGAACCTGGGCGCTGTGCTGGATGTGGCTGCGTCACTGGCCCAGCGCCCCGCCTAGCCGGAGGCCAGACCGCCGGGCAGCAGCGTGGCTCGCCCCATCAGGCTGAGCTCCAGCAAGGCCGCCGCCACCGTCCCGATCGGCAGGTTCAACGCCCGCGCCAGTTCATCGCGAGGCGTGGGCGTCGGCGACAAGAGGGCGGCGACGGCCTCGATCACCGCCGGCTCAATGTCGTCTGGCGCGCCGTCGAAAGGCCGTTCTGTCGGCGGCTCGCGCAGCGTGCGCAGACCCGCGAAGGCGCGCTCGACGTCCTCCAGCCCCTCGCACAGTATCGCGCCCTGACGCAGCAACTCGTTCGGCCCTTTTGATCGGGGGTCCAGAGGCGAGCCCGGCACGGCGAAGACCTCGCGCCCCTGTTCCCCCGCCAACCGGGCCGTGATCAGCGAGCCGGACCGGATCTCGGCCTCCACAACGATCACCCCACGCGACAGGCCCGAGATAATGCGGTTTCGGCGCGGAAAGTCCTTGGCCTGCGCCCTGTGCCCCACGGGGCTTTCCGAGACGATGCAGCCGCGCGCGGCCACCTCGGCGTAGAGGGCGGCATTGTCGGGCGGATAGATGTCGTTCACCCCGCCGCCGAGCACCGCGACGGTTCCGGTCGGCAACGAGCCCTGATGGGCGGCCGCATCGACGCCGCGTGCAAGACCCGACACCACGACATGTCCAGCCTCGCCCAACTGCTTCGCCAATCCGCGCGCAATGCGGATGCCGCCTGCCGAGGCGATGCGGGCGCCGACGATGGCGATGGCCGGTCTCGACATCAGGGCCGCGTCGCCCAGGGCCCACAACACCGGCGGCGGCGGATCAACGGCGGCCAGGGCGGGCGGATAGGCGGCGTCGCCCAGCACGATGAGCATCGCGCCCAAGCCTTCGCCCGCCTCAATCTCGGCCTCGACCGCCTCCCGCTTCGCCAGGTCGTAGCCATGCCCGCCGCCGCGCCGGATCAGATCGGGTAGGGCCTCGATCGCGCGCACGGCGCTGCCGAACCGCTGGATCAACTGATCAAAGGCTACGGGGCCGATACGGTCGGTGCGAGCCAGCTGAAGCCGGGCGAACCGCTCGGCTTCGGGCAGGGGGCTCACGCCTTCTTCGCGCCGATACGGGGCTCGGTGCCCTTCAGGATGCGCCGGATATTGTCCGTGTGGCGGATCCAGATAAGCACCGCGGTCCCCAGAGCCAGCATACGGATCGGTGCTGGCGTCGGCAGCGACAGGGCCGCAATCGGCAGGGAGGCATAGGCCGGGGCCGCGAGCGCGGCGATCAGGGCCGACAGGGACGAAATCCGGAACAGCAGCGCAACCAGAATCCAGGTCCCTGCCGCCAGCAGTCCCAGCGGCCAGTGCGCGGCCAGCAACAGGCCGAAGAAGGTCGCCACCCCCTTGCCCCCCTTGAAGCCCAACCACACCGGGAACAGGTGACCCAGGAAGGCGGCACCGCCTGCGATGGCTGAAAGCGCAGGCACGCCCGGAAACAGCGACTGCACGATCAGATAAGCCGCCGCGCCCTTGCCCGCGTCCAGCAGCAGGGTCGCGAGCGCCAGATCCTTGCGACCGGTCCGCAGAACATTGGTCGCGCCGATATTGCCGGACCCGATGCTGCGCACGTCCTCGCCGGTCACCAGCCGGGTCAGGATCACCCCGAATGGAATGGATCCCAGCAGGTAGCCGCCGACCGCCACGAGGGCGATCGTCAAAAGGGCTGCTCCGACCAGATCCTGCAAGGTGATTCGCTCCCGTTCAGCGTGCGTCGTGGACGATGCGTCCACCGACGGCGGTGAGCAAGACCCGCCCTTGCAGGCGTCGCCCGTCGAAGGGCGAGTTCTTGGACTTGGACCTCAGCGTGTCGGCGTGGACGACCACGGGAGCGTTCGGATCGAACAGCACCAGGTCAGCGGGCGCGCCCGCCTCGATCCGTCCGGCCGGAAGGTCCAGCAGCGTCGCCGGCCCGATGGTCAGGGGCCGCAGGATGTCCAGAAGCTCGAGCCCGTATTCGTGGTGCAGGCTCAGGGACGCCGCCAGCAGGGTCTCCAGACCCACGGCACCCGGCGCGGCCTCGGCGAAGGGGCGGCGCTTGTCCTCGGCCGGATGCGGGGCGTGGGCCGAGGTGATCACGTCGATCAGGCCGTCTCGCACTGCCTCGATCAGCGCCTGCCGGTCGCTTTCGGACCGCAGCGGTGGGTCGAGGCGGTAGAAGGTGCGGTAGTCGCCGATGTCGATCTCGTTGAAGCACAGATGGTTGATCGACACCGAGGCCGCGACTTCCAGCCCCCGTGCCCGGCCCCGGGCCAGGGCCTCCAGCGCCCCCGCCGTCGAGATCTGGTCCACCAGCAGCCGCGCGCCGGTCTGCTCGACCAGCGCCAGGTCGCGTTCCAGTCCCATGCGCTCGGCGATGGCCGGCGCAGCCGACAAGCCCAGCCGTGTGGCCAGTTCGCCCGACGTCGCCACCGCGCCCTCGACCAGCCCCGGGTCGGCGGGCCGGCAGGCGATCAGGGCGTTGAAGGCGGCGGCGTAGCTCATCACCCGTTGCAGCGTGCGGCTGTCGGCGATGATATGGTCACCGTCAGTGAAATACAGCGCGCCGGCCTCGTCCATCAGGCCGATCTCGGCCATCCGCTTGCCGTCGCGCGCCTTGGTTGCCGCGCCGGCCGCTCGGACGTTCACCAGCCCCAGCGCCGCCCCGCGCCGCTGGATGAAGTCGATCATGGCCGGGTCGTCGATCGACGGATCGGTGTCCGGCTGGATGACGATGGTGGTGACGCCACCCGCCGCCGCCGACTGGCTGGCGGATTTCAGCGTCTCCTTGGGTTCGGCCCCGGGTTCGCCGGTCTTGACCCGGATGTCGATCAGGCCGGGGGCGAGGCACAGGCCGTTGGCGTCGATGACCTGATCAGCGTCGAAGTGACCGGGGCCGCGCGCGACCTCTACGATCGCGCCGTCCTTGATCAGCACCGATCCGGCACCGTCATAGTCGGAGGCGGGGTCCAGCAGGCGGGCGTTGACGATGGCGAGACTGCTCATCGGCCGGCTCCCTCTTGCCGTGTCGACAGCGCCGCCAGCACCGCCATCCGCGCGGCCACCCCCATCTCGACCTGATCCTGGATCAGCGACACCGACAGGTCGTCGGCCACGTCGGAATCGATCTCGACGCCCCGGTTCATCGGCCCGGGATGCATGACCTTTGCTCCCGGTGCGGCCCAGGACAGCTTTTCGCGGTCCAGACCCCAGAAGCGGAAATACTCGCGGGTTGACGGCACCAGTGCCCCCTCCATCCGCTCCAGCTGCAGGCGCAGCATCATCACGACATCAACGCCTTGCAGGCCTTCCTTCATGTCGTGGAACACATCGCAGCCCCAGCGGTCGGCGTCCCCGGGCACCAGGGTCGGCGGCCCGATCAGCCGGACCCGCGCGCCCATCATCGACAGCAGGGCCACATTTGACCGCGCCACCCGGCTGTGGCCGATGTCGCCGCAGATCGCGACCGTCAGCCCGCCAACATCGCCGAACGCCCGGCGCAGGCTGAGAAGGTCAAGCAGCGCCTGGGTCGGATGCTCGTGGCGCCCGTCGCCGGCGTTGACCACCGCGCAGCCGACCTTCTGCGACAGCAAATCCGCCGCGCCCGAGGCCGAGTGCCGGATCACCAGAATGTCGGGCTTCATGGCGTTGAGGGTCACCGCCGTGTCGATCAGGGTCTCACCCTTGGCCACAGACGAGGCGCGGGGGTTCATGGACACCACATCGGCGCCCAGCCGCTTGGCCGCGATCTCGAACGACGAACTGGTACGGGTCGAGTTCTCGAAGAACAGGTTCATGACCGTCTGGCCGCGCATCAGCTCCAGCGCCTTGGCCGACGAGCGGTTCAGGTCGACGAAGGCGTCAGCCAGATCGAGCAGGGCCAGGGCCGCGGGCGGGTTCAGATCGCCGGCCGACAGGAAATGGGCTTTTGGGAACGGGATCAGCCGCTGGTGGATCAAATCGGTGACGGCGGCTGCATCGGTCATCGAGGCCCGCCTATAGGCGGCGTTCACGCCAGATGGAAGAGTGCCAGCAGAATGGGGATGCTTATCGCGCTGCCGACGGTCGTCAGGGCCACGATTCCGGCCATCAAGGGCGCATCTCCTCCCATCTGTCGGGCGAGAATGTAGCTGGCCGCCGCCCCGGGTGCCGCGCCGCACAGCAGGGCGATTCCCTGCGCCGTCGTATCGCCGCCATAGAGGACGCACAGACCCCACATCAGCGGCGGGGTGATGATCAGCTTCACGAACGACACCAGCCCGATGGTGATCTTCCGCCGCGCCACCTCGGCGAAGCTCAGGCCTGCGCCTGCCACGATCAGACCCAGCGGCAGGGCCGCGCCGCCCAGCAGCTCCAGCGTGTCGGAAATTCCCGGCAAGCGCGGCACATGGCTGAGGTTCAGCGCCAGCCCGACCAGACAGGCGATCAGGATCGGGTTTGACAGGATGGCCTTCGTCAGGCCCAGCACCGACATCTCATGCTGGTCCGAGCCCCAGCGCACCAGCACCACGACACACAGGACGTTGGTCACCGGGATCATGGCCGCGATCACCACCGCCGCCAGCGCCAGACCGTCCGGCCCATAGACCGACAGGATCACGGGCAGGAAGACGAAGCTGTTCCAGCGGATCGCTCCCTGGAACACGCTGGTGAAGGCCGGGCCGTCGATCTTCATCAGCGGCTTCAGGATAAGCGTCAGGGCCGCGATGATCAGCACGCTGGTCACCGAGGCCGCGCCCGCTGCGCCCGCGCCGCCGCCCGATATGTCCGCGTTCCAGATCGCCGGGATCAGGAAGCCCGGATAGAGCAGGTGGATCGACAGCTTCTCGATCGGCCGCCAGGTCGCGTCCGGCAGGAAGTCGGACTTGCGTAAGCCATAGCCTATGGCGATCAGCACGAAGACCGGCAGCACGCCGGCCAGCAGCGCCATCATAGCCAGGTCGCCTGATCCCGGATCCGGTCCAGCGCGCCCTGCAGGATCCAGGCGGCGGCGGTGCGATCCACGACCCCTGAGCGGCGTTTGCGCGTCAGATCCAGCTCGTCGATCAGGAAACGCTCCACCGCGCTGGTCGACAGCCGTTCGTCCCAGAAGGCGACGTTGACCGGCTGGATGCGGTCCAGATTGCGGGCAAAGGCGCGGCACGACTGGGCGCGCGGCCCTTCGGTCCCGTCCATGTTCAGCGGCAGGCCGATGATCAGGGCCGAGGCGCTCCGACCGCGCATCAGCTTCAGCACCGCCTGTGCGTCCTCGGTAAACTTCGACTTGCGCACCAGCTCCAGCGGGCTGGCGATCATGCGGGTGGCGTCCGACGCGGCCACGCCGATGGTCTTCTCGCCAAGGTCCAGCCCCAGCCACGGCGTCCCGGACGGAGAGGCGGCGGCGAGGTCATGGAGGTCGAGGACGGGCACGCGGCAGGCGTTATGCGTTGCCAGAACCCCTGTCAAAGGCGAGGGTGGCGGTTCACCTTGACAGGGAGGCCGCCATGAAGCGCGCGATCACGATCCTGACCGGGGTTCTGGCCCTCGGTGCCTGCGACAACGTCCACATCAACAAGCAGATCCGCATCGGCGATACGGAAGTGGCTGAGCCGCTGAAGCCGGCAGGAGCCCCCGCAACGCTGGCGGCAGACGCGGACGTCAACCTGCAATGGTCCGCCGGAGTCGTGAAAATCGACGAGCTCAAGGATCAGGGCGACACGACCGTGAAGCTGTTCGGCACGGCGGGCGGTGATCCGGCCATGAACGGCCTCTACACCTACGTCGCCTTCTTCGTCGGTCCGGCCGAGGGCTGGGCCGTGTTCAAGGTCGGCGACTTCCTCGACTACAAGGTGCTGGGCGAGGGCCCAGGCCACGTCGATCTGGAGATCGATGAAAGCACGATGGACGAAGCCACCGGCCAGATCGGCAGCCGCAAGCGCCGCGTCATTGTGGGCTGGACCGCAGGTGCCGACGGGGCAGCCCCGGCCTCGGTTTCGGTCACCCCGGCTCAATAGAGCTGGAATCCCCCATCCTGGAATCCTTGTGAATCCGGCGGCGGCCCGCTAGTCACCGCCTCCTGCTTTTTGACTATCGGAGGGCCGCATGGCCATCGACGCCGCGACGGTGCGCAAGGTCGCCCACCTCGCCCGGATCAAGACCCCTGAGGACCGGCTGGAGCCACTGGCTGCCGAACTGAACGGCATTCTGGCCTGGATCGAGCAACTCGACGAGGTCGATGTCGCGGGCATCGAGCCCATGACCTCGAACGTGGCCCAGCCCCTGCGCCTGCGCGATGACGTGGTTACAGACGGCGGCAAGGTCGCGGACGTGCTGAAGAACGCACCGAAGTCGGCCGACGGCTTCTTTGTCGTGCCCAAGGTGGTCGAATAACCATGAGCGACCTCACGAAGCTGACCCTCAAGGGCGCCGTCGACGGCCTGAAGGCGAAATCCTTCTCGTCGGAGGAGATCACCCGCGCCTTCCTGACCAATATCGAGGCCGCGAACCCCACCCTCAACGCCTATGTCGAGGTCACGGCCGACAAGGCTGTCGCCATGGCCAAGGCGTCCGACGCGAAGCTCGCGGCGGGCACCGGCGGGGCGCTGGAAGGCGCGCCGCTGGGCATCAAGGACCTGTTCTGCACCGACGGCGTCCAGACCACGGCCGGATCGAACATGCTGCGCGGCTTCGTGCCGCCCTATGAGTCCACTGTCACCGCCAACCTGTGGCGCGACGGGGCGGTCATGCTGGGCAAGCTGAACATGGACGAGTTCGCCATGGGCTCGTCCAACGAGACCTCGGCCTTCGGTCCCGTGGTCAATCCGTGGAAGTCCAAGACGTCGAACGCCGACCTGACGCCGGGCGGCAGCTCGGGCGGGTCTGCCAGCGCTGTCGCCGCCGACCTGTGTCTGGCCGCCACGGCATCCGATACCGGCGGTTCGATCCGCCAGCCCGCGGCCTTTACCGGCACGGTGGGGATCAAGCCGACCTATGGGCGGGCCAGCCGCTACGGCATGGTCGCCTTCGCCAGTTCGCTGGATCAGGCCGGGCCGATCACCAGGACGGTCGAGGACGCGGCCCTGCTGCTGCGCTCCATGTGCTCGTTCGACGTCAAGGACTCGACCAGCCTCGACATCCCGACCCCCGACTGGTCCTCCAGCGTCGGCAAGTCAGTGAAGGGCCTGCGCATCGGCGTGCCGCGCGAATACGTCGTCGACGGAATGCCCGCCGAGGTTCAGGCCCTGTGGGATCAGGGCGTGGAATGGCTGAAAGCCGCCGGCTGCGAGATCGTGGACATCAGCCTGCCGCACACGAAATACGCCCTTCCGACCTACTATATCGTGGCCCCGGCGGAGGCGTCCTCGAACCTCGCTCGCTACGACGGCATGCGCTTCGGGCATCGGGCGAAGGATGCGAAGTCCCTGACCGATCTGTATGAGTCCTCGCGCGCCGAGGGCTTCGGCAAGGAGGTCCAGCGCCGCCTGACCATCGGGGCCTTCGTCCTCTCGGCCGGCCACTACGACGCCTACTACATCAAGGCCCTGAAGGTCCGCCGCCGCATCGCCATGGACTTCGACGACGTCTGGGGCCGGGTCGACGCCATCCTGACGCCGTCGACGCCCTCGGCCGCCTTCGCCATCGGCGACAAGCAGATCGACCCGGTGACGATGTATCTGAACGACGTCTTCACGGTGACCGCCAACCTCGCCGGCCTGCCCGGCATCTCGGTGCCTGCGGGCCTGAGCTCGGCCGGTTTGCCGCTGGGCCTTCAGGTCATCGGCAAGGCGCTGGACGAGGCCACCGTCTTCCAGGTCGGCGCGGCCCTGGAAGACGCCGCCGGCTTCACCGCCAAGGCGGAGAAGTGGTGGTAAAGGCTCTCGGCTACCTACTGCTGACGATTGGCGTCTTGCTGCTCGTCGCGCCGGTGGTCCTGCTCATCTGGGCTTTCCAGATGTACACGATTGGCTTCAGCCTGGACCCGGCTCCGCTCATCGTATGGGCTCTGGCCACCTTCGGCAGTATCGGAGGCGGCGTATTGGTTCTGCGCACGGCAAAAAAACGAAACCCCTCTCCCAGTGGGAGAGGGGTCGAGTAGCTCGCGACGCCCGCACTTACGCCGCCGGCAATGCCTTCAGCTCGGCGTCGATGGCGGTCAGCATGGCCTCGGTGATCTGGCCTTCGGAATAGGGCGCGACCTGACGCAGGCTCATGCCCTTGAATTGGCCATAGGCGGGGTGCTGGTCGATGCCGGGGATGTGCTTTTCCACCACGGCCTTGGCGGCAGGATTAGCGACCAGCTGTTCGATCGGCGTGTCGATGCTGAACTTCGCTTCCTGAACGGCGACGGTCGTCGGCAGGGCGACAGCGGTGAGCGGTGCACCGGCCACGAGGGCGAGGGCGGCGAAGGCGGCAGTGAATTTGGTCATGATTGATCCCCGGATTGAAACCACAGATGACCGGCAAATCGCGGCATCCTCAAGAGGGAATATTCCCCTTCGGCCCCGACACGGCTAATCAGCGCCCATGACCGACACGAAAACCGCCGACACCTCCAAACTCATCCAGGGCCGCACGGGCGCCTGGGAAATCGTCATGGGGCTGGAGATCCACGCCCAGGTGGCGTCGAACGCCAAGCTGTTCTCGGGCGCGGCCGTGGGCTTTGGTGCGGGACCGAATGAGCAGGTGTCGCTGGTCGACGCGGGCTTCCCCGGCATGCTGCCGACGCTGAACAAGCACTGCGTCGAACAGGCGGTGAAGACAGGTCTGGGCCTCAAGGCGCAGATCAATGCGCGCAGCCAGTTTGACCGCAAGAACTACTTCTATCCGGACCTGCCCACCGGCTATCAGATCAGCCAGCTGTATCACCCGATCGTCGGCGAGGGCGTCGTTGAGGTCGAGGGCGAGGACGGCGGCTTCTTCAACGTCGGCATCGAGCGGCTGCACCTTGAGCAGGACGCGGGCAAGCTGATTCACGACCTGTCGCCGACCGAGAGCTATGTCGACCTGAACCGCGCGGGCACGGCCCTGATGGAAATCGTCTCGCGGCCCGACATCCGTTCGCCCGAAGAGGCCGTCGCCTACGTCAAGAAGATCCGGACCATCCTGATCTATCTCGGCACCTGCGACGGCGACATGGAGAAGGGCAACCTGCGGGCCGACGTGAACGTGTCGGTGTGCCGCGAGGGCGGCTATGCGAAGTTCAAGGCGACCGGCGACTTCAGCCATCTCGGCACGCGCTGCGAGATCAAGAACGTCAACTCGTTCCGCTTCATCAGCCAGGCGATCAACTACGAGGCGCGCCGCCAGATCGAGATCCTCGAGGACGGCGGCAAGATCGTTCAGGAGACCCGCCTGTACGACCCGACCGCGGGCGAGACGCGGTCGATGCGGTCCAAGGAAGAGGCGAACGATTACCGCTACTTCCCAGACCCGGATCTGTTGCCGCTTGAACTGGAGCAGGCCTGGATCGACGAGATCCGTGCCAATCTGCCCGAGCTGCCTGACGAGAAGCGTCGGCGCCTGATGGCCGACTACGGCCTGTCGCAATACGACGCCGTGGTGCTGATTTCGGAACAGGCCAAGGCCGACTATTTCGAAGCCGCAGCCAAGGGACGGGACGCCAAGCTGGTGGCCAACTGGGTCACCAATGAACTGTCCGCGCGTCTGGCTGCGGATCATCTGGACTTCGACCAGAGCCCGGTTCCGGCGGCGCATGTGGCCCAGCTGGTCGAACTGATCGAGACGGATGTCATCTCGTCCAAGATCGCCAAGGAAGTCTTCGATCACGTCTGGAACGGCGAGGGCTCGCCCGCTGATGTGGTGGAGAAGCACGGCCTGAAGCAGGTCACCGACACCGGCGCCATCGAGAAGGCCGTCGACGAGATCATCGCCGCCAACCCCGACAAGGCCGCTGCGGTCGCCGAGAAGCCCCAGGCCCTCGGCTGGTTCGTCGGCCAGGTCATGAAAGCCACCGGCGGCAAGGCCAACCCGGCCGCGGTCAACGACATCCTGAAGGCGAAGCTGGGGCTCTGAGTCATTCCGTCTCCCTCGTGGGGAGAGGGGCATGAGAGCGGCATCCAGTCTCTGTCCGCGCACGCTCCCGCGAAAACTTCCTCACGAATCCAGCTCCTTACCGTCCCGGACTCCCGCTGAACGCGCCCTGGTCACGACCTGTGCCAGGATACCGGCGTCCGCCCTGTCGCGGGCGATGGATGGAGTGGCAAACGGACAATCCGGACAATCCGGACAGTGTTTTTTAGTGCGGGACAGTTGGAGCGATCGGGGCGGGGTTCCTGTCGCGACCTACAGCAGTCGCCAGCCGAACCGCGTCAGGGCTTCCAGCGGCCTGAACCGCGCCTTGTAGTCCATCTTCTCGGAACCCTGGACCCAGTAGCCGAGGTAGACATAGGGCAGCTTCACAATCGCGGCCTGACGCAGGTGGTCGAGGATGGCGAAGACGCCCAGGCTGCGGCGGTCCAGAGCGGGATCGAAGAAGCTGTAGACCAGCGACAGTCCGTCGCTCAGCAGGTCGGTCAGGACCACCCCGACCAGATCCCCGGGCCCGCCGTCCTTCGACGGCAGGCGGTATTCGATCAGATGCGTCCTGACGGCCGTGTCCTCGACCATGGCGACGTAGTCGAGCCAGCTCATCTCTGCCATGCCGCCGCCGGGGTGGCGCGCCAGCAGATAGCGGCGGAGCAGGTCGAACTGCTCGACTGTCGCCTCGGCCTCGACCATGTCACGCGACAGGTCGGCGTTGCGGTTCAGGATGCGGCGATGCGACCGCGACATGGCGAACTCGGCCACCGGGATACGGACCGAGACGCAGGCGTCACAAGTCTCGCAGGCGGGGCGGTAGGCGATGTTCTGGCTGCGACGGAACCCGGCCTGGGTCAGCTCGTCGTTCACCCAGGCACCGTCGCTGAACGGCAGGTTGGCGAACACCTTCCGCTCGGTCTGGCCCTGCAGATAGGGGCAGGGCGCGACGGCGGTCATGTAGAAGCGAAGCTGGCGCTGCGGGATATGCCGGGTCACGCGCTCAACTCCGCACGGGATCCGGTCGGCAATAGGGCAGGTGTCCGCTCATGCCGCTGATTTGGGAGCAGGCCGCCCCGCGCCGCAAGGCTATTCGCCCGGCGGCTGAGGGCGGTCACAGGCTGGTGTCCCGCGGCAGCACCGGCGCCTCGCGCAGCAGGACGATGGCGATACGGCGGTTGCCGGCCAGTGACGGGTCGTCCGGGTAAAGCGGGTCCGACCCCGCCTTGCCCGACACCGAATAGACCCGGTCCGGATCGACCCCCGCGCCTTGCAGGATCAGACGCGACGCATTGGCCCGCTCGGCCGACAGGCTCCAGTCGTTGGGGCCTGTGGCTCGGCTGGAGCCCGGCGCGGCGCTGGTGTGGCCCGTGATGGAGATACGGTTCGGCAGTTGGTTGATCACCCGGGAGATTGCCTGCAGCAGCAGCCGGGCCCGGGCGTTGGGGCGGGCCGAGTTCTGTTCGAACATCGACCGGCCTTCCTGATCGACCAGCTGGATGCGCAGACCCTCTGGCGTCTGGTCGATGATCAGCTGCTTCGACAGCTCGGCCAGCTCGGGCATCGACTGCATCGCCTGGCGCAGCGATTCGGCCGCCGAGGCGAATTCGGCCGCCTCGCGGCGTTCATTCTCTGCGCGAACGGCTTCATCGCTGGCGGACGAAAGATTGGAGCTCTGACCCTGCGCCGTGTTGTCCGGTGCCTGGGGGGCCAGGTCCGTGATGACGGACTGGGAGCCGGAGCTCTTGGCCCCGTCATCGCCCAGCGAGGTCCCGCCCAGAATGCCGCCGGAGCCCGAGGTCGTCGCCGAAACGCTGGCCGGTGCGAAATACTCGGCAATGCCGCGCTTCTGCTCCGGATCAGTCGTGTTGATCAGCCACATCAGCAGGAAGAAGGCCATCATGGCGGTCACGAAGTCGGCGTAGGCGACTTTCCACGCGCCGCCGTGGTGGCCGCCGCCGGACACCCGCTTGATCTTCTTGATGAGGATCGGCCGATCGCTCATGTTCATGGAAGTGACGCCCCGAAACTGATGCCCGACCCTTTCGCATCAAGGTTAAGACGGCGTTTCGCTTGCGGGATTCATCGCCGGCCCCTAGGTGCGTCCCGTGACCCTTGAACCGCTGACCGACGACCTTGCCCGCCAGACCCGCGCCTATCGCCGGGCGCTGGGCGCGTTCGCGACGGGTGTGTGCGTGATCACGGCCGACAGCCCGGACGGACCGCTGGGGATCACGGCCAATTCCTTCACCTCGGTGTCTCTCGAGCCACGGCTGATTCTGTGGTGCCTTGATGAGCGGTCCGAGCGCTGGCCAGTGTTCGCGGCAGCCGAGCGTTTCGCCATCCATGTGCTGGCCGCCGATGACCAGGCCGTGGCCAAACGCTTCGCCTCCGGGGTTTCAGTGCTGAACGCGGACGAGTTCGAGCGCCGGGGCGACGGCCCGCCCTGTCTGCCTGGGTCGCTGGCGCGGCTGGAGTGCGTGACCCACGATCGCATCCAGATGGGCGACCACATGATCATCGTCGGCCGCGTCGAGGCCTTCGACGAACGTCCCGGCGACGCCCTGACCTTCTTCCGTGGCCGCTATGGCCTGGCACCGGAGCCAGCATGAAGATCGCATTCGCCGGCCTCGGCGTCATGGGTGCCCCCATGGCGCGCCACCTGCTGGCCAAGGGACACGCGGTCACCGGCTACAATCGCTCGCCGGAGAAGGCGCGGGCCTGGAGCGAGGCCCATGGTGGGCGGGCCGCTGCGACGGTGGCCGAGGCGGCTGCTGGGGCTGAGTTGCTGATCCTGTGTGTCGGGAATGACGACGACGTGAGGCAGGTCGTGGGCGAGGCCATGCCGCATCTGGCGCTGGGCGCTGTGATCGTGGACCACACCACCACGTCGGCCACGGTAGCGCGCGAGATGTCGGCCCTGGCGGCGGGGCAGGGCATGGCCTTCATCGACGCTCCGGTTTCGGGCGGTCAGGCCGGCGCGGAGAACGGGCAGCTGTCAGTCATGGCCGGCGGTGAGGCCGAGGCTCTGGCGCGCGTCGAAGCGGCGCTGATGTGTTATTCCAAGGCCATCAAGCACATGGGGTCGTCGGGTGCCGGGCAACTGACCAAGATGGTCAACCAGATTGCTATCGCAGGCGTGGTTCAGGGCCTGGCTGAGGCTGTGCATTTCGCCAAGGCGGCAGGGCTGGACACGGACGCGGTCTATGACGCCGTGTCGAAGGGGGCGGCCCAGAGCTGGCAGATGGACAATCGCTGGAAGACCGCGGCTGAGGGTCGGTTCGACTTCGGCTTCGCGGTTGACTGGATGCGCAAGGATCTCGGCCTCGTGCTGGACGAGGCTCGTGCCAATGGCGCGACGCTCGATATGACACGGCTGGTCGACGGATATTACGCCGAGGTCCAGGCCCTGGGCGGAAACCGCTGGGACACATCGAGCCTGAAGGCGCGACTGAAACCCTAGGCGTTCTGCGCCCAAGGGGAGGGGCGTCAGCCGCCCAGCAACATCGCCGCTCGCGGCGCGAAATAGCTCAGCACCCCGGCGCAGCCCGCGCGCTTGAACCCGTGCAGGGTCTCGAGAATGGCACGGTCCTCGTCCAGCCAGCCGTTGGCCACGGCGGCCTTCATCATCGCGTACTCGCCGGACACCTGGTAGGCGAAGGTCGGCACCTTGAAGGTCTCGGACACCCGACGGACGATGTCGAGATAGGGCATGCCCGGCTTGACCATCACGGCATCGGCCCCCTCCGAGATGTCCATGGCGACCTCGCGCAAGGCCTCGTCGGAGTTGGCGAAGTCCATCTGATAGGTTTTCTTGTCGCCGGTCAGCGCCTTGGCCGAGCCGACCGCGTCGCGGTACGGGCCATAGAAGGCGGAGGCGTATTTGGCGGCGTACGACAGGATCAGGGTGTCGACGAGGCCGTTGGCTTCCAGCGCCTCGCGGATGGCCTGGACCCGGCCGTCCATCATGTCGGACGGCGCGACGATGTCGGCGCCGGCGTGGGCCTGGATGAAGGCCTGCTCGGCCAGCCGCTCCAGGGTCGGATCGTTGATGATGCGGCCGTTCTCGATCAGCCCGTCGTGGCCGTGGTCGGTGTAGCAGTCGAGGGCTACGTCGGTCATGACGCCGACTTCAGGCGCGGCGTCCTTGATGGCCTTGATGCAGTCCGGGATCAGGCCGTCGGGATCGGTCGCCCCAGTGCCGGCCGCGTCCTTGGATGCGCCGTCGATGTTGGGAAACAGGGCGACAACAGGGATGCCCAGCGCGCGCGCCTCAACGGCGGCCTTCGCTGCTTCCTTGGGCGACAGGCGGAAGACGCCGGGCATGGACGGCACCGGCACGCGGTCCTCCTTGCCGTCATGGACGATCAGCGGCCAGATCAGGTCGGCAGGCGTCAGGGTCGTCTCGGCCGTCAGACGCCGCACCCAAGGCTGACTACGCAGGCGGCGCGGCCGGGCATAGGGGAAGGCGGCGGGGGCGAAGGGTGTGGTCATGCCCGCTGTCTACCTTCCTTCTCCCGTTGCGAGAAGGTTTGCACTAGAAGGCCCGTCAAAGACTCAGACCAACGGGATTTGGGAAACACCCATGGACTTCGCCCTCACCGACGACCAGCGCGCCATTCAGGACGCGGCCCGGCAGTTCGCCGAGGCTGAATTGGCCCCGCATAGCGCCGAGTGGGACGAGACCAAGCATTTCCCCGTCGACGTGATGCGGCACGCGGCCGAGATGGGCTTCTGCGGCATCTACACGGGCGAAGAGCACGGCGGCATGGCGCTGGGCCGTGTCGAGGCGGCGCTGATCTTTGAGGAGCTGTCGCGCGGCGACGTGTCGACCGCGGCCTTCATCAGCATCCACAATATGGCGACGTGGATGATCGACAGCTTCGGCTCGGCCGATTTGCGGGCGCGGTTCGTGCCCCGGCTGGTGACCATGGAGCTGATCGCCAGCTATTGCCTGACCGAGCCGGGGTCGGGTTCCGACGCAGCGGGCCTGCGCACCACGGCGCGGCTGGACGGCGACAGCTATGTGCTGAACGGGTCCAAGGCTTTCATCTCGGGCGCAGGAACGAGCGACGTCTATGTGGTCATGGCCCGGACAGGCGCTGACGGTCCGAAAGGCATTTCGACCTTCGTGGTTGAGAAGGGCACGCCGGGCCTGTCGTTCGGGGCCGTGGAAAAGAAGATGGGCTGGAACAGCCAGCCGACCGCGATTGTCAGCTTCGACGATTGCCGCATCCTGGCGGCGAACCTGCTGGGCAAGGAAGGCGACGGCTTCCGCTACGCCATGATGGGACTGGACGGCGGGCGGCTGAACATCGCCGCCTGTTCGCTGGGCGGGGCGCGGCTGGCGCTGGAGACGACCCAGGACTACGTCACGACACGCAAACAGTTCGGCAAGCCGCTGTCGGATTTCCAGAACACACAGTTCAAACTGGCAGACATGGCGACCCACCTGGAGGCGTGCCGCCTGCTGGTGCTTCGCGGGGCCTGGGCCATCGACACGGGCCATCCGGAAAAGACCAAGTGGTGCGCGATGGCCAAGCGGTTCACCACGGACGCCTGTTTCCAGATCGCCGACGAGGCGCTGCAGCTGCACGGCGGTTACGGCTATCTGAAGGACTATCCGCTGGAGCGCATCGTCCGCGACCTGCGCGTCCACCGCATCTTGGAAGGCACCAATGAGATCATGCGCGTGATCACGGCCCGCGAGATGTTGCGGCAGTGAGCGGACGCCCCTAGAGCGGCGGCCATGAGTGAGTCCGAAGTCATTACCCGCGTCGAAAATGGCGTGGGCCGCATCACCCTGAACCGGCCCCGGGCCCTGCACGCTCTGAACCTGGCGATGTGCGAGGCGATGACCGGGGCTTTGCTGGCTTGGCAGGACGACGGGGCTGTCCGGTCGGTGCTGATCGATCATGCGGGCGAGCGGGGCTTCTGCGCAGGCGGAGACATCCGCATGATCGCCGAGAGCGGGGCAGGGGACGTCAGCGAGGCGAAGGCCTTCTTCCGCACCGAATACAGACTGAATGAGCTGATGTTCCGCTACCCGAAGCCGATTACGGCGATCGTGGACGGGATTGTCATGGGCGGTGGCGTTGGTATTTCGGAGCCAGCGGACTTCCGCATCGCGACCGAGCGGACGACCTATGCGATGCCCGAGACGGGGATTGGCCTGTTTCCCGATGTGGGCGGTGGCTGGTTCCTGCCGCGGCTGCCCGGCGAGACGGGGACCTGGATCGCCCTGACCGGCGCGCGGCTGAAGGCGGCGGATACGGTGGCGCTGGGGATCCACACCCACTTTGTCCCGGCTGAGATCGTCGAGGCGTTCAAGGATGCGCTGCTGGCCGGGGATGCGCCGGAGGCCGTGGCGGCGCGGTTCGCGTCTGATCCGGGTCTGGCACCGCATGCGGCTCATCGCGAGGCCATCGACCGACTGTTCGCCCAAGACACGGTTGAGGCGATCTTCGCCGCGCTGGAGGCCGACGGGTCGGAGTGGGCGCTGGCGCAGCTGGCTGTCCTGAAGACCAAGTCGCCGCAGTCGTTGAAGGTCACGCTTAGGCAACTGCGGCTCGGCCGGGCGATGGCGAGCTTTGCCGACACCATGGCCATGGAGTACCGGCTCGGCGGGCGGATCGTGCCCAGCCACGACTTCCAGGAGGGGGTTCGGGCCGTGGTGGTCGACAAGGACAACACCCCGAAGTGGTCACCCGCCGGTCTGGCGGGTGTGGCCGATACGGACCTTGACGCCTTCTTTGCGCCCTTGCCCACGGATGAGGAATGGACGCCGCTGCCCCGACGGGTCTAGCTTCCGCCCGCGGATTATGGAGCGTGGCGCGATGAGATTCCCCCTTGTTCTTCTGGCCTCGGCGGCGGCTCTGGCCCTGTCTGGCTGTTTGATCATCGCCGCGGACGGCGGGACGCGGACCATCATGGTTCCCGACGTCGATCCGGAAGCCTATCCGTCCGATGCCCAGTCCCGGGGTGCCATGTATGCGGCCTCGATCGCCGATGCGCGGCGGCCCGAGGGCGAGGTGGCGCGCGATCCGCTGCGGGCTCCGCTGGCCATGCTGGACTTCGCCGAGGTGCGGCCGGGCGACCGGATCGCCGACATCCGGCCCGAGGAAGGCTATTTCACCCGCCTGTTCGCCCCGGTCGTGGGGCCTGAGGGCAAGGTCTACGCCTTCGTGCCGACGCGGACGGCGGCGCGCGAAGATGCGTTCGCCGACGGGCTGGCGACCGAATACGGCAATGTGGTGCGGATCACCGGCGCGCTGGACAGCATGAGCTTCCCGGAGCCGCTGGACACCGTCTTCATGGTCCAGGAGTACCACGACTTCCACATCCCTGGCTTCAACACCGATGTGGCGGCGATGAACCGGGCGGTGTTCGCGGCCCTGAAGCCGGGCGGGCAGTATATCGTCATCGACCACGAGGCGGCGGCGGGCGCGGGCATCAGTGCGGTCCAGACCCTTCACCGCATTGAGGGTGCCCAGCTGCGGCGCGAGGTCGAGGCCGCGGGCTTCATCTTCGAGGCCGAGAGCGACGCGGTCCGCAATCCGGCCGACGACCACACGATCAATGTGTTCCAGGAGCCGATCCGGGGCCGCACCGACCAGTTCGTCTATCGCTTCCGCAAGCCGATGTGAGTTGGGAAGTGCCCATGAAGCAAGGGCACCTGACCCGGCGACGGTTTGATGCAGCCAGCCCCCGTACTCGACCGGGCTGACCGTTTCGATTACGCTTTTGGCACGCCGTTAGGGGTCGTTGAGGGAGGGTTCGATGCGTGCCTGGCTGACCTGTGTTGCCGTCGTCTCCGTTCTGTTCGCCGTGCCCATGCCGACGGCTGCGTTGCAGTCCGACGACCTGATCGCCGCTGCCGTGGCCAACGAGGCGCGTCCTCAGGCCGACCGGGACCGGGACGAGCTGCGCAAGCCCGCCGAGACCCTGGCGTGGGCCGGGGTTCGACCGGGCGCGAGGATCATGGATCTGGTGCCGGGCGGTGGCTATTTCACCCGCATCCTGTCCGGAGCCGTCGGCCCCGAGGGGCATGTCTATGCGCTTCAGCCCGCAGAGGTCGTGAACAAGTTCAGCGCCTATCGTCAGGTGATGGACGATCTGGATGCCGAGACAGGCTGGGATAACGTCAGCTTCCACTTCGACTCCGTGTCTGCATTCTCCATGCCTGAGCCGCTGGACATGGTTTTTACGGCATTGAATTACCATGATTTCCACGCCGAGTTCATGGGGCCGGCCGATGTGTCGGCCGTGAACCGGGCCGTGTTCAACGCGCTCAAGCCCGGTGGGATCTATGTCATCATCGACCACCATGCCCTGGCCGGTTCCGGCGTGAGTGAAGTCAATCGCATCCACCGCATCGACGTTGAAGTGGTCAAGCGCGAGGTTCTGGCGGCGGGCTTCGTTCTTGAAGCGGAGACAGACCTGTTGGCGCATCCGGAAGACGACCGCACAGCCCATGTCTACGAGGCGCGCATGCGAGGGCGAACCGACCAGTTTGTTCTGAAGTTCCGCAAGCCGATGTGAGGTCAGACCCATGCGCCGTTCCCTGATGCTGGCTGCGGTTGCGGCCCTGACCTTGAGCGGCTGCATGGGCGGGATGGCCGGGCAGGCGGATCCATCCCCGGCGAGCTATGCGTCGGTACTGGCGGACGCAGGGCGGCCCCAGGCGGATCGGGACCGCGACGCGACGCGCTATCCGGCCGAGACCCTGGCCTTTGCGCAGGTGCGCCCGGGGCAGGTGATCGGCGAATACATGCCTGGCGGGGGCTATTTCACCCGCCTGCTGGCCCGCGCTGTGGGCAGCGAGGGTCGGGTCTACAGCTTCGTGCCCAGCGAGATTGTGCAGCTGAGGGCCGCCTATCTGACCGAGGCCCAGGCCGCGGCCGCTGAGCCGGGCATGGGCAATGTGGTCGTCAGCTCCACGCCGGGCGCGGCCTATGCGCCGCCCGAGCCGCTGGACATGATCTTTACGGCGCAGAATTATCACGACTTCTATGGTCCTTACGCCCCGGCCAATGCCGGTGCGGCCTTCGACCGGGCGGCCTTCGCGGCGTTGAAGCCCGGCGGGCTGTACGTCGTGATCGACCACCATGCGGCGGCTGGGACCGGCCTGACCGGCGCGGCGGACCTGCACCGCATCGACCGCCAGGCGGCCATCGACGCCATCACCTCGGCCGGCTTCGTGCTGGACGGCGAGAGCGAGCTGCTGGTCCGGGCGGATGATCCCTTGAGCGCCAACGTCTTCGATCCCTCGATCCGGGGCCGGACCAGCCAGTTCATGTTGCGGTTCAGGAAGCCGTAGGGTTGGCGGTGTCTGTCAGTGTGAATCGGACTGACAACTGACAAACACTGACACCGGCTTTGTTGTTTTTCAGTGGGTTGGCGATTTCGTGGACGGCCGTGTGCCACCTGCGTTCCTTCCGACCTCCCGGCTGACCTGACCTGAAGCGCCATTATACGCGCGGCGGGGACCAGGGCGCGTTCAGCGGCTCGAGAAAAGGTGAAGGCGCTTGATTACAGCGGGTTGACCGGCTGAACGCGGATAGTTGAGGCGCTGGATGCAGCGTTCTTTTCTTTCGTCATTTCGGGCGAAGCGTAGCGGAGACCCGGAGCCCGGCGGCGCCGCGACGGCGGCGAAACACAGTCGTGCACAGAAACCACCGGCGCTCCCGACAGGTTCGCGCTCTCGCGCGCCGCTGGGTTTCGGGTCTTCGGCGCTGCGCGCCTCCGCCCGGAATGACGAAAGAAGGCGGAGATGGATAATTATATCCGGGCAATATTGACTTGACCATTTCACCCGGGTAAATCGCCGCCATGACCCATGCAAACACACAGACCTGCACCGCCTTCGCCGGCGACACGATCATCGCCCGGGGGACGCCGCGTGAGGTGGCACCTGCCGTGAAGGCCGCGACCGAGGCGGGGGAGGCGGTGCTGGTGTTCGACGACGCCGATGCGCGGCTTGTGGAACTGGACCTGCGCGGCGACCTGGAGGCGGTGCTGGCCCGGCTGACGCCGCCGCCGGTGGCACCGCCTACTCTTCCTGAAAAACGGGGCCCGGGGCGGCCGAAGCTGGGGGTGACGGCGCGTGAGGTGACGTTGCTGCCCCGCCACTGGGACTGGCTGTCGGCCCAGCCGGGCGGTGCCTCGGTCGCCCTGAGGAAACTGGTCGAGGCGGCGCTGCGTGAGACCGAGGGTCCGGACCGTGTGCGGCGGGGGCGCGAGGCGGCCTATCGCTTCATGACCGCCATGGCGGGGGACCGGCCCGGCTATGAGGACGCTGTGCGGGCTCTGTTCGCGGGGGATGCAGCGGGGCTAGAGGCGGCGATGGCGGGGTGGCCGGAGGGGATCAGGACCTGGGCAGTTGAGATTGTGAGGTCCTAGGTGTGTCCTCAGACTAGAAGCAGGGAAGGAAGCTGCTGATTGTATCAACTGTAAATCCACGAAATGCTACGAGTGCCTTTGTAACTGGCACGGCTTCCGCGGGTCCGATTTTCTGAAAAGCGATCTGGACCTCGAAATCCATCTCTGCATGGAACGATGGCTCTGGTTCGGCGAGCGTGATGCGGAACACCTCGGCTCCACTTTCGCTCACGAGTGCTGGGCGCGGGTCACCAAGGGCAACTATTGTCGCCGGGCGTTCTCCGCCGACCCGGATGCCTTGACCAATCTGAGCCGCAGCAGTCACCACCAAAAGTAGGCTGTGTTTATCCGTGTTATCGAGCTCGTAGATGGCGTTTAATATGTAGTTGGTCGGATCGGCTTGAAGAAAAGGCTGTAGTCGGCGGATTGCATCAGCGGCATTGGCAGGAACCCCTTTAAGGCATCCGCTACCGACTGATTTTTCAAACTTTTCCGCTTTCCTGCAAATAGGAAATTGATGCGTATTCAGGGCGCGTTGCCCGTGCTTGGCCGCAAGAGCCACAACTAGGTGATCGTAGACAGATCGCAGGTGGTGGATGACTTCTCCACCGATAACTGCAAACCGAGTTGGTGTATTCTGACTTCCCCTGACTTTGAGAAGGTAGTTCAGACCGTCAGATTCGAAACCGCCAAATGATGAGTAACGATCAGCGGTATTCTTGACGTGTTCTATAATTTCGGCATCGAGCCGACAGATGCTTTCATCTGCCCGCTCAATTTTAGCCCGTATCCCAGCCAGGGGATGCGATGATGGCACTTCCATGATTGACGTGATCATGATCCGCCTTGGCTTGGCCTAATGCAGTAGCTATCCCACCTTCACCCGCGTCGCCGCTTCCGGCAGATCTTCCCCGAACGCGCGCTGGTAGAACTCCGCGATGGTCGGGCGTTCCAGCTCGTCGCACTTGTTCAGGAAGGTCAGGCGGAAGGCGAGGGCGAGGTCGCCGCCGAAGATGGTGGCGTTCTGGGCCCAGGTGATGACGGTGCGGGGGCTCATAACGGTGGAGATGTCGCCGTTCATGAAGGCGTTGCGGGTCATGTCGGCGACGCGGACCATGGCGGCGATGGCGCGCTTGCCGTCGGCGGTGTTCCACTCGGGGGCCTTGGCGGCGACAATCTCGGCCTCCACGTCGTGCTCGAGGTAGTTGAGCGTGGTGACGATGTTCCAGCGGTCCATCTGGCCCTGATTGATCTGCTGGGTGCCGTGGTACAG
Source organism: Brevundimonas sp. (assembly GCA_046294385.1). Taxonomy (GTDB): domain Bacteria; phylum Pseudomonadota; class Alphaproteobacteria; order Caulobacterales; family Caulobacteraceae; genus Brevundimonas. The sequence continues at coordinate 35,691 of JBKBJW010000004.1, read as the reverse complement.
GCCGCTGGTGTCGCCCAGGCCGATGGTGTTCGTCGTGGCGAACAGGCGGAAGAACCGGTTCGGGCGGATGACGCGGTTCTGGTCCAGCAGGGTCAGGCGCCCTTGAGCCTCCAGCACGCGCTGGATCACGAACATCACGTCGGGGCGGCCGGCGTCGTATTCGTCGAACACCAGGGCGATGGGGCGCTGGATGGCCCAGGGCAGCATGCCCTCGCGGAACTCGGTGATCTGCTTGCCGTCCTTCAGGACGATGGCGTCCTTGCCCACCAGATCGATGCGGCTGACGTGGCTGTCCAGGTTCACGCGGACCATGGGCCAGTTCAGCTTGGCCGCCACCTGCTCGATGTGGGTCGACTTTCCGGTGCCGTGATAGCCCTGGACCATCACCCGGCGGTCGAAGCTGAAGCCCGCGCAGATGGCCAGCGTCGTCTGGGGATCGAAGCGGTAGGCCGGGTCGATGTCCGGCACATGGCTGTCGCGCTCGGCGAAGACCGGCACGGTCATGTCGGAATCGATGCCGAAGATCTCGCGCACCGTGGCGTTACGGGCGGGTTCCAGCGTCAGCAGGGGATCGGGGGTCGCGTCGAGCAGGGAGGTCATGGCCATCCCTTAGAGGCCCCGCGCGCATCGCTCAACACACGCGGGGCCGCAGGGGCTTTATTGGGCGCTCAAAGCCACGTCCACATTGCCGCGCGTGGCGTTGGAGTAGGGGCAGACCTGATGCGCCGCCTGGATCAGGCCGTCGATGACGGACTGGCCCAGGCCGTGGTCGGTGATGGTCAGGCTGATGTCGAGGTTGAAGCCCTCGCCGCGGGTGTTCTTGCCGAAGCCGACGCCGGCGGTGACCTTCGTATCCGCGCCCACGGGAGTGCCCGCCTTGCCGCTGACCAGGCGCAGGGCGCCGAGGTAGCAGGCGGCGTAACCGGTGGCGAACAGCTGCTCCGGGTTCGTGCCGGGGCCGCCGGCGCCGCCCATCTCGGTCGGGACGGACAGGCGCACATCGATCTTGCCGTCGTCGGTGGCAGAGCGGCCTTCGTCGCGGCCGCCGCCGGAGGCCGTGGCGTGGGCGGTGTAGAGGACTTCCATCAGGTATCTCCCTTGCTGTGTCGCCACAGATGGGCGACGCATTCGCCGATTGCGAGAGAGGGTAACGCACCATGGGCGACATCGGCATGACCGACCGGCAGAAGAAGTGGTTTGCGACGGTGCAGGCGAACTTTGAGGCCCAGACCGGGCGGCCTGTGGCGGTCTGGGTCGACATCCTGAAGCACGGGTGCCCGGACGTGCGGCCGAAGGCGCAGGCGGCGTGGCTGAAGGCCACCCACGGCATCGGCGCCAACCACGCGGCCTTCATCATTTCCAGCGCCCGGCCCGAGGGCGAGAAGATGTGGGACGACGCCGAAGGCTTGCGCGCCGCCCTGTGGAAGGAGCCGCAGGGGCTGAAGATACTGGAATCGCTGGAGCGGGTGGCGAACGGGGTGGATGGCGTCGTGGTGGGCCAGCGGAAGGGTTACACCAGCTTTTCCCGCAGCGTGCAGTTCGCGGCGACGCGGCCGCTGAAGGGCGGAAAGGCGCTGCTGGGGCTGAAGCTGGATCCGGCGGTGTCGGAGCGGCTGATGGCACCGACCCGGACGGAAAGCTGGTCCGAACGGCTGATCGCGGTCGTGGAGCTGGACGGGCCGGGGGCGGTGAACGCCGAGATCGCAAAACTGTTCGCGATGGCGGCGGAGAACGGCTAACCCTCCCGCCAAATCAGTTGGAGCACCCCGAATGACCCGCAAGATCGCCTTCATCGGCCTCGGCAACATGGGCGGCGGCATGGCCGCGAACCAGGCGAAGGCCGGCCATGCGGTCGCGGCGTTCGACCTGTCGCAGGCGGCGCTGGACCGGGCGAAGGCGGCAGGCTGCACGCCGGTCGGGTCGGTCGAAGAGGCCGTGAAGGACGCAGACGTGGTCATCACCATGCTGCCCGCCGGGCCGCACGTGCTGAAGGTCTATTCGGAACAGGTGCTTGGCGTGGCACCGAAGAGTGCGCTGCTGCTCGACTGCTCGACCATCGACGTGGACACGGCGCGCAAGGTCGCCGGGCTGGCGAAGGATGCAGGCTATACGTTCGCCGACGCGCCTGTGTCGGGCGGGACGATGGCGGCAGACGCGGGCACCCTGGCCTTCATGGTCGGCTGCGACGAGCCCGAGTTCGCGCGGATCGAGGAGGCGCTGGAGCCCATGAGCCGCGCCACCTTCCGCGCCGGCGACCACGGGGCGGGGCAGGCGGCCAAGATCTGCAACAACATGATCCTGGGCATCACCATGCTGGGGACCTGCGAAGCGATCGGTCTGGCCGAGAAGCTGGGTCTGGACCCGGTCAAGATGTTCGACATCGTCGCCAAGTCGTCGGGGCAGAGCTGGTCGACCACGACCTACTATCCCTGGCCCGGGCCGGTGCCGACGGCACCCTCGAACCGCAACTATGAGGGCGGCTTCGCCACGGCCATGATGCTGAAAGACCTGAAGCTGGCCCAGGACGCGGCGGCCAAGTCGGGCGCTTCGACGCCGCTGGGGGCGCAGACGGAAGCCCTGTTCCAGATGTTCAACGGCCTTGGCTATGGCGGGCGGGACTTCTCGGCGATCCTGCAGATGCTGCGCGGCAAACTGGACGAACTGCCCAAGGGTTGATCCAGCTCAATGCGGTCGTCTGGGAAGTCGGCACAGTGATCCTGCCGAAGCTTAGTTGAGAGTGGTTATCAATTAAGGGTTTGCGGCGTTTTGTCCGTGCGGATTCGTAGACAAAGCGGCACAATCGGCGCATCAGGCCCGCGACTTTCGGGGCGATCAGAGCGGTTCCGCGTGTACGACTATAACGCTGCATTCCAGGCTGCCGTCGAGCAGGTGAAGGGCGAGGGGCGCTACCGCGTGTTCGCCGACCTGAAGCGTGTGGCCGGTTCGTTCCCGATGGCGACGCGCCGTCGTGAGGACGGGACGGAGCAGGACGTGGTCGTCTGGTGCTCCAATGACTACCTCGGCATGGGCCAGCATCCTGTTGTGCTGGACGCCATGAAGGCCGAGATCGACACGGCCGGCGCCGGCGCCGGGGGCACGCGCAATATCTCCGGCACGACCCGCTCAGCGGTCGATCTCGAGGCCGAGCTGGCCGCTTGGCACCGCAAGGACGCGGCGCTGCTGTTCACGTCGGGCTATGTGGCCAATGAGGCGACGCTGACGACGCTGCAGCGGATCATGCCCAGCATGATCATCTTCTCCGACAGCCTGAACCACGCCTCGATGATCGCCGGCATCCGCAACGGCGGCTGTGAGCGGCATGTGTTCGCGCACAACGATCTGGAACATCTGGAGTCGCTGCTGGCCGCGGCACCTGCGGATGCGCCCAAGCTGATCGCGTTCGAGAGCGTCTATTCGATGGACGGCGACATCGCCGACCTTGCCGGGACGATCGCCCTGGCCAAGAAATACAACGCCCTGACCTATCTGGACGAAGTGCACGCCGTGGGCCTGTACGGCGCGACGGGCGCGGGCGTGGCCGAGCGCGACGGCGTTCAGGACCAGATCGACATCATCGAATGCACGCTCGGCAAGGCCATCGGCGTCATGGGCGGCTACATTGCCGCCGACGGGGCCATCGTGGACGCGATCCGCAGCTGGGCCGCGGGCTTCATCTTCACCACCAGCCTGCCGCCGGCCCTGACGGCGGGTGCCTTGGCCTCGGTGCGCCACCTGAAGGCGCATCCGGAACTGCGCGAGGCGCATCAGGAGCGGGCCGCGACCCTGAAATCCCGTCTAACCGCCGCCGGCATTCCGGTGATGGAGAGCGTCAGCCACATCGTGCCGGTGTTCGTCGGCGACCCGGTTCACACCAAGATGATCTCGGACATGCTGCTGGAGCAGCACGGTATCTACGTGCAGCCGATCAACTATCCGACCGTGCCCAAGGGCACCGAGCGCCTGCGCTTCACCCCGTCGCCGAACCACACGGACGCGATGATGGACGATCTGGTGAAGGCCATGGACGCGCTGTGGACCCACTGCAACGTGGCGCGGCTGCCGGCGGTGGCCTGACTTTCCACTACCGCTCATCCCGGCGAAAGCCGGGACCCAGATCATGGAGCGCTGGAGGCTGGCGTTTGGCGCGGTTCTCTCTGATCCTTCGTCCGAGTCATGGCATCTGGGCCCCGGCATTCGCCGGGGTGAGCGGGGTTGGTGGTGAGCGACGATATTGGCGAGGTCATCCTCGAGACCACCCGCAGCGGCCTCTATCTGAAATGCTGCGCCGTGCATGTGGCGACGGGCGTCGAGGCTGTGGCTATCGGCCCGGCGCATGAGCCGAAGGCGGTCGAGCGGCTGGCGATCGCCAAGCTGAAGAAGGCGTTGGCGGCGCGCTGACCCACTACATGTTGTGGTGGCGCAGCTTGAGGCGTAGAGAAGTCGCCATTCCTAACGCCACGCTTGTATCCGGGGATTCTCGTGACTGCCTTCACCCACGACGCCTTCTTCTCCAAAACCTTGGCCGATGCCGACCCGGATATCTTCGGCGGCATCCAGGGCGAGCTGGCGCGCCAGAAGGAGCAGATCGAGCTGATCGCGTCCGAGAACATCGTCTCGAAGGCGGTTCTGGAGGCTCAAGGGTCCGTCCTGACCAACAAATACGCGGAAGGCTATCCGGGGCGGCGCTATTACGGGGGCTGCGAGTTCGTCGACGTCACCGAGGATCTGGCGCGCGAGCGGGCCAAGGAACTGTTCGGCGCGGCCTTCGCCAATGTGCAGCCGCACTCGGGCGCCCAGGCGAACCAGGCGGTGTTCATGGCGCTGCTGCAGCCGGGCGACACCTTCCTGGGTATGGACCTGGCCTGTGGGGGGCACCTGACGCACGGGTCGCCTGCCAACCAGTCCGGCAAGTGGTTCCGGCCTGTCACCTACAAGGTGAAGGAAAGCGATCATCTGATTGATTATGATCATGTTGCCGAGGTTGCCCAGCAGGAGAAGCCAAAGCTGATCGTGGCCGGGGCCAGCGCCTATAGCCGCCACATCGACTTCAAGCGGTTCCGCGAGATCGCGGATTCGGTCGGCGCATACCTGATGGTCGACATGGCCCACTATGCGGGGCTGATCGCCGGCGGCGTCTATCCCGATCCGGTGGCCCATGCCCATGTGTGCACGACGACGACCCACAAGACCCTGCGCGGACCGCGCGGGGGGATGGTGCTGACCAACGACGGCGAGATCGCCAAGAAGATCAACTCGGCGGTGTTCCCGGGTCTGCAGGGTGGGCCGCTGGAGCATGTGATCGCCGCCAAGGCCGTGGCCTTCGGCGAGGCGCTGAAGCCCGAGTTCAAGGCCTATGCCCGACAGGTGGTGGATAACGCCCAGGCGCTGGCGGCCGTGCTGGTCGAGCGAGGCGCGGCGATCGTGTCCGGCGGCACCGACAGCCACCTGATGCTGGTCGATCTGCGGCCCAAGGGCGTGACGGGCAAGGCGACCGAGGCGGCGCTGGAGCACGCCCTGATGACCTGCAACAAGAACGGCGTGCCGTTCGACACCGCGCCGTTCACGATCACTTCGGGCGTGCGGCTGGGAACGCCGGCAGGGACGACACGGGGCTTCGGCGTCGCCGAGTTCCAGCAGATCGGCCACTGGATTGCTGACGTGATCGACAGCATGAACGGCACCGACGACGCCGATCCCGTGGTTCAGGCCCGCGTCGCGGCCGAGGTGCGCGAACTGACCGCGCGCTTCCCGATCTACGGATGATCCGCCGATGAAGTGCCCCTTCTGCGGACATATGGACACCCAGGTGAAGGACAGCCGCCCCTCGGACGAGGGTTCGGCGATCCGCCGCCGACGGTCCTGCCCGCAATGCAACGGGCGCTTCACGACCTTCGAGCGGGTGCAGCTGCGTGAGCTGGTAATCCTGAAGCGCAGCGGGCGCCGCGCGCCGTTCGACCGGTCGAAGCTGGAGCGGTCGCTGGGCATCGCCCTGCGCAAACGCCCGGTGCAGGCCGAACAGGTCGAACAGATGGTAAGCCGTATCGTGCGCCAGCTGGAAAGCCTGGGCGAGACGGAGATCCCGTCCAGCACGGTCGGCGACTTCATCATGAAGGCGTTGAAGGCCGTCGATGACGTGGCCTATGTCCGCTACGCCTCGGTCTACAAGGACTTCCGACACACGGGCGACTTCGCGCGGTTCCTCGGGGACGAGGGGCTGGACGACGAGCAGGGGCAAGGCGCCACGAAACTGGGCCCCGGCAAAGGCTGATGCGGCCGAAGGTCATCCTGAAGGTCGCCACGTCACTGGATGGGCGGATCGCGACCGCGTCCGGTGAGAGCCAGTGGATCACGGGCGAGGCGGCGCGGCTGCAGGGGCATCGCCTGCGCGCGGCCCATGACGCCATCATCGTCGGGGTCGAGACGGTGCTGACCGACGATCCGCGTTTGACCACGCGTCTGCCGGACGGCGAGACGGGGGCCGACCCCCTGCGGGTCGTGCTGGACAGCCGGCTGCGCACGCCGGATTTTGCGCGGCTGGCCAAGCCGGGGACTCTGATCGTCACAACGCGGGAGCCGAAGCCTGTCGGCGGCGCCGAGGTGGTTCAGGTCGCGGGCGACAGCAATGGTCGGCCGACGGTCGAGGCGGTGCTGGCGCTGCTGTCGGAGCGAGGCATGAAGAGCGTGCTGGTCGAGGGCGGCGGGCGCGTGGCGGCCTGTTTCGTCATGGCCGGCGTTGTGGACGGGCTGGAGTGGTTCCGGGCACCGGTGCTGCTGGGCGGGGACGGGCGGCCGTGCATCGCCATGCTGGCCCTGAAGCGGCTTGCCCATGCGCCGAAGTTCCGGCGCCTTGCGGTCGAGCCCTTGGGTGACGACCTGTGGGAACGCTACGAAGCGTTGGGCACCTGATGTTTACTGGAATCGTCACTGACATGGGCCGGGTGCGGCAGGTCGAACAGACCGACCGCGACCGCCGCTATGAGATCGAAACCCGTTGGGACACAGCCGGGATCGACCTGGGCGCGTCGATCAGCCATGCGGGCTGCTGCCTGACGGTCACGGAAAAAGGGTCCGGCTGGTTCGCGGTCGAGGTGTCGGGCGAGACCCTGTCGAAAACGACCCTGGGCGACTGGAAGGCGGGCGACTCCGTCAATCTGGAGCGGGCCGCGCGACTGGGCGACGAACTGGGCGGGCATATCGTGTCGGGCCACGTGGACGGGCTGGGCCGGGTGCTGTCGGTGAAGCCGGAGGGCGGGTCGCACCGCATCGAGATCGAGGCGCCCGCGCCGCTGCACCGCTACATCGCCGCCAAGGGCTCGATCACGGTCGACGGGGTGTCGCTGACGGTGAACGCGGTCGAGGGGCTGGTATTCGGCGTGAACATCATTCCCCACACCTGGGAAAACACGACCCTGGGGGCCTTGCAGGCCGGGGACGCGGTCAATCTCGAAATCGACATGCTGGCGCGTTACCTCGCCCGGTGGCAGGAGACGGCGTGATGCAACTGGCAGCCAACATGAACGACAGTCCGATCAGCCCGATCGAGGACATTCTGGAGGACGCCCGCAACGGGCGGCCCTACATCCTGGTGGACGCCGAGGACCGCGAGAACGAGGGCGATGTCATCATCCCGGCCCAGTTCGCCACGCCGGACCAGATCAACTTCATGGCGCGGCATGCGCGCGGCCTGATCTGTCTGGCCATCACCGGCGAGCGGGCGCGGCAGCTGCGACTGCCGCCGATGGCGGCCGAGAACCGGGCGGGTATGGGCACGGCCTTTACCGTCTCGATCGAGGCGCGCGAGGGCGTGACCACCGGCATCAGCGCCGCCGACCGCGCGCGGACCATCCAGGTGGCGGTCGATCCCGCCAAGGGCGCGGACGATATCGTCTCGCCGGGGCACGTCTTCCCGCTGGTAGCAAAGGACGGCGGCGTGCTGGTCCGCACCGGGCATACCGAGGCGGCGGTGGACATCAGCCGCATGGCGGGCCTGACCCCGGCCGGCGTCATCTGCGAGATCATGAACGATGACGGCACCATGGCGCGGATGCCGGATCTGGTTGCCTTCGCCCAGCTGCATGGACTGAAGATCGGCACCATCGCCGACCTGATCGCCTATCGCCGTCGCACCGAGCGGTTCGTCGAGCGGGTCATGGATACGCCTTTCGAGAGCGTCCACGGCGGGCCGTTCCGCCTGATGGTGTACCGGAACACCATCGAGGGTGCCGAGCATGTGGCGCTGGTGAAGGGCGAGATCGAGCCGGGCAAACCGACGCTGGTGAGGATGCACCAGGTGGATTTCGCCGCCGACCTGCTGGGCCACGTGGCGGCGCGGCGGAACTATGTGCCCCAGGCACTGAAGGCCATCAGCGACCATCCGGGGGCGGGGGTGACCGTGTTCCTGCGCGACCCGGACCTGCAAGGGTTGGCCGAGCGTCTGGCGGGTGTTGAGAAGCCCAAGGCCGTGGAGCGGGCGTTCCGCAGCTATGGCGTCGGTGCACAGATCCTGCTGGACCTCGGCGTGCGCGACATGGTCGTGATGAGCTCCTCGCGGCCTGAGCCGACGGCGCTGGAGGGCTATGGCCTGCGCATCGTCGGCTGGCGCGACATGGACGGAGAAGACCAATCCTGAGTGAACCCACCCGCGTCCTGATTGTCGAGGCGCGCTTCTATGACGACCTGGCCGATGCCTTGCTGGAAGGGGCGAAGGACGCCCTGCGCGCGCGCGACGTGCAGTTCGACGTCATCACTGTGCCGGGCGCGCTGGAGATCCCGCCCGCGATCACCCTGGCCGAGGAAGCGGGCCGCTATCCGACCGCGCCGCGCTATGACGGCTATGTGGCCTTGGGCTGCGTGATCCGGGGCGAGACCTATCACTTCGAGATCGTGTCGGATCAGTCGGCGGCCGGGATCATGAACCTGGGGCTGAAGGGTCTGTGCATCGGCAACGGTGTGCTGACGGTCGAGGACGAGGATCAGGCCTGGGCGAGAGCCCGCCTGAGCGAAGGCGACAAGGGCGGCGGCGCTGCCCGCGCCTGTCTGGAATTGATCGCGCTGCGCAAGCGGCTGCGGATGGGACTGGGATCATGACTGAACCGAACAGCGTCGCGGCCGTGATGGCGCAGCTGGCCGAGGCCGAGAAGGAGCGGGCCGAGCCCGGCCTGACCGCGCGCCAGCGCCGCGCGCGCACCGTGGCGCGCCTGGCCGCCGTTCAGGCTCTGTATCAGCTGGAGCTGGGCGGCGAGGGCGTGGAGACCGTCATCGGCGAGTTCTCGAACCACCGTTTCGACGCGGACATAGAGGGCCAGACCCTCGCCGAGGCCGACGAGGCGTACTTCGGCGATATCGTGCGCGGCGTGGTGGGAGAACAGGCGAAGATCGACCCGGCGATCAAGGCGCGGCTGGCCTCGACCTGGCGGCTGGAGCGTCTGGATTCGACGCTGCGGGCCCTGCTTCGAGCCGGGGCATGGGAGCTGGCGCACAAGCCTGACGTGCCGCGGGAGATCGTCATCGACGAATATGTCGAGCTGGCGAAGGCCTTCTTCGACGAGGCCGAGGCCAAGTTCGTCAACGCCGCGCTGGATGGTGTCGCCAGAGACGCGAGGGGCTGATGCCCGCCGTCGACGCCGCCGGAGAGTTCGAGACCATCCGACGGCTGTTCGCGCCCCTGGCCCACCCCGAGTGGGGGCGGGGCCTGCTGGACGACGTGGCCATGCTGCCGACCCGGGCCGGGCACGATCTGGTTGCCACCAAGGATGCGCTGGTCGAGGGCGTGCATTTCCTGGCGACCGATCCGCTGGACACGGTGGCGCAAAAGCTGTTGCGGGTGAACCTGTCGGATCTGGCGGCCAAGGGGGCGGAGCCGTTCGGCTATCTGCTGGCCTGTCACTGGTCGGGCCGCTGTGGCTGGCCGGAGCGGGAGGCTTTCGCGGCGGGGCTGGCGAAGGACCAGAATGCCTTCGGGGTGCATCTGTTGGGCGGGGATACGGTGGCGACACCGGGGCCGGCCTCGTTCTCGGCCACGATGCTGGGCTGGGCACCGAAGGGTCGGATCGCTGGCCGCGGGGGCGCAAAGCCGGGGGATCTGGTGTTCGTGACGGGCAATGTCGGCGAGGGCTGGCTGGGGCTGCAGGCGGCGCGAGGCCTGCTGCCGCTGGAGCCGGAGCGCATCGCCGCGTTGGTGGATCACTACCGCACACCGATGCCACGCACGTTCTTCGCCGGAGCGATCCGGGACATGGCGACGGCGTCGGTGGATGTGTCGGACGGACTGATCGCCGATCTGGGCCATGTGGCCGAGGCCAGCGGCGTCGGGATCGAGATTGATCTGGAGCAGCTGCCCCTGTCGCTGGCGGGCCATGCCTGGTTCGATGGTCGGGTGGATGCCGAAGCGGCCCTGGGCATTCTGGCGACCGGCGGCGATGACTATGAGATCGCCTTCACGGCGCGCGCACTGGATGAAGGCGCGCTGCGCCGAGAGGCCGAGCGCCGCCACTTGCGGCTGACGCGGATCGGTCAGGTGACCAAGGGGCAGGGTGTTACCACCCGCTACGGTGGCCGGGCCGTCGAGGTGCGCAAGGCCGGTTGGACCCACGACTGAAAATCGGATCGGATGGAGGGTATCGCCGGCATTCCAGCTCGATCCCCTACCAACCGATCACGGTTCTTCGGGATAAGAAAATCCTAACCATGGGCAGGCAGTTTGGGCTCATGCGCCGCAGAACCCTGATCGCCGCCGGAACCGCCGCTGCCCTGACGGGAGCAGCCTCGAAAGCCGTCGCCCAGAGCCACGGGGGTGGCGGTAACTCGCCCCCACCGAGCCTGAATATCAACGGCGTCGGTCTGCCGGTCATCGCCGGAGGTCGGCTGAGGAACTATGTTTTCGTGACCTTGCGGCTGCATCTCGGTGCGCACGCCACGCCTGAGACTCTGCGCCACAAGGAGGCGTTCTTCCGGGACGCACTGGTTCGCGCCGGGCACCGGACGCCGTTCGTGCTCGCCAACGACTGGACCCGCCTCGACGCCAACGCCCTGTCAGCCAGCCTGATGCGCTCGGCCGTGGCCATCGCCGGGCGCGGATCCGTGACCCGGGTGGAAGTCGTGACCCAGGCACCGCGCCGCCAGATCAGCCCGCCGCGCTGAGCTCTCTCGCGTAACCCTGTTGCTTCCGCCGCCCGCATTTGGCACTTTTCAGCCGTAATCCCCGCTGGACGCAGAGTCGCGTCCGCTGCGCACGGGGGGACCGGAAGGCGGACAGAGGCGAAAACGCCCACCGCGCCAAGGGTCCGGGCGCTTCAGATTCACAGGGTTGGAAAACGTCATGACGTCATCGTCATATCTATGGCTCGTCATCGGAGCCGGTCTGCTGGGGGTCCTTTACGGACTGGTCCAGACGGCCTCGCTGATGAAGGCCGGCACCGGCAACGACAAGATGCGCGAGATCGCTGCGGCGATCCAGGAAGGCGCCTCGGCCTATCTGCGCCGCCAATACATGACCATCGGCATGGTCGGGATCGTGATCCTGATCGCCGCATACTTCCTGATCGGCGAATACGCGGCCATCGGCTTCGTCATCGGTGCCGTGTTGTCGGGCCTGGCGGGCTTCGCCGGGATGCTGATCTCGGTGCGCGCCAACGTCCGTACGGCACATGCCGCGTCCGAAAGCCTGTCGAAGGGTCTGGACCTGGCGTTCCGCTCGGGTGCCATCACCGGCATGTTCGTGGCCGGCGGCGCCCTGGTGGGCGTGGCGGGCTACTATGCCTTCCTGACGCAAGGCCTGGGGCTTGAGGCCACCGGGCGCGAGGTCATCGACGGCCTGGTCGCCCTCGGCTTCGGCGCCTCGCTGATCTCCATCTTCGCTCGTCTCGGCGGCGGCATCTTCACCAAGGGTGCGGACGTCGGCGGCGACATGGTGGGCAAGGTCGAGGCCGGCATCCCCGAGGATGACCCCCGTAACGCCGCGACCATCGCCGACAACGTGGGCGACAACGTCGGCGACTGCGCCGGCATGGCCGCCGACCTGTTCGAAACCTATGCGGTGACCACCGTCGCCACCATGGTGCTGGCGGCCATCTTCTTCCGCGGCCAGCCCTATGTCGACGTCATGATGCTGCTGCCGCTGGCGATCTGCGGGGCCTGTGTGGTGACCTCGATCATCGGCTCGTTCTTCGTCCGTCTGGGCAAGAGCCAGAACATCATGGGTGCCCTGTATCAGGGTCTGATCGTCACGGGTGTGCTGTCCATCGGCGCCGTCTATCTGGTCATCCAGCAACTGCTGCCCGGAAACGCTGTGGTCATGCCGACCAATGGCGTGGCCATCACGGCCATGAATCTGTTCTGGTCGGGCATGGTCGGCCTGGCCGTCACCGCCGCCATCGTGGTGATCACCGAATACTATACCGGTTCGAATTTCCGCCCGGTGCGTTCGGTGGCCAATGCCTCCGTTTCGGGCCACGGCACGAACGTGATCCAGGGTCTGGCCGTCTCTCTCGAGTCGACCGCCCTGCCGGCGCTGACGATCATCGTCGGCATCGTTGCCAGCTATCAACTCGCAGGTCTGTTCGGCATCGCCATCGCCACCACCACCATGCTTGGCGTGGCGGGGATGATCGTGGCGCTGGACGCCTTCGGTCCGGTCACCGACAACGCCGGCGGCATCGCCGAGATGGCGGGCCTGCCGAGTGAAGTGCGTCATTCGACCGACGCGCTGGACGCTGTGGGCAACACGACCAAGGCCGTGACCAAGGGCTATGCGATCGGTTCAGCGGGCCTCGGCGCGCTGGTGCTGTTCGCCGCCTATACGTCTGACCTGCAGTATTTCTCGGCCAACCCGGCGGACTATCCGTTCTTCGCCGGCATGGGCGAGGTCAGCTTCGACCTGACCAACCCCTACGTCGTAATCGGCCTGCTGTTCGGGGGGCTGCTGCCCTTCCTGTTCGGCGGTATGTCGATGATGGCGGTGGGCCGCGCCGCCGAGTCGGTCGTGGCCGAGGTGCGCCGCCAGTTCCGCGAGAACCCGGGCATCATGACCTATGAGGTCAAGCCGGAGTACGGCAAGGCGGTGGATATCCTGACGAAGGCCGCGATCCGCGAAATGATCGTGCCGTCGCTGCTGCCGGTTCTGTCGCCGATCGTTCTGTTCGTCGCCGTCCTGATGATCCAGCCGGACAAGGCCAACGCCTTCGCCGCCCTGGGTGCCATGCTGATGGGCGTGATCGTGACCGGCCTGTTCGTCGCTGTCTCGATGACCTCGGGCGGCGGTGCCTGGGACAACGCCAAGAAAGTCATTGAAGAGGGCTTCACCGACAAGAACGGTGTCGTCCACGGCAAGGGCTCTGAAGCGCACAAGGCCGCCGTCACCGGCGACACCGTGGGCGATCCCTACAAGGACACCTCCGGCCCGGCGGTGAACCCGATGATCAAGATCACCAACATCGTCGCCCTGCTTCTGCTGGCGGTGCTGGCGAGCGGGAATATCGGCTAAAGCGCCTGACGATCGAAAAGAAGACGCCCCGGAGAGCAATCTCCGGGGCGTTTGCTTTTGGGCCGTGGGTCGCGACGAAGTCGCTCCCGACATCAGGTCGCGGTTTGGGCGATCTGAACCCTAGTCCGGGCGACGCTGGCCGGGGACGTCCTCGTCGGTCTGCGGGAGTTGGCCGCGACCGACGTTGCCCAGCAGCTGTTCCAGCACCGTCAGCTGACGGCCGCGGGTCGGGGTTTCGGTGCGGTTCATGGCCAGGTCCTGGCCGTCGGCCAGGGTCAGGGTGCGGACATTCGCGACCTGATCGGCGTCATTGAACGTGATTTCGGTCACGCTGCGCTGCGCCACCTGGGGCTGGTTGAAAGTGTATTTCTCGGTCGTCTGGCTGATGTAATACCAGATGTTGTCGCCCTCGAAGGTCGAGGTGGTCGACGGAGAGCCGAGGCGGGCCAGCACGGTTTCCTTGGTGTCGGTGCCGGCGGCGATCTCGGACGGCTTCACATCCACGGACTGGAAGCCGTGGATGCCCACCGTGGGAGCGCAGGCCCCGGCCAGAGCCGCCAGCGAAACGGCGACGAGGATGGTCTTCATGCGGGTCATGCGTGGCGCCTGCGACAAAACAAGGTCTTTGACCTAACCGGACGCGAGCCTTAGTTCAACGGCGCGGCGGAAAAGGGGCCGTTATAATCATGCTGAAACACCTGTTCCGACCCCGCCCCCAGACCCTCCAGGCCGAGGCGCTGTATGCCCGTGTCGTGGATCAGGCGCGTCAGCCGGCCTTTTACACCACCATGGCGACGCCGGACCGCATCGATGCGCGGTTTGAGCTCTACACCCTGCATATCCTGCTTTTGCTGATGCGGCTGAGGGCAGAGGGCGAGCGCGGGGCCGACATCGGCCAGCGGCTGTTCAATGTCTATGTGTCGGCCCTGGACGATTCGCTGCGCGAACTGGGCGTCGGCGATTTGTCGGTGGCCAAGAAGATGCGCAAGCTGGGCGAGGCCCTGTACGGACGGATGAAGGCTTATGAGACGCCGCTGGAGGCCGGGGACGCTGATGCCCTGGCTCTGGCGCTGGCCCGCAATGTCCATGAAGTCGAGGATGCGGCCTGTGGCGCTCCGTTGGCGGCCTATGCGCTGGCGGCGCGGGACAGCCTTTCGGGACAGGGGCTCGATGACCTGCTGACGGCCCCAGCTTGGCCGGAGATCAAGACATGAGCGATTCCCTGCCTTTCAGCGATCCGGTCCGGGTCCATCAGATCGGACAGGGCGTGACCCGCACGCTCGAGCCCGACGAGGCGACGCGCAAGCGCATTGCCCGAAGCCTGGATCTGGCGTCGCTGGACGCCTTCACGGCCGAGTTGGAACTGAAGCCGACGGAAGCCGGCTGGCGGCTGAAGGGGCGCGTGCGGGCTGAGGCCGTCCAGTCCTGCGGCCTGACGCTGGAGCCCCTGCCGGTTACCATCGACCAACGCTTTTCGGTCGGACTGGCCGAGGCGTTGGAGGAAGAGACCGACGAGATCGTCATCAACATGGACGAGGAGACCCCCGATCTGATCGAGGAGGGGCGTATCGACCTGGGCCAGTATGCGGTCGAGCAACTGGCGCTGGCGCTGGACCCTTTCCCGCGCAAACCGGGCGCGGAGTTCGTGCAGCCGCCGGAGCCGACCGAGATATCGCCCTTTGCGGTTTTGCGCGGGCTCAAGGGGCCGGATTCTTCCGAACAAGGTTGACGTAACGGCGGCCCGGTTGCATCGGAGCGCCAAGGCCTTATCGTCCCGCGCCTGAACGCGCCGTGGGCTGACTGGCGCGACGGAGTCAAACCCTCTTGCCTTCCCCTACACTGATATCCCTCGACGCCATGGGCGGGGACCACGGGCCGCCGGTCGTGGTCGGCGGGATCGCGGACTATCTGAAGCGCCACGGCGGCGAAGGCGTGCGCTTCCTGGTGCACGGCGACGAGGCGCTGATCGGCGCCGAGATGAAGCGGCTGGGCCTGAGCGCCGACCGCTGCGTGGTGCGCCACACCGACAAGATGATCGCCATGGACGAAAAGCCCGCCCAGGCCATGCGTCGGGGCAAGGGCTCGAGCCTGTGGAACGCCATCGAGTGTGTGAAGACGGGCGAGGCCGGGGCGGTCGTGTCGGCGGGCAATACCGGCGCGCTGATGGCCATTTCCAAACTGTTGCTGCGGATGTCGGTCCCGGGGCTGGACCGTCCGGCCATCGTGGCCAGCTGGCCGACCCCGAAGGGCGTAACCGCCGTGCTGGACGTCGGCGCCAATATCGAGAGCGACGCGGCCCAGCTGGTCGAGTTCGCCATCATGGGCGAGGCCTTCATGACCGCCGTCCATGGCGTGCAGAAGCCGAAGATCGGCCTGCTGAACGTCGGCTCGGAGGACATGAAGGGGCACGAGGAGGTGCGCGAAGCTGCGCGTCTGCTGCGCGACGGCGGCTTCGGGCTGGACTACTACGGCTTCGTCGAGGGCACCGACATCGCCAAGGGCACGGTGGACGTGGTCGTCACCGACGGGTTCACCGGCAACATCGCCCTGAAGACCGCAGAGGGCGTGGCCAAGTTCATCGCCGGTCTGATGAAGGAGGCCCTGACCTCCAGCATCACGTCCAAGATGGGCGCCTTGCTGGCCATGCCGGCGCTGAAGCGGATGAGCCAGAAGATTGACCCCAACGCCAACAACGGCGGACCGCTGCTGGGGCTGAACGGCATTGTGGTGAAGAGCCACGGCGGAGCGACACCCGGCGGCTACGGGGCCGCTATCCGTGTGGCGGTCGAACTGGCGCGCAGTGACTACATGGAAAAGGTCGGGGCGAACCTGCAGCGGCTGACGGCCCTGCTGGAGAATCCCATCGTCAATTCGGCGGAAGAGCCCGCCGGGGAGAGCATTCAGTGAGCGTAGTCCGCAGCGCCGTCACCGGCGTCGGCGCCTATCTGCCGGAACAGGTCGTCACCAACGCTGATCTGGTGGGGCTGGTCGACACCTCCGACGAGTGGATACAGGAACGCACCGGCATCAAGCAGCGCCACAAGGCCCGCGATGACCAGCCGACCAGCGATCTGGCCACCGAGGCGGCGAAGAAGGCCCTGGCGGCCGCGGGCCGCACCGCCGCCGACGTCGACATGATCATCGTGGCCACCACCACGCCCGACATGACCTTCCCGGCCACCGCATCGATCGTGCAGCGCAAGCTGGGCGCGCCGGTTTCGATCGCCTTTGACGTTCAGGCCGTCTGTTCGGGTTTCGTCTATGCGCTGAGCGTGGCGGACGGCTTTGTGGCCCGGGGCCTGTCGAAATGCGCCCTGGTCATCGGCGCCGAGGAGATGACCCGGCTGATGGACTGGTCCGACCGCACCACCTGCGTGCTGTTCGGCGACGGTGCCGGCGCTGTGGTGCTGGAGCCGCGCGAAGGGCAGGGGACGCCCGCCGACACCGGCCTGCTGGGCTTTGCCCTGCGCTGCGACGGGACCAAGACTGACCTGCTCTATGTGGACGGCGGCCCGGCCACGACGGGTCAGGTCGGCCATCTGCGCATGGCCGGCAATCAGGTGTTCCGCCACGCCGTTGTGAACATCGCCGAAGCCATCACGGCGGCCTGCGAGGCCTCCAACGTCTCGATCCCGGACGTCGACTGGTTCGTGCCCCACCAGGCCAACCAGCGGATCATCAGGGGCGTCGGCGAGCGGCTGGGGCTGGACGAGAACAAGGTCATCTCGACGGTGGCTATGCACGCGAACACCTCGGCCGCCTCGATCCCGCTGGCGCTGGACGCGGCGATTCAGGACGGCCGGATCAAGAAGGGCGACCTTGTTCTGCTCGAAGCCATGGGCGGCGGGCTGACCTGGGGTGCCTGCGCCATTCGCCTGTGACAAGAAATTCGCCTTTCCATTTGAACGCGCATCCGTTTGTATGGGGACGGATTGGGAGCGGGAGCTAAGCGTGACGGATCATCACACCCTGACGCGCGCCGACCTGTGTGAGGCGGTGCATGACGAAGTGGGCCTGTCGCGACAGGAGTGCTCGGGGCTGGTCGAACGGACTCTCGAGCTCATCGTCGAATCGCTAGAGCGCGGCGAGACCGTGAAGTTGTCCGGCTTCGGCGTATTCCAGGTGCGTGAGAAGCGCGCCCGCATGGGCCGCAACCCCAAGACCGGCGAACCGGCGGCGATCAATCCGCGCCGGGTCATCAGCTTCCGCGCCTCTCAGATCATGAAGGCGCGGGTCCACGACGCGCCGGCGAGCTGAGACCTTGCCCAAGGGCGAGAACGCGTTCCGGACCATCTCGGAAGCAGCCGATGAGATCGGTGCGCCCCAACATGTTCTGCGCTTCTGGGAAACCAAATTCTCATTTGTCACGCCGCTGAAGCGCGCGGGCGGGCGGCGATTCTATCGCCCCGACGACATCGTGATCCTGAAGGCTGTGCGGCGGTTGCTGCACGACGAGGGTCTGACCATCAAGGGCGTCCAGCGTCTGCACAAGGATCAGGGCCTCAGGACCCTGACCGCCTATGGCGATACCGGCAAGGTGCGGTTCGAGACGCCTGGCACAGATGCGCCGGCTCCGGCCGCGGCGGCCCCTGCGTCTGCGCCGCCCCTGAATGGCCGCGGCACCGTGCGGCTGCAGCAGGTGCTGGCTGACCTTGAGGGGGCGCGCGCCCGGCTTGAGGCTGTGCTCAACCGATAATCGACGGCGAAGGCGCGTCGGCGCTTTTTCCCATTTGCGGCGCGAGGACGGCCCCGCTATAGGACCGCCTCCCGGAGCGTGGCGCAGCCTGGTAGCGCACTTGACTGGGGGTCAAGGGGTCGCAGGTTCGAATCCTGTCGCTCCGACCATCTTCCCCGCGAAGACGGTTGGTTGAAGGGGTCGCCGCAAGGCGGCCCCTTTGCAATTCCAGGCAGCGCTTGCCTTTGCGCGGGCTGTCGCCTATATGCCCGCCCACTTCACACGCAGGCGTGGCGCGACCAGGGAGAAATCCTGTTCGCACCATTCCGAGGGCATCAGCCTTTACAGCGCCTGCGGCGGATCAATCGGATAAAGGACTACACCTCATGGCTCTGCCAGAATTCTCCATGCGTTCGCTGCTCGAAGCCGGCGCGCACTTCGGCCACCAGACGCACCGCTGGAACCCGAAGATGGAGCGCTACATCTTCGGGTCGCGCTCGAACATCCACATCATCGACCTGTCGCAGTCGATTCCGCTGCTGCACCAGGCGCTGGTCGCCGTGCGCGACGTCGCCGCCAAGGGTGGCCGCGTCCTGTTCGTCGGCACCAAGCGTCAAGCTGCCGAGCCCATCGCGGCGGCCGCCAAGCGTTCGGCCCAGTACTACATGAACAACCGCTGGCTCGGCGGCACCCTGACCAACTGGCGCACCGTGTCGGGCTCGATCGCCCGCCTGCGCGAGCTGGAAGGGCTGCTGGAAGGCGGCGAGGGTGGCGGTCGCGTCAAGAAAGAACTGCTGAACCTGACCCGCGAGAAGGAAAAGCTGGAGCTTTCGCTGGGCGGCATCAAGGACATGGGCGGCATTCCCGACATCATGTTCGTGATCGACACCAACAAGGAAGCGATCGCCATCCAGGAAGCCCGGAAGCTGAATATCCCGGTCATCGCGATCCTGGACACCAACTGCGATCCGGACGGCATCACCTATCCGATCCCGGGCAACGACGACGCCGCCCGCGCGATCCAGACCTACTGCGACCTGATCGCCGACGCGATCCTGGACGGTCTGGCCGCCGGCCAGTCGGCTGCGGGCGTGGACCTGGGCGCTTCGGAAGCTCCGGTCGAGCCGGCGCTGCGCAAGTCGGCCAAGAAGGCTGAGGCCGCCGTCGAGGCCGCTCCGGCCGGTACGGAAGCCGTCGCCGAGGAAATGCTGGCCGCCGAAGAAGCCCCGGTTGAGGCCGCCGCCGAGGAGACCGTCGCGGTCGCCGAGGAAGCGGCTCCGGCCGACGCCGAAGAAACCGAGCAGGCTGCGGGCTGATCGCCCTGCGGCCTTCGCCAGAAGGCCGCGCCTGACACAAAACAGCGCGGCCGGGCTGATATCAGCCCGGCCGTTCCCGCATACGAATACCCAAGGAGCTAAAAATGGCCGAGATCACCGCCGCCCTCGTCATGGAACTGCGCGCCAAGTCGGGCGTGGGCATGATGGACTGCAAGAAGGCGCTGCAGGAAACCGACGGCGACATCAACGCCGCCATCGACTGGCTGCGCGCCAAGGGCCTGTCCAAGGCCGCCAAGAAGGCTGACCGCGTCGCCGCCGAAGGCCTGGTGGCCGTCGCCTCGAAGGAAGTGGGAGCCGGTGAAGTCGGCGCCGCCATCGAGTTCAACTCGGAGACTGACTTCGTCGCCCGCAACGAGCTGTTCCAGAACGCCGCCAAGGCCTTCGCCCAGCACGGCCTCGAGCACGCCACGCTCGAAGGTCTGCACGGCGCCGAGCTGGAGTCGGGCAAGACGGTCCAGGACGAAGTGACCCAGCTGATCGCCACGGTCGGCGAGAACATGCAGCTGCGCCGCGCCGCCCGCCTGTCGGTCGACGAGGGCGTGGTTGCGTCCTACGTCCACAACGCGGTGTCGCCGGGCCTCGGCCGCATCGGCGTGCTGGTCGCCCTGCACGGCGGCGGCGACAAGGCTGCCCTGCGTGAACTGGGCCGCAAGATCGCCATGCACGTGGCCGCGACCGCGCCGCTGTCGCTGAACACGGACGATCTGGACCCGGCTGCCGTCGAGAAGGAACGTCAGGTCCTGACCGAGAAGGCCAAGGAAGAAGGCCGTCCGGAAGCCATGATCGCCAAGATCGTGGAAGGCCAGATCAACAAGTTCCAGAAGGACGTCGTGCTGTCCAAGCAGCCGTTCGTCATGAACCCCGACGTGACCATCGAACAGCTGGTTGCCGACACGGGCAAGGAACTGGGCGCGCCCGGTCTGCACCTGGCCGGCTTCGTCCGCCTGGCCCTGGGCGAAGGCGTGGAGAAGGTCGAAGGACCGGACTTCGCTTCGGAAGTCGCCTCGATGATGGGCGGCAACTAAGTCCAAACCTGACTATTCAGGTTGCGGGGGCGCGTTCGGCTTTGAAGCCGGGCGCGCCCTTCGTCTATGATCAGCCTGCCGATTCCGCGAAACGAGACATCCATGCCCGACGCCCCCTCCAAGTTTCGCTACAAGCGCGTCCTGCTGAAGGTCTCGGGCGAGGTCCTGATGGGCGAGCAGGGCTACGGCATCGACCAGAAGACCGTGGCCAGTGTCGCCAAGGCCGTGGCTGACGTCGCGGCCGAGGGGATCGAGATCTGCCTGGTCATCGGCGGCGGCAACATCTTCCGTGGCCTGTCCAAGGCGGCGGGGGACATGGAGCGCGCCACGGCCGACTATATGGGCATGCTGGCGACCGTCATGAACGCCCTGGCCATGCAGGCGGCGCTGGAGAAGATCGGGGTGCAGACCCGGGTCCAGAGTGCCCTGACCATGAATGCCGTGGCCGAGCCCTATGTGCGCAGGCGGGCCCTGCGCCATCTGGAAAAGGGCCGGGTGGTGATCTTCGCCGCCGGCGTCGGCGCGCCGTTCTTCACCACTGACTCGGGTGCCGCCCTCAGGGCCGCCGAAATGGGCTGTGACGCCCTGTTGAAAGGCACCAGCGTGGACGGCGTCTATACGGCCGACCCCAAGAAGGATCCGAACGCCACTCGCTACGAGACCCTGACCTATCACGACGTCCTGTCGAAGGACCTGAAGGTCATGGACGCTTCGGCCATCGCGCTGATGCGGGACTCGGGCATTCCGATCGTGGTCTTCTCGATCCGCGAGGAAGGTTCGCTGCGCAAGACATTGACGGGCGATGGTGTTTTCACCGTCATCCGCGCCTAAGAAGACCAAGACCAAGAGGAAACGATCATGGCGAAGCCCGATCTGAAGACCTACCGCGACCGCATGGACAAGGCGGTGCTGGCCCTGAAGGAAGAGTTCAACGGCCTGCGCACCGGACGCGCCAACAGCGGCATGCTGGATCCGGTCCAGGTCGAGGCTTACGGCTCGACCGCGCCGCTGAACGCCGTCGCCGCGATCAGCGTGCCCGAGCCGCGCATGATCTCTGTCAGCGTCTGGGACAAGGCCATGGTCGGGCCGGTCGAGAAGGCCATCCGCGCCGCGGGCCTGGGCCTGAACCCCATCGTCGACGGCCAGACCCTGCGCGTCCCTGTGCCGCCGCTGACCGAGGAGCGCCGGCGGGACCTGGCCAAGCTGGCCGGCAAATACGCCGAGCAGCAGAAGATCGCCGTGCGTAACGTGCGTCGTGACGCCAACGACGACCTGAAGAAGGCCGAGAAGGCCAGCGAGATCAGTCAGGACGAGCAGAAAAAGATGGAGGCCGAGGTCCAGAAGGACACTGACGCGGCCATCAAGCGCATCGACGAGTCCTTGAAGAACAAGGAAGTTGAGATCATGCAGGTTTGACCTGCCGCTGATCTCAGGAACCCCGCCCGCATGTCCGATCCCGCCTCATCGCAGCCGCCCGCAGCGGGGCCGCGCCATGTGGCGATCATTATGGACGGAAACGGGCGCTGGGCCGCCGCGCGCGGTCTGCCCCGGGCGATGGGTCACAAGGCCGGCGTCGAGGCGCTGAAGCGCACGGTCAAGGGCGCTGCGAAGCTGGGGCTGGAATGCCTGACGGTGTTCGGCTTCTCGACCGAGAACTGGCGCCGCCCGGCGGATGAGGTTTCGGACCTAATGGGTCTGGTCCGCGCCTATGTCACCAGCGATCTGGAAGGACTGAAGCGGGAAGGGGTGCGGATCCGCATTCTGGGTCGACGCGAGGGCCTGCCGCCTGACATCGTCGCCATCGTCGACAAGGCCGAGGCGGCCACGGCGCACAACACGCGTTTCCTGCTGCAGGTCGCCTTCAACTATGGCGGTCGGGCCGACATCGTGGATGCCGCCAACCGGGCCATGGCGGGGGGGCAGGGACCTCTGACCGAGGACGCACTGGATGCGGAACTGTCCACTGCGGGCGGGCCTCCGGTCGATCTGATCGTGCGCACCTCTGGCGAGCAGCGGTTGTCGAACTTCCTCCTTTGGGAGGCTGCCTATGCCGAGTTCGTGTTCCAGGACATCCTGTGGCCCGACTATGGGCAGGAGGCCCTCGCTGAGGCCGTGGCGGCGTTCGGCCAGCGTGAGCGGCGCTATGGCGGCCGCGAGGCTGTGACTGCCCAGGCGGCCGGCTGATGGCCATATCGTTCCGCTCCCTGGGTATCCGCGTCGTGTCAGCCCTGGTGCTGGCGCCGACGGCGGTGCTTGCGATCTGGGCCGGCGGCCTCTGGTATCTGGCCCTGATCATCGCCGCCTGCATGTTCCTGGCCCGTGAGTGGGCCGAGATGAGCGCGCCGCGCCGGGTCTGGCCGATCACCGGGGCGGTGGCGGCGTCGCTGATCGCGGTGACGACCATCACCGATGCTGGGGCCCTGTCGGCGGCGCTGGTGGCGTTGGTGTTCGCGGCGGCGGCCTCGGCCCTGTACGCCCGGCGGCTGGGGGCCGAGCCGGTCGATGCGGCCTATGGGGTGCTTTATCTCGGCTGGCCGGCGATCCTGCTTATCTGGCTGCGGGACGATCACACGGCGATTGGCCTGAACTGGACCATGTTGGTGTTTGTGGTCGCCTGGTCCTCGGACGTGCTGGCCTATCTCGCCGGCAGTCTGATCGGCGGGCCCAAGCTGTGGCCGCGGTTTTCGCCCAACAAGACCTGGGCCGGGTTCACCGCCGGACTGGTTGGCGGCATGGCCGCAGGCCTGATCCTGACCAGCGTGCTGGACTTTGGCCTGCCGCATCCGGCGTGGGGCGCGGCGCTTGGGCTGGCGGGTGCCCTGGCGACCATGGCGGGCGACCTGTGGGAATCGGCGCTCAAGCGGCGTTTCGGGGTCAAGGACGCGGGCAGCATCATTCCCGGCCACGGCGGTCTTCTGGACCGGGTCGACGGCATGATGTTCGCCGTGGTGGTGATCGCGGCCGCGCGGCTGGCGATCATCCTGATGGAGCGCGCCGCGTGATCCGTCGGCGCGTGACCGTGCTGGGTGCCACCGGTTCCGTCGGGCAGTCCACGCTGGAGCTGATGGAGGCGGCCGAAACGGCTGGAACCGGCGCTTTCGAGATCGAGGCCCTGACCGGCGGGGCCAACATCGCCGTTCTGGCGCGGCAGGCGCGCCGCTGGAAGCCGAAGTTGGCGGTAACCGCTGACCCGGCGCGACTGGGCGAGCTGCGGGATGCCCTGGCCGGCACTGGCGTCGAGGCTGCGGCGGGCGACGAAGCCATTGTGGAGGCTGCGACGCGACCGGCGGACTGGATCATGGCCGCCATCGTCGGTTCGGCCGGGTTGAAGTCCGCCTGGGCGGCGGCGAATACGGGCGCGACGCTCGCGCTTGCCAACAAGGAAAGCCTCGTCTGCTGCGGCCCCGCCCTGATCCGACGCATCGCCGAGGCAGGCGGGCGGCTGATCCCCGTCGATTCCGAGCACTCGGCCATCTTTCAGGTCTTCCCGGCCGGGCATCCGGAACAGGTGTCCAAGCTGGTCCTGACGGCGTCCGGCGGGCCCTTCCGCACCCGTGCGCGGTCGGAACTGGCGGCGGTCACGCCGGAACAGGCCGTGGCCCACCCGAACTGGAGCATGGGGGCCAAGATTTCGGTCGACAGCGCCACCATGGCCAACAAGGGCCTGGAGATGATCGAGGCGGCCTATCTGTTCGACATGCCCGCCGACCGAATCGAGGTGGTGGTGCATCCCCAGTCGATCATTCACAGCATGGTCGAGTTCACCGACGGCTCGACCCTGGCCCAGATGGGGCCGCCGGACATGAAGACGCCGATTGCCTGCGCCCTGGCCTGGCCCGAGCGTCTGGCCTGGCCCGCGCCCCGGCTGGATCTGGCCGCGCTGGGCAGTCTGACCTTTGAGGCCCCTGACGAGGCCCGTTTCCCGGCCCTGAAACTGGCCCGACTGGCGCTCCAGACGGGAGGCGTGGCACCGGCGGTGTTCAATGCCGCCAACGAGGTGGCGACCATGGCTTTCCTTGACCGCCGTCTGGCCTTTCTCAATATTGCCGCAGTCGTCGCCGACACCTTGGAGCGCGTGACGATTTCGGGGATGGATTTCGGCTCCGGTGATGCCTGTTCGGCGGCTCTGACCGTCGATGCCGAGGCGCGCCGGGTGGCCCGGACCGTCGTCGACAGCGTCGCGCAAGCGGCCTGATTTCAAGGACGGGGAGACGAGTTTCGGCATGTTGAGCGTCCTGGGCCAGATACTGCTCTATGTCGTGCCCGGTCTGCTGGTCCTGACGTTCATTGTCACGGTGCACGAGCTGGGCCATTTCCTGGTTGCGCGCGCCTTCAAGGTGAAGATTGAGCGGTTCGCCATTGGTTTCGGCCGGGCGCTGCTCAGCCGCACTGACCGCAACGGTACGGAATGGCGCGTCGGCTGGCTGCCCCTCGGCGGCTATGTGAAGTTCGCGGGCGATCTGGACTCGTCGAGCGTGCCGGATGAAGCCGGGCTGGCCGAGCTGCGCAGCCGGATCATCGCGGAGCACGGGCCGGGGGCGGAACGCGACTATTTCTATTTCAAGCCGATCTGGCAGCGCGCCCTGGTTACCGTGGCGGGTCCGGTCGCCAATTTCATCCTGTCGATCACCCTGCTGAGCCTGTTCTTCGTCGCCTATGGCGAGAGCGTACAGCCCGTGCGCGTCGGCGAGGTCACGGCCGGGTCTCCGGCCGCAGCGGCCGGCCTGCGCGTCGGCGACACCATCATGCGCGTCAACGGTCGCGTGGTGCGGTCCGGGGATGATGTGACCCGGGTTGTGCAATTGAGCAGCGACACCCCGGTGGCCTTCGTCGTCGACCGCGCCGGGTCTGAACTGACCGTGTCCGCAACGCCGGAACGCTCGACGACAACGGATCCTCTGGGTGGGCGGATAACCGTTGGGCGCGTGGGCATAGGTCTGGTTTCGACGCGCGCCGAGACCCGGATCATCCGCTACAATCCCATCGAGTCTGTGGGGGCTGGATTCAGGCAAACGTTTGAAATCCTTGACGACACCCTGACCTATGTCGGGCGCATCTTCACCGGGCGCGAGAATGGCGACCAGCTCAGCGGCCCTATCGGCATCGCCAAGGCCTCGGGTGCCCTGACTGAGGCGGCGGTGAAGGCCAATCCGGACCCCGGTGCCATGTTCGGCAATGTTGCCAGGACCCTGTTTTTCCTCGCCGCCATACTTTCGATCGGAATCGGCTTTCTAAACCTGCTTCCGATACCGATCCTGGATGGGGGGCATTTGGTGTTCTACGCCTATGAGGCTGTGGCCCGGAGGCCAGTCGCCGCCAAGGTTCAGGAGGCCAGCTACCGTGTCGGTCTTGCTTTGCTGGCGGGATTGATGTTGTTCGCCACCTGGAACGACGTTCAGAAATATTTCCTCGGCGGGCTCGCCTCATGAGCCGACGCCAGCCCCCGATGGTTTACCGTATGACTGACAATGACCTGCGTATCTCGTTCCGGCTGAAGGGCTGCGCCAGCGCAATAGCCATGGCTGCCGCTGTCGGACTGTCAGGGCCTGCGTTTGCGCAGACGGCTCCTGCGGCCGCCCCGACCGCTGCACCGGCCCAGGAAGTGGTCCAGACCGCGCCCGCCGCCCCGACCAGTGAGGTCGTCAACCGTATTATTGTTCAGGGCCTGGCCCCCGACGGCACCATCCTGCCGCCCGGAGCCCGCCGGATCGAGGCCTCGACCGTCCTGTCCTACCTGCCGATCCAGGCAGGGGACGCGGTCGACGCCAACGTGCTGGACATCGCTGTGCGTACCCTGTCGCGCACCGGCCTTTTCGCCGACGTGCAGGTGGGCATCCAGAACGGTGACCTGATCGTCCAGATCGTCGAGAACCCGATCATCAATCAGGTGGTGTTCGAGGGGAACAGCGCGGTTGGCGAGGACAAGCTGCGCGAGGAAGTGACCATCTCGGCGCGCGGCATCTACACGCGGGCCAAGGTGCAGGAAGACGTCGGCAAGATTGTCGAGCTGTACCGCCTTTCGGGCCGTATCTCGGCCTCGGTGACGCCCAAGATCGTCCAGCTTGAACAGAACCGCGTCGACGTCATCTTCGAGATCGATGAGGGCCCGGAAACCGGCGTGCGCGCCATCACATTCCTGGGCAACGAGGCGTTCAACGACAACGAGCTGCGCGAGGTCATGGTGACCAAGCAGTCCGTTTGGTGGAATTTCTTCGGCACCAACGACAACTACGATCCGAACCGCCTGGACTATGACCGCGAGCAGCTGCGGAAGTTCTACACCAACCGCGGATATTACGACTTCCGTGTCGTGTCGGCGGTTGCCGAACTGGTGCCTGACAACAGCGCCTTCGGCATCACCCTGACGGTGGACGAGGGCGATCGCTACAACTTCGGCGAGGTCAAGGTCGTCACCGAGAACGACCGTCTGAACGCCGACTTCCTGACCATGCTGCTGCCGATCCATCAGGGCGAGCTGTATGAGAGCGACAAGATTGAGTCGGCGGTCGATACCCTGACGTTCGCGGCCGGTTCGGCGGGCTACGCCTTCGTCGAGATCAACCCGACCTATCGCGCCAATCCCGAGACCGACACTGTCGACGTGACCTTCAACGTCGCCGAGGGCCAGCGGGTCTACGTCGATCGCATCAACATCATCGGCAACACCCGAACGCTGGATTCGGTCGTGCGCCGCGAAATGATGGTGTCAGAGGGCGACGCCTTCAATCGCACCCTTCTGGAGCGCTCGCGCAACAATCTGCGCGGCCTGGGCTTCTTCAAGGAAGTGACGGTCGAGGAAAGCCGTGGTTCGGCCCCCGACCGCTCCATCGTCAATGTGACGGTCGAGGAGCAGCCTACGGGCGAACTGTCGGTCGGCGCCGGCTTCAGCTCGGTCGACTCCTTCGTGGTCAACCTGGGCATCTCGGAACGCAACTTCCGCGGCCGGGGTCAGAATGTCGTCGCTCGCGTCGAGTGGGGCTCGCTGCGTCAGCAGGTCGATTTCCGCTTCACCGAACCGAAATTCCTGGGCCGTGACCTGCGCGCCGGTTTTGACCTGTTCCACTCGCGCTACGACCTGAGCGAGTATTCGAGCTACGACTACCGGTCGACGGGCGGCGGGGTGCGTCTGTCCTACCCGCTGAACGCCTATACGCTGCTCAGCACACGCTACTTCATCAAGTCGGACGAGATTATCGTTCCGACCAGCTTCTGCACCACCGGCGGCGGGGGAGCCGCGGCGCTGTGCGACCAGATCGGCAGCTTCCTCAACTCCTCGATCGGCTACACCGTGCTGGTGGATCGCCGCAATGATCCCATCCGTCCGACGCGTGGCTGGACCGGGTCTATCCGTCAGGACTTCGCCGGCTTGGGCGGCGACGTGAACTTCATCAAGACCGAAGCCGACGTCGCGGCCTATTGGGGCATCGCTCCCGAGTGGACGGTCACGGCCCAGGCCTCGGCCGGTTATGTTTCGGGATGGGCCGGTGATCCGGTGCGGATCAACGACCGCTTCTTCAAGGGCGGCAACAGCTTCCGCGGGTTCGAGACCGCCGGCATGGGTCCGCGCGACCTGAACAACACAGACGCCCTGGGTGGCAATTTCTACGCCATCGGCACGCTGGAGCTGACCATTCCTAACCGGCTGCCCGAGGAATACGGGATCCGCACCTCCGCCTTCATTGATGTCGGCACGCTGGGACAGCTGGATGACCGCTACAAGATCAACGCGTCCGGCCTGCCGAACACCAACATCGTTGATGAGTTGGCCCTGCGCGGCTCGGCCGGTGTCAGCATCCACTGGAAGTCCCCGATGGGGCCAATCCGCTTCGACCTGAGCAACGTGTTCGGGAAGGAAGAATACGACAAGACAGAAGCGTTCCGCTTCTCGACGTCTACCCAGTTCTAACCGCGGCGCTTTTTGTCCGCTCAAAGGCTATCTATGAAACTGTTCGCTCTCACCGCTTTCGCCGCCGCCGCGCTGGTTGCCTCGACCGCCTCGGCCCAGAGCCAGCGCCCGCAAAACCTGGGTCCCGTGATCCCCGGCTTTTGCGTCTTCGATCCCCAGCGCGCTGTGCTGCAGTCCACTGCCGGCCAGGCCGTGCAGGTCCGCATGCGCTCGCTGACCCAGGAAGTCACGGGCGAGATCGCGCCGTATTATGAGTCCGTGCAGGCTGGGCTGACCTCGCTGCAACAGAGCGCGCCTTCGATGACGCCTGAGCAGCGTGACGGCCAGGCCCAGCAGCTGCAGCAGCGCTATCAGGAGGCCCAGCAACTGGAGCAGATGCGCCAGGGCGAGCTGCGCTACACGCTCAACGAGCAGTTGAAGCTGATCGGTGCCGCCGCTGATCCGATCATGGTCGCCGTGTACCAGGAGCGCGGCTGCGGCATTCTGCTGAACGCCGACAGCATCATCGAGATGAACCAGGCCATGGACATCACCGACACGGTGATCCAGCGCCTGAACACCGCCTATCCGGGCAGCGGCAACTTCAACCGTCTGCCGGTGCCCGCCGAGCTGCAACAGCAGCAGCAAGCCCAATAAGGCCGGGGGAGGAGCGGCCCGTCCATGCCTGACAGCCGCTTCTTCGACACGCTTGAACCGATAGCGACTGAGGGTCTCGCCGAGCGTATCGGCGGGACCCTTTTGCGTGGCCACGGCGTCGTGATTCATGCCGTCGCGCCGCTGGCTTCCGCCGACGCCCGGGCCGTCGCCTTCCTGTCCGATCGGAAGTTCGCCCAGGCCCTGGCGGATACGAGAGCCGGCTGCGTGATTGTTCCGACGGCTGCAGTGGAATTGGCACCCGCAGGTGCGGCCGTGATCGTTTCATCTGAGCCCCAGGCGGCCTGGGCCCGCGCCTCGGTCTTGCTGCACCGCCCGGTCATGCTGGATCGTGCCGCGACTTTCGCGGATGCGGCCGAGGACGACAGTGTCGTCGTCGAGCCCGGTGCCGTCATCGGCGTGGGCGCGCGCATCGGTCGGGGCACGCGCATCGGTGCCAACTCCGTCATCGGTCCGGGCGTCCAGATCGGCCGGGACTGTCAGATTGGGCCGGGCGTCACCGTCGGCTTTGCCCTGATCGGCGACCGGGTGCGGATTCTGGCCGGTGCCCGCATCGGCGAACCCGGCTTCGGCGCGGCCGGGTCGAGCCAGGGCCCCGTCGATATCCCCCAACTGGGCCGCGTGATCCTGCAGGACGGCGTCAGTGTCGGTGCGAACAGCTGTATCGACCGCGGCGCCTACGATGACACGGTCATCGGCGAGAACTCGAAGATCGATAATCTGGTCCAGATCGGCCACAACTGCGTCATCGGACGCAACGCCCTGATGGCCGCCCAGTCGGGCATCTCGGGCTCGGTCACCGTCGGCGACAACGTCATGTTCGGCGGCCAGGCGGGGGTCGGCGACCACATCACCATCGGCAAGGGTGCGCGGGTCGCGGCCGGTGGCGGGGTCCTGGCCGACGTGCCTCCTGGCGAAACCTGGTCCGGGTATCCGGCCCGTCCCTTGCGACAATTCTTGCGCGAAACCGTTTGGCTCTCCAAACAGGCGAAACGCAGGAAGGCAGACGAAGAATGAGCGACACGACCATCGACTATGCAGAGGTGATGCGGCGGATCCCGCACCGCTATCCCTTCCTGCTGGTCGACAAGGCCGAGGACTTCGTGCCGGGCCAGTCGATCGTGGGCATCAAGAACGTAACGTTCAATGAGCCCTTCTTCCCAGGCCATTTCCCCATCGATCCGGTCATGCCGGGCGTTCTGATCGTCGAGGCCCTGGCCCAGACAGGGGCCCTGCTGATGTCCAAGACCATGGATGTGACGGTCGAGGGCAAGGTGATCATGTTCATGTCCATCGACGGCGTGCGGTTCCGCAAGCCGGTGCGGCCGGGCGACCAGCTGAAGCTGCATGTCATGGTGACCAAGCAGCGCGGGGACATCTTCAAGTTCCGTGGCGAGGCCTATGTCGACGGCAAGATGGCGTCCGAGGCCGAGTTCGCGGCCATGATGGTTGAGGTCGAGAAATGAACGTCCACGCCACCGCGATCGTCGACCCGTCCGCCGTTCTGGCCGCTGATGTCGAGATCGGCCCCTGGTGCGTGGTCGGGCCGCGCGTGACCCTGGCTGAGGGCGTGCGGCTGGTCAGCCATGTGGTGGTGCAGCAGGACACGACCGTCGGTGCCCGCACCGTCATCCATCCCTTTGCCGTCATCGGCGGCGACCCGCAGCACAACGGCTACAAGGGTGAGCCGGTGACGCTGGAGATCGGCTCGGACAATTCGATCCGCGAGCACTGCACCTTCAACCGGGGCACGCCACAGGGGACGGGTGTGACCCGTGTGGGATCGAACAACCTGTTCATGACCGGGGCCCACGTCGGTCACGATGCGGTCGTTGGAAACAATGTGGTGATGGCCAACAACGCCACGCTCGGTGGGCATGCGCAGGTCGGCGACCGGGTCTTCCTCGGCGGGCTGGCGGCGGTGCACCAGAACGGCCGGGTGGGGCAGGGCGCCATCGTGGGCGGCCTGGCGGCAGTGACGCGCGATGTGATCCCCTACGGCTCGGCCTGGGGCAACCATGCGCGGCTGCAGGGGCTGAACCTGATCGGTCTGAAGCGGAAGGGCTATGGCAAGGACGCCGTGCGGCGCTTGCTGGCCGCGTTCCGGGACCTGTTCGAGGGTGAGGGCGTATTTTCGGAGCGGCTCGATGCGGTCGAGGCCGGCTATGCCGACCTGCCCGAGATCATGGAGATCGTCGCCTTCATCCGGGACGGTGGCAAACGGCCGCTTTGCCTGCCGGGCGAATGAGCAAGCTGGGCCTGATCGCCGGGGGCGGCGACCTGCCTCTCTCCATCGCCGCGCGGTGTGAGGCCGAGGGCCGGCCGGTGTTCATTGTACGCCTGACCGGGTTCGCCGATCCGCACCTGACCCGCTATCCGGGCATTGAGGCCGGTATCGCGGAGTTCGGCCGCATCCTGGGTTCGTTGAAGAAGGCGGAGTGCGGCTCGGTCTGTTTCGCGGGCATCGTAAAGCGGCCGGATTTCAAGGCGTTGAAGCCAGACCTTAAGGGTGCGACCCTGTTGCCGGGCATCATCTCGGCGGCGACGAAGGGGGATGACGCTCTGCTGCGGAAGATCCTGTCGATCTTCGAGGGCGAGGGTTACGTCATCGAGGGGGCCGACGACATCCTGGGCGGCGAGACTCTGACGGCGGGCGCTCTGGGCAATGTCCAGCCGACGCCAGAGCAGCTGTCCGATCTGAAGAAGGCGCTGCACGTCGCGGAAAAGGCGGGTGAACTCGACATTGGTCAGGGCGCGGTTGTGTGCGACGGCCTGGTTCTGGCGGTTGAGGCTCAGGAGGGCACGGACGCCATGCTGGCCCGTGTCGCCGGCCTGCCGGCCGATCTGCGTGTAGCGGGGGGCGCGCTGGGCAAGGCACCCAAGCCGATTCAGGATCTGCGGGTCGATATGCCGGTGATCGGCGCGCGCACGATCGAGCTGGCGCACGCTGCGGGTCTGGCGGGCGTCGGGGGCATGACGGGACAGCTGATCCTGATCAACCGCCCGGCCATCATCGCAGCGGCGGACCGGCTGGGTCTGTTCGTCTGGGGCGAGGACCGCCCGTGACGCTCAAGATCATGCTGGTGGCGGCCGAGGCCTCGGGCGACGACCTGGGGGCCGGATTGGCGCGGGCGTTGAAGGCGCGGTTGGGCAAGGGCGTGACCTTCGTCGGTGTCGGCGGGCCGAAAATGGCGGCGGAAGGGGTGGTCAGCCCGTTCGACATCGCCGAACTGTCGATCCTGGGCTGGCTGGAGGGCCTGCGCGCCTATGGCCGGGTCAAGGCGCGTGTGGCGGACACGGCGGCCCTGGCCGCGCGGGAAAAGCCGGACGCCGTGGTGCTGATCGACAGCTGGGGCTTCACCATCCGGGTGGCCAAGGCGATCCGCGCGGCCGCGCCGGACACGCCTCTGATCAAATACGTCGGCCCCCAGGTCTGGGCCTCGCGCCCGGGGCGGGCCAAGACCCTGGCGGGGGCGGTGGATCATCTGCTGGCCCTCTACAGCTTCGATGCGCCGTGGTTCGAGCGCGAGGGCCTGCCGACGACGGTCGTGGGGTCACAGGCCCTGCACGTCGATATGGACAACGCCGACGGCAAGCGGTTCCGCAAAGCCAACGGCATCGCTGCCCGCGCGCCCCTGCTGCTGGTGCTGCCGGGCAGCCGGCCCAGTGAAGTCAGGCTGATGACGCCCGTCTATGAGCAGACGGTGGCGCGGCTGAAGGCGGCGGACCCGAGCCTCGAGGTCGCCGTGGTCGTGGCCGGCACGGTCGCCGCCGACGTCACCGCCCGCGTCGCCGCCTGGCCGTTCCGCGTCCATCTGGTCCAGGAGGACGCCAAGTATGACGCCATGAAGGCCGCGACGGTGGCGCTGGCCACCAGCGGCACGGTCTCGACCGAGCTGGCGCTGGCGGGGGCGCCGATGGTTATCGGCTATCGCTTCGGGCCGGTCAGCT
The DNA here is from genome assembly GCA_046294385.1 of Brevundimonas sp. Taxonomy (GTDB): domain Bacteria; phylum Pseudomonadota; class Alphaproteobacteria; order Caulobacterales; family Caulobacteraceae; genus Brevundimonas. The sequence continues at coordinate 2,663 of JBKBJW010000004.1, read as the reverse complement.
ATGCGGTCATGAAGCCCTTCTTCACCGGCAAGTTCGCGACCCTGTTCAACACCGCCGCCGACGAGGAGATCGCTCGCGAGCTGATCCAGACCGACGCCACGCCTGAACGCTTCGCCGGCGCCGTGGGGCGGTTGCTTGGGAATGCCGTGCTGCGGAAAGAGCAGGCCGCGCGTCAGACGGCGGCGCTGGATCTTATGGGCCGCGGCGGGCCGGACCCGTCGGAACTGGCGGCGGATGCTGTGCTGGATGTGATCGCAAAGAAAAACGCCGGGGCCTGAACCCCGGCGTTCTGCATTTCAGGTCTGATCCGAAGCCTCAGCCGCGGTTCTGGATCGCGACGTAATCGCGCTGGGTCGGGCCGGTGTAGAGCTGGCGCGGGCGGCCGATCTTCTGAGACGGGTCGGCCATCATTTCCTGCCACTGGGCGATCCAGCCGACGGTGCGGGCCAGCGCGAACAGCACGGTGAACATGGTGGTCGGGAAGCCCATCGCCGACAGGGTGATGCCCGAATAGAAGTCGACGTTCGGGAACAGCTTCCGCGACGTGAAATACTCGTCCTGCAGCGCGACCTTCTCCAGCTCCTTGGCGACCTGGAACAGGGGGTCATTGCCCCGGCCAGTGGCGGCCAGCACTTCGTAGGCGCTCTCCTGCATCACCTTCGCGCGCGGGTCGTAGTTCTTGTAGACCCGGTGGCCGAAGCCCATCAGCTTGAACTTGCGGTCCTTCACGCCCTGAATGAACTCGGGGATGTTCTCGGGCTTGCCGATCTCCTTGAGCATGTTCAGCGCCTCTTCGTTGGCACCGCCGTGCGACGGGCCCCACAAGCAGGCGATGCCGGCGGCGATACAGGCGAACGGGTTGGCGCCCGACGACCCGGCCAGGCGGACGGTCGAGGTCGAGGCGTTCTGCTCATGGTCAGCGTGCAAAATGAAGATGCGGTCCATGGCCCGGGCCAGCGCCGGATCGACATGATAGTCCTCGGCCGGCACCGCGAAGCACATGCGCAGGAAATTCTCGGCGTAGCTGAGGTCGTTGCGCGGCGACACGAACGGCTGGCCGATATGATATTTGTAGGCCCGCGCTGCGATGGTCGGCATCTTGGCAATCAGGCGGATGGCCGAGATGTTGCGCTGGACCGGGTCATGGATGTCCAGGCTGTCGTGATAGAAGGCCGACAGGGCACCGATGGTGCCGACCATGATCGCCATCGGGTGGGCGTCGCGGCGGAAACCCTCGAAGAAGCGGTCGAACTGGGCATGCAGCATGGTGTGCATGGTGATCGAGTTCTCGAACGCCTCGTATTCCGCCGCGCTCGGCAGCTCGCCGTGCAGCAGCAGGTGGCAGACCTCGATGAAGTTCGACTTCGACGCCAGCTGATCAATGGGATAGCCGCGGTGCAGCAGGATGCCCTCGTCACCGTCGATGAAGGTCAGGCCGCTTTCGCAGGCCGCCGTCGAGGTGAAACCGGGATCGAAGGTGAAGGCGCCGGTCTCGCCGTACAGCTTTCGGATGTCCATCACGTCGGGGCCGGTCGAGCCGGACAGGACCGGCAGTTCGACGGTCTTGTCGCCGTAGGTGAGGGTTGCGGATTTCGTCATGTCAGGCCCCTTGTGGAGCCGCAGCCTCGCCGGGGAGGGCGCGCCGCGCTCGCGTGTGTGAAGCTAGATAGTCTGTTGCAGCGCATCATTCAAACGCCCGAGACTCTCTTCCTTCCCGAGGGCTGAAAGGGTCTTGGCGATGTCGGGCGAGACGCCGTCGCCGGTAAGCGCAGCGCGCACCGCCGGGCCGATTTTTCCGAAGCCGACGGCCTCTTCCTCGGCGAACACTTTGAGCTCGGCTTCCAGAGCCAAAACGTCCCAGGACTGGAACAGGGCCAGCCGGTCGCACAGCCGCCCGATGCGCTCGCCCGACTCGCCCGCCAGCATCGGCAGGCCCTTTTCATAGATGGTCAGCGGGCGCTGTCGCAGGACGAAGGCGGTCTGGTCCGCCAGCTCCAGTGTCGTCTTTGCGCGGTCCTTCACGAACGGCATCGCCTTGAACAGGCGCGCCTCGTCATCGGGCCCCAGCGTGTGGCCGCGTGACATATGGATGTCGAGCACCAGCTTGGCCAGCCGGTCGTCGTCGGCCATCCGCATCCAGTGGGCGTTGACGTGGGCCAGCTTGTCGAAATCCAGCCGCGCCGGGGCCTTGCCCACGCCGGTCAGGTCGAACCACTCCAGCGCCTGTTCGTCCGAGAAAAGCTCCTCGTCCCCATGGGCCCAGCCAAGGCGCGCCAGATAGTTGCGCATGGCCTCGGGCAGGTAGCCCATCTCGGCGTATTCATGCACCGCCTGGGCCCCATGCCGCTTGGACAGCTTGGCCCCGTCCGGGCCGTGGATCAGGGGGATGTGGGCGAAGCTGGGCCGCGTCCAGCCCAACGCATCGTAGATCAGGCTCTGGCGCGCGGCGTTGTTCAGGTGATCGTCGCCCCGGATGACGTGGGTCACGCCCATGTCGTGGTCATCGACCACTACGGCGAGATTGTAGGTCGGCGCGCCGTCGGACCTCAGCAGCACCAGATCGTCGAGGTCGCTGTTGTCCCAGCCGACGGTGCCCTGCACCTGATCGGCCACCTCGACCCGGCCGGGCAAGGGGCGGCGGAAGCGCACAACATGCGGCTGCG
>JBKBJW010000003.1:0-181200 GCA_046294385.1 Brevundimonas sp. | reverse complement strand
ATCCGATGCGCACGGGCGTGATCGCCAAGAAGCTGGGCATGACCCGCGTGTTCGCCGATGACGGCGCGCACGTTCCGGTCACTGTGCTTCAGCTCGACGGCTGCCAAGTCGTCGGCCAACGCACTCAGGAGCGGGACGGCTACGTCGCCCTGCAGCTGGGCGCCGGGGCCAAGAAGGCAAAAAACACCAACAAGGCTCAACGCGAGTCCTTCGCGAAGCTTGAAGTCGAGCCCAAGGCTCACGTGACCGAGTTCCGGATCACGGAAGACGCCATGCTCGACGTCGGGTCCGAGTTCACCGCCGACCACTTCGTCGCCGGCCAGAAGGTTGACGTCCAGGCGCCGACCATCGGCAAGGGCTTCGCCGGTGCCATGAAGCGCTGGAACTTCGGCGGTCTGCGGGCGACCCACGGCGTCTCGGTCTCGCACCGTTCGCATGGTTCGACCGGCAATCGCCAGGATCCGGGCAAGACCTTCAAGGGCAAGAAGATGGCCGGCCACCTGGGCCAGGAAATCGTCACCGTCCAGAACCTCACGGTCTTCCGCGTCGATGCGGACCGCGGCCTCATCATGATCAAGGGCGCTGTCCCCGGTCACGACGGCACGTGGATCAAGGTCCGCGACGCCGTGAAGAAGGCCGTTCCGGCCGATGCGCCCTTCCCGGGCGGCATCAAGTCGAACAAGGCGGCCGCTGCTGCGCAAACCGAAGCCCCCGCGGAAACGCCGGCCGAGGAAACCGCCGCGGTCGAGACCACCGAAGGCGGTGAAGCGTAATGAAACTCTCGGTCATCAAACTCGACGGCAAGGCCTCGGGCGACGTGGAACTGTCGGACGCCGTCTTCGGCATCACCGACATCCGCGGCGACCTGCTGGCCCGCTACGTCAACTGGCAGCTGGCCAAGCGCCGCGCCGGCACGCACAAGGTCCAGACCCGGAATGAAAATTCCCGGACCGGCAAGAAGATGTACAAGCAGAAGGGAACCGGCGGTGCCCGTCACGGTTCGCGTCGCGCCCCGCAGTTCGTCGGTGGTTCGCGCGCCTTCGGCCCGATCGTCCGCGATCACGGCTTCTCGCTGCCCAAGAAGGTCCGCGCCCTGGCCCTGCGTCACGCGCTCTCGTCGAAGGCCAAGGCCGGCGACCTGATCGTGGTCGACACTGTGTCGGTCAAGGATGCCAAGACCGCCAAGCTGCGCGAAACCTTCGGCAAGCTGGGCTGGGCCAAGGCCCTGATCATCGCTGGTCCCGAAGTCGACACGAACTTCGGCCTGGCCGCGCGCAACATTCCGCACATCGACGTGCTGCCGAACGCCGGCCTGAACGTCTATGACATCCTGCGGGCCGACAAGCTGGTGCTGACCAAGGCGGCTGTCGAGGCCATCGAGGCCCGCTTCGCTGCGAAGGAGGCCGCATAATGGCCGGCGCCCAACCCACCGCTCGTCACTACGACACCATCCTGAGCCCGATCATCACCGAGAAGGCCACGATCCTGTCCGAGCAGAACAAGGTCGTTTTCCGTGTCGCGGACAACGCCTCCAAGGATGAGATCGCCGCTGCGGTCGAAGCCCTGTTCAAAGTCAACGTCCTCAAGGTCAACACCCTGGTTCAAAAGGGCAAGACCAAGCGCTTCCGGGGCATCCTCGGCCGTCGCGTGGACATCAAGAAAGCGATCGTGACGCTGGCTGAAGGCCAGTCGATCGACGTCACCACGGGGCTCTAAGACGATGGCTCTGAAGACTTACAATCCGACGTCCCCGGGCCGCCGCGCCCTGGTGCTGATCGACCGCTCGGAGCTCCACAAGGGCCGTCCCGAGAAGTCGCTGACCGAAGGCCTGACCAAGTCGGGCGGCCGTGGCCAGGGCGGCCGCATCGCTGTCCGCTTCCGTGGTGGCGGTGCCAAGACCCTGTACCGCAAGATCGACTTCAAGCGTCGCAAGTGGGACGTGGTCGGCACGGTCGAGCGCCTGGAGTACGATCCGAACCGGACCGCCTTCATCGCGCTGGTCACCTATCCGGACGGCGAGAAGACCTACATCATCGCGCCGCAGCGCCTTAAGGCCGGCGACACGATCATCGCCGGTGAAAAGACCGACGTGAAGCCGGGCAACGCCATGCCGCTTCGCTCGATCCCGGTCGGCACCATCATCCACAATGTGGAGATGAAGCCGGGCAAGGGTTCGCAACTGGCCCGTTCGGCCGGTGCCTACGCCCAGCTGGTGGGCCGCGATCAGGGCTACGCCCAGATCCGCCTCGGCTCGGGTGAGCTGCGCATGGTTCTGGACGGCTGCATGGCCACGGTGGGCGCGGTTTCGAACCCCGACCACATGAACCAGAACCTGGGCAAGGCCGGCCGCGTCCGTCACATGGGCTGGCGTCCGCACGTTCGCGGCGTCGCCATGAACCCGATCGACCACCCGCACGGTGGTGGTGAAGGCCGGACCTCTGGCGGCCGCACCCCGGTTACGCCGTGGGGCAAGGACACCAAGGGCACCCGCACTCGCAAGAACAAGGCAACGGACAAGTTCATCATCCGTAGCCGCCACGTGAAGAAGGCTCGCTAAAGATGGCCCGCTCCTCCTGGAAAGGCCCGTTCGTCGACGGGTACATGCTGAAGAAAGCCGAAGCCGCGCAAGCGTCGGGCCGCAAGGACGTCATCAAGACGTGGTCGCGCCGCTCGACGATCCTGCCGCAGTTCGTCGGTCTGGTCTTCGGCGTTCACAACGGCCTGAAGCACGTCCCCGTGTCGGTGTCCGAAGAAATGGTCGGAATGAAGTTCGGCGAGTTCGCGCCGACCCGGAGCTTCCCGGGTCACGCCGCCGACAAGAAGGCCAAAAGGAAGTAACGGATGGCCCAGACCAAAAATCCCCGTCGCGTCGGTGCGACCGAGGCCCGCGCCAAGCTGGTCAACGTCCGCATCAGCCCGCAAAAACTGAACCTGGTCGCGCAGTCCATCCGTGGCCTGCCGGTGCAGAAGGCGCTTAACGAGCTGGAGTTCAGCCGCAAGCGCATCGCCACCGACGTCCGCAAGGCTCTGTATTCGGCCGTCTCGAACGCCGAGAACAACCACAACCTCGACATCGACAACCTGGTCGTCGCCGAGGCCTTCGTGGGCAAGAACATGGTGATGAAGCGTTTCGCGAGCCGTGCTCGTGGCCGTTCGTCGCGCATCCTGAAACCTTTCGCGGAGATCACCATCGTGGTCCGCGAAGCCGGCGAGGCCGCCTGATGGGTCAGAAAGTCAATCCGATCGGGCTGCGGCTCGGCATCAACCGCACGTGGGACAGCCGCTGGTTCGCCGGCGGTGCCGACTACGCCCGTCTGCTGCACCAGGACCTGAAGCTGCGCGAGTATCTGCGTGAGCGTCTGTCCGGCGCCGGCGTGTCGCGCATCATCATCGAGCGTCCGCACAAGAAGTGCCGCGTGACGATCTACGCCGCCCGTCCGGGTGTCGTGATCGGCAAGAAGGGCGCCGACATCGACAAGCTCCGCAAGGACATCTCGGCCATGACCGAAGGCGAGGTTCACCTGAACCTGGTCGAGGTCCGCAAGCCGGAGACCGACGCGCAGCTGATCGCCGAGAACATCGCCCAGCAGCTGGAACGCCGCGTGGCCTTCCGCCGTGCGATGAAGCGCTCCATGCAGGGTGCCATGCGCCTCGGCGCCAAGGGCATCCGCATGAACGTGTCGGGTCGCCTCGGCGGCGCTGAAATCGCCCGCATGGAGTGGTACCGCGAAGGCCGCGTGCCGCTGCACACCCTGCGCGCCGACATCGACTACGGCTTCTACGAAGCCAAGACGACCTACGGCATCATCGGCGTGAAGGTCTGGGTCTTCAAAGGCGAAGTGCTCGAGCACGACCCGATGGCCCAGGACAAGCGCTGGGCTCAGGAAGCCTCGGGCCCGTCGTCGAGCGAAGGCCGCGAGCGCGGGGGTCCCCGTGGGGACCGCGGTCCGCGCCGTGACCGTGGACGTGAGAGCTAAGTCATGCTGCAACCTAAGAAAACCAAGTACCGGAAGGCCTTCAAGGGTCGCATCCACGGTGCAGCCAAGGGCGGCTTCTCGCTGAACTTCGGCTCCTATGGCCTCAAGACGGTCGAGCCCGAGCGCATCACGGCGCGCCAGATCGAAGCGGCCCGCCGCGCGATCACGCGTCAGATGAAGCGTCAGGGCCGCGTCTGGATCCGCGTCTTCCCCGACCTGCCCGTGACGGGCAAGCCGGCCGAAGTCCGGATGGGCAAGGGCAAGGGCGCTGTGGACCACTGGGCGGCGCGCTGCCACCCGGGCCGTATCCTGTTCGAAATCGACGGCGTGCCGGACGACATCGCCCGCGAAGCGCTGCGCCTCGGTGCCGCCAAGCTGCCGGTCCGCACCAAGGTGGTCACCCGCCTGGATGCCGGCATCGCCCATACGGAGGCTGCCGCCTGATGGCCAAGATTGCTGACCTGCGGGCTCAAACGCCCGACCAGCTGTCCGACGAGCTGCTGAAGCTCAAGAAGGAACAGTTCAACCTGCGCTTCCAGGCCGCCACCGGCCAGATGGAAAGGACCCACCGGGTCGCCGAAGTGCGCAAAGACATCGCCCGCATCTCCACGCTTCTGCGTGAGAAGCGCGTGAACGCGTAAGGAAAGACCATGCCGAAGCGAATTCTCGAAGGCGTCGTCGTCTCCGACAAGGGCGACAAGACCATTGTCGTCAAGGTCGAGCGCACCCTGCTGCACCCGGTCCTGAAGAAGACCGTGCGCCTGTCCAAGAAGTACCACGCCCACGACGAGGCCAACGCGCTGAAGGTCGGCGACGTGGCCCGCATCGTCGAGTGCGCCCCGAAGTCCAAGCTGAAGCGGTGGGAAGTTCTCGCCGCTCCAGCTTCGTAATCAAGAAGGATCGGATCTCATGATCCAGATGCAAACTAACCTGGAGGTGGCCGACAATTCGGGCGCTCGCCGGGTCATGTGCATCAAGGTGTTGGGCGGCTCCAAGCGCCGCTACGCCTCGGTGGGCGACACGATCGTCGCGTCCGTTAAGGAAGCCATCCCGCGTGGCCGCGTGAAGAAGGGTGATGTCGTTCGCGCCATCGTCGTTCGCACCGCCAAGGACATCCAGCGCAAGGACGGCTCGGTCATCCGCTTCGACAAGTCGGCGGCCGTCATCGTCAACAAGCAGAACGAGCCGGTCGGCACCCGCATCTTCGGGCCCGTGCCGCGCGAGCTGCGCGCCAAGAACCACATGAAGATCATCTCGCTCGCGCCGGAGGTCCTGTAACATGGCCGCCAAGATCAAGAAGGGCGACCGCGTCGTCGTCCTGACCGGCAAGGACAAGGGCCGCACGGGTGAAGTCACCCGCGTGCTCCCGACCGAAAACCGCGTCGTGGTGCAGGGGATCAACATGGTCCAGCGCCACACCCGCCCGACCCAGGCCGACCCCCAGGGCGGCATCAAGAACAAGGAAGCGTCGCTGCACCTGTCGAACGTCGCGATCGCCGACGCCAAGGGCAAGGCAACCCGCGTCGGCTTCCGCATGGAAGGCGACAAGAAGGTCCGCTTCGCCAAGACGACGGGAGACGTCATCTGATGGCCGACACCAAGTACACGCCTCGTCTGAAGGACGAGTACAACGCCCGCATCAAGCAGGTGATGACCGAGAAGTTCGGCTACACCAACCCGATGCAGTTGCCCAAGCTGGACAAGATCGTCCTGAACATGGGTATCGGTGAAGCCGTGGCTGACTCCAAGAAGGCGAACGCCGCCCTCAAGGATCTGACCATGATCGCCGGTCAGAAGGCCGTCGCCACCAAGGCCCGCAACTCCATCGCCGGCTTCAAGCTGCGCGAAGGCATGGTTATCGGCGGCAAGGTTACCCTGCGTGGCGACCAGATGTACGAGTTCCTCGATCGTCTGATCACCATCGCCCTGCCGCGCGTGAAGGACTTCCGTGGCCTGAAGGGCACCAGCTTCGATGGTCGCGGCAACTACGCCATGGGCCTCAAGGAACACATCGTGTTCCCTGAGATCAACTACGACCAGATCGATCAAATGTGGGGCATGGACATCATCGTCTGCACCACGGCCAAGACCGATGAGGAAGCCAAGGCTCTCCTCACCGAGTTCAAGTTCCCGTTCGTGAACTGAGCGGGAAGGGAAACAGACAATGGCTAAGAAGAGCGCCGTAAACCGCAATAACCGGGTCAAGGCCCTGGTTGCGAAGTACGCCGACAAGCGCGCCGCCCTGAAGGCGATCGCGAACAACGAGGCCCTGCCGCTGGAGGAACGCTTTGAAGCGCGCCTGAAGCTGGCCGAGCTTCCGCGCAACTCCGCGCCGAACCGCATTCGCAATCGCTGCGAAGTGACGGGTCGTCCGCGCGGCTACTATCGCAAGCTCAAGATGAGCCGGATCGCGCTGCGCGAGCTGGGCAACCTGGGCCAGGTCCCCGGCCTGACGAAGTCGAGCTGGTAAGGGGAGCATAAAGTCATGATGATCAACGATCCCCTGAGCGACATGATCGCTCGCATCAAGAACGCCGCGACCCGCAAGCGTTCCAAGGTGCTCACCCCGGCTTCCCGCCTGCGCCAGCGCGTCCTCGATGTGCTGCAGGACGAAGGCTACATCCGCGGCTATTCGCTGGTTCAGAACCCCGGCGAGTTCCCGCAGTTCGAGATCGAGCTCAAGTACTTCGACGGCCAGCCGGTCATCGCCGAGATCAGCCGCGTGTCCAAGCCGGGCCGCCGCGTCTATTCGGCGATCTCGGACCTGAAGCCGGTCAAGAACGGCCTGGGCATCTCGATCCTTTCGACGTCCAAGGGCGTCATGTCGGATGCCGCCGCCCGCGACGCCAAGGTCGGCGGCGAAGTCCTCTGCAGGGTCTACTAAGATGTCCCGTATCGGCAAGAAAACGATCGCCGTGCCGAAGGGCGTGACTGTCACGCTCGACGGCCAGACGGTCTCGGTGAAGGGTCCCAAGGGCGAGCGCTCCTGGACCGTCGCTGAAGAAATCGAAGTCACGCAAGGCGAAGACGGCCTGTCGCTGACCCCGCGTAGCGACACCCCGCGCGCCCGCGCGATGTGGGGTCTGTCGCGCACGCTGGTCGACAACATGGTCGTTGGCGTCACTGAAGGGTTCGAGAAGACCCTCGAACTGGTCGGCGTCGGCTACCGCGCGGCGATGAAGGGCAACGCCCTGTCGCTGCAGCTGGGCTTCTCGCACGAAGTCGACATCCCGGCCCCGGCCGGCGTCAGCTTCGCCGTGCCCAAGCAGACCGAGATCAAGATCTCGGGCTCGGACAAGCAGGCCGTCGGTCAGGTCGCCGCGGTCATCCGCAAGCTGCGTCCGCCGGAGCCCTACAAGGGCAAGGGCGTCCGTTATGCCGGCGAGAAGGTCCGCCGCAAGGAAGGCAAGAAGAAGTAAGTCATGGCTCTTTCTCTTCAACAGCAAGCCAAGCGCCGCACCGAGCGCAACCGTCGCCGCCTCAAGGCTATGGCCAACGGGCGTCTGCGTCTGTCGGTCTACCGGTCGGACAAGAACATCTCCGCCCAGGTCATCGACGACGAAAAGGGCGTCACTGTCGTTTCGGCCTCGTCGCTGGAAGGCGGCAAGGGCAAGCGCGGCTCCGACACCGCCGCCGCGGCTGCGATCGGCAAGCTGATCGCCGAACGCGCTATCGAGAAGGGCGTCAAGGACGTCGTCTTCGACCGGGGCGGCTACATCTATCACGGACGGGTGAAGGCGCTGGCGGAAGCCGCGCGTGAAGCCGGCCTGAACTTCTAAGGGACGCGACACATGGCGCAAGCACCCCAACGTGGCGGCGGCGGCAACGACCGCAATCGTCGCGACAACCGCAATGCCCCCGCTGTCGACGGTCCGGATTCGGACATCGTCGAGAAGCTGGTGCACATCAACCGCGTCGCCGCGACCGTCAAAGGCGGCCGCCGGTTCTCGTTCGCGGCCCTGATGGTCGTCGGCGACGGCAAGGGCCGCGTCGGCTTCGGTCACGGCAAGGCGCGCGAAGTGCCGGAAGCCATCCGCAAGGCGACCGAAGAAGCCAAGAAGACGATGATCAAGGTTCCGCTGCGCGAGAACCGCACCCTGCACCACGACGGCAATGGCCGTTGGGGCGCCGGCAAGATCATGATGCGCGCCGCCCCTCCCGGGACCGGCGTCATCGCGGGCGGTCCGATGCGCGCCGTGCTGGAAACCCTCGGCGTCCAGGACGTTGTGGGCAAGTCGACCGGTTCGTCGAACCCCTACAACATGATCCGCGCGACGTTCGAGGCCCTCAAGGTCCAGTCGTCGCCGCGTCAGGTCGCTTCGAAGCGCGGCAAGAAGGTCGCTGACCTGATGGGCCGGCGCAACGACGGCGCTTCCGCCCCGGAAGCCGCCGAAGCCGTGGAGTCCTAAGTCATGGCTGCGAAGAAGACCGTTACCGTCAAGCAGACCGGCTCTCCGATCCGGCGCAAGTCGGACCAGCGCGCGACCCTCATGGGTCTGGGTCTGAACCGCCTGGGCCGCGAGTCCACGCTGGAAGACACCCCCTCGGTTCGCGGGATGATCGCCAAGGTCGCCCACATGGTCGAGATCGTCGAAAAGTAAGTTGTGAACGCCCTCTCCCGGAAACGGGGGAGGGCGCTTCCACTTGCGATGCTGCAGGGGGCCGCCTAGAAGCGGCCCTTCATTATTTCAACGCCGAGTTCGCCCTCTGTGGCGAGCGTTAGCACCCGAAAGGATCAGGCACATGAAACTGAACGAAATCCGCGACAACGAAGGCGCACACAAGAAGCGCATGCGCGTCGGCCGTGGCCCGGGCTCGGGCAAGGGCAAGACCGCAGGGCGCGGCGTCAAGGGTCAGAAGTCGCGTTCGGGCGTCGCCATCGGCGGCTTCGAAGGCGGCCAGATGCCGCTGTACATGCGTATGCCGAAGCGCGGCTTCAACAATCCGAACGCGCTGAAGCTGGCGGAAGTGAACCTGTGGCGTCTGCAGGACGCCGTCGACGGCAAGAAGCTGGACATCAAGGGCGAGATCAAGGGCGAGGCCTTGGTGGCCGCCGGCGTCATCCGCCGCGTCAAGGACGGCGTCCGCCTGCTGGGTACCGGCGAGATCAAGAGCAAGCTGAACCTGGTCGTCTGGTCGGCCTCGGCCGGTGCCGTTAAGGCGATCGAAGCGGCCGGCGGTACGGTCGTTCAGGAGCGCATCGCTGCTGAAGCCAAGGCCGCGGCCCGCGTCGAGAAGCGCAATGCCGCCAAGGGCAAGGCTCCGGCCCCCAAGGCGCCGCGTGGCGACGCCAACAAGGTCTCGGCCCGCGCCGCTCGCACGGCCAAAAAGTAAAAAGCAACGGGCGCCCTCGCTAAGAGGGCGCCCTTCGCCTATCTGGACGAAGGGGCCGGACCGTTGAGTCCTCTCCGCGTTCTGACAAGTCGGGGTGACGACACATGGCTTCGGCCGCCGAACAACTCGCAGCAAACATGAACATCGGCTCGTTCGCGAAGGCGACCGAGCTGCAAAAGCGTCTGCTGTTCACGCTGGGGGCCCTGCTGGTCTACCGGCTGGGCACCTATGTGCCGATCCCGGGGGTCAACTCCGCCGCCTTCCTGCAGTTCTTCCAGAACCCGGACGGGCAGCGCGGTATTCTGGACATGTTCAACATGTTCTCGGGCGGTGCCGTCGAGCGGATGGCCGTCTTCGCGCTGAACGTGATGCCCTACATCTCGGCGTCGATCATCGTTCAGCTGATGGGCGCGGTGTATCCGCCGTGGGAGAAGCTGCGCAAGGAAGGCGGCGAAAGTGGCCGCAAGCAACTGAACCAGTACACCCGTTACCTGACGGTCGTTCTGGCCCTGGCCCAGTCCTTCAGCATCGCGGTCGGCATGAACGCCCAGCAGGGCTTCGTCGACAATCCCGGCATCTTCTTCATCATTTCGACGGTCACGGTTCTGACCGGCGGCACCATGTTCCTGATGTGGCTGGGTGAGCAGGTGACGGCGCGCGGCGTCGGCAACGGCATCTCGCTGATCATCTTCGCGGGCATTGTGGCGGTTCTTCCCGGCACCCTGGCGCGCCTGTTCGGCCTGGCCCAGAACGGCCAGATGTCGGCCTTCGCCCTCTTGTTCATCTTCGCCATGGCCATCGCCGTGGTGGTCTTCATCGTCTTCATGGAGCGTGCCCAGCGCCGCCTTCTGATCCAGTATCCGAAGCGCCAGGAAGGCAACCGCATGGCCGGGGGCGAACGCTCGTTCCTGCCGCTGAAGGTCAATACCGCCGGCGTGATCCCGCCGATCTTCGCCTCGTCGTTGCTGATGCTGCCGGCGACGGTGGCCCAGTTCACGGCCCAGGCGAACCTCCCGGCCTGGCTGGAATGGCTGCCGGGTGCGGCCGGCCAGTTGCAGCACGGCCAACCGGTGTTCACGGTGCTCTACGCCCTGCTGATCGTGTTCTTCTGCTTCTTCTACACCTCGATCACCTTCAATCCCGAGGACACGGCCGAGAACCTGCGCAAGTACGGCGGCTTCCTGCCGGGCATCCGTCCGGGCAAGCGGACGGCGGAGTATCTGGACTATGTCCTGACGCGCCTGACAGTGATCGGCGCGGCCTACATCACCGCAGTCTGCCTGCTGCCTGAGTTGCTTGCCATCAACTTCGGCAACAGCCTGGCGTTCGGCGGCACCTCGATCCTGATCGTCGTGTCGGTCACCATGGACACCGTGGCGCAAATCCAGTCACATCTGCTGGCGCACCAGTACGAAGGCCTCATCAAGAAGGCCAAGCTACGCGGTCGTGGTGGCAAGACCCCGGGCAGCCGCCCGATGCCGGTCCGGCGCTAAGCGAAGCAATTGGGGGAGGGCAGGGCGTGAACCTGATCCTGTTCGGACCGCCCGCCGCGGGCAAGGGTACCCAGGCCAAGCGTCTGGTCGATCAGCGTGGCATGGTCCAGCTGTCGACCGGCGATATGCTGCGCGAGGCCATAGCCTCGGGCTCGGAGCTGGGTCAGCGCTGCCAGGCGATCATGTCGCGCGGCGATCTGGTCCCTGACGAGGTGGTCATCGCCCTGATCGAAGCCCGGCTGAAAGAGGCCGAGGACGCCGGCGGCGCAATATTCGACGGTTTCCCGCGCACTGTGGCCCAGGCCAAAGCCCTCGACTTCATGCTCGCCAAGCTGGGCAAGCGTATTGACGCCGTCGTGCGGCTGAAAGTCGATGACACGGCGCTTCTGGAGCGTATCGCCAAACGTTTCGCCGAACAGGGCCGGCCGGACGACAATCCGGAAAGCTTCAAGGTCCGCCTGGACGCCTACAACCGCAACACCGCGCCGCTGCTGCCCTATTATGCCAACAAGGGCCTGCTGACCGAGGTGGATGGCATGGGGGCGATCGAGGCTGTGGCCCGTTCAATTGACAGGGCGCTTGACGAGAGGTCGTCCTGAACGTCTAGGCCACCACGGCTGAGCCTGTGTATTCCGGTGGGGGACCATCATGAATGGGCGCGTTCGATCTACCAGGACTCGCGAGGGGACCCTGGGTCTACTCGGGCTCGTTGCCCTGGCGCATGCGGTGGTTCTGCTCGCCGTCGGCAGTATGCGAGCGCCGTTGCCCGCACTCCCCTCAAGTCTAGCGCCCCTGATCGTGGAATTGGTGCGGGTACCGCCACCCCCGCCTCCACCTCCGCCTCCGCCCGAGGGGTTGCTGCAATCACCATCGGGTGGAACGCCTCCACCGGCGTCGTCCATTCATGTCCGGCCGCAGTTGCCCAGCGAAGTGCCGCCTGAAGTCGCTGCGTCGGTCCTTCCGGCACCAGAGCCACGACCGAGTGCCGGAGTGCCAGAAGGCTCACCTTCGGCCAACACAGGTTCAGGAACGGGTTCCGGATCCGGCACCGGGCGGGGCTCCGGGCCAGCCACAGGGGTGTTGCTGCCGGCGCGCTGGGTCCGTGGGGCCACGACAGCGGAGATCTTGCGCGCCTATCCTGCGAGGGCACTTCGGGCCAACAGAAGCGGGCGCGCGACGCTCCTCTGTCGCATCCGCCTCGACGGACGGCTGACCGACTGCCAGGCCCTGGCGTCTAGTCCTGAGGGCGACGGCTTCGATCGCGCCGCATTGACGGTATCGCGACATTTCCGTTTCGAGCCGTCCACGCTCGATGGACGTCCTTTGGATCGTCGGGAAATCGTCCTCGAGGTCCATTTTGATCCAATAGTCGACGACTGAGGTGCCGACGTTTGGGCGCGTCGCCTATCTGGCGGTGTTGACTATCATGAAGAGGGGGGGGGGCGCAGCCGTGTCGCAGGTCCATACGCCGCCAACTCCCCCGCCTCGATGAACCGCATCCGATCCAACCGGACCCGCGCGCGTTAAGCGTGGGTGTGTCAGGTTGGGCCGGTGAGAGAGCAGTTTTCCAAAATCCCGAAGCGGTGGCGAAGGCCCCTGATCGTTGCGGCCGTGGTCGTGGCGCACGCCGGCGTGTTCTCGGTCATCGCCCGCACCCAGCCGACCCCGCCGGTGAACCTGCCGCCGCCGTTCGATGTCTTTCTGTTCCGCCCGCCGCTGCCCCCGCCGCCTCCACCGCCGCCGCCCGAGCCGGCGAAAGTGATCGGCGGCGGCGCGCCCGCTGCGCCATCGCGTGTGCACGTCGCGGCGAAGCCGCCGCCGACCCCGCCCGAAGTCATTGCCCCGACGTCTCCGGCCCCGGAACAGCCGCTGGTCGTTGCCGCCTCGTCCGAAACCGGCCCCACGCCAGGACAGGGCCAGGGCGGCGAGGGCACGGGCACAGGTGGCGGCTCGGGGGCCGGGACAGGTGCCGGTTCGGGCACCGTGCGCTTCCGAATGATCAGCGCCCCGACCGGCAGCCAGATCGCCCGCCTGCATCCGACCCGTTCGGGCCGCCGTGAGCGGGGCGAGGCGCGGGTCGCCTGCCGTATCCGGCTGGACACCCGGTTGGACCAGTGCCGAGTGGTCAGTGAGGTGCCAGCAGGCCGGGGCTTCGGCCAGGCCGCCGTGACTGCCGCCGCCCTCTACCGCTTTCAGCCGCCTGCGCGGAACGGGCAACCTTATGAGGGTGAGACGGTTCTGGTGGTCACCTGGCCCGAGGGGCGCTAAAACCACGTACCCGCGCCGCCCAAACCGTTGACGTGCGGTGAATCCCCTGTATAAGGCCCGCTTCCGCGAAGGGCGCCCACGCTCCTGGTCTGTTGACCGGAGCGTTTGTTGCGTCTGCGAACCTGGAGATTTTCGTGGCCCGTATCGCTGGCGTCAACATTCCGACCAACAAGCGCGTTGAGATCGCGCTGCAGTACATCCACGGCATCGGCCCGGCCGCCGCCAAGGAAATCACCGGCAAGGTGGGCATCGAGGCCTCGCGCCGCGTGAACCAGCTGACCGACGCCGAAGTCCTGCAGATCCGCGAAACCATCGACCGTGACCACACCGTCGAGGGCGACCTGCGCCGTGAGACGTCGATGAACATCAAGCGTCTGATGGATCTGGCCTGCTACCGCGGCCTGCGTCACCGCAAGGGCCTGCCGGTCCGCGGTCAGCGCACGCACACGAACGCCCGCACCCGCAAGGGTCCCGCCAAGCCGATCGCCGGCAAGAAGAAGTAAGAGAGAGCCGTACCGATGGCCAAGGAACCGGGTCGCGTAAAGAAGCGCGAGCGCAAGAACATCACCTCGGGCGTCGCCCACGTGAATGCGTCCTTCAACAACACCATGATCACCATCACCGACGCGCAGGGGAACGCGATTTCCTGGTCGTCGGCCGGACACATGGGCTTCAAGGGTTCGCGCAAGTCGACCCCGTACGCCGCGCAGATGGCGGCCGAAGACGCGGGCAAGAAGGCCCAGGAACACGGCGTCAAGACGCTGGAAGTCAACGTCTCGGGTCCGGGTTCGGGCCGCGAGTCGGCGCTCCGCGCCCTGCAGTCGGTGGGCCTGACCATCACCACCATCCGCGACGTCACGCCGATGCCGCATAACGGCTGCCGTCCTCCCAAGCGCCGTCGCGTCTAAGCCTGCCGCCGCCGCCTACTATTCAACGCCGGTTCCGGCTTTCCTGGATGCAGGGGAGCGGAACCAGCGAAACCCGTTCGAGGGACCCCGAATGATCGAAAGAAACTGGCAAGAGCTGATCCGTCCCGAGAAGCCGCAGATCGAGATCGGTTCCGACGCCCAGCGCAAGGCGCGCCTGGTGGCCGAACCTCTCGAGCGTGGCTTCGGCGTGACGCTCGGCAACGCCCTGCGCCGCGTTCTCCTGTCGTCGCTGCAAGGCGCCGCGGTGACCGCGATCCAGATCGACGGCGTGGTGCACGAATTCTCGTCGCTGGAAGGCGTGCGGGAAGACGTCGTGGACATCGTCCTGAACATCAAGCAACTGGCGCTGCGCATGCACGCTGAAGGCCCCAAGCGCATGACCCTGCGCGCCACGGGCCCCGGCGTCGTCACCGCCGGCCAGATCGACGTGCCGGCCGACATCGAGGTTCTGAACCCCGATCACGTCATCTGCACGCTCGACGACGGCGCCTCGGTGCGCATGGAGCTGACCGTCCAGAACGGCAAGGGCTATGTCGCGTCCGAGTTCAACCGTCCGGAAGACGCCCCGATCGGCCTGATCGCCGTCGACGCGCTCTATTCGCCGGTCAAGAAGGTCGCCTATCGCGTCGAGCCGACCCGTCAGGGTCAGTCGCTGGACTATGACAAGCTGATCCTCGAGGTCGAAACCAACGGTGCGGTCACGCCGGTTGACGCGGTGGCCTATGCCTCGCGCATCCTGCAGGACCAGCTGCAGATCTTCATCACCTTCGACGAGCCGAAGAAGGCCGTGGAAGCCGCCGACGGCAAGCCCGAGCTGCCGTTCAACCCGGCGCTGCTGAAGAAGGTCGACGAGCTGGAGCTGTCGGTCCGTTCGGCCAACTGCCTGAAGAACGACAACATCGTCTACATCGGCGACCTGATCCAGAAGACCGAGGGCGAAATGCTTCGCACCCCGAACTTCGGCCGCAAGTCGCTGAACGAGATCAAGGAAGTGCTGGCCTCCATGGGGCTGTCGCTCGGCATGGACGTGCCGAACTGGCCCCCGGAGAACATCGAAGACCTGGCCAAGAAGTTCGACGACCAGATCTAGGTTTTAACCCTCCGCCCGGCGGCCTGACGGCTCCGGCAGCGGAAAAAAGAATACGGCCAAAGGTCCTCTAGCAAGAGGAAACCGGGGCTGGAGTAGGAGAGACCCCGATGCGCCACGGCGCCGCTTATCGCAAGCTCGGCCGTACGGTCAGCCACCGCCAGGCCATGTTTGCCAACATGGCCGCCTCGCTGATCAAGCACGAGCAGATCACGACGACCCTGCCCAAGGCGAAGGAACTGCGTCCCTTCGTCGAGAAGCTGGTCACGCTCGGCAAGAAGGGCGACCTGCACGCCCGTCGCCAGGCCATCAGCCAGGTCCGCGACGTGACCCAGGTGGGCAAGCTGTTCGACACGATCAGCCCGCGCTACGCCGAGCGTAACGGCGGCTACATCCGCATCATGAAGGCGGGCTTCCGCCACGGCGACAACGCCGCGATGGCCGTGATCGAGTTCGTCGACCGCGACGTGAACGCCAAGGGCCAGGACTCGGGTCCGGTCTATGAAATCGAGGGCGACGACGAAGCGTAAGCTTCGACCGTTGGGGCTTGATGGGGCGGCTGGAGCAATCCAGCCGCCCTTTTTCTTTGTTCGCTGTCGGGGCAGAACAGGACCATGAACACCGCCGTCATCCTCCCCTTCGAACCCCGCCACGCCGCCGCTTGGGCTTCGCTGAACCTGGCCTGGCTGGAGGAGGGCGGGTTCGTGGTCGAGGCGAAGGACCACAAGGTCATCGACGATCCGGTCGGCGCGATCCTGACCCCCGGCGGTCGCATCTTCATGGTCGAGGGGGACGACGAGGCTCTGGGCTGCTGCGCCCTGATGGCCATGCCGGACGGCGGGTTCGAGGTGGCCAAGATGACGGTGACGCCTTCGGCGCGTGGGCAGGGCCTGTCACGCCGCCTGCTGGAGGCCTGCGAGGCCGAGGCGCGGGCCGCAGGGGCCCATCGCCTTTATCTGGAATCCTCCAGCACCCTGACCGTCGCCGGCGCGCTCTACCGCTCGTTCGGCTTCATCGACCTGCCGCCGCGCGACACGCCCTACGCCCGGGCGGACGTGTTTATGGAGAAGCGGCTCTAGGGGCTACTCAGGCGTGGCTTCCGCTTCGGCCTGGCGGCGGTCGCGGTACATGGCGGAGGCGATAGCACCGGCCTGTGCGGCGGGGTTCCGCTGGTTCAGCTCGACGTCGTAGAAGGACGACAGATAGGCGTGGTCCCAGTCGGTGAGTTGAGAGGCGGTCGAGGGATCTGTGACCACATTCAGAATGGTGTTGAACCCGTCGACCTGAGCGTCCGGATCGATCTGAACCAGAGCGACCATGGCGACATAATCGCTGAGCTGGCGAAGCGTCAGACCTTCGGCCTGATCGATGTCCACGATGACATAGGCTCGCAGCAGCCGATTGCGGACCTCCGTTGTCAGGCGTCCGCTCCCCGGAATCAATGGAGGGCTCTCGTCGCCAGGCATACGGACGGCTGGTCCTCCATTTTCGCCGACTACGGGGATGGCGACGTGCCACCATCGGATCGGGCGATCAGAACTGACGAACAGTTCGAGTTCGCGGCTCGACCGAGCGGCCCCTGCGTAGGCCGGTCGAAAGGCGTACGGGCTGCGTTCGACCATGGCGCGGGTCAGGCCGGGAGCGTCATCGGTGGCGATGATGATAATGTTGGGACTGCACCCAGGCTCGCCGATCCTGAGGCCAAGGTCGCCGGCGACGCCGGATACGCGATCCGCCATGGCTTGGGCCGCTTCACGCGCCAGATTGACGACGCCGACGCAAACCCCGGAGCGTTCGTTCCAGCGGGCCGGCCCTCGGCCTGGAGGCGGCCCCGTGACCGTATCGACGAATGTTTCAACCTGATCGCGAAGCGGCATGCCCAGCACGACGATTCCATCGACAGTCGATTCCTGCGCCTCAGAAGGGGCCGCAGAGGTCTGAGCCGCCGCAGCCGCCGGAATGGCTATGGCGAGGGCGAGTGCGGTTGCCATGACCCCACGTAGCCTCTGGTGCCTTCGCCCAATGTCTGTCGTGAGGGGAGGGCTGAACAAGGCGGCTATTCCTTCGACAGGTCCTGCCTCCTGAACCAGGCCAGGGCCCCGATCAGCGGAACCAGCATCCACACGGTCAGGCTGAGCACCGACTTCAGCACCAGCCCGTCCGGCAGCATCTTCGCAGCCGCGCCGCCCTCGATCAGAGCCTTGATCGCCCCGGCACCCGCGCCAGGATTGATCATCACGGCCAGCCAGCTGTCCGGCATAACGCCCATCAGCATGAGGGGTTGCGGCGACAGGGTTTGGGCGACACCGACGACCAGCGGCACGAACAGGGCAGCCAGCAGCGACCGGCTCATCACGGCCGTCAGCAGCCCCATCATCGTGAACTGAATGATGCATAGCCACGACAGACCGAACAGCATCACCATCTTGCCGAACGCCGCCCCGTCCATGGTGAAGACCAGCGGCCGCGACAGCACCATGGCCTTGATCAGTTCCTCGCCGACATTTCCGATCAGGGCAACGATCATGGCTGCGAGGGCCAGCAGTTTCAGCACCCCGACCTTGCCCAGGATCAGGTTATCGCGGCTGTTGCGAGCGCTGATCAGCCGCCAGGTCTCCCAGCGGTAGTCACCGGCGTACAGCGTTGCGGCGCCGATCAGAACAAACAGCAGGATAACCGGATTGGACAGGTCGCCGGCTGTCTCGATCAGACTCTTGCCGATGTCGACCGGTCCGCCGGTCAGCAGGGCGGCCATTTCCGGCGAGGCCTTGCCGTCGGCGGTCATGGACGGTCCCGCGACCTTGATGGCCGCGTTGCCGATCACGGCCCCGACCAGCCCGAGGATGGGCACAAAGAACACACTCCAGAACCAGGTCGTGCGGCTGCGGGCGAGGCGATAGGCCTCGGCGAAGAAGGCGTCCCAGAGCATCAGTCGGCCTCCGGCGTCTGCACGGCGCCCGTCTCGGTGAAGAAGATGCTTTCCAGGTCGGTCCCGACCCAGCGCGCCTCATGGATGTCGATGCCGGCCTCGACCAGGGCCTTGATGACCGCAGGGCCTTCGGCGCGTGGCACGTCGGCCAGCACGGCCTCGCCCTCGGCCGAGCCCTTGGCACCCAGAACCGCCAGCGCGGGCGCAGCGGCCCCCACCGACAGGCGCAGACGTTCGCCGACAGACGTCAGCTCGCTGACCGCGCCCTCGCGCACCAGCTTGCCCTTGTTCAGGATCGCCACGCGGTCGCAGACGCGCTGAACCTCCAGCAACTGGTGGCTGGCCAGAACCACGGTCACGCCCTCGTCGGTCGCGAGGCTGCGGATCAGGGCCCGCATTTCCTGGATACCGGGCGGGTCCATGCCGCTCGTCGGTTCGTCCAGAATGACCAGATCCGGCTTGGTCATCAGGGCTGCGGCGACGCCCAGCCGTTGCATCATCCCGACGGAGAAGCCCTTGACCCGCCGGTCTGCCGCCTCGGTCAGGCCTACCCGCTCCAGCCAGTGGACGACCGGCGCATCCTTCAGCCCATGCTCCAGCGCCAGCCAGGTCAGCACCTGCCGCGCGGTCATGAAGGGCGGAAAGCGCGGCGTCTCGATCATCGTGCCCATGCGGCGCATGGCCTTGGGGTCCCCGATGGCACCGCCCATGATTGAAGCGCTACCGTCGGTCGAGCGGATCAGGCCCAGCAGGATACGGAACAGGGTAGACTTGCCGGCCCCGTTCGGCCCCAGCACGCCATAGACCCCGCCCTTGGGGATGGTCAGGCTCAGCCCGTCCAGGGCGCGTACAGCCCCGTAGGACTTGGTCAGGCCGGTCGTCTCGATCACTGCGCTCATGCGGTGACCTTGGCCCGGCGTCCCGTCCGGGCGCAAGCCTCCGCGGGATTAAGCTTTCGCAACCTCCGGGATCGCCATGCCGAAGGCGATCAGATTTCCGTCCGGTGCCCGCACCAGCAGTTCGCGCTGGCGGTAGGGCTTGTTCGCCGGGCCATGGACGTCTTTCGGCGGCAGGGTGTCGAGCCTCGGCTTCAGCTCGGCATACAGGGCGTCCACGTCGCGCACGTCGATGTAATAGGCGAACCCACCGTGGGGAACAGGCGCGCAGTCCGGCTCGGCCTCCAGGATTCTGAACCCGACCGTCTCGCGATGGACGTAGGCATAGCCGGGCTGGCGGAACAGAACGTCGAACCCCAGGATGTCGGTGAAGAATTCCACGGCCTTTTGCAGGTCGGGCACATGCAGGAAGGGTGTCACCTGCTGAAAATTGGACATGGCGTCAGCCTCCTTGGCACCAGCATAGCGGAAGGTGACGCCGTCGAAACGGGCGTGCCTTGATCCGGTCGAAATGGCGTTGCGGAATGCGTTGGCTCACCCATATCGCCGGACGCCATGAAGACTTCCACACTCGTGATCGCCGCCGCCCTGCTGCTCTCGGCCTGCGGCAACGCCAACTCCAGCAAGGCCCAGGACGGGGTGTTCGATCAGCCCCGCGCCGTCCCCGGCTCTGCCGGAGAGATGAAGGCCAGCTTTGCGCCGGTGGTTCAGGCCGCCGCCCCTGCGGTCGTCAACATCTCGGCCCGGGGGGTGCAACAGGTCCGCGATCCCTTCTGGGGCATCCCGGGGCAGCGAGAGACCGGCGCGGTCGGCTCCGGCGTCATCGTGCGGCCCACGGGCGTCGTGGTGACCAACTATCACGTCATCAACGGGATGCAGCAGATCAAGGTCGTGCTGAACGACCGGCGTGAGTTCGATGCGCGGGTCGTGCTGGCGGACGAACGGTCCGACATCGCGGTGCTCCAGCTCCAGGGCGTGGACGAGCGCCTGCCCACCCTCGACATCGACGACCGCGAGGAGCAGCAGGTCGGCGACCTGGTACTGGCCATCGGCAATCCGTTCGGCGTGGGCCAGACAGTGACCAACGGCATCATCTCCGCCCTGAACCGGACCGAGACGGGTATCAGCGACAGCGGCTCCTTCATTCAGACCGACGCGGCCATCAATCCCGGGAACTCGGGAGGGGCGCTGGTCGACATGGACGGCGACCTGATCGGCATCAACACCGCCATTTTCTCGCGCTCCGGGTCGTCGTCTGGCGTGGGCTTCGCGGTGCCCGCTTCCATGGTGAAGCGGGTGGTCGACAGCGCTGTCGGCGGTGCCAGCACCGTGATCAGGCCCTGGCTGGGAGTGAAGGGCAACAGCGTCACCGCCGACATGGCCCGCAGCCTCGGCCTGCCGCGGCCTCAGGGCCTTATCGTCACCGAGGTCTGGCCTGGCGGCCCCGGGGCCCGCGCCGGCCTTCGTCAGGGCGACATCATCACCGCCGTGGACGGTGCCGAGATCAACGATCAGGGCGGGTTGAACTTCCGTGTCGGCACCCGCGCACCCAACGATAACGTCAGCCTGTCGGTGCTGCGTGACGGCCAGCCGGACACCCTGACTGCCCGGGTTCAGCCGTTGCCGGGCGACGCCGATCTGGACCGCGCCGTAACCATTGAGCGCGGTGCCCTGAGCGGTGCGCGGGTGCTGAGCCTCAATCCGGCGCTGGCGGACAGTCTCGGCGGCGATCCTTTCACCTCGGGCGTGATCCTCGGCCAGGTCGCGCGCGGCAGCTATGCCCAGCGCGTCGGCTTCCGGCCCGGAGATGTCGTTGTGGCTGTCAACGACCGCCCCGTCACCTCGCCCTCGGCCCTGACAGACGTACCTCGGGGTGCCCAGGTCACCATCAACCGCGGCGGTCAGCAGATTACGGGAGTTATGCGCTGAGGCTCAAAGCCCCGACGACCACTCCGTAGCGCGCAGCAGGCTGTCGATAATGCCCGGCTCGGTCGAGGCGTGGCCGGCGTCGGCGACGATGTCGAGTTTCGCCTCCGGCCAGGCCTTGTGCAGGGACCAGGCAGCGTCGATAGGCGTGACCACGTCGAAGCGTCCCTGGGCGATCCAGCAAGGGATGTGGCGGATGCGGTGGACGTTGTTCAGCAGCCAGTCTTCCTCGGGGAAAAAGCCGCCGTTCGTGAAGTACCAGTTCTCGATGCGGGCGAAAGCAATGGCGAAATCGGGCTCGGCGAACTTGTCCGGACGGCCGTCGGGGCCTTGCACGCTGACCGTCTCGCCTTCCCAACTGGACCAGGCCACGGCGCACTCGGACTGGGCCTTTTTGTCCGTGCCCATGAGGCGCTTGTAATAGGCACCCATCAGGTCTTGACGCTCGTCCTCGGGGATCGGTGCGACGAAACGCTCCCAGGCGTCCGGGAAAATCATCGAGGCGCCATCCTGATAGAACCAGCGGAGCTCCTTCTTGGTCAGCAGGAAGATGCCGCGCAGGATCAGGCTGTGGACCCGCTCCGGGTGCGTGATCGCATAGGCCATCGACAGGGTCGAACCCCAGGAGCCGCCAAAGACCACCCACTTTTCGATGCCGCAGCGTTCGCGCAGGCGCTCGATGTCCTCGATCAGGGTCCAGGTGGTGTTGTCCTCAAGTGAGGCGTTGGGCCGTGATTTCCCGCAGCCGCGCTGGTCGAACAGGATGATGCGGTATTTCAACGGGTCAAAGTAGCGGCGCATGCCCGGGTTCGTCGCCCCGCCCGGCCCGCCGTGCAGCACGACGACAGGCAGTCCCTGCGGATTGCCGCTCTCTTCAAAGTAGATTTCGTGAGCCCCTTCAGTCTCCATCCAGCCGGAGGCGAAAGGTTCGATCTCGGGAAACAGGTCTCGGCGAGGAGATGCGGGCACGGGAAAGGACATCGGGTCTCGTCGAACAGGGCGGCTAGCTGCCGAGGGTTGGTGACCGGAGCGTGGAAACCGCCAGCAACAGCCAGCCGGCGATCATCAGCAACCCGCCAATCGGTGCAACTGCACCCATTGCGGGAAGACTTAGCAGGGCAATCATTGACAAGGCTATACTGAAGATCAGACCGCCGATCGCTGAAAGCCAGCCGGCCAAAGTCGCCATCGCCGGTTTCCCGGCCCAGACGCCGATTGAAACGGCCAGCACCGCGTGCGTCAGCTGATACCCGGCTCCTGTGGTCAGCAAGGCCTTGATTCCAGGACTGGCCCCATGGGCGGCGAAGGCACCCATCGCTACGGCCATGGCCCCGTTCAGGGCCGCGAAGACAATCAGGTTGCGACTCGTGGCCATGAGGCGACGCTAGCCGACGTTTGGGTGCGAGTCTGCTATCGCCAGGTCATGACCGCCGCGCCCCGACTCGCCCTGCAATATGTGCTCCTCTTCGGTGCCACCGGAGTGAGCCTGCCTTTCGCAGGGCTGTGGCTGAAGTCGCGGGGCTATGACGGGGCGGAGATCGGCCTGTTGCTGGCCGCGCCCATGCTGGCGCGTTTGGTCACAGGCCCGGCGATCGCCCACTGGGCCGACCGGTTCCGGCTCAGGCGTACGGCCATCGCCTTCATGGGACTGATCGCCGCTCTGGGCTACGGCGGGGCCGCGCTGGCCTCGGACTTCTGGCTCACCGGCCTGGGCTGGTTCGTGGGGGCCACTGCAGCCTCGGCCCTGATCCCCCTGATCGACGTCTTGAACCTGCGGCTCGCCCGCCGGGGTGGGTTCAGCTTCTCCGTACCTCGCGGCTGCGGGTCGGCCGCCTTCGTCATCGCCAATGTGACGATGGGAGCGCTCTTGCTGCGTCTGCGGCCGGACATCGTTGTGGTCTGGACCATCGCCGCCAGCCTGCTGATCGCGCTCGCCGCCTGGCTGGTCCTGCCGCCCGAGCCAGTGAAGGATCCGGACATCGCCCCCGGCGCCCCGCCTTTCGGGGGCGTGCGGACCCTGCTGAAGACGCCCGAATACCTGACCGCCATCGCCGCTTGCGGTCTGGTCCAGGCCGCTCACGCCTTCCACTACGGCTTCTCGGCCCTGATCTGGAAAGGGCAGGGGATCAGCGCCGCGACGACGGGCCAGCTCTGGGCCTTCTCTGTCGTCATCGAGATCGGGTTCATGTGGTGGCTGGAGCCTTGGCGCCGCCGGATCGGGATCGACGCCCGCACCATGCTCCTGATCGGCGCGGTTGGCGCAGTGCTGCGCTGGGCGATCATGGCCGGCGCTCCGCCGCTCTGGATGCTGTGGCCCTTGCAGGCCCTGCATGCCCTCAGCTTCGCCGCTACCTATCTGGCCGGTGTGCAACTGGTTGAGCGACTGAGCCCGCCGGGAGGTCAGACGGCGGGGCAGACCCTGAACTCCGTGCTTTCGGCGGGGGTGCTGATTGGCCTCGCGACCCTCGCCTCGGGGCCGCTTTACGACCGCTTCGGCGCAGGCGGATACATGGCTATGGCCGTGATGGCTCTGGCCGGCCTGCTGATCGGTCTCAAAGTGAAGCGGGTCTAGATCACCCTGCGGCGGGGCAGAGGCGCGAGATGCAATGCTATAGCGCCCGTGGCTGCCTTGACTCCAGCCGCTACGGCCGCCTCGTCCAGATCGGCTGGCGCACGGATCAGGCCCACCGCCGGCGTGTCGACACCCTCGGGCAAGGCGTTCAGGATGCGGAAAAGCAGATAGTCGCCGGCGTCTTCTTCGGCCTCGGACGAGGCGCTGACAGCGAGGCCGGCCTCGTGAATGGCGCGGACCATTTCGGCAATCGGGGCTGTGGAGCGGGCCATGCCCGGTGCCCCGTCCTCGATGCGGCTTCGTCCACCCGGCTCACGGTTCTCGGCCCGTGTCTGGATGCGGAAATCGGCACCGTGTCGCGTTCGGCCGACCAGCAACAGACCGCGGCAGCCGCTGTCTCTCAGGTGGCTCGAAAGGCGATCCGCCAAAGTCTCCCGGGCATCGGCGGCGACGGGAATGGTGCGGGCGCCTGCGGGGCTCCAGGGCTCTCCCGACAGGTCCTCGACAAAGTCCCAGACAGGGTCATCTACGTCATAGGCGCAAACGACGATGCCGGGCCGCAGGTCGGGCGAACTCTCGGACGGGTCAAGCATTTGCCTACATGACAGAACTGTAACAGTCGCGGGTGACCGTGTCGCTACGGCGTCGGTCCGTCAAGCGCTAACCAGCCATTGGGGCCCACATTCACGCGTCAGGCGAGATCGCCGATAGCCGCATCCAGCAGCATGAAGGCCCGGCCGCCATCGGACGCCAGACGGTTAAGGACCGCAGGGCCGTCACCGGCGCGGGCGTAGTCCTCGATACCGCGATTGAACTCGCGCACATACTGCTCGGCATCATGCTTGAGGATCGGGTCGCTCAGCACACGTCGCGAAACGCTGCGCACGGCGGCGGGGGCCACGCGGCGGACGATCTGACGGGCCCGGTCAGGATCACGCCCAGCCAGGGCCTCCGCGGCCTCCTCGACGCGAGAGCGAGGCAGCAGGGCGTTGGGATCGACCCCCATGCGGCGGATCGCGGCGGCGACACGCTCGGCCAGGGCTTCGGCATCGACCGGAGGCATCACCGGTGTGTCGAGATCAAGCGGCTCCTCGCCCGTCGCGTTGCGGCCCTCCAGATCGGCCCAATCCAAGCCCATGTCGGCAGGTCGGGGCGCATTGGTCGGCTCAAGCTTCAGCCGTCCGCGCAGGCCAAAGCCACGGTTCTCGGGGCGAGGGTTTTCGGTGACCCGGCGTTCCGGCTCGCGCTGTTCGGGGCGCTGCTCCACGCGCTGCTCGGCGCGTCGCGTCGTCGGGCTATCGCCGGAGACGACGCCCATCAGGCGGACGGCCTCAGTCAGCATTTCGTAGTTACGGCGGACCCGCTCCTGGAAGCCGGCATCAAGCGCCTCGGTATCGGCGGCCGCCTTCTGCGATGCGGCGCTGAGGGCCGCGAGGCCTTCCTCGACCGTGGCGCGCACGGCATCGACACGGGCGGCGGCCTGCTCCGGAAGGGAGGCGGCGCGCTGGTCGAGGTCGATGACCGTCTCCTCGATACGGGCCAGGGCGGCGTTCATCCGCTCGACCGTGGCCTCGAGGCGTTCGACCGTGCGTTCGCCGACTTCGTCAACCAGTCCGGCGCTCTCGTTGACGATGCGGCGGGCACCCTCGATGCGGGCGTCGGCGGCCTGATCGGCCTTCTGGGCGGCGTCGAACAGGGCTTCGCCGAGACGGTCGGCGCGCATCTGGGCCTGATCGGCGGCGTTGGACGCGGCGTTTTCGGCCTCTGCGGCGGTGGCCTGAAGGGCGGCCAGAGCCCGGCGGGTCTCCTCGACCAGGGCGTCGCGCGCCTCGGCGGCCAGCGCCTCGAAGCGGTCGAGCGCGATCTTGGTGGCGTTGTCGAAGCCGTCAGCCTCGCGCTGGGACAGTTCGACCAGAGCACGAAACTGGTCCGTTGCGGCCTCGACGAGCTCCCGCAGGTTTTCGCTGGCGGAGACGGTGGTGTCGCCCAGCGCGCCCGACGCGGCGCGGGCTGCGGACAGTTGTTCGGTCAGCTGGGCGCGTTGGCTCTCGACCTGGGCCGAGAAATCTTCCTGATCGGTACGCAGCGCGAAGGCGGCGGCGACCAGCGACGCTCTCTGCTGGCCCAGACCTTCTTCGACCGACTGGATCTGCTCGGCCACACCCGTACCGGCGTTCTCAAGCCGCAGGGTCTGGCGGGCCAGGTCGTCTGCGGCCAGGCGAGCGGCATCCTGGGCCTCTCCGGCTGCGGCGGCCAGGTCGGCGGCGCGGGCGGCGAGCGCGGCCTCAGCCTCGCGCAGCTGGGCCTGAGCCAGATCGGAGGCGTCGACGACCATGCGCGACTGGCGCTCGACCGCATCCGTGACCGATGACGCCTGGGTGTCGAGCTTCGTGCCCAGGGCGGACATCTGGTCCCGCTCTTTCGACAGGGTCTCGGTCAGGCGGCGCGCGGTGCGGCCGGCGGTCTCGGCAGCTTCGTTGAGGCGGGCGGTTTCTTCGGACAGGGCTTCACGCAGGAGAGCCATGTCGTGGCGAGCGCGCTCGGCGGCCAACGCAGCCTGGTCGATGTCGTTGCGCAGGGTCTGCAGCACCTCGCCGGTCCGCTGGGCGGCCAGGGCTGTGGGGGCCAGCAAGGCTTCGGAGAGGTCCCGCGCCCGCTTGGTCTCGGCAGCGAGACCGGCACCCTGACGCACCGCATGGGCCAGGAGTATGGCCAGGCCGGCCGGGGCCAGGGCGATCAGGGAGAAGAAGGCAAGGCGCAAGGGCTCAAGATCGAAGCGCCCAGCGCCGTATTCAAAGGCGCCCCAGGACACGACGCCGGCGACCCACAGGGCGGCGGCGAGCCAGGCGATGAGATAGGCGTTGCCACCTGTGGGGGCCGGGATTGCGGGGACGGCCGGGGAAGCCGGCACCGACGGCGGCTGGGGGGTGTAGGCGGCCGGGGGCGTGGCGGGCGTGTCGAAGGGATCGACGATGTCGGCCAGAGGCGACGCGGTTTTGACTTGAGCGGCGGCTTCGGCCTCCGTGGCCAGACGCGCCTGTTCCTCGGCGAGCTTGCGCTTGCGGCGTTCCGACATCGGGCGTTCGGGCGGCGCTGCGGACGAGGCGGCCTCGTCGGCCGCGGCCTCGGACACCACATCGGACAGGTTCAGAGCAGGGCGGCGAGGGGACTTCATGGGGCGCGGAACCGTAGGCAGAAGCGGGCGGTCGCCCGACAGGCGAAGGTTCCCCAACCCTTAACGGCACAATCGGGAAGAGCAAAGCGCCTGGGCCGGATTCAGCCCGTTCAGCAGTCCTTGCGGGCAGCCTCGGTCACGAAGGCGGCGGGGCCGGTCTTTTGCTGGTCGCAGTCAATCACGCGGCGGACCTCGCGGTCGTTTCGGCCGGGCGTGTTCATATCGACGCCGAACTGCGACAGCACCGCAGCGGCCAGAAGGGCGATGAACCCAGCAATGAACTCGATCAGCGCTTGCATCGCCGACGCCCCTGTCTCGATTGACGGGCGTCTTATGCGCCAAAACGCGGGCGCGGACAATCCGGCGACCGTCGTTCCGGCCCGACCATTGACCGGTTGTCCGGTAAATGGAACGAAACGGCCACAGGCGCGTCCTACGGCTAAGGCGCGCATACGGCCGTCACGCGAATCGACCAGGCCATGCGCATGGACCACGACTCTCCCCGACCGGGCGAAGCGCTGCTGACGGCGGGCGGTGCCTGCTGGCGTGTCGAAACAGCGGGCCGGTTCGCGGTTCTGATGGAGAACGATGAGTATTTCCGGGCCCTGGCCTCGTCGTTGGCCAAGGCGCAGCGCTCGATCGTCATCCTGGGCTGGCAGTTCGATCCGCGCACCCGGCTGGACCCCAACAGCCGTCCCGACGACCGCACGGCCGAGATCGGCCACCAACTGCGGGTGCTGGTGAAGAACAAGCC
Source organism: Brevundimonas sp. (assembly GCA_046294385.1). Taxonomy (GTDB): domain Bacteria; phylum Pseudomonadota; class Alphaproteobacteria; order Caulobacterales; family Caulobacteraceae; genus Brevundimonas. The sequence goes on along the minus strand of JBKBJW010000003.1, from coordinate 153,860 downwards.
CGAGCTGGATGTGCGGCTGCTGATCTGGAACTCGCCGATCCTGATCGCCGCGAGTCAGGGCTTCTTCCCGCACCGGGCCCAGAAGTGGTTCCGCAAGCGGATGGTCGAGTTCCGACTGGACCAGCCCTCGGCGCTGGGGGCCTGTCACCACCAGAAGGTGGTCGTCATTGACGATGCGGTGGCCTTCTGCGGGGGCGGTGACATCTCGACTGACCGGTGGGACTCTGAGGAGCATCTGCACAACGATCCGAGACGTTTTCAGCCCTCGGGCAGCATCGCGCCGCCCCGGCATGAGATGATGTGCGTGCTTGACGGACCTGCGGCGCGGGCTCTCGGGGATCTGGCGCGAGAGCGGTGGTTCAAGGCGACCTGGGAGCGGACGCTTCCCGATGAGGCCCCAGACGATCCCTGGCCCGACGGCGTGGAGCCGCAGTTGGTCGATACGCCGGTCGGCATCGCCCGCACCGAGCCGAGCCGGGCGGGCGATCCGGCTGTGCGCGAGAACGAGGCCCTTCATCTGGCCGCGATCCGCAGGGCGAAACGGCTGATCTATTTCGAGAACCAGTATTTCACCTCGCCGGTCATCGCCGAGGCGCTGGCGAAGCGGCTGGAGGAGGACGACGGGCCCGAGATCGTTCTGATATCGACCGGGGCCAGCCCGAGCTGGTTCGACAAGATCACCATGGATACGGCCCGGTCGGAGGTTCTGTTCCGGCTGGAAAATGCCGACCGGCACAACCGCTTCTTCGCCTTCAGCCCCAATACGACAGAGGGCGACCGGATCATCGTCCACGCCAAGATGACCATTGTGGACGATACGGTGATCCGCATCGGCTCGACCAACCTGAACAACCGCTCGCTGGGCTTCGACACCGAGTGCGACGTGGCGGCGGAACCGGAGACCGAGGCCGGGCGCGAGGCGATACGGGCGCTGCGTCACCGGACCATCGGCCACTTCATGGGCGTGGACGCCAAGGCCTTTGCCCAGGCCGAGGCCATCTATGGCTCCACCGGCCGGGCGATCCTGCGGTTCGGCGAAGGCCGGATGCAGGTGCTGGGGGCCGAGGCTCCGTCGGCCGGCGAGCGCTTTGTCGCCGAATGGCAACTGGGCGATCCCCGGGGTGCCGAGGACGCCTTCCGGCCATGGAAACGGCGCAACCGGTCGCAGAGGCCGCCGATGTGAGCGGGTGCCGGTGTCTGTCAGCCTGAATCGGACTGCCAACTGACAAACACTGACACCGGAGTTGTTGTTTTTCCGTAGGTTAGAAATTTTGAGCTTGGCAGGACTGACAAACTTCCTGTTCTAGTCTCCGTGGTGACCTGATCCGACCGCGCATTATGCAGGCGTCGGGGATGTGGGCCGGGACAGCGGCTCGAGAAAAGATGAAGGCGTGGGGTTTCAGCGGGTTGGGGTGCTGAACGCGGATGGATCGCGGATTTAAAGTCGCGGGAGCGTCAGAAGGGGGCGGCACACGCATCTGAAGCCTGAAGCGCGAATCCCTTCTGACGGAGTCGCCGCCCACCCCCGAGGCTGAGTCGCCTAGGCGGTCCTCCTCCCTATCGCTGCGCGACGGAGAGGTGAGGTTCAGACCAGCTCGAAATCGACGATCAGGGGGAGGTGGTCGGAGGCCATGCGGGCGAGGGGCGAGAAGGGTGCGCTGACGCCGGTGATTTGCACCCCCGGACTGACGAAGCAGTGGTCGATGCGGATGGCGGGAAAGGCCGAAGGGAAGGTCTTGACCGTGGGGCGCAGGGCCAGCCGCCGCTGGGCGTCGTCGAGGCGGCGGGTCAGGGTCTGGTAGGGACGGGTGATCGAGGCGGCGTTGAAGTCGCCCGCCAGGATGGTGTGGCCGGTGCAGTCGGGGTGGCCGAGCCAGTCCTTTCCGGTCAGGGCGGCCGCCTGAAGCCGCTGTTCGCGCGGGATGAGGCCAAGGTGGGTGTTGATGACGTTCACGGTCCCGCCCGGCAGATCAATCGCGGCCCACAGGGCGCCGCGCGGCTCATTGCCCATCGCCTCCGTGACGACAGGAAGCGCACCCGCGCGGATCAAGCGCTCAGGATGGGGGGTCAGGATGGCGTCGCCGTATTCTTCCGCCTCGACTTTCATGGCCGCGTTGAAATGGAAGGTCATGGCCAGGCTATGGGCGATGGCCTGGGCCTGATCGACACCACCGGTGCGCGCCCGCCCCACGTCCAGCTCCTGGAGGCAGACGACATCCGGTTCATGCTCCGCTATGACGGCGGCAATGCGGGCGACGTCGAGGCGTCGGTCGACGCCGACGCAGCGGTGCACGTTGTAGGTCATGAGGCGGGGCATGGATGACCCAGCGCTATGCCATTTCGCCCGGGAATGCGACCTGAAAGGCCGGCCTCAGAGCTCGACCAGCTTGTCCGCGACCTCGTTGCGGTCGTTGGCACCGGGCGGGAAATGCTCGGCCAGGACCGCGCCGCACAGGGCGATGGCGGCCTCGAAGCCCTCAACAGGCTGGCCGGCGCGCATGCCCTTGGCCAGGGCCGCCGCTGCGTCGGCCCAGACCTCGTCCGAGACCTTCGAATGGATGCCCTGGTCGGCGATGACCTCAACCTGATGGTCGCCGAGGGCGGCGAAGATCATCACACCGGTGCGCGCCTCGGTCACATGCAGTCCATGGGCGAGGAACTGTTGCAGGGCGGCCTTGCGCACCCGCTCGCGGCGCAGGGCGCGTGGCGTGATCAGGCGGCGCACGGCCGGAATGGCCGTCAGCACCAGCACCAGCAGGAACACCGCCGCCTGCAACAGGGCATAGGCGGCCAGCGCACTGCCGACCGCGACGTCTCGCGCGGCCAGATGCGCCGTCTCCCAGCCGTCGGCAAAACCGGGCAGCCAGGCGGGCTCAAACCCGAATGGGATGACCGCCAGGGGCAGCAGCAGGGCCGCGCCCGCCGCCCAGCCCAGGGCCACGTCGCGGTAGGGCGAAACCTGACGCGCGAAGACGCAGAAGATTTCGCCGGAGGTGTTGGCCTCGGCCGCCGCTATGGCCTCGGCGACTCGGGCGTGATCATTGGCGGTAAAGCGCATCACCATCCCCCTGAGGCCCCGCCGCCGCCGAAGCCGCCGCCGCCTCCGCCGAAACCACCGCCGCCGCCTCCACCGCCCCAGCCGCCGCCTCCGCCACGGCCGCTGCTCAGGGCTTCGGACGCGATCCAGATCAGGATGGGGGTCAGGCCGTCACCACCCCGACGACGTCCGCGGCTGGCCGCGCTGATCATGCTGATGAACAGGAAGAAGAAGATCACGCCGATGATCACGACGGGGATCAAGGGCTTGTCGGCCTTGGGCGCGACGGCCTTGGCCGCCCTCGCTTTCGCCTCGACGGGGTCAAGCCGCAGCTGCTGGTCGATGGCGTCGACGCCCTCGGTGATGCCGCGCTCGAAACCGCCCTCGCGGAAGGCGGGGAGGATCTGGTTGTGAATGATCATCGCCGAGAGGGCGTCGGTCATGATGCCTTCGAGGCCGTAGCCGACCTCGATGCGGACCTTCTTCTCATTCGGTGCGACGATCAGCAGGACGCCGTTGTCGCCTTCCTTCTGGCCGATGCCCCATGCGCGGCCCAGCTGGTAGCCGTAGTCCTCGATCTCACGGTCCTGAAGACTGTTGACCGTGACCACGACCACCTGATCGGATGTGTCCCGCTCCAGCGTCGCCAGCTTTTCGGTCAGCTCGGCCTCCTTGGCCGGACTGAGCAGGTTGGCCTGATCAACCACCCGGCCGCTGAGGGCCGGGAAGGTCGGGCCCGACTGGGCGAAGGCCTGGGCGCAGATCAGCAGCCAGCCGACGGCGACCAGCGTCACCAGTGCGATCAGACGGAAGGGCGCGTCCTTGCGGACGGCGAGCGTGGTCACCGGACCGGGATCACTTGGCGGCGGGCGCCGGGGGCGAGCCCGGCTGGGTGTTTATGGCGTCGAAATTGACAGTCGGCGCCTGATCCGCACCCGGTGCGGCGGTGAACAACGGCATGGGCTTGGAGCCGCTGTGGATCGTCGAGGCCCAGATCACCGTCGGGAAGGTGCGCAGCGAGGTGTTATAGGACCGGACGGCCTCGTTGTAGTCGATGCGCGCCACCGAGATGCGGTTCTCGGTGCCCTCCAGCTGTGACTGCAGGGCGAGGAAGTTCTGGTTGGACTTGATCTCGGGATAGCGCTCGACCGAAACCATCAGGCGCGACAGGGCCTGGCTCAGCTGACCCTGAGCGGCCTGATAGCGCTGGAAGGCGGCCGGGTCATTCAGGGTTTCCGGGGTCACGGTCATGCTGGTGGCGCTGGCGCGGGCCTCGATGACCTGGGTCAGGGTGGTGCGTTCGGCGATGGCCGCGCCCTGAACGGTGGCGACCAGGTTGGGGATCAGGTCGGCGCGGCGCTGATATTGCGACTGGACGTCTGCCCACTTGGCCTGAGCGGCCTCTTCTTTCGTCGGGATGGTATTGATTCCGCAGGCGGAAACGGCCGGCAGCATGACGATGGCGGCGGCCACGGCGGCGGTTCTCGAATTGATGCGGATCATCAGCCCCTCCTCAGATCGCGGTCGGAACGCCGCGCTTCGAGATCAATATTGGCTGTCCGCGCCCCGCCTTCAAGCGGCAAGTGAATCCGGCGCAACCCCCGCGGCGCGGCAGGCGGCGACATAGGTGTTGGCCAGCAGGCAGGCGATGGTCATCGGGCCAACGCCGCCGGGCACCGGGGTGATGTCGCCGGCCACGGCCGAGGCCTCGTCGAAGGCCACATCGCCGGTCACGCGCGTGCCGCCGGCCGCGGCCTTGACCGGATCGCGGGACGGAACGCGGTTGATGCCGACGTCGATGACCGCCGCACCGGGCTTGATCCAGTCGCCGCGCACCATCTCGGGCCGGCCCACGGCGGCGACCAGGATGTCGGCGGCGCGGCACACAGCGGGCAGGTCGCGGGTGCGGGAATGGGCGATGGTGACCGTGCAGTTCTCGGCCAGCAGCAACTGCGCCATCGGCTTGCCGACGATGTTCGAACGCCCCAGCACCACGGCGTTGAGCCCCGACAGATCGCCCAGTCGGTCCTTGAGCAGCATGATGCAGCCCAGGGGCGTGCACGGAACCAGGCCCGGCAGGCCGACCGCCAGCCGCCCGGCATTGACCACATGGAAGCCGTCCACGTCCTTGTCCGGGTCGATGGCCCCCAGCACCGCATTGCTGTCGATGTGGCCGGGCAGGGGCAGTTGCACCAGAATGCCATGGATACCGGCGTCGGCGTTCAGCGCCGCGATCATGGCCAGAAGCTCGCCTTCAGTCGTCGTGTCGGGCAGGCGGTGGGTGTCGGAGCGCATCCCGGCCTCCCGCGTCCGCTCACCCTTGTTGCGCACGTAGATCTGGCTGGCGGGGTCCTCGCCGACGATGACCACGGCCAGCCCGGGCTGGACGCCGTGATCATTCTGCAACCGTGCGGCGGCGTCTGACACGCGCTGGACCAGGGCCGCAGCGGCGGCCTTGCCGTCAATGAGCCGGGCGTGCGCGCTTTCGGCCGCCATGGCGGTCTCCATTTCGTCAGGAATCGTCGGTGCGATGCGATTTACAGACGGCGCGGAACGGCGTCTATGATTGGACTGAAATCGAGGGGATTCCCATGCGTCGTTCGTACCTGCTTGCCGCCGTCGGCACCCTGGCCCTGCTGACCGCCGCCGGTCAGGCCGGCGCGCAGACCGCCGGGAATATCCGCATCGGCGGGCAGACCAGCGGGACGCTGGCGTCCGGCGACGGTGTCGCGGCCGACGACGCCTACATCTACGATGACTTCCGCTTCACTGCGCGGGCCGGGCAGCGGCTTGAGGCCATCATGCGTGCCGAAGGCTTCGACGCCTATCTGGAGGTCCATGCCGACGGTGCCGAGGGTGAGCCGCTGGCCAGTGACGACGACGGCTTGGGCGACGGGACGACCAATTCGCGGCTGCGCTGGACACCGGACGTCGCCGGGACCTATGTGCTGCGCGCCCGGACGCTGGGCGGGCTGGACGGCGGCGACTACAGCCTGTCGCTGCAGGAGCGTCGCGCCGCCCGGCCTGCGCCGCGCCCGACCGGCATCCGCATGGGAGGAACCGCGCGCGGTTCGCTGGGCAACCGCGATCCGGAGACCGAGGACGGTGTCCGCTATGACGCCTACAGCTTCCGGGGGCGGGAGGGCGAGCGTGTCGCCATTCGCCTGAACTCGGAGGCCTTTGATCCGGTGGTCCGGCTGGGCCGCATGGTCGGCGGCGAGTTCGAGGAGCTGGCCTCGAACGATGATTTCGGCGGCGAACTGAACTCGTATCTGGTCCATGGACTGGACGCGGATGGCGAATACATCATCCGCGTGACCCCGCTGGGGGGGAACGGTCAGGGGAGCTACACCCTGTCCCTCAGCGAGGGCCCGCCGCCGCCGCCGTCGGTTCCGATCAGCACGGGCGCGTCTGTTTCCGGTGAGTTGACGGCTGAGGACGGCCTCAACGCCGCGGGCCAGCGGGCGGACATCTATCGGCTGACAGGCACGGCCGGGCAGCGCGTTCGGGTCGGAATGGCCTCGGACGCCTTCGACACCTACCTGCAGATTTCGGACGCCGAGGGCGCTTCGCTGGCCGAGGACGACGACGGGGCCGGCGAGGGCACGAATTCGCGCGTCAGCTTTACCCTGCCGGCAGACGGCGACTATCTGATCGAGGCTCGCGCCTTCGGGGATGGCGAGGCCGGTGCCTACACCCTCAGCGTCGATGAAATCCCGCCCGAGCGCGCGCCGGAGCCCCTCGCCTTCGGTGCCACGGTGCAGGGCGAGATCGCGGCCGAGGATCCCAAGGACGAAAGCGAACGGGGTTACGACAGCTATGCCTTCTCGGGCGTCGAGGGCCAGCGGGTGCAGGTCATCATGCGCTCGGGTGACTTCGACACCTACCTTCTCATCGCCTCGGCGGACGGCGAGTTCACCGAGCTGGCCAGCGACGATGACGGCCTGCAGGAGGGCACGGACTCGCGCCTCAACTTCACCCTCCCGTCGACGGGCGACTATGTGCTGCGCGCCCAGCCGCTGGGCGAGGACAGCGACGGCCTCTATTCGATCGAGCTGATTGACCGGGGTCCGGAGCCGGTTCCGGGCAGCATCCTGGTGGGCTCGACCGCCCGGGGGACCCTGGCCGAGACGGACGCCAGCGCCGAGGACGGCAGTTTCTTTGACGCCTACCGCTTCGACGCGAAGAAGGGCGACACCCTGATCTTCACCATGGTGTCCAATGAGATGGATGCCTTCGTGACGGTCGGCCGGGACAAGGAAGACGGCGAGTTCGAGGTTCTGGGCAGCGACGACGACAGCCTGTCGGACACCCATGCCCGTCTGGAATGGGAAGTCACGGACGACGGTGCCTTTGTGCTTCGCGCAGGGTCGTTCGGCCAGGGAGAAACGGGCGCATATGCGGTGACGATCGAGCGCAAGCCGTAACCGTCAGACGTCGTCAGATGACGATGGTCGCCGATGCGATAGGGTTGGGATGAAGAGGGGGGAGCAATCTCATGTTCATTCGTTTCGTCGCCGCCGTCGCCTTCGCCACCGTCAGCGCCCTGGCCTTGTCCGGCGAGGCCGTCGCCCAGACCCAGGTTCGTGTCGGTGACAGTATTCGAGGAAGCCTGTCAGCCGATGACCCGGTGATCACCGACGGCAGCCACTACGACTGTTTCGCGCTGGAGCCCGGCAAGGGCGTCATCACGATCACGGAAAGCTCGGCCTATTTCGACGCCTACCTGGTCGTGGGCACAGGTCGCGACTGCAGCGACAGCATGACGGTCATCGCTGCAGACGACGACAGCGGCAACGTCAACAACGCCCGCATCGCCCAGGCCTTCACCGACCGACGCATCCTGATCCGGGTCAACAGCTTCGGTGCGGGCGAGACTGGCGACTACATTCTGGACATCACAGCGGGCGCACCCGTCGAGGTACCGCAGCAGGGAACCATGGACGCGCTGCCGACCGTGACGGTGGAGTGGGAAGCCGACGCCGACACCTGCGCCGGTGCCTATGGAGCCATGCCCGATGTGATCGACAGCGTGCGCGGCTACGGCAATATCGGCTCGATCGATTATGCCGCTCGCCTGAACCGGGTGCAGTCGCAACGCCAGACCGGCGGCGCGCTGGATATGTTCGACATCTATCAGAGCAACTTCGTGCTCATCGCGCTGGGCGGCATTATCGACAGCAGGCCGGCACAGGTCGCCGAGTATCTGACTGTGCTCGCCAACTGCGACCGTGCCTTCAACTTCAACCCGGTCACACGCTTCAACTAGGCGACAGGACCACGGCGGGAGCCGTCCGCAACGGCCATGACTGGGGATCAAACCATGCACTTCATCAAGATGACCGCAGCCACTTTGGCCGCCCTCGCCACGCTTGCCGCAGCCGGTGTGGCCTCGGCCCAGACGCGCATCCAGCCGGGGCAGACCGTGCGGGGCCAACTTGCCGCGAGCGACCCGCGCATGGGGGATCAAAGCGCCTATGACTGCTACAGTCTGGCGACCAATGCGGGCCAGACCTACACCGTCACCCAGCGTTCGTCGGCGTTCGACACCTACATGGCCGTGACGCCGAGCAATGACTGCACCGCCACGCCCCGAACGAACGAGTCCAACGATGACGGGCCCAACATGGGGACGGACTCGCAGATCGTGTTCCAGGGCACCGGCCAGCCGTGGATCATTCGGGCCAACAGCCTGAGTGGCAACGAGTTCGGGGCCTATACGATCGAGGTCGCGGTCAGCGGATCGGCAGCGCCGTCGCGTCCGGTGGGCAAGCCGCCGGCAGGGGGTGGTTCAGCCCCGCCAGCGAACAACAACAGCGGCACCAGCTCGGGCCAGTTCGCCGGCCTGTCGCGGCCCACGGACCCGCAGGAACGCTACACCTGGGACACCCTGTGCAGTGGCGTCGATACGGTCGCCCTGATCCTGATGTCGGAAGGCATGAGCGACGAAGACCTGATGGCCTGGATTCAGGAGTCGAGTGTTTTGCACAACGCCGCCATCGCCTCAGGCCGCGCCATCGGCAAGACAGAGGACGACGTCACCAACGACTCCGCCACCTTCGGTGCCGCCTACTACCAGGACGAAACCCTGTTCGACGAGGCACCGCCGGTCGAGCTGCGCGCCGCCTGCCTGGCTGTCGCGCCGCGATAGAAACCTAGGCCGACGGCAGCAGGTCGCCGGCGTAGACGCGATAGGCACCCGCGCGCACCCCGGCGGTGGCGCGGGCGATGTCGGGGGCGAAATAGTGGTCGCTGCCATAGGCGGCGGCCGCTTTTCTGACCTCGGCGAAGACCAGTTCCAGATCGGGTGAGGTGGTCAGGGGCCGGTGGAACTCCATCCCCTGGGCCGCCGCCAGAAGCTCGATGCCGACGACCGTCGCGGTGTTCTCGGCCATCTCCAGCAGGCGCCGTGCGCCGTGGGTGGCCATGGAGACGTGGTCTTCCTGATTGGCGGACGTGGGCACGGTGTCGATGCTGCACGGATGGGCGACCATCCGGTTTTCCGCCACCAGGGCGGCCGCCGTGACCTGGGCGATCATGAAGCCGGAGTTGAGGCCGCTTTCCTTGACCAGGAAGGCCGGCAGCTCGCTCATCTTCGGATCGACCAGGATCGAGGTGCGGCGCTCGGAGATATTGCCGATTTCGCACAGGGCCATGGCGATCTGGTCGGCGGCGAAGGCCACCGGCTCGGCGTGGAAGTTTCCGCCGGAGATGACGTCACCGTCCTCAAAGAAGACGAGCGGATTGTCGGTCACGGCGTTGGCTTCGCGCGCCAGGGTGGCGGCGGCGTTGTTCAGCACATCAAGGATCGCCCCCATGACCTGGGGCTGGCAGCGCAGGGAGTAGGGATCCTGAACCTTGTGGCAGCCCTCTCGGTGGCTTTCGCGTACGGCCGAGCCGGCCATCAGGCTCCGCAGGCGGGCGGCGACAGCGATCTGGCCGGGCTGGCCACGCAGGGCGTGGATGCGGGCGTCGAAGGGGGCGTCGGAGCCCTTCAGGGCATCGACCGACAGGGCACCGGCGGCGATGCCGGCGGCGAAGGCATTCTCGGCCGCGAACAGGCCGGCGAGGGCCAGGGCGGTCGAACACTGGGTGCCGTTCAGCAGGGCGAGGCCCTCCTTGGGCCCCAGAACGATAGGCTTCAGGCCCGCGCGGGCCAGGGCCGTGACGGCGTCCAGCGTCTCGCCGCCATGCCGCGCCTCGCTGACCCCGATCAGGACCGAGGACATGTGGGCCAGCGGGGCCAGATCGCCCGAGGCACCGACCGAGCCCTTGCCCGGAATGACCGGCAGGACGTCCGCAGCCAGCATTGCGATCAGGGTGTTCAGCGTCTCACGCCGGATGCCGGATGCGCCGCGCGACAGTGACGCAATCTTCAGCACCATCATCAGGCGCGTGACACCGTCCGACAGGGCCGGGCCGACGCCGCAGGCGTGGCTGAGCACCAGGTTCTTCTGCAGGGTCTCGAGGTCCGCCGTGGCGATCGAGGTGTTGGCCAGCAGGCCGAAGCCCGTGTTGATGCCATAGACCGTGCGGCCCTCGGCGATGATGGCCGCCACGGTCGCCGCGCCCCGGTCTACGTCCGCCCAGGCGGCGTCGGTCAGGGATACGGTGACGGGACCGTCGAGAACGGTGCGAAGCTGGGCGAGGGTCAGGGGCGCCTGGCCGATCAGGATATGGGTCATGGCTCAGCCCTCCATCGACGGCAGGTTCAGGCCATTGGCCCGGGCGGCGTCCTTGGCGATCTCATAGCCCGCGTCGGCGTGGCGCATGACGCCGGTGGCGGGGTCGTTCCAGAGGACTCGTTCAAGACGTTTGGCGGCTTCCGGTGTGCCGTCGGCGACGATGACGACGCCGGAGTGTTGGGAATAGCCCATACCGACCCCGCCGCCGTGGTGTAGGGACACCCAGCTGGCGCCCGAGGCGGTGTTGAGGAGCGCGTTCAGCAGGGGCCAGTCGGACACGGCGTCGGAGCCGTCCATCATGGCCTCGGTCTCACGGTTCGGGCTGGCGACGGAGCCACTGTCGAGGTGGTCGCGGCCGATGACGATGGGGCCGCTGAGCTCGCCTGAGGCCACCATGTCGTTGAACATCAGCCCGGCCCGGTGACGGTCGCCCAGACCGATCCAGCAGATGCGCGCGGGCAGGCCCTGGAAGGCGATGCGCTCGCCCGCCATGTCGAGCCAGCGGTGCAGGCCGGCGTTGTCGGGGAAGAGCGTCTTCATCGCCGCATCGGTCTTGCGGATATCGTCCGCATCGCCGGTCAGGGCGGCCCAGCGGAACGGTCCGACACCCCGGCAGAACAGGGGGCGGATGTAGGCGGGGACGAAGCCGGGGAAGTCGAAGGCGTTGGCCACACCCTCGTCGAAGGCGACCTGACGGATGTTGTTGCCGTAGTCGGTTGTGGGGATGCCCATGGCCTGGAAATCCAGCATGGCCTGGACGTGATCAACGATTGATTTCTTGGCGGCATGGGCGACGGACTGCGGGTCGGTCTGGCGTTTGTCCTCCCACTCAGCCACCGTCCAGCCCTTGGGCAGGTAGCCGTTGATCAGGTCGTGGGCGCTCGTCTGGTCGGTGACGAGGTCGGGGCGGGCGCCGCGCCGCACCAGTTCAGGCAATACATCAGCTGCATTTCCCAACAAGCCGACAGATATGGCTTTCTTGTCGCGATTGGCCTGTTCAATCAGGATCGTGGCCTCGTCCAGCGTTTCGGCCATGACGTCGAGGTAGCGGGTGCGAAGGCGCATCTCGATGCGGCTGCGCTGGCATTCGACGGCGAGGCAGGACGCGCCAGCCATGGTTGCCGCCAGGGTCTGGGCCCCACCCATGCCTCCGAGGCCGGCGGTCAGGATCCATTTGCCCGACCAGTCGCCGCCATAGTGCTGGCGTCCGGCCTCCATGAAGGTCTCGTAGGTGCCCTGAACGATCCCTTGCGTGCCGATGTAGATCCACGACCCGGCCGTCATCTGGCCGTACATCATCAGGCCCTTGCGATCGAGTTCGTTGAAATGCTCCCAGGTCGCCCATTTGGGCACGAGGTTGGAGTTGGCGATCAGCACGCGCGGCGCATCGGCATGGGTGCGGAACACGCCCACAGGCTTGCCCGACTGAACCAGCAGGGTCTGGTCCGGTTCGAGGGCGCGCAACTCCTCGACGATGCGGTCGAAGGCGGCCCAGTTGCGCGCCGCCTTGCCAATGCCGCCATAGACCACGAGGTCCTCGGGCCGCTCGGCCACCTCGGGGTCGAGGTTATTCATCAGCATACGCAGGGCGGCCTCGGCGGCCCAGGTCTTTGCCGTCATCTCGGTGCCGCGCGGGCTGCGGACGATACGGGTGTTCGGGGTCTGTTGAGTCGTCATGAACGGCTCTCTACGCTGCCCGCCTATGACCTTGGAAGACTCAGACGCGCTCGGCTGGCGCTCGATGGCCGACCTTATCGGCGATCACCCTGATGCGGGGGTCGCCATCGTCGGTGCGCCGCTGAACGAGCGGTCACTGACGCCGGGGCGTTGCGACCTCGCGCCGGCAGCGCTCAGGGCCGTGCTGCCGCGCTTTTCCGTCTATGACCTCGAGACCGGACTGGACCTGTCGGGGCTGAGAATCCACGACGCCGGGGATGTGACGCTGAAGGCCCTGTCGCCGGCTGCAGCGTTTGAGCCGGTGCGGGATGCGATGAAGGCGCAGGGACATCGGGCGCTGACTGCGCTGATCGGCGGCAACAATGCGGTGACGCGACCGGGTGTGCATGCGCTGGGGATCGAGCGCACGGCGGTGCTGACGCTGGATGCTCATTTCGACCTGCGCGACACGGATCAGGGCCTGACCAACGGCAATCCGATCCAGGCGTTGCTGGAGGACGGGCTGGACGGCCGCCGCGTCAGCCAGATCGGCCTCGCCGCCTTCGCCAACACCCGTCGTGCCCACGACAAGGCCAAGGCGGCGGGCATCAGCGTGCGTATGGCCCGCGAATGCCGCGACCGCGGGCTGGCAGTGGTCGTGGCTGAGGAGCTGGATCGGCTGGCAGGGCTGGCAGAGGTCATCTTCGTGGACTTCGACATCGACGTGATCGACCGCAGTCAGTGGCCGGCATCGCCGGGCGCGCGGCCGGGCGGTGTGTCGGTTCAGGACTTCTTCGACGCCGCCCGCGTGGTCGGGGCGCATCCGAAGGTGAAGGCCGTCGACCTGACCGAATACGATCCGTCGCTGGAGCTTGGGAACCTGGGCTCGCTGACCGCCGGGCGCTGGTTCTGCGAACTGATGGCCGGGTTTGCTTCGCGTGGCTGAGCGTTTCGACAGGCTGATCACCGACTGCCGGCTGGCCACGATGGCAGAAGGCGGGGCACCGTTCGGGGCCGTCGAGGACGGGGCGACCCTGATCCGCGAGGGGCGCATCGCCTGGTGCGGGCCGCGGGCCGACCTGCCGGCGTACGAAGCGGTGCAGACCGACCGGCTGGATGGACGCTGGGTCACGCCGGGCTTGATCGACTGCCACACCCATCTGGTGTTCGGCGGCGACCGATCAGGCGAGTTCGAGCAGCGCCTGAACGGCGCGACCTATGAGGAGATCGCGCGGGCCGGGGGCGGGATTGTCTCGTCGGTGGCGGCCACGCGGGCGGCGTCGGAGGATGACCTCTACGCTTCGGCCCTGTCGCGGCTGGAGGGCCTGAAGGCCACGGGCGTGACCACCGTCGAGATCAAGTCGGGATACGGCCTCGACCGTGACAGCGAGTTGAAGATGCTGCGGGTCGCCCGGCGCATCGGGCGCGAGGCGGGCCTGCGGGTACGCACCAGCTATCTGGGCCTCCACGCCGTGCCGCCGGAGCACCGGGCGGATCGCGCGGCCTATGTCGATCTGGCGGTCGACGACATCCTGCCCGCTGCCCACGCCGAGGGGCTGGTCGACGCGGTCGACGCCTATTGCGAGCCCATCGCCTTCTCCACCGACGAGGTGGCGCGGCTGTTCGAGAATGCGCGGTCGCTGGGACTGCCGGTCAAGCTGCACGCGGACCAGCTGTCCGACGGGGGCGGGGCGGCGCTGGCGGCGCGGTTCAATGCCCTGTCGGCGGACCATGTGGAGCACACGACCGAACCGGGCGTGAAGGCGATGGCCGAGGCGGGGGTGGTCGCGGTGCTGCTGCCCGGGGCCTATCTGATGCTGCGCGAGACCACGCCGCCGCCTATTGACCTGTTCCGCCGCCACGGCGTGGCGATGGCGGTGGCGACGGACTGCAACCCCGGCACCTCGCCCGTGGCATCGATGACGGCGGCGCTGAACCTGGCCTGCGTGCAGTTCCGCCTGACGCCGGAGGAGGCGCTGGCGGGGGCGACGCGGCATGCGGCGAAGGCGCTGGGGCTGGCGGGAGAGGTCGGGGTCATCGCGCCGGGTCTGGCCGCCGATCTGGCGGTTTGGGACATTCAGCGTCCTGCCGAGCTTTGCTACTGGCTGGGCAAGCCGTTGCTGCACCGACGCTATGTCGCGGGCACGCCTGACTGACGTCCCGTCCAGCCCCGCCGTTCGGCCCAGGCGAGGGCGAGTGAGGGCCAGACGGCGGCGGGTTTCCCGGCGATCAGGCGGATACCGAAGCCGTGGCCGCCTTCCTGGAACAGATGCGCCTCGGTGGTGACGCCTGCCGCTCGCAGCGTGGACAGCAGGTTCAGGCTGTTCTCGACCGGCACGGCGGCGTCGTCGATGGCGTGCAGCAGGAAGGTCGGCGGCGCGCCGGTCCAGTCCATACTCTCCAGCGACCAGTCTCTGATCTGCTCCGGCGTCGGCGACGCGCCCAGAAGGTGCACCCGCGATCCCGCATGGACGAATGGGTCGGCCATGGTCGCCACCGGATACATCAGGATGGTCAGGTCGGGCCGATGCGACGCCACATCGGCCGCATCGACGGGTTCATATGCCGCATCCCGCCGCGCGGTCAGCAGTCCGGCGAGGTGACCCCCGGCCGAGGCGCCGAGCACCGCGATGCGCGCGGGATCGAGGCCTTCGCCCACCGCCCGGCTGCGGATCAGGCGCAACGCCCGCTGGGCGTCCTGCAAAGGCGCGTTCGGGCCCGCGGCCCAGCCGTCGGCGGGCAGGCGGTAGCGCAGGACGAAACAGGTGATGCCCTGGGCCGCGAACACCCGGGCGACGTCCAGCCCCTCCTTGTCCACGACGGCCCAGCGGTAGCCACCGCCGGGGATCAGCAGCATGGACCGACCGTCCGGGCGCTCGGGCCGCATCACGGTCAGGATCGGGTCGGTGGTGTATTGCGCATAGCGGTCATGGAATGACGGATCGGTCGAACGTTCCGGCACGATGGGAACCACGCTCACACCCTCGCCGCCGGGGGCCGCGCCGGGCCACAGGCGGATGACCTCCGTCGGGTCGGGTGGGGCCAGCTGCGACACCGGTGTCACGGCTTGCGACGGGCGGGCCGTGGCGGCGAGGCCGGCGACGACGCCAGCGCCCAGCACGCCCCTGCGGTTCAGGGTCATAGAAAATCTCCGCTCCCGGCGGGCCAGGCGGAGGGCAGGTTAGGCCAGCTCGACCGCCACCGCCACGGCCTCGCCGCCACCGATGCACAGGCTGGCCACGCCCTTCTTGCCGCCGCGCGCCTGAAGCGCCGCCAGCAGGGTGGTCAGGACACGCGCGCCCGAGGCACCGATGGGGTGGCCCAGAGCGGTCGCGCCGCCGTTGACGTTCAGCTTGGCCCGGTCGATGCCCAGATCGTGCATGGCGATCATGGCCACGACGGCGAAGGCCTCATTGATCTCCCACAGGTCTACATCGGAGACCGACCAGCCGGCCTTCTTCAGGGCCTTCTCGATGGCGGGGACGGGGGCGGTGGTGAACAGGCCCGGCTCATGGGCGTGGGCGGCGTGGCTGACCACGCGGGCGACGATGGGCAGGCCCAGAGCCTCCGCCACACTTTCGCGCGTCATCACCAGGGCGGCGGCGCCGTCGCTGATCGAGCTGGCGTTTGCGGCGGTGATGGTGCCGTCCTTGGCGAAGGCGGGCTTCAGGGTCGGAATCTTCTCCGGCATGGCCTTGCCGGGCTGTTCGTCCTCGCTGACCGTCTCGACGCCCTTCCGGGTCGTGACCTCGACCGGCACGATCTCGGCCTTGAAGGCACCCGAGCTGATGGCCTGGCGGGCGCGGCTGAGGCTTTCCAGGGCGTATTCGTCCTGGGCCTCGCGGGTGAACTGATAGTTCCGCGCCGAGTCCTCGGCGAAGGCACCCATCAGCTTGCCGGGGGTGTAGGCATCCTCCAGGCCGTCCATGTACATGCTGTCGACGATGACATCGTGGCCGATGCGCGCACCGCCCCGGTGCTTGTTCATCAGGTAGGGCGCGCCGGACATGCTCTCCATGCCGCCCGCGACGATGACGTCGGCGGACCCGGCGGCGAGGGCGTCACTGGCCATCATCACCGACTGTAGGCCCGAGCCGCACATCTTGTTCACCGTGGTCGCCTCGACATGCTGGCCGAGACCGGCACCGATGGCGGCCTGACGCGCCGGGGCCTGGCCGAGGCCGGCGGGCAGGACGCAGCCCATATAGATCTGCTCGACCTTCTCCGGTGCGACGCCTGCGCGCTCGACGGCGGCCTTCACGGCCGTGGCACCCAGTTCAGTGGCCTTGACGCCCGAGAGCGCGCCCTGGAAGCCCCCCATGGGGGTGCGGGCGAACGAGACGATGACGACGGGATCGGTCATGGGGTGGTCCTTCGAATTGCTGCGCCGCATTAGGGGAGGGGGCGGGGCAATGACAAGGTCAGAACAGCTTGCGGCGTTGGCGGGCCAGCGCGATCGGTGTGCTGTCCGCACCCCAGACCACGACGTCATCGAGCGTCCAGCCGTGGTTCAGGTCCAGCATGCGGAACTCGAAGAAGGCCCAGCCGTCGGGCGCCAGGTCCGGCGTGGGATCGGTCAGGATGTCGTAGCGCAGGTCGACGCTGGCCCCGCCCAGAGGCTGGGGCAGGACGGTGAAAGCGGGGGGATAGAGGGCGTCCAGCAGGAAGCAGAGCCGCGCCTCGTCCAGCGGATGGCCGTCACGGGTGCGCATCCACAACCGCTCGACAGCGGGCTTGCCGGCATTGCCGCCGCCGATGCTGGGGCCGGTCTGCATGCGGTATTCGACATGCCGGGTGAAATGGGGGGCCATGTCGCCGTGGACCCGGCGTTCCGGGTCAAGGCTGTCCAGCGGCGGCGGCGGTGCGGCGAGCGGCTTCTGCACCGCGAAGGCGGCGTTGTCGGCACCATAGGTGGCGGTGGCGTGCAGCGTCATGCGCCTGCCGTCGCCGGCCTCGACCGAGGCGAAGGCCACGCTGCGTCCGCCGCGCAGCAAGCGTGGGTGATAGACCACCGGGGCGTCATATCCAGCGGCCGCCAGATACTGGACGCTGAGGCTGCGCAAGGGTGGCTTGATGCCGAGGCCGTCGCGCATGGCCGTCGTGGCATGGGCCGCCAGAAGGCCGCCGAACGGCTTGCCGTTCTCCGGACCCATGCCCGAGGGTCCGTTGGAAAACGCGCCGGTCAGCACGGCGGAGAAGGCACCGTCTTCAGTCGGCGTCAGGGTCAGGGCGTCGGGGAGAGCCTGGTCGGTCATGAGGTCGGGTTAGCCGCTGAAAGTTGCGGGCGGAAGCCCGGAGGTCCCGCCCGCCAGTCGAGGGATGCAGGAAACGCCGGCCGCGGGTCGCGTCCGACATGTCCGTTGCCAAACAAGACTGACAGAAGCGCGTGATGGATGCAATGTGCGTTTAGATAGGAAACCCACTTGCAAATCGGCTGCCCCAACGTCACTTTCGTCCGTATGGGACGCACCGCAGACTACTCACGCCAGAGCTGTACGATCGCCGCGACATTGGAGGTCATCGGCGACCCGTGGACCCTGTTGGTCATCCGCGACGCCTTCACGGGCGTCAGCCGGTTCGAGCAATGGCAGGAAAGGCTGGGCCTGGCCCGCAACGTTCTGGCTGCGCGGCTGAAGTCGCTGGTGCAGCACGGGGTGCTGGAGCCACGGCTCTATTCTGAACGTCCGCCGCGCAACGAATATGTGCTGACGGCCAAGGGCAAGGACCTCTATGCCGTTCTGGTGACCCTCCATGCCTGGGGTGACAAGCACGTCTATGGCGGCAGTACGTCCGGCGTGGACATGATCCACAAGGCCTGCGGCCACTCGCTGACACCGCGTATCGCTTGCGCCCATTGCGAGGAAATCGTGAAGCCGCGCGATATCGAGCTGCGCCGCACTGACAACCGGCCCACTGTCGGCGATGTCATGCCCAGGGACGAGGCGGCCTGACGGTCGCTACTGCGACCGCATCACGTTCAGGATCATTCGCACCGAGCCGCCGGGCTCTGCCTCCGAAATCCATTTGTTGGCGACGACCAGAAGTTCGCTGTCGTAGCCGCGCGGCTGGCCTGTGAAGACATCGGCGGCCGTATCAGGACTGGTGGGAACGGCCTGCTGCTGCAATGTCCAGCCCAGTTGGGGCATGGCGGCGACCAGGTCCCCGCCCGCACCGGCGGATCCCAGGATCAAAATCTGGCACACGCCCGGATCCGCGACCCAGAAGACCAGCACCATGGCGTCAGGCGGCGAGGGAGCCAGCAGGCTGAGCTGCGCGCGCTCCAACCCCACGGGGCGGGCACCCGCCGGAGCCGCGGTCAGATTGGCCATGCTGGCGGTCGCGCTCAGCCTGTCCGGATGCATCGGCCCGGGCCCGAACAGGGGCAAGCAGAAGTCGAACATGGCGGCACCGGCCGCCTGACCCGCCGTCTCGGGGGTCTGGGCCAGGGCCGGGACTGCAAAAGTCGATAGCGCCAGAACAGCGGCGGAAAGCAGGGCAGGGCGCATCAGTGAATCCTCGGAAGCGGCCGGACAATCCCACGCGGCGTGCGCTGCGAAAAGGGATCAGGCCAATGGATCGCCACGCAGGGCGATCAAGGGGATGACGATGTCCTCTTCGTCTTCCAGATGGCGCAGCAGGTCGGGCGCGCCTGCAGTGATTGTGTCGCCGAGCCGGTTTGTGGCGTCTTTGACCTCGCCGCCGCCGATCACCGCCTGATGGAAGGCCGAGGCATCGCGGAACAGGGCCTCCAGCCGCGTGTGGATGGCGTCATGGTCGCGGTCGAGGAGGTCGATGCCGTGAGAGATGCGCGGCTCGACCCGGCGCATGGCGGGAAAATAGTGGCCGCTCTCGATGTTGTGGTGGGCGTCCAGGTGCTGGAGGAACTGCTGCACCGCCGGGATCAGACGGCGATGCAGGTTGGGCGCATCCTGCCGGTCGGCGCGCCACTGGCCCACCAGTTCATCCATATACGCCTGATGCCGGCGGAATCCCGCGTGCATCTGCAGCCAGTGTTTGGCGATGTCGTTCAGCGACGGCTCGGCCCAGCGGTCGCGCGGGTAGTCGGTGCGCAGGAAAAGCATATCGCCCGGCAGGCCGGGACGGGTCGCCAGCGGATGGTTGTCAGACAACGGCGGTGGTCGTCTGGATGAAGCCGCCGCCCAGCAGGCGCTCGGGGTCTGCGGGATCGTAGAGGGCGCAGGCCTGACCGGGGGCCACGCCTTCCTCGCCGGTTTCGAACAGCACGGCGACCGCGCCGTCGATCATGGCCAGACGGGCGGGCGAGGGCGGACGCGTGGAACGGACGCGCGCGAGCACGGGCGCGCCGGCTTCGGCGGCCGCCTCGATGCCCGGCTGGTCGCCCAGCCAGTTGGTCTCGTCCAGCGTCAGGGAGGCGGTCAGCAGGGCTTCGCGTGGCCCCACGATGACGCGGCGGTTGTCGGGGTCCAGTTTTGTCACGAACAGGGGCTCGCCCACGGCGACGTTCAGGCCCCGGCGCTGGCCGATGGTGTAGTCGGTGATGCCGCCGTGCGTGCCCAACACCCGGCCGTCCATGTGCACAATCTCGCCCGCCTCGCGCCCCTGCGGCCGCAGACGGTCGATCAGGGTACGATAGTCGCCGGACGGGACGAAGCAGATGTCCTGGCTGTCGGGCTTGGCGGCGATGCGCAGACCCAGCTCGGCCGCCACGCCGCGCACCTGGGGCTTTTCCAGATCGGCCAGGGGGAAGCGCAGATAGTCCAGCTGCTCGGCTGTGGTTGCGAAGAGGAAGTAAGACTGGTCGCGCGAGTGGTCTATCGCCTTGCGCATCTGCGGTCGCCCGCCGACCACGGCGCGGCGGACATAATGCCCCGTCGCCATGGCCTCGGCGCCGAGGTCGCGGGCGACGTCGAGCAGGTCGCGGAACTTGACCGTCTGATTGCAGCGGATGCACGGCACCGGCGTCTGGCCGCGCAGATAGCTGTCGGCGAACTGGTCGATGACGGCGTCGCGGAAGCGGCTTTCGTAATCGAGAACGTAATGGGGGATGCCCATCGTCTCGGCTGCCAGCCGGGCGTCGTGGATATCCTGACCGGCGCAGCAGGCACCCTTCTTCTGCAGCGCCGCCCCGTGGTCGTAAAGCTGAAGCGTCACGCCGACGACGTCATAGCCCGCCTTATGCAGCAGGGCCGCGACCACGGTGGAGTCCACCCCGCCCGACATGGCTGCCACCACCCGCGACCCGACCGGCAGGCCAACCGCGGCGCGTGCTGCCTCGATCGCCGCGTCCATGTCTGGACGGGCGATGTCGGGGATCGGGCAGATGTCCTCAGCCAGGGTCATGGGCGCCATATAGCGGCGGGATGCGCCGATTTCGAGGCTTGGCCTGAAACGACAGCGGCCGCCTCCGTTTCCGAAGGCGGCCGCCATTCCATCCCGGGAGGAGGAAGGGTTAGTTCCGGTAGTGCTGGATGCGCGTCGTGCGCAGGCCCTGCATACCCCATTTGTCGATCGCCTTTTGCCAGGCGATGAACTCTTCCGCCGTCAGGCGGTACTGCGTCAGGGCGTCCTCGAGGCTGAGCAGGCCACCGCGAACGGCGGCGACCACTTCGGCCTTGCGACGGATAACCCAGCGGTCCGTGTTCGGCGGGGGAAGATCCCGCAGAGTCAGCGGCGTGCCTGTCGGTCCAACCACGTATTGTTCGCCTTTATTGTTCAGGCGTCGCTCTTGCAACATGGGCTTATGCCTCATTCACCACCACCATTGAGTTGTGAATGTAGCCCGCTGCACCTAAGGGCCGTTTAAGCGTCGTGGTGAAGGAAGGAATAATATGCCTACCTTCCGCAACACTCTCGAAACCCTGAGTAAAGCGACGATTCATTGTGACTAACGACTGGTTACTTGCCTATCAGCGTTTGATGCTGATCAGCTCGGCCAGCATTTCGTCGGCCGTGGTGATGATCTTGGACGAGGCGGAATAGGCCCGTTGGGTGGTGATCAGGCCGGTGAATTCGGCCGAAAGGTCCACGGTCGAGGCTTCCAGCTGCGAGGCGCCGATCAGGCCCGCGCCGCCGCTGCCTGCCGCCTTCAGGTTGAACGTGCCGGAACCCTGGCTGACCCGATAGGCGTTCCCTGAAACCTCGCTCAGGCTGTCGGGGCTGGGGAAGGTCGCAATGGCGACCTGGGCGATCTGGCGGGTGACGCCGTTGTCGAAGATGGCGGTGACGAAGCCCTTCTCGTCGATCTTGACCTCGCTCAGGTTGCCGAAAGCGGTGCCGTTGGTCAGCGTTGCCTGAACCACAGAGGCGCTGTCGTACTGGGTCAGGCCGCCGGCGGCGGCGGTCAGGTCGAAGGCGACGTCCTGTTCATCAATGCCCAGTCCGGCCGCCCAGTTGAAGGCACCCGCGGCCGGGGCTGCCTCATCCGAGGCACCGAAGTTGAGCACGGCGTTGGCCGGGTCGGCGAACAGGGCGGCCGCGCCCAGGGCCTCCATGGCATCAACGTCCAGCCGTCCATCCTGGGTGAAGGCGACGATGCCGGTCCTGAGCTGCCCATTGGCCAGGCCTGCGCCTGAAATCACGTCGCCGGCTGGGACGGCGCGGATTTCAGCGTACCACTGGTTCGGCGTTGAGCTCTTCAGGAACGACAGGGCCAGGGTGCGCTGGCCGCCCTTGGAGTCCGAAACCGGGACCGTAACCTCGAAGTCCGGCTTCACGCCCGTGCCGAGCTCCGGATCCCACAGGGCCATGGAGTTGGTGAGGGGGTCATAGGCACCGGTCCCGACGGGTGTGGCTCCCGCAGCTGCGGCCTCCGCCGAAATGGCCTGGCTGGACTTCAGGTTGGCGTTCAGCTGCACGCGGGTGGTCGCCTCGGCCGTGCCGCCGACCGAGCCGACGTTGATGGTGCGCAGGCGGCCGAGATCGGACGGGTCCGTGGCGATGTCGCCGTTGGCGTCAACGGGCCAGCCCTGCAAGTAGAGGCCCGCCGTATTCTTCAGATAGCCCAGGTTGTCGACGCGGAAGGCCCCGGCGCGGGTGAAGAGTCGGGAATCGGTGACTTCGAGGTTCTCGGCCTTCTCCGTCACAACGAAGAAGCCCTGTCCGGCGATACCCAGGTCGGTCGCGGAGCTGGTGCGCTGCAGCTGGCCGTTCTGGCTGGTGTAGTGACGAGCCGAAGCCAGCACACCGCCGGCGGAATAGCCTGCGCCGTTGCTTTGACTGTTCACGACGGTCGCGAACTCTCCGGCCGAGCGCTTGTAGCCGATGGTGTTCACGTTCGCGATGTTCTGCGAGATGGCCGCGAGGGCCGCGGAGTTCGCGGTCAGGCCGGACACGCCGGCGAGAAGGGCGCTGTTGATGCTCATGTCGGGAACTCCTTACGAGAGGTATTTCAACGGGTTGAATGTCGAGGCGATGGAAGCGAGCAGGCTTTCGCCTTCCGCGTCATCGCCGGTGTCGGGGGTCGAGGTGGAGGCCGCCGCGTGCTCTTCCAGCGCGATCACGCTGGACAGCGGCAGGATGGAGTTGCCGACGGTCAGATAGGGTTGGCCGTCATAGAGCTCGACGCCGGTGATACGGCCACGGATCAGAACCTGACTGTCGACCGCTGCGCCGGAGCCGTTCTTGGCTACGACCTTCAGGGTGTAGACGCCGCCGTCATCCATCTGGCCGCCGCCGGTGGTCTGGCCGTTCCAGGTGAAGTCGTGCAGGCCCTCGCCCTTCTCGGGCGCCGCGCCCGACCAGACGACCTTGCCGGCGCTGTCCAGAACCTGGAGCTGCACGTCCGTGGCGTCGGTGGCGAGCTCGTAGCTCCATGTGGCCTCGCCGTCCGCAAGCTTGGTTGCTGACCAGACCGCCGAGGCGTCCTTGCCGATATAGTTGGCCGCGCCGGACAGGCCGCCACCCTGCTGGGCCGCCAGCAGGCTGGTCAGCAGGTCGTTGGTCAGCAGCTGCTGCTCCACGCCGGCCATCTGGGTTAGCTGAGCGGTGAACTGGTTGGAATCCACCGGCGACAGCGGGTCCTGGTTCTTCAGCTGCGCCGTCAGCAGGGATAGGAAGGTCTCGAAATTCTGGTTCAGCAGCGCCGAGCTGGAGGCGGTCCGGGCGGCGGCGTTGGTTGTCGTTACAGCGTCGACCATCAGATCAGACCTTCAGATCGACGCGGTCGGGCGTCAGGGAAAGTGACATCCAGCGACCGGCGACCGGCGCGCTGAGTTCGATATCGGCGTCGGCGGCCAGACGGTTCGAGCGGGCGAAGGCGCGTTCGCGGCGACCATCGAAGCCCTCGCCCCGGCCCTGCGGATCACGCTGCGTGAACTGGAGTGCGTCATCAGCCAGCTTGAAGCCTTGATCCTCCAGTTGGCGGCGCAGCTCATCCACACGGCCGCGCAGGTCCATGGCGGCGATCGGATTGTCGAAGGCGAGACGCGCGGCGAGCTGGCCGTCGGCATCGATATCCAGACTGACGTCGACGCGGCCCAGACCTTCCGGTGTCAGGGCCATCTCGAAGCGGGTGGAGCGGCCTTCCAGCTTGCGGGTGATCTGGGCGGCGAGCTGGGCCGTCGTCTCGATGGTGGCGCGTGAGAGGCTGGACAGGCTGGCGTCGCGGGCCATTGCGGCAGGTGCGCCGACGTCCAGCTTGGGCGCTGGATCGAGGGTCACCGGATCGGTGACGACCGGGTCAGCGGGGGTTGGCACCGTGCGGTCGAGCGCAGGGGCGGCACCGTCGGTCTTCACGGTCAGACCGGGGCGGGGACGGTCAGGGCTGCCCCGCGGCTCTACCGGGCGCGGGGGCTTAGGATCATCACCTTCGGGGCCGGGCAGGACAGGGGGCCTGGCGGGGTCATCGGCCGAGGTCTTGGTCACCGACTTGTCGGTCGGCGGCGGCGGTGATGTGCGTTCGGCGGCGGGGAGCACAGACGGCTGGGCCACGGCGGCGGCCGCAGCAGCTGCGGCGGCAGCGGTAGCGGCAGGTTGAACGGCAGGCTGAGGCGTTGGAGCGGCGTCCTCGGCGATAGCGGCTGCATCGATGACGGCAGGCAGGACTTCAGGCGTGGGCACAGTCTTGGCGTCCGGCGCGGCCTCGCCGGGGCCGGTCAGCACCTGGGGTTCGGCGGTGCCTTTCAGCAGGGCCGCGAAATCGGTGACAGGCGTCGGCTCTCGCGCGGGCAGGACTTCTGCCTCGACCTTGGCCTCCGCCTCGATCACCAGGGTCGGTATGACCGGCAGTGGGACGGCCGGGACCGTTTGGGCGGCGTCGGACTTGACCTCGGCGCTCTCCGGAGAGGCGGCTTCAACCTCCGCAGCGACGGCCTCTGCCAGCAGGCCCTCGAACGCTGGTGCATCACCTTCGCCCGAAGCGGGCGCAGCGGTGCCGGCGCCAGAAGTGACGGCCGGGGCGGCGATGACGGACAGAAGGCTCTCAGCAGACATGGGTCGCCAGACGCGAAGGGTTCGGCGGCGCCTGCTGCGCCCAAGGTTCGCCAGTCCCGTCGCAAGTCACGGGCCAATCGCAAAAATGCGCGCAATAATCAGAAAATAAAGAAGATTCTAGGGCCATAGGCGACGACCGCTTCCGCCGCCCACGGTCGAATCTTGCCGCGCCGCCGACGGTTTTTGCCCGGTGCCGTCTGCTGCGCCGGATGGCCTGCCCAACTGGCCCGCCGCTTGCGCCCGTTGCTGGTCATGACCGTTGTGCAATTTGCGATTTCGTTGAAAAACAAGGCGTTGAGCCTTGGTGCCATCGTGCGCGCCGGGCAAAAAGCGCTTTCAGGCGGGCAGGGCTTGCCGGGCCGCGCGCGTCAGGAGGCCTGCTGATGTCCCTGACAGCGATCATGAACACGGCCAACTCGGGCCTGTCCGCCGCCCAGACCCAATTGCGGGTCGTCTCGGACAACGTGTCCAACGTCAACACGCCCGGCTACGTCCGCAAGATCGCCGACCAGCAGAGCGTCACCAGCCAGGGCGTCGGCACCGGTGTCGAGGTCACCCGCATCCGCCTGGCCACCGACCGCTTCCTGCAGGCCGCCAGCATGAACGCCGGCTCCGAAGCCGGGCGTCAGGGCGTGCGCTACGAACTGTATGACCGTATTCAGGCTCTGTTCGGTGACCCGGGCAGTGACAGCGGCTTCTTCTCCAAGGTCGATGAGGTCTTCTCGGCCTTCGCCGCCTCGGCTGAGGATCCGACGTCCTCGCCGCGCCGTCAGGAGGCGCTGTTCCGCGTCCAGGCGCTGTTCGATGAGTCCGCCCGTGTGTCCGGCCAGATCCAGTCCGTGCGCGAGGACGCTGACGGCCGCATCCAGAGCGCGGTCGAGCGCGGCAACGCCCTGCTGGAGCAGATCGAGGACCTGAACGTCGAGATCGCCCGCGCGACCTCGACCGCAGGCGACGCTTCGGGCGCGGAAACGGCCCAGTCGGCCTTGATAGGCCAGCTGTCGGAGCTGATGGATGTGCGCGTCTCGGCCCGGGCGGTCGGCGGCGTGTCGATCCGCACCGGCGCCGGCGTGCTGCTGGCCGGCGAGGGGCACGCGACGCTGCAGTACAACCGGGCGGGCACGGTCAACGCAGAGACCTCGTTCAACGAGATCTGGGTCACCGAACCGCGTGGCCAGAAGCGGCCGCTGTTGGAGAGCATCTCGTCCGGTCAGATCAAGGGTCTGGTCGAGCTACGCGACGTCGATGCAGCCCAGGCTGCCGAGCGGCTTGGCGAGCTGATGGCGCGGGTGGCCGACGAACTGAACCGCGCCCACAATGCCTCGACCTCGGTCCCGCCGCCCCTGACCCTGACTGGACGCAACGTCGGTCAGTCTCTGGAAAGCGCTGTCGCCGGCTTCAGCGGCCAGACCACGATCGCCGTGACCAATGCGGCGGGTGTGATCCAGACCCGGGCCGACATCGTCTTCTCCGGCGCGACCATGACGGTGAGCGGTGTGGCCGCCACACCCACCAGCTTCCTGGCCACCCTGAACGCACAGCTGGGCGGTGCGGCGACGGCAAGTTTCGCCAACGGCGTGCTCAGCCTCTCCGCGACGGGAAGCAACGGCGTGGTCGTCGCCGACAACGCAACAGCTCCCAGCAACAAGGCGGGGCGCGGCTTCTCGCACTATTTCGGCCTGAATGACCTGGTCGCCTCGGATCGGTCGGCCTTCTATGACGTCGGGCTGACCACGACCTCGCCGCACGGCTTCACCGCCGGCCAGACCCTGACCATGCGGTTCACGGGCGAGAGTGGCGCGACCATGCGCGACCTGACGGTCACCATTCCTGCCGGTGGCACGGTGGGCGATCTGCTGACTGCCATGAACGATCCCGCCACCGGCGCGGGCCGCTATGGCTCCTTCGCCCTGAGCACGACGACGGGTGCCCTGACCTTCAGCGCCAGCGTCAACCCGGCCCCACGTCTGTCGGTGCTGGAGGACCGCACAACC
This sequence comes from Brevundimonas sp., assembly GCA_046294385.1. Lineage (GTDB taxonomy): Bacteria > Pseudomonadota > Alphaproteobacteria > Caulobacterales > Caulobacteraceae > Brevundimonas. The sequence goes on along the minus strand of JBKBJW010000003.1, from coordinate 127,077 downwards.
CAGACGCCGTCCGGCCGCTCCCTGACCGAGATGTTCGGCATCGGCGGCGGCGTGCGGGCGTCTCGCGCCGATGGGTTCGCCCTGCGCACGGATATCCGCCAGAGCCCGTCGAAGCTGGCGCTGGCCCAGCTGAACCTTTCCGCAGCAGTCGGGACCGCGGCCCTGTCCAGCGGCGATGGCCGGGGTGCCCTGGCTCTGGCGGATGCCGGCCAACGCAGCACGACGTTCCAGGCGGCCGGGGACTCGTCCGGCGGTTCCATTTCGATCTCGCGCTATGCTGCGGAGCTGGCCGGTGACATCGGCGGCAAGGCCAGTCTGGCCGAAAGCCGGAATGACAGCGCCAAGGCGCTCTATACCGAGGCCAGCGCCCGCCAGCGTGGCGAGGAGGGCGTGAACCTCGACGAGGAGCTGGTTCTGATGACCACCTATCAGCAGGCCTTCAATGCTTCGGCCCGGTTGATTCAGGCCGCTCGCGAAATGTACGACACGCTTCTGGGGATGATCTGATGACCCGGGTCTCGACCTACGGAAACTACCAGTCGGCGCTCCTCGACCTGATGTCTGCTCAGACAAGGGCCCAGGATGCGCAGGAGCGGGTTTCGAGCCAGAAGAACGCCACCGATCTGGTCGGCTTCGGCCGCGGGTCAGAGACCCTGACGGCGCTCAAGTCGAGCCAGGCGCGAATCCAGGGCTTCATCGACACCGGCGAGGTGGTCGCTGCCCGCCTCGGTGCCCAGGATCTGGCTTTCAGCCGCATCTCGGAGGGTGGCGGCGGCGCGCGCCAGGCCATTGCCGACGCCCTGTCGTCAGGCCGGCTCGAAGGGTTGATGCTGCAGCTGCAGACCCAGTTTCAGATCGTGCAGGATGGGCTCAATACCAAGCATCAGGGCCGCTACCTGTTCGCCGGCGGTAACACCGAAGCCGCGCCTGTCGAGGTCATGACCATGGCCGATCTGGCCACGGCACCCAGCGTCGCCTCCACCTTCACCAACGACCAACTGAAGCAGGCCTCGCGGCTCGACGAAGGCACGACGATGGAGACCGGCTTTCTTGCTGATGAGGCCGGGACCGATCTGTTCGAAATTTTCCGCGACATCCAGATCTACCATCAGACCACGCCGATCACCGGGCAGGGGACGGAGGCGATCAAGACCTTTCTGACCACCCAGTTGTCACGCCTGGACGCGGCCTCGGCCGATGTGACCAATCTCGCGGCCCGCAACGGGTCGATGCAGAACCGTGTGGACGCGATCCTCAGGTCGCAGGGCCAACAGAAGGACTCGCTGGAAGAACTGGTGGCCGGCAAGACCGACGCCGATATGGCCCAGGCCCTGACTGACCTGCAGCTGTCGCAGGTCGCCATTCAGGCCTCGGCCCAGGTGATCAGCCAGCTGCGCCAGACCTCGCTGCTCGATTTCCTGAGATAAGGCACCGCCTTTTGAGAGTGGCCGAACGAATACGGCTGCGCTGCGTTCTCATCCCCGGCCAGGCTTGACCATGGGCAAAGCGGATGGAGCGCTCTAGGAAAAGGCATGGCTAAAGCGGACTTCCAGATCGAGTCGGAGGGCGGCGGTGATGTGCTGCGCCTGACCGGCGACTGGACCACCGGCGGGCTGGGCCGGTTGTCGCGACGGCTGGACGAGGCGCTGGAAGGGCGAACCCTCGCATCCATCGATCTGGCCGCTCTTGAGAAGTTTGACACTGCCGGGGCCCTGGCTCTGGTTCAGGCGACCCATCTCAACGTTCCCGCTGAGGCCTGGGCTTCGCGCCCCGAAGCCGGGCGAATCTACGCCATGGTGGAAAAGCTTGAGCGCGAAAGCGCGCCGCCACCCCGGCGTGCCAATCCCGTCACCCGCACCTTCGCCAAGATCGGCCATGGTCTTTACGACATCGCCGGCGAAGCGATGGGGTCGATGGCCTTCCTCGGACGGCTGATGACGGCCACAGGTTCGGCGATCAAGCATCCGGGGCGCATCCGCTGGGCTTCATGGGTCAGCCAGGCTGAGCGAGCCGGCCTCGACGCCCTGCCGATCGTCATTGTCACCAATTTCTTCATCGGCGCGGTCATCGCCTTCCTCGGCGCCGATCTGCTGACCCAGTTCGGCGCGGGCGTGTTTGCGGTGCAGCTGATCGCGGTCTCCGTGTTCCGTGAGTTTGCGGCGGTCATCACCGCTGTCCTGCTGGCCGGACGTTCAGCGTCTTGCTTCGCCGCCGAGATCGGCTCAATGCGGATGAACCAGGAGGTGGACGCCATGCAGGTTATGGGGGTCAATCCATTTCAGGCCCTGGTGATCCCGCGCCTTGCGGCCCTGCTGGTCATGCTGCCCCTGCTGACTTTCGTCGCCATGCTGGCGGGCCTGTTCGGCGGGCTGCTGGTGACCTGGAGCCAGCTTTCGCTTGGGCCGGCCTTCTTCATCCAGCGGATCCTGGACGATTCCGACATGTTCAGGCACGTCATGGTGGGTCTGTCGAAAGCGCCGGTCTTCGCCATCGTCGTCGCCTCAATCGGCGCGCGCCAGGGCATGGCGGTGGCGGGCGATGTTGAATCGCTTGGCCGCCGGGTCACGGCCGCCGTGGTTCAGGCGATCTTCGCCATCATATTCCTCGACGCCGTCTTCGCCCTGATCTTCCTGGAGATGGGGGTATGAGCGACCCGCTTCACATTCCCGCATTCAAGCCCCTGCCCGAGCCGGTGGTGCGGGTGAAAGGGCTGCTGAGCCAGTTCGACGAACACGTGATCCACGAGAACCTGGACCTCGACGTCGAGCGCGGAGAAATTATGGGGGTCGTCGGCGGTTCCGGGACCGGCAAGACGGTTCTGCTGAACACCATTCTGGGCCTCAAGGAGCCGGACGGCGGCTCCGTTTCCCTGTTCGGCGTCGACCGTGCCGAGATGACCAAGGCGGAGGTCGCCTCTGTCGAGCGCAACACCGGTGTGCTGTTCCAGCAGGGGGCCTTGTTCTCGTCATTGACTGTTCTGCAGAACGTGGCGTCGCCCCTGATCGAGCACACCAGCTTGCCCAAGGACATGATCAACGAACTGGCCGAGATGAAGATCGCCATGGTGGGCCTGAAGCCCGAGGCGCATCACATCAAGCCCGCCGAGCTGTCGGGCGGGATGCGCAAGCGCGTGGGCCTGGCCCGGGCTCTGGCCCTCGATCCCGAGCTGCTGTTCCTGGATGAACCTACCGCCGGGTTGGACCCCATCGGTGCCGCCGCCTTCGACGAACTGATCCGCAACCTGACCGACGATCTCGGCCTTACCGTCTTCATGATCACTCACGACCTCGACAGTCTTTACGCCATCACCGACAAGGTGGCCGTGCTGGCTGACAAGCGGGTGGTGGCCAAGGCACCTGTGCGGGAGTTGGAGAAGTCCGACCACCCGTGGATACGCGAATACTTCCTTGGACCGCGCGGCCGCGCCGGCGCCAAGGCCGCCTGAGGAGAGCGGGACGCATGGAAAGAGACGCTCATTACGCCGCCGTCGGCATCGCTACCGTCGCCCTTCTGGCGGCGCTGGTGGTGTTCTCGATCTGGCTGGCCCGGCTTTCGTTCAACAACGAGTACGACGTCTACGACATCGTCTTCTATGGGCCAGTTCGCGGTCTTTCGGAGGGCGGGGAGGTCCACTTCAACGGCATCCGCGTCGGCGAGGTCACCGACCTGAATCTGGACCCCAAAAAGGGGGATCAGGTGATTGCCCGCGTCCGACTGGACGCCACCACCCCGATCCGCGTTACCTCGCGCGCCCAGCTCGAGCCCCAGGGCATCACGGGCCTGAACTATATCCAGATCACCGCGGGCACGGCAGGCAGCGCGATCCTGAAGACCCAGTATCCCGAGAACGTCGTGCCGGTGATCCAGAGCCAGCCCAGCCCGATTGCTGAGCTGCTCAGCGGGTCTGGCACGGTCCTGGCCCAGACGGTGGACGCCCTGAACCGCATCAACCGGGTGCTCAGCGACGACAATATTCGCTCCTTCTCCACCAGCCTGAAGAATGTCGAGGCCATCACCTCCGAGTTCGAGGCTCGCAAGGGCATGCTGGAACAGCTGGAGCAGGCCCTGATCAAGGCCAATAGCGCCATCACCGAATGGGAAGCCCTGGGTGCCAGCGCCCGCCGTCTGGTCGAGAACGATGGCCGCGAGGCGATCGCCAACATCAATGCCGCAACGTCGGATGCGCGCGAGGCCATCGCCTCGATCAACCGCACGGCCACGGCGCTGGAGCGGCCCGTGGGCGAGTTCGCCGATACCGGCCTGCCGCAGCTGACCGAGGCCATCGGCACCCTGAACGAAGCAGCGGCGTCGCTGCAAGAACTGGTCGATGAGGCCCGCACCAGTCCGCGGGAGCTGATCGCCCGGCCCGAGTCGAAGGAAATGGAGGTCCGCCCATGATCCGCATCGCCCTTCGCACGGCGGCCCTGGCCGCTGTGGCAGGTCTCAGTGCCTGTTCGCTGCTGTCGTCACCCGATCCGGTGCAGCTGTACCGCTTCGGCGGAACCCAGGCTTCGGCGCGGCCGGCGACGTCGGGTGCGCCGGTCGAGATCGCGCTCCGCCGCATCGAGTTCGCGGACGCCGTCAGCGGTGAGCGCCTGCTTGGCGTCACCGGGACGGAGGCCGCCTACATCGCCGGGGCCCGCTGGGTCTCGTCGGCCCGCGACCTGTTCACAGACAGCCTGGAAGGCGCTTTCGTCAGCGGCTCCTCGCGCGTGCGCCTGCTGGGCCAGCGCGAGATCACGCCGGGGAACCAGACGCTCGACATCGATGTCCGCACCTTCGAGGCGCGCTATGCTGCAAAGGGGGCCGCGCCCACGGTCGTGGTCATCGCCCGTGCCCGCCTGCTGAACCGCGACCGCACCATCGATGCGGAAGAGGTCTTCGAAAGCAGCATTCCAGCCGGCGCGAACCGGGTCGGTTCGATCGTGGACGCCTTTGACGCGGCTACAGCGGCCGTCACGAGCGACATCGTCGACTGGACCGAGGCGAACGCGGGCGAGAACTAGAGACCCTTCTCCCAACGGGAGAGGGGTAACTAGGCGGCCTCCAGCCTCCGTTCGACGTCGCTCCGCCGTGTCCGGCTCTCCGCCACCTCGCCTTCGGCGGCCTTGAGCTTGCCGGACACGGCCTCGCGGTCGCGCCACAGGGCCACGGCGTCGGGGCGGATGCGGCGGGGGCGCTTGCCCTCCAGACCCAGGCCGGCAGTCCAGACCTTGCGCCAGTCGGCCAGGCCATCAATAGCCCGGCGAAGCGCATCGACAGTGCGGCCCTCACTGTTCTGGATCGCACGGACCAGCGGCAGTTGGCGCACGGCCACGGCGGCGGTGGCCGCCAGCGCGTCGACCCGGCTGCGGAATTCCGCAGTGGGATCGACCTCGCCTTCGCCCGGCGCGGGCTGGGCCGCAAGCCAGACGCGCCCGGCCACGACATGGGCGTTCAGCGTCTCGACGGCCTTGCGGCTGTCCTCGATCAACTGATCCAGCACCCCGTGTTTGCGCTCGACCGCTGCCAGCTTCTCCGACAGTTCGGCGGCCGTGTCGCTGATCGCGCGGCCCGCCTCAGTGAAGGCGAGACGGAAGGATTTCAGCCGCTTGCCGTGGCCGTCGAACAGGCCCGCCAGTCCGCCGCGCGGAACCAGTGCCTTGGGGTCCAACGGGTCCAGTCGGCTCTTCAAATGAGTCAGCAGGGCCGAGCATTCGGTCAGCTCGCCGCTGCGGGCGTCGGCGCGCAGGCGGTCGATACAGGCGGCGACAGCGGCGCGGGCATCCTCAGCGAAGTCTGCGGATGGCGTCAGGCCGGCGCGGATCGCCTCGACCCGAGCCAAATCCACAGGCGCTCCGCCGATGCCGCGATGCGTCCCGTCCCCCATCTCACGCCCTCCATCACTCAGCCTTTTTCAGGCCGTTGGAGGCACTATGCCTATGCCTTGAGCCCGGCGGCAACCGTGTAGGTCGCTTCGGTCTTGGCCGCGACCTCATCCAGGGTCACGCCGTCGGCCAGTTCGATCAGCTCCAGACCCGTCCCGTCCGGCTTCACGTCGAACACGCACAGGTCGGTGATGACGCGGCTGACCACGCCCGTGCCGGTCAGCGGCAGGGTGCAGGATTTCAGCACCTTGGACTGACCGTGCTTGTTGGCGTGATCCATGACCACCACCACGCGCTTGACGCCGGCGACCAGATCCATGGCCCCGCCCATGCCCTTCACCAGCTTGCCGGGGATCATCCAGTTGGCGATGTCGCCGTTCTCGGCCACTTCCATGGCACCGAGGATCGACAGGTTGATATGCCCGCCGCGGATCATGGCGAAGCTGTCGGATGAGCTGAAATAGCTGCTCTCGGCGATCTCGGTGATCGTCTGCTTGCCGGCGTTGATCAGGTCGGCGTCGACCTCGTCCTCATAGGGGAAGGGGCCCATGCCGAGCATGCCATTCTCGGACTGCAGGGTCACCTCCATCCCATGCGGGATGTAGTTGGCGACCAGGGTCGGAATGCCGATGCCGAGGTTCACGTAGAAGCCGTCCTGCAACTCGTGCGCGGCGCGGGCGGCCAGTTGTTCGCGGGTGCGGGCCATTATGCGGTCTCCCGGGCACGAACAGTGCGCTGTTCAATGCGCTTCTCGGACTGGGTCAGGACGATGCGGTCCACATAGATGCCGGGGGTGTGGATCTGGTCCGGGTCCAGCGTGCCGGTCGGGACGATGTGCTCGACCTCGACGACCGTCACCTTGCCGGCGGTGGCCATCATCGGGTTGAAGTTGCGGGCCGTCTTGCGGAACTGCAGGTTGCCGCGTCCATCGGCCTTCCAGGCCTTGACGATGGCCAGGTCGGCGACGAGGCCGGTCTCCATGACGTAGTCGCGGCCGTTGAAGTTGCGCACTTCCTTGCCCTCGGCGACCAGGGTGCCGACGCCGGTGGCGGTGAAGAAGGCCGGGATACCGGCACCGCCCGCACGAATGCGCTCGGCCAGGGTGCCCTGCGGGTTGAACTCCAGCTGCAGCTCACCGGCCAGATACTGGCGCTCGAACTCCTTGTTCTCACCGACGTAGGACGAGATCATCTTGGCGATCTGGCGCGTCTCCAGCAGCTGGCCGAGGCCGAAGCCGTCAACGCCCGCGTTGTTGGAGATGACCGTCAGCCCCTTGGTGCCACTGTCGCGCAGGGCGGCGATCAGGTGCTCGGGGATGCCGCACAGGCCAAAGCCGCCGGACATGACGGTCATGCCGTCGAAGGTCAGGCCCTCAAGCGCGGCTTTCGCGTCGGGGAATATCTTCCGCATCGCTTCCTCTTTTTTCACCGTCTGATGAATAACGGCGCATTGGTCGTCAATAGGGGGCTCGGTTCACCGGAGCAAGAGAGCCTCCTGCCCGAAAAAGTCGCCTGTGAAGAGTCCGGACGACGAAAAACACAGTCCGGATTGTCCGGATTGTCCGGAAAGTCCGGCAAATCCTGGGACGCACGGCTCTCATAGCCCGTCAGTGCGTCAGGAACGGGCGTGGCCAGTGGTCACGGGGGCGGTCGGAGGCTTGCCGCGCTCGCGGTATTTCGCGCCCTTCAGCATGACCTTCACCGCCTCCCAATGGATGCCCCAGGTCACCTTCCAGGTCAGCAGGGGATGGGTGAAGAAGGCGCGGAGCAGGGCCGCGTTGGACAGGGGCCGCCGCTGCCCGGCAAAGCTGGCGGTCAGGATCGGTGTTTCGCCGCGCCGAACGGCCACCACGACCGAAACCGCCTCGCCCGGCGGCCGGACGGTGAAGTCATAGGTCAGGCCCATGTCCATGAAGGGCGAGACGAACAGCCGTTTCTCCGCCGTCTGGCGCAACGGGCCGGTGCCGTCGGCTGGGACGGCCACCAGATACGAATGCCGCTCGTGGAAAGTGTTCGTCACCTCATACAGCAGGGCCGCCAGAGCCCCGTCGGGCCGGTGGCAGAAATAGACGCTGATCGGATTGAAGCCGTAGCCGAGGATGCGCGGCATGGTCAGCAGCCGGATCGGCCCGCTACCGATGTCGATGCCCGCCTCGGCCAGGTGCCCCTCGACCTGTTCGCGCAAGGGCCGTCCAGACCGGTCGCCATGGTCCGCCGCACGCCAGCTGGTCAGGCCGAACCGGCCGCGCCCCAGCATCCCGGGCCGCTCGGCCTCGATCGTGTCGAGATCCAGCAGCAGCATGTAGGTGCGATAGTTCAGGCGGTGGTCGAAGGTCTTGACCCGCTGATGAACGACCTCGCCGATATAGAGGGCGTTGACCGTCACGCAGCCCTGTCCAGTGGCGCGGGCGTGTCGGGGCCGAGGTGGATGCGGCCGCTCTCGTTCTGAACCGACCAGGGGCGGCGCACGCCGCCCGCGGCCTCGGCCGCGGCGAGGCCCGCCTGGATGCCGTCCTCATGGAAGCCCGATCCGAACCAGGCGCCGGCGAACCAGACATTGCGACGGCCTTGCAGGGTCCACAGCGACTTCTGGGCCTCGACCGCCCGGGCGTCGAACACCGGATGTTCGTAGTCCCACTCGCCGAGGATCAGTGACGGGTCAGGCTCCTTGGCCGGGTTCAGGCTGACGAACAGGGGCGGCCCGGGCAGGGACTGGAGCTCGTTCATCCAGTAGGTGACGCCGCCTTCGCCCGCGCGCTCGGAGTATCCCAGATGCGTCCACGCCGCCCACGCCTTGCGCCGCTTGGGCATCAGGCTGACGTCGCGGTGCAGGACCACGCGGTTGGGCCGGTATTCGATGGCCCCCAGCAGGTCGCGCTCCTCGGCCGACGGGGCCTCCAGCAGCTTCAGCGCCTGATCCGAATGGGTGGCGAGGATGACGGCGTCGAACCGATCCAGGCGCCCGTCCTCGAACCGCAGGGCGGCGCCGTCGAGACCACGGACCACCCCAGTGATCCGCGCGTTCAACTCGATCCGCCCGCCGAAGTCCGCGACCATGCGCGACACATAGGCGCGGCTGCCGCCATCCACCGTCCGCCAGGTCGGCTTCAGGTCCAGCTTCAGCAGGTTGTGGTTCATGTAGAAGCGCACGAAGGACGCCGCCGGATAGTTCGCCATCTGGCCCATGGTGCAGGACCAGATCGCCGCCGCCTGGGGCATCAGATGCGCCTCGCGGAACAGGTCGCCGAACCCCTTGCGGGACAGATAGGCATCCAGCGACTCGTTGGTCCGCTCCAGCTCGGGCAGGTCGCGCGGCGCCTGCTTCTGGAACCGCAGGACGTCGCGGATCATGCGCCAGAACTTCGGACTGGCGTAGTTGCGCTTCTGGGCGAACAGGGCACCGAGGCCCTGGCTGCAGTATTCAAACGCACCGTCGTCGATCGATACGGCGAAGGACATGAAGGCCGGCTTGGTCGGCACTGACAGATGCTCGAACAGGGCCGACAGGTTGGGATAGTTGCCCTCGTTATAGACGATGAAGCCGGTGTCCACGGCGACCGGGGCAGTCGGAGAGGGCGCGTCGACGGTGTTGGAATGCCCGCCGATCCGGCTGTCGGACTCGAACAGGGTCACATCGTGGGTCTTGGCCAGCAGCCACGCCGCCGACAGGCCCGCGATGCCTGAACCGACCACGGCGATGCGCTTTCCCGGGTTGGCTGGGCCGGCTTCGGCGACGAGGTGGGGGCTCATACGGACTCCATTGGGCAAGGCAGACACCAGTTACGCAACACTTATCGGCACGGATGAGTCATCCGACCTTTGTCACGGCACGTAAATCCCCGCAATCACACGCAAGTGGTGATCGACAACCCCGGCTCCGCCGGTTCAGGATGAATGCATGAGTCTCGCCAATATCGCCATTCGACAGCTTCAGGACGCGCCGTTCCCGGACTTCGTCACCCGCCCAGCCATCGACAGCCTGGTGACCGAGGCGAGGAAGCGGCTGGACCGCGAGGGGCCGCATGACAGCGCCGCCTTCGCCGCCGACATGGCGAAGCGCGCCATTGCCGAACATACGGACAAGGCCAATGAGCAGCACTACGAGTTGCCGGCCGAGTTCTTCGAGATCTGCCTCGGCGCACGGCTGAAGTATTCCTGCTGCCTCTATCCGACGGGTGCGGAGACCCTTGACCAGGCGGAGGAGGCGGCCCTGGCCGAAACCTGTGCCCACGCCGATCTGCAGGACGGCCTGCGCATTCTGGAGCTCGGCTGCGGCTGGGGCTCCCTCAGCCTGTGGATGGCCGAGCACTATCCCAATGCCCGCATCACCGCTGTGTCGAACAGCCACGGCCAGCGCGGTCATATCGAGGCCCAGGCGAAGAAGCGGGGTCTGACCAACCTGACCGTCATCACCTGCGACATGAATGACTTCGATGGGGCGGGCGGCGGCTTCGACCGCATCGTCTCGGTCGAGATGTTTGAGCACATGGCCAACTGGCGCGGCCTGCTGACCCGGGCGAAGGGCTGGTTGAAGCCGGACGGGCGGATGTTCATCCATGTCTTCACCCACCGTGACGCGCCCTATCGTTTTGACCATGGCGACAGCTCGGACTTCATCGCCCAGCATTTCTTCACCGGCGGCGTCATGCCCAGCCATGCCCTGGCGCATCAGTTCCCGGACCTGTTCACGGTCGAGCAGGAGTGGACCTGGAACGGTGTGAACTACGCCCGCACGGCCAATCACTGGCTGGCGAACATGGACGCCGAGGCCGACCGGGTGATGGAGCTGATGACCGAGACCTATGGCGCGGACGCCAGGCTGTGGCGCAGGCGTTGGCGGCGGTTCTATCTCGCGACCGCCGGCCTGTTCGGCAACGACAACGGAAACACCTGGGCGGTCAGCCACTACCGGCTGAAGCCCGCCTGAACCGGAGCGGACCCATGCTGAGATACATCGTCGCCTATCTGGGTGCGGGCGTGACCTTCGCGGCCATCGACGCCGTGTGGCTGACCAACATGACCGATCGGCTGTACCGGCCCGTGCTCGGTCCGATCCTCGCGGACAAGCCGGACATGACGGCGGCGGTCGCCTTTTATCTGATCTCCATCGCCGGGACGGTCTTCCTCGCCATTGATCCGGCGCTGAGGGGCGGCGGGGCGCGGCGGGCGGCGCTGAACGGGGCGGTGCTCGGGTTTGTCGCCTACGCCACCTATGACCTGACCAATCAGGCGACCCTGAACGTCTGGTCGACACATCTGACGCTGATCGACCTGGCCTGGGGCACGACCCTGACGATGGTCTCGGCCCTCGGCGGCTATTTCGCCGCCCGTGGAGTCGGGCGCAAGCGCGGCTGACGCCCCGGCCGTTAAGCCTAATCCTCGCGTGGCGAGGGTCGGTGGTGGCTCTTGTCGCATTTTTCCGCTTATGTGCCCGCGTGTGGTCAAGCGTTCGGGGGCGTAGCGCGTGCGTGCGGGTATCAACAGTCTGACTGCGGCCCTGGTGGTCGGCATCCTGATCGGCCTGGTGATGACCCGGGACGGTCGCGACTGGCTGCGCAAGCCGACCCTTCTGCTGGGCGGCAGCGCCAATGCCTCGGACTCGGGCCCCGCCGTTTCCCCGCCCGCCGCCGAGGCGGTGAAGGTCATTCCCGTCGCCCCGCTGAAGGACCGCTACGCCCAGACCGGGGCGCTGCGCATCGGCGTGTTCGGGGACAGCATGGCGGACGGTCTGTGGGCAGGCCTCTACCGCGATCTGCGCGGCATCGACGGCGTCACCGTCACCAAGTTCAGCGAGGTCTCCACCGGCCTGTCGCGCTACGACTATGTGGACATCCAGGCCAAGACCACGCGCCAGCTGGACGAGAGCCCGCTGGACGTCGCCGTGATCCTGTTCGGCACCAATGACGCACAGGGCATCAGCATGGACGGCCAGATCCACCAATTCGGGACCGAGGGCTGGAAGGCCGCCTACGCCCGCCGGGTGGACAATCTGGTGGCCCTGCTGCGCAGCCGCGGGACCGCCGTCTATTGGGTCGGCCTGCCGAAGATGAAGAAGGCCAGCTTCGACGGCCGCATGACCCTGATCAACGATGTGGTCGAGGCGCGGATGAAGGCGCTGGGCGTGCCCTATATCGAAACCACGGCCCTGACCTCGAACGCCGAGGGCGAGTACGAGGCCTATCTGTCGGCCGCTGACGGCCGCCGCCAGCTGATGCGCGCCAACGACGGCATCCACATGTCGATGGCCGGCTATCTGCGCATGAGCGCGCCCGTCGCAGAGCGGTTGAAACTGGACGCTGCGATCCAGCCGCGCGCATTAGCGACCCCGGCCGCAACCCCCGCCGCACCCGCCCGCTGACCATGCGCCTCGCCGCCCTGGTCCTGACGGTCGGACTGGCGGCCACGCCGACGCTGGCCCAGACGGCCTATGCGCCCACAGTGCTGCCCGCTCCCGGCGAGACCGCTTGCCCCGGCGGCCTGTGCCAGCCTGAGGCCCTGACGCCCCTGTTCGAGGCCCTGCGCGCCACCGAGACGGGTGAGCGCGACACCCCCGTCCACATCGTCCAGATCGGCGACAGCCACACCGCCGGCGACCGCATCACGGGCAAGCTCCGGGCGGACCTTCAGGCGCGCTTCGGCAATGCGGGGCGCGGTGTGCTTCCCGCCGGCATTCCCTATCCCGGTTACGCGCCGTTGCAGGTTCAGGTGACGGCCGAGGGCTGGATCAGCGAGACCGCGCCGCTCGCGGCGTCCGGCAGCAATGCCTACGGTGTCTTCGGTCTCGCGGCCATGCGGGGCAAGGGATCGGCGGACAGCGTGCTGGACCTGCGCTTCGACCCTGGCTCGGAGCCGGTGCGGATCGGCGTCTGCGGCGGCCCGCGTGGTGCCGGCGATGGGCTGGTGATCGAGGCCGACGGGGACCCCTGGACCATAAATCTGAACACGGCGGGCGCCGAGCCCATTCCCGCCTGCGTCCGGTTCGAACTCGACCGGCCCGCCACCTCGATCCGCCTGCGCGGTTACCGCTCGGGCGTGGTGCTTGATGCGGTCTGGTCTGACCGTGGACGGCCGGGGGTGGTCGTTTCCGGCCTGGGCGTTATCGGGTCGACCCTGGCCGACTTCGCAGCCCGCGACGACACCCTGGTCCAGACAGAATTCGCGGCGCTGGACACCACCCTGATCGTTCTGGCCTATGGTACAAACGAGGGCTTCGATGACGGCCTCGACGCCACGGCATATGAGCGTCTGCTGCGCGGGCAGATCGACCGCATCCGCCGCATGTCTCCGCATGTCCCCATCCTGATCCTCGGTGCTCCCGATGCGCTCCGCACCGGCGAGCCTGGCGGGTGCAGCGCCGACGGCCGCCGCCGCCCGCCGCCGTCGCTGGCGCTGGTCCGGGATGTGCAACGGCGTGTCGCGTCCGAGATGGACGTGGCGTTCTGGGACTGGCGTGGGCGTATGGGCGGGGACTGTTCGGCGGATCGGCTGGCGACGATGGCGGAGCCGCTGATGCGCGGCGACCGGGTGCATTTCACCAGCGAAGGCGCGGACTGGATCGGCGGGATGCTGAGCGCGGACCTGATGGCCGCCTATGACGCGTGGAAAGGGCAGGGCCGGTAGATGCTGTTCCCCACACTCGCCTTTGGCGTCTTCTTCCTGTTCGTCTATTTCACCGCCTGGTCGCTGGACCGCGAGAATGGGCGGCGCAAGCTGTTCCTGCTGCTGGCCAGCTGGTTCTTCTACGCCCAGTGGGACTGGCGCTTCGTCGCCCTGCTGATCGCCTCGGCCATCCTGAACTGGGGCGTCGCCGCCCTGATTGCGCGCACGGATGAGAGCCGCAAGCGCAAGTGGCTGGTGGCGCTCGGCGTCCTGGTGAACCTGCTGATCCTCGGCTTCTTCAAATACTACGGCTTCTTCGTCGAGCAGATGGCCGACCTCCTGACCCGGGTCGGGTGGGAGCGGGACCTGCCGCTGCTCCAGATTGTCCTGCCGGTCGGCATCTCGTTCTTCACCTTCCAGGGCATCAGCTACGTCGTCGACGTGCATCGCCGCACGACCCCGCCGGCCAAGAGCCTGCTCGACGTCATGCTGCTGATGAGCTTCTTCCCGCATCTGGTGGCCGGTCCCATCGTGCGGGCGTCGGATCTGCTGTCCCAGTTCGACCGCGTCCCGCGCCTGTCGCGGGCGATGGCGACCCACGGCATGCTGCTGATCGTCTGGGGCCTGTTCAAGAAGACGGTGATCGCGTCCGAGCTGTCGGTCCGCCTTGTGGACCCGGTGTTCTTCGACCCCACGGCCTACGGCGCGCTCGACATCGCGGCGGCCGTCTATGGCTATGCGGTCCAGATCTACTGCGACTTCTCGGCCTATTCGGACATGGCCATCGGGATCGCGGCGCTGCTGGGCTATTCCTTCCCGCGCAACTTCGATCAGCCGTACCGCGCCAGTTCGATGCAGCAGTTCTGGCGCCGCTGGCACATCAGCCTGTCCAGCTGGCTGCGCGACTATCTCTATGTGCCGCTGGGGGGTGGCAAGAAGGGGCTGGTCAGTTCGTGCATCAACGTCTTCATCACCATGCTGCTGGGCGGCCTGTGGCATGGGGCGGCCTGGACCTTCGTGGCCTGGGGCGCGCTGCACGGCGGGGTTCAGGTGATCGAGCGACTGGGGCGCAAGGCGTTCGGCGACCGCAAGGTGATCCCGACCGTCCTCGGCGTGCTGATCACCTTCCACATCGTCTGTCTGGGCTGGATCCTGTTCCGCGCTGAAAACTGGGACATCGCAGTCTCGATGCTTCAGGGCCTCGGCCGGTTTGCGCCGGCGATGATGGTGACACCGCTGCTGCTGACCCTGATCGTCGGCGGCCTGGCCATGCACTGGCTGCCCCCCCGCGCCATTGAGGGCGTGGCCGAGCGTCTGAAGACGGCACCGTCGCTGACGCTGGCCATTCTCGTCGGCGTCGCCTTCCTGCTGGTCGAGGCGGTGCGTCCGGACGGCGTGGCTCCCTTTATCTATTTCCAGTTCTAGGAGGCGGCGATGAGCGACGAACCCGAACAGCCCCTCGATCCCTTCCCCACAGCTTATCCTGTGGCCTCGCCGTTCCCGCCGCTGGAGGGCGAGGCGGCCGAACCGGTGACCGACTGGGTCCCGCAGGCCGACGCCCACGATTTGCCGACGCGCGAGAACAAGCTGGTGGCGCTCGGCCGCTTCGCCTTCCCGCCGGCGCCGCCGCTGGATGACGAGGGTGTGGCCGCCCGCGACCGTCGCTGGACCAGCCGCACGGTCTTTTTCCTCGCGGCCTTCATGCTGATCTTCAATGCGGCCTCGATCCAGAACTGGTCGCGGCAACAGGCCCCCGGCTGGGTCACCTCCACGGTGCAGCAGCTGTCCGACGTCTGGTCGACCCAGTTGACCCAGCTTGGTGCCGACCAGCCACGCCACGCGATCCGCACGGCCTATGACAATGCTCGTGACGCTCGCTTCCCGGGGCAGGAGCCGGTCCAGCCGTAACGACCATCGTCAGGATCAGAAAGGTGCGGCGAGCGGCGGTTCGCGGCCTGATGCCTTCACCATTCAAGGGAGGCTTCCATGAAGATGATTGTAAAGGGCGCTGTGGCGCTGACATTGCTGGCCGCCACTTCCGGCTGTGCGTCGCTGATCACAGGCGGCGATCTGATCCGGGAGGGTGAGCCCATGGCGCGTCTGGTGTTCGACAACACCTCGAGCGGACAGGTGATCGACACGATCCTGATCTCGACCTGCGATGCGTCGTCCTATGGCCTGGATCGCCTGCCTGAAGGCGTCCAGGTCAACCCCGGCCAGTCCTACGCGTGGGACGTGTCCGCGGGCTGCTATGACGTGATGGCGGGTCGGGTTGGCCAGGGTTCGACGCCCGGCCAGCGGATCAACATCCCGGCCGGACGCACCTTCTATCTGACCTTTGACGGCGAGGGCGATGCGGGCACCAGCGTGCGCTGACCCCAAATGAAAACGGGTGCGGAGATCGCTCTCCGCACCCGCCAGTCGTCATGCTGTGGTCGGGCTCAGCCCGGACCCGTCGGCGAACCAAAGTCGAAGCCTTCCGGACGCCGCTGACCGGCACCGAAGGAGTAGCTGAAGCCCACGAACCAGACGGGCTGGCCGAACTGCACGCGTGTGCGGTCGTTGAAGGTCGTGGTGTTGATCCGCAACTTCTGTTCTGCGCTGTCCAGAATGTTGGTGCCGGTGACCAGCAGGCTGAAGTTGTCCGTCACCTTGCGCCGATAGCCGAGGTTCAGGAGACCGAACGGTTCGCGGGCACCCTGGGCCTGCACCTGCTCGCCGACGTAGAAGCCGTTCAGCTGGAAGAAGTCCTCCGGCGTGGGCTGCCAGTTCAAGGAGGCCCGCGCCGTGCCCGTCGTGCCGCTCTGGTCGGCGTAGCCGGGCGTAGTGATCTCGTTGCGGTAATACGAGCCCGAAATGTTGTAGCTCAGGGTCGGGTGGAACTTGCCGTTGGCGATGAACTCGGCGCCAAGGCGGTCGCTGGACCCCAGGTTTTCGCGCGTGACCAGCACGACGCCGCCGCCCAGGTCCTGGGCCACGTCGGTCACGCCGCCCTCGCTCGTGCGGTAGAAGCCGGTCAGGGAGTAGAAGGTCCCCTGCGACCGCAGTTGCCAGGACGCCTCGAATGAGTCGGTGATCTCGGGATCCAGATCCGGATTGCCGCGGCGCAGGTTCTGGGGGTCCTGATAGATGGTGTAGGGGTTCAGGTCCTGGGGCGACGGGCGCTGGATGCGCCGGCTGTAGCTGCCGCGCAGCTTCTGTGTGTCGGTCAGGTCATAGGACATGTTCAGGGTCGGATAGGCGCGCAGATAGTCGCGCTCCACCACGATGCTGTCGGTGATCTGGTTCAGCTCGAAATTCACCTGCTCGACGCGAACACCCACCTGCGCCATCAACTTCTCGCCGTATGGCCGGTCATAGGTGACGTAGGCGGCGTGGATCGTCTGGTCGTATTCGAACTGGTTGGTCAGGGCCGCGACCGGCAGCGAGGTGCCGAGCGTCGAGCCGCGAACGCCGAAGCTGTCGAAGTCGTCCATGGTGAGGTCGCCCTCATAGCCGACCTTCAGGGTTTCCCGGTCGCCCATCGGCCGGGTGTAATCGACCTTCAGGCCGAAGGCGTCGCGGCTGTTCTCGTTGAGGATACGCTCGTAGAAGTCTGTGCCCACGCCGACCTGGATGTCGGTGAAGGCCTCCAGCGAGCGCTCGCCCTCGTTGTGATCGAACTCCAGGTCCGCCACCAGTTCATGCTGGTCGCCCTCGAGCTTGCGCCGCCACGAGCTTCGCGCCGAGACACCGGAGTTCTCGAAGCCGTTCTCCGACATGCGCTCATAGGCGTAGGACGTTGTGCCCAGGCCGTTGGCGCGTTCGAAGGTCTCAAGACCCTCACTCTCGCCCTGCATGCCCCGCATGCTGATCTCGCCGCTCAGGCGGTCGGTGGCGTTCAGATTATAGTCGATCGACAGACGGCCCTGGCCCGACTCGTTCTCGTTCTGGGCCAGGCTTCCGCCTTCCTCGACCGTGGTCAGGGCCGGGCTGGCACCGGGACGGACGCGGTTCTGCGCGACGATGATGTCGCGGGTATCGCGGCGGTAGCCGAGATCGCCTGCGACGGTCAGGGCACCGGTCGTGCGGCTGCCGCTGAAGGAAATGCCGCCGCGCTCGCCGCCGTCCCACTGGCCGCGCACTGTGCCGTTGCTGGTGGCCTGGCGCGTGGGCTTGGAGACCAGGTTGATGATGCCGCCGCTGCCCTCGGGGCTGAAGGCCGCCGACGGATTGGTGATCACCTCGACCCGCTCGTATCCCGCCGCCGACATGGCTTGCAGGGCGTCGCCACGCGACTGGCCGCTGAGCACGCCCGACGGACGGCCGTCGATCAGGATGGTGACGTTGGAATCGCCGCGCAGGCTGACGTTGCCCTGCAGATCGACCTCGACGCCCGGAACGTTGCGCAGCGCATCGGCGATGGTGCCGGTCTGGGCCTGCAGGTCGTTCGAGACGTTGTAGATCATCCGGTCCGAGGCCGAGATGATGTCTGGTCGCGTGCCGCGCACCACGACTTCCTCGACCGCCGTTTCCTGCTCTTCGGCGGGTGGAGTCTGGCTCTGTGCCGGCGGCGTGGTCGGCCGGGGTGCCTGAGGCGGCGTCTGGGTCTGGGCGGCCGCAGCCGTGGCGGTCAGGGACGCGGCGGACAGCAGCGTCATGGCCGTCGTCATCAACAGCTTGCGGTTCAACATCGGACTTCACCTGGCGAAAGGAATTGAGCGCCTGAACCCCGGTCCGGCGCAAGCGTGTCTGTAGCGGTAGTCGCGGCCCGCTACCTCTTAAATTTAAGCAATAATGCCAACCGCTTAGTTTCAGTATTGAAACACTCAGCTGCGGCGCTGTGACGCGTTGCAGTTTAAGGCGTTGTAAAGGCTGCTTTACTTGCCCGAAGAGGAGCGCGAGGCTGCGGGAAAGAGACGATGGTGGGTGATGTAGGGTTCGAACCTACGACCCGCTGATTAAGAGTCAGCTGCTCTACCAACTGAGCTAATCACCCGGACCATTCGTCTGGCGAAACCCTGCAAGGGCAGTGCCACTTCGCCTGTTCCGATGCGGGACCGGTTCGGCGAGGGGGCGGACATAGAGGCAATGACCCAGCGGCGCAAGGGGATTTGCGCGTGCGTTCCCGTTTGCCGCGGGAGGGGTTAGGGTTTGCTCCGGAATCAGCCGCCGGGGAGCGGCGTCGGGGAGATTCGCAATATGGCCTTCTGGAACCGTCGTCGGTCGATCGACACCATGCTGGCCCCGCACGACGGGCCGGTGATGAAGAAGACCCTCAGCTGGCCGCACCTGCTGGCCCTGGGCGTCGGGGCCATTGTCGGCACGGGCATCCTGACCCTGATCGGGGTCGGTGCGGGTCTGGCCGGACCGGCCGTGATGATCAGCTTCGCTCTGGCGGGCCTGGTCTGCGCCTGCGCCGCCCTGGCCTATGCCGAGCTGTCGACGATGATGCCGGCGGCGGGCAGCGCCTATACCTATTCCTACGCCGTGCTGGGCGAGCTGATCGCCTGGATCGTGGGCTGGAGCCTGATCCTCGAATATTCGCTGGTCGTTTCGGCGGTCGCTGTCGGCTGGTCCGGCTATGCGGTCGGCTTCCTGAACGGCATGGGCGTCGATCTGCCGACGATGCTGACGGTTGGGCCGCACGTGGCGGGCGGGATCGTCAATCTGCCGGCGGTGTTCATCATCGCCGTGGTTACGGGGCTGTTGCTGCTGGGCACGCGCGAGAGCGCGACGCTGAATGCCGTGCTGGTGGTCATCAAGATCGTGGCCCTGATCGCCTTCGTCGCCATCGCCCTGCCGACGTTCAACAGCGCCAACTTCACGCCCTTCATGCCCAATGGCTTCGGCGCGCCCTTTGTGCAGACGGGGGTCATGGCCGCCGCGGCGGTGATCTTCTTCGCCTTCTACGGCTTCGACGCCATCTCGACGGCGGCGGAAGAGACCAAGCGGCCCGAGCGCGACCTGGCCATCGGCATTGTCGGTTCCATGCTGATCTGCACGGCCCTGTATCTGGTGGTCGCGGCCGCCGCCATCGGTGCCGCGCCGGTCGCCAGCTTCGCCGACAGCCCGGAGCCACTGGCCCTGATCCTGCGCGAGATGGGGCAGGGGACGGCAGCCCAGTGGATTGCCGCCTCGGCCGTCGTGGCCCTGCCGACCGTCCTGTTGGCCTTCCTGTTCGGCCAGAGCCGCATCTTCCTCGGCATGGCGCGGGACGGTCTGCTGCCGCGCGGTCTGGCGAAGATCTCGGCGCGCGGGGTGCCGGCACTGGTGACGGTCTTCACCGCCATCGTCGTGGCGGCGCTGGCGGGCGTCATGCGGCTGGACGAACTGGCCTCGCTGGCCAACGCGGGCACCCTGGCGGCCTTCTTCGCCGTGGGGCTCAGCCTCGTGGTGCTGCGAGTGCGCGATCCGAACCGGCCGCGCGTGTTCAAGGCACCCCTTTGGTGGCTGGTGGGGGCGATCACCATGATCGGCTGCGTCACCTTCTTCCTCAGCCTGAAGCCCGACACCCAGAAGTATTTCCTGATCTGGAACGCCATCGGCCTGGTCGTCTATTTCGGCTGGTCGGCCTGGAACTCGCGTCTGGCCAAGGGTGAGGAGACCGCCGCCTGATGGCCCTCAGGGACCTCTCCGGAGCCGTCGACTTCGCCGTGCTTGAGCGCATGACCGGCGGCGACGATGCGATCACCGAAGAGGTCCTGGGCCTGTTCGCCCAGCAGGCGTCCATGTGGGCACCGATGCTGGATGTGCGTGAAGAGGGCTGGCGCGACGGGGTTCACACCATCCGTGGGGCCGCCGCGGGCATCGGCGCGGGGGCGCTGACGGAAGCCTGCGCCGTAGCAGAAGCCGCGCAGAAGGCCGATGCGCCACCCCTGCTGGATCGTGTTCGCGACGCGCTGGACACAGCGCTGGCCGACGTCGCGGCCTATCGGCATGAGCTGATGCTGAGGGGCCTTCGGGGCTAGCCCCGCGTCCGGTCCCAGGCCGCGAACTCGTGGGCGATGCAGCGGTCGATCAGCAGCCGCCATACCGGCTCGGCGATGGCGGGCGACAGGCCGGCGTCCTTCGCCGCCGCCAGAACCTTGGCCACCACGTCCTCGATGCGGGCATCGTCATGGACCACGTCGCGGCTCGGCTTGATGCGCGCGGCGGCATCCATGTAGCGCTGGCGCTCGGCCAGCAGCAGGACCAGCGCACGGTCCAGCGCATCCACGCCCTCACGCACCTGCGCCATCGTGGTGCAATCCTGCGGCGCCGTGCGCGGGTCCACCTTCAGCTCATCCGACAAAGGCGCGCTCCAGCACATAGTCGCCGGGCTCGGCGTTCGAGCCCTCTTTCAGGCCGTACTGCTCAAGCAGCTCGGCCGCTTCCTTGATCATCGCCATCGAGCCGCACAGCATCACCCGGTCGCGCTCGGGCGAGAAGCCTTCCGGCAGGCCGAGGTCGCGGAACAGGTCGCCGCTGCGGATGCGGTCCGTAATCCGTCCGGGCGTCTCGAATGCTTCGCGTGTCACGGTCGGATAATAGGTCAGCTGGGCCTTCGCCTCGTCACCGATCAACGGGTCCTCATGGATGCCGCCTGTGAAGAAGTCGCGGTAGGCCAGGTCGGCGACATTGCGCACCGTATGGGTCACGATCACCTGTCCGAAGCGGGAATAGGTGTCCGGGTCCCGCGCCACCGACAGCCAGGGCGCGAGGCCGGTGCCCGTGCCCATCAGCCACAGCCGCTCGCCGCCGCTGACGGCGTCCAGCACCAGCGTCCCGGTCGGCTTCTTGCCCATCAGGACCTCGTCTCCGGCCTGGATATTCACCAGCCGCGAGGTCAGGGGGCCGTCGGGCACGGCGATCGACAGGAACTCAAGCTCCTCGGCCCAGTGCGGCGACGCGATCGAATAGGCGCGCAGGATCGGTTTGCCGCCGTCTTCGCCCGGTAGGCCGATCATCACGAACTCGCCCGAGCGGAAGCGGAAATCCTCGGGCCGTTCCAGCGCGAAGCTGAACAGCTGGTCGGTCCAGTGCTTGACCCACAGCACCTTCAGGGCGTGGAACGGGCTGGCTTTCACAGGGGAGGGCGATACGGCAGCGTCGGTCATCGCGGGTGTCTTTAGGGGGTGTCGCCGCTCGACGAAAGGGATGCGGTGTCGCGCAACGTAAAGGGGGGATGACGTCGCCGGTTTCTCGCTCTAGCGTCCGCCCCCATGCGCACAGTTCTCCTTACCTCCGCCCTCATCCTCTCCGCCGCTGCGGCTAACGCCCAGACCGCCGATCCGGCGGTCCTGACGCCAGAGCGGGTCTTCGCCAACCCAAGCCTCAGCGGCCCCGTCGCACGCGGCGTCAGCCTGTCACCGGACGGCGAGCTGGTGGCTTTCCTGCGGTCGCGTGAAGACGATGTGGACGTGCTGGACCTCTGGGCTGCACCGACCGGCGAGGGCGAGCCCTACAAGCTGCTGGACGCCCGAGCGCTGGTTCCTGACGCGGGCGAGCTGTCCGAGGCCGAGAAGGCGCGGCGCGAGCGCATGCGCATCAGCCAGCGCGGCGTGGTCGAGTATTCGTGGGATGAGCAGGGCCGCTACATCCTGGCACCGTTGGAAGGCGACATCTTCCTCGCCGCCCGCGCCGACGGCTCTGTCCGCCGCCTGACCGAGACCGAGGCCGACGAGATCGACGCCAAGGTCAGCCCCGAGGGCAACTTCGTCTCCTGGGTTCGGGATCAGGATCTGGTCATCTACGACCTGTCGACCAGCAGCGAACGCGACATCACCACCGACGGCAACGGCCTGATCACCTGGGCCACCGCCGAATTCATCGCCCAGGAGGAGATGGACCGCGACACCGGCTACTGGTGGAGCCCGGACGAGAAATACATCGCCCTGCAGCGCACCGACGAATCCACTGTCGACGTCATCCCGCGCCTCGACATCTCGGGCGGCGGCGCCCGCGTCGTCGAGCAGCGCTATCCCCGCGCCGGCCGCCCCAATGCGGTGGTCGAACTGTATGTCCAGGACGTGGCCGCGAACCGCCGGGTCAAAGTCGATCTGGGCGAGAACACCGACATCTATCTGGCCCGGGTGAATTGGTCGGCCGACGGTCGCACCCTCTATGTCCAGCGCGAGTCGCGGGACCAGAAGACGCTGGACCTGCTCAGCGTCGATCCGGCCACGGGCGTCAGCCGCGTGATCTCGACCCAGACCTCGAACGCCTGGGTCTCGCTCAGCCACGATTTCAAGGCGCTGGCTGACGGCAACTTCATCTGGTCGTCGGAAGAGACCGGCTGGCGGCACCTGTATCTCTACAACCGCGACGGCCGCCGCATTCGGGCGATCACGCAAGGCGAATACCCGATCAAGTCTCTGGACGGCGTCAACCAGCGGACGGGCGAGGTCTTCTTCACCGCCTCCATGCGCGACGGTCGGGAAGAGCCGACGGAGCAGCAGATGTTCCGCGCCAGCCTGCGCCGCACCGTGACGCCGGTGGCGATCACCCCGGCCGGCGGCTGGTGGAGCGCCTCGGTCAACCGCACGGGCACGGCCTATGTCGGCAACTACACCGACCTGAACACCCCGATGCAGTCGGCCCTGTACCGCGCGGACGGAACCTTCGTGCGCTGGATCGAGCAGAACAAGCTGGACGAGACCCACCCCATCTATCCCTACCTGTCACGCCGGGGCGAAACGACCTTCGGCACGATGGAAAGCCACGGCGAAACGCTCGTCTGGCAGATGACCACGCCGCCGGGGTTCGATCCGTCGAAGACCTATCCGGTGGTGATGCAGGTTTATGGCGGGCCGGGCGGCGGCGGTGTGAAAAAGGGCTTCCAGAGCGCCACCAGTCAACTGTTGACCGAGGCCGGATACATCGTCTTCCGCCTCGACAACCGGGGCGAAGGCTACCGCTCGGCGGCCTTCAAACAGGCGCTGTATCTGAAGATGGGCCAACCTGAGATCGACGATCAGGTTCTGGGTGCTAACTATCTGAGATCGCTGCCATATGTGGATGACAGCCGCATCGCCATGATGGGCTGGTCCTACGGCGGGTTCATGAGCCTGATGGCCATCACCGAGCCGCGCATGGGCCTGGCCTCGGCCATCGTCGGCGCGCCGCTGGCGAACTGGAACCTCTACGACACCCATTACACCGAGCGGTTCATGTCGACGCCGGAGGGCAACGTGGAAGGCTACGCCGCCTCGGACGCCATCCCGCGCCTGCCCAACATGACCGGCCGGATGCTGCTGCTGCACGGCATGGCCGATGACAACGTCATTCTGGAGAACTCCACGCGGATCATGGACGCCATGCAGGCGCGCGGTGCCCCGTTCGAACTCATGCTCTTCCCCGGCCAGCGCCACGGCGTCCGGGGCAACGAAAGGCAGCTGATGCAATGGCGGACCTATCTCGACTTCCTGGATCGGACCATTGGGTCGCGGGCGCCCGCCGCGCAGGACTAATCGCGGGGATTTTCTTTGCGCTGGCGGCGTCAAGTTCCGCCGCTCAGACCTCGAATGACCCGCCGGGGGGTGGCTCTGCGCCGCTGATTGTGGTGCCGAGCGTGCGCGACATGATTGCTCACAACGGCCCTTGTTTCGACATCCGGAACCTCCCCCCGGAGGCGGCGGCGCGCGCACGTGCGCGATTCCCTGACGATGTGCTTGATCCCGGGGAGGTAGGATACACCTCGGTCTGTCGTTCGAGCCTTATCCAAGCGGTAGATCATCGTGATCATACAGGTCCGATCGGGCCAATATTGGGTCCCGGTCCGGTAAGCTTGGTAGTGGATGGGGCTCCGGCGAACCCTGAAGGCTATGCGTTCTGGTCTCGCGAAATCGATCCCGAGCTCGGAAGTGTAGTTGTTCTCAATGATGATCTGTCGGTAAGAGACGGGCCACTCCGTGGCCTGCCCATCCTGCTGAAGGACAACATCGAAACCGCCGACATGCCGACCACCGCCGGGTCGCTGGCGCTGGCGAACAACGCCCCCGGCCGCGACGCCCCGCTGGTGGCTCGCCTGCGCGACGCCGGCGCCGTCATCCTCGGCAAGACCAACCTGTCGGAGTGGGCCAACATCCGCTCGACCAACTCCATCAGCGGCTGGAGCGCCGTCGGCGGCCAGACGCGCAATCCCTATGATCCCGAGCGCACCCCCTGCGGTTCGTCGTCTGGAAGTGCCGTCGCCGTCGCCATCGGCCTGGCCCCCGCCGCCATCGGAACCGAGACTAACGGTTCCATCGTCTGCCCGGCCTCGGTCAACGGCGTGGTGGGCTTCAAGCCGACCGTGGGCCTGGTGTCGCGCACCCACATCGTGCCGATCAGCCACAGCCAGGACACCGCCGGGCCGATCACCACCACGGTCGAGGATGCGGCCATCATCATGACCGTTATCGCCGGTTCCGACCCGCTGGACCCCGCCACGGCCGAGGCCGATGCGCGCAAGGTCGACTACCGCGCCGCGCTGGATGCCGGGTCGCTGAACGGCACGCGCATCGGCGTGATGCGTTTCCTGTCGAAGAATTTCTCGCCCGACACCCAGGCGGCCTTCGAACAGTCGCTGCAGGCCATGCGTGACGCGGGTGCCGTCCTGATCGAGATTGAGGAGGGGCCGGAAATCGGCGCCATCGGCCGCGCCGCCCTGACCGTGCTGATGACGGAGCTGAAGGTCGACCTGAACGCCTATCTGGCTTCCACAGATCCGGCACAGGTGCCGACGCGGACGCTGGCCGACCTGATCGCCTTCAATGACGCGGAGCCGCGCGAGACCATCCTGTTCGGCCAGGAGTTGTTCCTGCGCGCCGAGGCCACCAAGGGGCTCGACGACCCGGAGTACATCGAGGCCCGTGCCAGTTCGTTCCGCATGGCGGGACCAGAGGGCATCGACCGCCTGATGGCCGAGAACAATGTGGTGGCGCTGGTCTCGCCCACCACCTCGCGCGCCTGGACCAACGATCCGAACGACGACGACCGCTCGCAGGGCTCGTCCAGCACCCTCGCCGCCGTCGCCGGCTATCCGCACCTGACCGTGCCTATGGGCTTCGACCGCGGCATGCCCGTGGGGATCAGCTTTATCGGCGGCAAATGGGATGACGCGCGGGTGCTGTCGCTGGGCTATGCTTTTGAGCAGCGGACGCATGCCAGAAGGGCGCCGAGCTTCTAACACCACCGCTCCTCTTACTTCCTTTCGTCATTCCGGGCGAAGAGGCGCGCAGCGGCTCGCAGACCCGGAACCCAGCGGCGCGCGAGAGCGCGAACCTGTCGGGAGCGCCGTGACTTGCTGGACTGATCGTGTTTCGCCGCCGTCGCGGCGCCGCTCGGTTCCGGGTCTCCGCTGCGCTTCGCCCGGAATGACGAAAGAATGAGAGGGCACCTTGCCCCACCTCCCCATCCGCGCGACGCTCGCCCAAACCACGCGGGGAGGGGCCACATCATGCGCATCACCAAGGTCGGGCTCGGTGCCCTCATGCTGGCGGCGTCGCTGACGCTCGGCGGCTGCATCATCATCGATGTGCCCTCTGACGAAATGACCTGGGCCGAGGCGTCATGGGACGAGGCTGAGGTGGATGCCGCCGCCATGGCCGCGGTCGATGCCGCAGCGGCCGCCATGGACGCCGCCGCCGTGGCCGGTGATGAGGCGCACGTCGACGTCGGTGATGATGACTACGGCCATGCCCTGCGCGGCTGCCCCCAGCTGGCTCTCGACGAGGGCGGTGATCCGGACGGCGAGCGGTTCGGCTCGCGCCTGTGCGTCTTCGACCGGGTGATGACCAACGCTGTCCTCGCCTGGGCCGACGACGTGGACAGCGTCAGCTGGACCGAGGCGCAGGGGATCACCGGCCTGCCCATCCTGCTGAAGGACAATATCGAGACCCGCGACCTGCCGACCACCGCCGGGTCGATGGCCTTGCTCAACAATACGCCCGGCCGGGATGCGCCTCTGGTCGCGCGACTGCGCACCTCCGGTGCCGTCATCCTGGGCAAGACCAATCTGTCCGAGTGGGCCAACATCCGCTCCGGCGCCTCCAGCAGCGGCTGGAGCGCGGTCGGCGGCCTGACCCGCAACCCGTGGGACTACAGCCGCAGCGCCTGCGGTTCCTCCTCCGGCTCCGGCGCGGCGGTGGCCATCGGCCTCGCCCCTGCGGCCATCGGCACCGAGACCGACGGCTCCATCACCTGCCCGGCGGCGGTCAACGGCATCGTCGGGTTCAAACCGACGGTCGGCCTGGTGTCGCGCACCGGCATCGTCCCGATCAGCCATTCCCAGGACACCGCCGGCCCCATGACACGCACGGTTGCCGAGGCGGCCATCGTCCTGACCGCCATCGCCGGCTCCGACCCCGCTGACCCCGCCACGGTGGAGGCTGACCGCCGCAAGACCGACTACCGCGCCGCGCTGAACGCCGGCTCCCTGCGCGGCACCCGCATCGGCGTGGCCCGCTTCCTGACCGGATACCATGCCGGGACCGACGCCGTGTTCGAGGCCCAGTTGCAGGAACTGCGCGACGCGGGGGCCATCCTGGTCGAGATCACCGACGGCCCTGACATGGGCGCGATGGGCGCGGCCGAGTTCGCCGTCCTGATGACCGAGCTGAAGGTCGATCTGAACGCCTATCTGGCGACCACCGACCCGACGCAGGTGCCGACCCGCACACTGGCCGATGTCATCGCCTTCAACCTCGCCACGCCGCGCGAACTGGAACTGTTCGGCCAGGAGCTGTTCCTGCTGGCTGAGGCGACCAAGGGTCTGTCCGATCCCGCCTATATCGAGGCCCGCGCCACATCCTTCCGCCTCGCCGGACCCGAAGGCATCGACAAGCTGCTGCGCGAGCACAATGTCGTCGCCCTGATCGCGCCCACGACTGCACCTGCATGGAGCATCGACGTCATCGACGGCGACCACTACCTCGGTGCCGCCAGCCAGATCGCGGCGGTGGCGGGCTATCCGCACCTGACCGTGCCGATGGGCTTTGTGCGCGGCATGCCGGTGGGAATGAGCTTCATCGGGGCCAAGTGGGACGATGCGCGCATCCTGTCGCTCGGCTACGCCTATGAGCAGGCGACGATGCACCGCCGCGACCCGCCGCTCTTCGACCACGACCATGAGGCGGATGACTGGATGCAGGTGCTCGCGCCGCTCGCAACTCTGCCCGCCGACTGACCGTTAGGCCTCGATGGACAAGCTGTTCACCCGCTTCGCGACCCTGACCGCCCGGATCGCGGGCAAGCCCTGGACCTTCATCGCCTGTCTCAGCATTGTGCTGATCTGGGCCGTGACCGGGCCGATCTTCAAGTTCAGCCAGACCTGGCAGCTGGTGATCAATACCGGCACGACCATCATCACCTTCCTGATGGTGTTCCTGATCCAGAACACCCAGAACCGCGACGGCGCGGCCATGCAGGCGAAGCTGGACGAACTGCTGTTCTCGATGAAACAGGCCGACGACCGCTTCATCGGCATCGAGCACCTGACCGAGATCGAGCTGGAAGCCATTCTCGACGAGGTCGAAAAGCGCGGTCGGGCGGTCGCCGCCGGCAAGCCGCCCCGTGCCATCCCCGGCAAGCGCGACCGCAGCGCCGAGCTTGAGGCCGCCCAGCCGAAGAAGGCGTCGCCCAAGCGCAATGCCCCGGCAAAAGCGAAGTGAGCGACCTGATCGCCAATGTCGTCGGCACGGGCGCAGCCCTCTGCTCCATCGCCAGCTTCGCCCCGCAGATGGTCAAAATCTGGCAGGAGAAGGATGCCTCGTCCGTCTCACTGAAGACCTACGCCCTGACGGTCACCTGCTTTGTGCTGTGGGTGATCTACGGCGTGCTGATCGGCGCCTGGCCGATTGTTGCGGCCAACGCTTGTGCCTTCCTGATGGCGCTTGGGGTCCTGATCATGAAATGGCGCTTCGACCGGCGCTGACAGGGGCGGCGAGGGCGGCTAAGACTGGCTCATGTTCAATTCCGTCCTGGTCGCCAATCGCGGCGAGATCGCCTGTCGCGTCTTCCGCACCGCCCGCCGCATGGGCCTGCGGACCATCGCCGTTTATTCGGAAGCGGATGCGAAGGCCCTGCATGTCCGCGAGGCGGATGAGGCGGTCCTGATCGGCCCCGCCGCCGCGCGCGAGAGCTATCTCGATCCGCAAAAGGTGCTGGCCGCCGCGAAAGCCACCGGCGCCGAGGCCATCCACCCGGGCTATGGCTTCCTGTCCGAAAACGCCGACTTCGCCGAGGCCGTGATGGCGGCCGGCATCATCTGGATCGGTGCCCCGCCGGCCTCGATCCGTGCGATGGGCCTGAAGGACGCGGCGAAGAAACTGATGGTCGAGGCGGGCGTGCCCGTCACCCCCGGCTATATGGGCGAGGACCAGAACCCCGGCCGATTAAAGCGCGAGGCCGACGCCATCGGCTATCCGGTCCTTATCAAGGCCGTGGCCGGCGGCGGCGGCAAGGGTATGCGCCGGGTCGATGCGTCCGACGCCTTCCTCGAAGCCCTGGCGTCGTGCCAGCGCGAGGCGGCTTCCAGCTTCGGCGATGACCGGGTGCTGATCGAGAAATACATCCTCTCGCCCCGCCACATCGAGGTTCAGGTGTTCGGCGACAGCCTCGGCGAGGTGGTCCATCTGTATGAGCGTGACTGCTCGCTGCAACGCCGCCACCAGAAGGTGATCGAGGAGGCCCCGGCCCCCGGCATGGACGCAGAGACGCGTGCCGCCGTCACCGGGGCGGCTGTGAAGGCGGCCAAGGCCGTGAACTATGTCGGTGCCGGCACCATCGAGTTCATCGCTGACGCCTCAGAGGGCCTGCGCGCCGACCGCATCTGGTTCATGGAGATGAACACCCGGCTGCAGGTCGAACACCCGGTGACCGAGGCCATCACCGGCGTCGATCTGGTCGAATGGCAGCTGCGCGCCGCCGCCGGCGAGCCGGTGCCGCTGAATCAGGCCGACATTCAGATGAACGGCTGGGCCATGGAAGCGCGGCTGTATGCCGAGGATCCAGCGAACGGTTTCCTGCCCAGCATCGGGCGACTGGACCACTTCGTCATGCCCGACGGCATCCGAGTCGACACCGGCGTGATGCAGGGCGGCGAGGTCAGCCAGTTCTACGACCCCATGATCGCCAAGCTGATCGTGCATGAAGAGACGCGGGAAGAGGCGGCGGTGGCCCTGGCCGACGCCTGCGCCGAGGTTGAGGTGTGGCCGGTGAAGACGAACGCGGGCTTCTTGGTCCGCTGTCTGGAGCATCCGCGATTCGTCGGGGGCGACGTGGATACGGGGTTCATCGGGAGAGAGGGCGACGCCCTGCTGCCGGTCGGCCATGCAGACCGGGACATTGCCGCGATCACTCTCTTTGCCCAGCACACCTACGAGCCGGAACATCCGGGGCGCGGCAATGACTATTTCGGCCCTTGGGACCCAATGACCGGAGCTATGGGCTTCAGATCAAACGCGACTCCCCGGTCCATTTATGTGGTCTCCGTGAATGGCCGCCAAGTTCAAATGGCCGCCCTTTCTGCGCAGTCGAATGACTCGACATGGCTGATAGGCGAAGGTGAAGCTCAGACCAGAACGCAGTATGTTTATGGTGACTGGGGCCATGGCTCAGTGTGGGTCGGGGATCGGCACTTCGGTCAGGTAAAGGTCGGACGTGATCTCGTGCTTTTCGATGAGGGCGAGGCGATCCTGATCTCCAAGCCCACGTTTACTTCCTCCACCTCGGGCCCCGCCTCCGACGGCTCCCTCCGCGCGCCCATGCCGGGCAAGGTCGTGGCGACGCCCGCCGCCGCCGGGGACACCGTCGCCAAGGGGGCCCCGATTGTCGTGGTCGAGGCGATGAAGATGGAACATGCCCTGACCGCGCCCTTCGACGGCGTAGTCGAAACGGTCAGTGTGGCCGTGGGTGAACAGGTCGCGGACGGCACGGTTCTGGCCGTCGTTCGCAAGATGGAGAGTAACGCATGAAACGCCTGACCCTCGCCGCCGCCCTCGCCGGCGGCCTGATGCTCGCAGCCGGGGCGGCCCAGGCCCAGAGCATCAAGCCCGCCGATCAGGCCGATCTGGAATGCATGACCCTGATCGGCCTCGTATCCGAAGATACCGAGGAGGGCAGCCAGGACCAGGCCGACCTCGATAGCGTCTTCATGTTCTACTACGGCAAGCTTGTGGGCCGCACTCCAAACGTCGACTGGCTGGACCGGCTGGTCGAGCTGACCGACAGGGCCGATGACGTCTGGATCGCCCTGGTCGCGCCGCGCTGCATGGCCGAGATGGAAGTCATGGGCCGCGACATGATCGCCTGGAGCGAGGCTGCGGCTGCCGAGGGCAAATAGCCCACTCCATGCCGCTTCACATGATCAAGCTCTGCGTCGGCGTGGCCAAGGTCGAGACGCTGGAACGCCGCGCCGCCAAGGGCGAATGGCTGACCGTCCACACCCGCATGACGCCCAAGCGCGCGACCGAACTCGAGGACGGCGGCTCGCTATACTGGGTCATGAAGGGTTCGGTGACGTGCCGGATGCCGATCCTCGATGTCTCGACCAAGGGGGAGGGCAAGGCGTCGCAGTGTCTGATCCGCCTGTCGCCCGAGGTCGTCCGCACCGCCCCCCAGGCCCGCCGTCCTTTTCAGGGCTGGCGCTATCTGGAGCCGAAGGACGCGCCGATGGACCTGTCGTCGTTGGACGCGGGG
Source organism: Brevundimonas sp. (assembly GCA_046294385.1). Lineage (GTDB taxonomy): Bacteria > Pseudomonadota > Alphaproteobacteria > Caulobacterales > Caulobacteraceae > Brevundimonas. The sequence goes on along the minus strand of JBKBJW010000003.1, from coordinate 95,972 downwards.
GATATGCCGCCTGATCTGGCCAAACAGCTCCGCGACATGGGGGCCTGGTAGAAAGAACGCCCTTCTCCCCCTCGAGGGAGAAGGGAGGATTCTACGTAATCCGTTTCGCCGACACCGGATCGCTGGCGGGGAAACTCTCCTCGATGCCTTCGTCCAGCAGGGCTTCCTGGCGGTCCTCGGCCTGATCCGTATGGGTCTTCAACTGGTCAGGCTTGCCGTGTTCGCGCTCGGCCTTGCGGGCCGGGGCCACATCAATGTCGCCGTCGGTTTTCGCGGTGTGGGGTTCGGTAGCGGGCATGGTGGTCTCCCTTTCAGGAGGACAACGCCCCGGCGTCAGCCGCCGTTCCAGCCCTTGGCGACGACCTCATCCAGCGCCGCCCGCACATCGGCAATGGCCTGGGGCCAGCCGTCGAAATCGCGGCGGAAGGTGCGCACATGCGGATAGACCGCATATCGGTTGGTCCCCAGCAGGTGCCAGTCGTCGGGCGCATATAGCAGCCAGGTCCGCGCGCCGGCCGCCGCAGCGATGTTGGTCCCCGCGATTCCCGGCCCGACCACCAGATCGAGTGCGCACGAAAGGGAGGCCAGATCGTCGAGGTCGTCCTTCAGGTTCATCGGCGGGGTCCAGATGCGCACGCCGGCCGCCTCGGCCTGGGCCAGATCCTGGCTCACGTCGCCGCACTGCAGGTTCACCATCACGCAGCCGGGCGTGGTCAGCACCGGCTCCCAGCGCTGGAAGCTGGAGAAGTAGCGGGCGCGGACACCGGTCATCACCAGGCTCTTCCAGTGCAGTCCGACCTTCAGCCCCGGCCCCAGTGCCTCCAGCTCGCCCTTCCAACGCGCCACCTTGACCGGATCGGGCGTCAGATAGCCGGCGCGGTCGGGGAAGGCGTCCAGCGACGGCCGGTAGACGGCCATCAGACTGGCCAGCGGCACCCAGCAATCGACCGGCTCGCTCAGCGCCTCGATCGCCGGCACGTGGCGGGTCAACCGGCCCTCCAGCCGCACCGTGCGGTGGCCCACCACCGTCGTGGTCGGCAGGCTGCGCTGATACAGGTCCACCAGCCGCGGCTCGACGGCGACGAAGACGTGCCCCGCCGGCCCCACCGCCTCGACCACGTCGGGCAGGCAGGTGCCGAACACCATCTCGTCGGCGATGCCCTGCTCGCCCAGCACCAGCAGCCGCTTGCCCTTCAGCGAGGATGTCCCGTCCCAGCGCGGTGCCTCCAGCACCGGCCGCATCGATTCCGGCAGGTCCGGTGACAACCGCACCTCATAGGCCTCGAAGCCCTCCCTGATTCGACCCATGCCGAGCAGAAGCATGGCCCTGGCCATCGCCATCATCGCCCGCTCATAGGGCGACTCGGCACCTTCGGCTGCGGCCTCGAGGTCCTCGAGCGCGCCCTCTTCGTCCCCCAGGGGCTGACGCACATTGGCCCGGTTGTAGCGCGCCTTGGAGAAGCCGGGGTCAAGCCTCAGCGCCTCCTCGAAGAAGGTCAGGGCCGTGCCCATGTCGCCCTGGTCGCTCATCACGGTGCCGAGGGTGTTCCACAGAATCGGGCTGCCGCTCTCGACCTGCAGAAGGGCTTTCAGCGTCTCGACCGCGTCGCCGTACCGGCCCTGATCCCGCTGCACGCAGGCAAGGTTGTTCGTGACCTCGATATGCCCGGGATCGGCCGCGAGATATTTCAGGAGCAGCTTCTCGGCGATGTCGAGATAACCCAGCTGCTGCGCCAGCCGACCCAGATCGCCGGCGATGTCTGTCTCGTTCGGCAGCAGGGCCAGTGCCGCTTCATAGGCTGTCAGGGCCTGTGCCATGTCGCCGGACTTTTCGCGGCAGATGGCCAGCACATGCCAGGCCAGGCCGCTGGTCTCGTCCATCTGCAGCGCCGCCAGCGCCCGCTTTGCCCCGCCCAGGAAGTCTCCCACGCGAATACAGGCCAGGGCGGCCTTCAGCTGGTCGATGACCTTGCGTTGCTTCTTGAGGGCCGAGCCACTCATCGCGTGTGACAGTTTGCGGACCGCGTCGGGCGAGGCGGCGTTCCCGGCGATGCCCTGCGGCCGCGCCATGACGCCGTAGGCGAGGTCCGTCGGTGCTGTGAAGGCGTTGGTCATCGGGGTCTCGGCTCGGTGTTCATTGGCGAACCTAGCGGGGCGGTTCACAAGGACTGGTTAACCACGTTCCTTCACACTGGCTTTGTTCCCGGCGCGCCATGGTGGCTGCCCGGGTATTACGGGAGGGCTCGCCGGATGCCGCTGAAGCTGTCGCTCAAGCCTGGCGAGAAGTTCGTTCTCAACGGGGCTGTCGTCCAGAACGGCGACCGCCGTGGCGTGCTGGTGCTGCAAAACAAGGCCAGCGTCCTGCGTGAGAAGGACATCATGCAGGAGGCCGAGGTCACGACCCCGGCAAAGCGCATCTATTTCCCCGTCATGATGATGTATCTGGACGAGGGGCTGGCACCGAAACTCTATGACGAGTTCGCCCGCCGCCTGTCCGAGTTTATGGGCGCTACCCGCAACCCCGACGCTCTGGCTGACTGTGTCGCCGCCTCGCGCCACGTCATGGCCCGCGAGTACTACAAGGCGCTGATGTCGGCCCGGAAGCTGGTCGACTACGAGGAGAAGTTGGCGAATGTCGCTTAACGCCTACAAGGCCGCCGCCACGCGGGCAGAGAACCCGCGCGAGCTGGAGTACCGCCTGTTCGGCGAAGTGACCCGGTCGCTTATGCACGCCGCGACCGTCGACAAGACGGACATCGCCACCCGAATAGCTGCGCTGGACTGGAACCGCCGGCTTTGGTCGGCCCTGGCGACCGACTGCTCTGACCCGGACAATGCCCTCAGCATGGGTATGCGGGCGCAGATCATCTCCATCAGCCTGTTCGTGTCGAAACACTCCTCGGCCATCATGCGCGGGGAAGAGGATTTCGAGCCCCTGATCGACATCAATCGCACGATCATGCAGGGCCTGGCAGGCCCGGGTGGAACCGCCCAGGCGGCGTGAAGAAACTTCCTGCCCACCCGGCAGGAAACAACCGTCGGCCGCTAAAGACCAATGTAAAGTCTTGCAAAAACAAGAGGTTCTGCCGCGATGCGGCAGGCCCCGTTCTTGCGTGTGCGCGTGCGAACCAGAAATCCGGTTCGGCGGCCAGAAGGCCGTTTCACAACCGACCAGAATGGAAGGACCCTGCCGATGACTTCGGTGAACACCAACGTGGGCGCGATGGTCGCGCTCCAGAACCTGAACGTGACCAACGCCGAGCTGGCGATGACTCAAAACCGGATCAACACCGGGAAGAAGGTCGCCAGTGTGAAGGACAACGGTGCCATCTGGGCTATCGCCCAGGGGCAACGTGCCGACATAGGCGCACTGGGAGCGGTCAAACAGTCCCTCGATCGCGGCGTCGCCGCGGTGGATGTGGCCATGGCGGCGGGCGAGACGGTCTCTGACCTCTTGCTGCAGATGAAGGAGAAGGCTCTTTCGGCGACAGACTCGTCGCTGAAGACTGCGGCCCGGGCCGCGCTGAACGAGGACTTCAAGTCGCTGCGTGACCAGATCGCCAGCGTCACCTCCAACGCCGACTTCAACGGGATCAACCTGCTGAAGACCGGGGCTGCGGGGTTCCAGGCCCTCGCCAACGCGCAAGGCACTTCGACCCTGACGGTCGGCGCTGAGGTGCTGGCTCTCGGTGGTGCGAACGTCTCGGTGGCCACGACGCAGTCGATCGACACCCTGACCAAGGCCACGGCGTCCCTGACGGCCGTGAACAACTCCATCGACAAGGTCTCGGCTTCGCTCGCGCGGCTGGGCACCAAGTCGAAGGCCCTGACCACCCACCTGAACTTCGTCGGCAAGCTGACGGATGCGCTGGAGGCTGGTGTGGGTAACCTGGTCGATGCCGATCTGGCGAAGGAAAGCGCCAAGCTCCAGGCGCTGCAGACGAAGCAGCAACTGGGCGTGCAGGCCCTGTCCATCGCCAACCAGACGCCTCAGCTGGTGATGTCGCTGTTCCGTTCGTAACGGCGACGGTCCCAGACCCTGTAAAGCGCCGGAGGGGGAGACCCCTCCGGCGTTTCCGTTATTCGTGACTTGTCTCGGTCGCGAAACGACCCCACCCTCAACCTCCCTGTTCAACAGTCGAAAGGAGGTGACCCAGTGTCTCATTGTCATCAATCGCGTGCGGTGGCCGCGACCGGGTTCTTCTCGGAGGGCCTGGCCTGATCCTTTCAGGCTGAGTTGCGGTCGGCCGTTCGCGGTCGACAATGAAGGCCGTCGGGTTCGCCCGGCGGCCTTTTTGCTATCCGAACAAATGCGTGACCCAGGTCCAGCCGGCCAGCAGCACGCGGCTGACGGTTTCCCAGACCAGCCAAGTGAATATCCCCATCCCCGCCGAGCCAGCCCAGCCGACCAGCATCATCACGCCGTCCTTCTGCATCAAGCCAAAACCGAAAGCGGCCACGATGAGGGACGGGAACAGGTTGAAGCCGATAAGCGGAAGCATCAGCACCGCCGCCCACACGACGCACATCAGCCCGATCAGGGCCTCCGACAGATCGGTACTCATGAAGGGCAGGCGAGGCTTGCTGAACCGCTCGACCCTTTCCAGCCGCTCCCGCACCTTGGCGGCTGCATCAGCGAAAGCTTCGCGCGGGAGGTCGCGCTTCAGGATCCAGCCGGGAAGCCACAGCTCATCACGCCTGAACACCAGTTGGACGCCAATGATGAGGATCGGGATGCCGAGCAGGGTGGTGGTGCCAGGTATGACACCGATCACGGCGCTGATCAGTCCCAGCATCAGCAACAGCGCGCCGAACCCGCGCTCCCCGAACGTCCCGACCAGCTCGTCCAGCGTAAGCTGCGGATCGGCCTGGGCACCGACGTCGGTCAGCACCCGCGAGAAGGGCCGGTCGTCGCTCTGGTGACTGGAGTGCGGCATGGGCCCGATCAGTGCGGAGGTTCGTTTTAATCTAGGCGCGCGGACGTAGCCTCGCCACTTAACAAACGTCCATACCTAGCGCTTGCAACACGTTCACAAAGGTTGCGCCGCGAGACGCCGTCAACCGCCCAGCAATTCTCGACCGATCAGGAAGCGCCGGATCTCATTGGTGCCGGCGCCGATGTCATAGAGCTTGGCGTCGCGGACCAGCCGTTCGACCGGCCATTCCTTGGTGTAGCCGGCACCGCCCAGGGCCTGGACGGCTTCCAGGCTGACCTTCACCGCGTTCTCGGATGCAAGCAGGATGGCGCCAGCGGCGTCGTAGCGGGTGGTCTTGCCCTGATCGCAGGCACGGGCGACGGCGTAGACATAGGCGCGGGCGCTGTTCAGGGCGACATACATGTCGGCGACCTTGGCCTGCATCAGCTGGAAGCTGCCGATCGCCTTGCCGAACTGCTTGCGCTCGCGGACATAGGGCAGGACCACGTCCAGCGCCGCCTGCATGATGCCCAGCGGACCGGCCGCCAGCACCGCGCGCTCATAGTCCAGGCCGCTCATCAGGACGGCCGCGCCGCGCCCTTCGCCGCCCATGATATTCTCTTCCGGGATTTCGCAGTCCTCGAACACCAGCTCTGCGGTGTCGGAGCCGCGCATGCCCATCTTGTCGAGCTTCTTGGAAACGCTGAAGCCCTTCATGCCGCGCTCGACCAGGAAGGCGGTGACGCCGCCGTTGCCCTCGCCCGTGCGGGCATAGACGACCAGGGTCTCGGCGTGCGGGGCGTTGGTGATCCAGAACTTCGTACCGTTCAGGACGTAGCGGTCGCCCTTCTTCACGGCCTGGGTGCGCATCGACATGACATCGGAGCCAGAGCCGGCCTCAGACATCGCGAGCGAGCCGACGTGCTCTCCCGAGATCAGGCCGGGCAGGTATTTCGCCTTCTGCTCGGGTGTGCCCCAGCGGCGGATCTGGTTGACGCAAAGGTTCGAATGGGCACCGTAGCTGAGGCCCACCGAGGCGGATGCACGGGACACCTCCTCCATCGCCACAACGTGTTCGAGATAGCCCAGGCCAAGACCACCGAACTCTTCCTCGACAGTGATGCCGTGCAGCCCCAGCTCACCCATCTCGGGCCAGAGCTCGCGGGGGAACTGGTTCTTCTCGTCGATATCGGCAGCGCGCGGTGCCAGCCGGTCGGCGGCCCAGCGGGCGGTGGTTTCGCGGATGGCGTCAGCGGTCTCGCCGAGACCGAATTCCATGGACTGGGGGGCGTAGGGAATGCTCATGCCGGCGGGGTTAGCATGCCCCGCCGGGCAAGGGGAGAGGCCCCTACTTGTCCTTGGGCGGGAACAGCCGCGGGTAGAGGTTTGCGGCTGATGCGACGACGCAGACCACGCCGATGACGCCCAGGGTCCAGCCCAACAGGGTGTAGTCGTTCAGGCCCGAGCTGTCCTCGATTGCCTGACGGAAGGCGGCTGCGGAGGCGGCGCAGGAGGCGAGACCGACGCCGCCCATGATCATGAAGGCGGCCAGGGCGCTGTCGAAACGGCGCGGCTCGACGACTTCCTCGTGGCGAAGAATGGCGACCTCGACAGGCTCGTCCTCGAACAGGGCGTCCTGATCGAGAGCGTCGGCCACGCGCTGCTGCTCGCCCCAGACAGGCCGGTGAGTGGAGACAGGCTCTGCCTCGGTCAGCGGCGTCAGGACCAGCGCGGGCGGCTCGACGGCGACGGCGGGGGTGGGCAGAGGGGCGTCTGGCGCGACGGGCTCGTCCGCAACTGGTGCGGCCACGGGCGGGAAGGTGCTGACGACCGGCTCAGGTGCTGATTCCGCGACCGGCTCGGGTGTCGGCTCCTGCTCGACGGGAGGGACCTCAGCCAGCGGCGCCGGCGCAGCGTCGACCATGGGGGGCAGGTCCGGCGCGGCTTCGGGCTCAGGCAGCTCGATGGCGACGTGCGCATTCAGGTCAGCGGGTGCAGCGGCGGCCTGACCCAGACCGGGCAGGGGGCCGACGATCGTGGCGGCATAGGGTGAGAAGCGCTGGAACTGGAACGAGGCGGCGAGTTCTGGAGGGGCGCGCATCTCCAGCGCGGGCTCGGGCTCAGCAGGTTCGGCTGCCTGTGGTGCTGCCGGCTCGACCGCGGCTTCCGGTTCCGGCGACGGCATTTCCGGTTCGACCGCCTCGCCCAGCAGGGTGGCCACAGCGGCGGCACGGGCGGCGATGATGGGGGCCGGCTCGAATACGGGCGTGATGACTTCAGGCGGCGGCAAGGGCGCGGCGAGAAGGTCGGCCAGTGTCACGGCGTGCGACGGATCGGCCACGAACAGCGCGCGCTCGGCAGCGCGGCGGCGCAGGGCGGCCTCGGGCGGCGTCGGCTCCGGCCAACCGATCAGGGCGTCGGCCGCCTCGCCCAGGGCACCGGACGAGACACGGCTCGCCACGTCAGAAGACAGGAAGCGATCCGTGCCGATGGAGAAGGCGAAGCTGGCCAGGGCGTCGAACTGGTGCTGGTTCAGGCTAGGAGCCTGATCGTTCAGCATCTTCACGACCGGCAGTAGGTCATATTGCAGGAGGAGTTCAGCTTCGGCCTCGCTGACGCTCGCGCCTTCGCGCGCCGACAGGGTGTGGCCATAGCCGATGACCCAGCCGCCGTCCTCGGCGCGCACCGCGCGTGGGCGGAAGCCCTCGAAGGACTTGATCAGGACCATCCCTTCACGGGAGACCTTCAGGCGTTGTGTGGTCGCTTCGGACACCGGTTCTGACCCAAATCGAGACGGACGCTCTCGCCCGGTGGGAGAACCAGCAAGGGCTGGGCCGCCCACGCCCGGACACCTGTCAGAGCAGTATGACGCCAGCAAGGCCGAGGAAGCTGAAGAATCCCACGGTGTCAGTGATCCAGGTCACAAAGACGGGAGACGCCACCGCCGGGTCGCGGTCCAGCTTCTCAAGCGCCAGCGGGATCAGGGTCCCGGCCAGCGACGCAGCGAAAAGGTTGATCAGCACCGCCAGCCCGATGGTGAGGCTGAGCAGCGGTGTGTGGAACCAAAGCCAGGCCACCCCGGCTAGCAGCGTGGCGATTACAACGCCATTGAACAGGCCGACCAGCACCTCTCGTCCCAACACGCGCAAGGCGTTGGCTGAGTTCAGCTCGCGCGCGGCAAGGGCCCGCACGGCGACGGTCAGAGCCTGGGTCCCCGAGTTGCCGCCGATGGACGCCACCACCGGCATCAGAACCGCCAGGGCCACCAGGGTCTCGATCTCGTCCTGGAACAAGCCGATCACCGACGAGGCGAACAGCGCCGTGCCGAGGTTCACGATCAGCCAGGGGATCCGTGAGCGGACGACGCCGAACACCCCGGCCGCGCGGCTTTCGTCCGAGACGCCGGCGAGGCGCAGGATGTCCTCGCGGTTCTCTTCCTGAATGATGTTGACGATGTCATCGACGGTGATCTGGCCCACCAGACGACCGCCGGCGTCGATGACCGGGGCCGAGATCAGGTGGTATTTCTCGAAGATATAGGCGACCTCTTCCTGATCCTGGTCGACGGTGATCTCGTTGACCGGCTCCATGATGTCGGCCAGCGCGACCGAGCGCGGTGCCCGCAGCAGGCCGCTGACCGGCACGCTGCCGACCGGTCGGTTCGATGGGTCGACCACATAGATGTCGAAGAACAGCTCGGGCAGGTCCTCGCCCTGCTTGCGGACGTGGTCGATGGTGTCGCCGACGTTCCAGAAGGACGGCGCGGCCATGACCTCGCGCTGCATCAGGCGGCCGGCGGAGTCTTCCCCGTAGGCCAGCGAGGTCTCGATCGCGGCGCGGTCGACCTCCGGCATGGCCGCCAGGACCCGCTCGCGCTGGTCGTCCTCCAGGTCCTCGACAACGGCGGCGGCGTCGTCGGAGTCCAGTTCCTGCAGCGCCTCGGCGAGGATCAGGTGCGGAACGCGCTCCAGCACCTCTTCCCGGATCCCGTCGTCCAGCTCGGGCAGGGTCTCGGCCAGCAGCTCGGGCGGCAGCCACAGCACCACCACCCCCCGGTGCTCGGCCGTCAGGAAGCCCATCAGATCGGCCACGTCGGCGGGGTGCAGGTCCTCCAGCAGCGAGCGCAGGCGCAGGCCGTCGCCGTCGTCGGCGGCGTCGACCACCTTCTCGACGAAGGCGGCCGTCAGCACATAGTCCTCGTCGAGGGCCTCGTGCTCGATGTCGTCAGCGATTTGGGGAGCCGTGGGAGTCGGGGTGTTGTTCACACGGGCCTCTCCTACTGACTACAACAGCTAAGCTATTGATTTTCCCCAAAAGTGCCGATGGTGCGGTCGAGAAGACTCGAACTTCCACTCCGGTTAAGGAACAGCGACCTCAACGCTGCGCGTCTACCAATTCCGCCACGACCGCTCGCATCGGAGCGGGGCTGATAGCGGAGAGATGGGGAGAAGGGAAGCCCCTCGCTAGGCCGCGCCGGCCATGAAATCGTAGACGTCGGCGGCGCGGGTCACGGTGATGGCGATGCGGTCCTCGCGGATCTCGATCTCGCCGCGGGCGACTGGGTGGTTGTTGGCCAGGATCCAGACCTCGTCCCGCTCGCTCGCATCCAGCGGAATCACAGCCCCACGGCCCATTTTCAGCAGTTGCGACATGGGCAGCACCGAGCGGCCGAGGACCACCGAGATTTCGACATCGACGGCTTCAATCTGGGACACGGGATACTCTGTCGGCAAAATTGGCTGCGGGGACGGTTGGGCTTGCATGGAACCCTCCGACGGCCACATTGGGGGCCTCATGCCTTCCAACACGTTAAGCCCGGATTCACCGCGCCTGATTCGCCCCGATGGCCGCCCGGTCGAGTGGCGGGTCGAGCCCGGCTATGTCCCGTATGAGGAGGCCGTGGCCTTCATGGAGGCGCGGGTCGCGGCCATCAGCGCGGGCGAGGCCCCCGAGCTGGTCTGGCTGATCGAGCACCCGCCGCTCTACACCGCCGGCGTGTCCAGCAAGGACGACGACCTGCTGGACGCCCACCGCTTCCCGGTCCACCGCAGCGGCCGGGGCGGCCAGTTCACCTATCACGGCCCCGGCCAGCGCGTGGCCTATGTGATGCTGGACCTGAACGCGCGGGGCAGGGACGTCCGCCTGTTCGTGCGCGGGCTGGAGCAATGGATCATCGGCGCGCTGGCCCATTTCGGCGTCGAGGCCGACGTACGTGAGGGCCGCGTCGGCGTCTGGGTCGAGCGAAAAGGGCCGGGCTGGCAGCGCGAGGACAAGATCGCCGCCATCGGCGTCAAGGTCCGCAAATGGGTCAGCTTCCACGGCATCAGCCTGAACGTCGAACCCGACCTGGACCACTTCACCGGCATCGTCCCCTGCGGCATCCAGGAGCACGGCGTCACCAGCCTGGTCGACCTGGGCGTCCTGGCCACGATGGACGAGGCGGACGCGGCGCTGAAGGCCGGGTTCGAGCGGGTGTTCGGGGCGGTGGGGTAGGGGGTCGTCCGAAACGTTCGGCCGCGCCGTCAGCCGAATCCCATCGGCAAAAAGCGGACTCTCCTAATGTCCGCTATGGGGGGAAAGCGGACCTAAGGGCAGACCGGGAAATAGCGACCGCCGACGGTCGTTATCCGTCCATTCCCATCGGTCTCCCAAACGACATCGATCTCGTTGTTGCAGAAGCCAGTGGTCCAGTCCGTCTTCGCCGTCCGCTCCAAGCGATCAATGGTGAAGCCTTGCACTGCTAGCGTGTTCAAAAGCTCGGTTTCGAGAGTGCCCGGCGGAAAGCGGCGCGCAAGACGCGGGGGCCATTCCTCGTTCGAAATGGATAGTTCCATGCCCTCCGCGAGCGGGGGAGGCTTCTCATTTTGAAGGCAGCCGGCGAGCGGCATAACTGCGAAAGCCAGGAGCCATTTCATCTTGCGATGATGCCTCCCTCACCAACTTCTGCAATGGGTCGATAGTAGCCAGTCGCTCACGGCTGGATAGCGGACGTTCGCCGCGTTAGCGTCCACCTCCTCTAATGGGGTGTCATCGATGGATGATTTTGCGGCGGCCTTCGAGGCAGCGTTGGTGGGTCGGTCTTGTCGTGCAGAACGGCGGGAGGCTGACTGGTCATTCAATTTCCCGCCCGATGCGGCCCTAGCCGTAGGGTGCCACTGGCGGGTTATTTCCAACGACGGCATCTTGCTGACGGATGAGGACGATAAGCAGTGGTTCGGACTACCTGAGCCGGTGGATGCCGAAGCCAGAGCAAGCGAGTTGCTTGCGGGTGCGATGGTGCAAGCCGCGAAAATCGACCGTGTGACAGCCGACCTTAGCCTGCACTTCTCCAACGGCTACAGGCTCGATTTAACTAACAACTCTTCTGGCTATGAGGGTTGGCAGGGCACGTTCCAGCACGCTGGCCGGGGAGCCTCTATCATCGCCTTGGGAGGCGGTGGCCTGACAGTCTTCTGATGTCCGCTTTGGGTCGAAAGCAGACGGTCACGTTGGGGCGGAAAGCGGTCTAGTCGGAGACCACCCTGTGCTCCAACACGCGGCCTTGATCGTCTAGCTCGATGAGCAGCCACTCATGGTCGATTGGAAACATGCTGCCGTCCGGCCCCAACACGTAGATCATCTCGGTTCCGTCCCATTTGTCAGTATGGGTGGGTTCGCCAAGAAGCGTCACGACAGCGGCACGGTCCATGCCCTTGAGGTCGTGCTGTTCGAGTAGGCTGTCGACCATATCGGCTCGCACACGCGTACTGAGGTCGGCGTTACGCCATCGCTCCTGATCAAATGGAGCGTTCGAGCCGCAGCCGGCCAGCAAAAGACAGACAAGCAATAGGACGCGCATAAGCTATGCTGTCAGCCTCTTCTAATGTCCGCAATGGGTCGATAGCGGACTGTCGCCAAACGGTCGAAAACGGACGCCGACGCAAATGGAGCAGCTATGACCCCCGTCTCCTTGTAATGTGGCGGGATGTTAGACCTAAGGCCGCGCCAAGCGAGCCTCCAATCCAATAGAACAGTAAGATCAGCGGAACGCCCATGAGCAGTCCGGCCCAAATGCTGAAACGCGAGCTATCAGAAGTTCCACCGCCCCGGACCAATGCCTCGGCAACTCCATAGAGCCACCAGATTGTTGCGGCAGAGCTCGACCCTAGGGCCGACCAAATCGTCCCACGACGAGCACCGAAACGGAACGTCAGGATAGCCGTGAGCACGAAGCCACACGCGATAAGGTAGGGAGCTGGGTCGGAAGGTAAGGTCATTCCCCAGCCTGTCACAGTTCGGACGGGTAGCAATCATCAAGGGCGTCCGCTTTGGGTCGATAGCGGACGGTCGGCTTTGGGAGGAAAGCGGACATTTTCTGAATGCCGATCCTAAAGCTCCACACCTTGAGCTTCCCTCGCTTGATCGACGAAGTGGGCTAGAGCGGCGCGCTGTTCGGGATCAAGCACCCACCAATTGATGGCTCCCACATCCTTCCCTGATCGTAGGTCGAAAATGAAGATCAGATTCCAGTCCTGCCCGGTGCCCTCAGTCGTGCCTGCATAGGCCATGGGGATCGACCACGCAGTTCTCCAGAACCGGCGTTGCCACAGCCTCGTGTCCGTGGCGTGCACTTCCATCGTCCCGTAGTAGAGACCAAATGCCATCGAACCCATGCCCAACACTGCCGCGCTCAGCCATGATATTGTGAATGCTGGCGGCCAGTCGGAAACGGCGACGAAGAGCGAACTCGCTAACCCGCACGCACCTAAGACTCCCATCAATGCCCTCACGAACAGTGTGGGGCGAAGGATGAGCTGGGAGCCGCTCTGAAACTCCACTGGGCTTTCGATCTTCATTTGAGAAGCGTAGCAGCAGGCATCGAGAATGTCCGCTATGGGTCGCTAGCGGACGCCAGCTTCAGGCCGGAAAGCAGACGACTCAGACGATCTGGCGAATAGCGAGATACTCTTGTTGAGCCGTGGCTTCGGCCTGGGTGAAGAAGCACTCACTGGCTCCCTCGGGTGCCTTCCAAACGCCGAACCCGTGCCAGTCGTGGCTTTGCTGAAATGCATCGAAATCGGAAGCCGCATCGAAGGTGTGGACCAACACGGCATCGGGGGAGACGGTTCGTCGAAGGCGGTCGCCATGAGCCGTCACCTTGCTCATCTCGTGGCTATGTGATGCTGGATCGCTCCAAATCTCAAATCTCAGCGTAGCGGTGTGCATCGCCAATCATAGCGCGAAAGGGATAGTCCGCTATGGGTCGATAGCGGACGGTCGCCTGAGGGCGGCTAGCAGACCTATGCCTCGACGATGGCTTCGCCGATAAAGCGGCCATCCCAAAGATAGAACTTCCCGGCACGGCGTAGCTCAGTTGCAGCCTCTTGTCCGGACAGGAACACGAGGCCAATACGCCGTGTCTCGCCGGGCGCGAACGGCTTGTCACGCAAGAGGGGTAAGGCGTCCCACACATGCAGGGGCGTTGTGTTGCCTACGGTCACTGGAAACAGGAAGCCGGGCATCATTGGTTCACGCCGCCCACCGTCCGCCGTTGGGTAAAGGGAAACGGTCGCCACCAACTGGGGCTCAGCATCCCTCTGAACATCCATGCGGCTCATGCCTCACTCTGTGCCGTCAGGCCGCCAACCGCAACGGCTCGGCTAGTGTCCGCTTTGGGTCGGTAGCGGACGGTCCGCTTTGGGGGGAAGCAGTCCTCCGCCGTTGAACTGATGGCGTTCCGCTGAGCACCAGCAGCGGACCCTCGGTCGTCGCCGCTGCGCAGACATTGGACGGTCACCCCTTGGCGACTGACCTGGTGGCTCAGTCCAGCGTGGTGCGATAGCGCAACATCGCCAGACTGCCGACCACGACGACGAAGACGATCAGGGCGCTCAGGCTGCCCCAGGCGTTCTCCAGACCGACGCCCTTGAGCAAGGACCCCCGTACGACCCGCAGGAAGTGGGTTACCGGCACCAGCGTGCCCAACGCCTGGGCCCAGTCCGGCATGCCCCGGAACGGGAAGACGAACCCGGACAGCAGGATCGAGGGCAGGACATAGAAGAAGCTCATCTGCATCGCCTGAAGTTGGGTCTTGGCGAGGGTCGAGATCAGGAAACCCAGGGCGAGCGAGCCGACGATGAACAGTAGCAAGCCGACCGCCAAGGCAACCCACCCCCCGTTCATCGGCACCTGGAACAAGACGCGGGCGAGAAACAGGATCACGGCGGCCTGGAGCAGGCCAACCAGCACATAGGGCAGCAGTTTCCCGACCATGACCTCGACGGGGCGAACCGGGGTGGCCAACAGGCTCTCCATGGTGCCGCGCTCGCGCTCCCGGGCCATGGCGAGGGAGGTCATCATGACCAGGGTCATGGACAGGATCACACCGAGCAGGCCGGGCACGACACTGTAGGCGCTGATCTGCTCCGGATTGTAGCGGGCCTGCGTCACGACGCTGAACGGTGGTGCCCCGTTCCCCCGGTGCGCCAGCGGCCCGGTGAGGTCACGAGCCAGTGCGCCGGCCGGCAGTCCCTGAAGTGCGGCCAGCGCGCCGCTGGTCGCAGATGGGTCAGAGGCGTCCGCCTCTACAAGCACGACAGCGTTGTCGCCCCGCACAACCCGGTCTGTGAAGTCGCCCGGGATGATGACCCCGAACTGGACCTCGCCGCGCTCCATGGCCTTGTCCAGCTCGGCCTGGCTGCGCGCCATCAGGGTGACGTCGAAATAGGTCGAGTTTTCCATCGCGCGAACGACCGACCTGGAGAAGGCCCCGTTGTCGAGTGCGAGCACGGCCGTCGGAAGATGCCTCGGATCGTCGTTTACAGCGTATCCGAACAGCAGGAGTTGAATGATCGGCAACATCAGAATCATGGCGTAGGTCAGCCGGTCGCGGGTCAGCTGAACCATCTCCTTGGCCATGACCGCCCAGGTGCGGGTCAGATCCAGCATCACGCAGCGTCCCGCTTTTCGGCCTCGAGGTCGGCGATGAGCTGAATGAAGACGTCTTCCAGGGTTGGACGGGTCTCGGTCCAGGCGATGTCGGGCCTGCGATAGGGATAAATGGCCGCCTCCAGTCCAGGACGGTCGCGCCCTGAGACGTGCAGGGTCGTGCCGAAGGCAGCCGCCATGTCGACACCGGGCACCCCCCGCAGGCGAACGGCCAGCTTGTCGGCGCCGACGCCGTCGACCTGGCCTATGGCGTGGAAGGTGATCAATCCCGACCGGTCGATCACTTCCTCTGCAGTCCCGCGTGCCAAGGTCCGGCCACCGGCGATGTAGGCGATCTCGTGACACCGCTCCGCCTCATCCATGTAATGGGTAGAGACAAGGACCGTCATTCCGTCTGCGGCCAGGGCGTGGATTTCGTCCCAAAACGTTCGCCGGGCCTCCGGATCGACGCCGGCGGTCGGCTCGTCCAGCAGCAACAGGTCGGGCTCATGAAGGGTCGAGCCCGCCAAAGCCAGGCGCTGCTTCCAGCCTCCGGACAAGGTACCAGCCAACTGGCCGCGCCGGGCCTCAAGACCCAGCCGGGTGATCGCGGCAGCGACCCGCTCGCGCCGACGATCCAGGCCGTGGACGCGAGCTGTGAAGATCAGATTCTGCTCTATCGAGAGGTCCTCGTAGAGCGAGAACTTCTGCGTCATGTAGCCGACACGGGTCTTGATCTGACGGGCCTGCCTGATGACGTCGAGTCCCAACACTGTGCCTTCTCCGGCATCGGGCGTCAGCAGTCCGCACAACATGCGCAGCGTAGTGGTCTTGCCCGCGCCGTTAGGTCCCAGGAACCCACAGATACGGCCCCTCTCGACAGTGATCCCGAAGTCCCTGACGGCGTGGAGAGTGCCGAAAGATTTATTCAGTCCCCTGACATCGATCGCGGGTCCGGCGCTCATGGGACCGCCAGGGGCTGGACGTCGACCGGCAGTCCAGGGTTCAGGCTTCTCGGATCGGATGGTCGCGCCTCGACCTGATAGACCAGTCGGTCGCGGCTTCCTCGACCGTACAGGATGGGCGGAGTGAACTCTGGCCTTGGGCTGACCCAGCTGATCCTTGCCGTCCGGCTCTTGCCACAGCCGTCGCAGCTGAACCGGACGGTCACGCCGGGCCTGTAGGCGGCCATCTCGGCCTGGGGCACATAGAACCTCAGCTTGACGTCCCCGTCGGCCAGCAATGCCATGATCGGCTGGTTCGCGGCGGCGTATTCCCCGGGCCGGAAGAAGATCTCCTCGACCCGGGCGTCGATCGGCGCAGGAGGCGAAAGGGTCGTCAGGCGAACCGAGGCCTCCGCCAGAGTGCCCCGCGCCTGGGCCGCCTGTTGGTCTGCGACGCGAATGGCGTCTTCACGCTGGCCCAGGGTCGCGACCTCGCGCTGTCGGCGGATCGCTGCGACATTGGCCCGTGCGGCGTCGCGGCTGGACCGGACCTGATCCAGCCGGGCGGGCGCGTAGATGCCTTGCCGGACCATTGGCTCGATACGGCCATGATCGGCCTCGGCCTGCCGCAAGACCGCCTCGGCGGCCGCAAGCTGGGCGTCGATGACCGACAGCTCCTGGGCTCTCTGGCCCTTGCGGGCGTCTTCGGCGCGTGCCTCGGCCGCGCTCAGGGCCGCCTGCGCGCCGGAGACCTGGGCACCTCGTTCGCGCGGATCAATCAGGAAAGTCGCCGCACCCGCCGCCACACGGCCCCCCTCTTCGACATAGAGGGCTGAGACCAGACCCGCGGTGGGTGCGGCCAGATAAATCCGCTCGCCCTCGACATAGCCGGTGAGGACGCGGGGTCCGTCGGAGCTCCGGGCGAACAGCCACCCGGCGACGGAGATCACGCCGATTGCCAGAGCGACGCCTGCGATCATCTTCAGTCGAGGGTTCATGGACGCATTCCCTTCAGACAGGTGTCGATGTGCTGGGCGATCAGTCGATCGATCTGAACCGGCTCTGCGCCGACAGGCTCGAAGGTTTCGCGCCAAAGCGTTCCGAGAAGAACCGGGCCCATTAGGCCCATGGCGAAGTAGCGGGCGTCACCGGGTCGAACCACGCCCTGCCGCTGACCTGCCTCGATCAGGCGGGATGCCAGGCCGAGGCCCGGCCCGATCATGGTCGCGTGCCAGATACGCGCGAGCTCCGGCTGGTTGCGGCTCTCAGCAATGACCAGCTTGATCACCCCGCTGATGCGCCAGTCGGACGCCATGCGCTGGGAGATCATCGCGAACACCGCCCGAACCGTGGACTCGAATGGGGCCTCGATGGCGGCGAGCCCCGCGACCTGATGAAGGTTCGGCGCGATCGACTGGGTCACGACAGCCCGGAACAGCTCCTCCTTGGTCTCGAAGTAGAGATAGACCGCACCTTTGGAGACGCCCGCCTTGCGCGCGACCTCCTCAAGGCGCGCTGCCGCGAAGCCCCGCTCAGCGAAGACCTCAAGGGCTGCTGCGAGGATCTCGTCTGGCCGATCAGCCGGACGACGACGGAATTTGGGTTCACCAGGAGGGAGCATGTGGCCAGACTAATAACTGACTCGTCAGTTATCAAGAGGGCGCGCTGGCCGGGCTGGGGTTGCCGGCCAACGCTGTTTTGACGGCGTCAGTTCGAAAGTTTGAGCGCGCGCATTTTCGTGTGCTGTTTCGCAGCGTTTTCAATCGCCTGACGCCGCGTCCGACGCGCTGAACGCGCCCTGGTCAGCGGGTCCCCAATAATGGGGGCATGGAAAACACTGATGACAGACACGCGCGCGCCAAGGCGACGCGGCGGCGGATGACGCCTGGGATGTGGGCGGCGCTGTGCCGGCGGCATCAGGCGGGGGAGTGCATCAAGGCTCTGGCGGCCGGCGAGGGCGTGAGCGTGAGCTCGATCCGCCGGTGGCAGAAGAAGCTGAAGCTGAGGCTGAAGGACGACCCGGGCGCGGTTCCGCCGAGGAAGGGCCCCGTGCCGGTGGTGGTGAGCATCACGCCGGACGGGGAAGGCGGCGCCGTTTGTGAGGCGCGGCGCGGGGCGGCGGTGGTGTCGGCCCCGGTCGATCCCAGGCGGCCGCTGAGGACGGCGCACGTTCTGATGGGCCAGGGGATTACTCTGATCGAGGCGGGGGCGCTGTCGGAGGCGGCGCTGCCGGTGCGGCTGGGCACCGCGCTGCTGGCGCTCCAGCGCGGGCTGGTCGCGACGGCGAAGCAGTGCAAGGCCGAGCAGGCCGCGAGACGCGCCGCCAAGGTCGCCAAACGGCAGGCGAAGAAGAGGCGCGAGGCGATGGCGCAGGGCGAGGATGTGTCGGGGCTGAAGCTGAGGCGGGCGCAGCGGGCGCCGAAGGGGGACTGGCGCACCTGGCTGTTTCTGGGCGGGCGCGGGGCGGGCAAGACCCTGGCGGGGGCCAACTGGCTGGCGGACCAGGCCGAGCGGCTGGGAGAGGGCGGGCGGTTGGCGCTGATCGGGCCGACGCTGCACGACGTGCGCGAGGTGATGATCGAGGGGGTGTCGGGGGTGCGGAACCTGCCCCGCTGGGATGAAACGACGCGGCCGGTGTTCGAGCCGTCGCGGCGGCGGATGCGGTTCGACAGCGGGTGCGAGGCCTATGTGTTCTCGGCCGAGGAGCCGGACCGGTTGAGGGGGCCGCAGTTCTCGGCGGCCTGGGCGGATGAGTTCTGTGCCTGGCCGAAGGGGGAGGAGACGTTATCCTTGCTTCGCATGGGCCTTCGGCTGGCGGGGCCAGCCTGCGGCCGCGCTGACGCGCCGCGCTATGTTCGCGACGCGGTCGCTCACGACTTGAGCGCGGACTCTGAGGGGGCTCAAGCAGCGAGGCTCCGCGAGCCGAGCGTTAGCCCCCCACGACTGGTCGTGACGACCACGCCGCGGCCGACGCGGGCGCTGAAGGGCCTGAGGGCTGAGGCGTCGTGCGTGCAGACCCATGCGGGGACTGAGGAGAATGCGGCGCATCTGGCACCCGGCTTCGTCGAGGAGCTGCGGGCGCTGTACGGCGGGACGCGGCGCGAGGCGCAGGAGCTGGAGGGCCGGGTGGTCGATCTGGACGGGGCGCTGTTCACCGCGGAGATGATGGCGGCGGCGAGAGATGAGGTGGGCTCAAGTAGCCCGAAGGGCGGTAGCCCACTTGAGAGAACTGTCGTGGCCATCGACCCGACGGCGACCCTGGGCGGGGACGCCTGCGGGATCGTGGCGGCGGGGCGGCGGGTGAGGGCGGACGGACGGCGCGAGGCGGTGGTGCTGGCGGATCGGTCGGCGCGGGGGCTGTCGCCGGACGGATGGGCGCGGCGGGCGCTGGCGCTGGCGGCCGAGGTGGGGGCGCAGGCGATCGTGGCCGAGGTCAACCAGGGCGGCGACATGGTGGCCCAGGTGCTGAAGGCCGCGGGCTGTACGCTGAGGGTCAAGGAGGTGCGGGCCACGCGCGGCAAGCGCATCCGCGCCGAGCCGGTGGCGGCGCTCTATGAACAGGGGCGGGTCCGGCATGCGGGGGCGTTCGGCCCGCTGGAGGAGGAGCTGATGGCGATGGGGGTCGAGGGCGAGGACGAGCCGGTCGGGTCTCTGGACCGGGCCGACGCGCTGGTGTGGGCGATCACCGACCTGCTGATCGATGGACCCGACGGCGACCGGGGGCCGAGGATCCGGCCGCTGTGAGGGCGCGACAAACCGCTACAATCGCTGCGCCGCGCGGGATAGTTCTGCGACAACTGCCCGGCACGATCATCGACGGCGCGCTTTTGCGCCTGGATGGGATTTCAGCGCATGAAAACGATGTTCAAGGGTTTGCTTCTGGCCGGTCTGGCCACGGCGGGGATGGCGACGGCGGCCTGGGCCGTGCAGTCGCAGCATGGCTTCAATGCCGCGTCGCTGGACGCGAATGGGGACGGGGTGATCTCGATGGCCGAGCTGGACGCCCATGCGGATCAGCTGTTCGCGCACACGGATGCGAACAAGGACGGCGTGCTGGCCGGCGATGAGATGCGGGCGCTGCACGGCATGATGCAGTCGGCGGGCGTGGCCATGCCGCAGGGTCATACGCCGCCGGCGTCGATCGATCAGGCCGGGTTCCGCAGCGGTCTGCGCAGCCATGCGACGCAGCTGGACGCCGACAAGGACGGCCGGCTGACCGTGGCCGAGCTGGGTGCCGCGATGCACGGCAATCAGGCTCACTGAATGACGGTGATCGGCGATGCCATTCGGGGCGGGGAGGCGGCCCGGCCGGGCCGCACCCTGCCCCGGGTGATCGTGGTCGAGGACGAGGCCGACATCCGCGAACCGCTGGCCCAGTATCTGGCCCGCAGCCATTTCCAGGTGACGGCGGTGGACAGCGCCGAGGCGGCGCGGGCGGCGCTGGCGGCCGGGGTCTGTGACCTGCTGATCGTGGACATCATGCTGCCGGGCGAGGACGGGCTGTCGCTGATGCGCGAGGTGCGGGCGACGACCGACATTCCGGTGATGCTGGTGACCGCGCGGACCGAGACAGTGGACCGGATCGTCGGGCTGGAGCTCGGGGCCGATGACTACATCTGCAAGCCGTTCGACGCGCGCGAGCTGGTGGCGCGGATGCGCACGGTGCTGAGGCGGGTGCGGCGGCCGGTTGAGGTGGAGGCGGCGGGCGGCGGGACGCGGTTCACGTTCGGCGACTGGACGCTGGATACCGATGCGCAGTCGCTACGCCGGGGAGATGAGGCGGCGCGGGTGCTGACGACCGGGCAGTTCCGGCTGTTGCAGGTGCTGGTCAGCCATCCGGGGCGGGTGCTGAGCCGGGACCAGCTGCTGGACCTGACGGCAGGGCGTGACGCCGATCCGTTCGACCGCAGCATCGACAACCAGATCAGCCGGCTGCGGCGGCTGCTGGAGGAAGATCCCCGGGCACCGCGCTGGATCAAGACGGTGTGGGGCGCGGGCTACATGCTGGCGGCGAAGGTGAGGGCGGGATGAACGCAGGGTCGGGATTGTCGCTGAGGTCGCAGCTGGTGCTGATCGCGGTCGGCGGGTTCGTGGTCGGCCACATGCTGAATGTCGCGCTGGCCAGCGGCCTGAGGCAGCTGCATGGCGGCGGGCATTTTATGGTGCCGGTGAGCGTCATGATGTTCGTGGGGCTGGTGGTGGTCATCAGCTGGCTGTCGGCGCGGGTGACGCGGCCGCTGAAGCGGCTGACGCAGGCGGCGGAAGGATTTTCCGGCAGCGGGCCCATGGCCCCGATCGAGGTCGAGGGGCCGCCGGACATGCAGCGCGCGATCGAGGCCTTCAACGGCATGAGCGGGCGCATCTCGGGTCTGCTGGACGAGAAGGATCAGATGCTGGGGGCGCTGGGCCATGACCTGAGGACGCCCCTGACCTCGATCCGCATCCGGGCGGCGGGGATGCAGCCGGTGAAGGAACGGACCGCGATGTTCGCCACCGTGGACGGCATGGAGCGGATGATCGATGACATCCTGACCCTGGCGCGGACCGGGCGGTCGGCCGAGCCGGTGCGCGTGGTCGATGTGCGTCGGCTGATGCTGGAAGTGGTCGAGGAGTTCCGGGCCCAGGGCGCGGATGTGGCGCCGGCGGCCGGCGAGGCGGTGACATGGCCGCTGAGGCCCGACCTGCTGACCCGGGCGATCCGCAATCTGGTGGACAATGCCGTGCGCTATGGCGGGTCGGCCCGGTTGGGCGTCGCCGTGGAGGCGCGCGGTCTGGTGATCACGGTCGAGGACGACGGTCCCGGGGTGCCCGAGGCCGATCTTGAGGGCGTGCTGAGGCCGTTCTCGCGGCTGGAGGGGTCACGCAACAGCCAGACGGGCGGCGCGGGGCTGGGCCTGGCCATCGCCGTGTCGGTGGCGCGGCTGCACGGGGGCGATGTGGCCTTGCGCAACCGGCCCGAGGGCGGGCTGGTCGCGACGCTGTGGCTGAAGCCGGGCGCGGACTGATGCGCGCCCGGCTGCGGCGGCGGTGATTACTCGCTGAGCAGGGTCTCGCGCCAGAACAGGAGGCCGGCCCAGAACTGGTAGTCCTGGTTGACCTTCTTGGCGAAGCCGTGGCCCTCGTCGGTGCCGAGCAGGTGCCAGGCCGAGCCGCCGTTGGCGCGCACGGCGGCGATCAGCTGGTCGGCCTCGGAGGCGGGGACGCGCGGGTCATTGCCGCCGGTGACGACCATCAGCGGGATGCGCAGCTCGTCGACGCGGGTCATGGGCGAGATCTCGATCAGGCGCGCGCGCTGGGCGGCGTCACGCTCATCACCGTATTCGACGCGGCGCAGGTCACGGCGATAGGCCTCGGTGTTCTCGAGGAAGGTGACGAAGTTCGAGATGGCCACGACGCAGTTGGCACCGCGCAGACGCGCGCCGTAGCGGATGGCCCCGGCGTAGCACATGTAGCCGCCGTAGGAGCCGCCGGTGATGGCCACGCGCTCCTGATCGATCCCCGCGTCGGCGTCGAAGCGGTCAAGGAAGGCGCCGATGTCGAGGACCGAATTCTCCCGCAGATCGGGGCCGTTATCGAGGCTGACGAAGCGCTTGCCGTAGCCGGTGGAGCCGCGGACGTTGGGGTAGAAGACGGCGATGCCCAGCTCGTTGATCAGGTAGTTGTTGCGACCCTGGAAGCCCGGGCGGCTCTGCCCTTCGGGGCCGCCGTGGATGTTGATGATCATCGGGCGCGGGCCGGGGAAGCGGGCGGCGTCAGGACGGTAGAGGAAGCCGGAGACGGTCTCGCCGTCGAAGCTGGCGACCTCGATCAACTCGGGCTCGACATTGCGGGTGACGTCGAGGCCGCCGGTCTCGCTGCGGGTCCAGCGGGTGACGGCCAGGGTCTGGGGATTGACGGAGTAGGCGTCGGAGGCGCTGCGGGCCGAGGCGAAGGTCAGGCCGATCTCGCCCCAGGGCGCGATTTCCAGCCCGGAGGCGATGCCGGCGGGCAGGGTGTTCACCGTGCGGACGCGGCCGGACGCGGGGTCCAGCAGACGCACAGTCGACCGCCCGGCCTCATTGATCACATAGGCGATGAACGACCCGTCCTCGGCGATGTCGAAATCGTCCACGTCCCAGCGCGGCTCGGTCGAGACCGGGGTGAAGGCACCCGACGCCATGTCGAGGCGGCCCAGACGCTGGAAGTCGCTGTCCTGATCCGAAAGGGCCCAGAGCACGCCGTTCGGCGCGAACTGCACCCCGCCATAGGCGATGGGCAGGCTGTGGTCGCCGATGGCGGTCATGCGGCCGCCGGCGAGGTCAAGGGCGTACAGGTTGGACTTGGTGACCGAGATCCGCTGGATCACCACGGCGGTGCGGCCGTCGGGCGAAAAGGCGGCGATGCCCCAGCCGCCGCCGTCGACCTGGGCCACCATGCGGGCGGTCGAGGGGTCGCGCGGGTCCATGACATAGAGGTCGCTGTCGCGGCCGTTCCGCCGGGTGGAGGAATAGCCGATCAGGCGGCCGTCGTGGCTCCAGGCCCCCATGCTGTTGCGGCTGCGACCGCCGTCGGTCAGCAGGCTCAGGCGGCCCTGGGACAGGGTGTAGAGCTGGAAGAACTCGTCGCCGCCGCGATCCTTTGACACCACCAGCACGTCACCCTGGGGCGACCAGCGGCCGCCGACCGGTTCGACCTCGAAGCTGATCTGCTCACGCGCGCCCATGGGCGAGGCGACGCGGTGGATCTGGGCCGTGTTGCCGAACCGGGTCGAGACCAGCATCGACCGGTCCGCCGCGTTCCAGCCGCCGAAGCCGGCGGTGCGGAACTCCATATAGGGCCGGGTCTCGGCGGCGAGGCTGGCCGGGATGGCGGGAACGCCGTCAGCCACCAGGGCGGCGGGTTTTTCCACCGTGTCGGAGGTTTGGGCGAAGGCCGCCCCGGGTGCGAGGACGCAGGCGATGACGGCGAAGAGCGGACGGATGCGCATGGTGGTTGCCCCTGGGTGGCGGCGGACGTGGCCGCTGTGAGGGGCGAAGGTTGTCACCGAAGGGGCAGGCGAAGCAAGCGGTGCCCTCGTTGCCAATCTTGCTCCCATCTTCCTTTCGTCATTCCGGGCGGAGAGGCGAAGCCTCGCAGACCCGGAACCCAGCGGCGCCGCGACGGCGGCGAAACACCGGTGCTCCCGACAGGGTCACGCTATCGCGTGCCGCCGGGTTGGCTTACGCCGCCCTTCGGGTCCGGGTCTTCGCTGCGCTTCGCCCGGAATGACGAAAGAAAAGGAACCGGCATCACTCCCGGAAGATGCTGTCCGCGTTCCAGGTCGGGCGGTCCGGGGCGTTGGCGACGCGCAGGGCCAGGGCGACGATGAAGTCGTGCAGGCGGATCTCGTCCTCGACCCGCAGGGGCGTGGTGTCCACCTCGTCGGACGGCTTGTGATAGTGGGTTTCGTTGAAGGTCCGGATGGCCGCCGCCTCGGGCGTGTCGGCGGCGAAGCCGAACTTGAAGGCCACGGCGGGAATGCCGGCGGCGATGAAGGAATACTGGTCCGAGCGGATGAAGCGGTTCTCGGCCGGGAAGGGATCGGGCGTCAGCGGCAGGCCCATCTGGGCGCTGACGGCGCGGGCATGGTCGCCGATGGTGCTTTCGGTCGCGCCCAGCACATTCACGCCCGTCAGGGGGATAATGGGCAGGGCCATGTCGTAGTTCAGGTTGCCGACGATGCTGTCGCGCGGGACCGTGGGGTTGTTCACGAAGGCGCGCGAGCCGAGCAGGCCCTTTTCCTCGGCGGTCACAAGGACGAACAGGACCGAACGGCGCGGGCGGGCGGCGATCAGCTGTTCGGCGATGTCGAGCTGGGCCGCGACACCCGAGGCGTTGTCCAGGGCACCGTTGTAGATGGTGTCGCCGTTGACGGCCGTTCCGATGCCGACGTGGTCCAGATGCGAGGTCATGACGACATACTCATCGGCCAGGGCGGGGTCGGAGCCGGGCAGGCGGGCGACGACGTTCGGCGAGATCACGACGCGCCCCTCGGCAGTGAAACGGCCGGACAGGCGGGCGTCCAGGGGGAAGGACGTCTGGGGCGCGGCGGCGCGGGCGTCGGTGAAAATCTGATCCAGCGAGCGGGGGGTGCCGGCGAACAGGGCCGGGCCCTGATCCGGGTGCAGCGTCATCTCCAGGAAGGGCTTCGCGGAGGGATCCTCGGGGAAGAATCCCGGTCGCGTGGCACTCCGGTTCACATTGGCCCAGTAGGCGACCGGGTCGGTCGGGGGCGGGGCCAGGGTGATGGTGCCGACGGCCCCGCGCGCGATCAGGTTCCGGTTCCGCTGCGCCCGGGCGTGGGTCAGGGTCAGGCTGGGCATGCCGGAGGGCGCGCCGTTGACGTAGACGGCGATCTTGCCCGTCAGGTCGACGCCGTCGAGGTCGCTGTAGCCCGATGAGGGCATGTGCAGGCCATAGCCGACGAAGACCAGTTCGGCATCGACCGAGGCCGGCAGCGGTCCGTTCGCCCACACGACCGCATTGTCGGTCAGCGACAGGTCGCGCGACTGGCCGGCGATGGTCAGGACGGCGCTGGAGCCGTCGCGCTTGAGCGTCTGCTCGATGAAGCGAATGGGTTGATACCAGCCGTCGGTGCCGGCGGGTTCGAGGCCCAGCCGCTCCAGTTCGCCGACGACATAGGCGGCGGCGCGCTCATGACCCGGCGTGCCCGTGCCCCGGCCCTCCATCGCGTCGTCCGACAGGACCGCGATGCGCTCCATCCAGCGCTGACCGCGCTCGGCCGAGGTCTGGGCCAGGGCCGGGGTGGCGAGGGCGCAAGCGATGGCGACGGCGAGCGGGAGGATGCGCATGGGAACTCCTTCAAATACCGCGAAGAAGTGGCATGGTCAGGTCGTGATGGAAAGCGAGCAGGTCGCGCAGCTCACCCAAACTCCACTAGCACATCGTCCGCCGCCACCGGGTCGCCGGCCTTGGCACCGACGGCTTTCACCACCCCATCCCGTTCCGCCCGCAGGATGTTCTGCATCTTCATGGCTTCGATGATGGCGACGGTTTCGCCGGTCTTGACGGACTGGCCGGGTTCGACGGCGATGGAGATGACCAGGCCGGGCATGGGGGATAGGACCAGCTTGGACGTGTCGGCGGCGGCTTTTTCGGGCAGGCGGGCGTAGAGCTCGGCCTGACGCGGGGTGAGGACGCGGACGCGGGCCTTGGCCGCGCGGTGGCGGATGATGAAGCCGTCGGCGACGCGGGCGACCTCGGCGGTGAAGTCCTGATCGTCGAGGGTGGCGCGGAACTGGGCCTGGCCGGGACGCCAGTCGATGTCGGAGAGCTTCAGCGCGCGGTCTTCGCCGGCGAGGTCGAGGGTCAGGGCCTCGTCGTCGTCATAGGACAGGCTGACGCCGTGGGCTTCCTTGTCGATGAGGACGATCCAGTCGGTGCGGTTGGACGGGTCGCCGGACTGTTCAGAGATGATCTCGTTCATGGCGGCGGCGGCGGCGATGAGGATGTCGACCTGGCGCCGGTCGGGGGCCAGGCCGTTGAAGCCGCCGGGGAACTGGTCGGCGATGTAGCTGGTGCTGATCTTGCCCGAGCGGAACAGCGGCTGGTCCATCACGGCGGCGAGGAAGGGCACATTGTGACCGACGCCGTTCAGGTGGGTGTCCTCCAGTGCCCGGGCCATGCCGTCGATGGCGGCGTCGCGGGTGGGGGCCCAGGCGCACAGCTTGGCGATCATGGGGTCGTAGAACATGCTGATCTCGTCGCCCTCGCGGACGCCGGAATCGTTACGGACGGTGTAGTCGCCCTGATCGCCTTCCTCGGCCGTATCGTAGCGGACCAGGCGGCCGATGGAGGGCAGGAAGCCGCGGTAGGGGTCTTCCGCATAGATGCGGCTCTCGATGGCCCAGCCGTTGATCGACAGGTCGTCCTGACCGAAGGCCATGGTCTCGCCGGCGGCGCTGCGGATCATCTGTTCGACCAGATCGACGCCGGTGATCAGCTCGGTCACCGGATGCTCGACCTGAAGCCGGGTGTTCATCTCGAGGAAGTAGAAGCTCTTGTCCTGACCGGCGACGAATTCGACGGTGCCGGCGGAGTCGTAGTTCACGGCGCGGGCGAGGGCGACGGCCTGGGCACCCATGGCCATGCGGGTGGCCTGATCCAGCAGGGGAGACGGAGCCTCCTCGATGACCTTCTGATTGCGGCGCTGGATCGAGCATTCGCGCTCGAACAGGTGGACGATGTTGCCGTGCTTGTCGCCCAGCACCTGGATCTCGATGTGGCGCGGGTTGACGATGAATTTCTCGAGGAAGACGCGGTCGTCGCCGAAGGCGTTCAGGGCCTCGGCCTTAACGGCGGCGAAGCCCTCGGCCATGTCGGCGTCGGAGTGGGCCACGCGGATCCCCTTGCCGCCGCCACCGGCCGAGGCCTTGATCATGACCGGATAGCCGATCTCGCGGGCGATGGTGACGGCTTCGTCGGTCGTCTCGATCAGGCCCATGTGACCCGGGACGGTGGAGACGCCGGCCTCGGCGGCGAACTTCTTGGAGGTGATCTTGTCGCCCATCGCCTCGATGGCGTGGGGGTTGGGGCCGATGAAGGCGATCTTCTCGGCCTCGAGCCGACGGGCGAAGCCGGGGTTTTCCGACAGGAAGCCGAAGCCGGGGTGGACGGCTTCCGCGCCCGTTTGACGCACCGCCTCAACGATCTTGTCCTGCAGCAGATAGGACTGGGCGGCGGGGGCGGGGCCGATGAGGACGGCCTCGTCGGCCATTTCGACGGCGAGGGAGCCGGCGTCGGCTTCGGAATAGACCTGCACGGTCTTTATGCCCATGCGGCGGCAGGTCTTGATGATGCGGACCGCGATCTCGCCGCGGTTGGCGATCAGAATCTTCGAAAACATGCCGAGAGGGGTCCCGTGGTCGTGATCAACGCTTGGTGCAGGCGCCCCGATTAGGCCGCGATGTGCGTTGAGTAAATCACCGTGGTTCGCCTGAACCGCGTTCTGGCTTTGCATGGCGGAGCCTGATCGGCTTTAACGTGCATCTCCTCCCTGTAAGTTCGGCCTGGAGCCAAAGTTTTATGACTCATCGCCTGTTCACCGCCGCTGCAGCCGCCGTGGCCCTGATCTCCGGGGCCAATGCGGCCCAGGCCCAGGACTTCCGCGCTCTGGCGCAGCAGGACCTGCGCGCCATCCACGACATGCTGCGCGACAACCACCCCGCAGCCGTGGTGCCCGGCGAGGTCAGCGCGGGCTACCGCAGCTGGCTGGAGACCGGCCTGACCGACGCCCTGTCGAAGGCCAGCCAGGCGAACAGCGCCCACAGCCACAACTATCTGCTGCGCTACTATGCGACCGGCTTCCGGGATCCGGGCATCCGCATTCCGCCGACCTTCGAGCTGCTCGGGCCGTATTTCGCAATCGGCTGGCCCGGCTTCACCACCGGCTGGCGCGACGGCAAATATGTCGTGACCTATGTGCAGGCCGGCCTCCGCCGCGCGCCGCAGGTCGGCGACATCGTGACCGAGTGCATGGGCACGCCCATCGAGGAATACGCTCGCCGCCGCCTGGACCGCTGGGAAGCCGACCTGAACACCGAGGCCGGCCGCATCCAGTCGGCCCCGTACCTGCTGTGGAACCGCAACAACCCGTTCACGGGCGGCGTGCCCCAGACCTGCAAATTCCAGCGGGGCCGCGCCCGGCCGCGCGACATGGAACTGCAGACCCAGATCGGCACCACCCCGGCCCAGTATGAAGCCGCCGTCCGCTCGACCGTCTACATGCCGCCGGCGACGCCGCTGGCCATCGAGACCGTGAACGGCCGTCCGTGGATCCACGCCCACAGCCTGGCCGACGACGCCGGCTGGGAGGCGTTCAACGCCCTGCTGGTGAGCCAGATCGACCAGATCCGCGGACCGCAGGGCTTTGTGCTGGACCTGCGCGGGGCCGACGGCGCCTCGCTGAACGCCACGGCCAAGGGCTATGGCCTGGCCAACCGCATCTGGACGCCGGAGTTCACCGTCAGCCGCCAGCCGGTGGCCGGCATGATCACCTACCGCGCCACCCCGGGGAACCGTCAGTGGTACGCCGACACCCTGGGCCGCATGGAGGGCGATCCGGTCTTCGCCTATGAGTATCCGGCGGTGATCGAAGAGACCAAGGCGATCCTGGCGGCCATGGACGCGGCAATCGCCGGCGGCCAGGCCAGCTTCACCCTGCAAGGCCGCGCGCCGGTCGCCGACACCGGCGCCGCCAATCCGGTGCAGGGCAATGTCATCGTGCTGGTCGACAGCGGCTGCTCCGGCGGCTGCCTGGACGTGCTGGACCTGATGGCGCGCCTGCCGAGCGTGCGGATCGCGGGCACCGTGACCGGAACGGACTCGATCTTCGTCGAGCCGACCGTGCAGCGCCTGCCGTCGAACTTCGCGGACATCCAGTACGGCCACAAGGCCTGGACCAGCCGCCAGCGCGGCATCCAGCCCTACACCCCGGCCGGCCCGCTGGCCTACACCGGCAACCCGGCCGACGAGACCGCCGTGCGGGCCTTCGTGGCATCCTTGTTTGGCGGCTGACGCCGCCGAAGGGGCGCTAACGCTCATGACGCGGTCGTTCGCTTCTTGAGCGCGAATGAGAACCGGATGGGCCGGGCAGGGGTGGAACCTCTGCCCGGCCTTTCCTATTTGGGAGCCATGACCAGCATGCGCTCCCCCTCCGGCTATGATCTGACACCGCCCAGCGAGGGCCAGCGGGTGGCGCTGGAGGCGGATCTGAGCGCGGAAGAGAAGCGCGTCCTGCTGAGCCACGGCACCGAGGCGCCGTTCTGTGGCGTGCTGCTGGGCGAGAAGCGGGCGGGGGTGTTCTGCTGCCGCCAGTGCGGCCTGCCGTTATTCAGGGCCGGCACCAAGTTCGAAAGCGGCACGGGATGGCCCAGCTTCACCGAACCGGTGGACGAAGCGCATGTGACGGCGATCCGCGACACCAGCTACGGCATGGTGCGGACCGAGACCGTCTGCGCCCGCTGTGGCGGGCACCAGGGACATGTGTTCCCCGATGGGCCGCCGCCGACGGGGCTGCGCTACTGCATCAACTCCGTGGCCCTTCAGTTCGTGCCGGAGGGCGAGCGCCTGCCCGATCCTTTGGGACGGGGTGACGGGACGGCCTAGCTCTCTCCATCCGTCACCCTCGGGACAAGCGGAGATTAAATCACGGTCTCGCCGCAATCGGGGCTAAGGATGATCTGAACAGGGAGGTCGGCGCATGATCGTAAGTCTGATGGCCGTGGCCGCGCTGATAGGCGCAGGCGATCCTGATGGAGTCGTTGTGACGGCTCCGAACGGCATCGGCGCACCGCCCGTGGCCGCCGCAGAGCCGGAAGTGCAGACGCCGCCGCGCCAGTCGGCCGCCCACGGCCTGACCACCGACCAGCAGATCGAGCAATGGATTGCCGCGCGCCGAGAGGCCGATGATTCCCTGCCCTACGAAGGGGCCGAGCCCGAGGACGACCGCCAGGTGCACGGCGAGTTCAGCGTTGGTGTCGGCACCGGCGGCTATCGCGCCTATGGCGGGGCGGTATCCTTGCCGATCGGGCGGAGCGGGCGGCTGGAGCTGCAATACCGCGATGTCGAGAACGATCCCTATGCCCGGTATTACAGCCCGTACGGCTATGACGGCCGCTATGGCTGGGGCGCGGACGCCGTGGACGGCTGGGGCCACTATCTCGCGCCGCCACAGGGGGCGTCGGCCATGCATCGGGAGCGGGTCAACCCGAGGTGAACCCGGAATCAAAAAGGCCCGGCGGATGCCGGGCCTTTTCGGTCTTCAGAGGTGGTGCCGCCGGGGGGAATCGAACCCACGACCTCAGCCTTACCAAGGATGCGCTCTACCACTGAGCTACGGCGGCCTGATCTGAGGAAGCGGCCGTATAGCCAAACCGGGGGCGGGGGGGAAGCCCGAAATCCGGGGGCTTGCGGAAAACTGTCACCGGCGGTCTTTTGCGCCATGGCCCGCACACCCCCAAAGCCCGAGAGCGACAAGGAACGCGAGCGTCATGCCGAGGCCAAACGGCTGGCGGCGGCATTGCGGGACAACCTCAAGCGCCGCAAGGTGGCGGGGCGGGCGGACAAGCCCGACGCAGAGCGCAACTGAATGTCATCGCAAATCAGGGGCGCCCGGACTTTCGCTGACCTAGGCCGCTGGGCTAGATAGCCGATCCGCGGGCCGTCGTCCGTGCGCATAAGGACGTCATGGACAGCATCGCCATCAAGGGCGGCGGCCGGCTGAACGGAGTGATTCCCGTCAGCGGCGCCAAGAATTCCGCCATCAAGCTGATGGCCGCCTCGATCCTGACCGACGAGCCGCTGCGGCTGACCAACATGCCGCGGCTGGCGGATACGAAATTCCTGGGCCAGCTGCTGCGCCAGTTCGGCATCACCGTGACCGAGAGTGACGGGGCCGACGGGCAGGAAACCCTGTTCGACGCGCGCGAGATCACGTCCACCTTCGCTCCCTATGATCTGGTGCGGCAGATGCGGGCCAGCTTCAACGTGCTGGGGCCGCTGCTGGCGCGGACGGGACACGCCAAGGTGTCGCTGCCGGGCGGCTGCACCATCGGGGCGCGGCCGGTGGACCTGCACCTGGACGCCCTGAGCCGTCTGGGTGCCTCAATCGAGCTGGACGAGGGCTATGTCTCCGCCGTGGCACCGGGTGGGCTGCGCGGGGCCGAGATCGAGTTTCCGTTCATCTCGGTGGGGGCGACCGAGCACACCCTGATGGCTGCGACCCTGGCCAAGGGGACGACGGTTCTGAAGAACGCGGCGCGCGAGCCGGAGATCGGCGACCTGGTGCGCTGCCTGACCGCGATGGGGGCGAAGATCGAGGGGGTGGACACCCACACCCTGACCATCACGGGCGTGGATTCTCTGGGCGGCACGACCTGGCCGGTCATCGCCGACCGGATCGAGATGGGCACATACGCCTGCGCCGCGGCGATGGCCGGGGGCGAGGTGCGGCTGACCCGTGCGGCACCGGAGCTGATCACCGCCCTGACCGACCTGATGATCAAGGCCGGGGTCGAGATCGAGCCGACGGCGGACGGCGTGATCGTGCGGCGGGACGCGAACAAGCGTCTGAAGGCCGTCGATGTGACCACGGCGGTCTATCCCGGCTTCGCCACCGACCTGCAGGCGCAGTTCATGGCGCTGATGACCGTGGCCGACGGCGAGAGCGTCATCAACGAGACCATTTTCGAGAACCGCTTCATGCACGCGCCGGAACTGGCGCGGCTGGGGGCCAAGATCGACGTCCACGGCCATGAGGCGCGGGTGCACGGGGTCCAGGGGCTGAAGGCCGCGCCGGTGATGGCGACGGACCTGCGCGCCTCGGTCAGCCTGGTGATCGCCGGACTGGTGGCCGAGGGCGAGACGACGATCGGCCGGGTCTATCATCTGGATCGCGGGTTCGAGCGGCTGGAAGAGAAGCTGGGGGCTTGCGGGGCCGAGATCCGGCGGATCGTGGGGGACGGGCATGGGCACTGAAGCCTCTGCCACGAGCCCGGCGATGGAGCCGCTGCGGCTGCTGGCCCAGGACGCCGATGATCTGATGATCATCTCGGCGGCGTTGCAGGATGCGATCCTGCGCCCCGTGGACATCGTCTGGGAGAAGGCGGCGCGGCGGGTGACCCTGCCGCTGAGCCGGTTCTGCTGGGAATGCGGCGGCACGCGGGTGATGGCGGCGATGCAGTTCGGCGACGTGGCGGGGGTCAAGAGCCGCCGCCTGCCGCGCGGGCCGGAGTCGGCGCTGGAACTGCTGGCCATGGACTTCGTGCCGGGCGAGGCGCCGGGCGGGCGCGTCATCCTGATGTTCGCCGGCGGCGGCGACCTGCGCATCGATGTGGATTGCGTGGATGCCGTGGTGGCGGACCTGTCGGAACGCTGGCCGGCGCAGATGGCACCGGAGCATCCCGTTGAGGCGCCGAATCCCGGGGTTGGGGCACCGTGAGCGCGCCGCACCGCCTGGCCTCGGTCGAACTGGACGCCGCGAGCCTGCCGGCCGCGACCGCCGAGATCGAACATGAGCGGCGCGTGGCGATCTTCGACCTGGTCGAGAAGAACGAATTCCAGCCGGCGGGTGCCGAGGGCGGGCCCTATGGGCTGAAGCTGTCGCTGGTGGACGGGCGGCTGGTGTTCGACATCAGCGGGCCGGACTACGCCCGTGTCCACGGCCTGTCGCTGACCCCGCTGAACAAGGTGGTGAAGGACTATATCGCCATCTGCGACAGCTATTACGAGGCGTTGCGCGGGACCTCGCCCAGCCAGATCGAGGCCGTCGACATGGGCCGCCGCGGCCTGCACAACGAAGGTGCCGAGGCGTTGAGGGCACGTCTGGACGGCAAGGTGGCCGTGGACCACGAAACCGCGCGGCGGCTGTTTACGCTGGTGTGTGCGCTGTACCGGCGGGGCTGAGCCCTACCAAATACCCGTCACCCTCGGGCTTGTCCCGAGGGCCTATTTCTCCGCAGCGCACGAACGACAGTGGCTGGCTGCGGTGATTTCTGCGGGAACGGTCGTGCGGGCCGAACCATGGGCCCTCGGGACAAGAGCCCGAGGGTGACGGGCAATTATTGATCGGTCGGGCCGTGCTTCCATTCCGGCGGACGATCCCAGTCCAGCGACAGGTCCAGCCAGCCGGGGTTGTCGCGTTCGATCAGGTTGATCTTCCAGTCCCGCAGATAGCGCTTGAGAGACTTCTCGCGCTTGATGGCGGTGACCATGCTCTCCTGTGGCTCGAACCAGACGAGGCGGTGCAGGCCGTGCTTCTTGGTGTGGCCGTCAAAGGTTCCCACGCGGTGCTGCTGGATGCGGCTGTAGAGGTCGCTGGTCACGCCGATGTAGAGTGCGCCGTATGCCCTGTTCGTCAGGATGTAGACGGCGATGAAGGGGCGCTCTCTGGCCATCGTTCGAGCGTGCCCCACCATGGGCCCTCGGGACAAGCCCGAGGGTGACGGGTTAAAGTGGTGTAGCTCGGTCCACCTCCCCATTCGCAAGCGAACGGGGAGGAGAACTCGACTAGCGCCGCATTTTCAGGCATTACCCGCCGCCTTAACGACGCGCGCTTTCGCCCGGCGCTCGTTCGGCATGATTTCAGAGGGCGCGAGAGGCCGCATGGCTAAGGAAGAACTGCTCGAGTTTCCCGGCACCGTCAGCGAACTGCTGCCGAACGCCACGTTCCGCGTGACGCTCGAGAATGACCACGAGATCATCGCCCACACCGCCGGCAAGATGCGCAAGAACCGCATCCGCGTGCTGGCCGGCGACAAGGTCCTGGTCGAGATGACGCCCTATGACCTGACCAAGGGCCGCATCACCTATCGCTTCAAGTAAGCCTGTGAGCGCGCGGCCTGAATTGGTGCTGGCCTCAGCCAGCCCTCGCCGCGTTGAACTGCTGGCGCTGGTCGGGATCACGCCTGACCGTATCGACCCCGCTGATATCGACGAGACGCCGCTGAAGGACGAGACGCCGCCGCGCCTGGCTGCGCGTCTGGCGTCAGAGAAGGCGCGTGCGGTGGCCGAAAGGTCGCCCGACGCCGTGGTGCTGGCCGCCGATACGGTGGTGGCGGTGGGTCGCCGGCTGCTGGAGAAGGCGGCCGACGAGGCAGAAGCCGTGCGGTTCCTGAAACTGCTGTCGGGGCGCAATCACCGGGTCTACACCGGCGTGGCGGTGGTGGCGGACGGCAAGCTGACGCAGCGGGTCGTCGATACGCGCGTGACCTTCAAGGTGCTGTCGGACGCCGAGATCGACGCCTACGTCGCCTCGGGCGAATGGAAGGGCAAGGCGGGCGGATACGGCATCCAGGGCCGGGCCGGGGCCTTTGTCAGCCGCATTGTCGGCAGCTATCCCGCCGTGATGGGCCTGCCGCTGTATGAGACCGTGAACCTGTTGTCCGGCGCGGGCTGGCGGGCGTGAGCGGGGTCGAGGTCTTCCTCGACGAACTGCCGGGCGAGACGCGCGGAATCATTCGCCGCGACGGTCGCTTTACCCAGATCCTGATCGACCGGGAGGATGACGAGCCGCGCCATCGGCTGGGCGCGCGCAGCGTCGGGCGGGTGGCGGAGGTTCCGCAGGGGCTGAAGGCCGCGTTCGTGGACCTGGGGGCCGGTGGGCCACTCGCCTTTCTGCCGCTGAAGGGCACGGACCGACCGGCTGTGGGGCAGAAGGTCGAGGTCGAGGTCACCGCCGAACCGCGCGAACGCAAGGGGCCGATGGTCCGGATGACCGGGCCGGGGCAGGGGGAGCCGCGGCTGCTGACGCCCGGGCCGACGGTTCAGGAGACGCTGGCGGTGCTGGCGCCGGGAGCGGTGCCGGTGACGGGCATCGAAGCGATTCAGGCCAGCTGGGACGCCGAGGAAGAGGCGGGCTTTCCCGGCGAACTGTTCCCGGACACCGGGCTGGACCTGAGGGTCGAGCGGACGCGGGCGATGATCGCGGTCGATCTGGACCTGTCGCCGGGCGCGGCGGGCAGCAAGGCGCGGGAGCGGGCGAATCGGCAGGGGCTGCATCAGGCCGCACGGATCACCGGGCTGAAGCGCTGGGGCGGTCTGGTGGCGATCGACCTGATCGGCGTCGGCCATGACGGCGAGGCGATGACGGCGGCGGCCAAGGCCGGCTTTGGGGCGGCGTTCGGCAAGGACCCGGATATCTCCTACGGGCCGGTGAACCGCTTCGGCGTGCTGCAACTGGCCCTGCCGTGGCGGCGCACGCCGATCGAGGAGCTGTTCCGGGGCGAGGACGGCAAGCGGCGGGCGGCCCATCGGGCCCAGGACGTGGTCCGCTGCCTGAAGCACGCGATGCTGTCGGACACGGCCACTCCACGGTTTGTCGCCCGGTGCGCTCCCGACGAGGCCGCGCTGGCCGGGCCGCTGGCGGCGCAGCTTGGGCCCAGGGCGGGCATCCTTGCCGATCCGGCGGTCGCGCCGGGTGCCTTTACGTGGGATGAGGGCTGATGGCGCTCTGTCCGATCTGCAAGAAGAATCCGTCCGAACCGGCGTTCCGGCCCTTCTGTTCGAAGCGCTGCGCCGATGTCGATCTGGGGCGCTGGCTGACGGGCAAATACGCCCTGCCGGTCGAGGACGGGGACGAGGTCCCGGACGGGTCCGAAGAAGACTGAGCGAGGGTGCTGGACACCCCGCCACGCCTCGCCTATAGACGCCGCCTCGCGCCGCGACGCAGGCGCCTGGGTAGCTCAGTTGGTAGAGCAGCGGATTGAAAATCCGCGTGTCGGTGGTTCGAATCCGCCCCCAGGCACCATCGCCTCCCCCCATCGCAGAATGGCCTGTGCGGAATCGCTTTCCGCGCGCCGGAACGCGTGCACGGTGCGATCATGAAAATGTCGCTTTCGGCAAGGATTTTGCCTGTAGCGATGCGTGATCTCCCCCACGGGGGGAAAAGCGCCTCTGCGCACTTGACGCTCTGATATGCGTTCGCCAAAGGGAGCTTGACCGCTTTCTTTGGCGGGTTGCCGAAGGCCCATGGACTCTGTGTCTTGACGGTCCTTCGATAGCCACCGGTGGCCATTCGGCAACCGGAACCGTCAGCAAGCGTTTCGCCGTCGATCCCTCGGGGTTGCGGTGATCGAAAATTTTTCACGGGGCAGCGGCTCAACCCGCTTCTGTCTCAAGGTTTCACGGGTCAGACCAAGCAGGAACTGGCGAACTATGCTCAAGAAGACGAACATCATTCTCGCTCTGGCCGGCGCCGCCGTCCTGATGGCGGGCTCGCCGGTCCTGGCGCAAGACGCTGCGACCACCACCCCGGCTGCGGCCACCGCCTCGGCCCCCGCTGCCGCCGCTCCGGCCCCCGCGCCGGCCGTCGAAGAAGCGCCGGCTGAAGAAGGTGCCGGTCACAGCGAAATCACCCCGATCTCCATGTTCATGGAAGCGACCCCGGTCGTTAAGGTCGTGATGGTGGGCCTGCTGCTGGCCTCGATCTTCTCCTGGACCCTGCTGCTCATCAAACTGTTCGAGTTCGGTGGCCTGAACCGCAAGACCGACTCCTTCCTGGAATCGTTCCGCGGTGCCCGCACCATCGCTGACATGCGCCGCGTGGCCACGTCGGACGAGTTCGACGGCAACCCGCTGGCCGACATGGCCGCTGCGGCCACCGAAGAAATCGAAATGTCCCGCCAGGCCGGCCTGTCGGTCACCGGCGAGCACCGCGACGGTGCCCTGTTCCGCGCCCAGTCGGCGGTTTCCGCTGTTCAGGCGGGTCTGGCCTCGCGTCTGTCGGGCGGCCAGCAGTTCCTGGCCTCGACCGGTTCGACCGGCCCGTTCGTGGGTCTGTTCGGCACCGTTTACGGGATCATGAACTCGTTCATCGGCATCGTGCAGTCGAACACCACCAACCTGGCCTCGGTCGCCCCCGGCATCGCCGAAGCGCTGCTGGCCACCGGCATCGGCCTGTTCGCCGCTATCCCGGCGGTGGTGTTCTACAACTACTTCAACACCCGCATCTCGGCCTACGGCACCCGTTCGGACGGCTTCGCCGCTGAACTGCTGAACGCGATCTCGCGCCAGCTCGACAAGGGAGCGTAAGCCCGATGGCCGCCAAACTCGGAGGCGGTGGCGGCGGTAAGTATCACGTCAAGCAGGAAGCCGACATCAACGTCACTCCTTTCGTTGATATCATGCTGGTTCTGCTGATCATCTTCATGGTGGCGTCTGCGGTCGCCACCCCGGGGGTGGAAGTGAAACTTCCCATCGCGATCGCGAAGCCAGACCCGGCGCCGCCCAAGCCCATCTTCCTCTCCATCCAGGAGGATGGCCGGGTGTTCATCGGTGACGGCGAGTCGACCATGGAGACGCTCGGTTCGGATCTCGCAGCCCAGATTGGCGCGCGCGACCCGAACAAGGAGCGGATCTACATCCGGGCCGACCAGCAAACGCGCTATGGTGATTTCATGCAGGCCATGAACTCGCTGCAGGACGCACAGTTCTATAGCGTCGCGCTCGTCGGCGAAGACAAAGCGAAGTAGGGGCGGGGAATCACATGACCGATACACCCGTTGAGTACCACCGCAGTCGTTACGACGCGCCGCGTCGCAAAGGCTTCATGGGCGTCTCGCCCGGCGTGTGGCTTGTAACCCTCGGCACGGTTTGCCTGATGTTCGGGGCCCTGCTCTTCTGGATTCAGAAGACCCGGTTCGAGCTGAAGACGATCGAGTTCAACGACGACGCGGTGGAGGTGGAGCTGATTCCGCCTGCGCCGCCGCCGCCGCCGCCGCCGCCTCCGCCGCCTCCGCCGGACACGCCTCCGCCGCCCAAGCTGCAGGTGCGTGAACCCGCTGCGATCTCCACGCTTGCTCCGCCGCCGGTGAACATCACACCGACGCCGAAGGAAGAGCGGGTCGAATACACGGGTCCGCCCGTGGTCGTCCCCGGACCGCCGCCTCCGCCGGCTCCGCCGCCGCCGCCGCGTCCGTCGGTGATCACGAACCCGCAGTGGGCTCGTCGTCCGGCGCCGCAGTTCCCTGAGCGCGCTCAGGAGCGTGGCATCGAACAGGGCCGGGTGCAGCTGAGCTGCGTGGTTCAGCCGAACGGCAGCGTCAGCGACTGCTCGATCGTGTCGGAAGAGCCCGCGGGCGCCGGCTTCGGTCGTGAAGCGCTCGCCGCAGCCCGCCGCGCGACCCTGACCCCGCGTCAGGTCGACGGTGCCGCCACCGGAGCCCGGGTCAACTTCCCGGTCACCTTCCGCCTGGCACCGCAATAGGCTGACGGACCATCGATACGAGAACGCCCCGGGGGAAACTCCGGGGCGTTTTTCGTTGTGCCCCTTGCTTTCGTCATTCCGGGCGGAGAGACGCGCAGCGGCTCGCAGACCCGGAACCCAGCGGCGCCGCGACGGCGGCGAAACACCGGCGCTCCCGACAGGTTCACGCTATCGCGTGCCGCTGGGTTCCGGGTCTCCGCTACGCTACGCCCGGAATGACGAAAGGAAGGCAAGCGCTCACAACCCCTCAACCTCCCTTGATCACGCCCCCAACGCCCGCTAGAGAACGCCCCTCGCGCTGATAGCGCCGCCTTAGCTCAGTTGGTTAGAGCGCCGGTTTGTGGAACCGGAGGTCCTCAGTTCAAGCCTGAGAGGCGGTACCATCGGCCCCGACGCTGCATTGTCGCGATGTGCGGAAGATGTAGTCTGGGTCATGCCTGAAGCGCTCGACCTGCCCGTCTGGGATCCTGAACAATACGCACGCTTTGAAGCCCAGCGGGACCGCGCGGCGCTGGATCTGCTGCTGCGCCTGCCGGACGACCTCGAGCCCCGTGAGATCTGGGACCTGGGCTGCGGCGCGGGCCAGCACGCGGCGCTGCTGAAGCGGCGTCACCCGGGCGCGGCGGTGCATGGCCTCGATACCAGCGCAGCGATGATCGACAGGGCGCGCGGGCGGTCGGAGGACATCGACTGGTCCGTCGGCGACATCGGTGCGTGGCGGCCCGAGCGGCCGGCGGACCTGATCTTCGCCAACGCCTCGCTGCAATGGCTGGGAGACCATGAGGCGCTGTTCAGGCGGCTGGCGGGCGCGCTGGCCCCCGGAGGGGTCCTGGCGGTGCAGATGCCGATGGCCCACGAGACGGTGCACCACACGATCATGCGCGGCGTGGCGGCGGAAGGACCGTGGGCCGGGCGGCTGGAGGGCGTGGACACGATCCGGCCGCTGCTGGACGCCGAAGCCTACTACGGCGTTCTGGCCGACACCTGTGACCCGGTCGACATCTGGAGCACCACCTATCTGCAGGCCCTGAGCGGCGAGGATGCAGTGCTGGAATGGATGAAGGGGACCGCGCTGAGGCCCTACCTCACCGCTCTGGACGGCGAGCCCTTGCAGGGGGCTTTTCTGGCCGAGCTGGGCGCGGCGCTTTCGCGGGCTTTCCCGAGGCGGGCGGACGGGGTGACCCTGATGCCGTTTCCGCGTCTGTTTCTGGTGGCGAGGCGCGCCGCCTGAGGTCTGTGACCGGGCGGTCGAGGTCAGCCAGGGCGAGCTTGGTCGTCTCGTAGCCGCAGGCGACGGCGGGGTCGAACATCTTCCAGTCACGGATATCGAGGCCCTCCGGCTCCGGCTGGATCAGCAGGTCGGTGGCCGCGCGTGACCGCTCCAGATCGGCGTCGGTCGTCAGGGTCGCGGACCGCATCAGGATGGCGACGATGGGCGGCCCCTGTTTCCAGGCACCGGACAGGATCCAGTTGATCCAGGAGGGCGGGTTTTCGAGCATCCCGGCATCGACGCCGCGGGCCTGGGACATGTCGACGCCGACGATGGGACCGGAGTGGGTCTGGCGCATCACCTCGGCGGGGAAGTTCTTCAGCACGGCGCCGTCGACCAGCACCTGGCCGTTCATGACGACCGGCGGCATGACCCCGGGAATGGCGATGGAGGCGCGCATGGCCTGACGGAGGAGGCCGCGGCGGTGAACCTCGACGCCCCCGGTGGTCAGGTTGGTGGAGACCAGGAAGAAGGGGCGGTGGGTGTCGGCGATGTCGACGTCGCCATAGGCTTCCCGCAGCAGCCGGGCGACCTTGCCGGCGCGCGTCATGGCGATGAGCGGGAAGGTGATGTCGGACAGGGGGTCGCTTCTGACGAAAGCGGCGCGCAGGTGCTGCTCGAGCTCGTCCTGGCTCCAGCCCAGGGCCGGGCCGGCGGCGACGACCGCGCCCATGGAGGCACCGCCGAGGAAGTCCAGCGGCACCCCGGCCTCGCTCAGGGCCTTGATCGCGCCCACCTGGGCATAGGCCCGGGCCCCGCCGCCCGACAGGACCAGTCCGACCGCCGTGCCGGTGATGATGCGGGCCATGCGGGCGGCGTCTGACTGGTCCCCCTCGATGCAATGGAACCAGCGGCCGGGATTGAGGGTGTCCAGCCAGACGGCGGTATTGGCCGGGCGGCTCATGCGCGGGTCACGCAGCAGGATCAAGTCCGTGCGCTGCTGGGAGTCCAGTGCCTGGCTGCGGGGCAGGGCGCTGCGCGGCGGGGCCAGCAGGGCCGAGCCGACGATGAACAGGCGGTCGACCTGGCGGGCGCAGAGGGAGGCCCAGGTGGGCTCGTCCGACTCGGCGACATAGAGGACGAAGTCGTGGGCGTCCTCGACCCGGCTGAACCATTCGGCGGCCGAGCTGAGGGCCGAATGGTCGATGACCTGACAGGTGAAGCCCAGCGCCTCAACCGCCGCGGCGATACGCTCGACGAAGGCGCGGATGGGCCGGGGCCGCACCCCGATGAAGCCGAACACGCTGGGCTCGCCGCCGCCGGAGGCGCGGTTGCGGGCGCGGTGGATCATCAGCCGGGCCAGTTCGACCATCAGGTCCGGCTCGGTGCGGGCGGCGCGGAAGAAGGCGTCGCGGGGCAGGGCCAGCACCTCGCTGTCGCGCAGGGCGACCACGCCGTTGGTGTGGGGGGTGCCGGCCAGCATGGCCATCTCGCCCGCCGGTTCGCCCGGTCGGATGACGCCGACGAACTGGGCCGGCTGGTCCTCTTCGTGGTGGAAGACGCCGAGGCGGCCGGCGCGCAGGAGGTAGAGGGTGTCGGCCTGATCACCCGCACTGAACAGCGACTCGCCTCCTGTCAGAGCGAACCAGCTGGCCTCTGTGTTCGATCCGCCCTCGAAGATGCGGTGCAGCGCCTGTTCGAGGGTGTCGTTGCGGACCGTGGCCATGCGGGGGTTATCGCAGATTCTGGGGGCGGGGGCAGCACAACGCGTCAACCGCTTCAATCTGCTCCGTCACCCTCGGGCTTGTCCCGAGGGCCTATGGTTGGGCCGCACGACCAGCCCGGCAGAAAGCGTGGTGGTCAGCTTCATCGTTCGTGCGCAGCGGAGGGATGGGCCCTCGGGACAAGCCCGAGGGTGACGGGGATTGATGGGCGCGGCGCAGCTGATTTGCCGGTCGGGTCTTTGCGTCTTCCGCGACCCGGCCTAAACCGGGGCCATGCCAAAGCTGACGTCCTCGATCGACCGCAACAGCCCCGCCTTCAAGGCGCTGGACAGCCATAACCGCGCCCTGAGGGACGAGCTGATGGCGCGGGTGGCCAAGGCGGCGCGGGGCGGGTCGGACGCCAGCCGCGACCGCCACGTGTCGCGCGGCAAGCTGTTGCCCCGGGATCGGGTCGAGCGTCTGCTGGATCCCGGCTCGCCGTTCCTGGAGATCGGCCAGCTGGCGGCGAACGGCATGTACAAGGACGAGGCACCCGGGGCGGGTGTGATCTGTGGTGTCGGGCGCGTGTCGGGCCGCGAGGTCATGATCGTCTGCAACGACCCGACGGTGAAGGGCGGCGCCTACTTCCCCATGACGGTGAAGAAGCACCTGAGGGCGCAGGAGATCGCCGAGCAGAACCGGCTGCCGTGCGTCTATCTGGTGGACTCCGGCGGGGCGAACCTGCCGCACCAGGCCGAGGTGTTTCCCGACCGTGAGCATTTCGGGCGCATCTTCTTCAACCAGGCGCGGATGTCGGCGAAGTCGATCCCGCAGATCGCCTGTGTGATGGGGTCGTGCACGGCGGGCGGTGCCTATGTGCCGGCCATGTCGGACGAGACGGTGATCGTGCGCAATCAGGGCACCATCTTCCTGGCCGGACCGCCGCTGGTGAAGGCGGCGACGGGCGAGGTGATCTCGGCCGAGGAACTGGGCGGGGCCGAGACCCACGGGCGGCGCAGCGGCGTGGTCGACCATGTGGCCGAGAACGATGAACACGCGCTGGAGATCGTGCGCTCGATCGTGGCCAACCTGAACACCGTCAAGGACGTGCCGCTGGATGTGCGCGAGCCGCGTGCGCCTACGCTGGATGCGGACGAGCTGTAC
The DNA here is from genome assembly GCA_046294385.1 of Brevundimonas sp. Taxonomy (GTDB): domain Bacteria; phylum Pseudomonadota; class Alphaproteobacteria; order Caulobacterales; family Caulobacteraceae; genus Brevundimonas. The sequence goes on along the minus strand of JBKBJW010000003.1, from coordinate 53,388 downwards.
GGGATCATCCCCGACGACGTGCGCGCGCCCTATGACGTGCGCGAGGTTATCGCGCGGGTCGTGGACGGATCCGACTTCGACGAGTTCAAGGCGCTGTACGGGACCACCCTGGTGTGCGGCTTCGCCCGCATCTGGGGCTATCCGGTGGCGATCCTGGCCAACAACGGGGTGCTGTTCAGCGAGGCCGCTGTGAAGGGCGCGCACTTCATCGAGCTGGCCTGCAAGCGCAAGATCCCGCTGGTGTTCCTGCAGAACATCAGTGGCTTCATGGTCGGCGGGAAGTATGAGGCCGAGGGCATTGCCAAACACGGTGCCAAGCTGGTGACCGCCGTGTCGTCGGCCGAGGTGCCCAAGTTTACCGTCCTGATCGGCGGGTCGTTCGGGGCCGGGAACTACGGCATGTGCGGCCGGGCGTTCGGGCCGCGCTTCCTGTTCACCTGGCCGAACAGCCGGATCAGCGTCATGGGCGGCGAGCAGGCGGCGGCGGTGCTGGCCACCGTTCACCGGGACGCGGACACCTGGACGCCCGAGGAGGCCGAGGCCTTCAAGGCCCCGGTGCGCCAGAAATACGAGGACGAGGGCAATCCCTACTACGCCACCGCCCGCCTGTGGGACGACGGGGTCATCGACCCGGCCCAGACCCGCGACGTGCTGGGGCTGGCGATCTCGGCCAGTCTGAACGCGCCGGTGCCGGAGACGACGTTCGGCGTCTTCCGGATGTAGATTTGACCTGCCGCAAGGTCGAAGCGCCCTTTCGGGCGTTGATGACGGCAAGGAGACTTTCATGACCGACCACAAACCGACCGAAGCCGACCTGAACGCCCTCGACATCACGCCGGGCGAGGCGGCAGAGATCAACGCCATCGCTCATCCGCTGCTGGCCGGGGCGGCCCCGGACGGGAACGACGATCTGGTGCGGATCGAGGCGACGGCGGAGGGCGTGGTCTTCGTCACCATAAACCGGCCGGCGAAGAAGAACGCGTTCGATGCCGCGACCATCGCGGCCTTGCACGAGGCGTTCGTGACCCTGCACAGCGCCGACAACGTGCGGACGATGTTCATCCGGGGCGCGGGCGGGACCTTCTGCGCCGGGGCCGACCTGGGCTGGATGCGGGACGCGGCGGACTGGTCCGAGAGCGACAACCGCGACGATGCCATGGGTCTGGCGAAGATGTTGAAGGCGCTGCACGACGTGCCGGCCCTGACGATCGCGATCGTCGAGGGCGCGGCCATGGGCGGCGGGGCCGGGATCGTGGCCGCCTGCGACATGGCTGTGGCGGTGAAGGGGGCGAAATTCGCCTTCAGTGAGGTCAAGCTGGGCCTGATCCCCGCGACCATCGCCCCCTATGTGGTCGAGGCCGTGGGCGCGCGGAAAGCCCGCCAGCTGTTCATGACCGGCAATCTGTTCGACGCCGACTACGCGGCCCACGTCGGGCTGGTGGATGCGGTGCTGCCGGACGCCGACGCCATCGACGGCTTCGTGGCGCATCTGTCAGGCACCCTGAAGGCCTGCGCGCCCGGGGCGATGGGGGATTCCAAGCGTCTGGTCCACCATGTGGCCGGCCATCGGCTGGACGGCGGGCTGATGGAGGACACGGCCAGGCGCATCGCGCGGGCGCGGGTCAGCACCGAGGGGCAGGAGGGCGTCCGGGCCTTCCTGGACAAGCGCAAGGCGAAGTGGGCGGAGTAGACATCTCCTCCCCATCTTGATGGGGAGGGGGACCACGAAGTGGTGGAGGGGCTCTTCCCGCTACGCCGTCTCCGGGCCCCCAGAACCCCTCCGTCTCGCCGCATATTTGCGGCGATCCACCTCCCCATCGCTACGCGATAGGGAGGAGACAGGAATCAATCCGGCCGGATCACCAGGCAGTCGAGGTGGCGGGCTTCCAGAGCCTCGCAGGCGGCGCGGGCGGCGTCTTCGGTCATGCCGGTGAAGCGCGAGCGGAAGCGGCCTTCGCCGTCCTGAACCACGCGCTCGGCCCCGGCGAAGGTGGAGCGGAAGCGGCGGTTGACCTCGGTCAGCCAGTCTGTGGCGATCTCGCGGTCGCGGAACGATCCGACCTGAACGATCCAGCGGCCGGCCGGGCGGCGGGGCGGCGTGGGAGCGGGCCGGGCAGGGGTGGCCGCCGGGCGTGAGGTGGTCGGGTTGCGGCGGCCCTCGGTCGGGGCGGTTCCGCCGTTCAGGATGGCGGTGACATCGGCGGGCAGGTCGGCCCGCTGCGACGGGGCCGGATCGACGCTGGTCGGGCGCGCGGCGGACGGGCCCGAGGTCAGGGTGACGCCGGCGGAGCCGGGCTCGTCCTCGCCGTCGGCCAGGGAGGCATATTGCACGGGGCTCGCGTTGTCGGCACCGATGCCGAAGCCGCGCTCCTCGAAGATCACCTGCGCCACCTGGATGCGTTCACCCCCGGCGCGGCGGCGTTCGACCTCGAAGCCGACATCCATCAGGGCGGCGACGTGGGCGTTGCGGCTGGCGACGGTTTGGCCCCCCAGGACGATGGTGATCAGGCGGCGGCCGTCGCGCACGGCCGAGGCGGCGAGGTTGTAGCGCGAGGCATTGGTGAAGCCGGTCTTGATGCCGTCATAACCCTGGCCCGCGTTCAGCAGGCCGTTGGTGCTGCGATACTCGCGGCCGCTGTAGTTCCAGTCGCGCAGGCCGAAGTAGCGGTAATACTGCGGGAAATCGCGCAAGACGGCACGGCTGAGCACCGCCAGGTCGCGGGCGGTGGTCAGCTGGCGGCTGTCGGGCAGGCCATTGGCGTTGACGTAGCGGGTGCTGGTCATGCCCAGCTCCTGGGCCTTCAGCGTCATCATAGCGGCGAAGCGGGCCTCTGACCCGCCGATATGCTCGGCCACGGCCACGGCTATGTCGTTGCACGAGCGCACGGCCATGGCCTTCAGCGCGTCGTCGAGAGTGATGGTCTGGCCAGCCGCAAGGCCGAGCTTGGACGGCGGCTGGGACGCGGCGCGTGGCGAGATCGTCAGGACGTCGTCCAGCTTGACCTTGCCTTCCGCCAGGGCGTCGAAGGCCATGTACATGGTCATGACCTTGGTGATGGAGGCCGGATAGCGCCGGGCGTCCGCGTGGCGAGCAAACAGCACCTCGCCCGAGGCGGCGTCGACGACAATGGCGGCGTAGCGGACGTTGTCGCTGGACTGGGCCACCGGAGCCATCACGCCGGGCGTGGGCACAAGCATGAGCACGCACAGCGTCAGCAACGCGACCAGGCCACGGCGGAGAGATGCGGTCATCGACAAGCGACTGCCTCTTCTAACAACTGCGGCGCGGTCGCCCCCGAATGCGCCGATCTGGAACTCATGGATGAGACGCTAGCATGAGGGGTGCCAGCTTTCGCGTCGGTTAACGAGGCGTCAACGCAGATTTGAAGCGTTCACCACTGTTCGATGATGATTATGTTGCACTGCACAAAATGCCCTTGACCTTTGTTCGCACTTGCACCATATGAGCCTCGTCGCGATGGCTCCCCCTGTCGCGAGACCCATCAAACCGCGGTTCAGCCGCGGATCGTTTCAGGAGAAACACCATGGCCGACACCGCCACCACCGCCACCGAAACCGTCAAGAAGACCGTCGAAACCGCGACCGCCACCGTTAAGGCCCAGGCCGAGAAGGTCCAGGCTTCAACCCAGCAGGCCCAGGCCGCCGGCGCCAAGATGTTCCGCGAAGGCGTCGACAAGTCGGTCGCCGGCCTGACCGAGCTGAACGCCCACGGCAAGCAGAACCTGGAAGCCCTGGTCGCCTCCGCCTCGGCCGCCCAGAAGGGCGCTGAAGCCCTGTCGACCCAGAGCCTGGCCTTCGGCAAGAAGTCGTTCGAAGACACCGTCGCCGCTGCCCAGTCGCTGGCCGCCGCCCGTTCGGTGCAGGAACTGATCGAGCTGCAGACCTCGTGGGCCAAGTCGGCCACCGAAGCCTATCTGTCGAACATGACGGCGATGACCGAAACCCTGACCGCCTCGGTCAAGGACAGCTTCAAGCCGATCAACGAGCGCGTCACCGCGACCGTCGAGAAGTTCCAGGCCGCCCGCTAAGGCGATCTGACCCCTCAGTAGCGTAAGTTCTGAGTTCGAAGGCCCCCGGAGCGATCCGGGGGCCTTTTCGTTGGTGGGCACAGACCCGTTTCCTTCTCCCCTTGAGGGAGAAGGTGGCGCGCGAGCGCCGGATGAGGGGTGAAACACCGCCCGTTCCGGTTATCCTCCGTCGATGCTGAAGCCGACCGACAGGACGCGCGCCAACGCCCGCCGATCTCGCGGCGAGCCGACGTATGCCGAGACGGCGATGTGGAAGCTGCTGCGCGACCGTCGCCTGGGCGGGCTCAAGTTCCGGCGGCAGGTTCCGATCGCGCAATACATCGCCGACTTCTGCTGTCCGGCGGCGAAGTTGATCGTTGAGCTCGACGGCGGGGTGCATGTGCTGCGGGCGGAGTCAGACGCCGTGAGGGACGCGTGGCTGACCAAGGCCGGGTTCACAGTGCTGAGGTTCTCGAACGACGCTGTCCTCGGGACCCCTGATCAGGTGCTGGAGACTGTTCGGCAGGCGGCGGCGCGAAGGCTCTGACCGCCTGCGCTGACACCCCTCATCCGGCCCTCACGGGCCACCTTCTCCCTCAAGGGGAGAAGGAAGACCGCGTAACTCACGCAACCTGTGACTTGCCGACGCTTCAAATCAGGCCATCATTCCCCATCTAGCGTTTTGACAATCACTAACCGGACCACGAATGCCGCCGTCACGACGTCCAGGTGAACAGGGGGGAGGCCAGGGTGCCGCCACCGTCACCGAGACCAAGCCGAAGCTTCAGAAGCCCTCGCTGTACCGGGTGCTGATCCTGAACGACGACTACACGCCGATGGAATTCGTCATCTATGTGCTGGAGCGGTTCTTCCAGAAGGACCGCGAGGACGCGACCCGCATCATGCTGCATGTGCATCAGCATGGCGTCGGGGTCTGCGGCGTCTTCACCTACGAAGTGGCCGAAACCAAGGTCGCCCAGGTGATCGAGACGGCGCGGCGTCACCAGCACCCCCTGCAATGCACAATGGAAAAGGACTGAGAGCTTGCCCTCTTTCTCGCGTCCGCTCGAAGAGACCCTGCACCGCGCCGTTCACTATGCGAACGAGCGGCGGCATGAATACGCCACGCTGGAGCACCTGCTGCTGGCCCTGATCGACGACCCGGACGCCGGGAACGTCATGCGGGCGTGCAACGTCGATCTGCCGGCGCTGAAGGCGGCGCTGACCCTGTATGTCGACAACGATCTGGCGGCCCTGGCCACGGCGGACGGCGATGACGCCAAGCCGACGGCGGGCTTCCAGCGCGTGATCCAGCGCGCGGTGATCCATGTGCAGTCGTCGGGCCGCGAGGAGGTGACGGGGGCCAATGTCCTGGTCGCCATCTTCAGCGAGCGCGAAAGCCATGCCGCCTACTTCCTGCAGGAGCAGGACATGACGCGGTACGACGCGGTCAACTTCATCGCCCACGGCATCGCCAAGAAGGGCGGCTCGGGCGAAACCCGGCCGGTCCGGGCGTCGGGCCAGTCGCCGGAGGACGCCGACGACGCCGCCGCCGTGAAGTCGGGCGGCGAGGCGCTGGAGGCCTATTGCGTCGACCTGAACGAGAAGTCGCGCAAGGGTAAGGTCGATCCCCTGATCGGCCGTCATGCCGAGGTCGAGCGCGCGATCCAGATCCTGTGCCGCCGCACCAAGAACAATCCGCTGCTGGTGGGTGAGCCGGGCGTGGGCAAGACCGCGATCGCCGAAGGTCTGGCGCGCAAGATCGTCAACCACGAGGTGCCGGACGTGCTGGAAGGCGCGACCATCTTCTCGCTGGATATGGGCGCGCTGCTGGCCGGCACCCGCTATCGCGGCGACTTCGAGGAGCGGCTGAAGCAGGTCGTCAAGGAGCTGGAGAACCACGAGAACGCGATCCTGTTCATCGACGAGATCCACACGGTGATCGGCGCGGGCGCGACCAGCGGCGGGGCCATGGATGCCTCGAACCTGCTGAAACCCGCCCTGGGGTCGGGGACCCTGCGCTGCATGGGCTCGACCACCTACAAGGAATACCGCCAGCATTTCGAGAAGGACCGCGCCCTGGTGCGGCGGTTCCAGAAGATCGATGTCAACGAGCCGACGGTCGAGGACTCGGTGAAGATCCTCAAGGGCCTGAAGAGCTATTACGAAAGCCACCACAAGGTCCGCTACACGGACGCAGCCGTGCGGACGGCGGTCGAGCTTTCGGCGCGCTACATGTCCGACCGCAAGCTGCCGGACAAGGCGATCGACGTGATCGACGAGGCGGGGGCCGGCCAGATGCTGCTGCCGGAATCCAAGCGCAAGAAGACCATCGGCCAGAAGGAGGTCGAGGCCGTCATCGCCAAGATGGCCCGCATCCCGCCGAAGTCGGTGTCGAAGTCGGACACGGAATCGCTGCGGGAGCTGCAGACCGACCTGAACCGCGCCGTATTCGGTCAGGAGGCGGCGATCGAGCAGGTCTCGGCGGCGATGAAGCTGGCCCGCGCCGGCCTGCGCGATCCCCAGAAGCCCATCGGCAGCTTCCTGTTCAGCGGCCCCACCGGCGTCGGCAAGACCGAGGTGGCCAAGCAGTTGGCGGCGACGCTGGGCATCGAGATGCTTCGCTTCGACATGTCGGAGTATATGGAACGCCACACCGTCAGCCGACTGATCGGCGCCCCTCCGGGCTATGTGGGGCATGACCAGGGCGGTCTGCTGACCGACGCGGTCGATCAGCATCCGCACGCGGTGGTGCTGCTGGACGAGATCGAGAAGGCGCACCCGGACGTCTACAACATCCTGCTGCAGGTGATGGACAACGGCATGCTGACCGACGCGGTCGGCAAGAAGGTCGATTTCAGGAACGTCATCCTGATCATGACCACCAACGCCGGGGCCGCGGACAACGCGCGCGCCTCCATCGGCTTCGGCCGGGGCAAGGTCGAGGGCGAGGATGACAAGGCCATCCAGCGCCTGTTCGCGCCGGAGTTCCGCAACCGACTGGACGCCATCGTCGCCTTCAAGGCCCTGAATTCGGAGACCATCCGTCAGGTGGTGATCAAGTTCATCCTGCAGCTGGAGGCCCAGCTGGCGGACCGGAACATCACCATCACAATGACCGACGAGGCGACCGACTGGCTGGCCAAGAACGGCTTCGACGAGCTGTACGGTGCACGCCCCCTGGGCCGCACGATCCAGGAGCACATCAAGAAGCCGCTGGCCGACGACATCCTGTTCGGACGCCTGACGCGCGGCGGGCATGTGAAGGTGCAGCTGAAGGACGGCAAGATCGACTTCGACATCACCGGGCCGTCAGGCGCGCCGGTGGTCGAGCCGGAGGACGAGGCGGCGGAGGGGTAGGGGGTCTCAAGCCCCTGCTGTTCGCTGTCGACCCTTAGCGGACATTGCGCCGCTGCATCATCGTGTATGCGCTCAGGCTTGACGTCTGCACAATGATTCCATATTTCATGAATTATGGAACTGAATGTCGCCACCAGTCGCCTTTCCGCTCTCGCGCAGGATAGCCGCCTCTCAGTCTTTCGCCTCTTGGTGAAGGCGGGTCCTGATGGCCTGGCCGCCGGTGACGTCGCCCGCATGCTGGGCATTCCGGCAAACACCCTGTCGGCTCAGTTCGCCGTCCTCGCAAACGCCAGGCTCGTAACCAGCCGCCGCGAAGGCCGGTCCATCCTCTACACTGCCGACTACGGCGGCATGAGCGATCTGCTGCTCTTCCTGATGGAAGATTGCTGCCAGGGTCGCCCCGAAATCTGCGCGCCGTTAGCCGATGCCGTCAGCCGCGCCGCCTGTTGCAAACCCGCCAATGAAGGAGCCCGCGCATGAAACGCCTGCACGTCCACGTCGCCGTTGAAGATCTGAACCGGTCCATCGCCTTCTATTCCACCCTGTTCGGCAGCGAGCCCTCGGTGCTCAAGAACGACTACGCCAAGTGGATGCTCGAAGATCCGCGCGTGAATTTCGCGATCTCGGATCGCGCCCGTGTGCCCGGCGTCGATCATCTCGGCATTCAGGTCGAGACGAACGACGAGCTCGCCGACCTCGCGCAGCGCCTCAAGTCGGCGGGCGAGGTCACGCGCGATCAGGAAGCCACCACCTGCTGTTACGCCCAATCTGACAAGGCCTGGGTCAACGACCCCTCTGGTCTGCGTTGGGAGACCTTCTTCACCTTCGGCGAGGCCACCGCCTACGGTGAGGATGAGCCGGATGTCGTTCTCATCGATGCGCCGAAGGTGTCGTGCTGCCCGACGCCCGCCAAAGCGAAAGAAGCCTGTTGCTGATGAGCAGTGCGATGGTCATCCCTGACATCGAACCGGAGCGTTTCGGTCTGGGACGCCGCCTCACGGCGGAAGCCCTCGGCGCCGCCCTCCTGCTTGCCGTCGTCATCGGCTCCGGGATCATGGGCGAGCGCCTTGCGGGTGGTAACAACGCCATCGCGCTCCTGGGCAACACGCTCGCGACCGGCGCGGGATTGGTTGTCCTGATTACGATCTTCGGGCCGATCTCCGGGGCGCATTTCAATCCCGTCGTGACGCTGGTGTTCGCGATGCGCCGCGAGATCGAGACACCGAGCGCACTCGCCTATGTCGCGGCGCAGATCGCTGGGGCAGTCGTCGGCGTCTGGTGCGCGCATCTCATGTTTGCGGAACCCTTGGTCCAGCTTTCCGAAAAACTGCGCGAGGGTCCCGCACAGATTTTCGCTGAAAGCGTCGCGACCTTCGGCCTGATCGCGACCATTCTCGGCGGGCTTCGCTTCCGCGCCGAGAGCGTGCCGGCTCTGGTCGGCCTCTACATATCGGCCGCCTACTGGTTCACCGCCTCGACTTCGTTCGCAAATCCCGCGGTCACGCTGGCTCGCGCCCTGAGCGACACCTTCGCGGGGATCGCGCCCTCATCCGTGCCGGGTTTTCTCCTCGGTCAGATCACAGGTGCGCTTGCGGCCGCCATTGTCTTCGGCTGGCTGCTTCGGAAAGGACGCGCCGCATGACTAAGTTCCCCGTCGTCATCCATCACAACCCGTCCTGCGGAACCTCCCGCAATGTCCTGTCGATCATCGAGGCGGCCGGTTATTCACCGACCGTCATCGACTATCAGACGGTCGGCTGGACGGTCGGGCAGCTGCAAGCCCTGTTCGCCGCTGCAGGACTGACGGCTCGGGAGGCGCTGCGCGAGACCAAGTCGCCTGCGGCCGAGCTGGGGCTTCTGGCACCCGGCGTGACGGAAGAGGCGCTGCTGGCGGCCATGGTCGACCACCCTGTGCTGGTCAACCGGCCGCTGGTGGCGACGCCCAGGGGCGTTCGGCTGTGCCGCCCCAGTGAAGCGGTGCTGGATATTCTGGATCGCCTGCCGCCGGGGCCGCTGTTCAAGGAGGACGGCGAGCTGATCATCGATGCGGACGGGCGGCGCGTCTGAGCTTTACGCGATGCCCGCCTTCTTCAGCGTCTTGTAGGCCTTGATGACGCGCTGGAGCTTGGCTTCGGCGCCGCGGTCGCCCTGGTTCAGGTCGGGGTGGAAGCGTTTCAGCAGCTCGTGATAGCGGGCCTTGATCGCCTTCTTGTCGACGCGCAGGTCGAGGTCGAGGTCGGCCAGGGCCGCACGCTCCAGCTTGCCGATGCGCAGGTCGTCCTGGCCGGCGGGACCGGCCTGCTCCTGGGTCCGTCTGCCGAACAGGCCGAAGCTGTCGCGCCATGATCCGGCGCCGCTGGTGTTGGCGGTGCCCATCTTGGAGGCGAAGGCGGCGGCCTCGCGGCTCATGCGACCGGCCTTCATCTGCCAGGTGGGGCGCCCCCCCGTCATGGCCTCGTCTTCCTGGGCGGCGCGGACAGCACCCTCGGTCATGCCGGCGTAGAAGTTCCAGCCCTTGTTGTACTCGGCCGCGTGGCCGGTGCAGAAATCGTAGAAGTCATGCAGCCGCTCGCGCGACTTGGGGGCCTTGGCGGACGCGGCCTTGCGGCAGTCGGGCCACTGGCACGGCTTCTCGCCCGGCTTGAGGTGCAGGACGTCGGCCTCGGCCGCCTCCTCCTCGGGCTTCGGCGGTTTCACCCGGATGTCGGTGAAGCGCGGCTTGTATTGAAACTGGGGAGGCATCGGCACAAGTGTAGGGTCGATTGCGACGCCATCAAGGAACGACCGATGAATGAGGGCCCTATCGCGAAGAAAATTCGCGAAAAGCTGACCGCGGCCCTGTCGCCCGAGTGGATTGAGCTGGTCGATGACAGCGCGCGCCACGCCGGTCACCACCATGAGGGTGGCATGGACGCCAAGCCGGGCGGGGAGAGTCATTTCAACCTGACGGTGGTCTCGGCCGCATTCGAAGGGCAGGCGCGGGTGATGCGTCAGCGCGCGGTCAACGCCGTGCTGCGCGAGGAGCTGGCCGGGCCGGTCCACGCCCTGTCGATCAAGGCGATGACCCCGTCGGAAGCCGTCGGATAATCAAGAAATTCTCCGTTCACCTCGTCTTAGAAGGTTCGCCCTAGCGTCACGTCGGGGTTGAACAGGACGGAGGGGCCGCCTTGGTCGAATCGGATGGAATCGGCAAGGGCTTGGCCGCCGGACAGGCACCGGGTGAGGCCGCGCAGGCTTTGCGCGCCATCCTGCAAACCCAGTATCTTCGCTATTTGATCATCGCCAGCTGGGGCATCGGCCTGCTGGCCACGGTCGGCGTCGTGACCGCCGGACTGTGGTTCCTGGGCACGCTTGCCGCCGGGGCCCTGCGCGGCGTGGTCGAGAAGCGCCTCAGCGAGCGCGTGAATGAAGGCGGCGGCTGGGGCCTGGTGTTCCCGGCGGTCGCCACCGTGACAACGGGGGCCTGGGCCACCGCGCCTCTGCTGGCGTGGTTCTCGGGCGCTCCGTTCGGCCAGCCGCTGGCCATGGCGCTGCTGGTCGCCGGCTATGTGCTGGTGTTCTCGCAACTGCGCAGTTCGCCGCGTCAGGCGATGGTGATTTCGTCGCCCTACGGTCTGGCCGCCCTGCTCATCGTCGGCAGCCTGTGGGGCACGCCGACCTTCTGGCAGTTCCTGGCGGTGGTGCCGTTCACGGCCGCCGGCATGTTCGTGCTGGTGACCATGACCATGCTGCGCGAAGAGCGCATCCGAGCCTTCCAGGCCCACCAGGCACACCTGATCGAGGAACTGGAGGCCGCGCGCGACAAGGCCAATGCGGCGTCGGACGCCAAGTCCAACTTCCTGGGCGTGATTTCGCATGAGCTGCGCACGCCGATGAACGGGGTGCTGGGCGCGGCCCAGTTGCTGAGCGCGACGCGTCTGGAGGCCACCCAGCGAGAATATCTGTCGATCATCCGCAACTCGGGCGACAATCTGCTGAGCCTGCTCAACGACATCCTCGACATGACCAAGATCGAGGCAGGCAAGATGACCTTTGAGATCGTCGACGTCTCGGTCGAGGATCTGCACCGCCGTGTCACCGGGCCGTTCCAGGCCCAGGCCGAGGCCAAGGGTCTGAACTTCAACGCCGTGTTCGAGGGCGAAATCCCGGCGGTTGTGCGCGGCGATCCGCTGCGCGTCTGCCAGGTGATCCACAACCTGCTGTCCAATGCGGTGAAGTTCACCGACAAGGGCGACATCCAGTACACCGTGCGCGGCGAGCGCCTGTCCGACCGTCGGGCGCGGTTCGACTTCTGCGTCACCGACAGCGGCGCCGGGATCGCGCCGGAAGATGTCGAGCGCCTGTTCCAGCCCTTTACCCAGGTGGACGCCTCGTCCACGCGCCGGTTCGGCGGCACGGGTCTGGGCCTGACGATCTCGCGGCGCATGGCCAACATCATGGGCGGCGACATCACCGTGACGTCCAAGCTGGGCGTCGGCTCGACCTTCATTCTGTCGCTCGAAGCCGAGGTGGTCGAGTGGACGGCCGTCCAGGCCGCCGAGCCGATCCGCGCCGAGATCGAGGACGGCGCGTCTCTGCAGGTGCTGGTGGTCGAGGACCACCCGGTCAACCGCATGATCCTGGAAGCCTGGATGGGGTCGGCGGGCCATAGCTGCGCCGCCGCCGAGAACGGCCAGATCGCCGTCGATATGGCGGGTCTGCAGCAGTACGACCTGATCGTCATGGACGTGAACATGCCCGTCATGGACGGCCTGAGCGCCACGCGGACCATCCGCGCCGGGGGCGGCCCAAATGCCGAGACGCCGATCGTTGTCCTGTCAGCCTCGGCCCGGAACGAGGATCACGAGGCGGGTCTGGAAGCGGGCGCGGACGCCTATCTGAACAAGCCCATCGACTTCGCCGCCCTGGCCCAGGTGATGAACCGGGTCGGTGCGGGGCGCGAGAGCGTGCGCGAACTGCAGCAACGGCCCGTCGCCGCCTGATTGCACTGAGCGTGGCTTGATGCGTTGATCGCATCATGCGCGCCTTTGCCGAACTGCTGGACCGACTGTCCCTGACGGGATCGCGCAACGCCAAGCTGGTGCTGGTGCGCGATTATCTGAGGGCGACGCCGGACCCGGACCGGGGCTGGGCCCTGGCGGCGCTGACCGGGGACCTAAAGTTCAACGCCGCCAAACCGGCCATGATCCGAACCGCTGTCGAGGCGCGGGTGGATGATCAGCTGTTCCGTTGGTCCTACGACTATGTCGGCGACCTGGCCGAGACGGTGGCCCTGATCTGGCCGCGCGATCCGGACCACAGACCCAACCGCGAGCCCGAGCTGGGCGAGGTGATCGACGCCCTGACCAACGCCGGGCGGGCGCAGGTGCGGCCGCTGATCGAGGGCTGGCTGGATGCGCTGGAGCCCAAGGGACGCTGGGCGCTGTTGAAGCTGGTGACCGGGGGGCTGCGCGTCGGCCTGTCAGCGCAGCTGGCCAAGACAGCGGTGGCGATGATGCGGCCGGACGCCGTCAGAGAACCGCCGGATCCTGAAGGAGGCGAAGCGGTGACGACGCTGGAGCCCCTGACTGTCGCCGATGTGGTCGAGGTGTGGAATGCCGTGAAGCCGCCCTATGCCGAGCTGTTCGCCTGGGTCGAGGGACGGGGCGAGCGGCCGGACACCGAGGCACCGGGCCGGTTCCGGCCTGTGATGTTGGCGGTGGCGATCGACGAGGCGGTGGACTTAGCCAGACTGGCCCCCGCCGACCATGCCGCCGAATGGAAGTGGGACGGCATCCGGGTGCAGGCAGTCCGCGAGCAGGGGGTGGCGCGGCTGTATTCCCGCCACGGCGACGAGATCACCCACGCCTTTCCCGATGTCATGGCCGGGCTGGCGTTCGAAGGGGCCATCGACGGGGAGCTGGTGGTGATGCGAGACGGGCAGGTGGCCCCGTTCGGCGACCTGCAACAGCGGCTGAACCGCAAGACCGTGGATGCGAAGTTGATGGCGGCGCATCCGGCGGCCATCGTCGCCTATGACCTGCTTGCGGCGGACGGAGAGGACCTGCGGGCGCTTCCCTTGCGTGAGCGCCGGGCGCGGCTGGAGGCGGTGGTGGGCGCGCATACGGGCGAGCGGCTGAGCCTGTCGCCGAATATTCCGTATACGGACTGGAACGCTCTGGCCGCCCTGCGCGCCGACCCGCCTGTGGGGGCCGCGGCAGAGGGCATGATGCTGAAGCGCTGGGACAGCGCCTATGTCGCCGGGCGCCCCAAGGGTCCGTGGTTCAAGTGGAAGCGCGACCCGCACCTGATCGACGCGGTGCTGATGTACGCCCAGCGCGGGCACGGGAAACGGTCGAGCTTCTATTCGGACTACACCTTCGGCGTCTGGACCGACGAGGGCATTCTGGCACCCGTGGGCAAGGCCTATTTCGGCTTCACCGACGAGGAGCTGAGGCAGCTGGACAAGTTCGTGCGCGACCACACCACCGACCGGTTCGGCCCGGTGCGGGCGGTGCGGGCCGAGCGCGATTTCGGCCTGGTGCTGGAGATCGCCTTCGAGGGGTTGCAGCGCTCGACGCGGCACAAGTCGGGGGTGGCGATGCGGTTTCCGCGCGTCAGCCGCATCCGCTGGGACAAGCCGGCGCGCGAGGCGGACACCCTGGATGGCGTCATGGACCTGCTGGACCGGATGGAGCGCAGCGGGGGTCGAGTGGCGGGGTAAAAAGCCGCATCGGGCTTCCATTCGCGGGTTCAGGCGTTAGACCCGGCCCATGTCCGCTTCCTCTCCCATCGCTGACCTCGTGGCCTCGGGCCAGAAGGCCGTGGCCGTCGACGCGGCCATGATCGCAAAGCTGACCGACATGGCCGGCGATTTCGCGGTCAACCTGCTGATCGCCGCGCTGATCCTGATCGCCACGGTGGTGGCCGCGAAATGGGTATCCGGTGTCGTGCGCCGGGGCCTGTCGAGGGTCAGGGGCTTCCGCAACGATCCGACGGTGCTGAGCTTCGCCACCCAGGTGGCGCGGGTCATCGTCTATGTGATCGGCTTAATCGCCGTGCTGCAACGGCTGGGGGTCCAGACGACCTCGATCATTGCGGTGCTGGGCGCGGCGTCGCTGGCGGTCGGTCTGGCCTTGCAGGGGACACTGTCGAACGTGGCGGCGGGGGTCGTGCTGCTGGTGCTGCGGCCCTATCGCGTCGGCGATGTGATCGACATCGGCGGCGTGTCCGGGACGGTCCAGCGGCTGGACCTGTTCGTGACCCAGATGTCCAATGCCGACAACCACAAGATCGTGGTGCCGAACGGCAAGGTGCTGGGCGACGTCATTATCAACCTGACCGGCCAGAAGACGCGGCGGATCGAGATCCACTTCACCGTCGGCTACAGCGCAAACCTGAAGCAGGCGCGGGCGGTCATCAGCGCCGTGGCCGATGCCCATGACAAGGTTCTTGCCGACCCTGCGCCCTGGGCCGGGGTGACCGACCTGCTGGACAGTTCGGTGCAGGTGACGCTGCACGCCTGGGTGATGGTCGATGACTGGTGGCAGGTGCGCTCGGACCTGACCGAGGGGGTCAAGGAGGCGCTGGATGCCGCCGGGATCGAGATACCCTTCCCGCATCAGGTGGCGGTGCACTATGACCCACCCGCGGCTGGTCCCGATCCGGTCGTGAAGCCCAAGCCCAAGACCCTGACTGAAGACCCGGCGACGAAGCAGCTGCGTCGACGACTGATCCGGAAAGCCTGATCCCATGCGTTACGACTTTGGATCCGACAATACGGCCGGGATGGCACCGGCGGCGCTGGATGCCGTGATCGCGGCCAACAGCGGGGCGGTGCGGGCCTATGGCGCCGACGAGATCACCGCGCGGGCGGCGGACCAGATCCGGCAGCGGCTCGACGCGGACGCCGAGGTGCGGTTCGTGTTCAGCGGCACGGCGGCCAATGCCATCTCCCTGTCCATGCTGGCGTTTCCGTTCGAGGCGGTGCTGGCCCACCACGCGGCCCATGTCTGCACCGACGAGACCGGGGCGCCGGGCTTCTTCGGCCAGGGCATGGGGCTGATCGGCCTGCCGGGCTTTTCCGGCAAGATCGACGCCAAGGCTTTGCAGGCGGCGTTGGATGAGCCCGAGGTCGGGCACCGTCAGCCGGCGGCGGCCCTGACCCTGACCCAGGCCACGGAATACGGCGCTGTCTATACCGAAGAGGAGCTGCGCCACCTGATCGAGCCGGTAAAGGCCAGGGGGTTCGGCGTGCAGATGGACGGCGCGCGCCTGGCCAATGCGGCGGCGGCAGGGTTCGACCTGAAGCAAATTCCGCGGATGGGCGTGGACATCCTGGTGTTCGGCGGAGCCAAGGCAGGGGCGAACTGCGCCGAGGCCATCGTCATGTTCGACAAGTCTCTGGCGAAGCGCGTGGACAACCGGCTGAAGCAGGCCGGGCAGACCGCATCTAAGGCGCGGTTCCTGGCGGCGCCTTTCCTGGGGTTGCTGGAGACCAACGCCTGGGAGGACGGGGCCGCCCACGCCAATCTGATGGCGCAGCGGCTGGCGGCCGGCATCGTGGTCGGCACGCCCTTCGATCTGGCCCATCCGGTCGATGCGAACGCTGTATTTGTGCGGATGCCGGACAGGGCGCATCAGGCGATCAACGACGCCGGCTGGGCCTGCTATCGCTTTGACGACGGGTCTGTGCGGTTCGTGTGTTCGTGGGCCACGACCGAGGAAGCGGTGGACGAACTGATCGCGGCGGTCACGGCGGCGGCCTAGCCCCTTTCGCCAGCGGGCGGCGCACCCCATAACTGCGGCATGGCGATGCGCGGCGAGCGCTCCGGCCGCCGCAATCCCGACCCTGAGGTCAAGGCCGCGGCCCTCGGAGCTGATCAGAACAAGTCGGACGGTCCGGGCACGCTGAAGGCGCTCGGCGATCTGCTGGGCGTGGTGGCGCGGTCAGGGGCACCGCATTTGCCGTGGCGGGTGGCCGGGGCGCTCGTGCTGACCCTGGCCGGCAAGGGGCTGGGGGTGATTGCGCCCCTGATGCTGGGCGCGGCGGTGAACCGCCTGGCCGAAGGGCAGGGGCCGGGCGTGGCGCTCGGTGCCGGTTTCGCCGCCTTCGCTATCGGCTGGGCCGTCATACGGTTCCTGTCATCGGCGGCACCCCAGATGTCCGACGTCGTCTTCGCGCCCGTTCGGGCGGCGGCGCAACGCAAGACCGCAACCGAGACGTTTGGCCATGCCCTCAGCCTGTCGCTCGACTTCCATCAGACCAAGCGGTCAGGGTCGCTGTCGCGGACGATGGAGCGCGGGTCGCGGGCGGTGGACTTCCTGCTGCGGATCATCTTCTTCAACGTCGGACCGACGCTGGTGGAACTGGTGCTGGCGGCCGCCGTGCTGGGCGGCAAGTACGACTGGCGGTTCGCGGCGGTGGCCGTGACGGTGGTGGCGGTCTATGCGGCGACGACCTTCGCCATGGCCAACTGGCGGCTGGAGCATCGCCGCGCGATGAATGCGGCGGACAGCGAGGCCGCCGGCCTGTCGGTTGACGCGCTGCTGAACTACGAGACGGTCAAGTCATTCGGGGCCGAGGCGCGGGCCGCGGCCGGATACGACCGGGCCCTGTCGACCTATGTCGATGCGGCGCTGAAGGCCAACACCTCGCTGGCCCTGCTGAACACCATCCAGGGTGCGATCATGAACGTCGGCCTCGGCGTCATGGCCGTGATGGCGGGCATGGAGGCCATGGCCGGGCGCATGGGTCCGGGTGACGTCGCGGCGGCAGTGCTGATCCTGATTTCGCTGTACGCGCCCCTGAACATCCTCGGCTTCGCCTATCGGGAAATCCGTCAGGGTTTCATCGACATGGAGGAGATGCTGAAGGTGACGCGTCAGGCCCCGCAGGTGGCCGATGCATCCGATGCGACAGCCTTGCCCAGGCCGCAGGACGAGCGCGGGGCGGCGCTGGCGTTCGAGCAGGTCGGCTATCGCCATGACGCGCGGGCCAACGGGCTGGAGGATATCAGCTTCATCGCCGCACCGGGTTCGACCACGGCGCTGGTCGGGCCGTCGGGGTCGGGCAAGTCCACGATCGTGAAGTTGGCCCTGCGCCTGCTGGACCCCCAGGAAGGCCGGGTGATGATCGAGGGGCTGGATGCACGCGCGGTGACCCAGGCGTCACTGCGGCAGGCGGTGGCCCTGGTGCCCCAGGACGTGGCCCTTTTCAACGACACGCTCCGTGCCAACATCGGCTTCCCCAAGCCGGACGCCGACGATGCGGCCATCTGGGCGGCGGCGGAGGCGGCAGAGCTGGCGGACTTCATCCGCGAGCTGCCGGACGGCATGAACACCAAGGTCGGGGAACGGGGGCTGAAGCTGTCAGGCGGCGAACGCCAGCGCGTCGGTATCGCCCGCGCCCTGCTGGCCGACCCCTGCGTGCTGATCCTCGACGAAGCCACCAGCGCGCTCGACAGCCGCACCGAGGCGGCGATCCAGAAGACGCTGAGGAAGGCCCGGACGGGCCGCACGACCCTGGTGGTCGCGCACCGGCTGTCGACCGTGGCGGATGCCGACCAGATACTGGTGCTCAAGGCCGGGCGGATCGTCGAACGTGGTGCCCACCACGAGCTGGTGGCGCGCCAGGGCGGAGAGTATGCGGCCCTGTGGCGCAAACAGACGCGCGGCGCGAAAGTCGGACTGCCGGGTTAGGACAGCTTGCGGTTCCGCACCTCGGCGAGGCCTTCCAGAACCTTCTGGCGCTGATCCGCCGCATCGGCGGGCAGGGTCAGCATCAGTTCCAGCGCCCGGGCATGGACCTGAATAATACGCCAGTCGAAGCCGGTAGCGTTGCCGGCCGCGTCGATCAGGTCGCAAAGGCTTGCGGCGGCGGCGCACAGGTCGTCGCGCTCGAACGGTCCGGCGGCGTCCAGCACGCCCACGGCGGCGCGATAGGCGGTTTCCAACTTCGGGAAGGCGTCCTCGGGACCGGCGGGGGGCGTGAGGGCCAGCATCTCCGCGACATGGCCCCTGACCACCTCAAGGCTGCGCGGTTCCAGCTTCGCCAGATTCCGTTTGGCCCGGGCGAGGGCCAGGGCAACGCTGGCGCCGCCGGCGCTGTCGATCAGTTTTGACAGGCGCGATGTGCGCGGGGTGCGGATGACGACGGTCAAATCTGCACCTCTTCCGGCCGTTCGGCCTTCATCCTGGCCAGCTTGATCTTGTCCTCACGGCGCTCCTCGCCGTCCCGGTTCACGCCGTCGCGGAAACGACGGTCGGGGCCGAAGTAGTCGCCGACGGTCAGGAACGGACGCTGATCCTTGGCCACCCAGATCACGCGCTCCAGCAGGGTGGTGGCGCTGAACGGCTTGGTGATGACGAAGTTGGCACCGCAGTTGCGGGCTTCGTCCAGATTCCGGCGGCGCACATGGGGTGCCATCAGAATGACCGGAGCAAATGAGTTCGGCTCAAGATTGGCCCTGCGCAACCAGCGGACCAGATCATAGCCACTGGTGCCCGGCATGTCGGCGTCGATGACCAGCAGATCGACGTCCGAGTCCTTCAGGATTTCCATCGCCTCGGCGGCGTTATGGCAGGCGTAGCGGGTCTTGACGCCAAAGCCGAGCAGGGCCTGGGTGGTCAGCTCAAGCGCAAACGTCGAGTCGTCCACGACCATGGTCACGGCGCGCTCGAGATTGAAGATGGCGCTGTCTCGGAGCGCTTCGCCGACGTTCATTCGGACGCGAACCCTTGCGGGAGGAACCTGTCCCTGAGGGTCTCAAGTCGAGATGGAAGAGCCGTTAACGCTCGGTCAGACGGCCGATGGCGTAGAAGCGGTCGGCACGGGCCTTGCGGATCTGGCCGGGCGACATCTTGGACATCTTGTCCAGTTCCTCGATCAGGGCATCGCCCACGGACTTGATGGCGGCATCCTTGTCGGCATGGGCCCCGCCGACCGGTTCCCCGATGATCCGGTCGATGATTTTGAGCTCTTTCAGGTCCGGCGCGGTGATGCGCATGGCCATGGCCGCTTCCTTGGCCCGGGCGCCGTCGCGCCACAGGATGCCGGCCGCGCCCTCGGGCGAGATGACCGAATAGATCGAGTGCTCCAGCATCAGGACCCGGCTGGCTGCGGCGATCGCAATGGCCCCGCCGGAGCCGCCCTCTCCGGTGATGGTGGCGATCGACGGCACGCCCAGCGTCAGGCAGCGCTCGGTCGATCGGGCGATGGCCTCGGCCTGGCCGCGCTCCTCGGCACCCAGGCCCGGATAGGCACCGGCGGTATCGACGAAGGTCAGGACCGGCAGGCCGTATTGCTCGGCCATGTCCATCAGGCGCACGGCCTTGCGGTAGCCCTCAGGCCGCGCCATGCCGAAATTGTGGGTCAGGCGCGTGGCGGTGTCGTGGCCCTTCTCATGGCCCATGATGACCACGGATCGGCCGCGCAGGCGGGCGAGGCCGCCGATGATCGCCTGATCGTCGCCGAACTGGCGGTCGCCGCGCAGCTCGACGAAGTCGGTGAACAGGCCCTCGATGTAGTCGACGAAATGCGGCCGCTGTGGGTGGCGGGCCACCTGGGTCTTCATCCAGGGGTCGAGGCCGGAATAGGTCTTCTTGCGCAGCTGCGCGGCTTTCTGGCGCAGGCCGTCGATCTCGGTCTCGAACGATCCGGAGGTCGAGGAGAGCAGGCTCAGCTCCTCGATCTTGGCCTCCAGGTCGGCGATCGGCTTTTCGAAATCGAGATAGTGGGTGGCCATGAAGGCGTCCGATAGGGCGGCGCGAACTTGTGCGTCGGAAGGCGGCGGAACCTAGTCACCAGAACGCCGGGGGGCAAGCGGGGTTCAGTCCTCGCGTGCGAGCGGATGTTTGGAATGCACCACCTGTGTCAGGCGGTCTGTGGCGACGTGGGTGTAGATCTGGGTGGTGGCGATGTCGGCGTGGCCCAACAGGGTCTGGACGATGCGCAGGTCAGCGCCGCCTTCCAGCAGGTGGGTGGCGAAGGCGTGGCGCAGGACGTGGGGGCTGACGCGGGCGGGGTCGATGCCGGCGGCGACGGCGGCCTGATCCAGTAACTGGGCGAAGCGGCGCGGCGTCAGATGACCTGAAGCGGCGGAGGAGGGAAACAGCCAGGCGCTGTCCGGCGTGTTCGGCTTTCGGGCGGCGTCGCGGACGGTCAGCCAGGCCTTCACCGCCTCACGGGCTGATCCATTGAGGGGGGCCAGCCGCTCCTTGCCGCCCTTGCCGCGCACGATGAGGAAAGCCGGGTCACGGCGCACGGCGTCGGCCTTGAGCGCCAGCAGTTCCGACACCCGCAGGCCCGAGGCATAGGCCATTTCCAGCAGAGCGATCAGGCGGACGCCGCCCGCATTGTCATGGGTGGCGGCGGCGGTCAGCAGGCGCTCGATCTCGTCGCGGGACAGAACCTTGGGCAGGCTGCGGCCCGCTTTCGGCGCATCGAGTCGCCGCGAGGGGTCGTCGGCGCGCCAGCCCTCGCCCAGCACGAAGCGATAGAACTGCCGCACCGCCGAGCGCCGCCGGGAGGCCGTGGCCGCCGACAGGCCGCGGGTAGAGAGCGACGCATACCAGGCCTCAATAGCCGTCTCGTCCGCCGTCATCAGTCCGCCTGACGGCAGATGCGCCTCGGCGTCCGCCAGATCGCGGGCATAGGCCGACAGGGTGTGGGGGGATGCGTCCCGCTCCACCGCCATCATCTCCAGAAAGGCCTCGATCTGCGGCGTTGTCATCCGCGGCTCTGGCCTGTGGCGGCGCTTGGTGTAGAGGGTTGAAGGACCATGACGGACGCGGCGATTCCCATGCGTGAGCGCACCATAGCCCTGGTCGGGCTGATGGGGGTGGGGAAATCCACCGTCGGACGGCGGCTGGCCAAACGGCTGGCGCTGGATTTCGCCGACGCCGACGCCGAGATCGAAAGCGCGGCGGGCATGGCGGTCTCGGAAATCTTCAGCACCATGGGCGAGGCCGAGTTCCGGGCCGGGGAGGCGCGGGTCATCCGTCGCCTGCTGGAAGGGCCGCGCATCGTGTTGGCGACCGGCGGCGGGGCGGTCCTGCGGGAAGAGACGCGGGCTGTGCTGAAGGAGAAGGCTCTGACCGTGTGGATGCGGGCCGATCTGGACGTGGTGGCCCAGCGGGTTCAGCGGCGCGACACCCGGCCGCTGCTGAGGGGGCGCGATCCACTGGAGGCACTGACGGGCCTCGCCGAGGCGCGCTATCCGCTCTACGCCCAGGCCGATGTGACCGTGGATGTGGGCGGCGGTGCCCATGCGGAGGCCGTGGAGGCGATCCTGAAGGCGCTGAAGGACCTGTGGGGATGAGCACGGTATTGCCTGTCAGCGGTGGTGCCTTCCGGCCCTACGATGTGGTGGTCGGGCGCGGGGTGCTGGGCGAGCTCGGCGCGCGGCTGGCACCGTTGGCGCGGGGCCGCACTGTGATCATCACCGACGAAACAGTCGCCGGCCTGCACGGACCGGCAGCGATGGCGTCGCTGGAGGCGGCCGGTATGCGCGCGCGGCTGCTGAGCGTGCCGCCGGGCGAGGCGTCCAAGTCCTTCGCCGAGCTGGAGCGGGTGATCGACCGGATGCTGGCCTATGGGCTGGACCGGGGCGATGTGGTGGTGGCGCTGGGCGGCGGGGTCGTGGGCGATCTGGCCGGGCTGGCGGCGGCCCTGTTCATGCGCGGCATCGACTTCGTCCAGGTCCCGACGACCCTGCTGGCCCAGGTGGACTCGTCGGTGGGCGGCAAGACGGCCATCGACACGCCGCGCGGCAAGAACCTGGTCGGGGCCTTTCATCAGCCGCGGCTGGTGCTGGCCGATATCGATGTGCTGGCGACCCTGCCGGAGAGGCAGTTGCGTTCGGGCTGGGCCGAGGTGCTGAAGCACGGGCTGATCTGCGACGCGGCCTTCTTCGACTGGCTGGCGGGAGAGGGCGCGGCGGGTGCCCGGGGCGATGCGGCGGCGCTGGAGCGGGCGGTGATCCGCTCGGTCGAGATCAAGAGCGCCATCGTCGGCGAGGACGAGAAGGAGGCGGGCAGGCGTGCCCTGCTGAACCTCGGCCACACCTTCGGCCACGCCATCGAGGCGGCGCTGGGCTTTGACGAGACGGCGCTGACCCACGGCGAGGCGGTGGCGCTGGGGTGTGCGCTGGCGTTCCGGCATTCGGCGGCCCAGGGGCTGTGCCCGGCCGGGGATGCGGCTAGGGCCGAAGCGGTGATCTCAGCGGCGGGCCTGCCGACCCGGCTGGCGCAGGCGGGGGCGTTCGACGCGGCCGCGCTGGTGAAGGCCATGGCCGGGGACAAGAAGGCCGAGGGCGGGCGGCTGACCCTGATCTTGGCGCGCGGCGTCGGCGAGGCGTTTGTGCAGAAGGATGCGGACGCGGATGCCGTCCAGGCCTTCCTGAAGAGCGAGGGCGCGGCGTGATCGAGGCGATCGTGCTGGAGAACGCCTGGGTGCGGCTGGAGCCGGCCTCCGACGCCCTGCGCGAGGATGTCCGCGCGGCCATCAACGTCGATGAAGCCGCCTGGTCGATCATGACCAGCAACGCCTACGGCCCGGCCTTCGACAGCTGGTGGGCCGGGCGGATGGCCCATATGCAGCGTGGCGGCGGCCCCTGTTATGCCGTGCGGCGGCAGAGCGACGGGCGCGTAGTCGGGACCAGCAGCCTGCATGACCTGGTGGCCGAGCATCGGCGCGTCGAGCTGGGCTCGACCTTCTATCATCCGGATGCGCGCGGTGGCCCGGTCAATCCGGCCAGCAAGCGGCTGCTGCTCCAGCACGCCTTCGACAGCGGCATGGTGCGGGTCGAGATCATCACCGACGCCATCAACGCCCGCAGCCAGGCCGCCATCGCCAAGCTGGGCGCGACCCGCGAAGGCATCCTTCGCCGCCACAAGACCACCTGGACCGGCCGCGTGCGCGACACAGTGATGTTCTCCATCACCGACGAGGACTGGCCGGGGGTTCGGGACGGGCTGGATGCGCGGCTGGCGGGGTTCGCCTAATCCACCGCGCGACAGTCGGTCGGCTCGCGGCCTTCCGCAGTCCATTTGGCCATGACGCCTGCGCCGCGCAGCTCATAGCCGCTGGCGCGGTACCACAGGCCCTCGGCGGCCTTTTCGCGGTACAGGTCGACAGCCTCGCCCATGGAGTTGCGGACGGTGGCCATTTCGCGCGGGTTGTCGAAATCGACCGACAGGCGCTCGCTGTTGTTGCAGATGTAAACGGTGCGGATGACGCGGTTCAGGGCGCGGTCCTGAGCCTCGGCCCCGGTGCGGCGCCGTGCGGTCTGGGCCTCGATGGCGCGCTGGCGCACGGCATCGCCGTCGGTGGGGGCGTCTGCGGGCTTGGGCCCACAGGCCGTCAGAACCGTCAGCAGGGCCAGCATCGCCAATCCTGACCAGATAATGGTCATCGGCAGGTCGATCTTCATGCGTACACCCTCAGCCTCCGGCGGCCCGGCGCCTTAACGCAGCGCTTGGGTGCCCGTTCCCCTCCGCGCCCGGAAGAAGCCGCGCAGCAGATCGGCGGATTCGGCCGCCAGAAGCCCGCCCGTGAGTGTGGGTCTGGAGTGGCAGGTCGGCTGGTCAAAGAATTTGGGACCGTGAATCACCGCGCCGCCCTTGGGATCGTCGGCGGCCCAGACGACACGGCCGATGCGGGCGTGGCTGATAGCCCCGGCGCACATGGCACAGGGCTCCAGCGTCACATAGAGAGTCAGGTCCGTCAGGCGGTAGTTGCCCAGAGCTGCCGCCGCCTTCCGCATGGCCACGATCTCGGCGTGGGCGGTGGGATCATGGGCTGCGACGGGGCCGTTTGCGCCTTCTGCGACCACCCGTCCGGTCGTTTCATCGACCACGATTGCCCCCACGGGGACCTCGCCCGCGTCCGCCGCCGCTTGCGCCAAGGCCAAGGCCATGTGCATGAACCGCTCATCATGGTCCGCCATACAGACAACAACGACAAGAAGTCCCGGCCCCGTCAAGGCGCCGGACCCCGCAAGCCTGATTCCGAGGGTGGAATCACGGGCAAGCGCTACTCGGCCGACAAGCCGGGCGACCGGCCTGACCGCGGCAAGCCGCGCGCGGGCGGCAAGGACGCGAAGGACGGCAAGGGGGCGAAGGCTCCGACCGAGCCGAAACGCAGCGAACGCATCGCCAAGGCGATGGCCCGCGCCGGCATCGCCTCGCGCCGCGAGGTCGAGCGGCTGATCGGCCTGGGCAAGGTGGCGGTGAACGGCAAGATCCTGTCGACGCCCGCCGTGCTGGTCACGCGCGACGATGTGATCACCGTGGATGGCAAGCCGATGGGCGCGGCCTCGGCCACGCGGGTCTGGCGCTATCACAAGCCCGCCGGCCTGGTGACGAGCCACAACGACCCGCAGGGGCGGCCGACGGTGTTCGACGCCCTGCCCAGCGGCCTGCCGCGCGTGATCTCGGTCGGACGACTGGATCTGGCGACTGAAGGCCTGCTGCTGCTGACCAACGACGGGGAGCTGAGCCGCGCGCTGGAGCTGCCATCGACCGAGCTTGTGCGCCACTATCGCGCCCGCGCCCGGGGCCGGGTGACCCAGGCCGAACTCGACAAGCTGAAGGACGGCTGCGTCGTCGACGGCGAACGCTATGGTCCGATCACCGCGACGCTCGACAAGGCCAAGGATGTCGGCGGCGACGAACGCGGCCCGGCCAACCTGTGGGTCAGTGTCTCGGTCGCCGAGGGCAAGAACCGCGAAGTCCGCAAGGTGCTGGAATCGGTCGGCCTGAAGGTCAACCGCCTGATCCGCCTGGCCTACGGCCCGTTCCAGCTGGGGACGCTGCCGGTCGGGTCGGTCGAGGAAGTCGGCCCCCGCGTGATCCGCGAGATGCTGTCCGAGCATATCCGGCCCGAGAACCTGCCGACCGGCAACACGGTCGAGACGCCCGCGCCCATTCCCGGTCGCCGTACCGGTCCGCCCATTGTGCGCGGCAAGTCGGGCTCGGCCGTGTCCGATCCGTCGAGGAAGCCCAGCCGGGCGCGCGCCGCCGACACCGCCGTGGCCGAGGCCGCCGAACGCTCCACTCGCGCGCCGTCCAAGCAGCCGGGCTGGGCCAAGGCCGCGCCGAAGTTCGAGCACAAGAAGACCTTCAAGCCCCGCGCTCGGCCCGAAGGCGCAGAAGCCGAGGGTGAGCGCCCGAAGCGCGTCTTCAAGCCCCGTGACGACCAGTTCATCGACAAGCCGCGCGGTGAAACCCGCGGCGGCGGCAGCCGGGGACCGGGCAAGCCGGCCTTCGGCGGCAAGAGCGACGGCCCCAAGCGCGATTACGCACCCCGCGCCGAGGGCGCTGGACCGAAGCGGGAATACAAGCCTCGTGACGGTGCCGCCCCGCGTGGCGACGGCCCCAAACGTGACTTCAAGCCGGGCGGATCGCGTCCCTCCGGTGGGTTCGGTGGCAAGCCTGCAGGCCCGCGTTCAGGGCCTCGTCCCGGCGGCGCAGGCAAGCCGCGCGGTCCGCGTTCGGGCGGCTGATCCTTGAGGATCGTCGCCGGTAAGTTGAAGGGCCGCGCCATCGTCGCGCCGGAGGGGCAGGGCACGCGTCCGACGTCCGACCGTGCGCGGCAGGCGGTGTTCAATGTGCTGGAACATGCATCATGGGCCGAGCCGCTGCAGGGCCTGCGGGTCATGGATCTGTTCGCCGGCTCGGGCGCCCTGGGCTTCGAGGCGATGAGCCGGGGCGCGGCCTTCTGCCTGTTCGTCGAAATCGATGACGAGGCGCGCGGCGCGATCCGCGAGAATGCAGACACCTACGGCGTCATGGGTGCCACCCGCGTGCACCGGCGCAGCGCCACGGACCTGGGCGTGCGCCCGGGCTCGGACGGCGAGGCGTTCGATCTGGCGTTTCTGGACCCGCCCTACCGCAAGGGACTGGGCGAACAGGCGCTGCTGCGCTTGCTCGAAGGCAACTGGCTGAAACCCGGCGCGCTCGTGGTGTTCGAACGCGGCTCCGACGAGCCGGAGATCGAGACCCCCGGCTATGAGCGGTTGGACGCGCGCGACTATGGCGCCGCGCGCGTCCTGTTTCTCAGGGCCCTACCAGCGGCGGGCTGAGACCCGGTTGTCGAGCTGGCTGCGCATGCGCGCCAG
This sequence comes from Brevundimonas sp., assembly GCA_046294385.1. Classification (GTDB taxonomy): domain Bacteria; phylum Pseudomonadota; class Alphaproteobacteria; order Caulobacterales; family Caulobacteraceae; genus Brevundimonas. Next base: position 26,900 of record JBKBJW010000003.1, on the reverse strand, counting down.
ACCGTCGCGGTTGACCCGATAGGGCCCGCCGCTGTGGCTGGCGATCAGCCCCTTGTTCTTCAGCTTCTTCCAGACCGACAGATTGCAGTCGGTCAGCAGGAAACCGTCGCGGGTGAAGCAGTCGGCCTGGATGACCCGGCCGTCAGCGTCGCGCTCAAGCACGATGCCGCCGCCCTGGGCCAGGCAGTGAAGCGTGCGTTGTTCCGCACGGGAGATGTTCATTGGAGAGATGTCCGAAAGGCATGACGTGTCGCGCCGACGTGAAGCCAGCGGGCGGATCAGAGGCTCTTCTCAGCGCGTGGTGAGAGGCCTCAGGCCTTTCGCGCAATCTCGGACATAGGCTTCCAGGTCGGGAGTATCCCGATGGGGGCAAGCTAGCAGGTGTGAGGCATGCCCGTCACCTCCACGTCGGCCTACGCCACTGGTGCGACACCGGCGTCATGTGAAACCGCTGGCGCGGGACGACAGCAGCGCCCAGACAGGAACGGAAGCAGTCGCGAAAGGCTGTGGAGGAGGGTTCCGATGAAACGCCGCATCCTGGCCTTGCTGTTGATCCTTCTGGCGGCAGGAACACCCGCCATGGCCACCGAAGAACCCGCTTTCACCCTGGTCCTCAAGGACGAGTCGTTCGAAGTCCGGGACTATGGCGCGACCGTGGTGGCGGAGGTGACAGTGTCCGGCAGCCAGGACCGCGCCTCCAATCAGGGCTTCCGCATCCTTGCGGGCTACATCTTCGGCGGCAACACCCGGCGGCAGTCCATCGCCATGACCGCTCCCGTGGCCCAGAGGCGCGTCAGCGAAAACATCGCAATGACCGCGCCGGTCAGCCAGACCTCGTCCGCCTCGGGCTGGACTGTCCGCTTCACCATGCCTTCGGGATACACGCTCGAAACGCTGCCGGTTCCGAATGACAGCCGCATCACCCTGCGTGACGAGCCCGGTCAACGGATGGCCGTGATCCGCTTCTCGGGTATCGCCGACGCCCGTCAGGTCGAGAGGCGCAGCGCCGAGCTGGAGCAACAGCTGCAAAGCCGGGGGCTTGAGCCTACGGGACCGATCAGCCTTGCCCAGTATGACCCGCCGTGGACGCTGTGGTTCCTGCGACGCAACGAGGTCATGGTGCCGATCGCGCGCTGATCACCGCCGCCCGAACAGCTTTTCCAGATCGTTGAGCTTCAGCTCGACATAGGTCGGACGGCCGTGGTTGCACTGGCCGGAGTGGGGCGTGGCTTCCATCTGGCGGAGCAGGGCGTTCATCTCAGGCGCGGACAGGACGCGGCCGGCACGGACGGAGCCGTGGCAGGCCATGGTGCCGCAGACGTCGGCGAGGCGCTCGCTGAGGGCAAGGGCGGCGCCGTGTTCTGCCAGATCATCGGCGATGTCGCGGATCAGGCCCTGAACGTCCGTGTCGCCCAGCAGGGCCGGCGTTTCGCGCACCAGCACGGCACCGGCACCGAACGGCTCGACGATCAGGCCGAGCGCCGCCAGCTCATCGGCGCGGGCCGAGACGCGCTCGGCCTCGGCGGGGTCCAGTTCGACCACCTCGGGCGTCAGCAGGGCCTGACGGGCGACCGACCCCTGGGCCATCTGCACCTTCATCTTCTCATAGACGAGGCGTTCGTGGGCGGCGTGCTGGTCCACGACGACGAGACCATCGCGGGTCTGGGCGACGATGTAGGTGCCGTGCAGCTGGGCCCTGGCAGCACCGAGCGGGTGGTCCATCAGGTCGACGGCGGCGGCGGCTTCGGGCTGCGAGGGCCAGGCGGGCGTCTCGACCCGGGCGGTCCGTTCGTTGAGGCCGGGCAGGGTGCCCGTGCCCATCGCAGGCTGGGGCGAGGTCCAGCCCTGCCAGCCGCTGAAGCCTGAGGCGCTCGGCGACGAGGGGCTCCAGGCCGCGCCGGTGTGGGCCGTGAAACCGGCCAGGGCGTCAGCGGCCACGGTGGTCGAGGCCCGGTGCCCGGCGGCGGCCAGCGCATGGCGCAACGCGCCGACGATCAGACCGCGCACCAGCGCCGGATCGCGGAACCGCACCTCGGCCTTGGCCGGGTGGACGTTCACGTCGACGTAGAGCGGGTCGATGTCGAGGAACAGCACCGCCGCCGGATGACGGTCGCGCGCCAGGAAGTCGGCATAGGCGCCGCGCAGGGCGCCCTGCAGCAGCCGGTCTTTCACCGGGCGGCCGTTGACGAACAGATACTGGTGCGCCGCATTGCCCCGCGAATAGGTCGGCAGGCCCGCGTAGCCGGTCAGGCGCACCGAATCCCGCTCCTGATCGATCAGCAGGGCGTTGGCCTCGAAGTCCCGGCCCAGCAGGGCTGCGAGGCGCTTCAGCCGCCCGGCATCGCCTGGATGCTCGGCGGGCAGACGCAGGGTCGTCTTGCCGTCGAGGTCGAGGGTGAAGGCGACGGCCTCATGCGCCATGGCCTGGCGCTTGATCTCCTCAGAGATGGCCATGGCTTCCGATCGCTCTGACTTCATGAACTTCAGCCGGGCGGGGGTGGCGTAGAAAAGGTCGCGCACCTCGACCCGGGCGCCGTGCGGGCCGGGGAAGGCGGCGGGGGCCACGCCGCGATGCTCACCACCCTCGACGCTGATGCGATGGGCCTCACCGCCCTCTTTCGGACGGCTGGTGATCGACAGGCGGGCGACCGAGCCGATGGAGGGCAGGGCCTCGCCGCGGAAGCCGAGGGTGAAGATGCGCAGCAGGTCGACGTCGCCCGCGTCGTCGGGCTCCAGCTTCGAGGTGGCGTGCCGCTCCACCGCCAGCGCCAGCTGGTCCGCCGCCATGCCGTGCCCGTCGTCGGCGATCAGAATGCGGCTCAAACCGCCGCCGTCCGCCTGGACCTCGATCCGCGTGGCCCCGGCATCGAGCGCGTTCTCGACCAGCTCCTTGATGGCACTGGCCGGACGTTCGACCACCTCGCCGGCGGCGATGCGGTTGACGGTCTCGGGCGGGAGGCGGCGGATGGGCATGGATTCGGGAAGATAGGGGGTGTTGGGGGCGGGTGCGAGCGTCCGCTAGTCCTTCTTCAGCGCACGTCCCGCCACGACGGCCCCTGCACCGAACTTCGCGCGCAGCTTGTCGATCGCGGTCTCGGTCTTCAGCGTCCGGGCTTCAGGGGTTTCGAACAGGGCGGGGCCGGCGTCGTCGGCCTCGACCACATCCGCCATGCCGATGCCGATCAGGCGGTAGGGGATGCCCAGTTCGGGCTTCAGCAGCGCCCGGCCGGCGGCGAAAAGGGCCCGCGCCGTCTGCACCGGCTCCGGCAGGGTGACGCGGCGGGTGATGATCTTGAAGTCTGTGCGCCGCAGCTTCAGCACCATGACCCGGCTGGCCACGCCGTCGCGCCGCGCTTTGCCCGCCAGCTTCTCGCACAGGGGCCACAGCTCGGCCTCCAGATCGGCGGCGGTGGTCAGGTCCTCGTTGAAGGTGGTCTCGGCGCTCATACCCTTGCGCTCATGGCCGGGATTGACCGTGCGGGCGTCGCGGCCGTGGCTGATCTCGTGGAGGCGAAGGCCCCATTCGCCATAGCGCCTGACCAGGTCCCGCACATCGGCGGCGGCCAGGTCGCCGACGGTGGCGTAGCCATCGCTTTGCAGGGTCTTGCGGAACACCGGACCGACGCCGGGCAGGATGCTGACGGGCCTGGGCGCCAGCAGGGCCTGGGCCTCCGATCCGATGACCGAAAATCCGCGCGGCTTGTCCAGCTCAGACGCCACCTTGGCCAGGAATCGGTTGGGGGCCAGGCCGATGGAGACGGACAGGCCGGTCTCGTCCTCGATGCGTTTCTGCAGCCGGACCAGTTGAAGCGCCGGCGGCCCGCCATTCAGCCGCTCGGTGCCTGACAGATCGATCCACGCCTCGTCCAGCGACAGGGTCTGCACCAGCGGCGTCAGCTCGCCGACGAAGCCAAAGATGCGTTCGCTTTCAGGCACGTACTTGCTGAAGTTCGGCTTGATCACCACGGCTTCGGGGCAGGCCTTCAGCGCCTTGTACATCGGCATGGCGGACCCGACGCCGTACAGGCGCGCGACGTAGCAGGCGGTTGAGACCACGCCCCGCTTGCCGCCGCCGATGATGACCGGCAGGTCGCGCAGCTCGGGCCGGTCGCGCTTCTCCACCGAGGCGTAGAAGGCGTCGCAGTCCAGATGGGCGATGGTCAGGTGGTCCAGCTCGTCATGGGCGATGACCCGACGCGAGCCGCAGGCGTCACAGGCCGCGACCTTGCGATCGGCGGTCCACAGACAGTCACGACAGATGGACTTCATGAAGCCGCCATTGTGCCTGAGGGGGCGGGGCGAGGGGAGAAGAATCCGTCCTTCCGCGAAGCGGAAACCGAAAGGGGTTCATCACAAAGGGCACGAAGGAAGACACAAAGAACACAACGATGCCTGCGCTTGGCTCAGCTCCCTTTGTGCCCTTCGTGAATCCTTCGTGCTCTTTGTGATGAACCTGCTGATCTTCAATGCGGCTTCGCCGCGAAGACCGCTTCACGCCAACTTAAGACTGGGTGGGTCACAGTGCACGGGAAGAAGGCGGGAAGCCTCGATTCTCCTAGAGGCGACAGGCCAGGGTGATGATGTCCAAGAAAGTCCTCATCGTCGAGGATAACGAGCTGAACATGAAGCTGTTTCATGATCTGCTCGACTCGCAGGGCTACGAGACCCTGCAGACCCGCGAGGGCCTGCAGGCGATGGCTTTGGCGCGTGCGCACATGCCCGACCTGATCCTGATGGATATTCAGCTGCCGGAAATCAGCGGCCTTGAGGTCACCAAGTGGCTGAAGGACGACGAGGAACTGAGCCACATCCCGATCATTGCCGTCACCGCCTTCGCGATGAAGGGCGACGAGGAGCGCATCCGTCAGGGCGGCTGCGAGGCCTATATCTCAAAGCCGATTTCGGTGATGCATTTCCTCGACGTCGTCCGCACGCATCTGGGATAGGCCATGACCGCGCGCATTCTGGTCATCGACGATGTTGAGGCCAACGTCCGGCTTCTCGAAGCCAAGCTGACGCTCGAATACTATGAGGTCATGACCGGCTACGACGGGCCGACGGCCCTGCGGCTCGCGGCCGAAGAACAGCCTGACATCATCCTGCTGGACGTCATGATGCCCGGCATGGACGGGTTCGAGACCTGCCGCCGTCTGAAGGCCGATCCGCTCACGCGGCATATCCCCGTAGTGCTGGTCACCGCGCTGGACGGGCGCGAAGAGCGGATCAAGGGTCTGGACGCCGGTGCCGACGACTTCGTCACCAAGCCCATCGACGACGTGATCCTGATGGCGCGCGTGCGCTCTCTGGTGCGGCTGAAATCCGTGATGGACGAGCTGCGCGAGCGTGAGGAAAGCGGCCGCAAGCTGGGGGTCGACACCGACGCCGCCGGACGGCTGCGCGCCGCGGGCGGCCGGGTGCTGATCCTGGATGACAACGAGCGCCAGGCGGCAAGGATCGCTGAGCATCTGGCTGACGAGCACCGCCCGACGGTGGAGGCCGATCCGGCCACGGCCCTGATCGCGGCGCGTGGCCCCGTCGATCTGGTGATCGTCAATGTGGCGACAGAGGGCTTTGACGGCCTGAAACAGATTGCCCAGCTGCGCTCGACCGAGGCCACCCGCCGCGTGCCGGTTCTGGCGGTGGTCGATCCGACCGACCGTGCCCGCCTGGTGAAGGCGCTGGAGCTCGGTGCCAACGACATCCTTCTGCGTCCCGTGGACACGGAAGAGCTGGCCGCCCGCGCCCGGACCCAGATCCGGCGCAAACGCTACGCCGACTTCCTGCGTCAGAAGCTGGACTACAGCCTGGAAATGGCGGTCACCGACGCCCTGACGGGTCTGCACAACCGCCGCTACATGGCCGGCCAGCTGCAGGCGCTGGTGGGCCGCGCCAACCATTCGGGGCCGGGCGTGGCGGTGCTGGTGCTCGACATCGACCACTTCAAGGCCATCAACGACGGCTTTGGCCACGACGCGGGCGACGAGGTTCTGCGCGAATTCGCGGTGCGCATGGCCACCAACGTCCGCGCCATCGACCTGCCGTGCCGGCTGGGCGGCGAGGAGTTTGTCATCGTCATGCCGGACACGGCGATGGAGGACGCGCTGCGCATCGCCGAACGTATCCGCCGTGACGTGGCCGAGACCCCCTTCCCGGTCATGGGCGGGCGCGAGCACCTGACGGTGACCATCTCCATCGGCGTGGCGGCGTCCATGGCCGACGACACGCCCGAAGCCCTGCTGAAGCGGGCGGACGAGGGCGTCTATGAGGCCAAGAGCCGGGGCCGGAACAAGGTTATCGCCCGGGCGGCCTGAGCTGCTTCGCTACCGACTCATCCAGGGCTTGGACTTGCCGGTCGCGATCTTCGCGGCCTGTTCACGCTGGAAGCGGCCGCCGCGCGGTGCCTTGGGCCGGGCGTCGATTGCCGCCTTCTTCAGGCGCAGGGCGCGCTGGACGGGGGTTTCGCGTGCGGGGCCGGCATTGTCGGGATCGCTCATTCGGCATCCTAGCACAGCAAGCCCAACTTTCGTCATTCCGGGCGAAGAGGCGAAGCCTCGCAGACTCGGAACCCGGCGGCGCGCGTGAGCGCGAACCTGTCGGGAGCGCAGATGCTTGCCGAGCGGCCTGTGTTTCGCCGCTGTCGCGGCGCCGCCGGGTTCCGGGTCTCCGCTGCGCTGCGCCCGGAATGACGAAAGAAGAGAGTGCAAATAAAAACGCCCGGCCTTTCGACCGGGCGTTCCAGAAATCGTTCTGAAGCAGGATCTTACTTGATCTTGCCTTCCTTGAAATCGACGTGCTTGCGGACGACCGGGTCGTACTTCTTGACGACCATCTTCTCGGTCATCGTACGGGCGTTCTTCTTGGTGACGTAGAAGAAGCCGGTGTCGGCGGTGGAGTTCAGGCGGATCTTGATGGAGGCGGGCTTGGCCATCGGACAATTACCTTTGCGACGGCGAAAGCCGCTGGAAACGAGAGGCGCGGAACATACTCAGGCGCGCCGCGAAGTCAACGCCGGATCAGACTTTGCGCCAGCCCTGTGTCGGACGCACCGTGGCGCAGACCGGCGAACCGTCTTTCGCGTGCCCGGGCAGGGTCACCTCGAGCACCGCGCCGGGCGTCAGCAGCGCCTTCGGGATGTCGTGGATGTCGATCTTGGCGCGGCGGCTCCAGGGGCTGAAGTGATCGCCCGCCGAGGTGCCGATGCGGATGTAGACGAAGCGCCGGACCGGCCCCTCGCGGCGCACGAACGGCCCGGTCATGCGGCCGTCCGGGTGCACGATGACGGGTGCGTCGAACGAGAGCGGCCCATCTCCGGCGGTCAGCGGCTCGAACGGCATGTCGTCCTTCTGCAGGCTGTAGCGCACGCCCGGAACCGGGTCGGCGATCGTCAGGCGCAGGGTGACGGTGTCTGGCATGGGTGGAGGCTATCCCCGGTTCAGGCCGAGGGCTAGGCTGGCTGCATGAAGCGTATCGCAATCCTCGCCCTGCTGGCTCTCAGTGCCTGCGCCACCGCCCCGGCACCTGTGACGCCGCAGGACGCCTTCTTCGCCAACCTGAGCGCCCTGTGTGGCCAGCGGTTCGAGGGGCGGGTGGTGACCACCGCCCCCGCAGACGCGGCCTTCGCCAATGCGCGGCTGCTGATGCACGTGCGCGACTGTTCGGCGGACGAGGTGCGGATCCCCTTCTGGGTGGGCGAAGACCATTCCCGGACCTGGGTCGTCACCCGGACGGAGGCCGGCCTGCGCCTCAAGCACGACCATCGCCATGAGGACGGGACCGAGGATGTCCTGACCCAGTACGGCGGCGACACGGTCGGTCCGGGAACGGCCGAGCGTCAGGAGTTCCCGGTCGACGTCTTCTCACAGGCCCTGTTCACCCGCGAGAACCGGACGGTGTCGAACACCAACGTCTGGGCCATCGAGGTCCACCCGGGGCGGATCTACGCCTATGAACTGCGGCGCGAGAATCGGCACTTCCGGGTGGAGTTCGATTTGGGCCGGCCGGTGGCAGAGTAGATTTCCTTCTCCCCACGAGGGAGAAGGATTATTTGAACGCTCTCAACCGCGCCCGCATCGCTTCAAGCCCCGGGATCAATGGCTCGATCTCTGCGGCGTTCTTCTTCCACTTGTCGGGCTTGGGCGCCTCGAGGGTGTAGCGCGAGTTGGGCAGTTGCCCCGCCGTACGCTCTTCAAGCGCCGGGTCGAAGGCGATGTCGGCGAAGGCGGCAACCTCGCGGATCACGCGGGCGGGGTCGGCCACGAAATCGTCGTAGCGCACCACGTGTCGGCGGTCGGCGGGCAGGGCCTCCAGATCATCCAGGATGACGCGGTTGGTCTCGCTCCACTGATAGGCGGCGACCTCGGGCAACGGCTTGCCCTTCAGCCCCTGCCACCCCGGCGGCAGCAGCAGCGACCACGGTCCGTCCCAGCCCGGAAGCTGCGGATAGGTGACCCAGCCGCCGTTCCGCCAGGCGTCGATGATCGACGAGATGTTCTCCTCCGGCTCGCGCCACAAGAAGACGAAGCGTGCGTCAGGGAACAGCTTCGCAAAGAACGGAATGCGCAGGGCGTTCTTCGGCGTCTTCTCCAGTAGCCGAACAGAATCCTCGTTGGCGAAAGCCTTGCCCGCCCCGTCGCGCAGCTTCTCCGCCAGACGGGCCTGCATCGCCACGCCCAGCTGGGGCGGCAGGTGGGCGGCGGTCAGGCGGTTGGAATCGACGCCGGGCGAGCCGAACGGGACCAGCGGCTTGAACCCCTCGACCAGCCAGTGGGCCTCGCCCCCCACGGTCATGAACTGGGGCGTGACGGCCAGGGTCTCGAAAAGTGCGGTGGAGCCGGAGCGAGGCGCGGCCACGATGATGACCGGTCGGTCATAGGTCGGGGTCTGCAGCACCGGGGTCGGCGCGGCGGCGGGGGCGGAGGCCGTGGCCGGGCTGGATGACGCACCCGAGCCGCCCATGCCGGTCACGCCGTCATTGACCGCATAGGTGCCGACCCGCTGGCCGATGACCTTCAGGGCCGGCAGATGGTTGGAGCCGACGCGCAGGTCGTCGCCCAGGGCCTGGACCTGTTGCAGCAGCAGCTCCAGCCGCTTGCGATAGTGGGGCGCGCCCCGGTCGGTGTCGGCGAACAGCGACCACAGCTGGCGCCAGTCCTGACGGAAGCCGTAGATCAGCCGCTGGAAGCGCTCGAAATCGGCCGCGCCGTCGGCACCGGGCTTCATCGACACCGTCTCGGACACCAGATCGGTCAGCAGCTCGTCGATCTCGGACGGCGGCATGACCTTGTAGATATTGAACCGCTCGGTCGCGAGCGGAACCGGAGCACCCGGGCGGTAGGGGATCAGCTGCTCCGGCAGAGGCCCGGCCGCCGCTGCGTGCGCCATGTCCCAGAAGCGCGCGTTGCCGGTGGTATCGGCCACCAGATGGATGCGTTCGATGTCGGAATGGTTCTCGACCCGGTGGATGCGCCAGTTGTCGAAGATCCAGGCGTCGCCCTGGGCCATGTGCACGACTTCATCGTCGCAGAAGAACTTCACGTCCGGCGTCGTGACGACCGGGATGTGCAGCCGCACCCGGTGGAACCAGTGATAGTTGACGTCGGTGTGCGCCGGCACCGTCGCGCCGGGCCCCAGCTTCATCAGGCGCGACCGGCTCCACACCACGCCGAAATGCGAAAGCACCTGCTGCAGATAGGGCGACGCCTTCAGGTGCTCCGTCGGGGCCATGGCACCGGCCACGTCGTCATTCTCGGTCCCGCCGACGGTGATCAGGCGAAGCGCGCTGTTGCCTGGGATGTTGTTCGGATGCCGGGCCCAGGCCTCGGCCGGGACGGCCGCGATCTCTTCCTGAAGCCGGGCCGCGTCGAACCGGAACGGCAACTTGATGAAGGGGCGGTGCAGTTTCATGGGATCGGGATAACGGGCCGCGGGGGTTGGGTCAAAGCCGCTCGATGCGGTGCTGTCCGCGCACCATGCGCACGAACGGCAGACCGGACTGACGCTCGGCGATCTCGCCCAGCACGAAGCGGGTAATGGCGGGCAGGTCGAGCGCCCGCGCCTCGCTCAACGGCAGCCACGCGATCTCGTCCAGCTCGCCCGATCCGGCGGTGGGTTCGGGGTGCAGCAGGGCGTCGGCCGAAGCCAAGAAGAAGCGCGCATCAAACCGCCGCGTGCGACCCGGCGGCGTGATGGCCCGCGCCACATAGGTCAGGGCCGCGAGGTCGGGCAGGGCTCCCGCCTGACGAAACTCGCGCCACGGCCCGGCGACACTGGCGGCGGGCGCCGGCTCGCCCAGGATCAGCCCCGTCTCCTCGAAGGTCTCGCGCACGGCGGCGAGCGCCAGCGCCCGGGCGCGGCGGGCCGGAGTCTCGCGCGCCAGCAAGGCCGAGGTCTGTTCCGACAGGTCGGTGGCCGAGGCGGCGGTGAAATCGGCCCGGTCGATGCGCCCGCCGGGGAAGACCCACTTGGAGGCCATGAACACATGCCCGCCCGCGCGCCGCCCCATCAGCACCTCGTCGCCGCCCTTGCCGGGCCGCAGCAGGATCAGGGTCGCGGCGTCCTTGGGCCGCTGCACGTCGCCCACGCGCGGGGCGTCGGCGAAGTCGCGGGCCGAGTCGAAGGGTTCATTCGCGGATGATGTCACCCCGGACAATTAGCACGCTCAGATCGCGTGTGGGGGTGTAGTTGCTGCGCCGGACCTCGAATTGGGTGGGGCTGATCTTCGTGACGCCCTCGCCGCAGAAGCTGACCAGATTGTCGGCCGACCCCTTGTCTACCACCAGCCGGAAATCGCGGATCGGCCCGGACCAGTTGGCACCGGTCACCAGCACATAGTCGATCCAGGTTTCGCTGAGATAATAGCCCGCCTCGCGCTTGCGCCGGGCGGCGGCGACGAAGGCGTCGTCCATGCAATAGGTCTCGTTGTACTCCCGCAGCCCTTCGGGCGTGTCGTAGTCCCCGGTGACAATGCTGTAGGCCGCGCCGCCGGTGGCGGGGGCATAGAGGTGCTCGATGGCGACCTCCTCGCCCGGATAGAAGGACTGCTCCCAGTAGTGGGTGACTTTCAGCGTCCAGAGGGCCGTGATTTCGCGCTGGGGGCCCTCGCCGGCCTCATAGGTGTCGACCGAGATCAGGCCGTCGGCGGCCAGGGCGTCCAGCGTGGCCGCCGGCAGGGCGGCCAGCGCTGTCTTCGTGGCCTCGAAATGCGGCTCAAGCGGCAGGTTCAGCGCTTGCAGCCGGGCCGTGATGTCCTGGCCGTTGAAGGCGGCCTTGTGCTCGACCTGGGTCCAGACGGCGTAGTCGTTGACCCAGGTGATGAACGGCAGCAGGTGATCCGGGTCCTCGAGCCGCCCACCGACGTCGCGATCATACCCTCCGGTGATGTCGGGCATGGGGAAGGCGACCAGCGTCGTGATCGGCTCTGAGGTGTGATTGAGGAACCGGTATTTGACCCGGATTTCCTTGGCCGAAACGTAGAGGTCCTCGGACAGCATGGTGATGCCGTCGGTCTTCTCCAGCACCAGTCCGCCGGCGCGCATGGTCGCGGTGCTGTCATTGGCAACCACCGGCGCAGCGGCCAGCAGCAATGCGGCGCACAGCGCAGCGATACGATAAGGGGTCATGGCGTGGTCCTCCCGGACCGACGCTATCTGAAGCCGCGAACGGCGACTAGCGCCGCTTGCCCTTGCGCACACCCTTCAGCCCGCCCGACGGACGTCCGCCCCGGGGAGGCTTGGGACCCCCGGGACGGCCGGAGCCGCGCTTGGGGAAGCCGTCGCCGCCTGGGCCGCGGCCTCGTTGGCCGAGCCGGGCCGCCGGCGCGTTCGGATCGCGTGGGGCGGGGTCGCTGAGCATCTCGAACAGCAGGCCGCCTGTCACGGGCGTGGCCTCGCGCAGCTTGACCTCAACGACGCGGCCGAGCGTCCATCGCCCGCCGCTGCGTTCCCCGACCAGGGCATGGGCGCGGTCGTCGTGGTGGAAATACTCGCCGCCCAGCGACGACACCGGCACCAGCCCGTCCGCCCCCGTCTCGTCCAGCCGGATGAACAGGCCGAAGCGGGTCACGCCGGTGATCCGCCCGCTGAAGGTTGCGCCCACGCGGTCCTCCAGGAAGGCCGCGATATAGCGGTCCATGGCGTCACGCTCGGCGGCCATGGAGCGGCGCTCGGTCATGACGACATGCTCGGCGATGGCGGGCAGTTCGGTGACCTCGCGGTCGGTCAGGCCGTCCGGCCCGAACTTCAGCGCCCGGATCAGTCCCCGGTGCACGATCAGGTCGGCATAGCGCCGGATCGGCGAGGTGAAGTGGGCGTAGCGGTCGAGGTTCAGCCCGAAGTGGCCGATGTTGTCGGGCGTATAGATGGCCTGCATCTGGCTGCGCAGGACGACCTCGTTGACCACCTCCGCGTGGGGCGTGTCCCGCGTCTCGTCCAGCAGCTTGTTCAGGCGCTTGGTCGTCGGCGCCTCGCCCTTGTTCCAAGGCTTGCCGATGGTCGACAGGAAGTCGGCCAGGTTGAAGGTCTTCTCCTGGCTGGGCGTGTCGTGGACGCGATAGATCAGGGGCGTGCGCTGTTTCTCCAGCGTCTCGGCGGCCGAGACATTGGCCTGGATCATCATCTCCTCGATCAGCCGGTGGGCCTCGAGGCTGACGCGCGGTTCGATCGAGGCGATCTGGCCGTCGGGCGTCATCCTGATGCGCCGCTCGGGGCTTTCGATGGCCAGGGGGCTGCGCTTCAGGCGGCCCTTCAGCATGGCGCGATAGGCGTTCCACAGCGGATAGAGGATGGCCTCCATGATGGGGCCGGTGGTGTCGTCCGTCTGGCCGTCGATGGCGGCCTGGGCCTGTTCGTAGCTGAGCTTGGCGTGGGACCGCATCAGGCCGCGCACGAATTTGTGGCCGGTCTTTCGCCCATCCTTGTCGAAGACCATGCGCACGGCCATGCAGGCGCGGTTCTCGCCGGCCTTCAGGCTGCACAGGCCGTTGGACAGACGCTCGGGCAGCATCGGCTCGACCCGGTCGGGGAAGTAGGTCGAGTTGCCCTTGGCCCGGGCCTCGCGGTCCAGCGCCGTGCCGGGCCGGACGTAGGCGGCGACATCGGCGATGGCGACCCAGACGATCCAGCCGTCTGGGTTCTTCGGATCCTCGTCGCGCATCGCATAGACGGCGTCGTCGTGGTCGCGGGCGTCCACCGGGTCGATGGTGATCAGGGGGATGTCCCGCAGGTCCTCGCGGCCCTTCAGCGACGGCAGCTCCTGCTGCTCCGCCTCGGCCTCGACCATGTCGGAGAAGCCGGTCGGCACGCTGTGGGCGTGGATAGCGATCAGGGAGGCGGCGCGGGGGTCATCCTCGCGGCCGATGGTCTCGATGATCTTGCCGCGTTTGGGGCCGTAGCGATTGTCGCCCTTCTCGATCACGGCCAGGACCAGATCGCCGTCCTTCAGCCCCTCGGCCTGGGCCGGCGCGACCAGCAGCACGTCCTTCGAGCGACGGTCCACGGGCTCGACCCGCACCTCGCGCGCAGATTTGCGGATCACGCCCAGCACCCGGCCCGTGTCGCTGTCCAGCTTCTTGACCAGCCGGGCCTCCCAGCCGTCGAGGCCGCGCGAGAATTTGACCAGCAGACGGTCGCCGATACCCGGTGCCGGTCCCTTGGGACCCTTGCTGTCAGGCATCAGGACGGCGCGCGGGGCGTCGTCGCCGCCCTTGACCAGCTGGACATAGAACTCGCCGTCCACGTCGCGATCGACCACGTCCACCACGCCGACCGGGGGCAGGGCACCGGCCTCGGTGAAACCGCGCCGGCCTCGACGGCCCAGCCGCCCCTCGGCCTCCAGTTCAGCCAGCATCTCACGCAGGGCCCGGCGTTCGGCACCCTTCAGGCCGAACTCGCGGGCGATGTCGGCCTTGGCCGCCTCGCCCGCCTCACGCAGGAAGCGGACCAGCGTCTCCTTGTCGGGCAGGCCGGGGGCAGGGGGTTTGGGCGGTTTGCTCATGGTCATTTGATAACGTGCTTCGGCGGGAGAAGTCGTCAGCTTTCATCGGATTGTGGCACCCTTCCTTTCGGGCCAGTATGCCGTCGAAATCTCTGGAGCCTCCCATGATCGCCGCCGCCCTCGCCCTGTCGCTGTCCCTGTCGGCGCCTCAGTCCGCTCCCACCCATCAGGAAGCCCTCACCTGCACTGGCGTGTTTCTCTTCGCCGGTCTGGTGATGGCGCAGCAGGCCGAGCAGAACCCGTCACCCGAAGCCGACGAAACCGTCGAGGTCGCCGCCCGGCTGATGAAGGCCGCCGACGATGACCGTCTGGCCGCCGCCACCCGGGAAGGCGTCACCACCGATCAAAGCGGGGAGGCGCTTACCGCCTGGATCCAGGCCAATCTCGAAACCGCGCAGGAAACCATGGGCCGCGAGCTGGACCCCTGCCTCTCGCGCTACGCCAGCGCGATTTAACGCGACACTCCGCTTGACCGGTTCGCGGCGGACGCTCAGCTTCCGCCGCGAAACACTGTCGGAGTCCCCATGTCCCTGCCCATGCCCACCGGATCGCTGCTCGACCTTATCGGCAACACACCGATGGTGGAGGTGACCAAGATGGACACGGGGCCATGCCGGCTGCTGCTGAAGCTGGAGAGCCAGAACCCCGGCGGCTCGATCAAGGACCGCATCGCCCTGTCGATGATCGCGGCGGCCGAGAAGGAAGGCTTCCTGAAGCCCGGCGGCACGATCGTGGAGGCCACGGCCGGCAATACGGGGCTGGCCCTGACACTCGTGGGACAGGCCAAGGGGTATCGCGTCCTGCTGGTCATTCCGGACAAGATGTCCAAGGAAAAGATCCAGCATCTCAGGGCGATGGGCGCGGATGTTCGCCTGACGCGTTCGGATGTGCCGCACGGACACCCCGAATACTACACCGACATGGCCGAGCGGCTGGCGCAGCAGATCCCGGGCGGCTTCTACGTCAACCAGTTCGCCAATGACGCCAACTCGGAAGCGCACTTCAAAACGACGGGCCCGGAGATCTGGGAGCAGACCGGCGGCAAGCTTGACGCCTTCGTCGCCGGAATCGGCTCGGGCGGCACCATCACCGGCATCGGGCGCTATCTGAAAAGCGTCGGCTCGAAGGCTGAGATCATCCTGGCGGACCCGGTCGGCTCGACCCTGGCGGGCATCGTCAACGACGGCGTGCCGGGACCGGAGGGCAGCTACAGCGTTGAGGGCATCGGCCAGAATTTCGTGCCGGACACCGCCGACATCGGCCTGATCGACCGCGCCTATTCGATCCCGGACACCGAGGCCATCGCAACGGTGCGCGAGCTGTTGCTGAAGGAGGGTGTGCTGGCCGGGTCGTCATCCGGCACCCTGATCGCCTCGGCCCTGCGTTGGTGCCGGGAACAGACCGAACCGAAGACCTGCGTCACATTCGTTTGCGACACGGGGGCCAAGTACCTGTCCAAGGTCTACAACGACGCCTGGCTGGCCGATCAGGGCCTGACCGAGCGGACGCTGCACGGCGACCTGTCAGACCTGATCACCCGCAAGTATGAGGACGGTGCCGTCGTCGTCGCCGGACCGGACGACACCCTGGATACCGCCTTCAAGCGCATGCGCGGGGCCGACGTATCGCAGCTGCCGATCATCCAGGACGGCCGGCTGGTCGGCATTCTGGACGAAAGCGACATCGTCCACGTCATGGACACCGACGAGATCACCCGCGAGGCGCGCTTCAAGAAGCCGGTCGGCGAGGTCATGACCCGCGAACTGGACACCGTGCAGGCGTCCGAAAGCCTCGACGCCCTGATCCCGCTGTTCGACCGCGATCGTGTGGCCATCATTCTGGACGGTGAAAAGTTCGTCGGCCTGATCACCCGCACCGACCTGATCAACCATCTGAGCCTCAACAGGTAGTCGGCATGGCCTTTGTGAATCGTCGTCAGGGACTGGGATTGCTGGGCGGCCTTGCCGCCTTCGGTGCCGGGCCGGTCAAGGCACGGCAGGCGGTCGAGAGCGAGCGGCTGACGACCTATAGCACCAGGGGTCATGACTACCCGGTTGTGATCGCGCCGCCGGCGACGGTCGAAGGGGAATTGACCGGTGCCGCCATCATGCTGCTGCATGGCTCCGGCGGGCTTGGCTCCGAGTTCGAGATGTTCCGTCGCCAGGCGCGCCGGTTCACCGCCCAGGGCTACTGGGTCGTTATGCCGAGCTATTTCAGCGACTCGGCGAACCCGGCCCAGACGGATGACGTTGACTGGTGGCTTACCGCCGTAACGGATGCGGCCGCCTGGACAGCGGCCTTGCCTGGCGTCGATCCGGAACGTCTGGGCGCTCTCGGCTATTCGCGCGGCGGCTACCTTGCCGGCGAGGCTGCGGTGCAGGGAACCACGATCAAGGCTGTGGTCGGCGTGGCTTCGGCGGGCAATGTGGAGCCCGGGAACATAGTTCGCCGGCCCGAGGTCCTGCTGATCCATGCCCGGCGGGATCCGGTCATTCCTCGCGAGCGCACGACCCGTTGGGCGCGCATCTTGCGCGAGCACGACGTCCCCGTGGAGACCGTCGTGCTGCCGGTTGATCGTCACAACTTCGACGCTGAGGAGTGGGACGGTATTTTCGAAAGGGCCGACGGGTTCTTTCGCCGGACCCTTGTCAGTCCGTCGAACCCGAGCTCCTAGGTGATGCAAAGCCGTCGCGCCTTTTCGGGGCTGATGCTCGGCGGCATGCTGGCACCGACGCTTGCGCACGGCCAGTCAGCCCCCACGCCGGCGCCTTTCGCCGGTGTCAGGTTCCCGGTGGACGGCAAGTCCATCCGCGCCATCCTGTATCAGCCGCAGGGGACACCGCGCGGCTCCGGCATCGTCATGATGCACGGCTCGGGCGGGGGCATCCGCAGTCAGGGGCCTTGGCACGACCTGGCCATGCGGTTCGCCCAGGACGGCTACTGGGTTCTGACTCCGGCCTATTTCGACGCATACGCCGACGACGGCATCCGGCCCGCCCCGATGATGGCGGCATGGCGCGAGGTGGCGAAGGTCGCGGTCGAATGGCTGGCCGCAGGGCAGGGGATAGCGCCCGCGCGTGTGGGGCTGTTCGGCTATTCGCTGGGGTCGTACGTCGCCGTCGATACGGCGCTGGGCGACTGCGAGGCCGGGGCGGCGATCGGGCTGGCGGGCGGCGTGGACGTCTATCCGCCCCGCGTGCCGCGCCGGCGCATTCCGGTGCTGATCATCCGGGCCGAGCGTGACACCCACGTCCTGCCGCGCAATACGGCGGCCTGGGTCAGCTATCTGCGCGAGCGCGACATCAATGTGCGGGTCCAGGTCGTGGACGGCGCCGGGCATCTGTTCACCCCGCCCGAGTGGCTGGACGTCTTCACCCGCTCGTCGGGCTTCTTCGCCGACAATGTCGGCCGCATTCAGGGATAGGCATGGCCTCGATCAAGAACAGTCAGGGTTTCTCGACCCGCGCCATCCATGCCGGCCAGCGGCCCGACCCGACCACGGGTGCGGTGATGACGCCGATCTACGCCACGTCGACCTACGCCCAGGAAAGCCCGGGGGTGAACAAGGGCTATGAGTATGCGCGGGGCAAGAACCCGACGCGCGAGGCGTTCGAGGCCTGCATCGCCGATCTAGAGGGTGGTGTTCAGGGCTTTGGCTTCGCCAGCGGTATGGCCGCGACCGCCACGGCGCTGGAGCTGCTGGATGCGGGCTCGCACATCGTCACCGGCGATGACCTGTACGGCGGGTCCTGGCGGCTGTTCGAGCGGGTGCGGCGGCGGTCGATGGGGCTGGACTTCAGCTATGTGGATTTCAGCGACCTGAGCGCAGTCGAGGCGGCGATCACGCCCAAGACCCGCATGATCTGGGCCGAGACGCCGACCAACCCTTTGATGAAGCTGGCCGACATCGCCGGCCTGTCGAAGATTGCCAAGGCTCATGGGCTGAAGCTGGTGGTGGACAACACCTTCGCCACGCCCTGGTCGCAGCGGCCCCTGTCGCTGGGTGCCGACATCGTCATGCATTCGGCGACCAAATATCTGAACGGCCATTCCGACATCATCGGCGGGGTGCTGGTGACGGCGGACCCGGATCTCGCGAAGGAGATCAAGTTCCTGCAGAACTCGGTCGGCGGCGTCATGGGGCCGTTCGACGCATTCCTGGCCAACCGGGGGCTCAAGACCCTCGGCATCCGCATGAAGGCGCACAACGAGAATGCGATGGCCGTCGCCCGCTGGCTGGAGAGCCGCAAGGGAATAGCCCGCGTCATCTATCCAGGCTTGGCCACCCATCCGCAGCACGATCTGGCGAAGCGCCAGATGAACGGCGCCTTCGGCGGCATGGTCACGGCCATCATTGACGGTGATCTGGAGCGGACGAAGCGGGTGCTGGAGCGCGTGCAGGTCTTCACCCTGGCGGAGTCGCTGGGCGGCGTCGAAAGCCTGGTCAACCACCCGGCCATCATGACCCACGCCAGCGTGCCGAAAGAGGTGCGTGAGGCGGGCGGCGTCACCGACAACCTGATCCGCCTGTCCGTCGGCGTCGAGGACATCGACGACCTGATCGCCGATCTGGATCAGGCGTTGGCCTAGGGCGCGGAGCAATAGATCCCGTCACCCTCGGGCTTGTCCCGAGGGCCTATCGTGGTCTCAAGCTCGAACGGAAGTGCGGTCCGCCATTGCGACCAGCGGGCTCGGTCGTGTGTCCGCTGACATGGGCCCTCGGGACAAGCCCGAGGGTGACGAAAATTGAAAGCAGCGCTTAGGCCGCCGACGTATCCAGGGCCGTCTGGTGGCCGGTGACCGGCAGCACCTTCTTGACCACGACGCGGGGCTTCTTGACGGCGACCGGCTTGTTGGCGGCGCGGTGGGCCAGTTCGGCGTCGATCAGGGGCATGACCTCGGCGGCGGTCGCGGCCTGGGTGGCCGAGTTGGAGGCCGACAGGCGCTGGGCGTTGGCCCGCAGCGACATCAGGTCGCCATCGGTCATGGTCGGCAGCATTTCAGCGAGCGGCGTCATCGGATCATCCTTTGGAAAAACAAAAGGGCCGACGCGCGTGGCGCCGGCCCTTCCTGTTCACCGGGCGTGACCCGGCAAGCGGAACTCGAACTATTCAGCAGCCTTGAGGCGGCCGGCCGATTCCTTGCCCGAGCGGGCATCGCGTTCGACTTCGTACGAGATCTTCTGGCCTTCGTTCAGGCCATTGAATTCCGAAGTTTCGACTGCGGAGACGTGGACGAAAACGTCCTTGCCGCCGTCATCGGGCTGGATGAAACCATAGCCCTTGGTCGAGTTGTACCATTTCACAGTGCCGGTAGCCATTTTGAGACCTCCGTTAGGCGTTGACCGCAGGGGAGTTTCCCTGGTCGGCCTGTCGGGTCTGAATGGGATCGGCGTGGACCTCGGTGCGCGATGCAAAGGGGCAGCAGCGTTTCGCAAGAAGAGATCGACAAGACCCAAGTGGGCGCTTTGGGCGGCAATAGCAAGCGATACCGCAGAAACGAAAACGGCGGCGAGGGCCGAAGCCGTCGCCGCCGTTCGAAATCACAGGCCGTGAGGCGCTGAAATCAGCCTTCGGTCTTCAGTTGACCAGCCGATTCCTTGCCCGAGCGGCGATCGGTTTCGATTTCGTAGGAAACCTTCTGGTTCTCGTCCAGGCCGCGCAGGCCGGCTGCTTCGACGGCGGAGATGTGCACGAACACGTCCTTGCCGCCGTTGTCGGGCTGGATGAAGCCGTAGCCCTTGGTCGAGTTGAACCACTTAACGGTGCCGGTAGCCATTTTAGACCTCCTTTTGGCGTTGGCCGCAGGGGATGTCCCTGAAGCCTGTCGGGTCTGAATGGATCGGCTTTAGACCTCGGTGCGGATGCAGAGGGTGCAAGAGCGTGACGCAGAGAGATCGACGTCCGCCCTCTTGAACGGGCTTTTCGGCGATTGCAAGGCCTGCTGGGTCATACGGGCGCCGCCCACATGGTCAGTCGTCGTCGTCATCCTCAGCCGCCGGTGCCCCGCCTTCGTCCGCCTTCGGCACATAATTGGCCTGGCACAGCTTACGCAGGGCGGCCGAAACCGTGGACCCGTACAGGTGCTCCTGGATGCGGTCGTGGCCGTCGGCGCTGAGCCGCTGCTTCACGTCGCTGAGGGTGCGGCATTCGCCGCTGCGCGCCAGTTCATAGGCGCGTTCGATGGTCGTCGGGCGATGGGTCATGCCTTCCTAGATAGGAAGCGTGACGGCAAAAGCGAGGAGGATCAGAAGTATACGTTGATCACGGCAACCACGGCCGAGTCATAGGTCTCGGTCGGCACGCCCGCGTCCGTATCGTACCAGCGCACATCCAGCTCAAGCTGGTCGGTCAGGTCATAGGTGATCCCGGCGTTCCAGGCGCTGTAGTCGACGCTGTTGTCCTGCTCGCGGCGGCCGACAGCGGCTGTGCCCTTCATCCTGTCGGTGAACTCCCAGCCGAGACGGCCCTCGACCCAGGTCCATTCCTTCGTGCCGCCGAAGCCGTCCGGCGAATACTGCAGGCGCAGGCGCGCCGACGCCGGGCCGATGGAGCGTTTGACGTCGCCGGTGAACTCCCAGGCCGTGTTGTCCGCGCCGGGATCGGCGTCGACCTGCCACTTGTGCGTGGCGTTCAGATCGAGGTCGAAGCCCATGAACTCGGGCCGCACGCCGGCGCCCAGTTCGACCTCCAACTCGGAGTGAATGGAGCTCTTGATCGTCTCGGCTGCCGGGGCGACGTAGAACAGGCCGGACGCGCTGGTCCATTCGGCCGAGAAGCCGACGAAGCCCTCGCCCTCGGTCTTCGAAATGCCCTTGGAGCGGTTGTCGGTGCCGGCGGTCCCGGAGAAGGACCAGTTGGACCCGTAGTTGGCGAGCACGGCCTCCGGCTCAACGGTCTGGGCCAGGGCCGGAGCAGCGAGAGCAGCGAAAACCGCAGCGAGGGTCAGGGTGCGAAGAATCATGGCCGCCTATACGCGTTTCAAACGCGGCGGTTCCTAGCCGAAGTCGCTGGCGTTGGCGAATTGCTCTGCCGCCTGACGATACTCGTCCTTCAGCCGGGCGCACAGCTCAGCCGTCGGCAGCACGTCATGGATGGCCCCCGCGCCCTGGCCGGCGGACCAGACGGTCTTCCAGGCCTTGGCCTCGTCGCCCATGTCCAGCTTGTGCTCGGGCAGGGACTTCGGGTCGATGCCGTTGTCGAGCAGCGACTTGGTCATGAAGTTGGCCGGGATGCCCGACACGGCCGGGGTGTAGGTGATGTCCGTCGCGCCTGAGTCCACGATCATCTGCTTGTAGGCGTCGGGCGCCATGGCCTCGGTCGTGTTGATGAAGCGGGTGCCCATATAGGCGAAGTCGGCCCCCATCATGCGCGCCGCCGCTGCGTCCGACCCCGAGGACAGACAGCCCGACAGGATGATGGTTCCCTTGAAGAAGGTCTTCACCTCGGCCACCAGGGCGAAGGGATTGATGACGCCTGCGTGGCCCCCGGCACCGTTGGCGACCAGAATCAGGCCGTCGACGCCGGCCTCGGCGGCCTTGCGCGCATGACGCACATTGGCGATGTCGTGGAAGACCACGCCGCCGTATCCGTGCACCGCATCGACCACGTCACGCACGGCACCCAGCGAGGTGATGATCAGCGGCACCTTCTCCTCGACCGAGATCATCATATCGGCCATCAGGCGCGGATTGGTCGGGTGGACGATGTGATTGACGCCGAAGGCGGCCGCGTCCGGGTTCAGCCGCCCCTTGATCTCATGCAGCCACTCCCGATAGCCCTCGGCCGACCGCTGGTTCAGCGACGGGAAGGTGCCGATCAGACCCGCGTTGCAGGTTTCGACCACCAGATCGGGGCCGGAACACAGGAACATCGGCGCCGCGATCACCGGCAGCTTCAGACCTTTTTGCAGCGATGTCGGAATGGCCATGGAATCCCCCTCGGTTGTCTTTCGCTACGGATAGCGGGCTGTCGTGGGGGAAGGCAAATGCGGACCGGCCGGGCTCAGTCCCCCATGCGGAAATCCACATTGAAGGTGACGAGGGCCGGGACAGCCACGCCGTCCTCCATCCGGGGTTCGACCCGCGCATAGATCCGCGCACCGTCCAGGGCGGCTGCGCCGAAGCCGACACCCATAGGCGTCTCCTGCAAGATCCTGCACTCCGTCAGCCGGAGGTCGACCCCCGCGACACATTCCAGCTGGACCCGGCCCTCCACGCCACGCGCCAGAGCGATCTCCGGATATTGCGCGAGCGCCTGCCGCAGCCAGCGCGGATCGGTGGTCTCGTCGGGCGAGGGCGGCAGAGGCGCTGACTGGGTGATGACCGGTGGCACGGCCAGGGGCAGCGGCAACGCCCCTTCCTGCGCGACTGCGGCTGACGCGAAGCCAGCGACACCGGCGGCCAATGCCAAGGCCAATCCGTATCTCAAACGCATCGACTGACCCTGCACCGAAAATCCACTGACGATCCTTAGCGTTGGGTCGCGTCGCATGGCAACGTCACGGGCAGATGACGACCCCGTCATCCGTGCGCTATGAGCCGCCCCATGACCACAGACACATCCGGCCTGTCCCAGCTCGGCGCCCAGACGGCGCAGCCCACCTCGCCCGAGACGGCGGTGCTGGAGCGCGTGCCCAATCCGCATCCGGACACCCTGTATCTGGCCCGCTTTACGGTGCCGGAGTTCACCAGCCTGTGCCCCGTCACGGGCCAGCCGGACTTCGCCCACATCGTCATCGACTATGCGCCGGGCGACTGGCTGGTGGAATCCAAGTCGCTGAAGCTCTACCTGACCGCTTTCCGCAACCACGGTGCCTTCCACGAGGACTGCACCGTCGCCATCGGCAAGAAGCTGGTGGACCTGCTGGCCCCCAAATGGCTGCGTATCGGCGGCTACTGGTACCCCCGCGGTGGCATTCCCATCGACGTCTTCTGGCAGACGGGCGCAGCGCCCGAGGGCCTGTGGCTGCCCGATCAGGGCGTGCCGACCTATCGCGGGCGGGGATAGGCGCGCGCTACAGATACGGCCCCCACATGAGGGCGATCGTGCCGAAGACGCCAATCGCCGTGAAGGCCGCAGCCGCGATGACCAGCGCCGCGGTCAGGATCTTCGGCACCGCCCGGGTGCTGCGGCCGGCCCTGAAATAGAGCTCCAGCAAGCCCAGCGGGATCAGATAGCTGCCGAAAACCAGGACGATGTCGGTCGGCCCCGACAGGCTGTCCGACATGCCGACAGGCCCCTGGTTGATCAGAACCCAGCCCATGATGCCGACCCTGAGAAACCAGACGCCGCTGACCGCCATGAAGGTGCGCATGGCCCAGACCCGGTGCTGGTCGAACCGGCGCTTGACGGCATGCCGCCACGCCAGCGCGCCGAAGATGAGGATCAACACCCCATCGATCACGATGGCGGCCGAAGAGACATCGGACAGCGAGGTCCCCCGGACGAGGGTCAGCCAGAAGCCGCTCAATGCCATGAAGGCGGCCACGACGAGGAAGGTCCGTCCGCTCCAGCGGTGCAGGGCCGGGACGGCGCGCCGGATCGCCGGGACCAATTGCATCAGCCCGGCCAGGGTCACGACCGACGCCAGCAGCACATGGGCGGCGAAAACGAAATTCCCGGTCGAGTCGCCGGCGATATAGCCGTCGATCAGCGGCTTGTCGTTCCAGCCGGCGAAATTCCCGGACACGGTCCGCGTGCCGTAGAAGGCGAGGATGAAGCCGACGAACGCCGCCTGGCCTACGGCGGCGACGATGAACCAGAGGATGCCTGCCCAACGCAGGGCTGCGGCGGCGGCGCCCTTCACAGGCGCCGGTGAAGAATTGCTGGACATGAGGTCTCCCGAAAGCCCCGGAATGCGGGGTATCCGCACGCATGCGGGCGACCTCGGCCGGGCGTCTCGCCGATTTGGAAATCGGCCAGAAAAAGTCTGGCTCGGGCCGGTCCCGCCCGGGCGGCGGCGCGCTGGACAGGGCCGCTCGGGCGGGGCATGAATCCGCCAGCGCCCCGGGAGGATCGGTGTCCACTCAGCCATTTCCCAGCCTTCCGGACGTCAGCCGTGTCTCCTGGCCCCGGCGAGCCCCCAGTCGTATTGAGGCCTACGCGGCGCTCTGCGCTGTCACCTTCGTTTGTTACATCGCGGGCCGTCTGACCGACGGTTCTGCCGGGACTGTGTTTTCGCTCGTCGGCGCAGGGGCGTGCGGGTGGGCCTGGCTGCTGACCCGGGCCCTGTTTGATCCCGCGCCTCGCGACGTCTGGTGGCCCCGCATCGTGGCGACGGTGGTTGCGGTCGCCGGCGCCCTGACGGTCGTCGCGCCGGCCGACGGCGGCCTTCAGGACTTTGCCGTCAACGTCTATCGGCTCAGTGGCTCGGCGGCCATGTTGTTGACCTTCATAGAACCGTTCCAGACGCGCCGGGGTGAGTTAGGGGGGCTGGAGAAGCGGTTCCGGCTCGTCTTCATCACGATCAATGCGGCGCAGCTGGTGGCGGTTCTGGGGTCGGGCGTCTCCAGCCAGGTTCCCGCAGAGGTATGGCGGACCGACCTGATCCGGATCGCCTGCTGCGTCGTCGGTCTGGTCGGGGCGTCGGCAGCGGTCTGGTATCGTCTGCGCCATCCCCTCGTCCAGGCCGAGGCCCGCACGGCGCGCCGAACGCCGACGGATGAGGACAGCCGCCTCGCCGAACGGCTGCTGGGCCTGCTTCGCGACGACGCCATCGATGCCCGACCGGACCTCAGGATCGGCGATGTTGCCGCGCGCCTGGGCCAGCCAGAATACAAGGTGTCCCAGTGCATCAGCACAGTGCTGGGCTTCCCGAACTTCAACCGGTTGATCAATCACCACAGGATCGAGCGCGCGAAGCGTTTGCTGGCCGAGCATGATCGCCCGATCCTTGATGTCGCCTATGACTGCGGCTTCGGGTCGGTGGGGCCGTTCAACCGCGCATTCAAGGCAGAGGTCGGAACCACCCCCCGGGCCTTCCGTGCCGCAAGCCGTGCGCGCCGCGACCACGGCGAATGAGCGATCCCCGACTTCCCCTCGAGACCCGCTCACGCCAGTGGCTGGGTCGGCTCCAGCTGCGGGCCGACCGCGCCGCGTGGTCGCGTTACGCCTTCGAGTTCCTTGTTTTCGGGCTGAAGCAGGCCTGGGCGTGTGTGTTCGGGGGGCTGATGCTGGCGCTGCTGGTCATCACCCACCTGCTGTGGCCAGACAGTGCGCCCATCGCCCGTTACGACTTCATCTTCATCGGTGCCCTGGCCATCCAGGCGGCCATGCTGATCCTGAAGCTTGAGAGCTGGGAGGAGGCGAGGGTCATCTTCCTGTTCCACATCGTCGGCACGGTCATGGAGCTGTTCAAGACGTATCAGGGGTCATGGATCTACCCGGAGGAGTCCTTGCTGCGCATCGGCATGGTGCCGCTGTTTTCCGGCTTCATGTATTCGGCGGTGGGCAGCTACATCGCCCGTATCTGGCGCATCTTCGACATCCGCTTCCGCCACTACCCGCCGCTGTGGACGACGTGGGTTCTGGCCGGCGCGATCTACGTCAACTTCTTTGCCCACCATTGGCTGCCGGATATTCGCCTCGGCCTGTTCGTCCTGACGGCGGTGCTGTTCGGGCGCGGCTGGTTCTATTTCACGGCGGACCGGACGCGGCGGTCGATGCCCTTCCTGCTGGGCTTCGGTCTGGTGGCCGCCTTCATCTGGCTGGCCGAGAACCTCGGCACCTTCGCCCGCGCCTGGGTCTATCCCTCACAGGAGTCCGGCTGGCACATGGTCTCGATCCAGAAGATGGGGGCCTGGTTCCTGCTGATGCTGATCTCGATCGTGCTGGTGTCGCTGGTGCACAAGCCGGAGGAAGAGCCGCGCCTCAGCCCACCTGGTCCATCGGCGTGATCCGGCCGTAGCAGTTGCCGATGATCGGTATCCCGTCGGCCGTATGCCCGGGTGGCGGACAGGTCAGCACGGTTCCATTGTTAAATCGCAGTATCAGCGTGCGGTATTCGCCGGGCGTTACGGCTTCCGTGACATTGCCCATGCAGTCGGGCTGGCCATTGGTCGACAGGGTTTCGGCGACGATCCATGTCCCGTCGCGGTCTTCCTCGATGCGATACCGCTTCTCGACCCTTTCGGCGCCGCTCTCGACCGCCATGCGGCCGTCTTCGCCGAAGGTCCAGGTTTCCGTGCAGACGGGCCGCCCGTTCGCGACGGCATCCGTCCGGAACAGCCAAGCCCCCTTGGGATCGAAGGCGGAATCCTGCGCCAGTGCGACGGCAGGCAGGGCGAGGGCGAGCAGGACAGACAGAGCTTTCATGGTGGCAGGCAACCACGATCCAACCGCTACTTCAATAATCATCCCGTCACCCTCGGGCTTGTCCCGAGGGCCCATCTCAAGGACCGTACGACCGCTGCGGTTGTCGCAGTGAGTGACGGTCTTCTCTGTTCGGGGCGGATGCTGCCATGGGCCCTCGGGACAAGCCCGAGGGTGACGGGGTTTAAGGAAGGGTCGTCACCTTCGCCGCCATGTCCGGCCGCGGCCGTTCCAGCGGTGCCTCGGCCGCGGTGCCGATGTGGATGAAGCCGGCGATCTTCTCGCCCGCACCGACCCCGAACATCGCCAGGGCCTCCGGGTCATAGGCGTACCAGTCGGTGATCCAGTTGGTGGCGAAGCCGAGCGCATTGGCCGCGTGGCTCAGGTTCATGCACACCGCGCCCGCCGACAGTTCCTGCTCCCACACCGGCACCTTGTGCCCCGGCGTCGGGGTCGAGATCACCAGTATGGTCACGGGGGGATTGGCCAGTTTCGCCAGCACCGCCCGCGCCTTCTTCGGGTCCGGCTGTCGGTCGGCGAACGGATCGAGCCGGGCCGCAATGTCGGCCCGTGTCTGCGGCCCCAGCACCACAAACCGCC
>JBKBJW010000021.1:0-6753 GCA_046294385.1 Brevundimonas sp. | reverse complement strand
GCGATCCGCGATCCCAACCCGGTCGTCTTCCTCGAGCACGAGATGATGTACGGGCTGGAGTTCGACGTGCCCGAAGTCGACGACTGGGTCGTGCCGATCGGCAAGGCCAAGGTCCGGCGCGAGGGAACCGACGTCACCATCACCGCCCACAGCCGCATGGTCGGCTTTGCGCTTCAGGCCGCCGAGCAGCTGGCCGGGGAGGGGATCTCCTGCGAGGTCGTCGACCTGCGCACCCTGCGTCCGCTGGACACCGACACGATCATTGAGAGCGTGAAGAAGACCAGCCGTCTGGTCTCGGCCGAGGAAGGCTGGGGGCCCATGGGCGTCGGTGCCGAGGTGGTTGCCCGGGTGATCGAGCATGCCTTCGACTATCTGGATGCACCGCCGCTGCGGGTGCACCAGGAAGACGTGCCGCTGCCCTATGCCGCGAACCTGGAAGCCCTGTCCCTGCCGGGCGTGGACAAGATCGTCGCCGCCGTGAAGCAGGTGATGGCATGAGCGCGAACCCCGAGTTCCAGCTGACCACCCCCGCCAGCGTCGCGTCCGATGCCGAGGCCGTCGAGATCATGCGCATCTGGTGGTCGAGGGGCGAGCCCGTGATGGCGGTGAAGCCCGCTTTCGATGATCCGTCCAAGTTCGGCGAGCTGCTGGCCATCGCAGCTCGGCATATGGCGCACGGCTATGCCGTTCGTCATGGCCACGACGAGAAGCAGGCCTACAACCGCATCCTTCAGGGCATGAGCGACATCATCAAGGCGAACAACGCGCGGACGGTCACCGAGCCCGCCGGCGCGACTGGGAGGATGCAATGACCGACATCCTGATGCCGGCCCTGTCGCCGACGATGGAAGAGGGCGTGCTGGCCAAGTGGCACGTGAAGGTCGGCGACACCGTCAAGGCCGGCGACGTCATCGCCGAGATCGAAACCGACAAGGCGACCATGGAGGTCGAGGCCGTCGACGAGGGCGAGGTCACTGACATCTTGGTGGCCGAAGGCACCGAGGGTGTGAAGGTCAACACCCCCATCGCGCGTCTGAAGGACGAGGGCGGTGCGGCTGCTCCGGCCCCCAAGGCTGCAGCGGTTCCTGCGGCAGCTGCATCCGCCAACAGCGGCTCGGCCCAGGCAGAATCTGCTCCGGCACCCAAGGCCGCGCCCGCGCCGGCGAAAGCCGACGGCGAACGCGTTTTCGCCTCGCCTCTGGCCCGCCGTATCGCGGCGCAGAACGGCGTGGACCTCAAGGCCGTCAAGGGCACCGGTCCGCACGGCCGCATCGTCAAGCGCGACGTTGAAGGCGTGAAGGGCGGAGCCTCGGCTCACGCTGCCGCTCCGAAAGCCGAGGCGCGTCAGGTGCAGTCGCTGGCCCAGATGGGCATTGCGGACGGCACCTACGACCTGATCCCGCTGGACGGCATGCGCAAGGCGATCGCGCGGCGCCTGACCGACAGCTTCCGCGATGTGCCGCACTTCCCCCTGACCATCGACTGCGAGATCGACGGCCTGCTGGCCGCGCGGGTCAAGGTCAATGCGATGCTGGAGAAGGACGGGATCAAGGTCTCGGTCAACGACTTCGTCATCAAGGCCAGCGCCATGGCCCTGAAGGCCGTGCCGGAGGCCAACGCAAGCTACTCGCCCGAGGGCATCGCCATGCACCACAACGCCGACGTGGCTATGGCGGTGGCGATCGACGGCGGCCTGATCACCCCGATCATCCGCAAGGCCGAGACCAAGACCCTGTCGCAGATCGCGACGGAGTCCAAGGACCTGGCCAAGCGCGCTCGCGACCGCAAGCTGAAGCCCGAGGAGTTCCAGGGCGGCACCTTCAGCGTGTCCAACCTGGGCATGTTCGGCATCAAGGCCTTCGCCTCGATCATCAACGAACCCCAGGGCGCGATCATGAGCGTGGGAGCAGGGGAGCAGCGTCCGGTCGTCAAGAACAGCCAGCTGGCCGTGGCGACGGTGATGACCGTGACCCTGACCTGCGATCACCGCGTGGTCGACGGCGCGGTCGGCGCGAGGTTCCTGCAGGTCTTCAGGGCGATGATCGAAGATCCCGTGACGATGCTGGCCTGAGGAGACGCGCGTGGCCTCGGTCTATGACTTCACAGCCACGGCGATCGACGGCAGCGAGCGTCCGCTGGACGCGTTTCGCGGCCAGGCCCTGTTGATCGTCAACACGGCCTCGCGTTGCGGCTTCACAGGCCAGTACGCGGGGCTGGAGGCGCTGCACAAGCGGTTCGCGGACAAGCCCTTCCAGGTGCTGGGCTTTCCCTGCAACCAGTTCGGGCAGCAGGAGCCGGGCAAGGCGGCCGAGATCGCCAGCTTCTGCTCCACCACCTACGGCGTGAACTTCCCGATGTTCGACAAGATCGAGGTCAACGGGCCGAACCGGCACCCGCTCTATGACTGGCTGACCAACCAGAAGAAGGGGTTCCTGGGGTCGCGCGAGATCAAGTGGAACTTCACCAAATTCCTGACCGACCGCGAGGGCAGGGTGGTCGCCCGCTATGCCCCGCAGGTCGAACCCGAGGCCATCCAGGCCGATATCGAGAAGCTGATCTGACATGGCTGCTGAATTTGATCTGATCGTCATCGGCTCGGGCCCCGGCGGCTATGTCGCCGCCATCCGCGCCAGCCAGTTGGGCCTGAAGGTCGCCATCGTCGAGCGCGAGAACCTGGGCGGCATCTGCCTGAACTGGGGCTGTATCCCCACCAAGGCGCTGCTGAAGTCGGGCGAGAAGTACGAAAGCCTGAGCCACCTCAAGGACTACGGCCTGTCAGCCGACCAGGTCGGGTTCGACTTCGACGCCATCATCGCCCGTTCGCGCGGGGTGGCGAAGCAGTTGAACGCCGGGGTCGGCTTCCTGATGAAGAAGAACAAGATCGAGGTCATCGAAGGCTCGGCGAAGCTGGAGAAGGGGGCTGGCGCGCCCAAGGTCGTCATCGCCCTGAAGGCCGGTGGATCGCGCACGGTCGAGGCCAAGGCGGTCATGCTGGCGGTCGGCGCCCGCGCCAAGGCCATCCCGCAGATCGGCCTGGAAGCCGACGGCGACAAGATCTGGGCCTATCGCGAGGCCATGGCACCGAAGAAGATGCCGGCCTCAATCGTGGTGATCGGTTCGGGTGCCATCGGCATCGAGTTCGGCAGCTTCTACCGCGCCTTGGGCTGTGACGTGACCGTGGTCGAGGCCGTGGACCGGATCATGCCGGTCGAGGACGAGGAAGTGTCCAAGGCCGCCCAGAAATCCTTCGAAAAGCGCGGCATGAAGTTCCGCGTCGGCGCCAAGGTCACCGGCGTCAAGAAGGGCGGGAAGGGCGTGCAGGTCGCCATCGAGGCGGGCGGCAAGGCCGAGACACTGGAAGCCGAGGTCTGCATCTCGGCGGTCGGCATCACCGCCAACACCGACGGCATCGGGCTGGAGGCGCTGGGGGTGAATATGGACCGCGGCCACATCACCATCGACGGCCACTGCCAGACCAATGTGAAGGGGCTCTATGCCATCGGCGACTGTGCCGGCGCGCCCTGGCTGGCGCACAAGGCCTCGCACGAGGGCATCCACGCGGCTGAACACATCGCCGGCTTCAAGACCCCGAATGTCCATTCGCCCATCGCCGGCTGCACCTATGCGCAGCCGCAGGTGGCGTCGGTCGGGATTACAGAGCAGGGGGCTCGCGAAGCAAAGCGAGAGGTCAAGATCGGCCGCTTCCCGTTCCGGGTTAACGGCAAAGCCATTGCATCAGGCGACACCGACGGCTTTGTGAAGGTCATCTTCGACGCGAAGACCGGCGCCCTGATCGGCGCCCATATGATCGGCGCCGAGGTCACCGAAATGATCCAGGGCTACGTCACCGCCATCACCATGGAAGCCACCGAGGAAGACATCCACGGCATCGTCTATCCGCACCCGACCATGTCGGAGGCCATGCACGAGGCGGCGCTGGACGCCTATGGGCGGGTGATCCATATCTGAGGCCAGGTCTGGCGACCCGGCAAGTCATTGGATCTTGGCGAGGATCACTGCACATGTCCGACCAGTCGACGCGCATAGCCCCCTGGGTCAGGGTCGCACTGTTAGGGGGAATCGCCTTTCCCATCATCTATTTCGCGGTGCAGATCGCCCTGTTCCCCTTCTATCCGGGCTATGACTTCACCCGTGAGGTAGCCAGTCAGCTGGGCTCGCCAGAGTCGCCTATGGCCGGCGTGTTCAACGCCGTGGTTGTGTTCATTGGGGTGATGGCGATGTTGTCCGGCGTCGGCCAGGTCGTCCGGATGCGCGGACTTGGCGTCAACACTGTGATCGCTTTGTTGGCGGGTCTGTGTGTGATCAGCGTCGGCGGTGCCACCCTTTGGGCGGGGCTGGTGCCGCTTCCGGACCCGGCACATGGCGCGAGTGGCCCATTCATGCTCGCCGGTGTGGTCTATCCGGCGATGCTCCTGGTCGTTTTCCGGCGCTCGCCCATATGGCGGGTTGTCTTCATTGTCGCGCTGCTGGCAGTAGCCGCTGCTGCGGCCGTGATGACCGGTCTGACCGGTATCGATCTGATCAGGTGGGAGGGCGCGGTCCAGCGTCCCGTCGCCCTTGCACTGTTGGGACCAGTCGGCCTGGCCTCCTTCGCCCTTTGGCGGGGCAGGGTGCACCCCGGCTAGCCCTGTTGTCTCCCGCACAGGTGGCGCCGGTCGGAATTACAGAGCAGGGGGCCTGCGAAGCGAAGCGTGAGATGAAGGTCGGGCGCCTCCGTTCCGGGGTAGCGGCAAGGCCTTTACGTCCGGCGACACTGACGGCTTTGTGAAGGTCATCTTCGATGTGAAGACGCCTATTGGCGGATGATCCACATCCAGGCCTTGCGGAGTCTGGCCGCACGGCGTCGAATGACCCGATGAGAGCCCTCCATCACCGCGAAGCCCATCTCGTTTCCCGTGTCGGGTGGATGAGGGCAGCCGTCCTCGGTGCCAACGACGGGATCGTTTCCACGGCCAGTCTGATTGTCGGCGTGGCAGCGGCAGGATCGTCCAAGGGAGCCGTGATCGTGGCGGGGGTGGCGGGCCTGGTCGCCGGAGCGCTTTCGATGGCGGCCGGGGAATATGTCTCCGTCAGCTCCCAGTCGGACACCGAAAAGGCTGACCTCGCGCGCGAGGCGGCTGAACTTCAGGCCAGCCCCGAAGCCGAGCACGCCGAGCTGGCGGGCATCTATGTCGATCGCGGCCTGACGCCGGATCTGGCCAGCCAGGTGGCGACGCAGCTGATGGCCACCGATGCTCTGGGTGCCCATGCCCGGGATGAACTGGGCATATCCGAGATCACGACAGCGCGGCCGATCCAGGCGGCGCTGACGTCCGCCGCCACCTTTGCGGTGGGCGCAGCCGCGCCGCTTGCGACCGTAGCCCTGTCGCCGGACGGCTGGATGGTCCCAGCGGTCAGCGCCTCATCGCTGGTGTTTCTGGCGGTGCTCGGAGGTCTGGGAGCCCGGGCAGGCGGTGCCGCCATGCTGAGGCCCATCGGCCGTGTTGTGTTCTGGGGTGCTGTGGCCCTGGCGGTCACCGCCGGCATCGGGAAGGTGTTCGGGGTTGTGGCCTGAAGGCCCAATCCATTTATCGCCTAAGATATATTATGCGAAATGGCAGATAGCGTCAGGCGGCGACCCTGAAGTGAATGCCGAGCCTTTCGAAGCCTTCCCGGTCATAAAACCGATGGGCGTCGTGGCGGAACATCCCGGAATCGAGATGCACCTCCGTGCGGCCCAGCACACGGGCCTCGGCTTTCACGTGATCCAGCAAAGCCTTGCCGACGCCGCCGGACCGCTCGGTCTCACTCACCACCAGATCATCGATCTGCAGGATGCGTCCGCAGTACAGGAGTTCCATCGGCCGAACGCCGGCCACGCCAACCACGTCACCGTCGCGTGACGCTGCGAAGACCCGGAACCCGTCCGACAGACGCATGCGTGCGACCATCGCCCGGTAGTCGGCCTCGTTAAGGTGCGGTCTCAACTGGCTCATGACCGGCCAGGTCCGTCCCAGACCGGCGTCGTCGATCTCCTCGATCTGCAGGTCCATCATACGTCTTCCAGGGGCAGCGTGGCGCGCCAGCCGTCATGGGCAATCTCGACATTTGGCGGAATAGATGCCGACAGCGTATTGTAATCCATGTCTATATGAAGATTAGTTAGCACGGCGCGCCTTACGTCGGCGCGCGCGATCCACTCCAGCGTCCGGTCCAGATGCGCGTGGGTCGGATGCGGCAGATAGCGCAGAGCATCGACGATCCAGAGGTCGCAGCCACGCACCGCGTCCAGCGCCGCGTCGTCCAGATCGGAAACGTCGCTGGAATACGCCAGGCCGCCGATGCGGTAGCCGACCGAGCGGATCGGGCCGTGCGCCTGATCAAAGGTCACGACGGGAATGTCACCGCCGGGACCGCTGACGCTCCAGCCCTGGCCGTGCGGCGGAATGCGCTGGCCGTCCAGCAGCGCCGGGTAGCCTTCCTGGCTGTCGAAAATGTAGGGAAAGCGGCTGCGCAGCGCGGTTTCGGTCGCTTCGTCCATCCAGGCCGGGATGCGCTTCCGGGCCCGCATGACAAAGACGCGCAGGTCGTCGATGCCATGGGTCTGGTCCGCGTGGTCGTGGGTGTAGAGCACCGCGTCGATCGCCTTCACTCCCGCCATCAGCATCTGCTGGCGCAGGTCCGGTGAGGTATCGATCAGGGCCGTGGTCACACCGTCCTGGCCGTGGCGGCGGATCAAGGCCGAGCAGCGCG
>JBKBJW010000020.1:0-6819 GCA_046294385.1 Brevundimonas sp. | reverse complement strand
GCGTCCCGTAGGGGTCGAAGTTCGAGGTCAGACCGGTGCCCAGCCAGCGAGCCTGTTCGGCATCGAAAGCGTTCACAACGCCGGCCCGGACGGTGACCTCGTCGGTCGCACGCCAGGATACACCGAAGTCGTGGCGGGCGAAGTTGCCGGTCTCCCAGTACTCACGAGGACGGTTGTCGATGTTGCCCGACGCCACCTGATCGCGGGGGCGCAGGATGTCCTGGGAAGACTGCCAGTCCATGACCCAGTTAACCGACCAATCCTCGTTCGGCTGATAGGTCAGGGTCGAAGTCAGGCGAACCCGGGGGAAGAAGACCGCGCTGGCCGATTCCGTGAAGTCATTCGGGTTCTGCGCGTTGTTGAAGTTCTTCTGTTCGATCAGCCAGCTGCCGGCGACCCGGTAGGACAGGCTGCCCCAGTTGTGTCCGGTCACTTCTTCCAGGTCCATACGGTACGAACCCGTGAAGTCGAGGCCGCGAACCGTACGCTTGGCGTAGTTGATCGAGCCCTGGATGAAGGCCCCGATCGGGTCCGTGATCGCCGAACCGATGGCGAACGGCAGGCTCGGGTTGTCACGGAAGATAGTCGCGCAGGCGGCCGTGTTCAGGGTCGGACCGTTGACGCAGTTTTCGGCCGCGACGATGGGCGTAACGTTCGCGATCACGTCCGAGATCTCGATCTCATAGTAGTCAAGAACGAGCGTGACGTCGGGGAAGAACCGGGGCTGGATCACCGTCGAGAAGGTGAAGCTCTCGGAGGTCTCCGGCTGCAGGAACGGGTTGCCGCCGGTGGAGCCACGGACCGAACCCGAACCCAGAGGGGTCGGATCGAAGTCGTCACCGATACCCGGGGTCGCGCCGGCGAAGTCGAAGGTCAGGCCCCGCGCCGCGGCGAGTGCCGTACAGTTGGCGATACGGTTGGTCCGGAACTGGACGTTACCGGGCGCATTGATGTTCGCCGTCGAGCAGGGATCGGTGAAGGCGAAGTTCGCGAAGGCGGGCGACCGGGTTGCGAAGTTCTCGGTCAGGGTCGGCGCGCGGAACGAGGTGTTGAAGCTGGTCTTGAACGTGATGTCCTGGATCGGACGATAGATCAGGTTCACGCCGAAGACGTCGTCCTTGCCGACCGTCGTGTAGTCGAACTGACGATACGAACCGCTGAGTTCAGCATACTCGCCCATCCAGCTGTCCCGCAGCAGCGGGATCGACAGTTCGGCGAAGAACTCTTCGGACCGGTACTCCGACTCAGGCGTCGACGCGGTGACGAAGCTTTGCGTCAGGCGTCCGACGTTATCGTCGTCGAAACCGGCACCCTCGGTGAACTCACGCCGGAGTTCGACACCCAGGGCCACACCGATGGCACCCGCGCCCCAGAAGTCCCAGAGCTGGCCCGACACGGAGGCGATAGCCTGTTCCTGTTCGGTCAGCTCGAAAGCGTCCGATTCAAACGTGACATACTCTTCAGCGGCGGCGGACTGGTTGCCCCTGCCGAAGATGTTCAGTGGCTGGCACTCGTTGATCGCCGCCAGACCCGTCGCGTTGCCGCGAAGGTCACCGCCGCGAACCAGGTCGGGCATCGAGGCGACGCCCTGGGCCTGGAGCAGCTGGACGCGGCAGACGATTTCGTTCGGCCGGCCGTTCACGATACCCAGGGTGTCGAACACCGCGTCGGAGGCGAAGGCCTGACGCTCGGTGTCGATCGCCGTGGACACAAACTCGGACTCAGCCTCGCCGTAGGTATAGCTGATGTCCCAGTTGACGTTGTTGACGAAGCCGACCTGGTCGAAGCTGCCCTCGAGCACGGCGACGTAGCGGGTCAGGTCACGGGTCACGTCCTGGTACCGGTCGAAGCCACGCAGAGCGGCGCGCGCATAGGGTGCCGCGATGGTCGCGCCCGTCGGGAGGCCAGGGGTGGTGGCGGTCGGCGCGCTGTAAACGATCAGACGGTTGTTCTCGATCGCCGTGCGCAGGTCAGCCGGCAGATAGGCGTTGTCGCTCAGGCGGATGTTGTACTGGGATCCGCTGACGATCTGGCTGATCTGGTTCGCCGGGCGAGCGTTGTTGATATAGACGTCGAAGAACGACGCCTGGCTGGTCGAGCTCGACTCTTCGGTCGTGTGCTTGGCTTCAAGGCGCAGCATCACATTGTCGCTGACGGCAAAGTTGGCGCCCGTCGCGAAGCGCTCGGCCGTGGCTTCCGGGAAGAAGGTGAACTGGTTGAACTCGGACGAGTTTTCACCATCGCCATTGACGGTCTGCAGACGCGAGAGACCGGTTCCCAGACGAATGCCGGATCCGAAGTTGACCGGACGGGCCGTCGCGCCCTCGAACACGAAGGAGTAACCCGGGTTCGGGACCGTACAGTTGCCGTTGGTGAAGGCGGTGCCGGTGCAGCTGTTGAACGGAATGATCGGGTTGGTCGTCGGGCTGGCGGGCTGGTTGTTGGCCAGGTTGACCACGCTCCAGCGAACGCGCTGCAGGCTCCGGACGCCCGAGAACAGGCCGACGTCGGTGACGCCGTCGCTGAG
Organism: Brevundimonas sp.; assembly: GCA_046294385.1. Taxonomy (GTDB): domain Bacteria; phylum Pseudomonadota; class Alphaproteobacteria; order Caulobacterales; family Caulobacteraceae; genus Brevundimonas. The sequence continues at coordinate 4,292 of JBKBJW010000020.1, read as the reverse complement.
CGGCCCGATGGCGGGGTTGGTCGGGTCGGCGTCGATCGCCGCCAGGGCATTGTTGTCGGCAAGCCAATCGATGTCGTCATCGGTCAGCTCGGCCAGGTCCTCATACTCGCCGAACGCCCAGACGTTCAGACGATCGTCGAGCAGGTTGGCACCGGCAAGCACCGAGATACGCTTGTTCGCTTCCCCGCCCTGGTTGATCTGGCCGTAACGCGCATCGACCTCGAGACCTTCGAAGTCACGACGCATGATGAAGTTCAGCACGCCGGACACGGCGTCCGCGCCGTAAACGGACGAGGCACCGCCCGTGATGATCTCGACGCTCTCGATCAGCAGGCGCGGGATGGAGTCGATGTCAACGGCCAGCGAACCACCGGCCGAACCGACGTGGCGGCGGCCGTCGACCAGGGTCAGGGTGCGGCCGGTGCCGAGCGAGCGCAGGTTGGCGAACGACAGGCCCAGGCTGGTCGAACCGATGGTGTCCGAAGGAACCAGCGAGTTGGACAGCGCAGGGATGGTCGCCAGATAGTCGATGACCGTCGACTGCCCGGTCGCCAGCAGCGCTTCGCGCTGAACCTGGATCAGCGGGGTCGGAGCGGCCGTCGGGTCACGACGGATGCGCGAGCCGGTGACGACGATTTCATCGACCTCGGTCTGCCCTTCCACGACGACGCCCGGGACCTGCGTCTCCTGGGCCAGAGCCGGCGCGGCGGCCGCGATGACACCCGCGAGGATCGTCGTTCCGAAGAGATATTTGCGCTTCAACAGCATGTTTATGCCCCAACCTTTGTAATGAGTGCAGCTGCGCAACCTGCCGAGGGCAAACTGCACGTCAGCTTTCACGCTAGATGGGGCGCACTGGAACCACAAGGTTTGTGGCGTGTTCGTGTCCATTCCCGGACCCTGTTGTTACAATCGGGTCACAGTCTCGCCGCATGGGCGAATGCAGTCGCCACGGGGGTTTGCGCCTCCCCGCCACCCGACGGCAAGGCTCAGGCGCGACGTGTCGCCGCATTTCGACCGCGGAGCTGTCGCGGCGATGTCGCCCAGCCGACGCGATTTGTTGAACAGACTAGAGATTCTCGCGCAGCCAGCCGGCCGCACGGGCCAGGACGTTGCCGCGATGGATTCGCGGGGCGTCGGCGGCCCCGATCTGGCGGGCCATCAGCTTGCGGGCCGATACCGCCTCGCGCGGGCCGTAGGCGGCGCGCAGCAGCACCCCGGCGGCTGAGCAGAACGCAGGACCGGCGGCGGCATCCGCCAGGTGGGGCGCGCGCTGGGGCCGGCCCAGCCGCACCGGACGGTCGAACACGCGGATCGCCAGCTCCCGCACGCCGTTCAGCTGGCTGGCACCGCCGGTCAGGACCAGGCCCGCGCCCGGCTCCAGACCAACGCCCGCGGCTTTCAGCCGGTCGCGCAGCAGCTCCAGCGTCTCCTCGACGCGCGGCGCGATGACGGTCTTCAGCATGGCACGCGGCACCACCACCGGACCGGCGGCCGGATCCTCGCCGCGCGGCGGGGCCTCCAGCATCTCGCGGTCCTCGTTCGGCGAGGCCATCGCCGAGCCGTGCAGGGTCTTCAGCCGTTCGGCCCCCGCGCGCGAAGTCGACAAGCCACGGGCGATATCAGAGGTCACATGGTCGCCGCCGACGCTCAGCGACTCGATATGCAGCAGGGAGCGTCCGCCCCACACCGCCGCCGATGTTGAGCCCGCGCCCATGTCGACGCAGACGCAGCCCAGGTCCATCTCGTCATCTTCCAGCGCCGCCAGAGACGACACCACCGGTGCCGCCGCCACGCCCTGCAGGTCAAGGTGCGCCAGCTCGAGGCAGTGGCTCAGGGAGTTGAAAGCGCTTTCGGCCATCGAGACGACGTTCAGATCGACCCCCAGCGAGCCGCCGCTCATGGCGCGCGGATCGTGAACGCCACGCGCGCCGTCCACGGACCAGCCGACCGGCAGCACATGGATCGGGCGACGATCCGGCAGCTTCACCTGCGACAGGGCCAGGCCGATGGCGCGCGCCAGATCGGCGTCGCCGATCGGATTGGCCCCCAGCGAGACGCGGGCCCGCACCCGGTGGCTGGCCATCTGGCCGATGGCGGTGGTCACGATGACGCCCGAGACCGGCGCGCCCGCCGCCCGCTCGGCCCGCTCGACGGCGTGACCGATGGCCTGGGCGGCGTCGTCCATGCTGATGATGGCGCCACCCTTCACGCCGCGGGACTGCACATGGCCGGCCCCGGCAACGCGGATAGTGCGGTCGGCATGACGCACGCCGTCCGCCTTCATGATGAAGCAGGCGACCTTGGACTGACCCAGGTCGAGCGCAGCCGTGACCGGCGAGCGCCCCGCGCCCTTGCCCTCGTCCGTCAGCTCAAGCCTGCGTCCCGACATCCCGCCCCGTCCCTCAATCTCTACTTACGCGCCGACGGCCGAGGGCCTGACGGCGACCTCGTCCGGCGTTCTCAGGTCCACCCGGGCAAAGCCCAGATCAAGCAGCCGCTCGCGCTGGTCCAGCGCGTCCAGCCGGATCAGCGCTTCTTCCTGCTGGGTCGCCGGCAGCTGGATCAGGCTTCCGTCCTTGAGCCTCAGGTCCCAGCGGCGCTCGTCCACGCGCACCAGCGCATCCAGACGCGCGGCCAGGCGCGGCCGTTCGGCGATCAGCGGCAGGATGGCGGCGGCGGCCGTCTCAGCCCCCTTGCCCACCACCAGCGGCAGTTTCGGATAGTTCGATGCGTCGGCGCCGGGGATCACCTCGCCATGGCCGTCAATCACGCGGGCGCGGCCGTTGATCTGCCAGACCGCCAGACGGTCGTGCTCCTTGACCTCGACGATCAGCATGTCCGGCAGCAAGCGCACCACCCGCGCCTCATTGACCCAGCTGACCGCTTCCACCTGCTGACGCAGGGCGTCCAGGTCGATGCTGGTGATCGGCTGGCCGGCATGCAGGTCCAGCGCGCGCTGGATCGCCGGGGTCGCCTCGGCCGAGGCACCGGTGATGTGAACCCGGTTCAGCTTCAGGCCCATGCCGGCGGTGACGCTGTCCATGCCACGACTGAACGACTGGCCGATGCGTTCGGCCCGGGCCCCGGTCGCCAGAACGGCGGCCAACACCACGCAGCCTGCGGCGATCGAGATCATGACGGCGCGGGGCGACAGGTCCAGGCGGCCGAGCGCGGCCAGCTTGCCCGGCGTGGCCGGGGCGTTGCGCGGCCCGCCGCGTGCCTGCCCCCGGGGAGCGGCGCGCTTCGGAGCCGGAACGGAATTCTGTCGCCGACCGCCGCGAACTACCGCGGGCATGAGGCGTCCTCCACCATCCACCGGACCAGGTCTTGATACCCGATGCCGACATGGGCGGCCTGCTCGGGAACGAGGGAGGTCGGCGTCATGCCCGGCTGGGTGTTGACCTCCAGAAGAACGAGATCGTCCTTAACATCGTCATAACGGAAGTCGCTTCGGCTCACGCCCCGGCAGCCCATTGCCGCATGCGCCAGCTCGGCCTGACGCAGCGCCGCCTCGAACACCGCGGGCGGCAGAACCGCAGGCAGCACATGGACAGAGCCGCCCGGCGCATACTTGGCTTCGTAGTCGTAGAAGCCCTTGGTCGGGGTGATGTCGGTGACGGTCAGCGCCCGGGGACCGGACTTTTCCCCAATTACCGCAACCGCCAGCTCCTTGCCGGCGATGAAGGGCTCGACCATCACCTGGTCGCCATAGGCCCAGTCCGGCGCCCCGACCTCGGTGACGAAGCCGTTGGTGCCCTCGCGCACCAGATAGACCCCGACCGAGGACCCCTCGGCGTTAGGCTTGACCACATAGGGCGGGTCGATGACGTGGCGGCGCGCGACCTCGTGCCGGTCGAACAGGCCGCCGCCCGGCACCTTCACACCCGCCGCCTTCAGCACCGCCTTGGACTTGTCCTTGTCCATCGCCAGGGCCGAGGCCAGCACGCCCGAGTGGGTATAGGGAATGCCCAGGGTCTCCAGCACGCCCTGGACGCAACCGTCCTCGCCCCATTTGCCGTGAAGGGCGTTGAACACCACATCCGGCTTGATCAACCCGGACAGGACATTGGCCAGGTCACGCCCGGCGTCCACGCGGCTGACGCGGAACCCGGCCGCCTCCAGCGCCTCGGCGCAGCCCTTGCCCGAGCTCAGCGACACCTCCCGCTCCGACGACAGTCCGCCCATCAGGACGGCGACGTGGGTTTCGGCAGGGCTGCGGGACATGGCGGGCTCGCGAACAGACAGACGCCCTTCATGCCTCGTTGAGGTTTACGCCGGGTTTACCAATC
>JBKBJW010000019.1:0-6994 GCA_046294385.1 Brevundimonas sp. | reverse complement strand
GGGCGAAGGTATAGGGCCCGGTGCCGCCCGAGCCGACCAGGGTCTGGCTGTAGGCGAAGCCGCGCTGGCCGGCCACGAGGGTCGAGGCCGAGCTGACGGTCGGGGCGTTGATGGTCAGGGTGTAGGCCTGCTCGGCCGTGATCCCGCCCGCACCCGCGTCGGTCACCGTGACGGTGAAGTTGAACACACCGCCCGCGGTCGGCGTGCCCGAGAACACACCGGCCGACGACAGGGTCACACCGGCCGGCAGAGCCCCCGAGGTCACCGCGAAGGTGCACGGACCGGTGCAGCCCGTGGTGGTCAGGGTGCGGCTGAAGGCCGAGGCCACCGCGCCGTTCGACAGGCTGGTCTCGTTGATCGACAGCAGCACGATGTTGAAGGGGATCGATGCCGAAGGCGCAGACACGTTGCCGGCCGCATCCTCGGAGGTCACGTACCAGGTGTGCGGTCCGGCCGACAGGGGCGCGCGAGGACCGGAAGCAGCTCCCTTGGGGGCACCCTGCGCACCGCCGTCCGACCAGTTGCCGGACATGTCCACAATGGCCTGGCCCCACTCATTGCCGTCCACATAGACCGTGATCAGCGATCCCGGCTCGCCCGTGCCCGTGAAGGTCGGGGTCGCCGAGTTCACGGTCGCCCCCGAAGCCGGGGTGGTCACCGTCGGCGTCACCGGCGGCACGCTGTCCGTGGTCAGGGTGACGGGGGCAGACAGAGGCGAGGTGTTGCCCGCAGCGTCGGTCGCCTCGGCGGTCAGGGTCGTCGGGGTTTCGCCCACGCTCTGGCGGCCGCCCATGGCCAGGCCAACATCGAGGCTGCGCCTCCTGACGGACCAGTTGCCGCTGCTGTCGGCCCGGGTCGCGCCAAAGAAGCCCACAGGCACCGCCTGGGCACCGGACGGAGCGGTCGGAGCCGTACCGCCGGTGATGTAGACCGTGATGTCGGCGTTCGGCTCGGAGGTGCCGGAGACCTCAGTCACCGCCTGGGTGATGGTGCCCGACATCGGCGAGGTGATCACCGGAGCCGCCGGTGGCGTGGTGTCGAGGTTGAGGTTGATCGTGATGACATCACCGTTGGTTCGAACCTGATCGGAAAAATCGACCATCACCGAGTCTGACGTCGCCACAAATCCAGCGATCCCCGCGCTCCCGGAGACGACAGTGGCACCACTGAGGTCGGGCGCTCCGGTGAAGGTCAGTCGTACACCGTTGTGGGTGACGACGCCGCCGCTGAACACCGGTCCGTTGAAACTGAAGTTTCTAATGAAGGTGAGCACCACGGTGTCGGGTGTGACATCGACACTGACCACGCTGGCCCCGCAGTCAACGCTATACTCTTCACCGGCACCTGCAGTGACCGGCCCGACCGTACAGAAGGCTGTCGTCGGATTCGGGAAGATGTAGCTGAGCTGGACCTGTGACCCGTAAACGCCCTGGGCCGCTGCGGTCCCAGGCAGGGAGAGCCCGGCCAGGACAAACACGGCCGCAAACAGCCCCGCCATCGCCATGAGCGACCGGCTCGCCAGACCACCTGCACGCGTCGCCGCGCGAGACACCATCGAGATCATTTCAGATTCCCCCAAACCATAAGCTTTACCATTAGCTCTGTATTGACGACGTTTGCAAACGGCGTTCCGTGAACTTTCCATTCCGGGGACGGCGCTCGCCGCTGTGCACTTCGTCGGTTCGCAGGCGCAGCATCCCACTGCACGACGAGGCCTCCCCGCTGGACGCCATCGACCGTGAAGGGAGAGTTCAGGCCGCCAGGCCCGCCGCCTGCATCAGGCCCTTGAGCGGGGCCAGGGTCTCCGGCGCCGCGGTCAGGGCCGCGCGGGTTTCGGGGGCGCGCATCAGTCGGATTGCCTCGGCCTTGGCCCGGTCGGCGGCAGGGCCGAGGGGCGCGGTCTCGCCGGCGGCGAGGCGCAGCAGGACGTTCAGCTTCTGTTGTGGCGAGGCGGGGGCGCGGGCGATCTGGGCGATGATCTTCGCATCCGCCTCGACGTTGCCCCCGACCACGCCGATGGCGGCCAGAACCTGTTCGGTGTCGATGTCGTTCAGGGCCGCGCCGCGCACGTCACGCTGCATGGCAGCGAGCGCCGCGAGCCGCTGGGCCGGGGGCGTCGAGGCCTGACGCATCTCGCTTTCAAACCGCAGGGAGGTGACGCAGGCCGCCAGCCAGCGGGCGGCGGACCGCTTGTTCCCTGCACCGGTGACGTTCTCGCACAGCCGGGTCAGGAGGTCGGCCTCGCACATCACTGTGCCGCAGGAAGCGACATAGGTGCCGACAAAATCGGCGGTGACGAGGTTTTTCGAGCGTTCGCAGAAGGCGGTCTGGACCTCCTCCAGCGACAGCAGCCGCCCGGCGGTGGCGGTCAGCGCCATGGCCAGGGTGCGCAGGATGTCGATCTCGCCCTGGGGGTCGTGCGGACGCAGGCGGCGGGGGCTCATCAGTTCGCGCAGCACCATGCGCGACAGGGCCGAGGCCAGGATCGGCATCTCGCCGTTCTGGAGCCGGGCACCGAGGCGGGCGGCGGGGCCGTCCAGCGGCGGAATCTGCAGGGCGATCTTCGGATCAGCGGCGGCCAGGCGCTCGATCTCGCGCGGGGCGATCATGCGCACGACAGCGGCGAGGCTGGCGCCCTGATCCAGCGACGGGCCGAGCACGTCGGCAAGCGCCGTGCGCGCGGCCAGAAGCTCGCAGGTGATCTGCTCGATCACGACCATGACCAGCGCATGGGGCGCGCCGTCCATCGGGGCGCGGTCGGCGAGGTCCATCAGCTTGTCGAGGCGGGCGCGGCCGCCGCGCGCGTCCTTGAGGGCGCGTGAGACCACCCCGCCCATGACGAAGGCGCGGTCCGGGGCCCCGGCGAGGCGATGGGCAATGTCGGCCAGCGACCGCTCGGCCAGATCCGGGAAGAGGTTCTTGCGGCCCGCGGCGATCAGGCGTTCGACGGTCTGGTCGGTCAGCTTCTGATAATGCCGCATCAGATCGTGGACCGGCTGGCCGACCGCCTGGCTTTCGGGGACGGCGACCTTCTGGATGGCGTGCTGCAGTTCGACACCCGAGGCCTCGAGCTTTTCGGCGAGGTCGGGGCGGTGCAGCAGTTCGTAGGCCGTGATCCCCTGGCGCATCAGCCAGTCCTCGAGCACCCGGCCGATCAGCTCGCGGGCGTGGGGGGCGTAGAGGTCGGCGGGGGCGGAGCAGCGGGGGCCGGCCTGATCCTCGGGCACCACGCGCTTGCGCTGGACCTCCGGTGCGCCCTTGGTCAGCAGGGTGACGGAGTTGAACTCCATCGTCTCGGTGTCGAGGGTTTCCTTGGTGACGCGGATGGCGGCGGCGCGGTCATCGCGCAGCATGTCCTCGGCCGTGTCGACCGCGATCTTGCGGTCCTCGGTCGCCATCAGCAGCGTCCACGGCGCGGGCGCCGTCTTGCGGATAAAGACTTCGTAGTGAACGGGGCCGGCCATGCGGGTGCTTTCAGACACTGAGGCCTCAAGCTTGGCACGGGAGGGTTTAAGGCGGGGTTTCGGCAGGAAGGACGCGTCTCGGCGCGAGTGCGGTCGGACGAGCTGGGCGGGACGACATTGCTGCCCTTGCAGACATCCGACGCCAATCAGATGGATCGGCGCGGCTCGTCGTCTTGATCAAGCGACTTGCCTGGCGACGGGCCGGCGCACCGGGCTGGAGCTATTGACCGCTCGCCTTCCAGCGCCAGTCGGCCAAGGCGTTACCGAGATCTCTGGCGGCCGTGCGACTTACGGGAATCTCGCGCCCGTTCAACAGTGTTACAAACACGCGTCGCCCGGATCGCCTTACCGAAGCAACGGCATCACCCCGAATCCACCATGACCGATGCACCCGCAGCCCTTCGTCCCTGGCGAAGAGCGCGGCGGCCTCTCCGAGTCGCATGCGCAGCAAGGCCGCCCCGCGATCGGTATGAACACGAACATAATGGTCCTCCGCCTCCAGGGCGTGGATCACCGCTCCGCTCAATTCCAGGGGCAGCCGGGCGTCGAGCCCGGGAGGTCTGATCCCTACCGTGACGGCAGGCCATGCAAAGCTTGCCGCAAGGCCTGCCTGAACGAGCGCCACGACAGTGAGCACGCCGGGCGCCACTCCTCGGAGGCGCTCAAACGTAAACTCGCCGCCGAAGAGCCCGATGCAGATCGCGAGGGCTGCCACGGTCAGCGGGCCGGCCGCGAGTACGGCAGACACGGCACCCGTAGCGATCTCCGACCAGGTCGGCCGAAGCCGTCTGACGCCGAGGCGAACCAGATAGCAACCGGCGACCGCCACAGCTGTCATAATGAGCCAGTAGCCGATCCGCGGGCCCAAGCCCGCAGCCTCAGTGTCCAGCGCGCCGACTCCGGCAAGGGCGAGCGCGAGCGCGAGCGTTCCAAGAGGAAGGTTGAGCGCCCGAGGCGGGAGCGTCGCTTTGAGGGCTGTCCCGTTCACGACACCGCCGGCCCATTCACGACATTTGGCGGCGTCAGCCACGGCCCTTGCGCTATTTGAACCGCGTCCACCCGTTCACCAACAGCCTGTGTGTCCGCCATGTTCCCCATCGGTAAAGTCGTCGCCCCACCTACCCGTTTGATGCGCCCGTTGCCTTTTGACTTCAACCCAATGCGGCTGTTCAGCCTGTGCTGCCTCAGCCTTGCCCTGATCGCACCAGCAGAGCCCGCCAAAGCCAGGCAAACGTCACTCGAGGATATCCGGGGAAGGTTGGAAACCGAGTGCGCCGCCGGCCGATTCTCCGGTGTCGTGGTCGCGCAGGTAGCCGGGCGCGAGGTTTTCAAACACGTGTGCGGCTATACCGACTGGGAAGCGCGAACGCCCATGACGGAGGGCGCGCGGTTCAAGATCTTCTCGGCCACCAAGAGCTTCACCGCCACGGCGGTGCTGGCGATGTCTGAGCGGGGGCGGCTGAACCTCGATGACCCTCTTGGCCACTATCTTCCAAGGTCGCCTGAGGCATGGCGCGGCGTGACCCTGCGTCACCTGCTCACCCACACGTCCGGCATCCCTGATCACACGGAGCTGCTTCTTGACGCCTATCTGACCCACGGAAGTGCCGACCATTCCAGCGCTCTGGATCAGGTTCTGGGAAATCTGACCGCAGACCAGGTGACCCTTAAAACGCCTCCGGGGGAGACCTGGGCGTACAACAATTTCGGATACGAGTTGCTGGCCCAGGTGTTGGCCGAAGTGTCGGGGATTCCTTTTCACGAGGTCCTGACCAACGACGTCCTGCGGCCCGCCGGAATGTCCAGCGCCAGTGTTGAGCTCCCGATCCTGGAAGACGGTCGCATTCTGGGCTCACAGGAGCCTGGGCTCGTCATGGGCTACAATGGGGAGCCCGGTCGCCTGACCCAGGCGCGCAGCTATGGTTTTGTACAGCAGGGAGCCGGGTCGATTCACGCCAGCTATCACGACCTGCTGGCCTTCAGTGCAAGCCTCTCGCGGGGTGAGGTCATCTCTCTTGAAACCCAGGCTCGCGTCATCAACGAAGCGGTTCCGATAAGCGAAACAGCAAAGTACGGGTTCGGGTGGATCGTCCGCAGCGCGGCCGGCCGGGTCTATCTTCAGCATTCCGGCGGGACCAACGGGTTCATCACCGACTTTTCGAGGACGCCGGATGGCCAGATTGCCGTGGTGCTGCTCTCCAATCTGGGTTTCACGAACACGTCGATCAGTCGGCAGCTGATGGAGGCGCTGCTCCTGTCATACGCCGCGCCGGAATCGTCGTCCTCGAATGCCGCCCAACCGGTATCATCGCAGCCCTGAATCACGAGGGTCCGCCTCGTCGCAGTCAGCGGATTGGCAGGGGTGAGCTGCGGTCTGGTGGCGGGGAGACGCGGGGAAAAAGGGGTTGAGCTTGCACCTTCTGCCCACTGTCTCCATTTCTGTGCGCCAAAATCTAACCGTGATCCCGTAGAACGGTTACGCTTGCGGCGCGTTCTTCGTGAGTCGGGCGTTCCGCGTCCGTCTGCGATCATAGGAGACACCCTTGGCCAACATCACCCTGGTCGATGACGACGAGAACATCGTCGCGTCCGTGTCGCTGGCGCTGGAAAGCCATGGGCACAAGATCACGGCCTATCACGACGGCGCGTCCGGGCTGGAGGCGCTGGAGGCGTCGCCGCCTGATCTGGCGATCCTCGATGTGAAGATGCCGCGCATGGACGGGATGGAGGTGCTGCGCCGCCTGCGCCAGACCAGCCAGATCCCGGTGATCATGCTGACCTCCAAGGACGAGGAGATCGACGAGATCCTCGGCTTCAACCTCGGCGCCGACGACTACATCCACAAGCCCTTCAGCCAGCGGCTGCTGATCGAACGGGTCAAGGCGCTGCTGCGCCGCACCGGCGCTGACGGCGGCGAGCCCGAGAGCGCGGCCGAAAGCTCGGCCAAGGCGATCAAGCGCGGCAAGCTGTCGATGGATCCGGCGCGCCACGAGAGCACCTGGGACGGCAAGCCGGTCAAGCTGACCGTCACCGAGTTCCTGCTGTTGCAGGCCCTGGCCCAACGCCCCGGTTTCGTGAAGAGCCGCGACAACCTGATGGACGCCGCCTACGACGACCAGGTCTATGTCGACGATCGCACCATCGACAGCCACGTGAAGCGGATGCGCAAGAAGTTCCGCGTCGTCGATCCCGAGTTCGACGCCATCGAGACATTGTATGGCGTCGGATATCGATACCGCGAGAGCTGACCCCGGCAGCGGCCGGCTCGGCTGGCTGGACGGCGATCTGCTGAGGCGGCTGGGCCGCTTCGGCGGCTCGCGGCTGGGCGGGCTGATCCTGGCGCTGAACCTGCTGAGCCTGCTGATCCTGTTCATCGGGGCGCTGGCGCTCAACGAGTGGCGGCGCGGGCTGGTGGAGGCGCGGCAGGAATCCCTGGCCGTGCAGGCCGAGCTGCTGTCCAACGTGCTGGGCGAGCTGGGGGCCACGCGAGGCGAGCCCTATCCGCTGCTGGATCCGATCGAGGCGGCCAA
>JBKBJW010000002.1:0-208407 GCA_046294385.1 Brevundimonas sp. | reverse complement strand
TCGCCAGATCATTGCCGACCCCGAAGAAGTCCCCTGAACCCGCCGCCAGCGTCAGGTTCTCGATGTTGGCGTACAGATAGAAGCCCGCCGAGGCGATCACAGTATCGGTCCCCTCGCCCACACCCTCAAAGATCAGATCCGCCGCAACGTCGGCGTAGAAGGTGTCGTTACCGGTACCGCCATAAAGGCGGTCAATGCCTGCGCCGCCGTCGATGATGTCCGCGCCCGACCCGCCGTTCAGGGTGTCGTTCCCGGCCAGACCGTTGATGATTTCGGCTCCGGCACCGCCGCCAAGCGTGTCATCGCCGCTTGTCCCGTTGATCGTGTCTGCGGTGACGCTGAAGACGCGCGCAAAGTGCTGGTATGCGCCTCCGTCCGGGCTGCCCACCCAACTGACGACAAAGCCACCCCCGGCCAGGGCCGCGACATTCGCCGAGCCCTGGAACCCCGTGGTCGTGACATTGACCAGGATTTCTCCCCCCACCGGCTGGCCATCCTCGGCATACACCTGCGCCTTGACGGCGGTCTGGCTGGTGTCCCCGCCCGCCCCGCCGACGCCGGCGCTGTGATCCTCCCAGACAATGACAAAGCCGCCGCCGGCAAGGGCCACGACACGGGGGCTCTGCTGCACGCCCTCGGTGGCCGTGTTCACCTGAATCTGCCCACTCAGAGGCGTTCCGTCAGCCCGGAAGACCCGCGCCTGCACGCCGCTGGCGCTGCCGTCGGCGCTCGCACCGCCGTTGGTCCGGTCGGTCCAGATGATGACGTAGTTCCCGTCCGCGAGCGTGGTCACCTGTATCTGCTGCTGTGACCCTGGGGTCGTCGTGTTCGCCTGGGTGGCAGATCCGCGCGCCACGCCCTCATTGGTGAAGGCCTGGGTGAAGACGTCATGCCTTGTGCTGCTTGACCCGAAAACGGTCCACACAACGACGAAACCCCCATCCACGGCACGGACTTGCCCATCAGAGCCGACCGACGCGGGACTCAGGGCGATCTCATTTCCTACCGGCGCTCCGCCGGCGGAGAACAACTGCCCTTTCAGTCCGCTCTGCGCAGCTCCGCCCTCGCTGGTGGCCGACCAAACCAACATGAACCGCCCGTCGGACAGCGCGACCATGTCCTTGACGCCCCGGAGGGCGAAGCCGGCCGCATTCACATGCGCGGCTCCCCCGGCTGGCGCCCCGTTCGCGCCATAGAAGCGGATTCCGATGTCCGATCGCCCGTTGGCAACGTCGTTCGTGCGGGTCTCGTCCGCCGTCCAGTCGGTCCACACCACGGCATAGCCGCCGTTGTCGAGCCCGATTACGCGGCAGGTCGTCTGCATCGCCGCGTCAACGCTGCTGACCGCCTGTTCTGCACCGACACGGGTTCCGCTGGCGTTGAAGGCCTGCGAGCGGACCGTCGCCGGGTCGCCACGGAACACGGCGGAAGGCTCGGCCCCCTCGCTGTCATCCACCCAGGAGACAGCGAAGCCGCCGTTGGTCAGGGCGACGGCGGAAATCTGCGGCGTGCCCGAATGGACCGAGGTGTTGACGGTAAAGGCCGCCCCCTGCGCCACACCGGCGGCGTTGTAAATCCGCGCCTCGATGATGGTGGTCGCCGGGGCCGTCGCCGAGGAATAGTCCGCCCAGATCAGGGCAAAGCCGCCGCCGGCCAGCCGCACGATGATCGGCGGCAGCACCGCCGCGGGTGCGTCATTGTCCACCGCGATCTCACCGCCGCCGGAAATCAGAGCCAGCGTATCAGACGGCTGCGGCATGGACGCGACCGGCGATGTTTCACCCGCCTGCCTATCCAAAGCCGCCGCCTGCATGCGGACCATCGGCGTCATAATGAACTCTCCTTGCCGGGCCGCATCCTGACACGCTCTCCGTGCAAAATCCACCCTCGCACCCCGGGGTTGAGCGGCGGCCTGGACCGAACTTCCGGGTGCCAGCCGCGGCGGAAATCCCGCCCCCTACCCCACCTTCCCGAACACCCGCTCGAACACCGCCTTCAGGGCCGCGTCCGCCTCGTCCATCGTGGCCAGCACCCGTGTCGCGTCCCGCGCGTGCATGCCTTGCGGCCTGGCTACCCCGCCCAGGTGTCCGGGTTGTGGGGCAGACCCGGCGGGCCGTTGTCGATGCCCGGGTCCAGCTCCGGTGCCTCCTCAGCGGTTTCGAGGAACAGCGTAGCCAGACGGTGCTCCAGACCGGTCCAGGCCCGATCCCCCACGATGCCGTCGAGATCGAACAGGTCGAAGCCCTCTCGGTCCGCCGCGCCGGGCAGCACCTCGCGCCCGTCGTCATCGCCCTTCAGCCCGGGAATGAAGCCGTCGTCCATGACCCCCGGCAGCACCTCGCGGCCGTCGCCGCCCTTGATCGTCTCGGCGGCCGGTCCGGGAAGCACGATCGGCCCGCTGTCCTTGCCCTCGGCCTCGACCGGCGCACCGGCCCCGCCAAAGATGAAGTGGCCGGCCGTTAGATTGGCCATGGTCACCCCGTGCAGGACGATGAAGTCCCCGTTGCCCAGGTTGATCGCCCCGTCGCCGCCCACCTGGCTGAAGTTGGCCTGTGCCTGGGCGAAGCTGGTGAAGAAGGCCGAGACGTCCATGCGGTCGTTCGCCAGGTGGAAGTCGCCGATCACGTCGCCGCCCGACCCGACCGAGAAGGCGAAGACGTCATTGCCGCCCTCGCCGAACAGCACGTCATTGCCCGCGCCGCCGTTGATCGTGTCCGCGCCTGCGCCACCCAGCAGATAGTTGCCCGAGGCATTGCCGGTCAGCAGGTTGTCCAGCTCATTGCCGACCCCGAAGGCCGTGGTCCCGATCAGCACCAGGTTCTCGACGTTGGCGTACAGATAGACCCCGCCGTTGGTCACCCGAACGTCGGCATAGACGGTGTCGATCCCGCCGCCGATCGCCTCGAAGGTCAGGTCATCGCCGGTGTCGACGTAGTAGCTGTCGTTGTCGGCCCCGCCGTCCATCAGGTCGTAGTCGCCCAGGCCGGAATCCCCGCGCAGGATGTCGTTTCCGGCCCCGCCCGTCATGATGTCGGTCTCAAAGCCCGTCCCGCCGATCAGGGTGTCGTTCCCGTCCTCGCCGAACAGATTGTCCGCAAACGTACCGCCGTCGATCACATCATGGCCGATGCCACCGACGATGTAGTCGATCCCGTCATCCCCGTTCAGAACGTCGTCGCCGTCCTGGCCGTAGATCGCGTCATTGCCGTGCCCGGCATGCACCGTATCGTTTCCACCCCCGCCGATCAGCAGGTTCGCGCCACCATTCCCGCTGATCAGATTGTCCAACGCATTGCCGACGCCGAACACATTTCCGATCGCGTAGGTCAGATGAAGCTCTTCGACATTCTCGTAGAGGTAGTGGCTGGCGCTCGAGTAGACTCGGTCAATTCCCTCTCCGGCACCCTCGAAGATGAGCGCGGACTGGCTGCCGACATCATAGGTGTCGTCGCCGATGCCGCCGTACATACGGTCATTGCCGGTGCCGGCTTGCAGAGTGTCGTTGCCGGATCCCCCGATCATCAAATCGTCGCCGCCCTGGCTCCGCAGCGTATCCGCTCCGGCTCCACCAAGAAGCGTCGAGGGGGTCAGTCCGGTGGCGGTAAGTGAGTCCGAACCGTCGCCACCATCCAACAAGCCAGAGCCTCGGATGGAGTCGTCACCAGCTTCGCCGTACAGGAAGCCTCTCCCTGAGATGTTGTCGTTACCCTGGCCCCCATAGGCGCGGTCGCTGGAGCCGGCCCCTGTAGTGATGGAGTCGTTACCGTCTCCGCCATAGAGCACGTTGACCGAGTTCGGATCGCCATCCGCGTCTTCGCGCGCATCTCCAAAAATCTGGTCCCATCCGCCACTGCCGTAGATGGTGTCGCTGCCGTGGCCGCCGAACAGCTGACCGCCGCCCTCAATGGTGTCGTCACCGGAGCCACCAAACAGCTCATCGTAGCCGCCGCCACCCGTGATCCGGTCGTTGCCCCCGAGACCATAGTAGATCTCGCCGGCCGTGGTCCCCGTCCAGACGTCATCGCCGTTTGTGCTGCCGTTGAGCGGGAAAAGAGATCCCTCTGAGAAGGCGCTGGTGGCCAGGGTGATACGACCGTCCAGCTTGACGACGAAATCTTGGCTGCTGACGGCCCCGTTTTTGTCCAGGTCGATCATCAACCAGGTCTGCGTTCCATCAAACCAGGTCCAGGTCTGGATGAATTCAGAGCCGTAATCCGTTGCGGGCGAATAGGCCGCGCCGATCTGATAGCTGAAGCCAGGATTCTGGATCTCACCCCGCAAAATCACCCGGGCCGGTCCGCGGTTGAACGAGGTAAGGTCGAACTGGTCACCTTCGCCGCCTTTGAAATCGGTGATCCGGCCAAACGTTAGCGGAGACGCGTTGCCCCGTCCGCCAGGCAGGGTGAAAACGAAGGTGTCCGCCCCGTTTCCGCCGGTCATGATCGTGGCCGTCCCGGTGAACATTTCAAGGTCACCATGAAATACCAGACGGTCATTTCCGTCTCCGCCGTCCATAGTTCCGCCGATCACGGCCAGGATATCGTTGCCGGCTCCGCCTAGAAGCGTATCGACGACCGAGCCGATGTTGTTTCGACCATTGAGGGTGTCGTCACCATCGCCGCCGTCAAGCAGGTCAGCGCCGTGGCCGCCGCCGAGAAAATCGTTCCCGCCTTCGCCGTAAAGCTCATTGGTGGTCCCCGGGTCAGGGTCGGTAATGCCATTAACGTTGGTCAGGGCGGCCCACAGTGTGTCGTTGCCCGCGCCGCCAAACAGAGTATCAGCGCCCGCCCCACCGACGAGCGTGTCGTCGCCTTCGTCACCGTAAAGCTGGTCATGGCCTACTTCGCCATGAAGGAAGTCATTCCCGGCGCGACCACGCAGAATGTCGTTTCCGTTGTTACCCCAATAGGTGTCGCCGTTGATGCTTCCGGACCAATTGTCGACCCCGGTTGTGCCGTAGAACACGCTGAACAGACCTTGGCGGAACGAATCCAGATTGATCGTTGGTGCGCCCTCGAAGGCCAAAAGAAAGTCTTGCGCGCCCAGGCGCTGATCGTCGTCCAGGTCTACAAACAAGAAGGTGATGCCACCGCTCACCCAGGTCCAGGCATCAACAAAGCCTTGGCCTCCACCGGACGCCAAGGCACCCAGGCTTAGAGGGGAGGCGAGTGCTCCATTCCAACGGTAGTTGAGCCCATTTCCATCATATCGGCCGTCCGCGCCCGCGAGTTCAATCCGATCCCCTTCGGCCGCTGAAAAGTCAGTGATGACGTCGACGGCACTGAAGCGGCTGCCGGCCGCGACGGTGTTGTAACGGTAGAGCTCCGCGCCCGATCCGCCGGTCAGCCGGTCAACGGCGTTGTCCCATTCCTGGTTGATCTCGTCATCGCCAGCGCCGCCATTGATGATGTCGCCGCCTGCACCACCAAATATCTGATCGTTTCCGTCACCGCCCAGGATGGTGTCCGCCCCGTCGCCGCCGAGCATGTAGTCGGCACCGCCCAGGCCTTCCAGAATATCGTCGCCGGCCAAGCCGTCGATGTAGTCGCCCTGCTCCGAGCCAATCAGGTGGTCCGCACCAGTGGTTCCGGGCACAAAGATGCTCTGAGGCACCACGGCCGGGATGACCTGCGCCCCGTCTTCGGAGGTCTGGAGCTGGCGATTGAACGGTGAACGCGCTGAGTTCCCATCAGCAGCGTCCAAAGATCCGCGCATCGACCCAGCACGGGAGTGGGCCAGCACGTCAGACTGCATAAACAGGACGTCATCGCGACTGAGTTTCGAACGGCGGGCCATGAAATTCTCCATTCCGTGCTTGGACACTAGTCCCGTGTTCGTACGGTGGCGACGTCTATCGCCTCCGTTGACACAGCGGGCAGCCTCTTGCGGGCGCTGTCACTTCGCCGGTCGGGCCTGGCTGTGAGCACCTCGGGCGCGTTGCCCGAATTCTGGAGGACGAACGAAACAGGGACGGACCTCTGCCTTCGGGACGGCTGCCAAAGTCCGCTACCGAACTCTGCGGCGCAAGGTTCTGCCTACAGGGATGGGGTGCCCTAACGCATCCGAGGGGCTATGCTGGTTGTGAAACGGAGACACCCATGGCGCGCCAGCATTTACCCTTCCGGCGACAGATGGCTGACACGCTCCCGGTCCTTCCGCAGGAAGCCCACGGGCGCCGAGAGCGGCTAGGTGACCACCTCTCGCCCCTGTTCGCCAGCGGTGAGCTCGGACCAACGGAGGGCGATGACGTCCTCACGGGAACCTCTGGTGACGACAACATCTCCGGCCTCGGAGGAAATGACCGTATCAGTGGGCTTGAAGGCCGCGACATCCTGCACGGTGATGGCGGAAATGACGTTCTCGACGGCGGAGACAACGATGACGTTCTGATGGGGGACGCCGGCAACGACACTCTGTCGGGAGGCGAGGGCAACGATGTGCTCAATGGCGGCGAGAGCGGCGAAACGCCTCGCGAAACATCCGGAGCTGTCGTCTTCGGCGGCGGTGATTTCGCCAGCTACGCGGGCTCCGGCATTGGGGTTCAAGTCAGTCTCGCGATCGTTGGTGCCCAGGACACCGGCCAAGGCCATGACACCCTGATCAATCTAGAAGGTTTGGTCGGCAGTGGATTCGCGGATGTTCTGACCGGCGACGCCCAGGACAACATCCTGCTCGGTGGGTCAGGAAACGACACCCTGAACGGGGGTGATGGCGACGACTGGCTTCTGGGCAATGAAGGCGACGACATCCTGAACGGCGGTGCTGGTGCCGACCTGCTGGTGGGCAACGCCGGCATCGACACTTTGAACGGGGGCGATGGAAATGACCTGATCCGCCTCATTCAGGGGGGAGGCGATTTCATCGACGGCGGTGACGGAGACGACGAGGTCCGGATTGAGGACAGCGTCATGCCGGGCTCCATCCAGGGCGGGGCTGGCTCTGACTTGCTCTTTATTGCCGCTCAATCGGTGCAGTTGGCGTCCTTCTCGGCCGCCAATGGGTTTGAGCGCATTCGCGCGGACAGCACGAACAATTCCGTCGTCGGCACCAACGATGACAATGTGCTCGACTTCAGCAGTTTGGTTTCGGGCGTGACGAACAGTCCGTTCGGCCCGCATCTGACCCTCTTCGGACGCAGCGGAAACGACACGCTTACCGGCCTCGCGGGTGCCGTCCGCAACGTCATCTTTGGGGACTTCGGCAATGAGCTCGGTCCGGGTGGGAACGACATCATCACGGGCGGCGCGGGCGGCGACTACCTTGCAGGCAATGGTGGGGACGACATCCTCAACGGCGGCGAGGGCAATGACACCCTTATTGGTGGCGAGGGTCAGGATATTATCAACGGGGGTGCCGGCAGCGATTGGATCTACGCCACCGGCAATGGTGCGGCCTCCGACATCATCGACGGCGGGGAAGGCGACGACCACATTGAACTCGTTTCCGGCTCCGTCCAAGGCGGCGCGGGTATGGACACGCTCTACAGTGGGGTGGCCGATATCAACGCCTTCGACGCCTCTTGGGGCTTCGAATTATGGGGCGGCGGGCTCAGCGGTGCCGGGCCCGGGACGATCAACGGTACGGCAGCCCCCAACGTTCTCGACTTCAGCTGCTTGGTGACAAATCACCCCGTCACCGGATGGCTCACCGTCTTGGGCGGTGGGGGCGATGACGTCATCACCGGCTTCAGTGACGATTCCGCTCAGCAGTTTATCGGAGGCGAAGGGAACGACACCTTGAACGGCTTGGGCGGTGATGATCGGCTGGTTGGCGGCACCGGCAACGACATCCTCAACGGCGGGGATGGCGACGACACGCTCGAGGGCCAGGAGGGGCAGGACATTCTGAACGGCGGAGCAGGGTCAGACACTGCGAGCTTCGTCGACGCCCTGACCGCAGTGACCGTCTCACTTGCGGCCGGGACGGTCTCTGGCGGAGCCGCGGATACTATGGTCTCGATCGAGAATGTACGCGGATCGATCAATCACGATCGTCTGACGGGCGATGAAGGGGCCAATCGCCTTTACGGCGAAGGCGGCTCCGATGTTCTGATCGGCGGCGGCGGCGATGACCTGCTGGATGGAGGTATCGGTTCGGAAGACATAGTCGAGTTCGGCGAGAGCCGCGCGTCCAAGACCTTCAGCTACTCGGGCGGCCAGATCTTCGTGCAGTCCTCTGTTGTGGGCGGTGAAGGGCGCGACACGCTGGTCAACGTCGACGCCCTTAGGTTCGATGGCCTGCTTTATGACGTCCGTTCCGACGGCCAGGTGGCGAGCCAATCTCGCATGACCCTGAACGGGACGTTCCGCGGCGATGTCCTCACGGGGGGCGACTCCAACGACATTATCAATGGTCTTGGCGGAAACGACACCATTTCGGGCGGCGAAAGCGATGATGTGCTCGACGGCGGTGACGGCGACGATCTGCTGTCTGGTGGCCGAGGCGATGATGTCATTCGCGGCGATTTTGGAAATGACACCGTCACCTATTTCGACGCGCTGGGGCCAATCTCAGTCTCGCTTGTCAGCCAGGGTGCGGCAGGAGACGGGACAGACCAGCTGATTTCGATCGAGAACGTCATCGGGACGGATTTCGGCGACAACATTTTTGGTGATCAGTGGGCAAATCTCCTCACTGCCGGCCAAGGCGATGATCTGCTCTTTGGCGGTGGAGGCGATGACGTGCTTGACGGCGGCGGGGGTTACGACCGCGCGGACTTCATCGAATCTCGAGATGGCGTTCTGGTTTCTTATGAAAGCGGTGGCATCGTCATTCGGTCTGTCGAGGGGCGCGACCTGTTGCTTGGCGTCGAAGTCGTCGGCTTTTCTGACGGAGTCTATGACGTCAACGGAGGCGTTTTGGCCTCCAATGCCCGGCGCTCCCTAACCGGCGACAACGCCGCCAACACGCTGATTGGGGCTGACTCGCGCGACACCCTTCGCGGCAATGGCGGGAACGACACGCTACGGGGAAACCTCGGCGACGACGACCTCGATGGCGGCTCCGGCGATGATGTTCTCGAGGGCGGCCTAGGCGCCGACCGACTGACCGGTGGGTCCGGCAACGACATCATCGACGGCGGTGGCGGCGATGATCTGATGGGCGGCGGCACCGGTGACGACACCTTCTACGCCAGCAGCGCTGCAGACCTGATCTTTGAGGGTGTGGGCGAGGGCACGGATACGGTGATCGCCTCGGCCGGGTTCTATCTGTACGCCAACATCGAGAACCTGACGCTGGCGGCGGGGTCGGGCGACTTCTTCGGGGTCGGCAATGATCTGGCGAACGTGATCACCGGCAATGCGGGCGGCAATCTGCTGATCGCGGGCGGCGGCATCGACACGGTCAACGGCGGGCTGGGCAATGACGCGATCTACGGCCAGGACGGCGCGGATGTGCTGAACGGCGAGGCCGGCATCGACTACATCGTCGGCGGCATCGGCAATGACGTGATCGACGGCGGCGCGGATGCGGACAATCTGTTCGGCGAGGACGGGAACGACACCCTGATCGGCGGGACGGGCTTCGTCACCGACATCATGACGGGCGGGGCCGGAAACGACATCCTGCGCGGCGACTCGACCCTGGGTGACTACGACCTGATGGACGGGGGCGCGGACAACGACAGCTATTACGTCGACACCGGCGACGACCTGACCTTCGAGGCGATCGGTGGGGGTACGGACACCGTCTATGCCGATGTGCGGGTGACCAACGGCGGGGTCTATCTGTACGCCAATGTCGAGAACCTGGTGCTGATCGGGACCACGGCCTTCGGGGTCGGCAACGAGCTGGACAACCTGCTGACCGGCAATGCCTCGGGCAACTATCTGCTGGGTGGCGCAGGCGCGGACACGATCAACGGCGGCGCGGGCAATGACGTGCTGTTCGGCGAGGGCGGCAATGACATCTTCGCCTTCTCGGTCGGATCGGGCGGCGACGTGATCGGCGACTTCCAGCTGGCGAACGACCGCATGGACGTCTCGGCCGTCTTCACCAGCTTCGCCCAGGCGCAAGCCAACTTCAGCCAGGTGGGCAATGACGGGGCGATCAACCTGGGCAACGGCGACTTCATCGTCCTGCACGGGGTGACCATGGCCAATCTGACGGCCGGCCACTTCATCTTCGGCGGGGCCGGTGCGCCGGTCGAGGCCGAGGGCAAGGACGGCGGGCCGCAAATCCTGCCGGGGGTCATGGACGACGGCTTCATTCCGGGGCTGAAGGGGGATGACGACGGGCGCGAGGTGCTGCCGGGCGCGGCGGACCGAGAGGGCTTCGACCTGTTCGATCTCGACGGCATCGTGGGGGATCTTGCCTGGACCGGTCTCGAGCACCGTCTGGCCACGCTGTTCCTCGAAACCGCAGAGGAGGGGCCGGAGCTCAACCCGGGCATCGACACCGACCCGCCGGGTCTGCCCCACAACCCGGACCCCTGGGCGGGATAGGCGCAAAAGGCCTCAAGACAGAAACGGCGGCCTCGGACGCTCATTTTTGTTGATAGTCACAGCAAGAGGAAGCGTGGTCTCGCATAATCGGCATTCAGCGAAACGGCACGGCTCGTTCGAATGCGTCGCGGTCCGTATGGACCTCTCGGCGTACAGGGGCAGACACTAGAGCATTTTCCGATCAGCCTGCATCATACCCGGCGGCGGCGAAGTAGCTGGCGCTGGGGTACGCCGCCTTCGCTACGTTATTGATACGGGAGGAAACGCATCGACACGGTTGTAGAGGATGTCGTGGAGAGCAGAAAATGGTCGATGACGCGTGGAGTGCCGTGCCCCGAGCTATTGGATCGGGTAGCAGGATACATCGACTATTGGGAAGCTGCGGGGCGCGTCTCATCGCGTCGAGAGCCAACCGCGACGCGAAGCGTCCTGCTCATCAACACGGGCGCGGCCATCGAGCTCGTTGGCCCGAACATGAAACGTATTCGTATTGTTGCAGGAGAGGGTTTCATCGCGGGTATGTCTCAAGTGCCGTGGCAATCGCGATCATCGGGCACCCAGAGCGGTCTAGTCGTGCAAGCGTCCGCGGCAAGCTTGGCCGAACTCTCGGGTCGATCACCGGCGTCCCTGTTCGACCAGATTTTACATCTCGATGAGGCGCTCGGTTCCCGATCGCATGATCTTGGGAAAGCGATTCTCCAGGCCAGAACGTCTCATGCTCGCTTCGACGTGATGGACGCGTTCCTTCGGGATGCCGGACTTTCTGAGGTCGACCCGTCCATGAGCCGAGCAGCGACGATTCTTCGAGAGGCGCCGCAGTCCCAGATCACGGAGGTGGCACAGGAGCTTGGTCTTGATCGGCGTGATTTTGCCCGGAGATTCTACAGGACCCATGGTGTCTCCCCGCGCCTGTTTCGCCGTCTGGCGCGTTTCGAGGCGTTCGCGGAAACCCTGCATCGGAGTTCAGGTCCGTCGATCGCTGGTACTGCACTTGAGGCGGGCTATTTTGATCAAGCGCACCTCAACCGCGAGACGGTGAACCTCACCGGGCTTACACCTGCGGAACTTCGGGCGAAACGTCTTCCAAACAAGGGAGGATACCGCGACTCATTTGGCCCTTGAGGTTGCGCGGCAGCTTTGACGGCCGACTGCGCATCCATCCAATACGAAGCCAAGGTCCTGACCCAAAGTTGGGGCCTGCTTGGAGAGGTGACATGGAGCCAAATCATGATGGCGTGGGGGAAGGGAGAGGCCGCAGTTCGCCAATTCCCAATGCCTCCATCAGAGGACACGTTTGGGCTCCGATGCGAGATGACCGCCACGTCGAGCACGCAGGAAGCACGACATGAGTGTCCCGAGGCAAAGCGTGCCGTTCCTCGCGTGGCGGCGTATTCTCGCGTTCAACGTGGATTACGTGGTGATCGCGATCTACGCTGCCATCCTGACTGTGGTCAGTCTTGGACTGGGTGTTTCGGGCGAACCGCCGTTGGCTTTCGGCGACAAGTTAGCCGGCCATGTCCGATCGGCGTTGGTGCTTACCGTGCCAGTGATGCTCTATTTCGCGCTGGGGGAGAGCACGGGTGGAACGGTCGGCAAGCGCATGCTTCGACTGTCCGTAGTGTCTATGGACGGCGGCAAGGCGGGCTTGAAGGCATGTCTCGGACGCTCACTCGTCAAGTTCGCGCCTTGGGAACTCGCCCATGCGGGTGTGTGGTATGTTCCGGGACGCCCGTTCATAGACCCGCCAGCGACGGCCAATATCCTTGTGTGGTTCTTGGCCCTTGGGCTCACGGCGCTGCTTGTCGGAGGAATGTTTGTGGCCTCAGGACGAACACTCGCCGATCGCTTTGCTCATACCCGGGTCATTCAACGGCACCAGCCACGCTAAGACGCAGGCCTTGCCAAAGGGTGCTCTCGACAACCTCGTTTGCCTGCCGCTCCGCATCGAGCTGGAAAGCATTGTGATCCTTGATGTCGTCCGGGCTCGGGAACTTCGTGATCAGGTTCGGATTGCCCTGCTTAAGGTCCCACAGATAGTGGATGTTGCCATTGGACAGGATGACGAACCGGGCGACACAGACGAGATCGAGGCGGAAGCTTGGGAGAACCGATTTGGGAGAACCGGTGAAGCTTGCCGGGATCGCCGCCGCTGCCTTGATCCTCGCGTCGCCGGTCATGGCGCAGGACGCAACCCCACCCACTCCCGCGCCGGGCTGGATGGCCGCGCCCCGGGACTGGTCCGCAACGCTGCGGCAGGACGCGACGGCGCTGCACGGGATCATCGTCGACAGTCATCCGGGCGTCCACGACAGCCTGAATCCGGAGTTTCGCGCCCGGGTCGATGCCGGTCTGGCCCTTGCGCTTCGACGGGCCGAATCGACCACGGACGCCGGCGGGTGGTGGTGGGCCATGCGCGCCTTTGCCGCCGGCTTCGACGACGGACATGTCCAATTGGAGTTGATGCAGAGAGGGGGCTTCCCCACGCGCTGGCCGGGGTTCCTGACGATTTATCGCGGCGCCGACCAGGTCGTGGCCGCGCGCGACGATGCCGATCCAGCGGTTCCTCCGCTGGGCGCACGCCTGCTGGAATGCGACGGGACTCCCGCGTCGCAACTGGCTGAAGAGCGTATCGGCGCCTTCCGGGGACGTTGGTTCCTGGAGTCGCAGCACGCCCTGTGGGGCGACTGGCTGTTCATGAGCTCTTCCAATCCGTGGATCGGCGAGATGGTGTCCTGTCGCTTCGAAAGCGAAGGCGAGGCGAAGGCATGGACGCTCAACTGGCGGGCCATTGAACCGGCGGACCTGTCTGCCCGGCGCGCGCGGCTTGTGCAGCGGGGCGGAGCGGGTTTCAGCCTGGCCACACTCGAACAGGGCGGTGTCTGGATGTCGATGCCGTCGTTCAATGGCGACCCATCGGACGGCGCCCACAGGGCCCTGACCACGATGATGGTCGAGTGGGCCGCGAAACAGGCCGAACTCCGCGCGGCGCCGTTTGTGGTTCTCGACCTGCGGGGCAATGGCGGGGGCTCGTCCCACTGGAGCGAAGAGATCGCCGTCACCCTTTGGGGGCGGGACTGGGTCGATGCGCACAAGCCGCATCCTGTCGAGGCCATCGAGTGGCGCGCATCCGACGCCAACCTCGCCGCAATCCAGTCCTATGTCGATGAATGGACCGAGGCCGGAGAGAGCGCCGGGCGCATCGTCTGGGCGCAAGGGATCGTCGACGGCATGAGGGCGGCCCAGGCGACCGGCCGCCCCTATTGGCGCGACCGCGAAGGCGCGCCGGCTCGTGACGGAACCAGAGGCTCGCCTGACCGGCTGGTGCGTGGGCCGGTCTATGTACTGACCGACCCCGTGTGCGCCTCGGCCTGTCTGGATGCGGTGGATTTGTGGAAGGCTCTGGGGGCCATCCAGATCGGCCGCGAAACCTCGGCCGACACCGTCTACATGGATGTTCGGCCCGCTGCCCTGCCCAGCGGGCTGGCCAGTCTGGCGATCCCGATGAAGGTCTGGCGCGGGCGCGCGCGCGGCAACAATGAACCGCATCGGCCGGCCCATCTGTTCGAAGGCAACATCAGCGACAGCGCAGCCTTGCAGGCCTGGGTGCGGACGCTGGATCCCGCTGGAAGGAACTGACGAGCTAAGTCTGCCGAGCCGAAAACAGCTCTCCCCTTCCCGCTTAAGGCGGCCTGCGTCGCCGCCGACCAGGCGTCGTTAGCCTGCCCGCGTAGAGTGCGAAGGCCGGCTCGGGAGATCAGGTGGGGCGGTCTTGTCAACCCAAACTGATCAAGCAGGCTGGCGGAGCTTCTTGATGACTTCTTGCTCGGGGCACCGCCTGCTCACAGCCCTTTATGATAACCACCTCTCGGAGCGAGAGGGGCCGAAGGCAGCGCCGAAATCGTTTGAGCTGACAACACCTTTGCGGGCGAGGAACGTCTATTTTGGAGCTCAGGATTGGCACGGTGCCCCGCCAGTGTCGAACACTGTCTCGTCTCTCACAATCAGGCCGTCGCGGATCGTGAAAATGGTCACGATCGGCAGCTCCAGGCCGCTCGCCTTCGCCGTGAACTGAACCGCCACAAGCCCATCCTCGGCTACGACCTTGCCGATCTCGTCGCGCACATCGGGAAAAGCGTCGAACAGGACCTGAAAGGTTCTTCGGATGTCCGCGCGGCCTCGCGGAGCGCAGAAGTCCGAGGAAGTCAGAACTGCGTCCTGCGCATAAAGCGCCTCCATGGCGGCAAGGTCACGTCGGTTGAAGGCATCGAAGACCGCCAACGCAGTGTCCCGCGGGGTCGGATCGTCCGCGCTCAGAGTCGCGGCGAACATCAAGGCGATCAGCATTATGGTTTCTCCATTATGGGCAGCAGAACCTCGGTGCGAAGATCAGGTGCCGGCGTCTCATCCGGGTCGTTGAGGAAGCTGTACACGATCGGTTGGTCGGCAGGGTCGTGTCCTGCCAGCAGGGCCCTGAACAACAGCGCCTGTGTTGTCTCTTCGAGCGTCTCGTAGCTGCCCTCGTGCAGCACAATCGCGTAGGGTCCGCCCGCGATGACCGCGCGCCTGAACGGAGGTTCCACACCCGGAAGTTCGAGCGCGAGCGCCGCGTCGTAGCGCAGCTCATGCTGCGGTAGACTGCCCGGGTCGTCCTGCGGCAGGCCATAGATACCTTGCAGGTCGGCAAGGGCACCCTTCTGCTCAGCCCAGCTCCAAAGCGCGCCGAAGACGTCGTTGAGGCCGATGAAAGGACGCCCCTCAGCCCTAAGCGTGACGACCCCGGTATCTTCGCGCCTGACAATGTCCACAGCTCCCGTCGCCTGCGGCAGGTGTCCTGATCTCCATTGGCTCGGCGGCACGCCAGCCTGTTTGCGGAAGGCGCGCGAGAAGCTCTGCGGCGTGCCGAAGCCGGTCGCCATGGCCGCACCAGTCACGGATGACCCGGCCAACAGCTGCGCCTGCGCCGCTTCGATCCGCAACCGGGCGATCGTCTGCCCCACAGGCTCGCCGATCAGCGCTCGCCAGATGCGGTGAAAATGAAACGGCGAGCATGCGGCGGCCTCCGCTAGCTCTCCCAGCGTGGGCGGATCGTCGAGCCGGCTTTCGAGCAGTCGAGCGGCGCGATCCAGCCGGACCATCCATTGTTCAAGCGTTTGGGTCTTCACCAAATGATCTCCTTCGCTTTGGGATAATCGCAGAAGGTGCTGGCGACGCGTTCCCGATCTTGCGGAAACCGCGCATTATTCGATTAGCGCCGGACGGTGCTGACAGGTTAACCGCACCAAGTCGAAAGCCGCCCTACCCTGCCTGAAATCAGGCGACGGCCATCGCCCAAGCTGCGTCAGCTTCAGCGCGGAAACGCGGAAGAGTGGGTCTGCTGATCAGATGTCGCTGGATATTGAAGGTGTTGTAGATCGCCGCGTGGGTGGTGAGAAATCTTTGGGCTGAGGCTGGGGACTTGAACCGCTGGTGTTGTCGTCCCCGTCGTCGGATCGGCAGGTGCGAGTTCTCAACTCGGTTGTTCTCCCGAAGCCGGCCGGGGCGATGAAGATGCCTCGGATCCAGCTGATCGAGAGCGGCTCCGTACGACGCCAGCCCGTCGGTCGTGATCGACTCCGGCTCGACCGGCTGGTTGTGTAGCAGGCGCTTCAGCAGCTTCATCGCCGCCTGTGTGTCCCACCGACGCTGGACCACGAGGTCCAGGACCTCGCCCTCGTCATCGACAGCGTGCCAAAGGTACATCCTCTTGCGACCGGTCCAACAGACCATCTCGTCGAGATGCCAGCGGGGCGACGGCGCGGGCCGCCGGTGCTTCAGGCGCCTGGCAATCACCGGCCCGAACTTGATGGTCCAGCACCGGATCGTCTCATAGCTGACCTCGATCCCCCGCTGCACCAGAAGCTCCTCGACGTCGCGAAGACTGAGGCTGAACCGAAAGTACAGCCACACGGCGTGGCGGATGACGTCCGCCGGAAATCGGTGGCGCTTAGACGAAATCAGCCTCACGAAAGATCATCCCTGTCAGCGGTTTAGGCCGCCCCAAGTGGAGACAAGTTTGCGTTAGACTGACGGCACCGCCACCGTGCTTTCTCTGGCAACAGCGCAACCAGTGCCTGTCACCGGCTTTGTCCAGGTCAAGACGGGCTGAGCCGGGTCGCTCTCCAATTTCTGTCTCAGTTGCGCCACCACGACCCGCAGATTTGTGGTCCTCGGCATGAGCCACGCCTTAGACGGCGATCACCAGCCCGATGCTGATGACCTTGCCGGCGTTGAGCCAGACGCCCCTTGACTCCACCCCGCCAGAAGGAGGCATATGAGAACAAATACGGAACATTTATGCCTGTATCCCTGCAAGTCGAACAGCTGAAGGCCCGCCTCGCCGGTTTGTCCGTGGAAGGTCGGAGAGATGGGTCAGCTCGTTTTCAACTGGGCATGCAGGCGGCGGACGAACATCTGGACCCGGGACTGTGCGCTTTCAGCCTTCACGACATTCATGCCGAGACGGGAGCCGATGCAGCGGCGGCGAATGCTTTTGCCCTCGGCCTGGCGATGCGGGCGGCGCACGGTCGGCCGATTGTCTGGATCCTGCAGGAAATGGCCGCACGGGAAGCGGGACAGATATTCGGCCCCGGCCTGCACGAATTGGGACTGGATCCGGCAACCATGCTGCTGGTGCGGGTGAAGAGTACGACAGCGCTCCTGGCGGCAGGAGAAGATGCACTCCGCTGCGCCGCAGCAGGGGCGGTCTTGATCAGTGGCTGGGGCGAGACCCACGTCATGAACCTGACCGCCAGCCGGCGCCTGTCCATTGCGGCACAGGACAACCGTACAACAGCCTTGATGATCCGCATCGCGGCCCGGCCGGCACCCAGCGCGGCCGCAACACGATGGTCGGTGCGTTCTGTCCTTTCAGAGGGGCTGGAAGCAGGAGCGCCGGGACGTCCCGCCTTCGCCGCAGACTTGCTTCGGAGCCGCTCAGGCGCACGGCCGCGGCGATGGATCATGGAGTGGGATCGTGAATCCCGGTCCTTCGTCCGTCCCGCGCCTCTATCTGTCGGTGTGGTTCCCCTTTCTGCCCATCGACCGATGGCGGAGAGAGAGCTTCCGCGAACAGGATGAAGCGCCAGTCGTTCTGGTCGAGCAGGTCAAGGGTGCGCTGCGTCTGGCCGCGGTCGATCCCGCCGCCCTGTCCTTGGGCCTTACCGCCGGACTGACCTTGGCCGACGCCAGGGCGCGGGTTCCCGGCATTCGCAGCCTGCCTCACCGCCCGGATGCGGACGATGCACTGCTGACAAGAGTACTGGAGGATTTCGGCCGGTTTACACCCATGGCCGCAAAGGACGGTGCGGACGCCCTGATCCTGGACATCACGGGCTGCTGCCACCTGTTCGGCGGCAGGGCCGGTCTGATGGATCAGGCAGCGTCGAGGGCGGATCGCATCGGTCTGACCAGCCGCCTCGCCACAGCGAGCACACCTCAGGCGGCGAGAGCCTTGAGCCGGTTCGGCTCCGGCGGCCCGTGCCCAGTCGACGATGAGCGGTGTCGTCTGCGGGCACTGCCCATCGCAGCACTGGAGTTGGCGCAGGCCGATGAGAGAGCGTTGAAACGCGCAGGACTGAAGACGCTGGCCGATCTGGATGACCGGCCTCGTGCACCTCTGACTGCACGGTTCGGCACCGCTACGACAGACCGGTTGGCTCGCACCCTGGGCGACGAGGATATCCGCATCACGCCGGTGCGACCGACCCCGCCATGCATGGTCGACCGTATCCTGGCCGAACCCATCGTCCTGAACGACAGTATCGAAGCGGTGCTGTCGGACCTGCTGGATGAAACAATGCGACGGCTGGAGCAAACCGGGCATGGCGGCCGGGCGTTCGAAGCCGGGTTTT
Source organism: Brevundimonas sp. (assembly GCA_046294385.1). Taxonomy (GTDB): domain Bacteria; phylum Pseudomonadota; class Alphaproteobacteria; order Caulobacterales; family Caulobacteraceae; genus Brevundimonas. Next base: position 190,073 of record JBKBJW010000002.1, on the reverse strand, counting down.
TCCGTGTGGACGGCCAGGTGCGTCGCGTGACGGTGCGAACCGGGCGGCCCACGCGCGATACAGCTACAGTGCTGAGGCTGTTCCGCGAGCGGTTGGCGGCCCTGTCTGCGCCGCTGGATCCGGGCTTCGGCTTCGACCAGCTACGCATCTCGGTCTCGGCGCTTCAGCCGCTGGTGCCTGTACAGACCCGCATGGGTGAAAGGTCATCCACTTCGAATGCCGATCTGGACGGGTTGGTTGACCGCCTGACCGCGCGGCTGGGTGCGGATGCCGTGTTGAGGATCGAACCGCTGGAAGCCCACATGCCCGAGCGCAGCGTGCGACTGGTCCCTTGTGGTCAAGCCGTTGCCGGCGTCTGGCCTCCACTGGATCCGGCTGATCCGCCGAGCCGCCCACTTCAGATATTCGACCCGCCTCAGCCTGTGGAAACTCTGGCCCTCGTACCCGACGGCTCGCCTTTGCGCTTTCGTTGGCGCCGGATTCTGCATGAGGTCGCCCGAGCCGAGGGGCCCGAGCGCATCGACGGCGAGTGGTGGCGCGACCGGAGCGAACGCACCCGCGACTATTACCGCGTCGAGGACATCGACGGGCGACGCTTCTGGCTGTTTCGGGCGGGCCTGTATGGGGAGGCACGCGAGCCGCGCTGGTTCATCCACGGGCTGTTTGCATGAGCGGCCCCGCCTATGCCGAACTGGCGACGACAAGCAACTTCTCCTTCCTGCGGGGCGCTTCGCATCCCAAGTCGCTTGTCCTCTCGGCTATCCTCAGGGGGCACACCGGGTTGGGGCTGGCGGACCGCAACACCGTCGCCGGTGTTGTGCGGGCCTGGAGCGCCCTGAAAACCCTGCGTGAAGACGGCCTGCCGCCGCCCGAGAAGGTGCGCGACGGCGGCAGCCCCGGGGAGACCAGCCTTGTCGAGGACCCCATGGCCGACCCGGCCCTGTCCGCGTGGGTCAAGGCACAGGCTGCGGACTTCCGGCTCGCGACAGGTACACGACTGGTCTTCAACGACGGAACACCAGACATTCTGGTCTATCCGGAAGATCGTGCCGGTTGGGGGCGGCTGACACGGCTGCTGACATTGGGAAACCTCCGGGCGCGCAAGGGCCAGTGCGAGATCGGGCTGAACGATCTTCTCGCCGACCCGCAGGGCCTGCTTCTGGTCGTCATGCCCGAGCGGCACCTGGACGGATTGGAGCGTGTCCTCTCGCGGACCACCAACGATGCGCCCGGCGCAGTATGGCTGGCCGGAACGATGCACCGTCGCGGCGACGACCGACGGCGCCTGGCCCGGCTGCAGACCTTGACCGTGAGCGCCGGTGTTCCCCTGCTGGCGGTCAATGATGTGCTCTATCACGACCGATCCGAGCGCGACCTCCAGGACGTCCTGACCTGCATCCGGGAAGGCGTCACGATCGACACGGCGGGCCGCCGGCTGATGGCCAACGCCGAGCGCTTCCTGAAACCCCCCGCAGAAATGGCCCGTTTGTTCGCCGACGTTCCGGCGGCAATCGCCGAGACCCAGAACCTGATGTCACGCATCTGCTTCGACCTGGGCCAGCTGCGTTACGAGTATCCCGAAGAGCCCGTTCCGCCAGGCCACACGCCTCAGGGATGGCTTGAACAGCTCACTTGGCGGCATGCCGAAATGCGCTATCCCGACGGGGTTCCTGACAGGGTCGAAGCGATCCTGCACCGGGAGCTCGCTTTCATCGCCGAAAAGAATCTGGCGGCCTATTTCCTGACCATCCACGACATCGTGCGCGTGGCCCGCGACAAGGGTATCCTGTGTCAGGGGCGCGGCTCAGCCGCCAACTCTGCGGTTTGCTACGTGCTGGGCGTGACGGCCGTGGACCCCATGACACATGATTTGCTGTTCGAACGGTTCCTGTCGCAGGACAGGAATGAGCCGCCCGACATCGATGTGGATTTCGAGCATGAGCGGCGTGAGGAAGTCATCCAGCATATCTACGAGCGTTACGGCCGCGACCGGGCCGGCATCGCTGCAACCGTCATTCGCTATCGTCCCAAAAGCGCAATCCGCGAGGTCGGAAAGGCGCTGGGCCTGACCGAGGATGTCACCGCGCGTCTGTCAGCCAGCCAGTGGGGCAGTTACGGCTCCACCATTCCCGATCGTGACATCGCCCAGGCGGGGATGGAGGTCGCCAATCCCACCCTTCGCCGCGCAGTCGAACTGGCTACGAGGCTGCTGGGATTTCCCCGTCACCTGTCCCAGCATGTCGGCGGCTTCATTCTGGCGCGCGGACGGCTGGACGACCTGGTTCCCGTCGACAACGCGGCCATGCCCGACCGCACCTTTATCGAGTGGGACAAGGACGACATCGACGACCTGGGCCTGATGAAGGTGGATGTTCTGGCGCTGGGCATGCTGACCTGCATCCGCAAGGCGTTCGACCTGATCCGCCTGCACGGCGGCAATGCGTGGTTTCTGCATACTGTCCCGCAGGAGGACACGGCGGTTTACGACATGCTGTGCCGGGGTGACTCCATCGGCGTCTTCCAGGTGGAGAGCCGCGCCCAGATCAACATGCTGCCCCGCCTGCGGCCCCGAACACTTTACGACCTCGTGATTCAGGTGGCGATCGTCCGCCCCGGGCCAATCCAGGGCGACATGGTGCATCCCTACCTCCGTCGGCGAAACGGTCAGGAGCAGATTGAGTACGCGTTTCCTTCGCCGGCGCACGGCCCTCGCGACGAGTTGGAGCGGGTCCTGGGGAAGACCCTCGGAGTGCCCCTGTTCCAGGAACAGGCGATGAAAGTGGCAATGGTCGCGGCCGAGTTTTCGGACGCCGAAGCCAACGGCCTGCGCAAGGCTATGGGCACCTTTCGCGGCGATGGAACCCTGCACACCTACGAAGAGCGGATGGTCGGCCGCATGATCGCGCGCGGCTATGATCCCGGATTCGCCACGCGTTGCTTCGAGCAGATCAAGGGGTTTGGCTCATATGGTTTCCCCGAAAGCCACGCCGCCAGCTTCGCCCAGCTTGTCTATGTCTCGTCCTGGATCAAGCACCATCATCCCGCCGCCTTCGCCGCAGCCCTGTTAAACAGCCAGCCGATGGGCTTCTACGCCCCGGCCCAGATCGTGCGGGATGCCCAGGAGCACGGAGTAGAAGTCCGCCCCATTGATGTGAACCATAGCGACTGGGACTGCAGCCTGGAGGCGGGCGCGAACGGCCTCGCCCTGCGTCTTGGCCTCCGCCAGATCGACGGCTTCCGCGAGGACTGGGCTGTAGCCATCATGGTGGCCAGATCCGGTCCATTCGAGGGGATAGAACCCCTTCTCAGGCGTACCTTCTTGCCGGGCGCAGCGATGCGCAAATTGGCCGACGCGGATGCCTTCCGCTCCATGGGCATGGATCGGCGGGAAGGCCTGTGGGCGGTGCGGCGTCTCCCCGATGATGAACCACTGCCCCTATTTGCTGCCGCCGCGGCACGTGAGCTGGGTGAAGAGGCGGACGCGCGCCTGCCTCTCATGGCCTTGGGCGAACATGTGGCGGCTGACTACCAGACAACACGCCTGTCTCTGAAAGCGCACCCGATGCAGATCCTGCGGCCGGTCTTCGAAGCCGAGGGTTTGCTGACCTGCGCCGGGGTCGAGGCGCGCCGCAGCGGATCGACCGTGCGCGCCGCAGGTGTCGTACTGGTGCGTCAACGGCCCGGCAATGGCAACGCCATCTTCGTAACCCTGGAAGACGAGACCGGCGTCACCAACCTGGTCTTGTGGGCCCGCGTGTTCGAGGAACACCGCGCCGTGGTCATGGCCGCACGGCTAATGGAGGTCGAGGGCGTGGTCGAGAAGAGCCCCGAAGGGGTCGTCCACCTGATGGCGATCCGCGTGTTCGATCGCTCAAACGAGCTGGGCCGGTTGTCCGAGGATGACCAGGCCGAAGTCAGCCTCGCCCGCGCCGACGTCTTCGCCAACCCGCAACCGCCACGACATCCTCGGCACGCCCATCCAAGAGATGTGCGCATTCTTCCGGGGTCACGCGACTTCCACTGAGATAGCCGCGCAAAGCCGCCTGATAACCACAGCAAGACAAGCAGTGGACGCCGCCCCAAAACTATTTTAATCCTAAAACATGTCGTCGAGTCGGGTTGCCAGAAACATCGCAGTCGTGGGCGCCGGGCCGGGCGGGCTCTACCTCGCCATTTCGCTGAAGCTGCGAGATCCGTCGCTGAGCGTCGTCGTTCATGAACGGAACCGGCCGGACGACACCTTCGGCTGGGGCGTCGTTTTCTCCGACCAGACCCTGGCAAATCTGAAGGCCAACGACCCAGAGACCGCAGCCCTGATCGAGGCGGCCTTCGTCCACTGGGACGACATCGACGTCCACATCCATGGTCAGACGATCCGCTCGGGCGGGCATGGCTTCGCCGGCATCGGGCGCCAGCGCTTGCTGAATATTCTGCACGGCCGGGCGCGGGCGCTGGGCGTCGAGCTGCGGTTTCAGGACGAGGTCGTGGATGCTTACGCCCTCGACGCCGATGTCGTGGTCGCGGCTGACGGCTTGAACAGCCTCACCCGCAGCGCCCGCCCCGAAACCTTCGGCGTCGACGTCGATGTGCGGACCAACAAATACATCTGGCTGGGTACGAAACAGGCCTTCGACGCCTTTACCTTCGCCTTCGTCGAGACACCACACGGCTGGATCTGGGCCCACGCCTATCAGTTCGAACCCGGTGCCTCGACCTTCATCGTGGAATGCTCGGAGGCGACCTGGCGCGGCCTCGGCTTCGACACCATGGACCAGGACCAGACCTGCCGCGCGGCCGAGGGGTTGTTCGCCGAATGGCTGGGCGGCCACGCACTGATGAGCAATGCGCGGCACTTGCGCGGCTCCGCCTGGCTGAACTTCCCGCGCGTGGCCTGTTCGAACTGGCGCGACGGCAAGGTCGTCCTGCTCGGCGACGCAGCCCATACGGCGCATTTCTCCATCGGCTCGGGCACCAAGCTGGCGTTCGAGGACGCCATCCGCCTAGCCGAGGCGCTGACCGGCGACGGCGATCTCGAAGCCTATGAGGCCGAGCGTCGCGTCGAGGTGCTGAAGCTGCAAAGCGCGGCCCGCAACTCCACCGAATGGTTCGAGACCCTGGACCGCTACGTCGGCCTCGACCCCATCCAGTTCGCTTACAGTCTTCTGACCCGCAGCCAGCGCGTCAGCCACGAGAACCTGCGCCTGCGCGACCGCGACTTCCTGACCGGCGTCGAGCGCTGGTTCGCCGAAACTGCGGGTGCTCCGTCCAGGGATAATCCGCCCGCGCCGATGTTCGCGCCGCTGAAACTGCGCGGCCTGACCCTGCCCAACCGGGTCGTGGTCTCGCCCATGTGCATGTATTCGGCCGAGGACGGGTTGGTCGGAGACTTCCATCTGGTCCACCTCGGCACCCGGGCACTGGGCGGCGCCGGGCTGGTTTTCACCGAAATGACCGACGTGTCCGCCGACGCGCGGATAACGCCGGGCTGCGCTGGGATGTACCGGCCCGAGCACCGCGACGCATGGGCCCGCATCGTTGACTTCGTCCATGGTCAGGGATCACGCATCGCCATCCAACTGGCCCACGCGGGACGCAAGGGTTCGGTCGAACGCCCGTGGGGGCCGCGCCCGGATGCGCCGCTGCTGGAGGGCGGTTGGGAACTGATCGCCCCCTCCCCCATCGCCTGGTCCGACGAGGATCAGGTTCCGCGCGAAATGACCCGCGCCGACATGGACCGCGTCATCGCCGACTTCGTCCAGGCCACGCGCTGGGCCGACGAATCGGGCTTTGACATGGTCGAACTGCACTGCGCTCACGGCTATCTGCTGTCGTCCTTCCTGACGCCGGTGTCGAACCACCGCACCGACGACTACGGCGGATCGGTCGAGAACCGCCTGCGCTTCCCGCTTCAGGTCTTCGCCGCCATGCGCGCCGTCTGGCCGGACGACAAGCCCATGTCTATGCGCCTGTCGGCCACCGACTGGATGGACGAGGGCCTGTCGGCTGAGGACTCCGTCGCCATTGCCCGCGCCTTCGCCGACGCCGGCTGCGACCTGATCGATGTGTCGGCGGGCCAGACCTCGCCAGACAGCCGCCCCGTCTATGGCCGGATGTTCCAGACACCGCTCAGCGACCGAATCCGAAACGAGGCCGGGGTCGCGACCATGGCTGTCGGCAACATCTATGAGACCGACCACGTGAACAGCATTCTGGCCGCCGGGCGCGCTGACCTGTGCGCCCTGGCCCGTCCGCATCTCGCCGATCCGAACTGGAGCCTGCGCGCCGCCGCCGAACTGGGCTGGCGCGGCGTGCAGCCGCCGGTGCAGTACCGCGCCGGCTTCGCCCAACTGGCCCGCAATCTCGAGAAACAGCAGCAGGCGGGACCGGTATGAGCGGATCACTGACCGGTCGTCACGCCGTGGTCACCGGCGCGGGTTCGGGCATCGGCCGGGCGACTGCAGAACGGCTGGCGGAGGCGGGCTGTCAGGTCACCCTGATCGGCCGCCACGTCGGACGCCTGACCGAGACCAGCGACCGCATCGGCGACGCCGCCTTCGCCGCCCCCGCCGATGTTACCGACGCCGACGCCCTGACCGCCGCCATCGAGGCGGGGCGCGACCGCTTCGGCCCAGTAGACATTCTGGTCAACAACGCAGGCGCGGCCGCCTCCGCCCCCTTCCTGAAGACCGGCGCGGACGATCTGCGCGCCATGCTTGCGCTCAATCTGGAAGCTCCGGCCGAGGCCGCGCGGCTGGTCTTGCCCGGCATGCTGACCCGCCGCTGGGGCCGCATCGTCAATGTCGCCTCCACCGCTGGCCTGAAGGGCTACGCCTACGTCTCCGCCTATGTGGCGGCCAAGCACGGCTTGGTCGGCCTGACCCGCTCACTGGCGCTGGAGGTCGCGTCGAAGGGCGTCACCGTCAACGCCGTCTGCCCCGGCTTCACCGACACCGATCTGGTCGCCCGCTCGGTCGAGGCCATCGTCGGCAAGACCGGCCGCAGCGAGGAGGACGCCCGCGCCGCTCTGGCCGCGTCAAATCCGCAAGGCCGGTTGATCACGCCGGACGAGGTCGCGGCCCTGATCGTTTGGCTGTGTAAGGAAGCGGCCTCCGGCGTCAACGGCGCGGCTCTGCCCGTCGCAGGTGGCGAGCTGTGAGCGCCCTGCCGGACCGTCTCGGCGGAGCACCCGACGGCAAGCGCGCCCTGCGTCTTTGGCTGCGGCTGTTGACCTGTTCGTCGACCATCGAACGGCGCATCGCCCAGCGGCTGAAGGCTGAGTATGACACCACCCTGCCTCGCTTCGACCTGCTCGCCGCGCTGGACCGCGCGGGCGATCAGGGCCTGACCATGGGCGAGGCGGCGGGGATGCTGATGGTGTCGAACGGCAATGTCACCGGCTTGGCAGCGCGGCTTAAGACCGACGGCTTGATTGAAGCTCTGCCTGGCCCGGATAGGCGGGTGCAACGCATCCGCCTGACACCTGCCGGTCAGTCGAACTTCATCATCATGGCCCGCGCTCACGAACGCTGGATCGAGGCCCTGCTCGCCGATCTGACCAGCGAAGAGGCCGACGAGCTTACGCGCCTGTTGGAGCGCACCAAACGGTCGCTTCACGACACCACTCACGAGGAGATGCACGGATGAAGGCGCGCGACTATCAGGCGACCCATTTCCTGTGGACCGTGGATGCGGACGGGGTTGCGACCCTGACCCTGAATCGGCCCGAGCGGAAGAATCCGCTGACATTCGAATCCTACGCCGAGATGCGCGACCTGTTCCGCGCCCTGATCCACGCAGACGACTGCAAGGTCGTGATCGTCACCGGGGCAGGCGGCAATTTTTCATCCGGCGGCGACGTGCACGAGATCATCGGGCCGCTGACCGAGATGGAGATGCCGGCCCTCCTGACATTCACCCGCATGACTGGTGATCTGGTCAAGGCGATGCGCGGCTGTCCCCAACCGATCATCGCGGCGCTGGACGGCGTCTGCGTCGGCGCAGGTGCCATCATGGCCATGGCGTCGGACCTTCGTATCGCCACGCCGAAGACCAAGACCGCCTTCCTGTTCACCCGCGTCGGCCTCGCTGGCTGCGATATGGGCGCCTGCGCCATCCTGCCCCGTCAGATCGGTCAGGGTCGGGCGTCGGAGCTTTTGTTCACCGGCCGGGTCATGACCGCCGACGAGGGCGAGCGCTGGGGCTTCCACAACCGGCTGGTCGAGGCCGATGTCCTGATGGCGACGGCGCAGGAAACGGCGCTGGCTCTGGCCAAGGGGCCGACCTTCGCCCACGGCATGACCAAGAACCAGCTCAACGTTGAATGGGACATGAGCCTCGACGCCGCCATCGAATCCGAGGCCCAGGCCCAGGCCATCTGCATGAAGACCAACGACTTCCGCCGCGCCTATGACGCCTTCGCGGCCAAGCGCGAACCGGTGTTCGAGGGGAACTGACGATGGGCGACCGCACCTTCCTCGACTGGCCCTTTTTCGACGACCGCCACCGCGCCTTCGCCGCCGAGATCGACGGCTGGTGCGAGGCCAATGGCGACGCGATGCACCGGCACGGCGACCACGATCTGGACGGTGACTGCCGCGCGATCCTGAAGGCGCTGGCGGAGGGCGGATGGCTAAGGAACGCCGTGCCGGACGCGGATGGAAAGCTGGATGTCCGCACCCTGTGTCTGACGCGCGAGACCCTCGCCCGGCGCTCCGGGCTCGCCGATTTCGTCTTCGCCATGCAAGGGCTTGGCTCCGGCCCCATCAGCCTTTTCGGCACGGCGGAACAGAAGGCCCGCTGGCTGCCCGGCGTGGCGTCGGGAGACACCATCGCCGCCTTCGCCCTGTCGGAGCCCGAGGCGGGATCGGACGTCGCGGCCATGGCCATGACCGCGCGTCGCGACGGGGACAGCTGGGTGCTGGACGGGGTGAAGACCTTCATCTCCAACGGCGGCCTCGCCGACCGCTACGCCGTCTTCGCCCGCACCGGCGACGGCGGTGCCAAGGGCATCAGCGCCTTTGTGGTCGACGCCGAAACGCCGGGCTTCGAAGTGGTCGAGCGCATCCCGCTGATGGCGGCGCACCCGCTGGCGACCATCCGGTTCAACGCCTGCCGCATCGACGCCGACCGCATTCTCGGCGAGCCGGGCCAAGGGTTCCGCATCGCCATGGGCACTCTGGACGTGTTCCGGTCCACCGTCGCCGCGGCGGCCCTGGGCTTTTCGCGCCGCGCCTTTGACGAGGCCGCCGGACGCGCCGTCAGTCGCCGCCTGTTCGGCGCGCCGATGAGCGACCTGCAGCTGGTTCAGGCGTCGCTGGCAGACATGGCATTACGGATCGACGCCTCGGCGCTCCTGATCTACCGCGCCGCCTGGCTGAAGGATCAGGGCGCGCCGCGCGTGACGCGCGAGGCCGCCATGGCCAAGCTCTACGCCACCGACGAGGCCCAGGTCGTCATCGATCAGGCGGTCCAGCTGTTCGGCGGGCTGGGCGTCACGGCGGGCCACCCGGTCGAGCGGCTGTATCGCGAGATCCGCGCCCTGCGCATCTATGAGGGCGCGTCCGAGGTGCAGAAGATCGTCATCGCGCGGCAGGCGCTTGCGGCCATGGAGGCTGGCGGATGACGGCCAGCGCCCACATCGACCGCTTCGTCATCGATCACCTGCCGCCGGCGGACCAGCAGCCGTCGCTGATCTTCAACGACGACACCGCCTATCCGACGCGCCTGAACGCCGCGACCGAGCTGCTGCGCCGGGCCATCGCCGCGGCAGGACCAGAGGCCACCGCCCTGATCGACTTCGATCATCAATGGGGTTGGGGCCGCCTCGACGCCATTTCCAACCGCATGGCCCGTGTGCTGGTCGAGGACATGGGACTGGTCCCCGGAAACCGGGTTCTGCTGCACGGCCCGAACTCATCCTGGACCGTCATGGCGTGGTTCGCGATCCTCAAGGCAGGCGGCGTGGTGGTCGCCACCATGCCGATGCTGCGCGCCGCGGAACTGGCGACTGTCATCGACAAGGCCCAAGTCACCCACGCTCTGGTCTACGTCGCCTTCGCCGATGTGGTGGCCGAAGCGCAGGCCATGGCACCCACGCTGAAGTACGTCATGGATTCCGCGACACTGCAGCCGACCTGCATGACCAAGCCGGTCACCTTCGACGTTGTGGATACGGCCGCCGAAGACCCCGCCCTGATCGCCTTCACTTCGGGCACGACTGGCAAGCCCAAGGGTTGCGTCCATTTCCACCGCGATGTGCTGGCCATGGCCGACACCTTCGCCAGGCATGTGGTGAAGCTGACAAAGGACGACATCGTCGTCGGCACCCCGCCCATCGCCTTTACCTTCGGCCTCGGTGGACTGGTGGTGTTCCCGGCCGCGGTCGGTGCTGCCACGGTCTTCCCCGACCGTCCGGGCTTTGAGGCCCTGGCCGAGACAATCGCCAGCCGCCGCGCCACCGCCCTGGTCACCGCGCCCACAGGCTACCGCGCCCTGCTGAAGCTGACCGGCCAGCACGACCTGTCATCGTTGCGCACCTGTGTCTCTGCCGGCGAGGCCCTGCCTGCCGCCACCTCGGACGCCTGGCATGAGGCGACCGGCATCCGCATCATCGACGGCATCGGATCGACCGAGATGATCCATGTCTTCATCTCCGCGTCTGGAGACGACATCCGTCCCGGCGCCACCGGCAGGGCCGTGCCGGGATATGAGGCGCGCATTCAGGATGAGGCGGGAAGTCCGCTGCCCCCCGGCGAGACAGGCCGGCTGGCCGTGCGCGGGCCGACCGGGTGCCGCTATCTCGATGATGAGCGGCAGGCCAACTACGTCCGGGACGGCTGGAACCTGACCGGCGACATCTATCGTCAGGACATGGACGGCTACTTCTGGTTCGTCGCCCGGGCCGACGACATGATCGTGTCCTCCGGCTACAACATCGGCGCGCCCGAGGTGGAGAACGCGCTCCTGACACACCCCGCCGTGGCCGAGGCCGCCGTAGTCGGCGCACCAGACGAGGAACGCGGCCAGATCGTGAAGGCCTTCGTCGTCGTGAACGCCGGACATGCCGCGTCCGACGCCCTGCGCACCACCCTTCAGGATCATGTGAAGGCCGTCATCGCCCCCTACAAATATCCCCGCGCCCTCGATTTCGTGGATGCCCTGCCCAAAACCACGACCGGCAAGATACAGCGCTTCCGGCTGAAGGCGGACGCATGAGCGAGGTCTTCATCACCAACCGCCCCGTTCGCTTCGCCGACTGTGACGCCGCCGGCATCGTCTTCTTTCCGCGCTACTTCGAGATGCTGAACGGCGTGGTCGAGGACTGGTTCGCCGGTCCCCTCGGCGTGTCATTCCGTGAGCTGCACATGGAGCGTCACGTCAGCGTCCCGACCGCCGCTATCGAGGCGCGGTTCATGCTCCCCTCCCGGCTGGAGGATGACCTGACCTTCTCGCTCTCCGTTACCCGCCTGGGCGGCGCGTCCTGCACCCTGCGTCACCGCATCGCGGCGGGCGACCAACTGCGGTTCGAAGCGGGCCAGACCATTGTCTACGTCGGCCGATCACTGAAGCCCGAGTCCTGGCCCGAAGCCCTTCGCGTCCGCATCGCCGCTTTCCAGGAGACCACCCCATGAACCGGGTTCTGCTGCCCGAGGGCTGGCCTCGGCCCAAGGGCTATTCCAACGGGATCGAGGCCACTGGCCGCATGGTCTTCGTCGCCGGCCAGATCGGCTGGACCCCCGACGGCGCTTTCCCCGACGGCTTCGCGGCCCAGTTCCGCCAAACCATCGAGAACACCCTCGCGGTGTTGAAAGAGGCTGGGGCCGGTCCCGAGCACATAGTCCGCATGACATGGTTCGTAGTCGACAAGCGCGAATACCTGGCCGCGCTACGCGACATTGGCGCGACCTGGCGCGAGTTGATCGGCCCCCACTACCCGGCCATGGCCGTGGTCGAGGTCAAGGGACTGGTCGAGGACGCCGCGCGGCTCGAGATCGAGACGACGGCAGTCGTGGCCTAGGCCGCGATCCGCTCTTCCACCGGAACGGCGACAGCGATGGGGGCAGCCGAGGTCGTGCCGTCCTCGTCCGGGATGACCATATAACCCCTGGCGGCGGCGGCATCGCCCGTGCGTCGGCGCGAGGTCCAGACGGCGATGGGCGCGGCGAACAGCAGCGGCAGGACGATCGCCGCAAACCAGCTGATCAGATCGGGGCGGAACGCCAGGGCGACGGAGAAGCCGAGGCCCGTAATCATCTGCCACTTCATGGCGCGGAAGGCGTCGGACCAAGCCAGGCCGTCAGTATCGCGCTGCTGGGTGTGCCAGCCCGCATCGTGACCCGACAGGATCTGCACCACGGCCTTGGTGTTGGCGACCATCAGGATCGGCGCCAGCAGGGCCGACAGGAAGATCTCCATGCCCATGCCCTTGATGACGGTGCGCCCGCCGCCGAAAGCCCGACGCTCGGCCTTGCGGCTCATCACCAGCACAGCGCCCATGATCTTGGGACCGATCAGCAGCACGCCGGACAGCAGCGACGCGAGCATGAAGGGGCTGAACTCCGGGTGCAGCATATAGGCGAACGAGGCCCAGTCGGTCGGGTATTGCAGCTGGATGATCATGCCCAGCGCCAGCGAGGCGAACCACAGCGGCGACGACAGATAGGCCATGCAGCCCATCGCCAGCTGCATCCGGCTCATGGGCGACAGGCCCTTGGCACCGATCAGGCTGAGATGCTGCAGATTGCCCTGGCACCAGCGGTGATCGCGGCGGATGAAGTCAGTGATGGTCGGCGGGGTCTCCTCGCACGATCCGTCCAGGGCGGCGGTGACGTGCACGGCCCAGCCGGCGCGGCGCAGCAGGGCGGCCTCCACCACGTCATGGCTCAGGATGTGTCCACCGAAGGGTTTCTTGCCCTCAAGCATCGGCAGTCCAGCGCAGTCAGCGAAGGCGCGGGTGCGCAGGATGGCGTTGTGGCCCCAGTAGCTGGCCTCGGACCCGGCCCACCAGGCCAGACCGGCGGCGGCGACGCGGCCGTAAAGGCGCACACTGAACTGCGACACGCGGGCGAACAGGGTGGACGCCTTGACGATGGTCGGGGCGGTCTGGATCAGGCCCACGCCCGGATTGCGCTCCATGGCGTCGACCAGGCGCAGGACGGTTTCGCCGGCCATGGTCGAGTCGGCGTCCAGCACGACCATGAAGTCGTAGGCTCCGCCGAAGCGGGTGGTCCAGTCGGCAATATTGCCAGCCTTGCGCTCCACATTGTCCATGCGGCGGCGGTAATAGACTTGGCTGTTGGCCTGGGGACGGAAGCTTAGCGCCTGCGACAGCTCTGCCATTGCGGCTTCGTCACGAGTCGAATCGCTGAGCACGAAGAAGTCGAAGGCCGACGACACGCCCAGACGGCCCAGCGAGGCGTCAATGGCGGCCAGGCGTGCGAAAGCAGCCTTGGCATCTTCGTTATACAGCGGCATCAGCAGCGCCGTGCGCGTGGTCGGCGCGGGCGGCTGGTCGGCGAAGTCCAGATCGGCCTGCTCCTTGCCGGACAGCAGCACGACCAGACCGGCCGCGGCGCTGGAGAACCAGCAGGCGATGGCGGTGATCAGCACGGCGAACACGGCGAAGGCCAGTACCTCCAGCGCATCCCAGCCGTGGCGGGCGTACAGGATGAAAGGCGCGATGGCGGCCAGCAGCGCGGTCACGACCGTGGCGGCGGTCAGAATCAGGCGGCGGCGGTCGACATCGGCGGGCGAGGTCTCCAGCACAGCGCGGATGGCGGGCGCGTCCTCGGACATGTCCTGACGCGGCATATCGAGGACAGCCTCATCAGGCAGCCAGGCCCAGCGGCCGGCGTCGTCCGACACGTCGTCGAACTGGGAAACCAGTTTATCCGAACCGTACATGTGAAAGCCTGAGAGAACGCGCCGGGGAGGAGTGGCGATGCTGCGATGCAGCACGAGCGCCAATGTCGTTCACTTTTCCGAGATTTTCAATCACGGAATGGTGATCGGTCGCAGAATTCTCGATTACGGCGAAGGGGTGTCCGAAAGGCCCCCGGCATTCTCGCGCTTCAGGCGTCTTTCGAGCACAAATGCGGCGACGCCGACCCAGCCGACAAGCACGATCGCGTAGCCGCGCTCCCACCATCCGACGTTCGCATCGTTCACCGTGCCGGGCCAGAGCAGGTGTTTCGTAAGCACCGTCAGAATCGCCATCAGCACAAAGACGGCGGCGAGGAAAATCTTCAGCCGCGGCATGTCCTTGCGCGTCCACAGGCCCCACAGGATCAGCACTGGTGCCAGCTGGATGCCGAGGCCCAGGTTCATCGCCTCGTTGTGCAACTGCTCCGGGTAGGGCACCGCGCCGCCGATCACGAGACCAATTCCGGCCAGCACAAAGGCCAGCGCCGTCATCAACCCGGCGATCCGTGCCTTTGACAAGGCGATGATGCCAAGCCCGAACCCGATCCCGGCCAGTATCGTCATCAGTCCGGCGACCAGAACGCCACCGTTGAAGACAATAGACGCCGGTGCTCCCGCCTCCCCCAGCTCGCTTAGATATTGCCGCGCGTGGTCATAATCGGGGTGCACTGCAACCGCGATCAACACCGCCGCCAGCGCCAGAAGCGGCGCCGCCACCCCGACGGTCAGAAAAGCCCGGCGATGGGCATGTACCGGCATGGCTGACGGCTTCAGTCCCCAGATCGGCCTGATGATCGCGATGCGCCGCACGACCTCATAGACCGCCAGACTGCCCGCGATGGTGATGAAGGCCAGGCTGAACGCCTCGAAAACCGCCGGCAGGTTCATCGGCCGTATGAACCACACCGCCACCACCAGGATCGTCTGGTGCGCCAGATAACAGGGGAAGATCGCGTCGGTCAGATACCGGATCGCCGGCCCGTCTCCGCCCCGCAGATGCTTGCTGCCGAACCCGAGAATGGCCGCGATGACCATCCATTGGTCGATGGCGAAGACCACATTGCGCGGGACACCCAGGAAGGCCCCGCCGCCCGGATGCGCGACCTGCGCCATCATGACCGGCAGGCACGCCGCCGCGACGCCGAGCGCGATCCACCGGAACCGCTCAAGGTCGCGCCACACCGCCTCGCGCTGCACTATCAGGAAGCCGAACAGGAAGGCCCCGAGCGAGAGGGCGTGGTTGTACCAGTCCCAGGTCAGCTTGTTGGTGATGCCGAACAACGGAAACATCAGAACCCGGATCACGATCAGATAGGCGATCGGGATCAACAGCACCTTCCAGCCGGGCAGCATACGCTCCAGCTTCTCCTCCCAAGCCGCCAGCCGCGCCGGCCAGCGCATCAGACCGACGACCACCAGGCTGTAGACGGCGATGTAGATGACGAACCACAGGTGATTGGTCGGCACGCCGTTGGCGAGGCCGGACCAGCTGAACTCGTGCCACCACCAGGCGGCGAAGCCCGTGCTCCAGCCGCCCTTGTCGATGGCCTCGATCCACGACTGGATCGGCACCAGCAGCAACACGCCCAGCGCCAGCGGCGGCCCCAACCGCTCAAACCGCGCCCTGGCCACCTGTCCGGGCGTGCGCCTCAAGGTCATGAACCGCAGCGCCGCACCCGACACCAGGAACAGCAGCGTCAGCCGCCAGGGATTGGTGATCAGCACCGCCTCGCGCATCCACTCGAAGGTGTAGACGCTCTGGATGTGCCAGTCGTAAGGGGCATAGACCAGGCCGACATGGTAGAGGATCAGCAGCCCGAAGGCGCTCACCCGGATCCAGTCCAGATCGAATCTGCGGGCCAAGGGCGAGGTCACCGCGTGTCTATGCGTGAGCTGGGGATTCGTGTCCACGCAGGCCTAGCGGAGCACGACCCGTCGCGCGTTCGCCGGGATCACCAGATCGCCGCTGGTCCAGCCCGCCACGCGCCGTCCGTCTATGCGCACCTCTGTCGGCCGCACCGCGTCGTCCGGCCATTGCAGAACGAAGCCGCCGGGCGGCACCGCGCCAGGCTCGATGCTGAGCACATAGCCGCCGCGCTCGCGCTTCAGCAGATAGCTGAGCGGGCCATAGGCGGTGCGCAGACCTCGCACGCCCACCCCAGTCTCGCTGTCGATCCAGCGCATCGGCGCGCCGGCGGCCAGCACCAACGCATGGTCACTGTCACGCTCATAGGCGAACAGGTCCAGCGCCGAGCGGATGTAATCCGAGCTGATCCAGGCATGCGGCATGTCGCCGATGAAGACCGGCTTGCGCAGGTCGCGGCCCACCACCTCGGCCCAGCCGTTCCAGGCCCGGGGCCGCAGGTCGCCGAAGAAGAAGTCCAGCGCGGCCAACGCCCGATCCCGCTGGCCCAGCCGCACGAAGGCACCGACGACGCGGAGCTCATAGGGGGTATAGGCGTCCCAGCCCTCGCGGTTGCCCAGACGCGCCTCGAAATTCTCCCAGTATTTGTCGAACGTCCGGGTCAGCAGTGCGACCGGAAGCTCGTCCATCGTGCCGCCGGGCGACAGGCCGATGGTGGTCGATGTGGCGTCGAAATCACCCCGGTCGGCCGCCCCGTTGATCCAGTCGATGCCGTGGAAGGCCGCACTGGTCTCAATCGAGCGCATGAAGTCGGTGGTGAACTCGCGCTCTCCGCTGCGGAACCGCGTGGCGGCCTCGGTCTCGCCCAGCGCCTCGGCGATGAACACGGCGTCGCGGTAGCCCAGCAGGCCCCAGAAGTCGTCCCAGTAGGAATAGGCCGGCTTGTCCGAGTAGCCCTCGTGGCTGATCGTCGGTGGCAGCAGGCCGAACAGATGCGCCGTCTGCGGCGTTTGGAACGCCTCCGTGCGGGTCGAGGCGCGCAGCTCGTCCATATAGGCGACGGCCTTCTGAACCTGCGGCCAGACGGCGCGCAGCGCCGCCTCGTCGCGCGTATAGCGGTAGGTCTCGGCGGCCAGGAAGATGAACTCCCCGTGGCTGTCGTTCTCGGGCACCGGATCGGCCCCGCGCTGGTCCACGCAGCAGGGGACCTTGCCGTTCTCGAAAACGAACGGCGCGTAGAAGCTCAGATAGTCGGCCGACAGGTCCGCGTGTCCCAGCCGGTTCAGCCCCTCAGCCATCATGGCCCCGTCGCGTATCCAGGACCGATTGTAGCTGCGCGTCCCCGGCTGCAGCACCGGCCCCTGACGCGACATCAGCATGTGCGCCAGCGATGTCTTCATCACGTCCTCGATCCGCTGCGCCTCGGACGGCAGGATCAGATCGACGTGGTCCATCTTTGCGCGCCAGTCGGCGGCGACGCGTGCTTCCACCGCGTCGAGAACCTCCGCCGGCACGGTGACAGCCCCATCCGGCGTTGGCCCGGCCAGACGGGCCGCGAAACCGAACGTCCGCGTCTCCCCCGGTTGAAGTGTCACGTCGTACAACAATGCCCCGGCCATCAGCCCAGACCGGTCGGACTCCACCTGCGGCTCGGCACCCTGACGACGAAGCGCCGGGTTGGCCAGCAAGGCCTGAGGGTCCGCGCCCGCGTCGAAGCGCGAGACGACCACCTGATCCGGTACGGAAAGGGCAGCGACACGGATCGCGTCATTCAGAACGAGCGTCTGGCCGTTCCACTGAATCTGCTCGATCGGGCTGGCACCGCCCGGCACGGCCAGGAACTGCACCGGCCCGTTCACCTGCATCGGCCGTGCCGCGAGCGCCAGGGTCAGGATCAGGGGCCGTGCCGATGTGTTGGTCAGATCGTATCGCCCAAACAGCAGCGCCAGCTCGGGCGAACCCTCCGCAAAGCTCGTCACCTTCAGGGTCCAGTCGTCCGCCGTCCAGGTCACGCTGGGGATCGGCAGGTCGCCGTCACGCAGGGACTGGTCGATGTCCACGTCGGCCCAGGTCACCAACCGCCCGTTCTCGATCACGAAAGGTTCGATCGACGGCCCGCCGCGGCGCAGCTCGATAGCGCCGTCTTCGCCCATCAGGCCGCTCTCGCCGCCGCCGTCCACGCCTACCAGGGTCCAATAGGGCTGCTCGCCGAAGAAGCCGCGCGGATAGAGGCCGCGTCGGCTCTCCCGCGCCACCGCCTCGATGAAGCGCGTCGGCGTCTCGCCGAAACTCAGCGGCTCAATCTCGATCTCGTTCAGGGCGTAGGCCGCCCCCTGCCCGGCCGACAGGTCCAGCCGCAGCCAGCGTGCTGACGCCTCCGCCGTGCGCAGCCAGTCAGTCCCGCCGTCGCCGCCGTCGACCGCCGTCAGCGAGCGCCACTCGCGCCCGTCGGATGACGCCATGACGCGGTAGGCCGTCGCCGCCGCGCCGTTGGCCCAACGCAGGGTCAGGCCGCCGAACTCGCGCTCATAGCCCAGGTCGAGTGTCAGGCTCTGCGCGCCCGCCGTCGCCTTCCACGCCGTCGCCGCATCGCCGTCCACGGCCCGTGCCGCGAGGTCATTGCCAGTCGCCGCCGTCGCGCTCGCAACCGGCCTCGGCGCGACGTCTGGCTCGGGCGGAAGCTCACGTAGTTCCAGCCCATCCACCTCGATGAAGCCGGCCCCGCCATCACCCGCCGTGACCACGAATTCCATGCGCTCGGCGCCGCGGAAGGTCGGGTCTGGGTTCGGCCCCCAGGCGCGTGTCACCTGACGCTTCTTGATCACGAACCGGGTCCAGCCCTCCGGCGCGGTGAAGCCACGCACCTGACGCCAGTGGACATTGTCGCCGGATGCATCGACGAACTTGATCTCCAGCGTGTTCGACGGCCCCTGCCCCCGGATCCAGAAGCTGATCTCCCAGTTGTCCGGAATGCGCAGCGGCAGCGCCCGCGCCGCGAAGGCGTAGCCCGACTTGCCGTTGAAATCGTAGGTCAGCCGCATCGCCCGACCGTCGTGGCCATCGACCGCACTGATGGCCGACGAAACGTCCGTGGAAGCATCCGCTGTCCACGGTGTCAGGGTCTCGAACCTGTCCAGGATCCGCACCTCCTGCGCCTGCGCCGGAAGGGCCAGCAAGGATGCGAAGATCAGGGCGCATAGTCGGAAAAGCATTACAGGACTCCGGGGCTTCACCCCTTCACGCTCCCGGCCAGCATGCCGCGGATGTAGTAGCGCTGCAGCGCCAGGAACAGCGCCAGAACGGGCGCCACGGTCACCACCGCCCCGGCCATCATCAACTCGATGTCCTGCACGTGCTCACGCGACATCGCCGCCAGCGCCACTGGAAGGGTGTAGTTCGACTGGTCCGTCATGATGATCAGCGGCCACAGGAAGTCGTTCCAGCTGCCCAGGAACACGAACAGCGCCAGGGTCACGATGATGGGCTGCAGCGTCGGCAGGACCACGCGGCGGAAGATCTGCCCCTCGCTGGCGCCGTCCACCCGCGCCGCCTCCAGCATCTCCTCCGGGATCGACAAAGCATACTGGCGCACCAGGAACAGGCCGAAGATCGAGGCCAGCCACGGCACCAGAGCGCCCGCATAGGTGTTCACCAGCCCCATCGACTTCAGCATCAGGAACAGCGGCAGGGTGCCGATCTGGGCCGGCACCACCAGTGCGGCGACCAGCAGCTGGAAGATCCGGTCCCGCCCGGCGAACTTCAGCTTCGCGAAGGCGTACCCCGCCGGCACCGTGAAGATCAGCGCCGTAAAGGTCGCCAGGGTCGCCAGCGCCACGCTGTTCCACATGTATCGCCCCATGCCCTGGCTGACGAACAGGTCGCGGTAATGCTCCAGCGTGAAGGTCTTGGGCCACAGCGGCGGCGGGAAGACTGCAGCCTCGCCAGTCGCCATGAAGCTGACCGACAGCATCCACGCCAACGGGAACAGCACGATCAGCGCGATCAGGGCGACACCGAGATTGGCAAGGATCGCCTTGGGTCTGAACCGGATCATGTGTCCGACCCCATCTTTTTGGCGACCGCCATCTGGATCATGGTGATGGTGAAGATGCACACGAACAGGATGAAGGCCACGGCGCTGGCGGAGCCGAGGTTCCACCATTTGAAGCCCTCTTCGTACATGAAGTAGAGCACCGTCACGGTCGACTGCGCGGGTCCGCCCTGGGTCATCACATAGGGCTCGGCGAACAGCTGGAAGAAGCCCGCCACCGAGATGATAGACACCAGCAGCAGCGTCGGCGCGATGGCCGGCAGGGTGACGTTCCGGAACTGCGTCCAGGGCCCGGCGCCGTCGATGCGCGCGGCCTCATAGAGGTCATCCGGCACGGTCTGAAGTACGGCCAGGAAGATCAGCATGTTGTAGCCGAAGATCTTCCACACCACGAACATTAGGATGGCCGGGATCGACGTCTCCGGCTGGCCCAGCCAGTCCACAGCTGGCAGGCCCACGCCCTGCAGCGCCCAGTTGATAACGCCGTATTTGGTGTGCAGCAGGTAGTTCCACAGCACCGCTGTGGCGACCAGCGTGGTCACATAGGGCGCGAAGAACATCACCCGCCAGATCGGCCGCCACTTCACCACCCGCGCGTTCAGGATCACTGCCGCCCCCAGAGACGCCGCGATCGACAGCGGTACGCCGATGACGCTGAACAGGGCTGTGTTCTTCATCGCCCCCCAGAACAGCGGATTGGTCAGCAACCGCTCATAGTTCTGCACCCCGACGAAGCGCAGGTTGTCGAGGTCCGCCAAGGCGTAGATGTCGAAGTCCGTCAGGCTGAGGAACAGGGCCGCGATCACGGGAATGCAGAAGAACACCGCGATGGCGATGAGCGACGGTGCCACGAACATCCAGCCCGCGCGCTCGCGCCGGCGTGTCAGGACGTTAGCCCTCATGACCCCCGCCCCCGCTCAAGCATCCAGCGGCGCTTTTCCAGCAGACGGTCGGCGCGGCGATTGATCTCGACGCCGGCGGTCTCGGGTGTGAACTCGCCTCGCACCATCCGCTCGGCCACGATCTGCATCTCGGTAACGACCCGCTCCCACTCCGGTGCCTTGGGCACGGCTTTCGCCCGCGACAGCTGCCCCTTGAAGGCGGCGATATAGGGATCGTTCGCCACCTTGGGTGCCGACCAGGCGCTTTCACGTGCGGGCAGGTTGCCGGTGATGCCGTTGAACCGCGCCTGTACCGCCGGATCCGACAGGTAGCGCACCAGCTTCCATGCCTCGGTCTGATGCGGCGACGACTTGAATACCGCCAGCGACGATCCGCCGGGCGCAGAGGCCCCGGGGCCGGTCGGGCCGGGCACCCCCGCCGTCATCCATCGCGTGGTGGGCTTCAGCCGGTCCTTGAAGTCGCCGATGCTCCACGGCCCAGAGAAGTAGAAGCTGAAATAGCCACGCTCGAACTCGGTCCAGACGTTGGAAATCTGGGTCGACGACGCCACCGGTGCCAGCCCCTCGTCGAACAGGCTCTTGTAGAAGGCCAGGGCCGCGACGAACGACGGACTGGCGAAGTTGCCGCGCGTGGCGTTGTCGCTCAGAAGCGGCTCGTCACCTTGCAGCCCGAAGGTCAGCAACTGCTCGAACTCGTTCAGCGGCAGCAGCACCGCATAGTTGTCCGCCCCGGCCACCCGCTTGACCGCATGCATCGCCGTCTTCCACTCGGCCCAGATCGTCGGCATCGCCATGCCGGCCCGCTCAAGCAGATCGACGCGGTAGTAGAGCAGCCGCGTATCTACATACCAGGGCGTCGCCATCGGCCGCCCGTCGACATTGTTGGTCTCCAGCACGGCCGCGAACTGGTCGGTCAACAGATCGCTCGCCGCTGCCGGCAGAGGCGAAAGCGCTCCGATGGCCGTCATCTCGGACACCCAGGTGTTGCCGACCTGGCTGACGTCCGGCAGCGAGTCCCCGGCATAGGCGGTCAGCAGCTTGGCGTGCGCGGCTGTCCACGGCAGGGCCTGCACATCCACCTTGATGTCAGGGTTCAACCGCTCGAACTCAGGGATGATCTCGAGGACGTTCGTCCCCTCGCTGCCCATGGCCCAGAAGCGCAGTTTGGTGCGTACATCGTTCGCGCCGGAACAGGCTCCGAGGCCCGACGCCGCCGCCCCGGCCAGCAGGCCGAGCGCAGCACGACGATCCGGCCTCATGAAGGTCATGCGTTGTCGATCCATCCGCCGGCGAAGCCCGCGCGCTTCAGTCCGCGCACCAGATTCGGATCGGACCGCATCCGCTCCCACACCAGCCCGGTGCGATGGTTCTCGATCATGACCACGATCGGCCCCTGATCGATCCCCAGGTAGTCGCCGTCCACCCAGCCCACGCCGGGGACCAGCCGCCCGTGCAGCAGCGACTTGTCCGTCGCCGTCAGCGTCGGGTTGAAGCAATCCAGGAAGCCATAGGCGGTCCAGATACCTTCGCCATACCGAGCCTTCATCGCCTTAAGGCATGCCGTCACCGCATCCGGCGCAAACGGCAGGGACGCCATCGCCGCCGTGGGCGCGATAGTGCCGTCATCACGTTCACCCGGTCCTCGCGCCGAGTAGCTGAAGAACTCGCGCTCTCGCCCGTCGATCACCTGTTTGAAGTCGCCCGGCCCGTCGCAGGCAGTCAGGCCCCAGACCTGATCGTCATAGCCGGCCCATCCCATCGGATTGGTGACGGCATAGTTGCGCTGCGCCTGCACCGCGCGGACGCTGTTCTCGAAATAGTCGAACGGGCCAATCTCCTCAGACTTGGCCCGCAGCCAGGCGTCGCGGATGCCGCGATAGTCGACGAACATATGGCTGTACTGGTGCCCGAACAGGGGCGCGAAATGCAGGTGCGGCGGGCCCCAACGGTCTGTCCAGCTTTGCGGATAGACCCTGCACCACTCGTTCCAGACCGAGGCGGCCACCGGATGCGTCGGGCTGCCCAACGCCAGCAGCAGCACGATCATGCCCTCGTTGTAGACGCTCCAGTCGGCCTCGATGAAGCCCTTCTCCGGATGCCAGCCCATCGTAACCCGGTCAGGGCGCACGACGACCCAGTCCCATTCGATGCGCTCATAGATGGCCTGGGTCTTCTCCCGGATCTCACGCTCTTCCGGATGATCCCCGTCGAAGTAGCGCGAGGCGAACAGCATGCCGGCCAGCAGCAGGGCGGTATCGACCGTCGACAACTCGGTTGTCTCGAACCGATGCCCGGTCTCCATGTCCAGGAAGTGGTAAAAGAAGCCCTTGTAGCCGGTGACGCCCGTGGGCTCCGGCCCCTGCGGCGCATCGTGGAAGAAGCGGACGGTGGTCAGGGTGCGGGTGCGCGCGTCCTCACGGCTCATCCAGCCGCGCTCGACACCCACGGGCCAGCAGGTCAGGGCAAACCCGACCGCGGCGACCGAGCAGAAGGACTTGGTGGGCCAGCGATCCGGCGTAAGCCCGTTCGTCGGGTTGGTGACCACCTCGAACCAGCGGAACGTGCGCTCCTGCAGGTCGTCCATCTCGGGATCGAGAGTCACGGTGTGCATGTCTGGTATCGGCGCGCTCCATGCGGGAACGCTGGCGCAGGCCGTGGCCGAAAATGCGGCGGCGGCCGCGGCGGAACCCATCAGAAAACGTCTGCGATCCATGGGGCCACCTTACGCAAGAAATCGAAACACGAAAAAGAATGGCCGCCCCCTGTTTGGGTCAGGGGGCGGCCCTAGGCTCAGGAGAAGACTACCAGCGGTAGCGCAGGCCCAGCTGGAAGCTGCGCGTCGGCAGGAACTGATCCCGCGGCTGACCATAGTTGGGGCCGGCGCAGAAACACTGTTCGAAGGCCGAGTAGTTCTTGAAGTTCAGCACGTTGATCGCGTCGAGCGTGAACTCCACCGAGTTGCCGCCCATCACCTCGAACGTCTTGGACAGCCGCAGGTCGAGCTGGCGGAAGGCCCAGGCGTTGGGGATGATGAAGCTGTGCTTCTCGGGACGGCCACCGTTCCAGCAGATGTCCGGGTTGGACGCCGTGGGGCAGACGAACTGCGTGAAGGGCAAGCCCGACCCGAGGGTCAGGAGGCCCGACAGGCGGAAGTCCATCGGCAGGCCGACGATGGCCGAGGCCACGATGCGGTGACGCTCGTCCTGGTTGGTCGGGAAGGTCGGCGACAGACCCGGGCGGTTGTAGTCGAAGTCGAAGCCCGCCAGGCCGTTGTCACGGCTGCCGTTCCGTTCCGCCTCCGACAGGGTGTAGGTGAACTGCATGCCCCAGTTGCTGGCGGTGTCGAACGGCTTGTCGACCGTCAGATACATGGCCTTGAAGGTCTGCTCGGCGTCATTGTTGCCGAAGAAGATCAGGTTGCGGAACTCGGGGTGACCGACCGAGCTCGGCGTCGGGCCGGAGAAGCGGTCGCCCGTCTCCGAACCGGCGTTGGCGATGTACCAGGCGAACAGGTTCGACGTTTTGCCGTAGGCGAAGGTCAGCGCGGTCTGGAAGTCGCCGAACTTCTGGCGGACGCCGAAGTTGTACTGGTCCGTAACCGGCGGCTCCATGTCGTTCTTCAGCAGGAAGATTTCGCCCGAACCCGGCGTCGCCGCCAGCAGCGGGTCGAGACCCGCCGGCGTCAGGTAGATCGGGTTCCAGGCGACGGTGTTGACCCCGCCGCGCATGCCGCCCGCCACGGAGAAGAAGATCTCCTTGTTGAACTGGAAGGCCTTGAAGCGCTCGTCGAAGGCGAAGTTGAAGCCGACACGGTCATAGTAGCGACCGGCACCGCCAAAGATCACCGTCCGCTCGTCGTTGAACACATCGTACGAGAAGCCGATGCGCGGCTGCCAGGCACCGGTGAAGGCGTCACGGCCGTCAGTGATGTAGTCAGACGGGTTGAAGTAGGACGGGAAGTTGTAGCCCGGAAGCGCCTGGATGGCGTTCAGGGTGTCGCGGATCGCCGTCGGGGTCACGTAGTCGTTGTTGACCGCGTTGTCCTCGTAGTCCCAGCGCAGGCCGAGGTTGATTTCCAGCTGATCGCTGATCTGCCAGTCGTCCTGGATGTAGAGGCCGATGACGTTGTTATCGACGTCCGCCGGCGGCACGAAGGCACCCAGTTCAACACGAACGGGGATGTCGCGGCTGCCGTTGATCTCCGGACGCGCATCGACGTCGAAGATAAACTGCGGATTCCGGCCGAACTCCTTGTTCACATACATGTTCTGGGCCGAGTATTTGAAGCCCATCTTGATGGTGTGAAGCCCGTTCATCTCGATGTCGTTGAACGTGATGTCGTCCTTGAACGTCCAGCTGCGCTGGCGGATGTCCTGGTTGTTGCTCTGGCCGCCGGTGTTGAACACCGTGTCCTCGCGGTTGAACACATTGTACTGGAAGCCTGCCAGGCCGGGGTTGTCATCCCGGAAGATGACGTAGCTGCGACCGTAGTCGCTGAAGTTCAGCGCCGTCGGGTTGTAGTTGTATTCGAAGAAGTCGACCGAGGCCTCGTTCAGGAACCCGTCGCCCTGATACTGGTGACGAATGTTCAGCGAGCGGGTGTCGGTGTTGACCTCGTTGGCGCGCGAATAGGCGTTGGTGCCGCCGAAGTCGCGGATGTCGGCCTCGTTGCGATAGGTGACGCTGACGTCGAGGCGTTGGCGGTCATCCATCGACCATGACAGCTTGCCGAAGAACAGGTCTTCCTCGAACGGCGCGTCGAAGGTGCCGGTGTCGGCACCGAACAGACCGGCATAGGCCGTGCGATTCAGCACCACGGTGTTGCGGCGCGTCTCGTCCTTGCGCTCATAGGTGCCGAAGAAGTGCAGGCGGTCCTGGATGATCGGGCCGCCGATGGAGGCGCCGTATTGCAGGCGCTCCACACCGACTTCACGGCCGAAGTCATTTTCCTCGGTCCAGTCGGCGTCCTGGTAGGCGACGAAGAAGTCGCCCTGGAGTGTGTTGGTGCCCGACCGTGTCACCGAGGTGATGATCGAGGACGAGGCCTGCTCGTACTCGGCCTTGAAGTTCTGCGAGATGATGCGGAACTCTTGAACGGCGGCCTGCGGGAACGGGTTGCCACGGCTGTCGTCCTGACCGGCCACGCCGCCGTCGATGATGGTCGACTTCTGGTTCTGGCCGTCGATGAAGACGTTGATCGCCTGGGCACCCTGCCCGCCGGCCGAGATGGTGCGCTCGGTCTCGCCTTCCGTGACCCGCACGCCCGGAGCCAGGGCGGCGAAGTTCAGGAAGTTGCGGTTGATCTGCGGCAGGCTGTTGATCTGCAGCTGGCTGACGTTGGTCGCCACTTCCGGCGTGCGCACCTCGAACAGGCGGCGGCCGACAACGACGATCTCGTCGACGCTGGTGCCGCCGGCGGACGCGGCGGCACCGACATCCAGATCCAGGGTGCCGACCTGGCCCAGGGCCAGGGTGACGGTGTCGGAGGCGGTCTGGCCATCGCCGGACGTCACGTTGATCTCATAGGTGCCGGGACGCAGACCGGAAATGACATAGGACCCGTCGTCGCCGACGCGACCGCGCGAGACGTATCCGGTCGAGATCTCCGTGGCCGTGACGCTTCCGCCGGCTTCGACCGAACCGCCCTCATAGATCGTGCCGCGCAGCGTCGACGTCGACACCTGAGCCGCAGCGCCGCCGGCACAAGCCAGCGAAACGGCGACCGCCAGGGCGGAAACCGCCCCCATATAGCGATGGTTCATCCTGTGCATCCTCATGCTCCCCCTTGAGAAATCTCGTCCCGAGGCGACGGGGCTGTCGCTTCAACGGGCCGGGCCGACGCGCCTGCCATGTCCGTGGACTGGCGGGTCACAAGTTCCGGGCGCACGACCTCGTCGGGGCCGCCCGCGTCTGCATCGCCTTTGATCAGGCCAACCAGGCGGTTCAGCGCCCCCCGGCCCGTGTCAGCGATGCGAATTCTGAGTGTGGTCAGGGACGGGCGCACCAGCGCCGCCACCGGCACGTCGTCGAAGCCGACCACGGCGACGTCATCCGGACAGCGGACGCCCGCCTCCTGGAACGCCAGCATGGCACCGATGGCCATCATGTCATTGGCGGCGAAGACCGCGTCCGGTCCCGAGCGACCCGCCATCAGCAGGGCCCCAGCCTGATGGCCCGAGCCCTGGTTGAAGTCGCCCTGCACCACCGTGGGCTCCAGCCCTGCCACGGCCATGGCCTCGAGGTAGCCGGCCAGCCGCGCCTCGGCCTCGAGGTTGCCTGCGGGACCAGCGATATGCGCCACGCGCCGACGGCCCAGGTCCAGCAGATGCCGCACCGCCGTGATCGCCCCGCCGTGATTGTCCACCAGGATCGAGGGCCGTCCCGGTTCGCCCGGACCGCCGTTCATCAGCACGATCGGCAGCCGTCCGGCCAGGCCGGCAGCCAGGTTGGCGGCGTCCAGATGCGGCGACAGGACGATCAGCCCGTCTACACGGCCGCGCATCGAGCGGATCGCCGCCGAAGCCTCGTCCGCGTCGTCGTGCGAGCTTGAGACGATCAGGTGATAGCCGTGCTCGCGCGCCGCCACGTCCAGGCCGCGGATCAGCTCCGAGAAGAAGTCGCCATAGAGGTCCGGCAGGATGACCCCGACCGTCTGGGTCTTGCTGGTCGACAGGCTGCGCGCGCCGCTGTGGGGCACATATTGCAGCGCCTCCACCGCCTCCAGAACCCGCTGCCGTGTCGCCTCGGCCACCGGTCCGGCACCGTTCAGGACACGCGAAACCGACGCGACGGAAACCGTCGCCCGCTTGGCCACATCGCGGATCGTCGCCGCCTTCACAGGCAGCGTCCTACGCGGCGGAGCGGATGGCTCCCGATGCTCAAGATTTTGGTCCTCCCAGACCAGTGACATCGCGGCGACCCTCTGACGGGGCTCATCCACAAAATCCCTGTAAACGGTTACATGGCACACTAGTATTGCGCCCCGCAAGTGCCGTAGTTTCGCCACATCGAGACGGGAAGCGGGCCTTTACTCGGCCCGCAACCCCTGTCAGACGCGCATTCCGAGTTCATGTCTCCCGCCGATCAAGGTCCGCCTGAATGTCCGCCAGATATCAATTTCCCGAGGGTTTTCTGTGGGGTGCGGCGACCGCCGCCTATCAGATCGAGGGCTCGTCGATGGCGGACGGCGCCGGTGAGTCGATCTGGGACCGCTTCAGCCACACGCCCGGAAAAATGTTGAACGGCGATACCGGAGACGTGGCCTGCGACCACTACAACCGTTGGCGCGAGGACATTCAGCTGATGAAGCGGCTGAACCTCCAGGCCTACCGATTCTCGGTCAGCTGGAGCCGCGTGATGCCCCAGGGCCGGGGTGCCATCAACGACAAGGGCCTCGACTTCTACGACAAGCTGATCGACGGCCTGCTGGAGAACGGCATAGAGCCGCTGTGCACCCTGTATCACTGGGATCTGCCGGCGGCGCTGGATGATCGCGGCGGCTGGCTGAACCCCGACATCGCCGACTGGTTCGCCGACTACGGCCAGGTCCTGTTTGAGAAGTTCAAGGGCCGGGTGAAGACCTGGGGCACGATCAACGAGCCGTGGGTCATCGTCGACGGCGGCTATCTGCACGGCGCCCTCGCCCCCGGCCACAACTCGGCCTTCGAAGCCATGATCGCCGGCCACAATGTGCTGCGCGCGCACGGGGCCGCGGTGAAGCGGTTCAGAGAAGTCGGCGAGGGCCAGATCGGCATCGTCCTGAACATCGAGCCGAAATATCCCGCCTCGGACAAGCCCGAGGACGAGGCCGCCCGCAAGCGCGCCGAGGCCCAGATGAACCGCTGGTTCCTCGACCCGTTGATGGGCCGCGGCTATCCGGCGGAGCTGAAGGGCGTCTATGGCGAGGCCTACCGCGAGTTCCCGCAGGAAGACTTCGACCTGATCGCCACGCCCACCGACTGGATGGGCCTGAACTGGTACACCCGCTCGGTGCCCGAGAACGCGCCCAACGCCTGGCCCACCCGCTCACGCCCGGTGAAGCAGATCCAGCATGCCCACACCGAGACGGGCTGGGAGGTCTATCCCCCCGCCCTGACCGACACCCTGGTCTGGCTGCACGAACAGACCAACGGCCTGCCCCTGATGGTCACCGAGAACGGCTCGGCCTGGTACGATCCGCCCCACGCCATCGACGGTCGCATCCACGACCCGATGCGGGTCGAATATCTGAAGAACCACCTGAAGGCCCTGCACGACGCCATCGGCAAGGGCGTGGACCTGCGCGGCTACATGGCCTGGTCGTTGCTCGACAATCTGGAATGGTCGCTGGGCTATTCAAAGCGCTTCGGCATCACCCACGTGAACTTCCAGACCCAGGAACGGACCATCAAGGACTCCGGCCTGCTCTACGCCGAGGTCATCAAGACGCATGGGGCGATACTGGATACGCTCTAAAGTCCGGCGGCTCTGCGCCGGTGGAAGGCCTCGATCAGACCCAGCCGCTCAGCGAACGGCACCGGCTTGGCCACTGGCCCGCCATTGGTGAACTCCAGCAGTTCGTCGCCCGCTGTCCGCACGTCCGGCCAATCCGGTCGCCCCACGCCGTTCGGATCGCCTGACCGCGCAAAGGTGGTCCAGTAGGCACCCATGGCGTCGGACGCCGCATGGTCGTGGTCGCCGATAGACCAGCCTGTCGTGTTCAGCGTGCCGAACACATAGGGCCGCTCCGACGCATGGGTCGCGCCTTCGTGCTGCGGTTCGGGGCTCGGCACCGGCACCACGTCGAAGCGGTAGAGGTAGGTCGGATTGCCAGCCCGGGCGTGCAGCCGCGCCAGATGCCGTGCCGGCTCATTGAAGATCAGGTCGCTGAGCACGAAGGCGTCGTATCCCCCCTGTCCGCCGTAGGCCGCCACCATCGCCTGTCGCTCGTTCCAGGTCAGGGCGTCGTCAGTCTCGCCATAGGGGCTGAGGTCGCTCGGCTTCATCCACCAGAACTCGGCGCTGTTTGTGCCGATGATCAGCGGTACGGGTGCCTGTCTTCCCGACGCGAAGGCCGCCTCGACGTCGTCCGGCACGATCCGCCCGTCGATGACCAGCAGGTCCCCGCCATAGAAACTCGGCATGGGCCGCAGCATCACCTCGGCCGGCAAGGCCCTCAGCTCATCCGCCGTCGCAAACTCGCCCAGCCCCGCCTCACGCGCGAAGGCCACGCCCCGCTCCTCCAGCGAGGCCCCGCCGTCGCCGCGCCGTATGAAGCTTGGGGTGCCGCCCTCGCGGCCCAGCCCCGACTGCACCACCGCCCGGTGGAACAGGCCCCGCGCCGGCTTCGAGATCATCAGCCGCGTCACCGCCGCCCCGCCGGCCGACTCGCCGAAGATCGTCACATTGGCCGGATCGCCGCCGAAGGCCGCGATGTTGTCCCTCACCCACTCCAGCGAGGCGACCAGATCGCCCATGCCGAAATTGCCCCGCGCATCGTCACCGTTTGCAGCTCCGGCTCTCAGCCCCGGATGGGCGAAGAACCCCAGCCGCCCGAGGCGATAGTTCACCGTCACCACGATCACGCCGCGCTTCGCCAGGCTCGCCCCGTCGTACAGCGCCGCCGTGCCCGAGCCGTTGTTCATCCCGCCGCCATGGATCCACACCATGACCGGCAGTGGTGCCGCCCGGTCCGCCGGTGCCCAGACGTTCAGCGTCAGGCAATCCTCGCTCATCGGCAGGGGCCCCACGCCGGGGTCACCCCCCGGTGGCGGCTGGATGCAGATGGCACCGAAATCGACCGCCGGCCGCTCGCCCTCCCAGGCCGCCGGTGCCTGGGGCATGCGCCAGCGCAGCGGACCCACCGGCGGGGCGGCGAAGGGCACGCCCTTGAAGCTCTCGATCCCGTCCGCCGTCGCCCCGACCAGCGCCCCCTGTTCCGTGCGGACCACGGGCGCCGAAGGATCAGACTGGGCGGGTGACGTCATCAGGGCGGCCGCGGCGAGAAGGGGAGCGAAGTTCATGAAATGCACTCTAGCCAAACCCGATGCATCGGCCCACTTGGCAAGCGCATCAGGTGAAACCCTTTTGCCAGCCAAGCGTTACCGTAAAGCGCAAACGGGGACGGTTTTGAAAGAGCTGGTGTTATCGGGCGGCCTGGCGGTCGATCTGGCGAGCGCGTTTGACGCCTCGCCAAACCCCTATGTGTTGCTCACGCCCGATCTGCGGATCGCCGGTCTCAACCAGGCCTACCTCGACGTCACTCACAGCTCCCGCGGCGCCATCATCGGCCAGCCCCTGTTCGCCGCCTTCGATTCCGGACCGGGCGAGGAGGCTCCCGAGAACGTGCGCCAGGTCCAGGCCTCGATTGAAAAGGCCCGCGATACCCGGCAGGCGGACCATCTCGCCCTGGTGAAATTCGCCATGGCCCGACCGAACGCCGCGGGCGATCTGGTCTATGAGGACAGCTACTGGAGCGCGACCCACACCCCCATCCTGAACGACGCCGGGGAAGTGGCCTATATTCTCCAGCACACTACGGACATCACCGAACTTCAGCGCCTGCGGACCCTGGCTGCCGAGGATCCCAGCGCCCTTGAATTGATCCTCGGGGGCAGCGTCTTCAGCCGAGCCCGGGCGGTGCAGGAGGACAACCGGCGTCTCGAGAGCGAGCGCAAGGGCCTGGTGGATCTGTTCATGCAGTCGCCGGGCTTCGTCTGCGTACTGACGGGGCCAGACCATGTGTTCCAGATACACAATGACGCCTATGCCCAGTTGATCGGCCATCGCGACATCACCGGACGCCCGATCCGCGAGGCCCTGCCCGAGATCGAGGGTCAGGGCTATTTCGAGTTTCTCGACATCGTCTACGAGACGGGTGAACCGCACGAAGGCCGCGCCAGTCTGGTCCAACTGCAGCGCGCGCCCGACGCCCCGCTGGAATCCCGCTATCTCAACTTCATCTACCAGCCGGTTCGCGACATGGCCGGCGCGGTTGCCGGTATCTTCGTCCAGGGCCACGACGTCACCGACACCGTGATCGCCGCCGAACGCCAGAAACTGATGATCGACGAGTTGAACCACCGGGTGAAGAATACCCTGGCCACGGTCCAGTCCATCGCCATGCAGACGGCGAGGTCCCACGCGGATCCGACGACCTTCGCCCAGGGCTTCCAGGCCCGGCTTATGGCCCTGTCGCATACCCACGATCTGCTGACCCGCAGCCATTGGGAAGGCGCAGACCTGCGCGACATTCTGGAGCACGAGACCGAGGCTCATGGATCGACGCGCGTCTCACTGAACGGCCCGCGGGTCGCGCTGGACCCGGCCGCAGCCCTGTCGCTGGGCATGATCTTCCACGAACTCGCCACCAACGCCGCCAAATACGGTGCCCTGTCACCCGGCGACGGCCGGATCGAGGTCGACTGGAGCGTCGCCAACCAGACCAACCGTCGCCTGACCCTGACCTGGCGCGAGATAGGTGGTCCCCCGGTCAGAACCCCCGAACGCCGCGGCTTCGGCAGCCGTCTCATCGAGCGAAACGTGCGCCATGATCTGGCGGGCGAGGTCGAAGTCCGTTACGCAAGTGGCGGGTTCGTTGCGGAAATATCCATTCCTCTCGACCGGGGATTGACCGAATGACCGACATCCTGAACGGCCGCCGGGTGATGATCGTCGAAGATGAATCCCTCGTCGCCATGCTACTTGAGACGATCCTTGAGGACATGGGCTGCGTCCCCGTGGGGCCTGCAGCCACCGTGGATGAAGGCCTGATCATCGCCGACGCCGAGACCCTCGATGCCGCCCTGCTGGACGTCAATGTCGCGGGAACCCACGTCTTCCCCCTCGCCGTGGCCTTGCGGGCGCGCGGCGTGCCCTTTGTCTTCTCGACCGGCTATGGCGAGGGCGGCCTGCCCGACGAATGGCGCGGCCAGGCAACCCTGCAGAAGCCCTTCACTGAATCTGCGGTCCGCGACGCGCTGATGCAGGCCATGGGCGTGGCTAACGCCTGAGATCCTTCAGCACCGCCCGCGCCGCATTGTGCCCCGGAGCGCCGGTGACGCCGCCGCCGGGATGCGCTCCTGATCCGCATAGATAAAGCCCCGGCACCGGCATCCGGTGGTCCGCATGTCCCAGCACCGGCCGGGCGCTGAACAACTGGTCGAGCGTCAGACGCCCGTGGAAGATGTCGCCGCCGACCAGTCCGAAGCGCCGCTCCAGATCGCGCGGCCCCAGTGCCAGCCGCCCGACCACCGACGCCTTGAAGCCCGGCGCGTATTTGTCGACCGTCTCGATCATCAGGTCCGCCACCGTGTCGCGATGCTCGTCGCCCAGGGTCGGATCAACGTGCTGACAGAACAGGCTCGCCACGTGCTGACCGGCCGGCGCGAGGCTGTCGTCCAGCGTCGACGGGATCAACATCTCCACGATCGGTTCGGACGACCAACCGTCCAGCCGCGCGCTGGCGTGGGCCCGGTCCATATAGGCGAGCGACGGCGCGATGATGATGCCGGCCGTCAGGTGATCCCCCTGCCCCGGCAGGCTGGTGAAGTTCGGCAGCTGGCTCAGCGCCACATTCATACGGAAGGTTCCTGACCCCGACTGATAGTTGCCGATCCGCTCGCGGAAGTCCGCCGGAACCACGGCGTCGTCCACCAGCCGCTCGAACAGAAGCCGGGGATGAAGGTTCGAAACCACGGCCCTGGCCCGCACGACGTCGCCGCCCTCTGTCACCGCGCCCACGGCCCGGCCCTTTTCGGTCAGCACCGAGGCGACCGCCGTATCCAGCCGCACCTCGACGCCCAGTTCGGCGCAGGCGCTCGCCATCGCCTGGGTGATCGCGCCCATGCCGCCGATGGCGTGGCCCCAGACGCCCTTCCTGCCGTTCACCTCGCCGAACACGTGGTGCAGCAGCACATAGGCCGATCCGGGCGTGTAGGGGCTGCCATAGGCACCGACGATGCTGTCGAACCCAAACAGGGCCTTGATCGGATCGCTCTCGAACCATCCGTCCAGCCAGTCGCCGGCCGACTTGGCGAAAAGGTCCAGCAGATCGCGCCGCCCCTGGGTGTCCAGCCCCGCCGCCTGTTTGCCCAGCGCCCCCGCGGTCAGCAGCTCCGGCAACATGGCCAACCAGCCGCCTTCCACTACGTTGGGCGGGGCCTTCAGGATCCAGTGGCGCAGCACGTCCGCCACGACCTCCAGCCGCCGCTCGTACTCAGGCAGCCGCTCCGCATCGCGCGTCGAGAACTTTGCCACCTGTCCCTGCGTCCGGCCTTCGCCCGCCAGCAGGTGCGACCCGTCGTAGAACGGCAGGAAGTTTGAGACCTTGCGCTCGACGACCCGCAAACCGTGCCGGGCCAGGTCCATGTCGGCGATGACCCTGGGGTTCAGCAGGCTGACGGTGTAGCTGGCGGTCGAGTTGCGGAATCCGGGGTGGAATTCCTCCGTCACCGCCGCGCCGCCCACGACGTGACGCCGCTCAAGCACCGTGACCTTCAGCCCGGCCCGCGCCAGATAGAAGGCGCAGACGAGGCCGTTGTGCCCCCCGCCCAGGATGACGACGTCTGTTTCGCGAACTGCCATACAGCGTGGCTAGTCGCCGTCGTCGGCGGCGTCCAGATCGGCTGCGTCGAAATCATAGTCCAGCAGGTCGCGCGGTCGGCATTCCAGCGCGGCGCACAGCTTGGCCAGCGTCCTGAACCGGATGCCTTTCACCTTGCCGGAGCGGAACAGCGACAGCTGGGTCTCGCTGAGGCCCACCTGCTGCGCCAGATCGCGCGCCTTGAGGCCCTTCTTGATGATCAGTTGGTCCAGGGTGACGCGGATCGGCATCAGATCATCTCGTCCAGCTCGGCCTCGACACGCGCCGCCTGATCGACCACTCGACCCAGCAGGAACAACGCCCCGCCGATCATGCCCAGCGTCATCCCCGCGACGTCAAAGTGCAGATACCCGCCCTGGGTCTTGGTGATCATGCGGATGATGTTGGTCATGATGAAGACGCTGAACACACCGCCGATCCCCAGGGCCAGGCCGACCCGGCGCAGGGCATCGGCAACCGTCGGCTGGAACAGCCGCCCTTTCGACAGGTCGCCCATCGCTCGACCGATCGACCACACCCCGAAGAGGTAGCAGGCCGGCGCAATCCCCGGGATCATGGATGCAACCAGGGTGCGGCCGCCAATCTGGGGGCTGCCCTTCACCATCAGGCCCAAGGGCGCGATCAGATAGGTCAGCGCCATCAGCAGCCCCACGCTGACCACCATGAACACGGCCAGCCAGCGGAACTGGGCGCAACGCTTGCGGAAAAGGTCGAGATCGTCACGCCCCACGGCGGTCCTCCGGTATCTGGAAATCCTGTCTCATCTTTAATCTTGACTTAAAGACGCCTGCTCCGCAACCTTTAGCTCTGACTTAAACGAAAGTGAGCGCGTCATCATGCCCGCCGCCATCGAGACCCGGGGTCTCACCCGCCGCTTCAAACAGCATCTGGCCGTCGACGCCGTGTCGATGACCGTGCCGGAACACGCCGTCTATGGGTTCCTTGGCCGCAATGGCGCAGGCAAGACCACGACGCTGAAGATGCTGCTGGGCCTGCTCCGACCCACGTCCGGTTCGGCCCTCATCTGCGGCGTCGATGTCGCCGCACACCGACTGACCGCCGCCCGCAAGGTGGGTGCCCTGCTGGAGGCGCACGGCTTCTACGCCAACCTCTCGGGTGCCGAGAACCTCGACCTGACCCGCCGCCTGCTGGGCCTGCCCGTGTCGGAGATCGAGCGTGTTCTGGAGATCGTCGAGATGCGCGAGAACGGCCGGCGTCGCGTCTCCGACTATTCGCTGGGCATGCGCCAGCGCCTGGGCATCGCCCGCGCCATGCTGGGAGCCCCGCCGGTGCTGATCCTCGACGAGCCCACCAACGGGCTGGATCCCGACGGCATCGCCGACATGCGGCGCTTCCTCCGCGACCTGCCGCAACGCGCCGGTGCCACGGTCCTTCTGTCCAGCCACCTGCTCGGAGAGATTGAGCAGACCGCCACCCACGTCGGCATCCTCAGTGAAGGCCGGCTGGTGCTGGAAGGCGAACTGTCCCGCATCAAGGCCGACCTCGCGCCTGAAATTGCGGTCGAGACCAACGATCCCCGCCGCGCCG
Organism: Brevundimonas sp.; assembly: GCA_046294385.1. Taxonomy (GTDB): domain Bacteria; phylum Pseudomonadota; class Alphaproteobacteria; order Caulobacterales; family Caulobacteraceae; genus Brevundimonas. The sequence goes on along the minus strand of JBKBJW010000002.1, from coordinate 154,206 downwards.
CCAGACTGGCCGCCGGGCGAGGCTTCACGGTCGCCGAAACCGCCGACCGGATCATCGCTTCGCTGAAACCCGGCGAGGACGCGCGCACCGCCTCGGCCGCCCTCAACAGCGCCCTGGTTGAGGCCGACATTGCGGTCTTCGCCATCGGCCCCCGCGCCCGCACCCTGGAGGGCATCTACCGCCAGGTCTCCGCCCCCGCCGCCCAAGCCCAGCCCCAACCCGAGCCGGAGTTCGCCTGATGCTCGCCGCCCTTCTCGTCGAAGCGAAAAAGCTGAACCGATCGCTGGCCGCCGTTCTGGCCGTCATCGCCCCGACGCTGATCGCCGTCTTCACCTTCTTCATGCTCCTGCGCAGCACCAAGCCGCAGCCCTGGGACATGTGGATGATCAGCGGCGCGGGTATCTGGGCCTATTTCATGCTGCCCATGAGCGTCACGGCCCTGACCGCCCTGGTCGCCCACATGGAGCATGGGCCGAAGTCCTGGGATCACTTGCGCGCCCTGTCCTTCGCAAGATGGAAGCTCTATGCCGCCAAGGCCATCTGCGTGCTGGCCGTCATCGCCCTGATGTCCGCCGCCGTGTTCGGGCTTCAGTTTCTCGCCGTGAAGCTGGCCGTGATGATCAAACCCGACATGGCACCCACCGGCCCCTTCGCCGCCGCGACCTATCTCGGTGCCCTGGCCAGGATGTTCGCCGCGGGCCTCTTGATGATCATGATCCAGCTGTGGGTTGCCCTGCGCTACGCCAGCTTCGTTCCAGCCCTGGCCATCGGCATCGGCGGCACCTTCTTCTCGGTCGTCGCCACCTCAGCCAAGCAGGGCGTCTTCTTCCCGTGGCAGATGCCGGTCAACATGCTGGCGACCGAGGCCTGGCGCGTCGAGACGGCCCTGGCCCTGGGCGGCATCGGGGGTCTTGTCTGCCTGCTCGCCATGCTGGTGCACCTCAGCCGGCGCGAGGTCCTCTGACCGATTGCCGCGCCCGGTCGCCCGTGCCAGCCTCTCGTCATGACACAGGTGCGTAACCGGCGATGAAGTCCTGCGGCGACTGCGGCCTTTGCTGCAAGCTGATGGGCGTCACCGCCCTGGCCAAGCCGGCCGGCAAGTGGTGCACCCACTTCCGCCGTTCGACCGGCTGCGGGATCTATGAGGACCGCCCCGGCGACTGCCGCGTCTTCAACTGCCTGTGGCTGCTCACCGACGCGCTGGACGAAACCTGGAAGCCCGCCGTGGCCGGCTTCGTCCTGCACAGCGAGGACGGCGGCCGGCGCCTGATCGTGGAATCTGATCCATCCCGTCCCCACGACTGGCGGCGCGAGCCCTATCAGACCCAGCTTCGCCGTTGGGCTGCCGCCGAGGGGCAGGAGGTGTTGGTGTTCTCGGGCCTGCGCGGCGTGCGGCTGTCGGACGACGGCGACGCGGCGGTCAAGCGCGGCTAGGGAACGTCCACGCTCTGGGCGATGGTCTCGGCAAGATCGCGATCGGCGTCATCGACGCTGGCGACCCAGACGTGGACCTGACGCGGCGCCCCATCGCGGTTGAACAGGTGTTCCAGCGCCCGGCGGCGGTTGCCCTCTGTCACCAGAATCGACGCCCGGCCCGCGGCTTCGACCTCATCGCCCTCATAGATCGGGAACAGGGCTGACGGTCCGGCATAGATCATCACGAACGGCTGGCCCGCCCGGCGCACCGTGTAGACTTTGAAGTCCGGCCCCGGACGACCGGTCGTGATCTCAAACCCGGCGGGCAGGCTCACCGTGAACGGCAAGGCCGCGATCGCCGCCGCATCAAGAACAGTCGGCGGGGGCGGCGGCGGCGGCGCGGCAGGCTCGGTCGCCACGACAACAGGCGAAGGCGGTGTCGCGGCCGCCGGGGGCGTGGAAGCGGGAGGACTGGCCGGGGGACGCGTCACAGGCTGCACGGGCGTCGGCGCAGGCTGGGCCCGGGGTTCCATACGCGGCGGAGGCGCGGCCTGCGTCGTCGGCGGGGCCACGGGCTGCGTTACCAGCGGTCGGGCGGGCAAGGTGCTGGTCGGCGGCCCGCCGTTCAGTTCGCGGGTGAAGTCATCAGCCGCCGAGGTCGACGACGGCGCCGTCTGGGCCGTGGCCGGCGCGGCCAGGGTCAGGACAGCGAGCGGAAGCAGCAGGGAAAGGGCGCTTTTCATGCCGCGACAATCACCCCGGATCAGGGCAACCGCAAGGCCGCTCACGCGGTGGGCAATTCGACCCAGAAGGTGGCACCCTCGCCCGGCTTCGAGCTGACGCCGATGGTTCCGCCCTGTAGCTCGGTCAAGCGCTTGGCCAGGGCCAGGCCGATGCCGTGACCCTCGACCGCCGAACGCTCCAGCCCCAGCCGGTTGAACGGCTCGAACAGTTGGGCCTGCTTCTCGGGCGACAGGCCCGGCCCGCGGTCGATGACCTCGATGCGCACCCCGTCGAAGATACGTCGGGCGCGGAAGGTCACGCTGCCGCCGGACGCGCCGTATTTCACCGCGTTGCTGGCGAGATTGCCGATCACCTGCACCAGCCGCTGCGAGTCTGCCAGGGCCACCAGCCCGTCGCCTTCGCATAACACCTCAAGATTCATGCCTTCCGCGTCGGGACGTAGCGCCATCGAGCGGCGCACGTCCTCCAGTATGCCCGGCACGTCCGTGGGCCTCAGATCCAGTTTCACGGCCCCGGACTCCGCCCGCGCCACGTCCAGCAGGTCGTGGGTCAGGGCCTCGACCTGGCGGGCCGTCTTGACCAGCATCTCGGCCATTTCGGCCTGGGTCTCAGTGACCGGGCCCAACTGGCCGGACTTCCACAACTCGCCGATGCCGATGACGCCACCGACTGGACTCTTGATCTCATGGGCCACATTGGCCAACAGCCGCGACTTGGCCTCAGACGCCCGCTCGGCCCGCAGTTGCCCTGCCCTGGCGCGGTCGGCCAGACGGTCCCGCTCCTCAAGCAGCGCCGCGACCAGCAACACCGGCAGATAGCCGAACAGCACCAACAGCTGCGCCATAAGCGCCCGGCCCGGTCCGTCGAGCAATGTAGCATAGGGACCTAGCCCGGCCATGGCACCGCCCACCGAGATTATGGAGACAATCACCAGTGCCGCCGTGACGCCCAGAACCCGGAACCGCACCGCTATGATGAGTAGCAACGGCAAAAGGGCGAAGCTCATCGGCAAGCCCGCCTTGGTCATGATCACCAATCCACCGCCCGTCAGAAGCGTGAAAAGGACGACCGCCTCAGCGATGCGCCACGGCTTCTTCAGCATCGCCAGATGCCGGCGTGTGATGGCAAGACCGAAGGAGCCGATTACCGCCACACCCAGGGCATGGCCGAACCACCAGGTCTGCAGACTGTCCAGCAGCCTGGCACCGGTCATCATCTCCAGCATCACTCCGGCGAACACCGCTGCCGGGATCGGCGCGATGACCGCGGCGCTCAGCAAGAACCGGCCCGCCCCCTCCACGCTCGATACATTCAGTGTCGGCGCGAACCGCCGTGCCAACGTCACCGTGCAGATGACGTCGATCATGTTGGCGATCGTGAACATGCCGGCGATCAGCGGCGGGTTGCCCACCAGCAGATTGCCCGACAGGAAAGCCACCATGACCAGGCCGCCGAAGCAGACGTCATAGGCCAGGCCCCGCGATGTCCGCAGCCACACCACTGAGGCCAGGCCGCCCGCACCCCACAGAGCCGCCACCAGGCCGGCGGACCGGGCATAGCTGACCGAGATCACGACCAGCGCCGCCACGCCCACTGCCGTCAGCAGGGGCACCAGTGGCTGGGCGAACACCCCCCCGGTCTGGGTCCCGGCGGCGGCCTTGCGCGCAACCTCAACGCGGCTGGGGGCGGGCGCGGTATCTAGCGTGGGGGTCAAGGACATGAGACTTCCGACGGACTCGTTCCCGCCAGAAACCACGTTGATCCTAATATCCCCTGAAATTCGCTGTCATGTCCCCAAAACAGCGTTGAAGGCCTTCACCGCGGCCGCAGGAGCGTCGGGACGAGCCCAGACCCCGCCGCTGACGGCGACGAAGTCAGCTCCCGCCTCGGCCAGCATCCCTGCGGTCTCGACCGTGATCCCGCCGATGGCGACACACGGCACTTCCGTCGTCTCCTGCCAGATGGTCAGAATTTCCGGGTCTGGCCGATGCGTCGTCGCCTTGGTGTCGGTGGGGAAGAAAGCGCCGAAAGCCACATAGTCCGCGCCCGCCTCGGCCGCATCCATCGCCAACTCGCGGCTGTCGTGGCAGGTCGCGCCGATCATGGCGTTCGGCCCCATGATCCGCCGGGCCTCGGCCACGCCCGCATCCGTCAGACCCACATGCACCCCGTCGCATCCGGTTTCCTTCGCCAGATCCGGCCGATCGTTCAGGATCACCGCCACACCGCGTGACTGGGCAATGGGTGCCAGCCGCTTCACCGCCGCCCGGATCGTCGCGTCATCCGCCGGTTTCAGCCGGATTTGCAGCGCCGCCACGTCACCCGCGTCCAGCGCGCTTTCCAGCAGACCGGCGAACGCCTCCAGATCCGCAATCGCCGGCGGAGTGATCAGATACAGCCGGCACGGCGGCCGGGGCGGAACAGTCGGGGTCTTTGCCATGGGCCGGAAGTGCGACGACCGCCGCCGCCCGTCAATGCCTCGCCTTGCGAACGATTTGCAATCGCCGGATTTCCTGCTATGGAGAACCATTCGCACCTAGTCTCGAGTTCCGCCCCTTGTACGTCTGCAACTGCAACGGCCTTCGCCAGCGTGATGTCGCCGCCGCCATCGAGGCGGGCGCGACGCGTCCGCGCGACGTGTTCGCCCGTCACCAGTGCTCGCCCCAGTGCGCCAAGTGCGTCTGCGAGATGCGTCAGATGATCCAGGACGGCCGCGAAGCCTTCGCCATGGCCGCTGAATAGCCGGCGGCTCGAAAGCGCCTCTGACTCGCACTCTCAATGTCGGTGAAAAACCCTCGCAACTGACCCGCGGGCGGTTCCGCCATGCTATGCCGCCTGCACCCCGGGCGGCAGTCGAGTCGCCCCGACCAGTGCAAGGACCACGGCCATGAAGGGCGATCCCGCGATCATCCGCACGCTCAACGCGGTGCTCACCAACGAGCTGACGGCGGTGAACCAGTATTTCCTGCACGCCCGCATGTTCGAGAGCTGGGGCCTGAAGCACCTGGGCCAGATCATCTACGACGAGAGCATCGGCGAGATGAAGCACGCCGATATGCTGATCAAGCGCATCCTGTTCCTCGACGGCCTGCCGAACCTGCAGGACCTGCACAAGCTGAAGATCGGCGAGTCCGCCATCGAATGCCTCGGTGCCGACCTGCAACTCGAGCTCGGCGGCCGCGAGACCCTGCTGGGCGGCGTGGCCCAGTGCGAGGCAGCGCGGGACTACGTTAGCCGCGACCTCTTGATGCGCATCCTCAACGACACCGAGGAGCACATCGACTTCCTCGAGGCCCAGCACCAGTTGATCGCCCAGCTCGGCGAGCAGAACTACCTCCAGTCCGCCATGACCGAGATCGCCCCCGACAAGAGCGCGACGGGGAACTAGCCGCCCCGGCAATCCTGGCCCAGGCAGGTCGAAGCCGCAGCCGGCGGATCACTGGACGCGCACGCGTTCAGGGGCCTGACGCCTTGGTATCAGGGGGTTATGCAGAGCGATCCCGGCTGAACCTCGCACAGGTCAGAACGCCCCTATAATGGCGACATGATCTGCAACCCCTTCCCCACGCCCTCGCCCTTGCCCTTGCCCTTGCCCTTGCCCTTGCCTCGGCAAAGTGTCGGTGTTTGTCAGTTGTCAGTCCGTTTCAGACTGACAGACAACGCCATGTCAGGTTTGGCGAGATGGCGGGATTTGGCGGGATGGCGGTCCGAATTTTCCCGCCACACCGCCACGCCTTGTCCCCTACGCAGCCCCTCTCCTTGCCCTTCCGCCCGGCTTCCTCTAGGGAGAGCGCCCGATTTCGCGCAGCTTCCGGCCGCGCCCAGACCCCTGTGATCCCATGGCGAAAATCAACGGCAACACCATCAAGCCGGGCATGGTCCTGCAACACAACGGCGGCCTGTGGGTCGTCACCAAAGCCAGCCACGTCAAGCCGGGCAAGGGCGGTGCCTTCGCCAACGTCGAGGCCAAGAACCTCGAGACGGGCAACAAGCTGAACGAACGCTTCCGTTCGGAAGACAAGGTCGAGCGCGTTACGCTGGAACAGAAGGACTTCTCCTACCTGTACGAGCAGGGCGATGCCCTCGTCTTCATGGACGACGTGACCTACGAGCAGATCGAGCTGCAGAAGGACTGGGTCGGCGAGGATTCGATCCCCTACCTGCAGGACGGCATGAAGGTCGTCATCGAGATGCACGAGGACCGTCCCATCGGCCTGTCGCTGCCGGAACAGGTCACCCTGACCGTCGCCGAGACCGAACCGACCGTGAAGGGCCAGACCGCCTCGTCGTCGTACAAGCCCGCCATCGCCGACAACGGCGTGCGCATCATGATCCCGCCCTACATGGGCCCGGGCGAGCGCATCATCGTCGACACCTCGACCGGCGAATACGTCCGCCGCGCGGACTGATCATCGACTACCCCCGGAGGCGCGATCCCGCGTCCCCTTGAACTTCTCCGCTTGCCCGGGCTGACGCCTTGCAGGGTCTGCGGACCAGGAGATTCCCATGGCCCTCGCCTCCGCCCTCGTTTCCGTCATGATCGACGCGGTCCGCAAGACCGCCCGCCCGATGCTGCGCGATTTCGGCGAGGTGGCGCAGCTGCAGGTGTCGCGCAAGGGCCCCGGCGACTTCGTCACCGCCGCCGACATCAAGGCGGAAGAGACCCTGTTCGAGCTGCTGATGAAGGCCCGCCCCGGCTACGGCTTCCTGGGCGAGGAGCGCGGCATGATCGAGGGGACTGACAAGTCCCACACCTGGATCGTCGACCCGATCGACGGCACGACCAACTTCATGCACGCCATGCCCCACTTCGCCATCACGGTGGGCCTGCAACGCTATGCGCCGGACGGCAGTTCAGAGATCGTCGCCGGGGTCACCTACAACCCCGTCATGAACGAGCTGTTCTGGGCCGAGAAGGGCAAGGGCTGCTATCTGAACGACACGCGCATCCGCGTCGCCGGTCGTCGTGACCTGTCCGAGAGCCTGATCGCCACGGGCCTGCCTTTCATCGGCAAGACCGGCCACGGCCAGGCGATCAAGGACATCCACGCCATCGGCCAGCGCGTCGCCGGCATCCGCCGCCTCGGCTCCGCCGCGCTCGACTTCGCCTGGGTCGCCGCGGGCCGCTATGACGCCTATTGGGAGCGCAATCTGAACCCGTGGGATGTCGCCGCAGGCATCCTGTTCGTCACCGAAGCGGGCGGCACGGTCACCACCATCGACAACGACGGCGACCCCAAGGCCGGCAAGCAGATCCTCGCCTCCAACCCCGAACTGCACCCGCAACTGCGGAAACTTCTTCAGGCGGCCTAGGCGCGAGCGCTCATAACTCGCGCAAATTTCCAGCGCCCGTTCAACGAGTTGGATTTTTCTAACGCAATCGAGACAGCACGCCTCCGCTCGGCCTTATAATGCCGACCGGTCTTTGAAATCGTAATCCCGTGCCTTCCTGGGCCCGAATAGCAAACGGACAATCCGGACAATCCGGACACTGTTTTTTGTCTGTTTGCAGCCGCTGGCTATTCCGCCCGGAATTGCAGCTTGGCCAGCCGGGCATAGAGCCCGCCCCGCGCGATCAGCTCGGCGTGCGTGCCCTCGTCCACCACCCGGCCCGCCTCCATCACCACGATGCGGTCGGCGCGAAGGACCGTGGCCAGCCGGTGGGCGATGACTAGGGTCGTGCGAGCCTCCATCGCCTGGTCGAGCGCGGCCTGGACCAGCTGCTCGTTCTCGGCGTCCAGCGCGCTGGTGGCCTCATCCAACAGCAGGATCGGTGCCTCGCGCACCAACGCCCGGGCGATGGCCAGGCGCTGCCGCTGCCCGCCCGACAGGCTCTTGCCCCGCTCGCCCAGCGGCGTGTTGAACCCCTCCGGCAGAGCCTCGACAAACCCGAGCGCCTGGGCCTCCTCGGCCACCGCCCGAACCTCTTCCTCGGTCGCAGCTTCACGACCGAAGCGGATGTTCTCCAGTGCTGAACCCGAAAACAGCGGTGCCTCCTGCGAAACCCAGGCAAAGCGCCCGCGCACCGCCACCGGATCGGCCTCGCGCACGTCCACGCCGTCCACCGACACCAACCCGCCCTGCGGGTCATAGAAGCGCAGCAGCAGCCGGAACACCGTCGACTTGCCTGCCCCCGACGGCCCGACCAGCGCTACCGTCTCGCCCGGCCGCACCGTCAGACTGAAGCCCTTCAGCGCCGGCAGGTCAGGCCGCCCCGGATAGGCGAAGTCCACCGCCGACATCGACACCTCGCCCCGCGGCGGCTCCGGAAGAGCCCGCGGCTGCGCCGGTGCCGAGATCAAAGGCTCAGCCCGCATCAGTTCGTCGATGCGCTCCATCGCTCCGGCCGCCTTCTGCACATCGCCCCAGCTTTCGCCCAGCGCCCCAACGGCCCCGGCCGCGAACACCGACAGCAGCACGAACTGCAACAGGGCTCCGACGCTCATCCGTCCGGCCACCACGTCCTGGGCCCCCAGCCACAGCACCAGGGTCACGCCGCCGAACATCACCGTGATGATCATGGCCGTCATCAGCGCCCGCGCGCTCATGCGGGTCAGGCTGACGCTGAACGCCTCCTCGACCACCCGGCCGAACTTGTCCGCCGCGCTGGCCTCACGCCCGAACGCTTGCACCGTTTCAATGGCGTCCACGCTCTCGCCGGCGAAGCCCACGGCTCCCGCGAACCGGTCCTGCGTCGCCACCGTCAGCTTTCGCACCCGCCGCCCGAACAGGAACAACGGCCCCAGCAACAGCGGCACAGTCAGCAGCACCAGCCCGGTCAGCTTGGGGCTGACCACGAACAGCATCCCCACCCCGCCGATCAGGGTCAGCAGGTTTCTGAGCGCGAAGGACACTGACGTCGTCATCAGCGTCTCGACCAGGGCGATATCGGTGGTCAGCCGGCTCAGCACCTCGCCGGTGCGCATCTTCACATAGAAGGCGGGGTCCAGCGTCAGGATGCGCCCAAAAAGGCCTTTCCTCAGGTCCGCGACCACCCGTTCACCCGTCTTGGTGACATAGAAATACCGGGCCGCCGTCGCGATCCCCAGTCCCAGGGCATTCAGTCCCAGCGCCAGGAACCAGACGTTCAACTGCTCGCCACCTTGATCGAAGCCGTTGTCGATCGCGCCTCGCGCCGTGACCGTCAGGCCCAGGGACGCCGCCGTGGACAACAGCAGCCAGAACCCGGCCAGCGCAGCCTGGCCCCAATGCTGCGCGGCGTAGGGCAGCAGCCGGGCCAGCGGACGGATATCCTTGCGCCGCTCGCGCCGGCCGCCCGCCTCGCTCATCTGCTCGGCCAGCACTGCCCCGGCCCCGGGGCGCCCCTCGGCTTCGAAACGGGCGTCAGGCTGTCGGGCGTCGGTCATGGCGAGCCTCTTGCCCGAAAGCGCCCCCCGGTGTAAACGCCGCCCCTCATTCCCGCCAGACCACCTTCTCGAAGAGGGGCGGCGGGTTTCTCATTTTCGCGCACCGACGGTCGGCATCGTCATCGCGCAGAGACCCGGACGACGACCATGAAAGCGGACACGCACCCCGACTACCACTTCATCACCGTGACGATGACGGACGGCACCACCTACCAGACGCGCTCGACCTATCAGAAGGAAGGCGCGGTGCTGAACCTGGACATCGACCCGCTTACGCACCCGGCCTGGACCGGCGGCAACGCGCACCTGATGGACCGCGGCGGCCGCGTTTCGCGCTTCAACAACAAGTTCGGCGGCTTCATCAAGAAGTAAGCCCGCAACACTTTGTTGCGAACGACATGAAAGCGCCGGTTCCCAGCGGACCGGCGCTTTCTGTTTGTCCGGAACGCCGATAACATGTTCAGCGTTCGCCTTCCGGGGCGCGGACACGGGGTCCGTAGCCGGGGCGGGCGAGAAGCAGGCCGGACATGAATCGACGGGAATTGGCATTCGGCGCGGCCACGGCAGCCCTGACGAGCGCAGCGGCGTTCGGTGCCCAGGCGCAGTCACGCGATCCTGCGGCCGTTGCCTTCTACGACAGCTTCAACGACCAGTTGGCCCGCGTCCCCGCCGCCCAGCAGGCCGACGTCCGCGCCTTCTATGAGCTGAACGGCTGGTATCCTGTCTGGACCGCCGACCGGGTGCGGGCGCTCCAAGCCGCCGCCGACCGTGCCGAGCGTCACGGTCTGGCTGTGGCCGACTATTTCGACTTCCCGGCGCTCGCCGCCGTGCCCGCATCGACCGAGATGAACACCACGGTGGCAGCGATGAACTATGCTCGCACCCTGGCCCTGGGCCGCGTCCGTCCCGAGACGGTCGAGGACCTGTGGGAGATGGGCAAGAACACCGTCGATCTGCCCAACGGCCTTAACGGTGCCCTGGCCCAGAACAAGCTCGTCGACTGGTTCGAGGGTCTGGCCCCAACAGACATCGGCTACTCCAACCTGTCCGCCGGCTATGTGCGCTATCGCCGCATGATCCAGCAGGGCAACAGCTGGCCGGTCTTCTCCGTCGGTGCCGCCATTGAGCCCGGTGCCTCTGACCCGCGCCTGCCGGTCCTGACCCGCCGCCTCGTCGCCGAGGGCGACATGGATCAGGCCACGGCCACAAGCATCGCTGCCAGCACCGTCTATGGGCCAGAGCTTCAGGCCGCCGTGCGCAGCTTCCAGGCGCGCCACGGGCTGGTCGCCGACGGCCGTATCGGCCAGGGCACCCAGCGTTCGCTGTCCGCCTCGACCGAGGACCGCGCCCGCCAGATCGCTCTGAACCTCGAACGCCGCCGCTGGCTGCGCCGCGATCCCTCGCCCGAGCGGATCGAGGTCAACACCGCCGCAGCCATCATGGTCTACTGGAAGGACGGCCGCCCGGTTCACTCGAACCGCGTTGTGTGCGGCGCGCCCTCGACCCAGACGCCCAGCCTCGAGAAGCCGTTCGCGTCAGTCGTGGCCAATCCGCCCTGGTATGTGCCCGCCGGCATCGCCCGCGACGAAATCCTGCCACGCGGCCCCGGCTATCTGGCCAGCCAGAACATGTACGTGCAGAACGGCCAGGTCATCCAGCGCGCGGGTCCGACGGCCGCGCTCGGCTATGTGAAGTTTGAACTGCGCGACAGCTACGCCATCTTCCTGCACGACACCCCGACCAAATCGGCCTTCAACCTGGCCATGCGCCAGCGCAGCCACGGCTGTGTGCGGGTTCAGGGTGCCATCGACTTTGCGCGTCTGTTGCTGTCGCCGGACCCGACCCTGCTGGGCCAGTTCGACGCCGCCCTGGACAGCCGTCAGACCAAGCGGATCGCGACCGGCCGCGAGATCAGCGTACGCCTGCTCTACTGGACCGCCTTCGTCGACGGCCAGGGCCGCGTCGCCTTCCGCGAGGATGTCTATGAGCGGGACGCGAAACTGGCCCAGGCCCTCGGCATCGCCGTCAGCCTGCCCAAGCCGGTCGATGACGGCCGCAATGTCGCCAACGACGTCGGGCCGTAGCGACTACTGCCTGAAGGCCGCCGTCAGTCGATCCATCTGGCTCTGGACCGGGTTCACCGGCTCGTCGTCCGGAGCATCCAGATACATCCGGCGGTCCAGATACAGGGCGCGGTCGTACAGCTTGTCGGCCCGCACCAGATACTCGACCAGGGCGATGGGCAGGTCGGGGTCTGTGACCTCGGTCTCGGTCTTGCGCTCGTTCAGGCGATAGCGCGGCTCGCAGGCGGCCTCGGGCGCCATATCGCCCTCGCGCACGGCCCGCTGGACCAGCAGCCACGATGCCACCTGCATCAGCCGGGTCGTCAGCTTCATGCTCTCGCCCGCGTATGCCAGGGCCGAGGCGCGCGACAGTAGCTTGGATTCCCGCCGGCCGTCGCCGTCCAGGTAGGCGGCCGTTTCCTCGACCAGCTCCATGCCTTCGCTGAAGGTCCGGTCAAATAGCTCTGAGGCGGCGAAGTCGCGCACGACCTCCCCCCGGCTGCGACCGGCGGTGGCGATGCTGGCGCGGGTGTCGTCGCTGGCCATGAACTCAAACATACTCATGAAAACGCGGGTCCGTCTCGGCGTCGGCCGGGAACGCGGCCACTTGTCGAGAGGCTGCAACCCTCATGCCACGATCACGAGCCGAAGTTGAAGAGGGCGTCGGCCGCAGACTTGCGGGAATTCTTCTTGTCGATGGCGGCCCGGTCACGCGCGATCTCGGCTTCTAGCGCAGCGATCCGCTCGTTCAGTTCCTCGACGGAATAAAGATCCAGATCCTCGCGGGCCAGCAAGGCCAGGGCAGCGCCACGCTGCGGGCGGGGCTCAAGATCCTCGAAACTCATGACAGCCTCCGTGGTCAGACTGGGCTTAAGGGCCTATCTGAACGCCCGGACACGGACGAATGCAAGCACGGGAGACGGCTTTTGCGGGTCATCGAGATCGAAGGCGGCACCGGCGCGGCTGAGGCCCTGACGCTGAAACATCGTCCCGATCCGACCGTCGGTCCCGGGGAAATCCGCATCCGGGTTCGCGCCGCTGGGATAAACCGTCCCGATCTGCTGCAACGGCGCGGCCTCTATCCCGCCCCGCCCGGTGCCTCCGACATCCTGGGGCTGGAGGTGGCCGGCGAGATCGATCAGGTAGGCGAAGGCATCACCCGCTGGGCCGTCGGGGACCGGGTCTGCGCCCTGCTCGGCGGTGGCGGCTACGCCGATCTCGCGGTTGTAGATGCCCGGCACGCCTTGCCGATCCCGGACGATGTCGACTTCATTCAGGCCGCCGCCCTGCCCGAAACCGTCTGCACAGTCTTCGCCAATGTGTTCGAGGCAGGTGCTCTGAAGGCGGGCGAGACCCTGCTGATCCACGGCGCCACCAGCGGCATCGGCGTCACCGCCGTCCAGATGGCCAAGGCCGCCGGTGCCCGCGTCATCGCCACCTCGCGCGGCGCTGAAAAGGCCGCCGCCGCCCGGGCGCTCGGCGCGGACCTCAGTCTGGACGCCACGAGAGATGACATGCGGGCCGAAATCGCCCGCTTCGGCGGTGCTGACGTTGCGCTCGATATGGTGGGTGCGGCCTATGCCTCACTCAATCAGGAATCGCTGAAGCCCTTTGGCCGTTGGGTGGTCATCGCCACCCTGTCCGGCACCCTCGCCGAGGTCGACCTGATGCGGCTGATGCTGAAGCGCATTGTCCTGACCGGTTCGACCCTGCGCGCGCGGTCGGCGGATGAGAAGGCTCGCCTGATCGCGGCGGTCGAGGCCACGGCCTGGCCCTGGGTGGCGTCCGGCGCGGTACGGCCGCCCATCGAGGCGACCTTCCCCCTGGCCGAAACGAAACTCGCCCACCTCCGGCTGGAGGCGGGCGAGCACGTGGGCAAGATCGTCCTTGTGGTCGACTGACGCCTACCAGCGACGGTCGCGCCCATAGTCGTCGTCACGGCCGTATCCACGCACCGGGCGCAGAGAAGAGATCCGGTCGTTCATGCCGTAGTTCGACAGGCTCCGCACATCTCCGGTGAATCGTTGGCAGTAGCCGCGGAAGTTGGCGTCGGTGCACGCCTCCCACTCGCCGCGGAACCGCATCGAGCTGATCTGGTCATTCATTGCGGACCGGCTCAGATCGCGCACCTCACCTTCGAAGGTCTGGGACGCGCCGCGATAGTTGCTGTCGCGATAGACGGTGATCGAGGCACGATTGCCCCAGCCGCCGCCGTTGCCGCCGCCGTTGCCACCGCCCCAGCCACCGCCACCGCCACCGCCATTTCCGCCACCCCAGCCTCCGCCGGTTGAGCTGTCCTCTTCATAGTCGCCCCGGTTCGGGCCGCAGACCAGGAGGCCATTGCGGTTAGCGATGTCGTACTGGCTGCACAGCTGCAGAGAGATTGAGGTGCCGCGCAGACGGCCGCGCTCGTCGCGGCAGTCGGCATAGAGCCGGCCCTGATTCACATAGTCGCCGCTGCACGATTGGGTGTAGCTGCCGCGGGGAGCGACCCGCTGGGGTCCGCCGTCCTGCTGGGGAGCACGCTCCTGGCTGGGCGCGTATTCCTGGATCCCGCCCGAGAGGGCTGCGACCGCGCTCAAGGTCATCATCGTCAACATCTGAGGTCCCTCCGGACTGAGTTCCGAACGCCCGTCGCGTCCATGGATGCACCGTGGCGGGTCTCACATGAACCTTGGCTGTATGAGAATGTTGGACAGCGTTTTCTTTTCCGGTGAATGCGCCTATATCGACTTCACTCGCGCCCGGCCGAAAGGTCGGGCGCCGTCGTATCCGGGACTCGATTTCGCGTCCCCCGAACAACCGGAATCCAGGTCCATGACCGACATCCTGATGCCCAAGGCCACTGCGGTCTGGCTCGTCGACAACACCTCGCTCACCTTCGAGCAGATCGCCGCCTTCTGCGGTCTGCACCCGCTGGAAATCCGCGGCATCGCCGACGGTGACGTGGCCCGTGACATCCGCGGCGCCGACCCGATGGTCAATGGACAGCTGACCCGCGAAGAGCTGGCAAAGGCGGAAGCTGACGAAAACTATCGCATGCAGGCCGTGGTCAGTCGCCACGCCGAGCTGCTGAAGCCGACCAAGGTCGCTCCGAAATACACGCCCGTGTCGCGCCGTCAGGACCGCCCCGACGCCATCGCCTGGTTCGTGCGCAACCACCCCGAGGTGACTGACGCCCAGATCGCCAAGATGCTGGGCACCACCAAGTCCACGATCGAGAGCGTGCGCAACCGCACGCACTGGAACTCGGCCAACATCAAGCCTGTGGATCCTGTGACATTGGGCCTGGTCGGCCAGCTGGCGCTCGACGAGATCGTCAAAAAGGCCGCCGACAAAAAGGCCAAGGATGACGCCAAGCGCGGCGGTCCTGCCCTGCAGCCTGTCGATGCAGAACCGGTCGAGGAAGCCTTTGTCCCCGAGGAACGCGAGCGCCGCGGTGCCGAGCCCACCGCCGCCTCGGTCTTCGGCGACGACAACTGAGTTTGGGTGACACCCGATGAAAACGGCCCCGGAGAGCGATCTCCGGGGCCGTTCGTGTTTCAGGAAGACGGCCTGACTATCCGGCGCGCGCCTCCAGACTGGTGATCTCTTCCTTCAGACGAAGCTTCCGTTGCTTCAGCTCCCGCAGTTCCAGCGAGTCCACGGACGGATGTCGCATCTCTTCGCGGAGGGCATCCTCCAGCGAGCGGTGACGATTTCCCAGTTCGCGAATCCGAGCTTCGATGGTCATGGCTTGCGCCTCCATGTCTCAGTCGCAAGTTCATAATAAACTTGCGCGTTTTCAACCGCTTGGAACGGACCGGTAACCCCGGTCCCACTCTCTGTCCCACTTTGTGAGCGGGCCAGATGAGCACCCTATCACCACCCAAAGAGCACCGCGTTCACATCTACGCGCTCGTTCGCGTGCCCATCGACGTCACCGCTTCCTCTCACCACGAGGCCATCCAACTTGCCAACACTCGATCTCTCGAGGCGCTCGACCGCGTCCTCCGCTTCCCCGCTGAATACGCGGAGGAAATCTCCTACTACCTCGTCGACGAGCTCGACGACCCAGAATACGAGCGCAGCCAGTGGTACGACGCCGCTGACGTATGCGATGGCTCTGGAACTGATCGGGGGCCTCAGTCGACCGAGTAAGATGCCCTGGTGGTCCTGGTCGACGCCGGCCTCGGCCTGCATCACGGGCGGCAAACTAGCCAAGCAATCCGGCACAGTCTGCAGTGGATGCTACGCTCTCAAGGGGTTCTATATGTTCCCCGCGGCCCAGAACGCCATGGCTCGACGCCTGGCGGCCTCGACACATCCACGGTTTGTCGAGGCCTTCATCCTCGTCCTAAACCAGCTTTGGCTTAAGACCCGCAAACGTAGGGACGACGGAATGACCGAGAACCGTTTCCGTTGGTTCGATAGCGGAGATCTCCAGAGCGTCGAAATGCTGGAACGTATCAACAACATAGCCTCCGCTACCCCCCAAATCCAGCATTGGCTCCCAACTCGGGAGGCTAAAATCGTTCAGGTTTTTTTGGCGAAACATGGTGATTTCGCCCCGAACTTGTGTGTTAGACTCTCCGTGGCTCTAGTTGGATCGTTGCCTTCTCGCCGCCCCCAGGGTCTGCCTTTTGCTACCGTTGGGGTAGAAAGCCCCGACGTCCCCCAGTGCCCTTCCCTGAAGTATCAGGACAACCAGTGTAAGCAATGTGATAAGTGCTGGGACCGAAAGACGGATATAAACTATCCGTTGCATTAGTGAGAAGAGTAGTGACTAAGAAAGACCCTACCGACATTGTGATAGTTCTTTCTCATGAACTAGCATGTTTACTCGAAATGACTTTCGAGCCACATGAAATCAGAGAGCTCTGGCCGGAGGCCCTTTCGGGTCTAGACTCCGCCAGTGGCTACCTCAAGGAGAGGAACCTACCGACACCGTCGGTTGTAGAAAATGTGTTGAGGAGAACGAAACCGTCTTGATTTCATTGATTCGGTGAATCACTCTCGCGATCTCACCACGCGAGGGGGAGGCCTCCATGGTGGGGCTTACCCAAAAGAACCTAAGAAAAGCAGCGAGCTTTCATGTATCTATCGAGAAAACACCTAGATATCGTCGAAGACTATTATGAGAACGGCCTAAGTCAAGCCGAGCTCTCTCGTAAGTATGACTACGACATCGTCTCTATTCGCAAATCCCTGGCTGCTTATGCCTTCCGATTTGCTCAAGAGAACAACGGCTGCAAGCGTGAACGAAAGATCGTTCCCAAGCCTTCCTGTTCAGTAGCTGACCGTCGTCCTCTGTCGACCAGCCACTCCGCCATCGGGCTCCACCTTACGCGGTATATGAACCGTCACGGGCTCGAGGCTCGTGAGCTGGGCATGCTGTTGAAGCCCATGAAGAGCACCCGGACGATCAATAAGGCCGTCATGGGTCTTTATGACTGGACCCTTTTCGAGATGCAGGGACTCACCACCTTCCTCGATCTCTCGATGGAAGAGCTCACCAGCATCACCAAGGAGGTCGAACTTGCCGTTGTTTGATGGGCCTGAAGCCAGAGCTCTCCAGAACTACTGGTTCGACTGTCAACGACTCCGGGGTTCGTCTCTGACAGTCGATCTCTATCGAGACACCCTGCTGCCCATTCGGCTTGAGCAAACGAGCCGGCCCCTCCTAAGGCAGCGATACATCAACCTCGCGGCATGATCTTCACTAACTACGGCCTGCATGAGGCCCCGGGCGGCATCAGCTTTTTGCTGCAGCCATCCGGGCCTCAAAACCTCGTGGTCGCAAACCTCGAGCCTCCCTTCACCGTCACCAAGGGGATGGGCCGGCCATACTGTCTCCACAACGTCAATCTTGGTCGTTCAGAGCCAGCACCGGATTGGATCAGCGACCCTCTGGTTCAGATCTTTCTTCCTACCCCGGGAGCCGGTGCCTACGTCCTTCGAAATAGCGACCAGAGATATGACGAACTGCTCCGTCAACTCGTCCGTCTTTCTGGCTCAACGGTGGAAATGCTTCGGCCTATCGACAGCCGACTTCCCTGCCGAAAAATCTATGCAGCGACCAACCTCGGGCCTGTTGTCTGGCTGGCGTACGACATGAGTCATGCGTCTAAGGCAGAGCAGCTAAGCTACCTGGCCAAGGTTTACGACCGACGGGTGTTGTTCGTTAGCCAGGGCCCCTTCCCTTTCTTCGGTGCAACCGAGGTTTCTTCTCCCCTCCGCGATCTGTCGGATTATGACCTCGAAGCTATAGGCTCCGGAGTTCTCAAGGAGATCATGCATGGATAGAATGATGCTGTTTGGCTTCTTGAGAATAGTAGAGAAGTGGGAAGTGTCGGAGATAGCATTGTGGTACGATCTATCCGAAGCAACCGTATTAAAGATCCTCCAACTACTGGACGTATCAGGGGTCTTGCCCCAAGAGCCTGAAGTAGACCTTGCTGAAATGATGCCGGATATTTTCAATGACGGTTAGCTTGCGCCAAGACCAAATGGCCAGGCTTGCCTTCTACATCGCCAATCGGAAGTGCATGGATCTCAGTGATCCAGGAACCGGAAAGACCCCGCCCGTCTGCGTCAATCAGTTCCGCCGCCACATCGACGACCAGCTTGGGACAATCTGGGTCATGCCCAAGTCCCTCATGGCGAAAAATCAGGACGAGATAGTCCGGTTCACCCCCTTCACTGACGAGGACGTTGCCATCATCGACGGCACCGCGGCCAAGCGGCGCAAGCTGCTGAGGCAAGAGAAGCGGGTGACGATCATGGGCCCGGATGCGTTCAAGCTCCACATCAACGAGCTACCCTCGGCAGCTCGCGCCATCGATGTGGACGAGTTTCACATGTGCTTCGCGGCCAAGGCCTACGAGGACTACGGCTTCGGCAACTACAGTATGTCGAAACGCGCCCAATCGTTCCTGTCCTACGCTCCCCGAGCAGTGGAAATGGTTCTGATGTCGGGCACCCTGGTCAACGGGCGACTGGACAGTGCCTTCTCTGCCATTCATGCCATCGAGCCCGGCTACTACCCTATGGGGTTGCGAGACTTCATGGGTCACCACGCCATCTACGATCTGATGGGCGACTTCGATCGGTGGACCAACCACGATCGACTGGCGAAGATCTTCGCCCGTCACGGTGTTCGCTTCACTTTCGAGCAGATTTTTGGGCACCAGGAGGTCGTTCGAGAGCTCCGGTGGGTGGAGATGACACCCCCTCAGCGCGAGCTCTACGACACCTTCAAGGAGCAGGCCTACCTCGAGCTCGAGGATTTCCTGGTCAACGGCACCTTGCCCGGTGTGGCTACCATGCGGGCTCGCCAGATCATGGAGCATCCGAATGCCTTCCCTGATCTTCGGGATACCAAGCGCAACACCTTCATCGACATTCTTGGGGGTGAACTGCCAGCCAAGACCCAAGTCCTTGGGGAGGAAATCCACAACGCCAAGGAAACTGGAAAGCCTCTGATCGTCTTTTCGGCTCTCATTCCGCAGCTCAAGTCTCTGCTCGACCAGTACGGCGGCTGGGAACTTCACGGCGAGGTATCGGCTGAGGACCGACGGGACCGGGACAGGTGTTTCCGGGAGCATGGGGGCTTGATGATTGCCTCACCGGCTGTGGCCTCTGTCGGATACAACTGGCAAATGGCCGGCGGAAAGGAGGTCGAAACCGTCGTCAACACAAGCCTCAGCTACTACGACACCCACTTCATTCAGGGATACCGTCGGGCTGTACGTGGGGTTCGCAAGAAGCCCTTGCGTGTGTTGACCTTGGCTTACAAGGACAGTGTCGACGAGAAGATCATGCAGATTCTTCGTCGTAAGTCGCTGGATGCCCACAAGGTGGACCCGACGCAGGAGCTGATTTGCTTCAACGATCATGAAAACCCCCTGAGGGTTTAGTTCGTCTAACCTCAAAAACTAGGTTTCAAAGATAACCCTCAGGTGCGCCCCGCCTGGGGGTTTTTCTTTCTCAACTGGGGCTCGAAAGAAACTTCACCACAATGACCAATGCAACGACTGAACTGAACGACATGCTGGAACAGGCCAAGGCCGCGGCTGCTGCCGTTGTCCCTGCCTCCACCCAGACGACCGCTGTGGCTGCTGCCGCTCCGGTCCGTCCGGTCAGCATGATGGAGATGCTCGCCGAAGGCGGTATGTCCGTGAAGGCCTACCTCAAGGTCGACAAGCCGGGGTTCACCGTCGGCTCCGACACCTCGGTCTACCACAAGGAGTTCGAGGTTGAGTTCCGGATTGGCGATGCGAAGCCGTATTACGGGATCCGCTTCGACAACCCGGCCAAGTACCTGCGTTCCTACGACCGTGTCACGGAAAGCCGCACGCGGCGCCCGTGGGCGGATGCCCTGGCCGAGGCCCAACGCCTCGATCCCAAGTGCAAGGGCGACTACCGCTCTGTGGAGCTCCCGTTCAAGGTCCTGAATGACATCCAGAATGCGGACAAGAAGGTCCTCGTTGAGGCCGGGGAGGCGATCGGCTGGACCAGCTCGATCACCAACTGGAAGCCCTTCGAGGAGTTCATCAAGCCCTACTACGTTCGGATCGCCTCCGGCGAGCTGACTGAGGACACCGTCCTGCGGGGCAAGATCACCCACAAGCAGCAGAAGGACTCCAACAATGTCTGGGGTCTGCTGACGTTCGGCGACTTCGCGGTCGTCGGCTAAGCGACGGAGTGGGGGTGGCGGGGTTTCCCCTACCACCCCCGGCTCTCACCACAAGAACCGCCGCAGCGAGCGGCAACCCCTCATAGCTGAGCAATTAGATGGCGTCGATTCTCGTTTACGACAGCATGAGCGCCTTGCGGGCCCGGCTCGAGCAGTCGAACGAGCCAGCCCTCATGCTCATGAGAGGCTTGGTCAACGACGCGATCCGCAAGGACCGCATCACAATCTGGGCTTGGGACAGCTACGGCGGCAACGCGGAACGACGAAAGATCTTCCCCGCCTACAAGACCAGGGATCCTTCCCCCAGCCCTGTCCTAGCCGCCCTCAGTCTGCTCAAGGAGCTGCTCAACTACACTCCCGCCTTCCAGATCGTCCACGAGGGTTTCGAGGGCGATGACCTGGTGGCTGCAGTCGTGGAACGCTTCCGCGACAAAGGCCACGAGATTCAGATCATCACCCGAGACGGTGACCTGTCCGCTCTGGCGACCACACCCGACGTCACCTGCACGGCGAAGGTGGTCAACTACGTCGACAAGGTCGGCCACGAAATCCCGCCTTCTCTCGTCCCACTCTACAAGCTCGTCGTCGGGGACAAGTCTGACACCATCCCGGGACTGCCGGGGTGCGGTGAGAAGACCTGGCTCAATCTCGACAAGGTGGGGCTGGAGCAGCTGCTGAACCGAAGCAGCCCCTTGCTGCCTGTCGAGGAGGCTCGTGCTCGAGCAATCGGTCTCCCAACCCGGACCATCAAATACCTGATGACTCAAACGGGGGTCGACGAACTTTGCGCCATGAGGCGCGTCATCTCCCCCCTGCCCATGACGAATGAGCAGTTCGAACGGGCCCTTACTCGAGGGACCGATAACCCCCAGGCCCGCGAGGCCATGCTTTCGAGGTTTATGCTTTGACTGACCAACCAACCGTCCTGCTTCACTGGGACGCCTCGGGCGGGTTCCATTGGGGCGCCACCCCTGATGTCCGAGTTCTCTGTGTGGACGAACGGGTACCAGACGACCGCATCTACGAAGCTACAGGAGGCATCGACCAACAGTGGATCGACCGCGTCCTAGCTGGAAAGGACCCCATCGATGCTGCTCAATGAATATCAACAGCTAACCGGTGACACCGCCATCTACCCTGGCAAGGGGACACCCCTCGGTCTTATCTACTGCGGGCTGAAGCTGGCTGGCGAGGCCGGCGAGGTTGCCGAGAAGATCGGCAAGGCAATCCGGGATGACGGTCTGTTCGGTGATGATATGCACGAGATCACCCCCGAGCGCCGCGAGGCCCTGAAGGGAGAGCTGGGGGATGTCCTTTGGTACGTCGCCCGCGCCGCCCGGGAGCTGGGTTACGATCTGTCCGACATCGCCCAAGGGAACATCGACAAGCTCTCCGATCGGAAGGCTCGAGGCGTGCTTGGTGGAAGCGGAGACAACCGATGATCGCTTTCGTCCTCCCCATTCTGATGACGGTCCTGATTTTCGTCTGGGTCATGCTTCCCCTCCCCGACATTTGCCGGTGCCCCGAACGGCCCAAGGCCGATTATTGCCCCCGCTGCGGGGGCTTCTCACTCGAAGGAGATGACCAATGATCTGGGGCGTGACTTTCCTTTTCATCTACGTCTTTGGCGGTTGTTTCACCATCGGGCTTCTCGAAACCGACGACAGTCCTTCGACCTTCTGGGTCTTCTTCCTTTGGCCTCTCGTCCTGCCCGCGGTCCTCCTCATTCTGGTCCTGGGAGTCCTGGGCTACGCCGGCCACACCGCTGGCTCATTCATCAACAGCCACATCCTGAAGTACTAGCCGTCCGTTTCTGACGCACCCCACTCGTAGGATTATCTTCCTACGAGGGAGATTAGAATGATCAAGACAACACTGGTGGACCGTCGGAACATCGACGTCCTGCTGCCTACTATCCTGAACCTGGTCCGTAACACCCCGTTTGTCGGGCTCGACTGCGAAACGCAGGATGATGCCCGACATGCGGGGCTGAACGCCCTGATGAACGTGGACGAAGACACCCGCAAAAAGGCGGGTAACAAGCGCCTCGTGTTCGACATGCGCCGCACTGTGGTGACGGGCTTCTCGGTCTACCCCGAGGGCCACACCGAGGCCTACTACTTCAACCTGGCCCACGCCGACGTGGAGAACCAGCTGCGGTTCGACGAGGTTCGCTGCCTGTTTGAGAACCGTAGGGGCTTCTGGCTGGCGCACAACGCGCCCTACGAAATCACCTGTTTCGCCCTGGCCCTCGAGATACCCCTGACGAACGTCATTTGCACCATGCAGCTGTCGGTGACGGCCTTTGGGGACGACAACTACAACACCGACGCCTTTACCCTGTTGCCCTTGGGTGCCATGGAAAAGTGGCGTCGGATTTTCTACATCGGCTCCGAGGCCGATAAGGAAGATGCGATCTCCAAAATCTGCGCCAAGGAGTCGGACGCAGCCCACAGCTATAATGGCTGGATCGATCAGATCGCCTACGGCCACGGCCTAAAGAACCTGGTCCACAAGTTCTTCAACTACCGCATGACGACCTTCGAAGAGGTCATGGGTGACGCGGCCCACATGGGGCAACTGACCGGTGAGCAGGTAGCGTCCTATGGGGCCGAGGATGCTTATTGGGTTGTGCCGCTGTTCCGGCAGCTGATGGAGTATGTATCGGCGCACAGCCCCCGCGCCTTGGACACCTTCTTTTCGCAAGAGAACCCGATGATCGAGGTTTTCTCGGAGCTCCAGCGCGGGGGCATGCGCGTCAATCTCCCCGCCATTGAGCGTCGGCGCGACGAAGAAAGGGCCAACTACGCCAACCTGCTGCGTGATCTGCGGACGGCACTTCGGGAGTGCGGATCGTTCGGGGGCGAGCCGATCCCGGCCCTACTCGCAAAGGAGAAGTGGTACGCCAACAACCGCAACAAATACCTTGGCTTGTGGCAGTGGTTCATCGAGCTCGAAGACGAGGAAGATGACTTCGAGGAATGCCGGCGCGTATCCGCCGCGGTTCCCAATGCTTGGGCGACAGAGCTGGGCAAGGCGAAGGGTGTGTTCAGCATCCAACACTACATGCCCCAGCGGGTGCTGCTCTATGACATGCTGAGGCTGAAGGTCATCTACGACCAAGGAAAGATTCAGTCGGACGGTGAAGCCCGAGCCAAGATGAAGGGCGCCAATCCCAACGCGGACGCGGTTCTGGACATCCTGCAGGCTATGGCCAGCCTTGATACCCGGATGAAGCTGTACTTGACGCCTTACACCCAGCTCACGGACCCCGAAACCAACCGGCTCTACCCCACGGTCAACTGCTTGTTGAACACCCGACGGTTGGCGGCTTCGACACCTAATCCCATGCAGCTGGCCAAGCGTGGGGAGTCGACCTACGTGCGGGGCTTCTTCCTGGGAGACACCGACGAACATCTGATCGTGTCCCTGGATTGGTCCGCCATCGAGCTGGTCATCATTGGAGAGCTGTCAGGTGACCCCCAGTTTGCCAAGGCCTTCGGTCAGGTCCCCCACGAGGACCTGCATGCCGGCGCAGCCGTGTCGGTGCTGCAGGTGGATATCCCAGGGCTGACGGAGGAGATGTTCGACGCAATCAAGACGTTCGAACACGCGGACGATTTCGCTCGGGAATACAGCCTGAACGAAAAGGAGAAGCTACGCCTCTTCACCAACCTAAAGGGTGAGGCGCTGTCCCCGTTCAAGGTCAAGGGCTACTGGCGCACTGAGATCGGTAAGGGTTCGAACTTCAACTACTGGTATTCGGGTTTCCTCACCACGGTTGGCGAGCGAATGGGCTGGGACCTCGACAAGACTGCCCTCGCCACCGACAAGTACCGCGAGCGTTTCTCGGTCGCCGAGGACTGGCGCGTGGAGCAGATTCATCAGCTCCAGCTGGAGGGCTTCGTAGAACTCCCAGACGGGCAGAGGAGGTTCCGTTACGAGGCTACGCCCGAGTGGCGCCAACAGTTTCTGGCCAAGTGGAGCGTCGATGACATCATTGCTGACCCCGTCGGTCAGCTCGTTCGGCGCATCTCCCGTCGGGCCAACAACCAGGGCATCAACGCCCTCGTTCAAGGCACCTGCGGAACACTGATGAAGCGGTCGATCCTGCGCATGCGGGAGAAGCTCAAGGACTTCGATGCCAGGTTCCTGATCCCCATCCATGACGAGAAGGTCTACTCGGTCCACCACTCGGTTGTGCCTGAGTTCGTGGAGGTCTGCCGCAACGTGATGATTGACCACGAAGATCTGTTCCCGACCCTCAAGCTGGATGCGACACCAGCTGTTGGTCGCACGTTCGAACCTTGGCACAAGGACAAGGCTCCCTTCGGTCAAATCGAACTGTTCGAGCCCCCAGTTGAAATCGTCGGCGAGGAGCTCGCGGGTAAGCGTTTGACCAAGGACCAAATGAAGCTCGTGGTTGATTACTTGATGAACTCCTAGAAGGTTTCAGATCACCTACGGAGCTCTTGATGCTAACCATTAGGCATGAAGAATACCGGAAAAGGTGCCGAGCAGATATTCGACGACTCATGGGCAAGGCTTGGAAAACAAGCATTCGTCTTCAAGTTCTCTGACACTGCTGAACTCCGAGGCCTGAACAAAGGCAAGAGCCTGATCGCCAGGGCCCAACCCAGCGACAGGCTTCTCGTCTATAAGGGCGAGACTTACTTTGCAGAGATCAAGAGCACGATCGATCCAGATCGCTTCAAGTTCTCTCTGCTCCGTTCCTCCCAAGGATTTGCCGCTGCAGCAGCCCTAGCCGCTGGTGGCGCCTACTACGTCTTCATCCACAACATGGACCAGGATCGTTGGTACCGGCTTCCTTACGAAGCCATCCAACAGGCCAAGGCTCGCAAGGCCGGCTCACTGACCTGGGCCGAACTAGAATCCTATGCCTGGAGCTTCCCCCTTGTATGACGTGATGGTTGACCTGGAAACGACAGGCATCGACCCTTCCCACTCAGCCATCATCCAGATTGCTGCCATTCGCTTCGACTACAAAACCCGGCAGATCGGTCAGGCCTTCACGGTCTCTCTCGAGATGGCGGAAGGCCGCTATTGGGACGAAAGCACCCGAGGCTGGTGGATGGAAAAGCTGCCCATCTACAATGAGATAATGTCGACTGCTCGCCCCGCAGAGGAAGGCTTCCGGGCTTTCTCCGACTGGTGCATCAACACTGCCCCCTTCGGAGGCGAGCAGCGACTTTGGGCCAAGCCCTCTCATTTCGAATGGCCGTTGCTGCAGAGCTATTCAGCCCAGCTGGGGATCGGGCTCCCCTTCCACTACCGCAACGTTGTGGACCTCAACAGCTTCACCCGCGGGCTGGCAAACAATCCCGGAGCCAAGCCTCTGGACAAGCAAATCCCATTCTCCGGTGATGCCCACAACGCGCTCGACGACGTGGCCCACCAAATCAAGGTCGCCCTGATGGCTAAGGATCTTCTAGAGGCATGAAGAGTCACGAAGACATAGAACGAGAGCTCCAGAAACACCCGGGAGTTGACTACGAGTTTGCGCGTAGGGGAAAGCATCCCTCCGTCATTCTCAAAGTCGGGGATCGACAGAAGTATGTCGTTTTCACCGGCACTCGAACTGACCCTCGAGGCATGAAGAACAAGATCGCGCAGATCAGGAGAGTGATCCGTGAAATATCTGGGTGACGTTCACCTCGGGAAGAAGTTCGAAGCGAACGTTCCCCTGCACCGACGCGGTGATCGCGAGAAGATGCAGTGGGCCCAGTTCCTGCAGGAGCTAGAGGGCGAGGGCCCTTTGGTGCAGGTAGGTGACCTGTTCGACAAACCTGTGGTCTCAAACGCCGTGGTGTTCGAGACCGCTCGTGCGCTTAAAGCGGCCCAGCAGAAACGACCAATCGCCCTCCTCCGGGGGAACCACGATGCAAGCCGGGACTCCAGCCGTGTCTCGTCCTTCCAGATCCTGACTGAGCTCGTTCGCCCCTACGGCGTGATCGTCGCTGACGAAGAGCCGGTGGCGTTTCACGGCGTGACCCTAATCCCCTGGTCACCGTGGAAAACTGCGGAGGAGATGGTCACCGAATACCCCCATCGGTTCGAGAAGACCGTGGCCGGCCATTGGGACGTCGTCATGGGCGGCAGCAATCAAATCCCTTCTGCCGAGCTCAAGACTTTGGGTGTGGAAACCGCCATCACTGGTCACGATCATAATGCCCGCACACTGGAGATGGACGGGCTCGAGGTCATCGTTACCGGATCGATGCAGCCCTACTCCCACTCAGAGGACGCCACCGGCCAGCTCTACATCACGCTAACGCTTGACCAGATTGACCAGGACCTCAGGGACAAGTGCGTTCGCCTCGTTCTGGCTCCCGGGGAGGAGCTTCTAGAGCCCATTGACTGCCTGCAGCTGCAGGTGACCCGAGCCACCCAGGAAGAGGTTGAGCTCGATCAAGTCGAGTTCGACGCTTTCGACCTGCGAAATCTGTTCGACCAAGCTTGCGAGAAGACCGGGTTGGGCGATCTCAAGGAAACCGTCTTCAAGAAGCTAGAGGAAGAACGTGGTAGCTCTTAAGGTCCTGCAGTTGCTCATGGACCGGATTTCAGACCCGGGGGAGCTCTCTCTGATCCGAGAGACCTATCACGCAGTAGCCACGGGCGAATCCAAGTCCTGGCCCGTGGATCGCCCCAACGACATTACCCGCCTACGCGCCATTTTTGAGCGAGAGTTCGATGTTCCGAGCTATTAAGTTTGAGGTCACCTTCCCCACCACGGGCAGGACTTTCAAGCAGGACCTCAAGCTAGACACCGGCCTGACCGCGATTGTTGGCTCCAACGAGAGCGGCAAGAGCCTAATTCTCGAGATGCTGCGCTACGCCCTGTTCGGCAGCGTGGCCCTGCGCGGAAGCGCCGACGACTACAAAACCCTCTCGGTCGAGTGCGGGTTCGAAATCCGCGGGGAGGTCTACACCGTCACGCGCTCGGCGCGGAAGGCCGAGCTGCAGGGTCCGGTGAAAGCCTCTGGCACCACCCCTGTCAACGAAGCCATTGTTCGCCTGCTGGGCTTTGGCTTGGCCGTCTTCGATATGTCCTGCTCCATCAATCAGGATGAAGTCCAAAGGCTAGGTTCACTGCGGCCGGCCCAACGCAAGCAGCTGGTGGACAGCGTACTCGGCATCGAGGCCCTCGACATCGTTTCCAAGTGGGCGATGGACGAAGCCCGTCTGCTGGAGCGTCAGGCCGAGAGTGTGGTTCTGGTTCGACCCACCGCTCCCGAGAAGCCGGAGGGGTACGAGTTCGCTCGAACCATCGACCCCAGCCTCTATCAGGAACAGGCGAGCCTCAAGACACTGGTGTCGGCCCCGATCTCAAAGCCCGTACGGCCCGAGATGCGGGTGACCCAGACGGAAGAGGAGTTGCTGACCGCGGTTCAGCAGCTGGAACAACACGAGGCAGCGCAAAGGCTGCTTGCTTCCCTGCCCCAGGAACTGCCGGTTATCACGGCAACCGTCGAGGAGTGGGACGCATACGAGGCCTATCAACGGGCCCAGACCTGGCTCAAGGCCAATCCCAAGCCCACTGTGGACGCTGAGGCACTCCTGGCCGATCACGACGTTTGCGATCTGCTGGACCGACTTCACCGGGCGCGGGAGAAGGGATCGCTGACCTGTCCCCACTGCCAAGGTGATGTTCCCCACGAGCACGACACGATTGAGAAGATTGTGAAGGAGCTTGGGGGACGGACCGCGGTGCGTCCTACGCTGAGCCGGGCCGAGCTGCAGCGGATCAAGGCGTATGACGCCTCGGAACACGAGAGTGTTCCCCCTGCTCCTCAACCAACCATGACCCGCGCCGAGATCGCCGCAGCGCAAACCCAGGTGACCTTGTTCCAGCAGCGAGCACAGGTCGTGGTGCCCCCCAAGCCCGACATTGACGCTCGTTCCCTGCTCGCCGATCTGCGCCACCAGAAGCGCCTGTTCGATGAGTATGAGCGGCTGCTGGTCACCTACGGCGAGTGGGCTCAGAAGGTTGAAGCTGCGGAGAAGCGGCTGGCCGAGATTGGTGAGCTCCCCGACATCCAGCAGGTCTACAAAGCCAAGGCTTACGACCAGGACCTGGCTCGCTACGAAGCCGCCCTCCTCACCTACCACGAGCAGCTGGAGCTGGTTGAGGGGTTGAAGGCCGACGCCGCCGAGCACCGTAAGGTCAAGGAGACGCTGCAGATCCTTCGCACTCTGATCAAGCAACATCTACTGCCCAGCCTCAACAAGGTTGCCAGCCGGCTTCTGTCGGACATGACCGGGGGGCAGCGCAGCACCATTCTGGTGGACGACGACTTCGAAGTCACCATCGACGGCCAGGCTCTGGAGACGCTCTCCGGCTCTGGAAAGGCTTGCGCCAACCTGGCGATCCGCATCGCTCTGGGCCAGGTCCTGACCAACCGGGTCTTCTCGTGCCTGTTGGCTGACGAGATCGACAGCTCAATGGATCAGTTTCGTTCCGAACAAACTTCAAACCTTCTAGAGCATCTTCAAAAGCATATCTCGCAGGTTTTGCTGGTTACCCATAAATCGATTGAAGCGCCAATGCTGATTGATTTGGGAGTAACCCTTGGCCTTCACACCGGAAGAACTGAAGAAGCTGCATGAAGACTACGGGGGCGATATTGAAAAAGTCGCCCTTGCTGTAGGAGTAACCGCTCCTGCACAACCGACGCCGATGACTCGGCCCCGTCGTCTGCAGCGCCCCGCAGAGCTGGGGAACCCTAACCTTCGTCGTTACATCGTCTCGGCCCGTCACGTTGAGTTCTCAACGTGGCCCAGCCAGGACGAGGAAAAGATCCTGCAGGCCCGAGCCAACTATGAGGCGGGCACCCACGAGATGTGTCAGGGCCGCGACCAGGACTGGTTCATTCTCTACTCGATCCCGCGCAAGGTCCGCACCGGCGCTCGGAAGTTCTTCCACATGGAGGATTTCTCTTGACCACGTCCGCTCAAGTCATTGCCGACAGCATCAACGTCGAGGGCCGTCGGCTCACGACCCTCAAGCTTCGCTACCCCCGCTTCATCCACGCCGAGTTCATGACCCACCGGGTGTTTAGCCGGAACGCCTCGTCGTCCCGCGCTATACCCGTGGCACGACTGATCCAGGACGTGATCGATGACCCCGCTATCCCCTGCTACTGGGGTGCCAACCAAGCGGGCATGCAGGCTGGGGAAGAGATCAACGAACCGGTCTCTCTGGTTGGTTTCAAGGAAGTTTCTCGTCCCTCGGGGTCCTATATCGAGCCGTCGGAGGTCTACGTTTCGCGCGAAGCCGCTTGGCTGGAAGCCCGCGACTACTCTGTTGAAATCGCTCGTGCGTTCGCCGCAGCAGGCTACCACAAGCAGGTCGTCAATCGTCTGCTCGAACCCTTCGCCCACATCAATGTGGTCGTGACGGCAACCGAGTGGTCGAACTTCTTCGATCTGCGACTTCACCCTGACGCCGAGCCGAACATCCAATTGCTGGCTCGGGCCATGAAGTTGGCCATGGACGCCTCGCGTCCCAAGCTTCTGACCCACAACGAGTGGCACCTGCCGTTCGTCGAGGAGCAGGGCCGGCTGGCTGATCTCAAGATGGTGTCGGTCGCACGCTGCGCCCGAGTTTCCTACGAAACTCATGACGGAGAACCCACTGTGTTCGAGAAGGACCTGGCCTTGGGCCAGCGCCTCGCTTCGAGCGGGCATTGGTCCCCGTTCGAGCATCAAGCCTCGCCCACAACCGGGCGCGTGGCCAACTTCCGCGGTTGGCGTTCCTATCGTTCGGAGATGGGTCGATGAGGGCCCTCGTCGGACTGACCGGGCGTAAGCGGTCGGGCAAGGACACAGCAGCCGCTGTGTTCCAAGCCTCGGGCTACCAGTCGCTGTCTTTCGCTACCATGCTCAAGCAAATGCTGGCCTTGATGCTGCAGATGCAGGGGTTGGACGACGAAACCATCCACCGGATGCTCCACGACGATCTCAAGGAAGTGCCCACCCCCTTCCTCAACAGTCAGACCCCCCGGTATGCAATGCAGTCGCTGGGGACTGAATGGGGCCGCAATCTGATCCACCCCAACCTGTGGGTAGACGCGACCATGAGGGCGGCTGAGAACTTCGACTTGGTGATCATCCCCGACGTACGGTTCCCCAATGAGGTCAAGGCGATCCTCGACCGCGGGGGGTCAGTCTACCGCATCAACCGTGAGGGTGTGGAGCGAGACGACCACGAGTCAGAAGCTCTGGTCGACACCCTCCAGGTTACGGGTGACATCTACAACACAGCCGGTTCGGCTGAGGATTTTCAGAGGGAAATCTCCCTCTTCCTCAGCCACTCACGCGGCATCCTTCAATAGGTACAGGGAGGAGGGTAGTTTCTGCCCTCCTCTTTTAAGGCTCCTTACATAAATGAAACTGACCGACTTCGGGCGCGCAACGCTCGCTGACCGCTATCTGCTGCCCGGCGAACAGCCGGAAGATTTGTTTCGTCGTGTGGCTACTGCGTATGCCGACGACACTGCTCACGCCGAGCGCCTGTATCAGTACATGACCAATCTCTGGTTCATGCCCGCGACCCCGATCCTATCGAGTGGAGGCGCGGGGCGCGGCCTGCCGATCAGCTGCTTCCTCAATGGTGTCGAAGACAGCATGGAAGGCATCCGGGATACCTGGAACGAGAACGTCTCTCTGGCTTCCAATGGTGGCGGCATCGGCACCTATTGGGGCGACGTACGCTCCGTTGGTGAACCAGCTGGGCGGGCGGGCACCACCTCTGGCGTCATTCCCTTCATCAAGGTGCAGGACAGCCTGACGCTGGCCGTGTCGCAGGGAAATCTGCGCCGAGGGTCGGCAGCGGTCTATCTCGATATCCACCACCCGGAGATCGAGGAGTTTCTGGGGCTGCGCAAGCCAACCGGAGATGCCAACCGCATCTCTCTCAACCTTCACCACGGAGTGGTGATCGACGACGCTTTCATGAATGCCGCCTACGCCGGCGAGCAGTACGCCTTGCGGTCGCCGAAGACTGGGATGCCAATCCGTTCGGTCGACGCCCGCAGCCTGTGGCAGAAGATTCTCGAAACCCGCATCCAGACGGGCGAGCCCTATATCCTCTGGAAGGATACGGCCACTCGGGCCATGCCCCACTACCAACGCAAGCAGGGGCTCAAGGTCACGACCAGCAACCTTTGCTCTGAGATCATGCTCGCGGTGACGGCAGAACGCACCGCGGTGTGCTGCCTCTCGTCGGTGAACGCCGCGACGTTCCTCGAGTGGAAGGACGACCCTTTCTTCATCGAGGACCTCTTCCGCTTCCTCGACAACGTACTCGAGGATTTCATCATCCGCGCTCCGGCCACGATGGCAAAGGCGGTCCACTCGGTGAAGAGGGAACGCGCCGTCGGCCTGGGCCTGATGGGCTTCCACTCGTTCCTGCAGGCCCAGGGTGTGGCCTTCGAAAGCGTGATGGCGAAGTCGTGGAACATGAGGCTGTTCGCCCATTTGCGTCAGCATGCTGACAAGGCCAGCCGGCTTCTGGCTGACGAGCGTGGTCCGTGTCTCGACGCCCAGGATGCTGGGGTCAACGAACGGTTCGCCTACAAGCTGGCTGTGGCACCCACCGCATCCATCTCGATCATTTGCGGGGGCGTGTCCGCGGGCATCGAGCCCATCCCTGCCAATGTCTACACCCACAAGACCCTGTCAGGTTCGTTTGTGGTGCGGAACCCGGCCCTAGAGAAGATCATCGGGGACGATGAAGAAATCTGGGACTCGATCCTCGAGAACGAGGGCTCGGTTCAGCACCTGGACTGCCTCGACGATCACCAGAAGGACGTCTTCAAGACCGCCTTCGAGCTGGACCAGCGTTGGGTGATCGAGCTGGCTGCCGATCGGGCTCCTCTGCTGTGCCAGGGTCAGTCGGTCAACCTCTTCCTCCCCGCAGACATCCATAAGGTGGACCTTCACGGACTCCATTGGTCGGCGTGGGAGAAGGGTCTCAAGAGCCTCTATTACGCCCGATCCAAGTCCATCCAGCGGGCTGCTCACGTTCGAGCACCCGAGCCTAAAAAGTACGAAGAGTGCCTCGCATGTCAGTGACCCAACCCTCCGCCGGCTACCGCCCGTTTTGCTACGAGTGGGCCTACAACATGTACAAGATCCAGCAGAGCCTCCACTGGCTCCCCGAGGAAGTGCCTCTGGGTGATGACGTCCGGGATTGGGCAGTCAATCTTACGGAGGCGGAGAAAAACCTGCTGACGCACGTCTTCCGTCTCTTCACCAAGTCGGACATTGAGGTGGCCAACAACTACCACGAACGCCTGTCCCGCATCTTCAAGCCCACCGAGATCAAGATGATGCTGGCTGCCTTCACCGCAGCCGAGGCCAATCACATCGATAGCTATTCCCAGCTGCTCGAAACCATTGGCATGCCCGAGACAGAATACGAGGCCTTCGCCCGCTACGACGCTATGCGGGACAAGATCGACCACTGGGCAAGCTTCGATGTCGACACCCCTGAGGGGGTGTTGCGGACCCTGGCCATGTTCGGCGGCTTCGCCGAGGGGCTGCAGTTGTTCGCGTCGTTCGCGATGCTGATGAACTTCCCGCGCCAGAACAAGATGAAGGGCATGGGCCAGATTGTCAGCTGGTCCGTCCGCGACGAGAGCCTGCACGCGGAGGGGATCATCAAGCTCTTCCATGCCTACTCTGCGGAGACGGGCGTCTCCATCGACGACCAGATCGTCGAGGACTGCCTGGCGGTTGTCGCCATGGAGGACGCCTTCATCGACTTGGCCTTCGAGATGGGACCGGTTGAGGGGATGACGCCGGAGGACCTGAAGGCCTACATCCGCTTCATCGCTGACTGGAGGCTGCAGCAGCTGGGACTGGAGCCCATCTTCCTCATCGAGAAGCACCCCCTCCCCTGGCTGCAGCCTCTGCTCAGTGGCGTCGAGCACGCCAACTTCTTCGAGGCTCGCGCCACCGCCTATTCGAAGGCAGCTACCAAGGGCGATTGGGCCGAGGTGTGGCCGCAAACACCTCCAGCCACTGCCTGACAACCCTCGATCGGACCACGTCCTCGGCCAGGAACTCGGTCAGGGCGTGGTCTACGCCCTTAGCGGCCAGGGAGATCAGGCTGAGAAGCGCGCTGTTGGGGATATCAGACTGCTCAGGGTCACCCTCGATCACCATGTGGCAGTTCTCACCTTGGCGAGTGACAAGAGCCTTGGCCTGAACCAGCGTCAGGTTTTGAGCCTCCGACACATGCACGAAGGCGTTCTCGAAGGTTCGTCCGCGGATCAGACCAATGGGGGCGGTCTCAATGTCCCATTTGCGGACCCGTTCCTTCCCCGCCACCTTCTCCAGCTCGTAGAGAACAGGCATGGCCCACGGGGCCATCTTCTCGTCGATGTCTCCGGGGACCGCACCCAGGTCCTCGTTTTCGACCGCCACGATGGGTCGGGTAAGGATCAGACGATCCACCTTCCCGGTCTCAAGCAGATAGGCCGCAGCGTAGGCGGCGACACAGGTCTTCCCTGTGCCAGCCGGGCCCACACCAAAGGTCACGGGATTTGAAAGTATCTGATCGTAGTAGGTCTTTTGACGAGGCGTCCGTGGGTGAAACGAAGGAAGGGCTACTGGCTTCCTGGACGACATCAGAACCTCTTGATGATCTCAGCGATGAGGATGGCGACAGCTGCGAGGACAGCCAGCCCCACAGCAAGGTATTCCTTGACGAAGGGCAGGATAGGCTTTCGCTTTGCGGGCGGGTTAGCCGGGGTTTCCACGGCCACCACCTCGGAGATCTGGCTCACGAAGTAGTGGAACTCTCCCTCGACCAGCAGCGGGTCTACGGCCAGCACGACCCAAACGATCCGACCCGTCTTGGTGATGTACCGCTTCTTCATCACGTAGTGGTCGCGACGAGACTCGTGGACTTCCTCGGCCATCTGGACGTCGGCCATGAGGTCTTGCGGGTGGGTGATCTCCTGGAAGGTCTTCAGCTGAAGCTCAGGCTCGCTGTATTCCACCACGTCGCAGAAGGCCGGGTTGGCGTGTTTGAAACGGCCCTGGGCGTCAAGAATAGCCACCCCGACAAGGGACCGATGCCAAAGTGTATTGAGAAGAGCCTCTCGCTCTTCGAGCGTCAGGCCGGTGCTTGTGCGCATGCCACCACCACCGGTTCAACCTCCGCGGATCGGGCCTTGCGTTCCTCACGACCGATAATCAACAGCACGTAGCGGCCAGCGGCGTCTGCAGCGGCAGCCAAGGCTTCATCACTGTCGCTGTACTCAGGCGCAGCGCCCAGGTTCCGAGGAACGCAGGCAACGCCGACAGGCATATTTACTTCGGGATCAGAGGCGCACGCCCCGAGAAACAGACAGAAGGGCCAAATAAGCTTCAGGCTCAGCCTCACTGAACAATCTCCTCTAGGAACCTGCGGTCGACATCCAAGAGTCGCTCACACACCGTGTCTCCTTGGATAGGTTGGGCCAGAAAGCGGTTCAGGCGGTCCTTTGCAGCTCGGTTCTCCCGGCGGGCCGCAGTCACTTCGGCCTCTGCCTCTGCGAGGGCCGCTTCGCTTTGCTTGCTCAGCTTGTCGATGGCGTCGTTCTGACGATCGATCGACGTCTCACATCGGGTTAGCTTCACCTGGAGCTCGTCAGCTCGCCGGCATTGGGCCACACCGAACAGGATCAAAAGCAGCAACGAGAAGGCCGCAATGGCGCGCACAGCATCAGACATGGGGTTGATCACTCCTGCGGCGCTTCTCGTTCTCGGGGCTCGGTGCTGCTCGTGCCCCAGATCAGGAGCGCGACCGCACCGGTCAGGGCGGGAAGATAGGGAACCATGGAGCCCAGGAACTCGACCAGGGTAGCCATGGTCAGGCCTTGCTTCATGGCGACGAGAGCGAAGCCAACGCTGGGGGCAATGAGACCGAAGGCGAACAGCACGAGACCAAGACCCCGCCCGATAGCGTAGGTCTGGCCGTCAGCGGCCGTCAGATAGTGGCGGATCATCTGCTCGATCATGCTTCGTTCGTCGAGATGGTCCCGACGGCTCCGTAGCGGATCTTGCGAATGTTGAAGGGGGTCTGCTTGTAAGCGGGACGCCGGATGCCGATGCAGTCCGACTTGCGCTTGCGCATGATGTTCACGGCGTCAGACTGGTTGCCGCCCAGGATGTGGTAGTAGTTGTCATCCTCGCCGACATAGATCGCGACGTGGGCCCCTCCCTCGCGGGAGAAGACCAGGATATCCCCCAGCATGGCTTCCTTGACGGCCACACCGTGCTTCAGCCACTCGCGGGCCGACAGATACTTCTCGGGGGGAGTACGGCCAGCGCGAACGGTCAGCACTGCCATCCACAGGGCGCACCAGGCGATGGAATCGTCGTTGTAGAAGTCGGCGGCCCAGCGCGTGTAAGGCGTGGAAACGGCGGCAGCGACTTCGTCGGCCCAAGCTACGATCTTGGGGTTCATGCCTCGACCCTTGACCTCTTGCAGCCCGTACATCGACAGGCCTTCAATGAGCATCTTCGGCCCGGGTTCGCGGGCAAGGGCGGCATATTGAGGGGGGAGGTTCACGGTTCCTGATCTCCGAACAGCTCGGCATAACGAGCTCGGATCTGATCAATGATCCACTGCGACCCGCTCTTTGCTTTAAGGGTCGAGACGATCGCAGCGAGTTTGCTGCGATCGCTCTCAGTGCCGTAAGCAATGATCCCGTTATTTCTTACCATGACTAGGGATTACGTCATGGCCCGGGACCATTAAAGTCTAAGAAGTGAGTTGAGAGTTCCGAAGCTCTCGGGCCGCGGTGACGGCCTCATCGAAGGTCTCCGTGCCGTGCTGCTGGCGATAGCTCTCGAACACGTTGTGCATCACGAACGTGAGATACTCTTCGTTCGTGGCGATGGGGCCTTCCGGAGCCTCGTAGGCTTCGTCGGCGATTACCTCATAGATAATGCTCATTGTTCCGGAATCAGTCCCTTCTCCCGGGCATCGATGACGATGCTATCCAGGGTGTTCTTGAGGTCCAGCATGGACTCGGTGATAGCTCCCAACCCCGCGGATTGGACAGCATGGTTGGTGATCTGAATCACGAGCTTCAGGCGCTCTTCGTTCATCTCGAGGGGGAGGAAAGAGGGGGTCTTAGCCAAGAGTTACTCCTGTGGTGAAGGCTTTACACTTAGAGACTTTTCTCAGTATTTCTAAGAAAAGCCCCTGAAGCTTTTGGACTACCCTACAACGATCCAGTTGGTGCCGTTCGACCGGACCATCACGAGTTCCGCACCGCCACCGGCCACAGTCGCCCGCCAGGCCGGCGTCAGGGCGTCAGTGACGAGGGCGTGCATGTCCGTGGATGACGCGGCAGCTGGCAGGTTCGCCACCGTGTAGCGGGGCAGCTTCACGGGGACCGAGAACTCGGCCTTGGTGGCGGTCATGGTCTGGATTGCCACGCCGCCGATGCTCAGCACCTCGGTGTTCGTGCCGCGCGTGAAGGCCCGCTGATCGCCGTTGTCGTAGAACAGGGTCGAGACGCCCGCCACGAGATTGAGCGCGCAGTAGGTGTCAACGAACAGGCCCGCCGTACCGATGAAGGTGTTGGCCGTGGCCGAGTTGCAGACGAAGTTGCCGAAGTTGCTGTCGTCAGCCAGGCGCAGGTGCAGGTCTGCACCGCTTTGCTTGAGCGCGGGGAACAGGTTGCTGGTGCCGCCGAACTGTACCCGGCCCGAAAGGTTGATCGACGCCGCCGTCAGCGCGAGGGACGACACCGTAAGACCAGACCGCGTGACGCTCATGAACGTCGTCGGCGAGCTGTAGCTATCGTTCTCAACCGCCCACGTCAGAACTCCGCTATTGACCCGCTGGCTCCAGACCTTGCCGTCAACGGCGGCGTCGGTTTCGTAGTGGTGGAAGCCCGGAGATGCGGATGACAGGACGTAGCCTGCTGCCGTCAAGAACCCGTTGACATCCCGCACTGCAGTCGAGTTGGTGACCGCTGACGTTGAAGGGATCACCGTCACACCAGCGATCACAATAGACGTGCCGAAGTAGCCGGTGCGGACGCGCACGCCCGACTGACCGAGGTCGAACGTGTTGTCCGTGCCGGGACGGAAGGTGCCGTTGGACAGCAGGTTCCACTGGCCGTTGGACCCCGACGACCCTGACAGGTCCAGCTGATTGCCGGCGCGGATGACCAAGTTGCGGGTCGATCCGGTGCCAGAGTTTTCGGTGGCGATGAAACAGGTGTTGGCGTTCCAGCCGATAGCGAGGCGTTCGCTATTCGAGGCGTCCGTGTAGGTGTTGTAGACGCGGAAGAACTGGGCTGCCGTGCCGTTGCGTTGGGCGAGGATGTTGGCTGAGTCGCGAGCCAGGGTCAGGTCATAGGACGCACCAAAGGTCAGGTTGCCCACCCCAATGAGCGAGGAACCGTTCATGTTGGAGGTGGACGTGACCGAGAAGCTGGCGGCGGTAAATGGTGCGTCGGCGCTGTCATCGGCAAGGCGGGCTGCAAGGGTCGTTCCGCTGCGCTTCAGCGACGGGAATGCGCTAGTCGTGCCGCCGAATGTCAGCCGGGTGAAGTTCGTTCCAGCGTTGTCTGTGAGAGAAAGGACGCCATCAGCAACGCCGTTCAGACCGCCGCGACCGTTGAAGCCGAGGCGAGACGCGAAGCCTGCCTCGATGGAGCCGCCCGTGACAAGGAAGCCCGCAACATAGACGTTGCGCGGACGGTTCGCACCGCTCGCACCAATGTCGTAGGTGTTGTCCAGGGCGGCGACGAAGTGGCTGCTGGTCGTAATCTTCCAGCGGGCCACGTTGCCCGTCTCGAAGCTCAGACCACGGTGCGAGCCCGTCCCGGCGAACGTCGTGCCTACGACGAACTCATTAGTGTCCCACTCAAGATAGCCGCGCTCGTAGTTGGAGGCGTCGGTGTAGGTGTTGTAGATGTTGAAGCGTTGGGCGTTAACGCCGTTCCTCTGGGCGAGGATGTTCGCGGCATCGGTCGTCAGGGTCGCCTGGCCGTTCAGGATCAGCGACGACGCCCCGACAAAGGTCAGGCCGCTGTCGTCGGCAAGCCGCGCGTCCCAGCCCGCCCCGCTGCGCTTCCAGGCGGGGAAGGCGTTGGTCGTGCCGCCGAACTGGAGCAGAGCAGTGGCCGTGCTGATCAGGATGTTGCCGGTGTTGCCGATCACCAGGCGGTTGTTCGCGCCGCCCGTCCTGAAGCGGATTTCGTTGCCCGCGTTGGTTCCGAAGTTGTCGAAAACCATCACCGACGTCGTCGTATTGCCCTGGACGCGGAAGACCACGTTGCCTGAGCCGTCGAGGCTGAACACGGCGCTGTTGGCCCCGTTGTTCGACGTCATCTGGACGCCAGAGCCGTTCCCATCAGTGCCGGGGTTTCGGAGGGTGAGATAGCCGCGCCCGTTCGGAGTATCCACGGCAGAGCCGAAGTAAGCCAGGGCATAGCCCGTGCCGTCGTTGAAGGTGGCAAGCGGGTTGGCAACCGAGGCCGACTGCACCGTCAGAGGCGAGGCCGCCGTGGTGACGCCGATCCCGATGCTGGTAGCGGCGAAGACGGACGTGCCGAAGTAACCGGTGCGAGCGCGGTTGGCCCCCGAGGCCCCGAAGTCGTAGGTGTTGTCTGCCACGGCAATGAAGTGGCCGGAGGCGGCGTTGACCTGCCAGCGGGAAGTGCCGGAGGTCGAGAGCTGAAGGTTACGACCACTGCCGGTGCCAGCAGCCTCAGTGCCGATGACCAGAGCGTTCGCGGCCCAGCCGAAGGTGGCGCGCTCATAGTTCGAGGCGTCGGTCCGGGTGTTGTAGATCCTGAAGGTCTGGGCACTGGTGCCGCGATACTGGGCCAGCACGTCGTTCGCGCCGTCCGGGCGCAGGGAGACGCTGTGGCCGCCCGAGGTCTGGAGCAGGAAATCGCCACCCGTCGTCAGGGCCAGCGACGTTCCGGTCTTATAGACGTTGTAGTTGCCCGAGACGCCCAGGTCGAACTGGATCGCCTGACCGGACGGAACGTAGTAGCCGCCGCCAGCCGACGAGTAGCCGGTGAAGGTGCCGACGCCGGTGATTGAGAGGCCGGTTGCGTTCAGCGCCTCAATGAGCGTCCCACCGATGGTCGTGTTGCGGCTGTTACCCGCAACGTCGAACGCCATGTAGGAGTCACCCTCCCACGCCCACAGGGGGTTGGCCCCGATGGTCGTAAGGTAGTGCCCCGAGGCCGTGGTGCCGAGCACCAGGCGAGGCGTGACGGTCCAGACGTTGCCCGAGGTCTCGCCCAGGCCGTTCGACGACAGATCCGCATTACCCGAGTAGAGGATCGGGCCGCCCAGGTTCTCGATGCCGTAGCGGGTGGCACCCCGATACTTGCCGCCCGACACGCGGACTTCGCCCGTGTTAATGCTGGCACCGACCTTCAGCGCGGAGTCGTTCGAGCCGAGCGAATAGCTGTTCGCCAGGTCGAAGTCGGAACCCGCCGCGATCTCGATCCCGGGGCCGGTCGGATAGTCGACCTCGACGTGAGTGAGACGCCCGATGGCCGGAGCAGGGCCGCCCGAGGTGTTGCGGACGATGAAACCCTTGGAGTTCCCGGCACCTACGGTCGATCCGCAGACGATGCCGAGATACTTGGTCTCCAGCGAGTGACAGTTTCCGTCCCAGTCGAAGCCGTAGTGGCCGGCGCCGGGGTCGATGAGGGCGAACTTGATGTTCAGAATGTCGGAACGCGAGTCCGCGTCACCGAACCACTTGATCCCCGGGCCGCGACACGACGCCCACAGAAAGCCGATGTCGACGACGTTCGCGCCCTCGACCCACAGCGTGCCGTAGCCGTCCTCGACCAGCAGGCTGTTGAGCTGGGTGCGGTGGGCGTTGTCGATCTTGACCGTGTAGCCCCCGGTCTGACCAGGGGAGTTGAACGTCAGGTCGAGCTTGACCCCAACGGCCCCACCAGTGACCAGGATGCTGTCGATCGACCCGACGGTCCGCAGCTTGCCGCCGCCCGTGAATGCCTGTCCCGACGTATTCATCGTCAGGGTCGCATTGTGCATGTAGGTCTTGCCGGGCGGCCGGATGACGTTCAGCCCGGTGTTGAGAGCAGCCTGGAGCGCGGCGGTGTCGTTCGCAACACCGTTGCCCACAGCGCCATACTGGTCAGGCGTGATGAAGCCCAACTCCTCGATATACGAGCCCACGTCCGCGCCCGCGAACACGACGCCTTCGCCCCAGCCATCAGACGTCTTCGGCCCGTAAAACCGGTGATTGGTGATGTCGATGCAGGTGGAGTCGATGGCCCCGATGTCAGGAGTGGGCGGGCCGTCGGTGATCAGCATCCCTTCCACGCGCCCGAGCACGCGGATGATCTTCTCGTATTGCAGGAACTGCGTCGGCGCGACGGCCTTTAGCTGCTCTGAGATCAACGGTCCTGCAGCAAGCGGCGTGATGACGCCATCGATCATGTCGTCGATGACGTCGGCGATTTCCGCTGCAGCGGCGTCGTAAGGTGCGCTCATTCAGTGAGACATACGGAAGGCGTCTCAGTAATGAAGGAGAAATATTGAGTGCCTTTAAGGTGGCACGCTTTCTGAAAACTCGAACTCAGAGAACTCAGATGCCGGGCTTTCATCCCCGACATTTACCAGGGTGGTTCCGTTGAACTTTACGGCCCCGTTGTCGATGTATGCCCCATTATCGGCTGCTGGATTCATAGTGTAGAGAGCCACCCCTGGTTCGGAGGCATTCAACGCGGCGTCCTCCTCGGTCATGAGCAGGACAGCGTCGATCGTTTCCCCGTCGGGGTTGATGAGCAGGTGGCGCATTACAGTCATCGCAGGTGCTCCCGGAAATCGAATGTGCGGTTAGAGTGAAGCCACTCTTCGAACGCCCCTGGGCCGCCAATGCTGAAGGAGTGACGAGCCCTTACATAATAGGTGGTAGCACCAGCTGGTGGCGTGTCGCTGAAGTCCATGCACTGCCAGCCGTTGATGAAGCCGTCCCCGTTTGTAACGAAGCACTTTTGAGGAGCATCGAAGACCTTGACTTCGGGACCAGTTGCTCCTTGCCTCCACACTGAAATGTAGAGGAAAAAATTATCCTGGGAGTGGTGGATGCGAGCCAGGAACTTGCCCGCTGCCACGATGGTTTCCCCGGTGGCCGTCAGCGAAACCTGGAACAGATTGGTGTTGGTAGTTACCGGACCTGAGTAGGCGGCGCTGAAAGGAACTTCGGAAGCACTCTCGTAACGAGCCAGGCGCGTGATGTTCCGCACCTCGACGAAAGGCGTCGTGACGATATTTCGGTCAGCGAGTTGGCCTGCCACACCACCTGCTCCACCACCGAAGCGACGCAGGAGCCCAGAGTCATCCGAGACAGGAGTCGGGATCGGTAGGGCCACGTCGCCCCACGGACTCAGACCCGCTCCCACCCGGTCGCTCACGTCCTCGAGCAGAAGACCTTCCGGGGCAGTTGAGACGGCATCACCGCGCAGCACGGCGGTTCGATCAACCGGGTTGAGGTCTCCGAGCACATCGAAACGATCGAGCTTGTCGTCGTCTTGGTGGCGCCGGCGATTTTCTTCGGCGATGTGAGCGTCGAAACGAGCTGCAGTTTCATCGAACAGAAGCTCAGTGGTGTCGGACGTAGTGGAGGCTGCTCGCTCGCTTTGTTCAGTCGACCAGTTAAGTCCCGTCTTGCCGAAGTTGTCGTAATAGGCCGCCTTCACATACCTCAGCCCCCCGTCTTCTACAGGGAGGAAGAAGCTGGACTGGTTTGCGTCGTGTGTAACAACGGTCGACCCAGCACTGGTCGCCACGATCAGTTGCGCGCCGACGATGTCCGTTTCACCCGGGGGGGATAGATCCACCACAATGCCAGAGGCGGCGGGGGTCAGGGTTACAGTCGGTGCGGCTGGTGCAGCGTTCTCGAGGGACAGGGGAACAGCAACGCTGCGCTCCCCCACCAGATTGACGGTGTAGAGTTCGAAGTCAGCCGTTCGGCTGGACGTGTCGAGAAACTGATAGCGAAGCGCCGATCCCAGGGGGATTTCGATTGCGCCTTGCTTCAGCAGGTAATGGGAGAAGCCAGGGACGGCTGGGGCCTCATCCCATTCGAGCGTTGGGTTGGTGATGGAAGTTTGCCAGACACCACTGACCAGGGTGCTCTCCGCCACCCTGAAGTTGATCGGGGCCGGCACAATCCGGGCCACGCCGCTGAGATTGATGCCCCGAGCAATGGGCTGGCTAGAGTTTCCAAGCGGGGACACAGCTCGCACCATGAAGAGGTGCGAAGCCTCGTCGGCCTCACTGACTTCCAGGGATAGTCCGCTGGTGCTGTAGGTGTTGGCCAGCTTGTCGTTGATGAAGTGCTGGACTTCATACGATCGAACACCACGGCTGGTCGACCGGGGCCAGGTGACCTCCAGGAGCCATCGGTTGCCGGTAGACCTGACGGCGATGTCCAGGTCTGCGGGAGGTTCGATGTTGATGAAGTCGAACCGCTCGGAAACCACCACATCGGTGTCGCTACCGGAGTCGATGTAGGCCTGCTTGTTCCGGTTCAACTCCTGGGCGGTGATCGTGATGACCTCCCCGTCTCCTCCGTCATCGGAGATGGTGAGGATCCGATAAGGCTTCGGGAAGCCGACATTGGCCGCGGCGATAGAGAAGTTCGCGTAAGGCGGAAGATCGGGGATGGCCGGGGTGAAGGCCAGGCTTGAGACCGTGCCGGGGGGCGTTGTGATCGTGCTCTCTACCGTCACGAACCCGGTGGAGGTCGGGACGGTGAAGGTGATCTTGTAGGTGAAC
The DNA here is from genome assembly GCA_046294385.1 of Brevundimonas sp. GTDB lineage: Bacteria > Pseudomonadota > Alphaproteobacteria > Caulobacterales > Caulobacteraceae > Brevundimonas. Next base: position 111,124 of record JBKBJW010000002.1, on the reverse strand, counting down.
CCGGTCTCGAGCGTGATAGGATCGCGCAGGGTGACCGTACTGCTCGTGGGTTGAGACCGGATACGCCCGGTGAGGGCCCGGCTCATCTTGGGATCAGCGACGAGGCAGACGTCCCACTCAGAGACGTACTTCCCCTGACGATTGGTCTTGAAGGAGACGATCTCCTTTTCCGTGAGGCCGCTGATCAGTCGGCGACGACCGCGGGCCATCGCTTCGTCAACGTCGATACAGCCAACGGCTACGAAGTCGTCGGTGATCTTGCCAAAGTCCGAAATGTCGTCGTCGTCAGCAATCCGGCGCTTATCAGGGAGCCAGTTAAGGTCAGGGTTGATGAAGTTGACGAACACCTCATTGGCTCGACCGAACCGGTCGGTGTAGGTGTATTCAAACCCGTCGGGGCTGACGTTCTCCGGAGTGAACAGGATCGTGGCCGGGTCGTCGGCACGGTCAATGATCAGGTCAACAAAGCCGTTGCCGTCGTCCACCACCCGAGCGCCAGCTGAGCCCGCGATGTACTGGGCGAGCTCCGTGGCATCCCGTTGATCGGTGATATAGTCGTTGAAGGTCCAACGGGGGCGGAGCGAAGCGTCCGGGCGTTCGACCATGGTGTCGCAGAACTGCGCAAACTCATAGAACTTCCACTTGTTGACCGTGTGGGGGTAGACCGAGCTCAGGCCGTAGGTCGTGTTCTCGATGAAGTCCTGCAGAATCCAGGCGGTGTTGTTAGTGTAGGCCAGCTTGTACGTGCCATCCCAGACGCCAGAATAGGTGCGTGCGACGGCGTCGTAGTTGGTGGGCACCTTGACGATGCGGCCTTCACAGACCTGGCTAACGTTGGGGACACCGGTGAACTGATCGGAGCCCCGGCCAATGACGCGCATTGTCGCCACGCCTTCGAAGGTCAATGGCCCCCGAACGATTTCCTGGATGCTTTCCCAGGTGACATCAGCGTAGACCTCCTCCGTGGAGTCCTGCGTGAGTTTGGTGACCCGGAGTTGATACGGCTCATTCACCGCCTCAACAAAGATCCGCAGATCCTTGGGCGTGGAGCTGCTCGTCTTTTCCTCAATCGACCAGATACCGGTCTGGTTCAGAGAGACCCCGGGGTCGCTGTAATACTCCCCGGGCGTTACGAAGGCGTGGCCGTTGTAGATGTAGAGCACACCCGCTGTGGGCGACCAGAGGTCCCCGACAGAGGGGGAGGCCGGCAGGCTCGAACCCGTGAAATACATCCGCCCGTCGGCGGTCTCTTCCCCCGGGGTAAGGGGATCGAGCACCCAACCCAGACCGTCGCGGAAGGAGTAGATGCCGGTCGGGTCCGTCTCATCGATGTACTTGTTTTCGGTATCCGTCCGGGGTGTCCCGGTGGGCGCTCCCGAGCCCCTAGCCAGGTTGAAGTCGAAGTCCCCGAAACGAAGGCGAAGATAGCTATCGAGAGCCGAGTTCGTGTAGGTGTCTGGAGTTCCCCCCCCAGTGGTGGGCGTGTAGGTCGTTCCCGGAACCGGGGGTTCGGCATACCAGGCAGGGCGCCAGGTGGCTTCGCTGACACGCTTGATCTCGATCTTCAGATCCAGCTTCTGCTTGAAGGTCCCCTTGTCATTGGCCTTGAGCAGACGGGCGATGACGAAACGAACATCAATCGTGTTGATGTTCGTTTGCCCCCCCTGTCGGGTGACGGGCACGTTATAGCTAAGAGCCTGGTTGATGACCGTGGGGCTGGAAGCCCCCCCGAGATACAGCTCGACGATGTGGCCCGTGGGGTCTCCGGGCCAGAGGTCCAATGCGAAGTTCGAGAAGTTGGATTTGTCATCAACCGACACCAGAGGGGTGTCATCGAGGAAGACGTCTCGAGGGCCATTGGCCAACCCCTTGATGGGTCCTTCGGACAAGCCAATGAGCAGCTCGACGGTGTCGTCGCTGGTGAGGCTATCCGGGGTCCGAGTGGGTTGCTTTGGGCCCTTCGAGAAGTTGATCATCAGCGGATCATCGCGATGTCCACAGCATGCCGTTCGACATCGCCGTGCTCAATGTGGAGAATGATGGATTCCAGCCGGCGCTTGGAGCGGTATCCCGCTCCATGATGCCAGGCGTCGGAGGCAGCCAGAGTGTTGAAGCTCTCGATGGTCGCTCCGTTGGTTTCCTTGGTCTTGTGGTGAATGTGACCGACAAGCCAGAAGTGGTGCTCGGTGAGACCCCAGTCTTCTCGACGGTCGACCGCCATGATGCTGGTGAGGTCCTTGCCCTTGGCTGCGTGGCCGTGGGTGGACCCGATCAGGTTGTTTCCCCAGCGCATGTACTTGAACATGCCCGGCTCGATATTGACCTCTACTCGGGGGTCAGCGCGGAAGAAGGCGTCCAGGCAAAGGGCGATTGCGTAGGACGATTGCGGGTCGTGATTTCCCCGAGTGAGCCAAACATGAACCTTCTTGTGGTGAGTCAGAAGACGACGAACGCTGTAGATCAATGCGTCCAACGCGACCCGGATAACCCTGGCGTGTCGGTCGGAAACATCCAACTTGTTCCGGCTTGCTGGGGTTGCCGCGGTCTCGTCATCGGCGTGGGTGAGATCCCCGAGGATCAGCAGAAGCGCCGTCTCTGCCTGCGGAGTCACCTCGACGAGCTTGTCGATTGCCCCACACAGGTCATCTCGAGCGATGTCGGTGTCGAAGTCTTCACCAACTTCCTCGGCCCAGGACTTGAGGCCAAAGTGGGGGTCTCCCACGGGGTAGATGGCCAGCAGGTCCTTGAGGCAATGCTTGGGGCTCTTGTCGATCGGCTTAAGCGGCGAGACTTGGGCTCGGAAGGTCTCGATAAGCTCCTCAAGATTGTCCCTGAGAGCGGTGGCAGTAGGGACCGTGGTGGTCCAGGTTTGGATAACCTCCCCCTTCCCGTTTCGCAGGGTATTTTGCTTGGCGATAATGAAGGGGTCACCCTCGGGGGCCCGTAGATTTTCAATCTGCAGGGCCTTCCGAACGGTGTCGTGATGAACTCCAAGGCTTCGAGCTGCAGCTCGGTAAGAGCCTGTTCGCTCAAAAGCTTCCCGGTATTTGCTGATCATGAACCGGTGGCCTTTGCGTCGATGTTGAGGGACAGAATATGCCCACCGATCTTCCGCTTGCCGTATAGCAACGCGATAGGTGTGCCGATTTGGGTGGTGTTGGCGATACCCGACAGATACTTGCTGCGGACCTCTTCCTCGTTGCCGGAGCCTAGCTTGGGCTGGGGCGTGATCACCTGGAGAAGCCCCCCGATGATGGCGCCAACCCCTACGCCGGCCACCATGGCCCCGAGGGTCATTCCGTGGAGGGCCAGACCCATACCAGGGAGAACGAAGGACACGGCTACGAGGGCAACCCCAATGAGGATCTGGGTCAGACCGCCCTCCTTCCCGAAGGCCAGGGCGGGCATGACATAGATGTCGGTTTGCTCGAGGGGGGTCTTCAGATCCTCCACCGTCTTGAAACCGATCACCTGCAGGATCTTCCTGCCGGTTGTTGCGTCGGGGAGAAAACCCTTCAGCTGACAAACTACGGCCTCCACCGCTTCCCAGGCAGTGGAGGCCGAAACCTCGATAGGACCGTCGTGAAAGTCGGAGTAGGCCCCGACCAGGTGGACCCTAAGCATGCAGGACCTTCCCCTGCTCTACTCGATACCAAGCCGTTCCTTCCTCACCCACGATGGCATGCAGCAGATGGGGCCACTGGAGGAAGGTTTGGAAGTCACCCGGAGACAGGTTTGCCGTGGCTGCCGGGTGCGTGTGCCAGGTGGCCACGGCCTGGTTCAAGAGGTCCACGTCTGAGGGGTTTAGGGCCGGGCGATAGGCGTGGTCATCATCCGCTATGTTGTCGAACTCGATGACCTTGAAGTCCGGGGTGATGACCCCTCCCCGTTCAGGCCCCGGGGTCAGCTTCTTGCGAAGAGCTTTGTTGAGTTGTTTTGAGCTCTTCAAGCTTTCGTGTGACATGCACCGGCAGGTAAGAGGCGAAGTCCAGAGTTTGCTCTGGGAGTACTACGTGGGGATGCCGAAGCATCGCGACGGTCGTGTTCCTGAATAGACCACCATAATTGGTCACGCAAGACCTTTGTCCCACGAGATGATGCAGGATGCGGTGATTATCGACGATAATCGCCGCATGGTTAGCGACGGGAGCAGAAATGGCCATGAGAAGAACATCGCCAAACTGAAGATCACGCGGCGTGCAATCGAGGAGCTGGAAACCTTCGGCTCGGAAGTTATCCATGAAGAGGTTTTGGCCGGCGCTCCACCAAGCATGAGGGTTGGCGTAGTCCCTTAGCTCTATATCGAAGAGCAGCTTGTAGAACTGTCGCACCAGTGAGTAGCAGTTCTGCTTATGCTCGTCGAAAGGCAGGCCCTGAAGGGCGGTGTAGTCCATTAGATCACGATGAAAGGATATTCCGGCGGGTTGTAGGTACGCCGGGGGGTTTTGAAGACTGGGATGTCCGAAGGATACCGAAGCTCTAGCCGGATCAACTGGTCCGAAATCGAGACCACTCGGGTACTGATAAAGACGTTCTGCTGGAAGATATTGACGTTGTTTTGGAAATGATCCTGCAGCACCCTCTTACGTGTGACAGTCGCAAGATCGAACACGCCGTCGGCTGCCAGAGGTCCGAACATGTTCTCGGGGTTCACAACCGTGAGAACGGGGCGGGACCGCTCCCCGTCCGAGGACCGGCTCTCGGCTGACAGGGAGCAGGCCAGACCCTCATAGGTCTGACCTTGCCAGGTGTGGGTCGTGCCATTCCAAAAGTAGTAGGCTGTGGCCGAGTTCCTCAGCTGGATCTTCCACAGATCCACGCGGTGATCCCCGGTGAGGCCAAGGCTGTCCTCAAGATGTTCAATGGGTGCCGTCAAAGGGGCTGCTCCACCAGGGTGATCTCGAAGGACTCGGTCATGCCAGAACCGCCCTCCCGGGACTTGGGAAGGGAGAAGACCTCGTCAGCGGCAAAGCGCACCGTCAACGACCCATATTGAGGATGGACGTAGATGAAGGGCTCGAACGTCTGGTGCGCCTCGTAGAAGGCTACGAGGCGACCGGCGTTGTTGGGACTGTCGGTAGTCGTGTTCACCGTCCCGTTGCTGTTGAGGTACCAAATGACGCCGTTGAAATGCAGCTTGAACCGGCGCTGCAGGGGCAGCTGCGGCTTGGATGCGAACTCATAGCCTCGACCGAAGCGGAAGCTGTCTCCCCGGGGGAAGACGGTCGTCATTGTGTGATTGGGGAAGTTGAAGGTCTCCATTACCCGCCCATCTGCACGTTCTTGATCAGCTTCTTGGTTTGGCCGTTCAGCATGATGTCCTCACTGATGGCCGCGACGATGTCCTTCTTGGTCACCGGCGGGCGCTGCGTAGGCGGCACGACCCACACATTAACCTCGTCCTTCTCACGCTGGGGCATGGCCTGGGCCAGGGTGGGCATGCGCGACATGCGACGGTTACCCTGGGAGTTCATCTCACGCAGAGCATCACGACCGATGAAGTCGGTGGCCGTACGCGACATGATGAATTCACCCGGCTGGACCAGCGCCAGCATGCTGTCGCGGAACGGTGCCGCACCCCCTTGGGCGAAACGAGGCAAAGCCCCTCCGTGGTAGGCCCGAAGGCTGCCAAAGCCAGGAGTGCCTCCTCCACCGGGCATCTTGAAGCCCCCAATACCGGTGCCACCCGTGAAGGCGCCGACGATCATCTTCAGGATTTCATTGGCGATGATCTCAGCAGCCAGGTCCAGGAGGCTGCTGAGAACACTGGCAGAGAAATCGCGGAAGGCGTCCCCCATGGTCTTCGTGCCCGACAGCACGTCGACAACCATGGACTTGAAGCCCTGGTTTGCAGTCTTGAACGTCTCAAGCAGACCGTCGGCCAGGGTGTTCAGGACGGGCCGACCGAGGTTCATCTCCTCAATGAACGCAGCCCACGAAGCCGCGATGGCTTCGGTCGGAGTCTGGAACTGATAGGCCTCAGCGGTGAGCTCCTCGAACGCCATTCGTGCGTCGAGCAGGTTGAGGCGCATCTCCTCCGTCTTGGTCTCTGCCGCCTGAAGCAGAGGAAGCAGGGTTTGACGGTCCTGCTCTGACGTTGCCGAACGGTAGGCACTGTCGAGGGCGGCCTGGCTATCATAAGCGAGGTTGTACCGGCCCTGGGCCGCGGTGAGTGCGTTCCGGGCCTGATCGCGAGACAGTCCCTCCATGCTGTTGCGCTGGAGCGCCCAGTAAACGTCACTCCCGTTCCGTTGGTTGGCCGGGTTGTTTTGCTGGTTGAAGGCACTCTGGCGACGGCGGAAGTTAAGCTCAACCCGGGCTTGAGAGGCTTCAAACTCCCGTGCAGCCGCCTGAGCGGTGGCCTCGATCACCCCCACAGTCAGACCCGCGATACGGTCCGAGTACTCCCGCATGATCTTCTGGATTTCGACGTCGCGTGCGGCGCCGGCTTCCATCTGGGCTTCAGCGGCCTTGATCGCGGCGTCCCTCTGCCGAAGCAGGGCAAGGCGAGCAACCTCCACCAGCCCGCTGGCGTCTTGTCCACTGGACGCCACATTAAGAGCACGGGCGATTGCATCCTCGGCTTGGAACCCGAAGTTTGCGAGGATGATGGCGTAAACCTGATCCAGGTTCTGCTTCAGAAGCTCAGCCCTTTCGAGGGCCAGATCGGCGAGAAGAGCCGTTCGTTCTTGCGAACGTTCTTCCGAGGTCATCTCGGACGTCTGATCCTCGAAGGCTGCCATCCGGGCAGAAACGTAGGCCTCCCACTTATCGTCGAAGTCGGCCTGGGCGGTCTTGATCACCTGGGCGGCGGTATCGATAGCCTGCTGGCCAACCATGCTCTCTGGGTCGATAACCTCCCCGTTGAGCTTCAGCTGCCAATGCAGGTGTGGGCCTCGAGAGGCCCCGGTATTACCCGACTTTCCGACTTCTTGCCCCTGGACTACCTCGCCCAGATTGGCTGCGATCGAATCCAGATGGATGAGCATCGACTCGAAGCCGTTGCCGTGGTCGATGCGCACGAAGTTCCCGTTCGCATCAGAATACCCACCCGTTGCGAACCCTCCTAGAGGAGCAACGACAGAAGTCCCGACCTGAGCGGGGTAGTCGGATCCACGGTGTGGTCCGTTGGAGCGAGAAGCTCCAAACGGAGAGCCCTCGGAGGCCGAGATAGGCCTCATCCAGGTTCCGGCGGCACCCCCTGAAGAGTTCAGACGCTGAGCGGAAAGCCCTACCTCGCGGCGAGCGTTTTCAGCCGCCTGTTCGAGAGCACGGTTCTGAGACCGAGAGGCCTGTCCGGTTTGAACGCCGTCCTGAAGGAGCGCCAGTTGTTGCTCTGCATAGGCCCGGGCGTCGACAATAGTGGCGTCGTCGTTTTCGCGACGATACTGCTGGATGTACAGCTGACGCAGTTCTTCCGATATGCGCTGACGCTCTTGGGGAGTTGCGGTCTTCCACCGTGCCTCGGCGGCTGTACGCTGGCGGGTACGAGCGGCTTGGCTGACGCCCTGTTGACCCGAGCGGTAGCCCATGAGGCCAGCAAACTCTTGCTCGGACTGAAGAGCCAGTCGGATGTCATCCTCCTGGCCGGCCAAGGCAGGGTTCTCTCGAACAATAGCAGCGACGCTGTCCTCGAGGAACTGCATCAAACGAGGGACGACCACCCTGTCGAAACGGCCCTGTTCGTCCGCCTTGATGTTCCCGTCAGGGCCGACCCAGTTGGCGACCATAGAGGCAATACTCGCAACCTCTGACTCGAAGTTCGCGTACATGGGGGATGACGCGATCGTAGAGCTTCGGATGAGCGCGTTGGTGGAGCTCAGGCCTGCACCGTTGGCGCTCAACGCAGCATAGGTCCCAGAGCTAAGGATGGATTGCCTGAACTGAGCGAGAGCCCTCTTTTCATTGGGTGAGGCGTTGGCCTCCATTCGTTCGATGGTGGAGATGAGGTTCCGATAGTTTCGCTCGGTACCCTGGCCCTGCTTGATCGCCTTGTAGTCCGGGTTGTTGAGTAGAGACTGACCAACAGGGCTGATGCCAAAGCCCGCCCCGTTCCAGGCTGCTACAACCTGGCTGGCCCCGGTTTGCTGGAGACCTGCCCTCTCCCCGCGCAGCTCCTCTACCTTCTCACGAGCCTTGGCCAGCTGGTTGTCCCGCAGCGACTGGGTAAGACGGTCCGTCTCCTCCCTAAGTTGGGCCGTGGTGGTGATGGTCGAGCCAAGCTCCAGGCCGTACCGGGCGAAGCGGCGCTCGGCCTCTTCAACCTGCTGTGCCAGGGAGGCGTTGCTGGTGGTGAGATCGTCACTGAACTTGTCGAGTTCATTGATGACGCCGCCAAGCTCGTCGAGTTCCCCTGACAGCTCGTCGGCCTTGTTCTTGTGCTGCTCGGCTGCGTCAGTGGCCCTCTGTGTCTTCTGGCTCAGATAGACCATGCCGCCAGCCACAGCGGCGAGCAGCCCAGCGATCAACCCCATAGGGGACCGCTTCCAGGTGATGTTGAAGAGGTTCAATGCCCCGTTTGCGCGGAGTGTTGAGGCCGCGAACAGACTGTTGGCCACCGAGGCGGCGGCCATGACCACCTTGTAGGTGACCAGCCCCGCGATCATCGACTGAAGCAACTTGGGGCTGTCAGCCATAGCGGCGATCACATCAGCCAGGCCCTTCACCAAGGCCTTGAAGGCATTCAGCAGGGGGCCCCCCGCGCTCAGCGCCAGATCAACCGTGACATTCCCGAGGCGCGTCATTTGAGCCGCGAGAGTGTCCATCTGTGCGGCTGCAGCGGCAGCGGCAGCGCCATTGCCGGCGAAGCCGTCCTGCATGCTCTCAGCCACGTCGAGATTTCGAGACGCCGCCGAATAGAAGGATGCAGCACGAACGTCGAAGACCCCAAGCGCAGCCTGAGAGTCCAGACCGGCTTGCTTCAGGGTTTCAAGGACGGGGATCAGCCCTCGGGTGCGAACATTGATGTCCTCGAGAGTGAGCTTGTTCGTTTCGAGGAACTGTAGGAAGCCCTCGCTGGGTGCTTGCAGCTCCTGCAGCATGGCACGGAAACCAGTGCCGAGGGTCGACCCTGAGCGAATACCCGCGTTTGAAACGGCACCAAGGGTCGCCGCCATCTCCTCGAAGGTGATCCCGCTGTCTGCAGCGATGTTACCGGCGTATTGGATGCCGAGGCTGAACTGCTCGAGAGAGAGTTTTGAGCCGTTCAGGGCTTGCGTCAGAACGTCGACGACATAGGAGCTTTCGCCCATCCCCTTCTCGAAGATGGTCAGCACCGAGCTGACAAGGGGGGCGGTGTCGTCAATCGCGGAACCTGAGGCCAGTGCCAGATTTGCGATATCAGGCAGGACCTTGCTCACCTGCTGTGCGCTATAGCCCGCCTGGGCCAGAACGGTCGCAGCCTGGGAGAGCTCGGTGTTGGTATAGCCCGTGTTGCGGCCAACGCTGAAGATGGTTTCCCCCAGCTGGGCCATTTGCGTATCAGTCGCTCGGCTGATGGCCTGGAGGGTAGACAGGGCCTTCTCGAGCTGCACCGTTTGGTAGCCGACATAGCCAAAGGCACCCACAACGGCACTGATCCCGGCGTAGTCACCGAACAGTTGCAGACGGCCAGCCAAGCGGCCAAGGCGGGACGAGCCCTGGCGTTGGGGGCGGTCAGCAGCAGGCGGCAAGAACTGCTCTCGCCGGCTCTGTTCACCCACTCGGCCTTCAAGCGACCGGCTTAGGCCGTCTTCGCTGACGCCGTACGCTTTGGCCGTGGCGCGCGTGTAGTTGCTGATCGCAGCGTTGCGCTCGGTGAGGTCCTTGATCTTCCGGGCTTCGTTGTAGAAGCGACCCAGCTCGGCCTCCGCCGCCTTCAGGTTGGCCGCAGCTTTTCCAAGGTCGATCTTGGCGTTGGCACCCCTGAGTGCCTGGTCGATGAACTGATCGTCGATGAACCCATAACGGTCCTTGACGATGGACCGAACCTTTCCGACCAGGTCCGACGCGCTATTCACGTCTCCCCGGGACAGGAAGGTGTCCAAGCCACCGCTCTTCAGAAGGGTCGACGCACTCCGTCGGGCCAAGTCCTCCTGACGCCCACGCAGTCGAGAGTCCCGGTCGAAGTTCGTTCGCAGGGCCTTGTCATAGAGAGCGTCCCAAGCCTTCCGGGCCTTGGCGTCCCTGTCCGAGTTTTCCCTCCCGGCGCGGTCCATGACCTTCTCAATCGCCAGGGTTTGGCGATTGAGGAAGGCCGCCTCTCCGCGGGCAAACTCCTTGTCGAAGCTCTTGCGTTCCGCGGCGTTGGCAGGAGCTGCGTAAATCCCAGATTCAGCCAGCAGCGCTCGGAAAGCGGCCTTTACCTGGGCCTTGCTCGCGCCTGAGCCGGCCCTGTCCAGGGCCTGCTGATAGATCTTGGCGCGCTCTTCTTCTCGTTGACGCTCGACGTTCGTCAGCCGGGCGCTGCGAAGGTAGGGGTCAGCACGACGGTCTGCGATAGCCCCGGCAGTGCGGGCATTCAGGATCTGGGCGTCGACGCTTCCCTTGGCGATCCTGGAGTTGATCGTGTCCAGACCGGCTTGCTGAACCTTAAGGTTCTTGAGGATAGCGCCCAGTTGTTGGGCGGCCCTCTCGCTACGACCGAAGATGGAGTCGAAGCGACGCTCGAGATCGGAGGCCTGACGGATGACGGCTTCGAGCTGATTGACCAGGCGCGGGTCGGCGTTAGCCTGGACCTGCATCTCGATCTTGTTCTTGTCCGTCACCCGAGGGTCCTCGCCAGCCTGGCTTCAAGTTCGTCCACGGTCTTGGGAGGTTCACCCCCTGCCGACTTCGAGCCTCCGTCGGTGCTCAAGGCTTGAGACACCACAAGTACGAGAGACTCGAACATCTGCATGGTGTCGATCAGCTTCTCCTCAGACTTCAGGGAGATCGCAGTCTTCAGATCATGGTACGACATGTAGTAAAACACGTCGTCCAGTTGGCTAGGAACTTTGTTGAGTGCCCAGCATACGCTGCGTTGAAAGCTTAGCTTTCCGAGCCAGTCTGAGACAACTTTTGGAGCCTTTCCTTCAGAGGTTCCAGCTTCTGGGCCTGATCGGCGGCCTGCTGAAGCTTGTTCGTGAAAAAACCCATGAGGTGCTCCGACACCCAGGTTAGGATCTTCTCGTAGTCCGCCGGGGAGATAGCGTCCTCGTCCAGCTCCACCTCGAGGAAGCTCTGGCCCTTGTCCGCCAGCATGGCTTGCAGGATCATTTCACCAACGTCGGGGTCGATGATAACCCCCGCGAAGTCTTCGCCGTTGCCGACGATACGAAGGCAGGTGTTCAGCCTCTTGAACGACATGAAAAGCTCTCGCTTCTCGCCGTTGAAAAGGATCTCGATCTTGTCGTTCACGTAATGCTCCAAATGAAACGCCCCGGAGATCTACTCCGGGGCGCAACAAATGATAGCACTTTGGGTGAGTGTGCCTTAGCGGCGCAGCAGCATCCAGGTCTTCTGTGCGCCCAGGTCCGCGAAGAACGGATCGCCAGAGACGAGGTTGTAGGGCGCGAACTCGAAGGGCATGTTCGCCCAGTTGTCCGACTGGAAGGCCAGGTTGATACCCTTGGTGATGCGGACCTTCGGGAAGATCAGGGTGACCGGCTCGCCGGTTCCCGGCATCAGACCGACCAGCTTCACGCCGAAGGTCGGGTTGGAGTTCAGGGCACCCACCTTGACCGCCTGCACCCGGAAGACAACCGTGGTTGCCGTCGCGAAGGTCGTGCCAGTCGGCATGGCGTAAGCCGCTTCCAGCGTCAGGGTGTCGGTAGCCTTCGAGGCAACCTTACCGACGTGGATGCGGTCGGTGACCAGGGTGTCCTGCAGGACAACGAAGTCACCCACGTTGAAGGTGGACCCGCCGCCGGTCGTCAGAACCACCGAGGTGCCACCGTTGCTGATCGCGGTGTTCAGGGCGAACTGCTGGGTGATCGGGGCATAGGCCGAGTCGCCCGAGGCATCGAGGCCGGCACCGTAGGCCAGGTTCTTGGCCGAATACTCGTAGACTTCCGCCGAGATGCGGGTCTGCATGTTCGTGGTCACCGAGGCGACCACCGTGTTTTGCAGACCTTGGGTCAGCTCGGTCATCGACATGTCGGTCGTGACTTGAACGTTCTTGACCAGGCCGAGGCCGTGCGTCGAGGGCGTCAGTTCCATGACCTTGGAGCTCGGGCCTACCATCAGGGTGGCAGTCGAGATCAGAAACTCAGAAGTGCGGGCCTCACCGGCCATGGAAACCTCCAGAAGAGAGCGTGTTCGTCTTGATGTTTCTCTTGCATCCCCCCGGCTCTAATGTATACCTTCGGGATTGAGTTGAAATGAGTGCAACAAACTTCTCCGTCTCCGTTCCGCAGTACCTCGTCGAACAGGTGGACAAGAGGGCTCGTGCTTTTGGGCGTAGTAGAAACGCCGAGTGGCGGCACCTTCTAAATCTTGGCCTTGAGTATTACGAAGAAGGTGTTCCGTTTAGTGACATGCCTCCTCGCACGCCCCCCTGGCGTCAGGTTACCATCCGGGTGGACAACGGGGTGCTCTTCGAAGTTCGTCAGCTCTCCAAGGCCAACAACCGTGAGACAGGGCCAGAAATCCTGCATCTGATTCTTCTGGCAACCGAAGAAAGCGCCAGGCGAGACCTGGCCGTTATTCAGCAGCTTTTGGATTCAACAGCGCGCTGCAGTTGATGAACTGCACATTCCGGATCTCGGCCCTGTTGATGGGCAGGATCTCGATGGGGGTGGTCATGACCATCCAGCTGGATGGCTCCACATCCGCCCCGTCGTCGATAGCGACCTTATCGTAGACATCAATGCGAGTTTCCGGGGCGAAGACCCCGTAGAACTCTGACGTAGCGCCCCTCAGATTGAAGAGATTGGGATCGTTTTGAGTAGCGACCCCAACGGCGAAGACCACGCGGATCTCCTCCCCGTCGTTAGCGAGGCTAACCCCAGACAAGCCGATAAGCTTGTTATGGGAGGGGAGCTCGTGGATTTCCGCGTGAGCGTCCCAATCGATGTACTCCCAGCCGGCGGGCATCTCGTCCAGGAGCTTCTTGACGAGGGAATAGACGATACCGGTGTAGAGATGCTTGGGGTTCATTCCTTGTTGTAAAGCAGAGTTTGACCCCGCCTCCTCATGAACTTGTTGAGTGCGGAGGGAATAGTCACCCGCAAATAGTAGTCGAAGACAGGTGAGGCCAAACGCCTGTTGGACCCCATGATCGGGGCCAGGCGGCGGGTGGGGAAGAGATGCCGTCCCAGGCTGTCCTGACCAGCCCCCGTCAATCGGTCGAACTCACCCGCGGGGATGCGGGGAGCGATCTTCAAGGTCAAAGTACCGAGCAAGACGCCGGCCTCCACCCCGGAGAAGGTGCTCGGGCCAAGCATCTTTTTGATCTGGGATACCGAACCGCGGAAGCTCTTTCGGTCGAAAGACCACGACGTCTTGCCGAACTTCGTGCGGGTGTTGGCCCTCAGTAGTGTTTGATGAGTTCTGCCAGTGAAGGCGTAGTAGGCCCCAGGCCTTGCCAAATGAGGGTTCGCCTTGAGGAAACCAGAGACGCGCCTACCAACCTTGCCCCGACGAGCCATACGGTTTTTCAGCTTGAGATAGGAGTCTCGAAGGGGCGAATAGGTGGGGATGCCAAAGCGTGGATGCCCTGACAGATAGGGGGCTCCTCGGCCCTGGACGAGGATCAGGTGAGCGAGGCGCTTGAAGTAATCTTCGAGGGCCTCGTCGACTTCTTCAGCCAGTTCAGCCCCAAGGCGCTCCATCCGGCGCTCGGTAACAAAATAGGTCTTCTCAGATTGCAGGACCCCGCGGACCAGCTTCCCCGCGGTATCCCGGCTGTCGTTAAGTCCAGATGCCCAGCCCTTGGAGAAGCGCCTTGCTGGGGCACCCCCACTGATGGCCTGTCCGTTGAGCGATACCCTCACCCACGAAGCTCCACTACCCTCACACCGAGGGCGGTGCTGACACGATCAACGACCATATCAGCCAAGGTGTCGCCGATCTGCACGTCCTCACCGGTAGCGACTAGATGCCGTTCCTGGCTGACGCGCAGAGCGAGTTCCGTGAACTCCCGGCGAACACGCTCCCACATGACCCGGATGGTCCCCATCACCTGCGGGGTGCCGGCGGTGGGGAGCCCGGTCAGACGATCGGTGCCGCCCCCGGGGCGCTTCCACACCACCTCCCGATCGCACCAGAACATATGCAGGGTGCGCCAGTCTGATGTCTCGTTGTGCTTGGCCAGGATGTAGTGCTCACCCCCGTTGGTAAGGACTACCTGACCGGCATGGACCAGACTGTCCCGTTGCACCCTGAGCGTCAGGCTGGGAGCAGCGAACTCGACACCTGGCTGATCGATGTCAGGCGGGCGTTGAATAATGGCACGGGTATCGGGGCCGCCAACGATCTTAATCGGCTCATAGAACTTGTCCCCAGAGCGACGGAACTCCCTCATTTAGACCCCCGAGATCGGATCAGGCCGTTCCGTGAAGATGATCAGAGTTCGCTCGGTAGGAGTTGCTCCGGAGATGGTCGTCAGAGCTTCTTGGTAGACCTTGCGCGCGGCCAAGCCGATGGCTTCGAAGTCGAGATCGAACCGCTCCATCACAGAGCGTCCGTCGCTCTCCTTCTTCGAGAACCGCTGTTGCAGCGAGGGCAGAAGCCGTTCGACGCACAGAGCAACGATAGCACGGTTGGCGGTACGACCCGCCCGGGAGTCGGTTGCCAGCGCGGCCAAGAGGGCAGCCGAACCGGTCACATCGGCCAGGTCCAGAAGAGCCTCGTCCAGGTTGATGTCGTTGTCCGGGAGCTCGCCGGCACCAACCCCGAGGAAGGTTCGAACGTCCGAGGGAACGCACGAACGTCCGGTGTAAACCATCAGGCGATAGGGGATGGTCTGGAGGAAATCGATGCCTCCCCGCTTACCCTTAACCTGAAGGACACGACGCTCACTGAGAGCGTCCCCGGAGATGGCCCCATAGCTACTCGAGACGCCAATCACCGTGCGGGTGTTGGTCGTAGTGAAGGCAGTCCAAGCGACTAGCTCGGTCCCCTCTTGGTTCAGCAAGCGCCAATAAAGAGACCCTCCGTCAGGGACGAAGGGTTCTTCATTCGCTTCAAAGAAGACCGGAACTGCGAGCGCCGTGTCTTCAAAGAAGGTCAACATGGATTACCCCTTGGGCTTGGGCGTGGGCTTGGGCTTGGGCTTGGGTTCCGACTCCGGCTCCTTCTCGAACGGGAAGGTCGAGATGAAGGAGTCGATGGCCAGAGGCTGGTCGCCTTCGGCTTCAGCCAGGTACTTCACCAGCTCATCGTCCGAGGCGTCGTCATTGACTTGGCCCAGAACGCGAAGACGGCCAGCGCCGATGTGTTGCTCGAAGAACCAGCAGGACTGGACCACCGAGGGGCGATGAGCATGAGCGTGGAGCTCAACGCCGGGGAGATAGAGCTGGAATTCACCAGTGGTTTCGACGATCAGCTTCATAGTCATCGGGGGGCCCCGAAGGGCCCCCTCCCCTAATTAGACGGCCAGGTTCAGGATCTGGCGGGTGTCGCCGAAGACCAGCTTGTGTCCTGAGTTCTCGGTGCGGACGTACACGACCTCTTGGGTCTTGATCGCCTGCTCCGACTCGTTGATCAGCGAGCCAGCTTCGATCAGCTCTTCCAGCGTGTCGGCCTTCGAGAAGCCGATCAGCTGCTTGGCCGGGGCCGAGGACGACAGTTCGAACTTCAGCGGCAGGTCCAGGTTGGGGGCCGCCGAGAAGCTCATACCGCTGCGAGCGGCACGATCGGCCTCAGTGACGTTGGCGTCCGAACCCTTCATGTAGAAGGTCAGGATCCACTGGAGATACATGTCCCAGTTGCCGACGACGGTGTCGATCGGAACGCCGGCCTGGGCGCGCGAGACCAGCCAGGCCATCAGGTGTTCGATCGACAGCTTGCCGTCGACTGCGGTGACGCCGGCCTTGCCGTTGAGCGAGGTGCTGGTGACCACGTCAGCAGCGCCATAGGCACCGTCGCCGTTGATCAGAACCGAGGTGGCCGAGGCGACCTTCGAACGCTCGATCTGGGTTTGCACCCGGGCGGCGTACGGGGTCAGGATGTCCAGCGAGGCCCGGCGACCAAACTCGTAGGTCGTCTTGTAGCCGTGGCCGAACTTGTAGAACTTCACAGCCTGCTGCGAGGTGCGGATCGAGTGAATCGGGATACGGCCCGACTCGGCGATCGCGCGGATCGGGTTCTCGTAGTCGGCTTCCTTGTCCTCGACGATGGTTGACAGCATCTCGTTGCCGTTCACCGTGCGGCGTTGGGCCAGCAGACCGTCCGTGGTTTCGAAGGTCGTCTGGCGATAGCGCCACTTCAGGATGTCGTCGATGACTTCCGGGAACAGGGCACGGGTGCCCGTGTAGGTCTGGAAGGTGTCGGCAGCGGCCTGCATGGTCACGCCGCCATCCAGGTCGTCACGAACCGGCAGGTTCAGAAACGCCAGGGCGGCTTCGTAGCCGTTCAGCATTTCAGTGCCGTTGCCGACCAGGTACAGGGCGCGCTCTTCGCCCTCAGCCCGGCGCGGATCCGCGGCGAGACGAAGGTAGGAGCGCATGTCCAGGCCGTACGAGCGGGCCTCGGCGACCAGGCGTTCGCCGGCCTCGCGGCTGGCGCCGGCGCTGTCGTTGAGCAGCGGCTGCAGCAGGGCCGAAGGCGCCTGACGCTGGATATTGGTGGTGGAGCGGACGGTCATTGTGGTGAGGGTTCCTGTCTTAGAGCTTCAGGGCCGTCGCGTAGCCGTCGGCCACTGCGAAAACGATGGGGGCGGTTGCACGCTTGGCAGCGGCGACTGCGGCGGCGGTGACGCCAGCGCCAGACGGCGAGCCTTCGTTGGCCGGTTGGGCGAGGGCCTTGACCTCACCGGAGCCAGCACCGACCAGACGGTCGCCGACCGCAACGGTTTCACCCGTCTTGATCTTGAGCTTCTGGGCGAACTTGAACGAGACGGTGCCGACCTTCTGGCCTTCGACCACGCGGTCTTCGAAGGTCATCAGGTAACCGATGATTTCATCACCCTCGCCGGCCAGCTTGACGCGGTTCGCGCCAGCCGTGTCCTGGGCCAGGGCCTTGCCCACGTCGGCGGCCACGATGGCCGAGTTCAGTGCGCAAGTCAGTTGGAAGTCGGGGAAGTCGTAGCCGTAAAGCGCGACTTGGGTGTGGAAGATGCCAGCCACTGATGTGTCTCCTTAGGAATTGATGCGGAAAGCAGCGGCCGAACGGGCGGGGACCGAGGTCTCCTTGTCCTTGTTCGAAGCGCCGTCGACGGGGATGATCGCTGCGAAGGCCGCGCGCTTTGCGGCAATCAGAGAGACCAGTTCGGTGGGATCCGAGCTGAGGTCAGCCGGGACTTCCTCGCCGCAGGCGGTCAGGACCGTCTTGGCTTCGGACTGCAGGGCCTCAACCGCGGCTGCCAGTTGCGGGGCCAGGTCCACCACCGACTCGGTGGATTGGGCTGCCGCTTCCAGTTCCGCGATGCGGGCGCGGGCGTTTTCGAGCTCGGTATTGACCGCAGCGAGCTGGGCCGTGGCCGTCGCTGACGTGGTGATCGCAGCCTCGAAACGCGCCATTTGTTCGACGTTCATGGTTTCGCTTTCCTTGGGTGATGCAGAGAGACGCAGGCCCGCCAGGCCGGAGGAGGCCGACGCGGCGAGACGTTGCTGGTAGTGGGGGTTGGAGGCGAGCCGAGAGTCCGACTTGCCGACGATGTTGGCACCGTTGGCGGCACCCATGCCCACGAGGGACAATTCGAATAGATATTCGAGGTCGTCCACGACCAGGAAGGTGCCCTCGCGACCCAGGACGTGACCCTCATCACAGGTCATGGTCCACAGCCCCTCAGCGTTGCTGGGCTCAGCGTAGTTGTAACCGCACTTCGAGCAGCCGAGCATCTTGGTCAGCATGCCGACCGAGACCTGGTCCAGAGTGCCGTTGTTGATCTTCGCCACCAGGTCAGGGTGGTTGGCGCCGTCCACTGCGAACAGTACGCGCAGCTCGTCGCCGATCAGTTCCCCGTGGAACACGCGCCCGTAGGGGGTGTCAGAGGTGTCGTGGCTCAGGTGGAGAGGAATGCTCTCCTTACCGATCCAGCTGGCCATTTGGTCCAGGACACGCAGGGAGGCCCGAGCGCCCTTGAAGATGCCGCCCCCTTTACGAAGGGGTTCGGTATTCAGGGCAACGGCCTCGAACACAGCCAGACTCGAGATGTCGGCATCCTCACCGAATGCTGCTCGAAGTTGCTGTAGGACTTGGTCCGATTTATTGACCTGTTTAGCCATAACTTGATCGTTTGACGATCAAGGCCTCTCATTTCAACGGACAAGAGTGAGTGTCCGTGAGTTGATTAAGTCTATAGACAGAAAAGCCCCTCAAGGTTTCTGTCTATAGGCTCAAACTCCGTTTGACTTAGCTGCCTCTCCACCTTCCGGGGTGAGGCTACGACCCAGGCTTCCTCCGTTGGCGTTCGAGGAAACGTCGTCAGTACGGACTTCAGCGCCCTTGTTGTCGAAGCCCGTTCCCATGAGAACAGCCGCGCCGGTTGGGGGCAGACGTCCGTGTGCCTGCAGGTGGTATTCTTCGTCGCTGATGAGACCGAGCGACAGGGCCTTGAGCAGACGGGATTGGCGGAGCATCTTCTGCGGTTCCAGTTCCAGGTCCGGACGCAGCTCCGCAGAAGCGAAGCGGGTCTCGACGAAACCCTGGATGCCGTAGGAATTGATCAGGAACGTCAGCAGCTGGTCCAGGAACTGCTTCAGGGGCACGTTCAGCTGGTCAGCGTTCATGGCCGCGATGCGAACTTCGGCAGAGGCCACGCCCACGCTGCCATCACCGCGGCCAATGACCGTGGCCATGGTCTTCAGGGCCGACTGGTTCTGAGCGTTCAGCACATCGATGACCTGCTTCACGTCCAGGCCGGCTGCGGGGTTCTTCTCGTTGATGACGCTCGGCTCGAGGCTGTCGAAGTGGGCGAAGGCCTGGTCCGCACGAAGGGTCGCGAAGCTGTTGGCCACGCCGGCCAGCTGCCCGTTTGCCCAAGCGGCCAGATTGTCGGGGTTGTCCTTGACCGAGGCCGGGGCCGACTTCATCAGAACTTCCTCGACCACCTTGAGGGCAATGCGGGGGAAGCCGGTCACCTGCATGATCCGGTAGAGGTCGTTGATGATTTGCTGGCGGGCCGCCACCGTGTTGATCACCGAGACGAAGTCCGAGGTCGGGTAGATCTTGGTGGGGTCGCGGCGGTGGAAGGCGACGAAGAAGGACGGGATGTCGAGCGGGACACCCTCCGACTTGCCCGACACCTTTTGCCGGGGCTTGTACTTCCCGGGTTCGGTCTCGAAGAACTCGAGCGTCTTGAAATCCACCTGCTGGATGCGGCTAGGGATCAGGTTCTTGTCGAAGACCAGCTCTCCCGCGATGCCACCCCGCAGCAGCAACATGTAACGGAGTTCCTGACACAGCATCGGCAAACTGGTCTTGATCTGGAAGCCTTGCGTGTAGTCCGTAGGACGGGTCAGGGCCCGGACCAGCTTGCCCAGAGTGGCGGTAGCCTGAGCGTCGATCTGACCCTCGTAGTTGTGGACCAGCATGGTCAGCGGGGTGTCTGACAGCGTCAAGTAGGACCCGACTGCGGCAGAGACATCCGGGTCGTTCTTGAACAGATCCTGCAGCAGGTCCTGCGTCGTCTTCGACAGACGGGTGTCGTAGAGAACGTCCAGGCGTTCTCGATACAACGGCAGCGTCAGGATGCGTTCGGGTGCCTGGGCGTTGTACGTCGGGGTGATCGACGTCGCCTTCTTCTGCGAACGGAACGGCTTGGTCAGCTGTGCGAACAGAGAGTCAGCGGAGGGGGCGGTAGCCATGCGGAGTTCCCAAGGTCTGAAGTTTGGTGGCCGCCGCAGGGAGCAAGCCCACCAGGGTGCGGGCTTCGCTTACGGTTGATGCCAGGATGATGTCGTGTGCTCGCACCGCGGCCCTCATGAGGACCAGAGAGTGCAGGAAGTGGTCGTTGCCAGTTAGTTTGACCCAGGTGGGCGGCTTCTCATCGTTCTCAATACGAACCATGTCGCAAAGCTGTTCGATGACCACCGACTTGAGGGAGCCATAACCAGTGAGTTCGGTTTCACCGCGGGTGATTGCCTTGACCTGGGCGTCGATGGCCTGGGTGCGGTTCACACTCAGGTGGTCGAGGTTGTCGTATTCGTCCTTCACGACCCGGGTGAAATCCGCGCCGCGATATTCGATCGGCATGACCCGCCCATGGGTCAGGTTGCGGATGCGATCGCTCTCGGTCGTGTAGGGGAACCGGTCGATACCCCCGCAGCGGATGTTGTACTGAGCGTCCAGGGCCAGGATGCGCGCCTCGATCTCGCCCGAAGGAACGACCTCGAAGTAGAACGGATGGATCTGACCCAAGTTTCCGATGACGCCCAGGGTCAGGTGGCAGGTCTTGCCCATGTCACACCCTAGGACGACGTCTCCCGAGACCTCGGGCACGCCAGAGCCACGCATGCATGCCTCGACCATCCAAGGTTCGAGCTTGGAGTTGCCGTCCGAGTAGGTCTCGCCCAGCACCGTGTTGTACCAGCCCTTGAGATTGTCGAGCTGCTTCATCTTCAGCAGCTGGCCGAAGATGTATTCGATGTTCAATCGCCCGTGCGTGGGCGAGAAGGGGTTGATCCGGTAGCCGTGAGCGATCCTCAAGGGATGCTTGGCCACCCACTCCCGGAGTGCTGGGTCGCGGAGGTTCAGGGGGTTAGAGCACTGTTCGCACTTCACGTAGGACGAGCTCAGGTCGATCATCGCCAGTGTGTCGGCGTCAACCTCGTCCAGCTTGCCGTCTCCCACGTAGCCGGGGAGATGCAGGAAGTTCATGTTGAACAGAGGGTACTGCCAGTGATTGCAGCAGTCGCAACGCACCATGTAGTGCCGCTGGTCAGAGGCCTGGAAGGCAGCGTCGATCCCAAAGTACGAGGACAAGCTGCCGGCGCAGGTGGTGCCCAAGTTCAACATCGGGGACCTCGACCTGCCGCCCTCGCGTGAGACGGTGTCCTACGAGCCTCGCACCATTGCGGCGATCAAGGCCAAGTATGACGCCATCCGCGATGAGCTCTCGCCACTCATTTTCGATCAGCTTCGCAAGTTGCCCTTGCAGGAGCGGTTCAAGGCGATCTCGCAGATGCAGTATCTGTCGAGTTTCCACAACCGCTGGATGGTCTCAACCGGCAAGCGTGACGAGGATCAGGGCAAGCTCACCGAGGACCGAAAGTGGGGAACCTTCATCGAGAAGAGTCTCGAGTGGGTTTCCATCCCTGTCAGGGTCCAGCACTTCACCACCCGATGGACCTACGCCAATGGTCAGGTTCTCAAGCAGAAACCGGAAACTTGGGAACCCTGGGTGGTCACCCGAATGCCGGAGGGACGGTTCTTCTGGAACCAGGACCTGAAAAAGGTCCGCGACCGGTTGGAAGATATCAGGGACCGGAACGTCTATGTCTTCTCCCCGACCGATGACATTCCCGATCTGAAAACTCTCCGACAGTATATCGATCTGAAGTTCGAACTGCTGTCCGACCTTCCTGAGCCCTCGGCCAAGACCAGGGTTAAGAACGCGCCTCTCGTCTACGACGTAAACCACAACGTCGTGGAGGAGCTACCCGACGGAGCTGTCTGGATTGGTAGGGATGACCTTCATCCCTACCCTACTCCCAAGCTCTTCCGCCTCGGCAAGATGGCGCAAAAGTATCATCTCAACGACACCCACAGGTCCTACGACCAGTGGCGTGCCGAGATGATCGAGACCCTCAAGAACGACCCCAGGGCTCAGGAGTTCATCGCTGCCCGGAAGTCCAACGCTCCCTACTACTGGATCGATTTCCTGCAGAAGAACCCACGCATCTTCCCCGAGGCGACGGCAGAAATCCACCGGCGCGAAGTAGAATACGAACACGCCGAATATCTGTCTCTAGTCCCCGAGCTCGAGGACACCCCCGCGCTCACCTTCCCTACCCTTGAAAAGACCATCGCGGAGAACCCGCGCCTCGACGCCTACCTGCGCGGCTGCGCCGGCTGCGCCAAACCCCAAGACCACAAACTCTTCATCTAGGAGCACTCACCACATGCACTACGTCTATTCCCCCGGCGGTAACTCCGTCACCGTCGTGATGCGGGGCATGCCCTTTGGCATCACGTCCGAAAACCCGTCGTTTGATCAGCTGATCGACGCCCTAGAAGATGGGGACGTCGAGGGCGTCGAAGATATCCTCTTCGCCGGAGAGCGGCTGGCCGAAGATCTGAAGGACTTCGGTGAGGTCGAGGTCGAACAGGGCCACGTCACCTATCGTGGTCTCGCCGTCCACGGCTATCTGGTCGATCAGATCTTGCTGGCTCAACGCTCGGGCATCGACGCCAAGCCCTACATTCTCTTCCTGAACAATGTGATGCAGAACCCCGATCCTCGAGCCCAAGCCGGCCTGTTCGAATGGGTCGAGCGTTCGGACCTGCCTCTGACCGCGGATGGCTGCTTCCTGGCCTGGAAGGCGGTGCGGAGCGACTACCGTGACCACCACTCGGGCACCCTCGATCACTCGGTCGGCAAGATCGTCAGCCAGGACCGCAACCTGTGCGACAGCGACCCCGACAGGACCTGCAGCAGCGGGCTTCACTTCTGCTCCAAGTCCTATCTGCCTCACTTCCACAGTGGTCGCAGCCGCATCGTGGTCGTCAAGATCAACCCCGCCGACGTCGTCGCCTTCCCCCGCGACTACGACCTCGCGAAGGGTCGGTGCTGCAAGTACGAGGTTCTCGAGGAGGTGGCTCCGTCTGACGTCGACGCCTACTTCGACGGCGTCGTGGGGTATGTCCAATGACCTACAAGGTTCAAGTGGGCTTCCACGGCCAAGACATCGCAAACTTCATGGTCACCGCCTTCGAGGGGGGGTCCAACTACTGGATCGAGTCGGTCGAATATCAGGGGGAGTCGAAGACCTCTCCCTGGTACGCCGACCCTAACTACTGGAGTGACGAATACGCCGTCGTCACCATCCAAACGGTTGATGACGAACAGGTTTCACCCAACATCCAGGCCGGCCTCAACCTCATGGCCGACTACCACCCCACCCCGCTCGCGGACCTGATGACCGGTGACTACGACGCCGAGACTGCGGACATTTTCCTGCAGCTCTCGTGCTTCGGGGAGGTCCGTTATGATTGAGCTCGACTCCTCCAACATCTCGGGTGCCAGGTCGGACCTCGTCGTTCAGTTCAAGAACGGTGCGGTCTACCGCTATCTGAACGTGCCGTTGGAAACTCAGTCCGCGTTCTTCGCGGCTGAGAGCCACGGCAAGTTCCTCAACGCCGAGATCAAGCCCCACTACGAGTTTGAGAAGCTGACGTCATGACGAACGGACCAGAACTGTGGGCCGCGATCCTGGGGGTCATGCCCCCAGGATCGATCATCGCTGGTGGCGCCGTGCGGGACTACCTGCTCGGCGTCGAGCCCAAGGACATTGACGTGTTCTTCGACATCATCAACTGGACCCACGTCGACGGTTTCGAACCCCTCGGGGGCAACGAACGCACCGAGGAATACGAAGCGATGGGGCCGGTCTGCTCCGTCAATCGTGGTCGTCTCTTCGACTACCAGATCGATATGATCGGCATGGAGCTCTTTCCATTCGACGGCCCCAACCTCGTCGAAACCTTCGACTTCGGCATCACCCGCTGCTGGTTCGACGGCGAGGTCCGCTGTCTCCCTGAATGTCAGACTGACTTCGAGAACCGCACCGTCACGCTCCTGATCCAGGACCGCCCCGAGCGAGCCGCAGAGCGGTTCCTCCGTTTCAACCAGCGTCACCTTGGCGTTTTTGAGCTTGTCACCACATGACCAAACCCCTGATCAAACCCGAAGACATCCGTACTGGGGACACTCTCCGCATCACGGCCCTCGTCACTGCTGAGAACTGGCCGCTGGGTCCAAACGTAGGGATTGAACTCAGCCACGCCGAACTGGCCTCGGCCAAAATCGAGTTGCTGGATCGGCCTGCCTTGAAGGCAGGTAGTCGTGTTCGCCATGGACGGTACGACTTTTTCCCCGGGACCATCGTCGCAACGGATGGAGACGAAGCTTGGGTCCGTTGGGAGAACGCCAACAACCCCCGGGACTACTCCACCGTGAAGCTCAGTAATCTGGCTCCCGCATGATCTTCTCCGAAGATGAACCGAAAGTCGTTCGATAATGCCAACCGGATACACCGCCGCCGTCCAGGACGGCACAATCACCGAACTCAAGGACTTTGCCTTCCGGTGCGCTCGCGCCATGGGGGCTCTCGTCTCAATGAGAGAGATGCCCATGGACGCACCGATCCCGGAGCGTTTTGAACCGAGTTCCTACGCCTACTCGGCCTGGGAAAAGGCAACCCAAGAGCTAGAGTCCCTTCGGGCAATGACGCCTGAGGAGTGGGAGGCTCATGCCGCCGCGGACCTCGAACAACGAATGGTCCGACACCGGGAGTTCGAGGAGAAGAACGAGCTCTACAGGAGCCGCTACACGGCCATGATTGAAAAGGTCGAGGCGTGGGAAGGCGCTCCGGAGGGTCTCAAGGAGTTCATGCTCGAGCAGCTCACCACGAGCCTGAACTTCGACGTCCTGCACTTCCCTGTTCCTGAACCGCTTGACCGGGACCTGTTGGAAGAAAAGCTGATCCGAGATGTCAGCTACTACGCCGAAGCTGCGGCCCAGGAGCTGAACCGCACCGAAGCACGAAATGCTTGGGTTGCTCAGTTGAGGGAGAGCCTCGCATGATCCTCGCCTCCCTTCTCTTCCTCAGCTTCTGCGGCATCACAGGCACCTTGGCGGGTGCTGCAATCGGAGCTTTGTTCGAGCGATGACTCTATTTGATTTCAGTTACATTGTCTTGGGACGACGCTACCAGCACGTTTACCCATGAGGGGCTGAAGAAAAAACGATCCGAACCATGATCGGGTTCGTTCTCTAAAACCCCCTGAAACTTCGGATTGAGCGCATGCCCCCGGCTTTTAGGTTGGAGACATGGCATTTTCCTATTCTGTCCCGAACGCGGCCAAAGAGCTGAACGTCTCCAAAACTACCGTGTGGAGAGAGATAGCCGCGGGCAGGCTCTCTACCTTCAAGATGCGAGGGCGCACCCTGATATCCCATCAGGAACTGGTCAGGTATGAGGCCCAGTCGTCCATGAGCAACGACCGTTTGTCGAAGGCCTTCCCTCGTCGATAGGCTCGCTCGCTTTCACTGCCGATCTCGTGTGCCATGGCCGTTTCGATCACGTCCCTTGCATGATCGGTCCTGTCCCCGGCCCAGTCCCTGAATGTGGACCGCCAGCCATGGACAGTCACATCATCCAGGTAGTGGATCATCGTACCGCGGCTGATTACATTCCCCTTGGTGCGCCCGGGGAACACAAAGGGGGTGCCGTTCCTGCATTGGGCGATGATCCCCAGAGCTTCTTTGGACAGCGGAATGGCGAAAGGCTTTCGCATTTTCATGCGCTCAGCCGGCACGGTCCAGACTGAGCCCTTTATTTCGTCCCACCGCATGCCCCTGACCATCTTTGACCGGGACACGGTTACGATAGTCAGCCGCAGCGCCAAGACGCCTTTGAGATCGCCCCTAGCGACCAGCTTCGAGTAGCGGTCGGGTGCTTCAGCGTAAGGCGCGGCGGCAAAATGCCCATTCGAAAGCGCCCGCTTCTTCGGCATCAGATGCTTCAGGTGCCCCCTCCAGCGGGCTGGGTTTTCGCCAGTGCGCAGACCTTGAACCTTGGCAGCGTCAAACAGTGTCTCCAGCCTGCCTTGAAGACTTTTGGCTGTGGAGTGATGGCTCTTCCAGAGCTTGCTCAGAACCTTGACGATGTCTGACGTGTCTATGTCCGCCACGTCCATATCCAACAGGCCTTTGGCGTGGACCAGGAGGTCCCTTTCCCAGTTGTATCGCGTGCGCTCCCCGGTCCAGTCTGCCGAGCGAGCCTCGATGAACGCCTTGGCAAAGCTCTCAAAGGTCTTGTTGATCGGGCGACGAAGCCGGATAGGGTCCTCCCCCAGCGTCACGGCTCGACGAGCTTTCTCGGCCTCGTCCCGGGCCGTGGCCAGATCTATTTCGGGGTAACGTCCCAGGCCCATCTCCCGACGCTTGCCGCGCCAGCTGAACATGTAGACCCAGGTCTTTCGCCCCCCGCGGACGACCAGATACAGTCCACCCCCATCGGAGTAGCGTCCGTCGTCCTTTAGGGTCCTCACCCGAACTGCAGAGAGTTTATTCAGTCCCACTTTTGGTCCCACTTTTGTAGTGGGACCGGCTGATATCAGATGAGACTCTCTGGGACAATCGGTCTAGAAAAGGCCCCAATATTTCAACCCCTTGGTGCTGATTTCAAAGGAGAAAAAATGCAGACTTTGACCACATGTCTAAGGGACCACTAGAGTGAGCGCCCGATCTGACCCGCTGTGGAATCACATTCCAGTGACCCGGCGAGCCGTCCGGACCCTGAGAGACTGGAGTCCAAATTGGTTCAGGATGTGAACTTGGCCGTATCCAATCCGCCCCGCCGTATCGTCGTCGGCATTTCCGGCGCGTCTGGTGTGACTTACGGAGTGCGGGTTCTGGACGCCCTGCGTGACCTCGGCGTTGAGAGTCATCTGGTGGTCACGAAGGCGGCCCTTCTGACCCTGTCTCAGGAGACCGATTTTTCTCCCGATGACCTGACTGGCCGCGCCGATGTGACGCACAAGCTGGCCGACGTCGGAGCCACCATCTCCTCCGGGTCCTTCAGGACGCTGGGCATGATCGTGGCCCCCTGCTCGGTCCGGACGATGAGCGAGATCGCCACGGGCGTGACCACGACCCTGCTGACCCGCGCTGCCGACGTCACGCTGAAGGAGCGCCGGCCGCTTGTGCTGATGGTGCGCGAGACGCCCCTGCATCTGGGCCACCTGCGCACAATGACCGCCCTGGCCGAAATGGGCGCGATCATCGCCCCGCCCCTGCCTGCCTTCTATTCCAAGCCCGAGAGCATCGCCGAAATGGTGGATCAGTCGGTGGGTCGTGCCCTCGACATCTTCGGCCTCGACTGGGCCCGAACCCGCCGATGGCAGGGCATGAAGGGCGCGCAACAAAGGTGATCAACCTCTGGGACTGGGCTGTCGCCGCCTATGCCGCGGAGGGCGTGCCCGAGGCCTGCGCATCGCTGCAGGATCAGGACGAGCAGAACGTCTGCCTGCTGCTGTGGGCCGGCTGGAACGCCGCCACCGGCCGCCGGCCCGATGAGGATACCATCGAAGCTGCCTGCGATACCGCCCGCGCCTGGGAGACGACGACAATCGCGCCGCTTCGCGCTGTTCGACGCACCCTTAAGCTGCCGGTGCCCGACATCGACGACGCCGCGCGCAAGGCCGTCCGCAACCGTATCAAGGCCGTGGAACTGGAGGCAGAGCGAAACCTCCTGCTGGCGCTTGAGTGCCTTTCGCCCGCGCCCTCGGACAGCCCGCGCCCGGCCATCGACGCCCTGGCCGAAACCGCGCGGGTCTGGACCCGAATTATCCCGCGCCCGGCGCTTATCCGCCTCGCCGAACGCCTTCCGGCGTGACCGGCGCTCGGCTATAAGCGCGGCGGGGCCGACACATGAACGACGACGAACCTTTCCTCAGCGACGAAGACCGGGCGCTACATGCACGCCTCGCGGAACTGCGTCAGGAACACGCCGACCTTGACGCCTCGATCGAGGCTCTGGGCCTGGTCCCCACGCCGGATCAGCTGATGATTGCCCGGCTGAAGCGCAAGAAGCTCTTGCTGCGCGACGAGATGACCCGGATCGAGACCCGCATCCTGCCCGACATTATCGCCTGAAGGCGGTCAGCGGCCCTTCTTGCGCAACCACATGGCCGCGTCGGCCTCGGCGAGCCACACCTCAGGATCGGTCTGTCCGACATAGGCGCGTACGCCGAACGACCCGCCCAGCTCGGCCTGCGCGCCCTGCCATTCGAAGCCGTCCTTCTGCAGGCTTTCAGCCAGGCGCTTCGCCTTGTCGCGGCCCTCGTCCAGCCCGGCGTTGAGCATCAAAAGGGCGAACTCATCGCCGCCGAGGCGTCCCACGGCATCCGACTCGCGGCTGTTGGCCACCAGCAGCTCCGCCACCCGCACAAGAGCGGCATCCCCCGCTGCATGGCCGAGCCGGTCATTCACGCCCTTGAACCCGTCGAGGTCGAGATAGAGCAGCACCGCCGGCGCGCCATGACGCTGGCAGTAGGCCATCGTCCGTGTCAGGGCGGCGACAAAGCCACGTCGGTTCAGGGCCGGGGTCAGGACATCATGATCCGCCGCCGCCTCCGCCGCCTCCGCGCGCAGACGCAGGGCCTCGACCTCGGCGCGCAGGCGCTCGATCTCGGCGTTCAGGTCCACGA
This sequence comes from Brevundimonas sp., assembly GCA_046294385.1. Classification (GTDB taxonomy): domain Bacteria; phylum Pseudomonadota; class Alphaproteobacteria; order Caulobacterales; family Caulobacteraceae; genus Brevundimonas. Next base: position 82,627 of record JBKBJW010000002.1, on the reverse strand, counting down.
CAGCGGCGTCGCTCACAGTGTTTCAGGGCTCCCCGCCGCCGACTCAGCCCGGTCGCGGCGCCTCTGAGCCTAACGCGGTCGGTTGCGGGCGCAACGCGCGTGCTGTAACGGGCCGCTTTCCGCGCACGAGGCTGAGCGATGGCGAATCCGACCCCGCCGGTGGCGATCATCATGGGCAGTCGCTCCGACTGGCCGACGATGAAGCACGCCGCCGACGCCCTGGACCGGCTCGGCGTCGCCTGGGAGGCCCGGGTGGTCAGCGCCCACCGCACCCCCAGACGCCTGTTCGACTTCGCCATCGGCGCCAAGGCCGCCGGGTTCAAGGTCATCATCGCCGGGGCCGGCGGCGCCGCCCACCTGCCCGGCATGGCGGCGTCCATGACCGAACTGCCGGTGCTGGGCGTGCCGGTCGAATCCAAAGCCCTGAAGGGCATGGATAGCTTGCTCTCCATCGTCCAGATGCCCGGTGGCGTGCCGGTCGGGACATTGGCGGTCGGCGAGCCGGGGGCCAAAAACGCCGGCATCCTGGCGGCCCAGATCCTGGCCCTGTCGGACGAGCCACTGGCCGGGCGTCTCGCCGCCTTCCGCGAAGCCCAGACCGAGGCGGTCCACGAGACGGTCGAGGACTGAGTGGCCCTCACGCTCAAAGCCTCGCCCCTGCCGCCCGGCTCGACCATCGGGATTCTGGGCGGAGGCCAGCTGGGCCGGATGCTCAGCCAGGCCGCCTCGCGCCTCGGCTTCAACGTGGTCATCCTGGATCCCCAGGAGAACAGCCCGGCGGGCCGGGTGTCCCAGGGCCAGATCGTCGCCGCCTATGACGACCCCACGGCCCTGACCGTGCTCGGCCGCGTGGCCCAGGTCGTGACATTCGAGTTCGAGAACGTGCCCGCCGCCTCGGTCGAGGCTGTGGCCTCGGGCGGCGCCTCGGTCGCCCCCGGCCCCCTGGCCCTCGCCGTCGCCCAGGACCGGGTGGAGGAGAAGACCTTCCTCAACCGCGTCGGCGCCCGCACGGTCGACTTTGCGGCGGTCGACAGCCTCGACGACCTGATCGCCGGGCTTGAGCGGCTGGGGACGCCCGCCCTGCTGAAGACCCGGCGTGACGGCTATGACGGCAAGGGCCAGATCTGGGTGAAGTCGGCCCGCATGGCGCCCGACGCCTGGGCCGCCATCGGCGAACGCCCGGCGGTGCTGGAGGCCAAGGCCGCCTTCGTGCGCGAGCTGTCGGTCATCTGCGCCCGGGACCACGCGGGCCGCATCGCCGTCTATCCGCTGGGCGAGAACAGCCATGCCGGCGGCGTCCTGCGCACCACCCTGGCCCCGGCAGCCGTCGATGACGCGACCGAAAAGACCGCGCGCCGCATCGCCCGCGCGGTGCTGAAGGGTCTCGACTATGTCGGCGTCATGGGTATCGAACTGTTCGATCTCGGTGACGGCGAGCTGCGGGTCAACGAGATCGCGCCCCGCGTCCACAACACCGGCCACTGGACCCAGGACGGCTGCGTCTGCGACCAGTTCGAACAGCACATCCGCGCCATCGCCGGCTGGCCCCTGGGTCCGACCACGGCCCATGCCCGGGTCGAGATGACCAACCTGCTCGGCCCCGAGGTCGAACAGTGGGCGAAACTGGCGTCAAAGGCCGACGTCCGCATCCACCTCTACGGCAAGGGCGAGGCCCGCCCCGGCCGCAAGATGGGGCATGTGAACCGAGTTCGGCCTCTGGAAAATTAATTCTGGAAGTCGCGCCCGGCCATGAAGTCGTAGACTCGTGGGCAGACGCGATCTGCGATGTCAAAGACCGGACAGGGCCGGTTTTGGCATGGGAGTGCGTCAGGAGCGGACGTCGGCCCGGGCACCGTAGCGTATCCGGCTCAGCACGTCGGTCATCCGGCGCAGCGGGGCATCGAAGTCCTTGCCGGCCTTCCACTTTTCGAACGCCATGACGTTTTCGATACGGGCGGCGACGAAGGCGTCGGCGGCGTCCTTGCCGTCGAACCAGCGCATCGTCAGGGCCGGGATCAGGATGCCCGACAGGATCGCCCGCTTGGAATAGTGGTTCCAGTCGGTGGCGGTGTCGCCGGCCCAGCGCCAGATGCGGTCGGCGCTTTCCCAGGCCAGCTTCAGTCCCAGATCGGCGTTGACCGGCAGGGCCAGGAAGGCGGCGCAGCGGCGTGTGGCCTCCAGATCGGCAGCGCCGGCCTCCAGTCGGGCGGAGACGCCGACGGCGATTCGCTCGCGGATTTTCAGGGACTTCGGGTCAGGCAGGGTCTCAGACGCCCGGTCGTCGTGGCGGCGCGACAGAAGGGCCGCCAGATCGCGCGCGCCGTTGGGCAGCAGCAACTCCTCATCCCCCAGCGACAGGCCGTTGGCCTCGCACGCCGCGCGGACCATGGCGGCGTTCCAGCCCAGGCGGGGCGCGCATTCCACGGCCGCGTCCAGTACGGACTGCTCCATGCGGTCGGCCCAGTCCTGAGAAGGGTTGGCGGGTTTCGCGTTCGACAGGTGTGGCGCCTCGGTCATTCCGGCATCATAAGCCCGCACCACGGGCATTTCGACCCCGCAAGAACGCATGCGGCGATCTGGACATGCGTTGGGGCTTGGTGTATCCGCACGCCTTCGCTCGGCGGGCTGTCGTCCCCGGGACACGATTTTATTTGTCTGCCCGTCTCCCTCACAGGACGCGGCGGGCGGCCAAAGGAGAGTTCAACCTGGTACAGATTTTCGTTCGCGATAATAACGTCGATCAAGCGCTCAAGGCTCTGAAGAAGAAGATGCAGCGCGAAGGCAGCTTCCGTGAAATGAAGCGCCACGTGCACTACGAGAAGCCCTCGGAGAAGCGCGCCCGCCAGAAGGCCGAGGCCGTTCGCCGCGCCCGCAAGCTGGCCCGCAAGCGCATGCAGCGCGAAGGCCTGCTGCCCGCGCCGAAGCCCCGCGTGCCGGGTGCCGGTCCCGCCCGCGGTTAAACCGCAGGCCGACAGGCTGAAAGATCAAAGGCCCGCGCCGGGAAACCGGAGCGGGCCTTTTCTTTGTTTTGCGCTATCGCTCGCGGCGCGGCCGCTCACTGCTTGAGCGCGTTGTCTCCTCCCTGTCGCGTAGCGATGGGGAGGTGGATCGACGCGAATACGCGGCGAGACGGAGGGGCTCTGAGACTCAGGTGCGGGCGCGGCGGGAAAGAACCCCTCCACCACTTCGTGGTCCCCCTCCCCATTCGCCAAGCGGCGAACAGGGAGGAGACAGACCCCCTACTTCCCCCCGCCCCGGATCGCGGCACCGAAGCTCTTCCAGCTCAGCTTCACGTCGGACAGGGCACCCGCACGGAAGGCGCGGCCGGCGATCCAGACCATGAACAGGGCGAAGGCGAACATGCCGGCCATGGCCCCGATCAGTTCGATCATCGGCGGGTCCGCCGGCAGGCGCGCCATCATGACGAAGGGGGTGAAGAAGGGGATCATGGACATGATCTGGATGACCGGCGCGTTGGGTGTCTGAAGCGCCATCTGCATGGTGATCATGGGGATGACGAGGATCATCATGATCGGCCCCATCAGGGTCTGGGCGTCGCGCGGCGTCTCGCAGAAGGCCCCGATGGCGGCGAACAGGACCGCGTACATCATGTATCCGCCGACCATGAAGGCCGCGAACCAGGCCAGCATGCCGCCGTTGACCAGCACGTCACCGACCATGCCTGCATACTGGGGCAGGAAGCCAATCATGCCCGCCGCCCCGATGCCGCCCCAGGCAGCCAGAACGGTCAGGGTCAGGAACGCCACCCCCAGCACCTTGCCGGTCAGGATTTCGGTCGCCGAGGCCGAGGACAGCAGCACCTCGAGGATCTTGTTCGACTTCTCCTCCATCACGCTGTTGAGCAGGATGGACGCACCGGTGATGATCAGAGACCAGAGCAGGAAGCCGCCGGCCAGCCCTATGATCTGAGGCAGGCGGTCGCGGAAGGACACCTCTCCACCGCCGACGGACTTGGGCGAGAACGCCTTGACGTCGGGGCGGAAGGCCTCGGCCGCTTCGACCACCGTCGCGTCTATACCGGCACCCTCGAACACCGTGCGGCGGTTGGCGGCGCGCAGCGAGTCGCGCACAAAGTCCTCGACCGTGTTGTCGGTGGTCCGCGCGGTCCAGACACGGCCGCCCGGCTTTCCCTCGGCGTCGCGAGTCAGGAACACGACGGCGTCCAGCCTCTGCTCCTTGGGCGTGGCGTCGCTCAGCAGACGGCGCACCACGTCATCCTGAACCGTGCCCGCAGGCGCGGCGGTGATTTCGGCCGGCGTCGGCACGATACGCATCTTGGTGCGGCCCAGTGACGCCAGCGCGCCCTGGGCTGCGTTAGGCGGCGGGGCCACGCCTCCGGTCGCCTGCTGGGCCCTTTCAGCCGTCTCCCTTGCCCGCTCCGCCTGACGGTCGCCTTCGCGCTTCAGGGCGTCACTGACGGCTGCGGCGAGGCCGGTCGCGTTCGGCCCCTCCTCGATCACGGCCACGGAGCGCACCGGCTCGGATGTGCGGATCAGGATCGGCACCGCGCCGCCGATGACAGCGAACAGCGGAAACGCCAGCAGCGACAGCCAGAAGCCGACCGTCTTGGCGTAGGCGGCGTATTCGCGCCGGGCGATGAGCAGGGTGCGGTTCATCGGGCGGCCTCCGCGCCGGTCGGCTTCACGGACTGGTCCTGATCCGGGTGATCCCCCGTCAGGTCGATGAAGGCGTCGTGCAGGCTGGGCTCGCGAAGCTGGAACCGGCGAACGTCGAGGCCGGTCAGGAAGGCCGCCTTGAGCGATTCCTGCCCCCCGGCCTTCGCATCCAGCGCGGCTTTCAGCACGCGCACACCGTCGTGCTCGGAGAGGGTTTCGACGCCGGTCACGCCCGGCAGGGCAGCGGCGGCGGCAGGGTCGATGGCGCCTTCGAGTTCAAGGAACCGGCGCGAGGTGGCGCGGGCCTCGGTGACCGTGCCCTCGAACGCCTTCTGGCCCCGGGCCAGCAACACCACCTTGTCGCACAGGCGTTCGGCATGCTGCATCACGTGGGTCGAGAACAGGACCGTGGCCCCGTCGGCGGCGAGACCGCGAATGACAGCCTCCAGCCCCTGCTGGTTCACAGGATCCAGACCGCTGAACGGCTCGTCCAGGATCACGAACTCGGGGTGGTGCACGACCGAGGCGATCAGCTGGACCTTCTGGGCCATCCCCTTGGACAGCTCCTTCATCTTCTTGCGGCTGGAGGCACCCAGTCCTTGCGCCTCGAGCATCGCCTTCGCGCGCTTGCGGCCCTCGCCCAGCGGCACGCCCTTGAGCGAGCCGAAGAAGGCGATGGCGTCGATGGGGGTCATCTTCTTGTAGAGGCCGCGCTCTTCCGGAAGGAAGCCGATGCGGTCGCGAACGCGGCGGCCGTCGTTGGCACCCAGGATTTCAATCCGGCCCGAAGTGGCCGGTTGCAGCCCCAGGATCATGCGGATGGTCGAGGTCTTGCCCGCGCCGTTGGGCCCGAGGAAGCCGCAGATCGTACCCTTTCCGACCTCGAAGCTGAGATCGCGCACGGCCTGAAACTCGCCGTACCGCTTGCTGACCTTGTCCAGCGTCAAAGCCGCCGTCATGTGCATCCCCTCGAAACCGGCGGTCAGACTAGCAAGGGGTTCGCGGGCGCCGCCATCGGAAACGACCCGACTAACATTGATTGACCGTAACCTTGTCCAGGCGGATGGTCGCCGAAACGGAGGGGACGGAAATGCTCTGGAAGATTCTGGGTGTCGTGTTCGGCATCATCGTCGCCGGGATGGCAATCGCAGGGGGCGAGTTTGCCCTGCACCTGCTCTTCCCCATGCCGCCGGTGGACATGAAGGACGCCGAGTCCGTGAGGACCATGGTGGCCTCCGCACCTCTGGGCGGAAAGATCGGCCTGGCGATGGTCTATGCGGTCGCGACCTTCCTGGGCGCGATCGTGGCGGCAAGCGTTGCCAAGGGGCGCTGGGCCGGTTGGACGATCACCACGATCATGCTGATGCTGACGGTGGCGAACTTCGTGATGCTGCCGCATCCGGTGTGGCTGATCGCCCTGTGTCTGATCACCATCGTCCTGGGCGGCGGTATCGCCACCAGGATCGGCGCCAAGCGCTAGACGTCAGACCTTCACCGCCACCCGGAAGGCGTGCCCCATGATGCGGGCCGGGTTCACCTGGACGCCGCCGCGCTTGACCTCGAAATGCAGGTGCGGACCGGTGGAGTAGCCGGTCGAGCCGACGAGGCCGAGGCGCTGGCCGCCGCTCAGCTGCATGCCTGAAGCCACGTCGATACGGCTGAGGTGGCCGTACAGGCTGGTCATGCCATTGGGGTGGCGGACCTCGACGAAATTTCCGTAGCCGCCGGCGTCATAGCCGGTGCGCAGGACCCGGCCTTCGGCGGCGGCATAGACGCTGGTTCCGCGCGGAGCGGCCATGTCGACGCCCTTGTGTGCCCGGCCCCTGCCCTCACCCGCCAGTTTGCGGAAGCCGAACGGCGAGTTGACGGCAAATCCCTTCAGGGGCTTTTCGAACACGATCTGGCGCGTCACCGGGCCGGCGGGAGCGGCCACGGCGGTCACCGGCGCAGCGACAGGGTGGGCGGCGGCGGCGGTCTCGGGCGCATAGACGGTAGTCATCGGGGCCATGGCCATGGCCAGGACGGCCGTGCCCAGCAGGGCGGCCAGGTGACCCGTGTGAGTGACGAAGGATCGCAGGGTCGGCGTCAGGCGTCGCATTCGGCGGCGTCTCCGTTTCGGCTCTTTGAGCAAGGGGGCCGTCGCAGGGGCGCGCTCGAAAAGCCCACGGACCGACAGCCGGGAAGAGCGCCCTTCTAAGGATCCATGGGGCGACTTTGGGGCGCAGCGCAGCCGTAACCGGGTGACAGGTCGTCGCACCGCCGGAACCGTGATGGACGTCGGGCATGAAAAAGGGCGCGGCCCCTGCGGACCGCGCCCCCGATTTTCAGGCCAGAAGGCTTACTGCAGCGGCAGGCTGAAGTTGATGCCGCCCATGTGGCTGGTCGCGCTGTCGCTGAAGCGGCCGCGATAGCCGATGCTCATCTTCATGCCTTCCCACTCACGCTCCAGACCGGCCGAGGCCATCATCTGGCCGCCGAACGGATCTTCGACTTCACGGTACAGAACATGCGACGGGCTGCCGGCGATGCTGGTGCCGACGGCGTCGGAGTTGTCGTCCAGCGTGTCGCGGTAGCCGCCCTCGATGTAGAAGGTGACGCCCTCGAACTCGCCTTCGGCGCGGACCGCGAACTCGGCGGTCATGGCCTCGAACTTGCGGTCTTCATAGATGTACTGGGCGGCAACGCCCTGCTCGGTGTAGCCGTCAACGTCGGCGCTGACCCAGCTGAGGCCCACACGCGGCGAGATGGCCAGACCGCCGGCGTCCATCCAGTAGCCGGCCTGGACCCGCACAGAGCGGCTGAAGCCGTCGGTCGAGGCGCTGTGAACCACCGGACCCACGCCGGTTGCACGCAGGACATCGAAGTTGTCGATCGAGAAGCCGCCGCCGACGTTGGCGAACATGGAGCCCGAACGCCAACCGATGGCGGTATCCACGGCCCAGCTTTCCAGGTCGAAACGCTGGGCGCCGCCCTGGACGTCACCGGTCCGGGCCGAACCCGCGATGACCCAGCGCCAGGTTTCCGATGGGCTGTACTCCAGCCCGAGCCGAACGCCTTCGTCCTTGGCATCCGACTCGATGACGTGGTCACGCGTATCCGTGCTCGTGCGGTCGGCAAGAGCGCCGAAGGTCAGGTTCGTGCCCGCCTGCCATGCGTGGCGGCCCGACAGGGCCTCGCCTGCCAGATCAGCCCCCTCCTCGCGGTGACGATAGGCGGTTTCGCCCTGCAGCGCCGTCTGGGCACCGTTGTCGCCGTAGTAGAGGTAGTCCTCGGCCAGAGCCGCCAGAATGCGGTGGCCGGCGGCCGTCGGGTGCACGCCGTCGAAGTAGAAATAGTCATCCGGGTTCGCGCACACGGTCACGCCGTTGAAGCAGGGCTGGGTGACGTTGGTGACGCCGAAGCTCTCCGGACTGGCGGCGATGGAGTCGCCGATCTTGTAGATGTCCATCAGGATGATGTTCGAGCCCGTACGGGCGGCGGCGGTGGCGAACAGCTGGGTCGACAGCGAGCCGTTGAACGTCGTGATCGCGTAGTCCGCCAGAGGGGCTGCAGTCGTACCCCGGAACTGCGGCGTCAGGCTGAGCTTCGGCAGGTTGCTGACCAGAATGGTGCCCGCGCCGCGCGTGGCCACGTCGTTGACGATGAAGTTGATGTCGCCGGCGGCCGCCAGAGCCGTCGGTCCGACGTAGCCCGTCGGGTTCAGCAGTTGCGGATCACCGGGCAGCAGGGCGCTGAAGGTCGTCAGGCGCTGGAAGATGTTGTTGGCGCCGCCGAGGACGCTGACCAGGTCATTGGCGCCGAAGGTGCCGCCCGCGCCCGTGTAGAGCTGAAGCTGCGTGCGCATGCCCGGTCCGGGCGTCGCGACGGTGTCGGTGCGCGACCCGCCGAAGGCGTAGTTGATGCTGCCCGTCACCGGCGCGCCGGCGGCATAGCGACCGGCGTTGAAGCCCAGGAGCTCGGTGAACACCGGCCCGTTGGAGAACCGGCCCTGGAAGTAGATGGGCGAAGGGGGCTGGGTGCCGCCGCTGACGGCGAACAGGTTGCCGTTGTCGCTGAGGCTGTCGCCGAAGACGACGAGGCGGTTGTAGGTCTGGGCGCTGGCGGCCCCGGCAACAGCGAGGCCGGCGGCCAGAGTCAGGGCTGCCGCCGCGGCGGTGCGCAGAAGACGAGACATAGATATTCCTCCCGAGGCCGTCGAAGCGCGGCCGTTAGCGACACTCTGCGCCGCTTTTCAGCAGACGCAAGATGCCGTCGGGGAAGGATTTAGTAGAGAGTTCGGAACCGAAGCGTTCCGGGCACATCCTTCAAGGCTTTCAGGGCCGCAGGATCGTAGTTCAGGTCCACGTCAGTGATGACATAACCCGTGTCCTGGTCCGTCTTCAGGTGCTGGCCCAGGATGTTCAGTCCGGCACCTGCCAGGGCCTGATTCAGGGCCGCCAGAACGCCGGGTTGGTTGCGGTGGATGTGCAGGATGCGGTGGCCACCCGAGACCTCGGCCAGCTGAACGTTCGGCAGATTGACGCAGAAGGTGGTGTCGCCCCGGTTGACGTAGGCCAGCAGGCGCTCGGCCGCGAACTCGCCGATGGCCTCCTGCGCCTCTTCGGTGGAGCCACCGATATGGGGGGTCAGGATGACGTTCTTCAGGCCGCGCAGAGGACTGTCGAACGGGTCGGCGTTTGTGCGGGGCTCCTCCGGGAACACGTCCACTGCTGCCCCGCCGATACGGCCGCCCTGAACCGCCTGGGCGAGGGCACCGACATCGATCACATGACCGCGCGACAGGTTGATCAGCAGGGCACCCGTCTTCATGCGCGCCAGCTCAGCCGCGCCGATCAGGCTGGTGTTCGCCTCACGCCCGTCGACATGCAGGCTGACGACGTCTGCCTCGGCCAGCACGGCATCGAGCGTGCGCAGGCGGCGCGCGTTGCCAAGCGCCAGCCGCTCTGACAGGTCATGGAACACGACCCGCATCCCCAGCGCCTCGGCCAGCACCGAGAGCTGTGAGCCGATGGCCCCGTAGCCGACGATGCCCAGGGTTTTGCCGCGCAGCTCTCGGGCACCGACTGCAGACTTGTTCCATTCGCCCCGGTGCATGGCGGCGGACTTGTCGGCCACGTCACGCATCAGGGTGATGGTCAGGCCGATGGCCAGCTCTGTCACCGACCGGGTGTTGGAATAGGGCGCGTTGAATACCGCCACCCCGTGGTCAGACGCTGCCTTCAGGTCGATCTGGTTGGTGCCGATGCAGAAGGCCGCGATGGCCATCAGCCGGTCGGCAGCGGCCAGCACCCGCGCCGTGACCTCGGTCTTGGACCGCACGCCCAGCACATGCACGCCCTTGAGCCGCGCGATCAGGGCCTCCTCGTCCAGCGCGCCCACCACGCTCTCGACCTGATAGCCGGCCTCGGTCAGGCGCTCGACCGCCGCCGGATGGATGTTCTCCAGCAGCAGGATGCGCATGCGGCTGCGCGGGTAGGACCACCGGCCCGACAAGCCCTCTGCATGCAGGACTTCGTCCAGGGACGCAGCCTCGGCGTCGGCGGCCTCGATCACCCGGGGACGGCGCACGATCTCGGTGAAGGCGTAGAATCGGTCGGCGCGGCCCGCCAGCTTGACCTCAGCGTCGGTCCAGCCGTCGCCGACCATGACCACCGGGCCGGCGATGTTCAGGCCGTCCAGCGCCAGCGCCTTGCCCCGGTCGGCCAGAAGCGGGCCGGGTTCAACGCCCGTCACGCGACCGTCCGCGTCATATGTCAGCTCGTTAGCCAGAATGCGGTCCAAGGCGACGCCCAGCTCTGCCGCCACGGGCGCAATGACCTCGCGGAACCCGCCCGACAGGATGACGATGCGATGGGCGTTGTCGCGGAAGAAGGCGCGGTTGCGGGCGACCGACGGTGCCAGGGCGTCCGCGGCCCGGGCGGCCAGGGTTTCGACATGCACACGGGTCAGGGGCAGAAGGGCCAGGCGGCGCTTCAGGGCCTCGTCGAAAGCGATCTCGCCGGCCATCGCCTGATCCGTCAGGCGGCTGATTTCAGCCCGCACATCCTTCTCATCCGCTGATCCCGCCAGGCACAGGTCGGCCAGGGCCTCGAGCGTCTCGAAGTCCACCAGGGTCGAATCGAAGTCGAAGACGAAGGTCGGCGCGGTCATGCCGCGACTTTGGCCGACCTTCGCAGTTGCAGCAATGGCGTCCTAGAACTTGCCGATGCGGCGGATCTTGCTGTCCGACTGGCGGCTTTCCAGCACGGCGGCACCGACGGCGGCCGCGATTGTGGCCAGCGCCAGAAGCGCGCCGCCCTCTTTCGCATGCTCCCGGGCATACTGACCGGCGTCATCGGCGTAGCGTCGGGCCGTCTTGCCGTGCTTCTTCAGCGCCTTGCGCGAAGATCTTCCCGCGCTCTCGAGCCAGTCGCGGGCGTCATCGCCATAGGCTTCGGCACGCTCGCCCGTGGCCGAAAGGCCGCCGCGGAGACTTTCGGCCAAGCCACCGAAGCGGCTCCGCAGGCCGTCAGTATCGATCCAGCCGCGCGGACTGAAACGCGTGCGCAAGTTCTCATATCGCGTCGGACCTGTGCGCTGGTTCAGCAGCAGGGCGGCGATGCCGACACCGGCCAGCACGGCGATGACGCCGCCGGTGATCCCCGGGTGCTTGCGAACTTCCGCCAGAGCGCTGAACTGTCGAACCATCGGATAGTGAACCTCTTCGTCGAGGCCGTCGTCGGTCGGGTCGTAGAGCCCGTCCTCATACGGCTGATAGGCGGAATGCCGATCACGCATGAGACTGGGAGCGAACCGGGCGAGAAGTGGTTCCGCCACCCCCGGGAACATCGAATAGAAGGACGCGATCAGCCGCCCGCCCCCGCCCACCGTGATCTCGCGGATGGGATGGCTGGCGCAGTACAGGATGGTGTCCGCAACCACATGGGTCGCATAGACTGGCTGGGGGTTCTGAACCGCATAACCGGTCAGGTTTCGGGCGTGCTTGCTGTAAGGGCTGTCGACCGCCGCCGGCTTGATCAGGCTGAGGCTGATCGGCGCACCCTCGCGGATCAGTTCCATGCGCAGCGCATTGGTGAAACCCTTCACCGCATGCTTGGACGCTGAATAAACGCCCTGCACCGGGATCGGCGCGTCGGACAGGATCGAGCCGACATTGATGATGGCCCCGCCGCCGGGACGACCGCGCAGGTGCTCGACCGCCACCATCGAGCCGTTCACCAGACCCCAGTAGTTGGTCTCGAAGAGACGTCGCTGGTCCTCCAGCGTCGTCTCGCGGATCGGGCCGTAGATCGAGACCCCGGCATTGTTCACCCAGGTGTCGAAACCGCCGAACAGGCGCCGGCACTTGTCCGCCGCCTCGGCCAGGGCGTCATGGTCGGCTACGTCGGCCACAGCCCAGGCGACCCGGGCACCCTCACCCTGGAGCTCCTCGCACAGGGCCTTCAGGTCGCTCTCGCCGCGCGCGATCAGGAAGACGCAAGCGCCGGCCCGTGCCGCCCGCCGCGCGGTCGCCAGGCCGATCCCGGACGTCGCCCCCGTTACCACGATGGCCTGATCTTTCAGGGGCTTGAGGGTCGGCCGGGTCAGCATGGAGGGTCTTTGCGCTCGTGATTTGTGTCGACGAGGAAACGGGATGCCGCCTTCGCCGGTTCCTGCCTTATCCCTCGCCCCTTATCAGATGGGAACCCGTCCACTATCTAGCGCCCTTCCCTGTTTCGTCCCGAGCCGTTCCTTGACCGATACCCGCCCTGCCGATGACCTCGCCGCCGCCTTCCAGATCGAGGGCTGGCCCGTGCGCGGCCGTCTGGTGCGCCTCGGCGCCGCCATCGACGAGGTGCTGAGCGCGCATGAGTATCCAGAGCCGGTCGCGGCGCTGCTGGGCGAGGCCTGTGCGCTGGCGGCTCTGGTGGGGTCGAGCCTGAAGTTCGAGGGTCGGCTGATCGTCCAGGCGCAGGGCGACGGGCCAGTGCGTTATGTGGTGGCGGACTATGACACCTCAGGCGCGCTACGCGGCTTTTGCCGGTTCGATCCGGCCGAGGTGGCCGCAGCATCAGAAGGTTTCAGCCGCCCGGGGGCCCAGACCCTGCTGGGCAAGGGGGTGTTCATCATGACCCTGGACCGCGGTGCCGATTTCGAGCGGACGCAGGGCATCACGCCGATCGAGGGCGAGAGCCTGTCCCTCTGCGCCGAGCACTATTTTGAGCAGTCCGAACAGGTACCGACCAAGGTGCGTCTGGCCGTGGGCGCAGTGACGACCGAGGCCGGAACGGCGTGGCGGGCCGGCGGAGCCATGATCCAGATCATTGCGGCAGACGATGCGCGCGGCGAGACTGTCGAGGTTTGGGACCGTTCGCGCGCCCTGTTCCAGACGTTGGGCGACGATGAACTGCTGGACCCGACGATTACGCCGGAGACCCTGCTCTACCGTCTGTTCCACGAGGACGGGGTGCGGCTGGAGGGCGCGCAGGCGCTGAAGGCCTTCTGCCGCTGTTCCAAGGACCGCATCGCCACGACGCTGGCCGCCTTCTCGCCCGAGGAGCGCGCCGACATGGTCGAGGACGACGGCAAGATCCGCGTCACGTGCGAATATTGCTCGTCGGTCTATGAGCTGACGCCGGACGAGTTGGAGGTCTGACACCCTGTCTCCTCCCCATCTTGATGGGGAGGGGGACCACGAAGTGGTGGAGGGGTTCTTTCCGCCGCTCAGAGCTTGGGGCCAAGACCCCCTCCGTCTCGTCGGCTGTCGCCGCCGATCCACCTCCCCATCGCTACGCGACAGGGAGGAGACAGGGCTCAGCCATCCAGATCGAGCGAATAACCCGCAGAGCGCACCGTTCGGATCGGATTGACCGTACCCTCGACGTTCAGGGCCTTGCGCAGGCGGCCGACGTGGACGTCGACGGTGCGGGCCTCGACATAGACGTCGCTGCCCCAGACCGCGTCCAGCAGCTGTTCGCGGCTGAACACCCGCCCCGGGTGCTGCATCAGGTGGTCAAGCAGGCGGAACTCGGTGGGCCCGAGGTGGATTTCGGTGCCCGCGCGGCGGACGCGGTGGGCCACGCGGTCGATAACGATGTCGCCGTGGTTGATGCGGTCATCGGCCAGACCCGGACGGATGCGGCGCAGCACGGCGCGGATGCGGGCCTGAAGCTCCGTCATCGCAAACGGCTTGGTCAGGTAGTCGTCGGCGCCGGTGTCGAGGCCTCGCACGCGGTCGCTCTCCTCGCCGCGGGCGGTCAGCATGATGACCGGCAGATTGCGGGTGTCAGGCCGGCCGCGGATACGGCGGCACACCTCGATGCCCGACAGCTTGGGCAGCATCCAGTCCAGCAGCACCAGGTCCGGCGCCCGCTCGTCGATCTGGAGCATCCCCTCCTCGCCGTCCGAGGCGATGACCACGCGGTAGCCCTCCTTCTCCAGATTGTACTGGAGCAGGGTCGCAAGCGCGTCCTCGTCTTCCATCACCAGGACATAAGGCTGCACGTCGGTCTCTCCGTTTCAGGCGAGGAAGTCAGGCGTAGGGCGTCGCAGGGAACGAAAGTTCGGGATCGCCCGTGCCGCTCCAGCGGGGGCGTTCGCCGATCATCTCGTCGCCGGTGATCTCGTAGTGGATGGTCTCGGCGATGTTGGTCGCGTGGTCGCCGATCCGCTCAAGGTTCTTGGCCATGAACAACAGATGGGTGCAGGCGCTGATCGTGCGCGGGTCGCCCATCATGTAGGTCAGAAGCTCGCGGAACAGGGCGTTGTAGTGTTCGTCGACTTCGTCGTCGGTGCTCCAGACGGCGAGAGCCCGGTCCACCTCGGCGGCCGTGTAGGCATCCAGGACGTCGCGCAGGCGGGTCGAAACCAGCTTGCCCATCCGCTCGATCGAGCGGGTCAGGGGCTGCATCGGCTCTGCGTCGGCCAGGATCAGGGCGCGCTTGCCGATGTTCTTGGCCAGATCGCCGGTGCGCTCCAGATCCACCGCCAGCTTCATCGCCGACAGGGTCTTGCGGAGGTCCGAGGCCACGGGCTGGCGCAGGGCGATCAGGCGAATGGCGCGCTTCTCAATGTCACGGTGCATGGCGTCGAGCCGGACGTCCCGCTCGACCACCGCCCGCGCCAAAGCCACGTCACGGCGGGCCACGCTTTCGACCGCATCGGCCACCTGGGCCTCCGCCAGGCCGCCCATGCGGGCGACCTCGGCCGTGAGCTGGTTCAGCTCGTCGCCATAGGCCTTGACCGTATGGGTATTCATCAGCCGAAGCGTCCCGTGATGTAGTCCAGCGTGCGCCGTTCGCGGGGATTCGTGAAGATTTCCTCGGTTCCGCCGGTCTCGACCAGCCGGCCCATGTGGAAGAAGGCCGTGCGCTGGCTGACCCGCGCCGCCTGGGCCATCGAGTGGGTGACGATGACGATGCAATATCGCTCGCGCAGCTCGTCGATCAGCTCCTCGATCTTGGCGGTCGCGATGGGGTCCAGCGCCGAGCAGGGCTCGTCCATCAGGATGACTTCTGGCTCGACCGCGATGGCGCGGGCGATGACCAGACGCTGCTGCTGGCCGCCCGACAGGCCGGTGCCCGGCGAATGCAGACGGTCGGCGACCTCTTCCCAAAGGCCCGCGCGCTTCAGCGATGCCTCGACCACGACATCCAGCTCGGCCTTGGAAGTCGTCAGACCGTGGATACGGGGCCCGTAGGCGACGTTCTCGTAGATGGTCTTGGGGAAGGGGTTGGGCTTCTGGAACACCATGCCGACACGGGCGCGCAGCAGCACCGGGTCGATGGACTTCGAGTTGATGTCAGCGCCGTCCATCTCGATCCGCCCGGTGACGGAGCAACCCTGGATGGTGTCGTTCATGCGGTTCATGGTCCGCAGGAAGGTCGACTTGCCGCAACCTGACGGGCCGATCAGGGCCGTGACGGTCTTGTCCGGAATGTCCAGTGACACATCGAACAGGGCCTGTTTGCCACCGTAGAAGACGGACACGTCACGAGCGGCGATCTTGGTCGGGCCAACAGGCGCGCCGGCACCGCTGCCCGGCTTGGGCGTGTGCTGGGCCGCCCCTTGGTCGGCTTGGCCGTCGGGCGCGAAGGGGATGCGGAACTTCATAGCGACTACCACCGGCGTTCGAAGCGCCGGCGCAGCACGATAGCGGCGGCGTTCATGACGATCATGAAGGCGAGCAGGACCAGGATCGCGGCGGCGGTCCGCTCGTGGAACGCCCGCTCGGAGGCGTTCTCCCAGATGTAAATCAGGGACGGCAGGGCTCCGACCGGCTCGGTCACCGAATGGGGCACGCCGGGCATGAAGCTGACCATGCCGATCAGCAACAGCGGCGCGGTCTCGCCGAGGGCGTGGGCCATGGAGATAATGGCCCCGGTCATGACCCCGGGCATGGCCAGAGGCAGGACGTGCTGGCCGACCGTCTGAACCTTCGAGGCCCCCATGGCGAGCGCGGCCTCGCGAATGGAGGGCGGCACGGCAGCCAGCGACGACCGGGTGGCGATGATGATGGTCGGCAGGGCCATGAGCGCCAGCACCAGCCCGCCCACAAGCGGCGACGAGCGCGGCAAGTGCATCCAGTTGATGAACAGGGCCAGCCCCAGCAGGCCGTAGACGATCGACGGCACGGCGGCGAGGTTGTTGATGTTCACCTCGATCAGGGCGGTCAGGCGATTGCGCGGCGCGAACTCTTCCAGCCAGACCGCCGCCGCGACGCCGATGGGGATGGCCAGCAGCGCGGTCACCGCCAGCATCAGCGCGGAACCGACCACGGCCCCCAGCACGCCCGCCAGCTCCGGCTCGGTGGAGTCGCCGTTGGTGAACAGGGCCTTGTTGAACGAGGCACCGACCGTGCCCTCGGCCTTCATCCGGTCCAGCCAGTCCAGCTGCTGATCGCTCAGGCGACGCTGCTCGGCGGGCGTATCACGCGATATCTCGCCCTTGAAGTACAGGTCCGCCTCGTCCGAAAGGGGCGCGGCGATGGGGACGGTGCGGCCGATCAGGGCGGGCTGTTTCTGAATCTCGGCCGCAGCCCGGAACTTGAGCTCGGACGAAAACAAGGCGCGCATGGCCGTTGATTTCGTTCCAACTTCATCATCGACGACGCCGAACTTCTTCAGTTGTTGCTCGGCAACCATCTGTTCGAAATTGGTCCCCGCGGGATAGGCGCGGTCGATCCGGGCCGGGTCCATGAAGACGGCCACAGTGGTGCTGTGGGAATAGAAGGCCGTGTGCCCCTGCTCGATGATGCGGCCGAGCAGCAGCAGAAGGAAGGCCACCGCCACGGCAATGGCCAGCATGCCGTAGGCGCGGAACCGGCGCTCTCGCCCGTGGCGGCGCGCAAGGCCCGCCTTGAGCCGCTCCAGCCGCAAGGCCGTCATGTCCTGGCCCGCGTCAGTCATATTGCTGCCTGTAGGTCTGGACGATCTTCTGGGCGACGATGTTCAGCATCAGGGTGACCAGGAACAGGGTCAGACCCAGGCCGAAGGCGGCGAGCGTCTTGGGGCTGTTGAACTCCTGGTCGCCGGTCAGCAGGGTTACGATCTGCACCGTCACGGTCGTCACCGTATCTAGCGGGTTCATGGTCAGGCGAGCCGCGAGACCCGCCGCCATGGTGACGATCATGGTTTCACCGATGGCCCGCGACATCGCCAGCAACAGGGCACCGGCGACGCCTGGCAGGGCGGCGGGCATCAGCACGCGCTTGACCGTCTCGGACTTGGTCGCGCCCATCGCATAGCTGCCATCGCGCAGCGACTGTGGCACGGCATTGATGATGTCGTCGGACAAGGAGCTGACGAACGGGATCAGCATGATCCCCATGACGGCACCAGCCACCAGGGCCATCTGGTTCTGGACCAGCATCAGATACTGGCCGATCCCGTCCAGCGGACCACCGACCAGCCACGAACCGAGGGTATTGAAGCCCACCCGGAACGCCGGTCCCACCGTCAGGGCGGCAAAGAAGCCGTAGACGACGGTCGGCACGCCGGCCAGAATCTCCAGCACGGGCTTGACCAGCGCGCGTGTCGCGCCGCCGGCGTACTCCGACAGATAGATCGCCGACATCAGGCCGACGGGCGCGGCCACCAGCATGGCGATGATCATGATCAGGAAAGTGCCCGCGAACAGAGGCAGGGCCCCGAAGGCTCCCGTCGAGCCGACCTGATCGGCGCGGATCGCCATCTGCGGGCTCCACTGCGTTCCGAACAGGAACTCGGTAACCGGCACGGTCGAGAAGAAGCGCGTGGCGTCGAAGAGCAGTGACGCGATGATACCCAGTGTTGTCAGCACGGCCACGGCGGAACAGGTGAACAGCACGCCCACGACCCAGCCCTCGACCCGGTTGCGGGCACGCATGCCAGGGCGAATCTGGCTGAACACGAACAACCCGCCCAGAAGCGCCGCGAGCAGGGCGGCCACGCCGCCGCCCCAGACGATCGTCTGCTGGATACGGGCCGCGCGTCGCCCTTCGACCGGCAGTTGCTCGGCCAGGGGGTGGGTCCAGATCTGCTGGGCCATCTCGCCATCGGCGAGGCGTCGGGCGTCCGTGAAGAAAGCCTCGCGGCGGAAGATGTCGAGGGCCTGAACCTCGGCCGGCGCACCCGCCTCAAGCAACCGTTGGCTCACCTGTCCCTGAAAAGCGGCAGCGCCCAGCAGCACGACCAGGGCCGGTACGGCTACCCAGATCAGGGCGTAGGCCCCATGGTGGCTGGGGCGCGAGTGCGCCGTCTCGCCCCGCGCGCGACGGGCCGCCAGAATGCGCCCGCCGGCATAGGCCAGCAGCGCGAGCGCGATCAGGATCGGCAGGAAAAGCCAGGTCATCAGGGTCCGGGGGCACACGTCTTGAGCGCACCGGGGAGGCCGGCTCGACTCGGGCGGAAACTGCCCGCGATTGGTCAGCGGATTAAGACGGCTCCGTGACAGTTCTGTTAAGCCGTCAGGCCCTGGCCACTGCCCGTTCGCGCATCGCAGCCTCGGGGATATAGACCGTGAAGGCGGCCCCCTGACCCGGCGTGCTTTCGACCGTCATGCCGCCCCGGTGCCGGTTGACGATATGCTTGACGATGGCAAGGCCGAGGCCCGTCCCCTCGCGCGCGCCGCTCTTCTGGCCCTCGACGCGATAGAACCGCTCCGTCAGACGCGGCAGAACTTCGCGAGCCATGCCGGGGCCATGGTCCCTTACGGTGACGGCGACATAGCGCCCCTCGCCTGTCCCGCGATCCGGCGTCAGCAGCGGCAGACGCTGCGCCCCCGGCATCCAGCTGGACATGGCACGGTCCAGCGTGAGGCCGCGATTGAGGGTGAGGGTCACCTCACCGTCCGGCGGCGAGTATTTGATGGCGTTGTCGATCAGGTTCTGGACCACCTGAACGATCTCGTCCCGGTCGCCGGTGACATTGGCGGAGTCCTCGCCGCCCGCCACGGTCAATGTGACGCGCTTGTCCTGCGACAGGACGCTGACGGCGTCGATGACATCCAGCGCGGCGCGCGCCAGATCGACCCTGCCCGACGGGGGGATGTGCTCGTTCAGCTCGATACGGCTGAGCGACAGCAGGTCCGAGACCAGCCGCCCCATCCGCTCGGTCTGGGCTGACATGATGTCGAGGAAGCGGTCGCGCGCCCGCTCGTCGTCCCGAGCGGGGCCCTTGAGTGTCTCGATGAAGCCGGACAGTGAAGCCAGCGGCGTCTTCAGCTCGTGGCTGGCGTTGGCGAGGAAGTCTACGCGCATCAGCTCGATGCGCCGCACATCGGTCTCGTCGCGCAGCACCACCAGCGCCAGCGGAGAGTCCTCCGGCGCCGGCAGCGGCCGGGTCAGGGCCCGCCAATGGCGGGGCTGGGCTCCGGCGCCGGCATAGTCGGTGGCCCGGGTCAGCCCGCCGAACAGGGCCTCATCGATCGCCTCCAGCACGGTCGGATCACGCAGCACCGAGACCAGCAAGGCCCCTTCCCGCTGGATACGAAGCAGATCGCGCGCCGCCCTGTTGGCCAGCACCACGCGACGTCCGGCGAAATCGTCGGCCTCGCCCCCGCTGACCACCAGCACAGGATCGGTGAGGGCCTCGAACACGTGGTCGAGCAGGCGGCTCTCGGCCGGCGGCGGCTCGGGGTTCACCGGAGGGGTGGCGACCGGCGCGGGCGCAGGGGGGCGGCGGTTCGCAAGCCAGGCGGTCAGCGCCACGACCAGTGCCCCACCGAGCAGCGTCGGGGCCAGGTCGTGATGGAAGATCGCCAGAACCAGCAACACTGCAATGGCCACGCCCACGCTGACACCGACCGTCCACAGCAGCGAAGACGACGTAGGCGCGACGGGCGATGGCGAGGCGTCTGGCATGGGCGTTCCGTGTCGCGGCGTTCTGCGGAGCCGTCGACTTTGTCTTGTCACGCCCAATGCCCTGCGTCGATGACGGGGCCGCGACGGACGGCCTTGGCCATTCTTTTTTTATCTGTTGGCGCGAGGATGGACCCCATTCGGGGACAAACGCTTGCCGACCGTTCAATCGACCCTGCTGCTGAATCAGGACTGGCGCCTCATGGTGCTGGCGGCGTTCGTGTGTCTGGGCGGCACGGCGATCGCAAGGGTGCTGTTGCGGTACGCGGTGCGCGGACGCGAAGCCGGACAGGCCCGCCGCTGCAATCTCTTCCAGGCCGCCTGCGCCGTGACCGTGGGCCTGACTGTGTGGGCTTCGCACTTCCTGGCGCTCAGGGCTTTGCCCATAGACGGCCCCATCGGCTACGACCTGACCTGCGCGGCCGCGTCGCTGGCCATCGTTACGGTTTCGATGTTGGTTTCGGTGCGCATGTTGTTCATGGGGTCCGGACCGGTCTGGCGCGGAGGCGCGGTGGTGGTTCGGGTGCTCGGTGCCGTCGGAATGCACGTCGTCGCCATGTCCGCCCTCCGCTTCAGCGGCCATCTTCAGCTCGACCCGGTCATGACCGGCGCGGCCGGCGTGGCGGGCCTGATGCTTTCGGGCCTGACGATGTATTTCTCGGGCCGCCAGAAGGTCTGGGGGACAGTGGTGGGCGGGATCGCGGGGGTCGCCAGCGTCGCCGCCCTCTATCTGATCTCCATCGCCGGGGCGCGGATCACCCCGGACCCCTCGATCGTGCTGCCTGCGTCGGCCCTGTCCGAGACCGTCATTCTGACCTGGATCGCCGGCGTCATCGGCGCGCTGATGATCACGGCCGCCGCCGTCGCGGCCTTTGTCTACAGCTCGCGGACGAGCGCCATGGCCCAGGTGCGCGAGGCCATCGACACCATGCCTGACGGGCTGGCCTTCTTCGACGCTGATGACCGTCTGGTGCTTTGGAACGCCCGTTATGCCGAGGTGAACCGCGAGCTGGGCTCCAGCCTGCGCGCCGGCATGATGTTCCGGGAAATCCTCGAGATCGGCCTGGATCAGGGCCTCTATTTCGATGCCGTCGGCCGGGAGGCCCAGTGGCTCAACGAACGCCTGGCGACGCGGCGCGAGGCGTCCCGCACGATGGAACAGGCGATGGCCGACGGCCGCTGGCTGCGAATCCAGGACCGGCGCTCTGTCGGCGGCGGCATCGTCACCGTGGCCAACGACATCACCGACCTCAAGGCCGACGCCCACGCCCTGGCCCAGGCGCGTGACGAAGCCGACGCCGCCAACCTGGCCAAGAGCCAGTTCCTGGCCAATATGAGCCACGAGATCCGTACGCCCCTGAACGGCGTCATCGGCGTGGCCCAGGCCCTGTCCCGCACCCAGCTTGATCGCGAGCAGCGCGAGATGCTGAACCTGATCGAGTCGTCGGGCCACACGCTGCAGACCCTGCTGAGCGACATCCTGGATCTCGCCCGCGTCGAGTCCGGCCGGCTGCAGATCATGGCCGAGCCGTTCGATCTCGATCGCGCCATCCGCGAGGCGGCGCAGCTGTATTCCGCCACCGCAGCCGACAAGGGCCTGCAGTTCTTCGTCGAGGTCGCGCCGGAGGCCCAGTGCTGGGTCCGCGGTGACGTGGTGCGGCTGAAGCAGATTCTGACCAACCTGGTCTCCAACGCGGTGAAGTTCACCAGCGCGGGCTTCATCAGCATGACGGTAGCCCCGGGACCGGAGCGCGACGGCCGCCCCACCCTGCGCTTCAGCGTCGAGGACACCGGCATCGGTTTCGACAGCGCCGCCCGCGAGCGCTTGTTCGGTCGCTTCGAACAGGCCGACGGCGGAATCACGCGCAAGTTCGGCGGCTCGGGTCTGGGTCTGTCGATCTGCAAGCAGTTGGCCTCAATGATGAACGGCGAGCTTGACTGTGAGAGCGAGCCCGGCGGCGGATCGGCCTTCTTCCTGACCCTGCCGTTCGAACCGATCGCCGCGCCCGAGGCTGTCGAGGACCATGCGCCCACCCGCCTCGGCGACGTCATTCCGACCCTGCGTGTGCTGCTGGCAGACGACCACGCCACCAATCGCAAGGTGGTCGAGCTGATCCTGGCCCAGGCGCCGGTCGAGCTGACGGCGGTCGAGAACGGCGCTGAAGCGCTGGACGCCTATCGCGGCGGCGACTTCGACCTGGTGCTGATGGATATGCAGATGCCGGTCATGGACGGGCTGGAGGCCATCCGCGAAATCCGCCTGCATGAGGCGGCCCTCGGCATCGAACCGGCGGCGATCGTTATGCTGACCGCCAACGCCCTGCCCGAACATGTGGCCTCGGGGGCCGCCGCCGGTGCCGACCGGCACCTGTCCAAGCCATTCAATGCGGCGGACCTGCTGAGCCTCGTGATGGACGTGGCCGTCGGCGGGCCGAAGGCTCTGGCGGCCTAACGCGGCTCCATCGCCCGCCAGGCGATATCCGACCGGTGGAAGCCGCCGGGCCAGTCGATGCGGCGGATGGCGGCGTAGGCGCGCCCGCGGGCCTGGGCCACATCGTCGCCGAGGGCGCAGACATTCAGCACCCGCCCTCCGGCGGCGACCAGTTGCCCGTCCGCCTTCCGCTTGGTGCCGGCGTGGAAGACCGTGACCTCGGGGCCGAAATCCTGTTCCGCGCCACGGATGGTGGAGCCCTCCAGCGGACTGTCGGGATAGCCCTTGGCGGCCAGAACCACGCAGATCGCCGTCTGGGACTTGAAGGCGGGCGGCGGCAGCTTGCCCAGTTCTCCCCGCGCGCAGGCCATCAGATAGGGCACGATGTCGGCGTCGAGCCGCATCATCAGCACCTGGCATTCCGGGTCGCCGAAGCGGGCGTTGAACTCAACCACCTTGGGCCCGTCGCTCGTGGCCATCAGCCCGGCATAGAGGATGCCGCGATAGGGCGCGCCTTCTGCGGCCATGGCCTTGATGGTCGGCTGGACGATCTCGTTATCGGCGCGGCGGACCAGCTCTTCAGTGAAGACCGGTGCCGGTGAATAGGCGCCCATGCCGCCGGTATTCGGCCCCAGGTCGCCGTCAAAGGCGCGCTTGTGGTCCTGGGCCCCGCCCAGCAGCATGGCGGTGGTTCCGTCGCAGAGGGCGAACAGCGAGCCCTCCTCACCGTCCATGAACTCCTCGATCACGACGCGGGCTCCGGCCTGGCCGAAGCGACCGCCCAGCATGCGTTCGATCTCGGCCTCGGCATCGCGCTTGTCGGGGCTGATGGCCACGCCCTTGCCCGCCGCCAGACCGTCGGCCTTGATCACATAGGGCGGCTTGAAGACGTCCAGCGCCTGCCGCGCCTCCTTGACCGTCTCATAGACGCCGTAACCGGCGGTTGGGATTTCATGGCGCTCGAGGAAGCCCTTGGCGAAGGCCTTGGAGGTCTCCAGCTGGGCCGCCTTCTTGGTCGGGCCGAAACAGGGAATGCCGGCGGCGGCCAGCAGGTCGGCGAGGCCCGCCTCCAGCGCCGTTTCGGGCCCCACGACCACCAGATCGGCCTTCATCTCACGGGCAAAGGCAGCGAGGGCGACCGCGTCGGTGGCCTTCAGATCCTTCAGCTCGGCCAGCTTGGCCATGCCCGGATTGCCCGGCGCGACGACGAGCCGCCGCACGAGCGGCGACTGGGCGATCTTCCACGCCAGGGCGTGCTCGCGCCCACCCGATCCGACCAGCAGGATGTTCATGCGCGGGCAATGACCGCACCTGCGAACGGGGTCAAGTCACGGCCGGCCATCTCAGGGCGAAGGCAGAGCTTTCCAGCACCGCTGTGCGCGATGGGGTGATCCCTTCCGGGCGACCCAGGCCCAGGATCTAGGCGGCCGTAGGCTCCGACCCGACTTCGGCCGCCTGCCGGACCAGCATCTGCAGATTGGCCGCCGCCGGCCATGCCCTGTCGCGCAGAGCCAGCAGTACCGCCATCTTCTCAGTCTCGTCCGGGGTCACCGCCCTGACCACCTTGCCGAAACCGTCGAGACGGCTGTCGCGGATCCATCGGCGCAGCTCCGGCTCGCTCGACCAAACCAGCTGGTTGCGCAGATTCGCCAGTTCCGCCTCGGGATAGTCGGCGACCTTGTCGGGCAGGCTGCAGGTGGCGCACAGCTCATTCTTGCGGGCTTCGTCGGCGATATGAACCTCGACCCAGGCCGCAAGGGCAGCGCTGAAGGTCGGGGCAGGAATGCGGATCATCTGCAAGGTGATGCGGTCTCCCTCGAAGACCGGCACGGGCGGGCGGCGGGTGACGGCCGAGGCCGTGCAGTCAATATAGAGCGCCCCCGTCGCGACCGGGACAAAGGCGTCGTCAAAGCACAGCCCGCCGGCCTCGATCGCCCGTACCCGGCCATGACGGATGACATCGGTAATGCGGCGCAGCGTCTCGACCTCGCCGGTCGAGATGGTGGCATAGTGAAACATCTGCGGACGGACGGACTGGTCGATCCGCAGCATATTGCCGGCTGCCTCAAGCTGTTCGAACAGAGCGTCGGCGGTCGGGGCCGTGGCAAAGGCCTCATAGGCGCGGGCCTGGGCCCCGATCGAGTCATGGAAGAATTCGAAGCCGGGCTGGGTGCCCAGCCGGTTGATCAGCCAGGACTCGCGCGGCCGGACCCAGGAGATGCGGTCCGCCGGCACGCCGGCACCCAGCAGCCAGACCCCGGTATCCATCGCAGTCTTGCCCGCCCCCAGAATAACGTAGCGGGCCGGGGCCGGTCCCTCTGCCTGCGCCAGATGCGGCAGGGCATTGGGCGCGACCAGCCGGATCCCGTCTGCGACCATAAAGGCCGGCTTATGGGTCGAGGGCACCGTGGTGGCGAAATAGGTGGCATCGACGGTCTTGCGCCGCACATGTACCCGGATCTCGTCCCCGGTCAGCAACGAGACCATGCGACCGTCGCCGATATAATCCGTCATCGGATAATAATCGACACGACCGCTGGCCAGCAGCCGGCGCTGCATCACGGCATCGAAATACCCGCAGACTTCCGCGCCGGACGCCAGCTCATAAAGGCCGGCATTGAGCCCGTGTGTATCCTTCTGCCCCGAGCCCAGGGGCAACGAGTTGACCCCATAGAAGGCCGACGGCTGATGCAGGGCCACAAAGGAATAGGCGTCGTTCCAGTGGCCCCCGGGCTTGCCGTGCCGGTCGACGATGGTGATCCGTGCGTCGCTCTCCGACAGCAAGGTGTCGGCGAAGGCCAGGCCCACGGCCCCACTGCCCACAACCAGATAGTCGGTCTCGATCTGGCGCGGGCGTGTCACCGGGTCTTGTTCCTCTCGCGTCGCTGGGCCATCACGCTAGCCACGGTGCCGCTTGGCTACAAGCCGGACCGGCCAACACGATCAAGGTGCCGCATGACCGAAAACTGGGAATTCCTGATCGACCGCACCGAGCTGGCTCGCACCGAGGTCCGCCCACTGGCCGCCCCCGATACAATCGAACTGGCCGAAGGCGAGGTGCTGCTCGAGGTCGAGCGTTTCGCCCTGACCGCCAACAACGTCACCTATGGCGTCTATGGCGACCGTATCGGCTATTGGCGGTTCTTTCCGGCCGAGGACAACTGGGGCCGGATCCCGGTATGGGGCTTCGCCACGGTGCGACGGTCGACGGTCGAGACCGTCCCTGCAGGCACCCGCCTGTTCGGCTTTCTGCCGATGTCGAGCCACTGGGTCACCCGGCTGGAGCGGAGGGCCTGGGGCGTGGTCGATGTGTCACCGCACAGGGCCGAGTTGCCGTCGGCCTACAACGGCTTTGTCGAGGCGGCACCCGGCCCGCTCGACGACCAGATCGCCCTGCTGCGGCCGCTGTTCCTGACCGCCTTCCTGCTGGATGACTATTTCGCCGAGAACGGGGATTTCGGAGCCGCGACCTTCATCCTGTCCAGCGCTTCCAGCAAGACCGCACTGGGCCTTGCCTGGCTGCTAGCCCAACGCGGCGTGCGGGTCATCGGCCTGACCTCGCCCGGCAACACCGGCTTTGTCGAAAGCGTCGGCTGGTACACCGCGACCCGGATCTATGAGGCCCTGGCTCGAGACCCGGTCGATGGCCCGGTGGTGTTCGTCGATTTCGCCGGCAATCCCGAGGTCGTGTCCGACGTCCATCACAGCCTCGGCGACCGGCTGGTCCACAGCGCCGTCGTGGGCAGCACCCACCAGGCCGCCGGAGCCGTCGGCCCGGGCCGGCTGCCGGGCCCGCGGCCGACCTTCTTCTTTGCCCCGGACCGGGTACGCCAACGTTCAAAGGACTGGGGCAGCGCCGCCTTCAATGCGCGCGTACAGCAGGCGCTGGAGGGCTTCATCACCGCCAACCGCTGGCTGCAGGTCGAGACCCATTCGGGCAGCGACGCCCTCGCGTCGATCTACCAGACCGTCCTGTCCGGCGAGGCCCGCCCCGAGGCGGGGCATATGGTCACTGCCAGTCCCCGCGCCACGCGTTAGCGGGCGGCGGCGGGCCGGACGCCCATTCCCGCCGACGCCCCTGCCCGCTAGGCTGCCTCCATGACCGACGACTCCTATGTCTTCGAGGGTCCGGCGGATGAACCCGCTGCGCCTCGCGACAACAACCCGCCCCTGTCGATCTCGGAGATCAGCTTCGCGCTCAAGCGAACGTTGGAGGACCGCTTCGGCCACGTGCGGCTGAGGGGGGAGATCTCGAAGATCAACCGCCACGCCTCGGGCCACGTCTATCTGACGCTGAAGGACGACAAGGCGGCGATCGACGGGGTGATCTGGAAGGGTCAGGTGCGGGGCCTGGGCACCCAGCCGGAGACCGGGCTGGAGGTCATCGTCACCGGCAAGATCACGTCGTACCCGGCACGTTCGTCCTACCAGATCGTCATCGAGACGATGGAGGCCGCAGGGGCCGGCGCCCTTCTGGCCCAGTTGGAGCGGTTGAAGGTCCGACTGAATGGCGAGGGCCTGTTCGACCCCTCGCGCAAGAAGCCGATCCCGACCTTCCCGGTAACGATCGGCGTGATCACCAGCCCGACGGGGGCGGTGATCCGCGACATCCTGCATCGCATCGCCGAGCGTTGGCCATGCCGGGTGATCGTCTGGCCCTGCGTGGTCCAGGGCGATGCGGCGGCGGGTCAGGTGGCGGCGGCCATCCGGGGCTTTGACGCCATGACGCCGGGCGGGGCCATACCCCGACCCGACCTGCTGATCGTGGCGCGCGGTGGCGGCTCGGTCGAGGATCTGTGGGCCTTCAACGACGAGGCGCTGGCCCGGACGGTGGCGGCGGCGTCCATCCCCATCATCTCGGCCGTGGGGCACGAGACCGACACTACCCTGATTGATTTCGTTTCCGACCGCCGGGCACCGACGCCGACGGGGGCGGCCGAGATCGCCACGCCGGTTCTGGCCGACCTGCAGTATGCCGTGGTCGATTATGACCGTCGGCTGGTGCGGGCGGGCGGGCGCATCCTCGAGGACCGGCGCACGCGGCTGAGAGCCGCGGCGCGGGGCCTGCCGGCGCGACCCGACGACCTGCTGGCTCTGCCGAGGCAGAGGCTGGACCATGCCGCCAGCCGGCTGGGGTCGGCGCTGAACGCCAACCGCGCGGTGCATGAGCGGCGGCTGGCGGGGGTTTCGGGGCGTCTGAACCCCGGCCTGCTAAACCGGGCGATGGCCCAGCGAGCCGAACGGTTCGAGGCCGTTGCCACCCGCCTGCGCCCTGTCACCGAGCGTCGCATTGAACAGGCGGAGAGGAGCCTGGCCGCCCTGTCGCGAGCGCTGATGTCCCTGAATCCGGCCACGCCGAAGCCCGGCTTTGCGAGGGTCGAGGGTGAGGACGGGGCCTGGGTGACCGCTGCGGCGGCCCTGTCGCCGGGACAGGCCGTCAGTCTGGTCTTCCCCGACGGCGCGAAGGGAGCCGTTATCGACGGTGAGCCGCCCTCCCCCCGCGTCCGCGCGGCCACACCCAGGGCAAAGCCGCCAGCGGCAGGCCAGGGCAGCCTTTTCTGAACGGTGGTTTGCGATATCGTCGGGTGATGACTGTGAAGACCCCCAAGACCGCCCGCGACGAGCCCATGGCCACCCTGCACTACAGCGACGGCGAATACGCTGTTCTGAGGCCGGGCCGCTTCGTGCGCTGCGCCGTTTCGGGCAAACCGATCCCGCTGGAGGCCCTGCGCTACTGGTCCGCGGACCGGCAGGAGGCCTACGCCAGCCCGGCCGAGTTCATGGAGCGGATGGGCGTCGAAGCATGAGGATGGACCGCCGCGGCCTGCTGCTGGGCGCGGCCGCCGGTCTGGCCGCCACGCCGAGCCGGGGACAGGACGACAGCCTGCAGCTGCGTGGCCGGTTCGTGCAGGGCGGCAGCGTCGTGGGGCGCACCTGGCCCCGGGCCCTGATCTTCATCGACGGAGAAGCCCTGACCGCCGCCTCCGCCGACGGCTGGTTCGTGGTCGGCTTCGACTATGAGAGCGCGGGTAGCGTCCAGATCGAGGCCCGGTCCGGCGAGCGTCGCGTCAGTCGCACAGTCAGCATCGCGCGCGGCGACTTCCCGACGTCGTCCATCAACGGTCTGCCCGCGGCGACGGTGGATGTGCCCGATGATCCAGCCCTTCAGGCCCTCATCGCCGATCAGGTGGCGGTGAAGACCGAGGCGTTCGCCAGCCGCATCGACGCCGACTGGTTCTGCGATGGCTTCGTCTGGCCGCTGGAGGGCTTCCGCGTCACCAGCCGCTGGGGCGCGCGGCGCATCCTGAACGGAACGCCCGCCAGGCCCCACTACGGTATCGATCTGGCGGCGCCTCAGGGGACGGTCGTGCGCGCCCCCGCCGCCGGTCGTGTAGCCCTGGCGCAGACCGGGATGCACTTTGAAGGCGGGCTGGTGCTGCTGGATCACGGACAGGGGCTGATCACCGCCTATCTTCACCAGTCGCGTTTGGACGTAGCGGCAGGCCAGACGGTGTCGCGCGGCGATTCGCTGGGTCGGGTCGGGATGACAGGCCGGGCAACCGGTCCGCACCTGTGCTGGCGCATGAAATGGCGTGATCGGAACATTGATCCGTCGCTTCTGGTCGGAATTTGAGCCGTAACCGGTTTCAGAACAGTGATAACCTGTGGTCCAGCAATGGACCGGTAACGATGGTCCCGCTATTTTCGCTGACCCTAATTGAGAGCGGCGTCCGCCGACCCCTTCTGTATGTCCGCCCTTCAGTCCCTCAACATCCTTCTGGTCGACGACAACCAGCACATGCGCGCGATCACTTCGGCGATCCTGCAATCCGCGGGAATCCGCAAGATTCGCGAGGTGGCGGACGGCGCGGCGGCTCTGGAATCCATGCGCGACCACCCGGTCGATCTCGCCATCGTGGACTTCAACATGTTCCCGCTGGACGGCGTGGAGTTCACCCGTCTGGTGCGCAACAGCCCTGACAGCGCCAATCCCTATCTGCCGATCATCATGATGACCGGCCATTCGGAAAAGAGCCGGGTGTTCGAGGCACGCGACGCGGGCGTCACCGAGTTCGTGGTCAAGCCGATTACCGCCAAGGCCATCTTTGACCGCATCCAGGCCGTGATCGTGCGCCCGCGCCCGTTTGTGAAGACCGAAGGCTACTTCGGCCCCGACCGGCGCCGAATCGACGCCACCAACTATCGCGGGCCCCTGCGCCGTTCGACGGATCAGCCGCGCGAGGAGTCCGGGGACTCCAGCGCCGCATAGACCCGGTCGGGCCACCGCTTGTGGACCCAGAACCAGTCTACCGGATGCTCTCGCACCCGCGCCTCGATGAAGGTGGTGATGGCCTGCACGCCCCGCTGAATATCAGCGGCCCGGTCGCCGGTGGGCGTGACCTCAATGGGATCGTGGGCCGTCACGCGGAAGCGCACGCCGGGCAAGCGCACCACTGACAGAGGCTGAATCACCGTGCCGAACTTCAGCGCCAGGCGCGTCGGCCCCGGCGCCGCATTGACCGGCTGACCGAAGAAGACGGCCTCGGGGCCTTCCGAGAATTTCTGATCATTCATCAGAGCCACGCTTTCGCCGCGCGCCATGCCGGCCAGCAGCTCGCGCGCACCGTCGCCGCCCTTGGGCGCAAACAGCTTGATGCCGTAGGCGGCGCGCAGGGCCACGATCTGGCGATCCACATAGGGGTTGTTGGCGGCGCGATAGGTGATCTGGCACGGCACGCCCGACCCGATGATGGTCACCGCCAGGGTCTCGATATTCGCCATGTGGCCGCCGATGAACACCACCGGGCGGCCGCTGTCGCGGATGGCGTGCAGCCGCTCCAGCCCCACGACCTCGATGCGGCCTGACGCCAGGGTCAGCTGGTCCATCACCGCGGTCTCGGCGAAGGCGCGGCCGGTCTGCTCCCACTGATCCAGCGCCAGTTGCTCACGGGCGGCGGGGTCCATATCAGGAAAGGCGATACGCAGGTTCCTGCGGACCGTCCGGTGTGTGCCTGTCTTCGGGCCCAGCGACCGCAGCAGCCAGCCGCCCAGCGCCGAGGCCCGTTCCAGCCCCAGCAGGCGCATGAGGCCGAGGAAGCCGGCGAAGGCCGCACCCTCGAGCCGCCAGGTCAGGTCCTGGCCGACGCTGACCTTGTTTGCGCTACCACCCGCCGGGCTGCTTGAGCGCGCGTTTGGTGCGTCACCAGGCAATGGTGATCCCGCCGTCCACCACCAGGGTCTGGCCGGTCATGTATGCCGAGGCCGGGGCCGCCAGATAGACGGCGGCACCCGCGATCTCGTCCGGTTGGCCGATGCGCTTCAGCGGCGCAGGCTCGGTCACCTGTTTCAGTAGGTCGGGGTTCTCCCACAGGTATCTGGCGAAGTCGGTCTGGACCAGACCGGGGGCGATGCAGTTCACCCGCACGTTCGACGGCCCCCACTCGACCGCGAGGTTGCGCGCCAGCTGCATGTCCGCGGCCTTGGAGATGTTGTAGGCCCCGATCAGGGCATTGCCGCGCAGGCCGCCGATGGACGAAACGATGATGATCGAGCCGTCCTTGCGCGCCAGCATCTGGGGGCTGACCATCTGGATCAGCCAGTGGTTCGAGACCACGTTGTTCTGCAGGATCTTGCCGAACTGCTCGTCATTGATGCCCGCCATCGGCCCGGCATAGGGATTGGTCGCGGCGTTGCAGACCAGGATGTCGATCTGGCCCCAGGCGGCGTTGGTCTCATCCACCAGCCGCTGAAGGTCTTCCTTCGAGGCAATGTTGGCAGGCACCACCATGGCGCGGCCCTCGCCGTGTTTGGCGTTGATGGCGTCGGCGACCTCCTGGCACGGCCCGGCCTTGCGTGAGCTGATCACGACCCGCGCCCCGTGTTCGGCCAGCCGCTCGGCGATAGCCTTGCCGATGCCCTTGGACGAGCCGGTGATGACGGCGACCTTGCCGGTCAGGTCGAACAGTTCCATGCCTTGACGCTCCCCAGAATTCTCAGCGGTGTTTCTTTGCGGCGGTCACTAGCCGTGGCCCCCTGATAGCCCGATACTCGGCCGATTCCACCCGGGAAGACGCATGCGCGCCCTGACCACCAGTTTTCTGTTCTTCGGCTACCTGTTCCTGGCCATGACGGTCGGGGCCTTCCTGTGGCGCGCCGGGTTCGGCGTAGGCGCGGGCGTGGCGGCGACCTTGGGGACCTTCGCCCTGTTCGGCGCGGTGCATCTCTACATCGACGGCTTCGGCCAGCGCGCGGCGCTGCGGAAAGAGATCGAACAGGTCCGAGAGGCCCACCGCCTGCTGGCCGACGCGATGGAGTCGACCCAGGGTGCCCTGTCTGAACTGGCTCAGGCCATCGAGACCGGTGCCCTGTCGCGCACAGAGACCCTGACCGGCGAAGTCCGGATGCTGGAAACCCTGATCCAGCAGATGAGCGAAAGCATCGACGAGCGGCTGGCCGCCACGCCGGTCGCACCGGTCAGCACGCACGAGGCGCGCCGCATCCAGCAGTCGAACGCCCTGCTCAAGACCGTGCACGACGCCCTGACCGAGAACCGCGTCGACCTGTATCTTCAGCCCGTCGTCAGCCTGCCCCAGCGCCGGACGGTCTTCTACGAGAGCTTCACGCGCCTGCGCGACTCGACAGACCGGGTGATGATGCCGGCCGAATATCTGTCCGCGGCCGAGAGCGAGGGGCTGGTCCCGGCCATCGACAACCTGCTGCTGTTCCGCTGCGCCCAGATCGTGCGGCGGCTGGCGCGGCAGGACCGCAAGGTCGGGGTGTTCTGCAATGTCGCCCTGTCGTCGCTCGGCGACGAAAACTTCTTCCCGCAGTTCCTCGACTTCCTCAGCGAAAACCGCGACCTGAACCAGGCCCTGATCTTCGAGCTGGGTCAGGCGACCTTCGACGCGCGGGGTGCAGTCGAGGCGCGCAACATGGCCAAGCTGGCCGACCTCGGCTTCCGCTTCTCCATCGACAAGGTGCAGACGCTGGATCTGGACTTCGCCGATCTGCAGCGGTCGGACGTGAAGTTCATCAAGGTCGCCGCCGACCTTCTGATCGAACAGTTGCTGGATCTCGACGGCGCTTCGCCGATGCATTCCATGCCGGACATCCAGGCCGCCGACTTCGCCCAGCTGACCCGCCGTTACGGCATCGAGGTCATCGCCGAAAAGGTCGAGAGCGAGCGCCAGATCGTCGATATCCTGGAACTCGACGTCGGCATGGGCCAGGGCCACCTGTTCGGCGAACCCCGGGCCATCAAGGAAGACGTGCTGGCCGAAACCGACCCGCCTGCCGACTTTGTGCGCTCGACCCTGCGCACCGCCGAGAACCGCAGGCGGTTCGCCTAGTAGCGACGGTCGTCGTATCGGCGGTCACCGTCGCGCCATTGGATGCGCTCCGTCCCATAGCGGCGGTCACTGTTGTAGCCGCCGAAGCCGTAGCCGCAGGGATCGTCTTCCTTGGACAGCTGGTTGCCGAGCAAGGCGCCCGCCGCAGCGCCGATGGCCGCGCCCGTGCGCCGGTCGCCCTCACCCGCCACCGCCGCACCGATCGCCGCTCCGAGCGCCGCGCCGGAGGCCGTCGCCAGTTCGCGGTTGCGGGCGTAGTCGCGCTCGCACGCCGAGGCGTAGTCGTTCTGGCCGAGGGTGGCACAGCCCGCCGTGACGGTGCTGAGGGTCAGGGCGGCAGCAATCATAAGGGTTCGCATCGAACGTCTCCCGTGCACCCCCGTACAGGAACCCCGCAGACGCTCACCTGTTCCCCCGCGCAGCCGGAGCGGCTATGTCCGGGCCATGTCCCTGCCCCATCCGCTGCCGAACCTGTCCACCGTCGCCGGCGACTATGACGTCCTGCTGTGCGACGTCTGGGGCGTGATCCACAACGGTCGCGAGAGCTGGGCCGGGCCGTGCGAGGCCCTGGCGCGGTTCAACGCCGAACAGGGCCATGTGATCCTGGTGTCCAACTCGCCGCGTCCCGCCGAGGGTGTCATCGCCCAGATGGACGCGCTGGGCGTGCCCCGCGAAAGCTGGCGGGCCGTGGTTACCTCGGGTGACGCGACGCGGCTGGCGCTGGCAGAGCGCGCGCCGGGTCCTGTCTGGATGGTGGGTCCGGAACGCGATGCGCCGCTGTATGAAGGCCTCGGACTGAACGTCGCGAACGGGCCGGAAGACGCCGCCTTCATCTCCATCACCGGCCCCTATGACGACGAGCTCGAGACGCCCGAGGATTATCGCGAGCGCCTCTGCATCGCCGCCGCGCGAGGCCTCGAGCTCATCTGCGCCAACCCCGACCGTGTGGTGCAGCGCGGCGACCGGCTGATCTACTGCGCCGGGGCGTTGGCCGATCTGTACGAGAGCCTTGGCGGGCGGGTGACCATGGCGGGCAAGCCGTTCGGGCCGATCTACGACATGGCGATGAAGCAGGCCGAGGCGCTTCGAGGGCACCCCGTGGACCGGTCGCGCGTGCTGTGCATCGGCGACGGTGTGGTGACCGATGTGCTGGGGGCAAACCGCCAGGCGCTGGACTGCCTGTTCATCGCCCA
This sequence comes from Brevundimonas sp., assembly GCA_046294385.1. Lineage (GTDB taxonomy): Bacteria > Pseudomonadota > Alphaproteobacteria > Caulobacterales > Caulobacteraceae > Brevundimonas. The sequence goes on along the minus strand of JBKBJW010000002.1, from coordinate 48,701 downwards.
GGGCATCCATGGCGACAAGGCGCGCGGTACCGACGGCCTGCTGGATCCTGCCCGCGCCGCCGACCTGTTGAAGGCCGAGACCACCTGGGCCCGCTACGCTGCGCTCGACCTCGGCTGGTAGGGGTCGCCAATTCGCGCGAGCGAGGGTAAAGCCCGCCCATGGAAATCGTTCAGAAACACCCCTCCGGCGGCTACATCCTCGAGGAACTCCACGTCGGCATGACCGCCGAAAAGACCGTCGAGGTCACCGAGGCGCGCATCAACATGTTCGCCGAGGCGTCGGACGACTTTAACCCCGTGCACGTCGATGAGGCCTTCGCGGCCAAGACCGCCTATCGCGGACGCATCGCCCACGGCCTGTTGTCGGCGTCGTTCGGCTCGGCGGTGGTGGGCACCATCCTGCCCGGCGCCGGCGCGATCTACCTCAGCCAGACGCTGCAGTTCCACAAGCCGGTGCGCATCGGCGACAAGGTCATGGCCCGCATCAGCGTCAGCTCCGTGGATCAGGAATCGGCCCGGGTCATGCTGCGCTGCGCCGGATACGTGAACGACGAACTGATCATGGACGGCGAGGCCGAGGTCCGCGTGCCGCGCCGTCGGCGTCCCGCCAAGGGCTGATCTTGCCCATCCAGGTCATCCGCGGCTGGCGCGAGCTGCCTGCCGACCAGCGCGGCGCGGCGGTGGCGATTGGTGCCTTCGACGGAGTCCATCGGGGACATCAGGCTGTGATCGCCACCGCGCGGGAAGCGGCGGATGCCCTGGGTGTTCCGCTGGGCGTCGTCAGCTTCGACCCCCATCCCCGCCGCTGGTTCCAGCCGGACGCCGCGCCCTTCCGCCTGATGACGCCGGACCAGATGGCGGCGGCGCTGGAGCCTCTGGGCGTCGAGCGCCTGTATCTGCTGGCCTTCGACGGCGAGATGGCGGCGATGAGCGATGAAGGCTTCGCGCGGACGGTGCTCGCGGGTGGGCTCGGCATCCGCCATGCTGCCGTCGGCTTCGACTTCACCTTCGGCAAGGGCCGCACGGGATCGCCCGAGGCCCTGACCGGCTATGGCCGCCAGCTCGGCTTCACCGTCTCGGTCGCCGAACGCAAGGACGACGCGGACGGGCTGAAGCTGTCGTCCAGCGCCGTGCGTGAGGCGCTGAAGGCCGGCGACATGGCCCGCGCCGCGGCGATTCTCGGCCGCCCCTGGGCTATCGCCGGCGAAGTGATCCACGGCGACAAGCGCGGCCGCACCATCGGCGTGCCGACGGCCAATATCGACGTCAGCGACTATATGCGCCCGGGCTACGGGGTCTATGCGACGCGTACCCGTTTGCCGGATGGCCGCATCATCGACGGCGTCGCCAGCCTGGGTGTCCGACCCATGTTTGCGGTGGAGACGCCGCTGCTGGAGGTCTGGCTGTTCGACCTCGACGAGGACCTCTACGGCCAGATCATCGAAACCCAGTTGATCGCCTTCCTGCGCCCGGAGATGTCATTCGACGGGCTGGAGACGCTCAAGACACAGATCGACAAGGACGCGGCGGCGGCGCGGGAAATCCTCGCCTAGTCCCGCCCTCCGCCACGACCGCCCGCCTCGATGCTGGCGTTCGACGCGGCCAGCGCTTCGGCCAGACCCGGATAGCCGTCCTGATTGACGACATCGTCGATCAGCCAGCCGGAGTTGGGATTACCGACCAGGCTCAGCACGACCGTCACCTGCTCGCCCGCGTTGGTGAAGCGGACCAGGGCGCTGCGGCTGCCGCGCTCGTCCACGGGCGGCGCGATCCGCACGCTCTGGACGGTCAGGTTCTCGAAATCCTGGCAACTGCAGATGGGATCGGCGTCCAGGTAAGGCAGCTCCCCGTCTGCCAGCTCCCGATCCCGACGGATCAGGGCGGCCATGCGCGGCGACCAGACCGCGTCCAGCCGCGTGTCATCGATCGGCCAGGGCTGGTCGTCCTGATAGGAGGCGTAGACGCCCTCCACGAATTCCCTCGCGCCCTCAGATCCCTCCTGCGCAGAAACCGTGGCGCAGCCACCCGCTGTCAATGCCAGAGCCGTCGCAACCAGAGCCCACAGACGCATCGCTCGTCCTCCCGTTTCGGCCTGATCCTGCACCTCTCGCCCTGTCCACGCCAGCGACCGATCCTGACGATGCCGGGTGGCGCAGGCCCCGCCCCCCTGCTAGACCACCCGCACCATGACCGTCCGCGTGTTTCGCCCGATTTCGATTAGCCGCCCGGCGTAGCGCCGCAGGGGCCTCCCCCGCGCTCGCCGGGATCGACATCACACTGCGAACGCTCACTTCACGCCGAGACTCCAATGGCCGACGCCACCACACCTGACACCAACGGCCGCGATTACCGCGAGACCGTCTTCCTGCCCGAGACCCCGTTCCCGATGCGCGGCGGCCTGCCGCAGAAGGAGCCGCAGATCATCGAGGCCTGGGGCGACCTCTACGCCCGGCTGCGCGGCGTGCGTCAGGCGCAGAAAGCCCCGCTTTATGTTCTGCACGACGGCCCGCCCTATGCGAACGGCGACATCCACATCGGCCACGCCCTGAACAAGACGCTCAAGGACTTCGTGGTCCGCAGCCGCTTCCTGCTGGGCTATGACGTCGACTACGTGCCCGGCTGGGACTGCCACGGCCTGCCGATCGAGTGGAAGATCGAGGAACAGTACCGGGCCAAGGGCCGCCGCAAGGACGAGGTCTCGAAGGCCGAGTTCCGCGCCGCCTGCCGCGAGTATGCGGCCGGCTGGATCGACGTGCAGCGTGACCAGTTCAAGCGACTGGGCATCACCGGCGACTTCGACAACCGCTACGCCACCATGGACTTCGGCACCGAGGCGGCCATCGTCGCCGAGTTCCACAAGTTCAAGAACTCGGGCCAGTTGTATCGCGGGTCCAAGCCCGTCATGTGGTCGCCGGTCGAGCGCACGGCCCTGGCCGATGCCGAAATCGAGTATCACGACCATGTCTCGCCCACCGTCTGGGTGAAGTTCCCGGTCATGGCCGCGTCGGACGATCATCCCGACGACCTGCTGGCGTTCCGCAATGCGACGCCGTCTGTCGTCATCTGGACCACCACGCCCTGGACCATCCCGGCCAACCGCGCGATCAGCTACGGGCCCGAGATCGCCTACGGCCTCTACGAGGTCACGGCCATGGAGACGGGGCTGGAGTTCGAGCCCTGGGCCAAGCCGGGCGACCGGCTGATCCTCGCCGACAAGCTGGCCGAAGAGGTGTTCAAGGCCGCCAAGATCGCGTCGTGGACCCGCGTCGACGACCTGAACCCCTCGGGGCTGGAGTGCGCGCATCCGCTGGCGGCGCTGTCGACCGGCTATGGCTTCTCCGTACCGCTGCTGGCGGGCGACCACGTCACTGACGACGCGGGCACGGGCTTCGTCCACACCGCGCCGGGCCACGGCGCCGACGACTATGAGGTCTGGAAGGCCCACGGTCATCACGAGGTGCCGGACACCGTTGATCCGGACGGTGCCTATTACGACCACGTCCCCCTGTTCGCGGGCCTGAAGGTCATCGAGACCGAGGGCAAGAAGACCGGCAAATTCGGCCCCGCCAACGGCGCGGTTATGGAAAAGCTGATCGAGTGCGGCAACCTGCTGGCGCGGGGCCGGCTGGAGCATTCCTATCCCCACAGCTGGCGCTCACGCGCGCCGGTGATCTTCCGCAATACGCCACAGTGGTTCATCCGCATGGACCAGCCGCTGAACGACGGTGACACCCTGCGCGAGACGGCGCTGAAGTCGATCGACGCCACCGCCTTCCACCCGGCGGCGGGCAAGAACCGTATCCGGTCGATGGTCGAGGGTCGCCCGGACTGGCTGATCAGCCGCCAGCGCGCCTGGGGCACGCCCCTGGCCATGTTCGTGGACAAGCAGACGGGCCAGCCGCTGCATGACCCCGAGGTCGACGCCCGCATCGTCGCGGCGATCACCGAGGGTGGCGCCGACGCCTGGTACACCCGGCCCGACGCCGACTTCCTGGGTGCCCACGACGCGAGCCGCTACGAGAAGATCGAGGACATCCTGGATGTCTGGTTCGACAGCGGCTGCACCCACGCCTTCACCCTGGAGCCGCGCGATCCCGCCCACGGCTACACCGGCGACCGCCCTTCGCACTGGCCGGCGGACCTGTATCTGGAAGGGTCGGACCAGCACCGCGGCTGGTTCCAGTCCAACCTGCTGGAAGGCTCCGGCACGCGCGGGCGCGCGCCCTACAATGCGGTTCTCACCCATGGCTTCACCCAGGATGAGAACGGCGAGAAGATGTCGAAGTCCAAGGGCAACACCGTGGACCCGGCGACCGTCATCAAGGAGTCGGGTGCCGACATCCTGCGCCTGTGGGTCGCCCTGGTGGACTATGCCGAGGACCAGCGGATCGGGAAGCAGATCCTGCAGACCACGGTCGACGCCTATCGCAAGCTGAGGAACACGGTGCGCTACCTGCTGGGTGCCCTGGCCGACTTCGATGAGGCCGAGCGGCTGCCCTACGACCAGATGCCGCCGCTGGAGAAGTTCATCCTGCACCGGCTGCATGAGCTGGATGGTCAGGTGCGCACGGCCTACGCCGAGTACCGTTTCCAGGACGTGGTGCGCCCGGTGCTGGAGTTCTGCGCCGGTGACCTGTCGTCGCTGTATTTCGATGTCCGCAAGGACAGCCTCTACTGCGACCGGCCCGATGCGATCCGCCGCCGCGCCGCCCGCACGGTGATGGACGAGGTGTTCATGCGCCTGACCGCCTGGTTGGCACCCCTGACGCCGTTCACGATGGAAGAGGCGTGGACCACGCGCTTCCCCGACGCCGGCACCAACTGCGCGCGGGTGATCCCGGAAACGCCGGACGCGTGGCGGAACGAGGCAGAGGCGGCGCGGTGGCAGGGCGTTCAGGCGGTGCTCGAGACCATCAATGAAGCGCTGGAAGCCGCCCGTCGCGACAAGCTGATCGGCGGGGCGCTGGACGCCTGGCCGGTGGTCACTGGCCCCGCGTCGGCATTCGCGCCGTTCGAAGGCCTGGACGCCGCCGAGGTATTCCGTACCTCGGGTGCCGAACTGGTCGTCGGCGGCGATGCGGTGACGGTCGAGGTGAAGCTGGCGGACCACTCCAAATGCGCCCGCTCATGGCGGCGTGTGCCGGATGTGGGGTCGGACGCGGACTATCCGGACCTCAGCACACGGGATGCGGACGCTGTGCGGTGGTGGGATAGTCAGCGAGCGTAAGGCGACCTGTCTCCTCCCTGTTGCGAAGCAATGGGGAGGGGGACCGCGAAGCGGTGGAGGGGTTCTGTCCGTAATCGCCGGCGTCTGAGGCCTAGAGCCCCTCCGTCTCGTCGGCTGTCGCCGCCGATCCACCTCCCCATCGCTATGCGACAGGGAGGAGACAGGTGGAATCACCGCGCTAGCCAGCCCCCATCGACCGCCAGCACCGTCCCGTGCACATAGGCCGCCGCGTCGGACGCTAGGAACACCGCAGCCCCGGCCAGATCTGACGGGTCGCCCCACTTGCCGGCGGGGATGCGGGCGAGGATGTCGCGGTTGCGGGTCTCGTCCGCGCGCAGGGCCTCGGTGTTGTTGGTGCTGAAATAGCCGGGGGCGATGCCGTTGACGTTGATCCCCTTCGACGCCCATTCGCAGGCCATCAGGCGCGTCAGGCCCGCGAGGCCGCTTTTCGACGCGGTATAGGACGGCACGCGGATGCCGCCCTGGAAGCTCAGCATCGAGCAGACGTTGATGACCTTGCCGCCGCGCCCCGCCGTGATCCAGCGCCGGGCGAACGCCTGGGTCAGGAAGAAGACGGTCTTCAGATTGGTGTCCATAACCGCGTCCCAGTCGGCCTCGGTGAAGTCGATGGAATCGGCGCGGCGGATGATTCCGGCGTTGTTGACCAGAATGTCGATCTCGCCGACGGCGGCGACAGCCTGTTCGACCACATCGGCAACGGGCGCGATGGAGGACAGGTCGGCGGAAATGGCGTGCAGCGTCCGGCCTGTCTCGGCAACCATCGCGGCGGTCTCGGTCGGGGCAGAGCGGCCCACGGCGACGATGTCGGCACCGGCCTCGGCCAACCCCACGGCGATGGCCTGGCCCAGACCGGTATTGGCGCCGGTGACCAGGGCGGTGCGGCCGGTGAGGTCGAAGAGGCTCATTTCGTCTCGCAGAAATCGGGGATGGTCATGGCGTCGCTTTCCTTGCCCGGGAATGCAACCTATATGGACAGGTAACCGGTGTCATAACCAGAAGCAACGACGAACGGCGGGCCCGCCGACGAGAGGAAAACCATGAAAATCGCCCTCATCATCGAGAACAGCCAAGCCGCCAAGAGCGAGACCGTCCACGCCGCCCTGAGCGCCGTCGCCGAGCCGCTGGGCCATCAGGTCTTCCACTACGGCATGTATACGCCCGAGGATAAGGCGTCGCTGACCTATGTGATGAACGGCCTGCTGACGGGCATCCTGCTGAACTCCGGCGCGGCCGATTTCGTTGTCACCGGCTGTGGCACGGGGATGGGTTCGATGCTGGCAGCCAACGCCATGCCGGGCGTGTTCTGCGGTCTGGTGATCGACCCCACCGACGCCTTCCTGTTCGGCCAGATCAACGACGGCAACGCCATCTCCATGCCCTATGCCAAGGGCTTCGGCTGGGCGGCCGAGCTGAACCTGCAGGACTGCTATCGCAAGCTGTTCGAGGGCGAGCGCGGCCTGGGCTATCCCAAGGAGCGCGCCGAGATCATGCGCAAAAATCGCGGCATCCTGAAGGACCTCAAGGCCGTCACCTGCCACGACATGCTGACCGTCCTGAAGACCGTCGACCAGGACCTGCTGAAGGCCGCCATCGCCGGCGAACGCTTCCAGGACTACTTCTTCGCCAATGCGACGGATGAGACGATCAAGGAGTATGTGCGGGGCTTACTGAACTAACCCCTCGGCCCCGCCGTCGACTGGCGGACCACCAGCGACGGGATGACCTCCGGCTGGGCCAGCGTCGCCGGGTCCAGCCCACGGCTGCGGGCGGTCAGTTTCTCGGCGGCCATGCGGCCCATGTCGCGGATGGGCAGGCGGACGGTGGTCAGGTTGGGCCAGACGCGGGAGGCCATGGGCAGATCGTCGAAGCCGACGATGGACAGGTCACCGGGCACGTCGAGGCCCTTGTCGCGGGCGGCCTTCATCACCCCGATGGCCATTTCGTCGTTGCCGGCGAAGATGGCGGTGGGCGGCGACGGCATGGCCAGCAGGCTCTCGGCCGCCTCCACGCCGGACTCAAACGTGTAGGCACCCTGACGCACATAGGCTTCGTCCAGGGTCACGCCGTGTTCGGCCAGCCCCTCGCGGAAGCCCCTGCCCCGCTCATGCGACGAGCGGAAGGTGGTCGGGCCGGAGATGAAGGCCACGCGCCGGTGGCCCTGTTCGGCCAGATGCCGCGCCGCCTCGGCCGCGCCGCGGCTGTCATTCGTCACCACCATGTTGGCCGGTTCGTCCAGCGACACCGAGGCGATCCGCACATAGGGGCAGTCGGCCTGTTTCAGGATAGCGATGACGCGGTCGTCCTCGGACACCGACGGCGGCATGACCACGCCGAACAGCTTCTGCCGCACGATGAAGCCCTGAACGTCGGCCAGGAAGGTGTCCGAACCCCGGTTGCAGGGGTGAACCACCAGCTCCAGCCCCGAACCGCGCACCCCGTCCAGCACGCCCTGCTGCATATTGACCACGTAGTTCGGGCTGGGGTTGTCGTAGATCATCCCCACCAGGAACGAGCGCCGGAAGGCCAGGCCGCGCGCCTGCGGATCGGGTGAATAGCCGTGCTCGGCGATAACCGCCTCGACCCGCGCCCGGGTTTCGCCCTTCACGAAGGGCGAGTTGTTGATGACGCGCGAGACGGTCTTCTTCGACACCGCGGCGATGCGGGCGATATCGTTGATGGTGGCGGGCTTGCCGCCGGGCCGCTTCGTATCGTTCACCGGGTTGAGTCTCTCTGGTCGAACGCCGTGCTTAGCGGTTCATCGGTGCCGTGTCAGGTTTCGCGTCACGTCCCGCGTCTCTGGGCCGGGCGGCTGAGCACATCGTCACGCAGCGGCGTCATGGTGTTGAGGTCCCAATCGGCGGGATTGAAGGGCCGGCGCGTCGCCTCGACCACCGGCGGATAGCCGCCGACCTCGCGTTCGTGGTCGATGATTTCGCCGCGGCCCTCAGCCACCTCGGCGATCAGCAGCACATCGCGCATGTCACGGTCCCAGGGTCGGGCACCGACATTGGCCAGCACGGAGCGCTGCACATCCACCGCCGGAATCGGCGTCAGGCCTTCCCACCAGACGGGCGGGCGGCGCACCTCGATGATCCGGGCCGGGCTGGTGGTGTATCGGCCGAACATGCGGATGGGATCGCCGACCTGATCCACGGCGATATTGTCCCGGCCATAGTATTCCACGTCCCCCGCCCCGCCGATCATCATGAAGGCCAGTCGGTCCGTGGGCGTCGACGGCCCGGCGCGCAGCACATTGCCGACCACCGACATCTTGCCGACCTCAAACGGGACCGCGCCCCACTCCTCGGGGGCCAGGTTGTAGTGGATGGCGCGCGGGCCCGGGTTGTAGATCAGGTTGTTGACGATGACGCCGTGCACCCCGCCCTTGAACAGGGGGCTGCGCTCATAGTTGTGGGCATACAGGTTGCCGACGATCAGCAGGCCCGTGACATTGTCGTGGATCAGCGAGCCCTTGGAATGCTCACCCTTGGAGTGGGTCGAATAGGCCAGGCTTTCGCCGTTCAGATTGTTCGAGAAGGTGATGTTGTGGCTGGTGCCCCGGCGCCATTCCTCGGGCGTCGTGCCGGTGAAGCGCGGGCCGGACGCCGACAGGTTCTCGTCCGTCGCCCAGGTCAGGCTGCAGTGATCGATGATGACATTGTAGGCGCCGATCGTGGAAATGCCGTCCTCGTCCCAGCCGCTCATCCACTCGCCGCCGGCCGAGCCGGGGCGGATACGGATGTGCTGGACCACCACGTCATGCGCCGTAATGTCCATGCCGCCACGAATGATCGTGATGCCCGGCGACGGTGCCGTCTGGCCCGCGATGGTCACGAAAGGGTTCTGCAGTTTCAGGGTCTTGCGGCCCAGGTCGATGACGCCGCCGACCTCGAAGACGATGATGCGCGGCCCCTCGGCCTCGATCGCTTCGCGGAACGAACCCGACCCCTCGCTGTCGAGGGTGGTGACGCGAATGATGCGACCGCCGCGCCCGCCCGGTGTGGTCGCGGCCCAGCCCAGCGCCCCGGGGAACGCCAGCATCGGCGCCTCGGCGGCGGGCGGCTCCGGCGCGCGACTACCGCGCAGGAAGTCGAAGATCTGGGCATTCGCAGTCAGTGGCGCGGTGGCCATCAGCGCGAAAGCCATCAGGCCCGCGAAGAGACGGTTCTGGGTCATGCGTTCCATCCTATCCGTCGCCGCTGTGATCCGCGACGTTCTCGGGACGCCCGATCATGGCGCCGCCGGATTCAAATTGACACCGGTTTCCGTCCCGCGCAATGTCTGGCCAACAAAGGGAGGCGGCGTGGTCTACGCGCACGACAATTCAATCGCTTATGACGCAACTCTGCGAGGTTGCGGCCAGTGACCATGTCTGCACCCGCCTCCGCCGGGCCTGACCTGGCCATCGCCCGCGCCTTCACCGATGCGCGCCGCGCCGGTGCCGCCCTGCTCCATTATCCGGGTGCCTTGCCACCCTCGCTCGATGCCGCCTATCTGATCCAGGATGACGCCATAGCCCTGTGGCCCGACCGGGTCGCGGGCTGGAAGTTGGGTCGTATCCCCTCGCCCTTCGCCGAGCGATTCGGTGCCGGGCGCCTCGCCGGCCCGATCTTCGAGCGGAACGTCTGGCCTGCTGGTGACGCCGCGATCCACTTCGGCGTCATTACCGGCGGCTTTGCAGCGGTCGAGGCCGAGTTTGTGCTTGAGATGGGTGAGACCGCCCCCGACCGCGACGGCTGGACCGCAGAGGCCGTCGCGCCGCTGGTGTCGCGCGTGCTGATGGGGGTCGAGATCGCGGGCAGCCCCTTCCCCGGCATCAACGACCACGGCCCCGCCGTCACAGCGTCCGATTTCGGCAACAACGCCGGCTTGATCCTGGGCAGCGAGATTCGCGACGGCCTCAGCCGACTGATGGGCCTGACCTGCGAGATGCGGATCGAGGGCGCGATCGTCGGCACGGGCGGGGCAGCCTTCATTCCCGGCGGACCGCTCGACTCGCTCGCCTTCCTGCTGAACCTGCTGCACCGGCGGGGGCGACGCCTGGAGGCCGGACAGCTGGTGTCCACCGGTGCCGCGACGGGCGTGCACAATATTCTCGCGGGCCAGGCCGCCGTCGCCGACTTCGGCCCCTACGGCCGCATCGCCTGCATCGCCGAAACGGCTGAAGGAGAAGGCTCATGACCCCGACCCGTCGTCTGCTGACTTTCGGCGGCCTGGGTGCCCTTGGCATGGCCGCTGCCTGTTCGCCGCGCGTTGCCGCCGACGGCCGGAAGGTGCTGAACGCCGTCGACGTCCACCCGGCCGACTACCCCACCGTCCACGCCGTCAAATGGATGGGCGAGGAGCTGGCGCGCCTGACCGACGGCCGTCTGGGTATGCAGCAGTATCCGGCCGGTCAGTTGGGCACCGAGGACGACTCCATCGGTCTGACCCGCTTCCAGGCCGTCGACATCTGCCGCGTCGCCGTAGCCGCCCTGAACAACGCCTTCCCCGAAACGCGCCTTCTGGCCCTGCCCTATGTTTTCCGCTCGGTCGACCATGTGCGCCATGTCGTCGACGGCCAGATCGGCACCGAACTGCTGAACGTTTTCGAGGGCCGCGGACTGGTCGGGCTGGCCTATTACGACGCCGCGCCGCGCAGCGTTTACAACGTCCGCCGCGCCATCCAGACGCCCGCAGATATGCACGGCCTGAAGATGCGCGCGCCCCAGTCGGACATCTTCCTCGACACCATCCGCGCCATGGGCGCCAACCCGACCCCCCTGACGTTCGGGGCGGTGTTCTCATCGCTGCAGACGCATCTGATCGACGGCGCAGAGAACAACTGGCCCAGCTATCAGTCCAGCCGCCAGTTTGAGGTCGCGCGCTATCTGTCGCTGACCGAACACTCCTATTCGCCGGATGCGCTTCTGATGTCGAAAGCCAGCCTCGACGCCATGGCACCGGGCGACCGCGATCTGGTCCGCGACGTAGCCCGCCGATCGGTCCAGGTGATGCGCAAGGAGTGGGACGAGCGCGAGACCAAGGCCCGCGAGACGGTCATCGCCGACGGCGTTCAGGTGAACACCGTCGACAAGGAGGCCTTCGCCGCCGCTACCCGGCCGGTCCTCGACAACTACATCTCCGAGCCGCGCCTGCGCGCGCTCTACGAACGGATTGCAGCGACCGCCTGACGGTGGCGCACGCCTCAAGGGAGGGGCCTGATGTCTGATGCTCGTCGCGCGCCGCCGCGCGCCCTCAACACCCTGTCAACGACTGTGCTGGCCCTCTCTGGAGCTGCATTGGTCGGCATGGCCCTTGTTCAGGCCTGGCAGGTCTTCGCGCGCTATGTGCTGAACGACAGCCCCGGATGGACCGAGCCGGTCGCACTCTTGCTGATGAGCTTCGCCGTTATGTTCGGGGCCGCTGTGGCCGTACGGCGCGAAAGCCACTTCGCCTTCCAGACCCTGCTGCATGCCATGCCGGCAACGGCGCAGACCCTGCTGAAATCAGTCTCACGCCTGATCGCCCTGGTGGCGGGGGCCGGACTGATGATCCTTGGCGGTCATCTGATGCTGGACGAGTGGTCCGTCAACATGGCCGGAGCCCCCCTGCCCGCAGGCCTAAAATATGCTGCGCTCTGCGTCGGCGGGGCCTTGATCCTGCTGTTCTCGCTGGAGCGCCTGGCCTTCGGCGACTTCCAGGCCGAGGAGGAGCACTGACATGGAATATCTGATCCTGTTCGGGCTTCTGGGCCTGCTGCTTCTGATCGGCGTGCCGGTGGCCTTCTCGCTGCTGGCCGCAACGCTCGCGACCGTCCTCTATCTGGCCCTGCCGCCAATCGTCGTGTTCCAGCAGATGGGGTCCGACATCACCTCGGTCGCCCTTCTGGCCATTCCACTGTTCATCTTCACCGGCGAGCTGATGATGAAGGGCGGCCTGTCCGACCGCATGATCGCGCTGGCCTCCTCGATGGTCGGCCACATTCGTGGCGGCCTGGGTCAGGTGACGGTCGTCGGCTCGACCCTGTTCGGCGGGGTGTCGGGCAGCGCCATCGCAGATGTTTCGGCCATCGGCGGCACCATGATCCCGCAGATGCAAAAGCGTGGGTATGAGAGCGACTACGCCGTCAATGTCACCATCTCTGCCGCGCTGGTGGCCCTGCTGGTCCCGCCGTCACACAACATGATCCTCTACTCGGCCTCGGCCGGTGGGGGAGTCTCGATCTCGGACCTGTTCGCTGCGGGCATCATCCCGGCCCTGCTGCTGGCCGCCTCGCTGATGGTCACAGCCTATGTCATCGCCAGAAGGCGGGGCTATGCGGCCGAACCCTTCCCCGGCTTCCGCGCGGTCGCCAGTCGGTTCGTCACGGCCATTCCCGGCCTGCTGCTGGTCGGAATCATCTTCGGCGGCATCCGGGCGGGCATCTTCACCGCAGTGGAGAGCGCCTCGATCGCCGTCGTCTATGCCGTCATCGTCACGGGCGTTGTCTACCGCCACATGAAGTGGGCCGACTTCAAGGCCGCCTGCACGGGCGCGGCCCGCACCTCGGGCGCCGTGCTGTTCATCATCGGCTGCGCCGGCGCCTTCGGCTGGCTGATGGCCTATCTGCAGATTCCGACGGCCATGGTCGATTTGCTGCAGACCATCACGGACAATCCGATCCTGGTGCTGCTGATGATCAACATCATCCTGCTGTTGCTCGGCACCTTCATGGACATGGCGCCGCTGATCATCATCTGCACGCCGATCTTCCTGCCGCTGGCCAAGGCCTATGACGTCGATCCGGTGCAGTTCGGGGTAATCCTGCTGCTCAACTGCGGCATCGGTCTGATTACGCCGCCGGTGGGATCGGTGCTGTTCGTCGGCAGCGCTATCGCCCGGGTTCCCATGACCCAGTCCCTGCGGTCGATCTGGCCCTTCTATCTGGCTTGTGTTGCGGTCCTGATGCTGGTCACCTTCGTGCCGGCGCTGTCGCTGTGGTTGCCCACTCTGCTGAAATGACCGAACCGCTGCTCGCTATCCGTCCGGCCCAGGACTGTCGCTGGGACTGCGTTGCCCTGGGCGAGGTCATGCTGCGGTTCGATCCGGGCGAGGGCCGGGTCAGGAACAGCCGGTCGTTCCAGGTGTGGGAGGGCGGCGGCGAATACAATGTCGCCCGCGGCCTGGCCTCGACCTTCGGCCTGCGCACCACCGCGATCACCGCCCTGCCGCGCAATGATCTGGGCGAACTGTGCGCCGGGCTGATCCGTCAGGGCGGCGTGGACGCGTCCGAGATCCTGTGGCGCGACGCGGACGGCATCGGCCGCAACACTCGCATGGGTCTGAACTTCACCGAGCGCGGCTTCGACGCCCGTTCGCCCGTCGGCCTGTCCGACCGCGCCAACTCGGCCGCGTCACAGATGCTACCGGACGAGATCGACTGGGACGCCCTGTTCGGCGGCGAAGGTGTGCGGTGGCTGCACACAGGCGGTATCTTCGCCGCCCTGTCAGCGAGCACCGCAGAGACCGCGCTGACCGCCGTCCGTGCCGCGAAGAAGCACGGCGTCACCGTCTCCTACGACCTCAACTATCGCGCCAGCCTGTGGGAGGCGCATCCGGACCCCGACGCCGCCCGCCGCGTGAACAGCGAGATCATCGGTCTGGCCGACGTCGTCATCGGTGACGAGCGCGCCTTCGCCTCCTGTCTTGGCCTCAAGCTGGACGGCCCCGACCGCGCCGATCCGATGGACAGCGCCCCTTTCGACCGTCTCGCCGCCCGCGTGGCGACTGAGCATCCGAATGTCCGCGTCCTCGCCGCCACGATGCGCAACGCCACGACCGCCACCCGCAACGACTGGGCCGGCGTCCTGTGGGCTGACGGCACGCGTTACGCCTCCGCCCGGCGCGACGGCATGGAGATCCTCGACCGCGTCGGCGGCGGGGACGGCTTCGTCTCCGGCCTCGCCTGGGCCTTCATGAACGGCCTCGGTCCGCAGGCCGCCGTGGACTACGGTGCCGCCCACGGGGCCCTGGCCATGACCACCCCCGGCGACAACGCCATGACCGATCTGGCCGAAGTCCGCGCCTTGGTCGAGGGGCGGGACGGCAGCGCTCGTCGCTAACCCCTTCACCAACCGCCCCGAACCTCTCTACACTGGCGTTTCGCTGCGTGCCGGAGAGGAGGCGACCGCATGACCGCCCCCCTGTCGCATCTGGCCCAGCTTGAGGCCGAGAGCATCCACATCCTGCGCGAGGTGGCGGCCGAGACCGAACGCCCGGTCATGCTGTATTCCATCGGCAAGGACTCCGCCGTCCTGCTGCATCTGGCGCGGAAGGCCTTCTGGCCCGCCCCGCCGCCCTTCCCCCTGCTGCACGTGGATACGACCTGGAAATTCCGGGCCATGTACGCGATGCGCGAGCGCATGGCCGCCGAATACGGCTTCGACATCCATGTCTGGACCAACCCCGATGCGATGGCCCAGGGGATCAACCCCTTTACCCACGGCTCGGCGGTGCACACCGACGTCTGGAAGACCGAGGGGCTGAAACAGGCGCTGGACCACCACGGCTTCACTGCAGCCTTCGGCGGCGCCCGGCGCGACGAGGAGAAGTCCCGGGCCAAGGAGCGCATCGTCTCGATCCGCTCGCCCGGCCACCGCTGGGATCCGCGCAGCCAGCGGCCCGAGCTCTGGCGGCTCTACAACACGCGTACCGCGCCGGGCGAAACCCTGCGGGTCTTCCCGATCTCCAACTGGACCGAGCTCGATGTGTGGCGATACATCCAGCAGGAAGCCATCCCGGTTGTGCCGCTCTATCTCGCCGCTGAGCGGCCGGTGGTCGAGCGCGACGGTGCCCTGATCCTGGTCGATGACGACCGCCTGCCTCTCCGCCCCGGCGAAACGCCGCAGATGCGCCGCGTGCGCTTCCGCACGCTCGGCTGCTACCCCCTGACCGGCGGGGTCGAGAGTGACGCCGACACCCTCGACGCCGTCATCCGCGAGATGGAGCTGGCGACGACCTCCGAGCGTCAGGGCCGGATGATCGACCACGACCAGTCGGCTTCGATGGAGAAGAAGAAGCAGGAGGGCTATTTCTGATGGCCTCCCCTTCCACACTGCTGCGCTTCATCACCTGCGGCTCGGTCGACGACGGCAAGTCCACCCTGATCGGCCGCTTGCTGCATGACAGCCGCGCGGTGCCCGATGATCAGATGGCCGCGCTGGCAGCGGACTCGAAGCGCGTGGGCACCCAGGGCGACGCCATCGACTTCGCCCTCCTGGTGGACGGCCTCGCCGCCGAGCGAGAACAGGGCATCACCATCGACGTGGCCTACCGCTACTTCGCCACGCCAAGCCGCAAATTCATCGTCGCCGACACTCCGGGACACGAGCAGTACACCCGCAACATGGTCACGGGTGCCTCAACCGCCGACGCGGCCGTCATCCTGATCGATGCGCGCAAAGGCGTCCTGACCCAGACGCGGCGGCACAGTTATCTCGTCTCGCTGCTGGGCATCCGTCGCGTGGTGTTGGCGGTCAACAAGATGGACCTGATCGGCTGGGACCGCGCCGCCTTCGACGCCATCGTCGCCGATTACCGCGCCTTCGCCGGGCGTCTGGGGTTCGAGGATGTGACCGCCATCCCCGTCTCGGCCCTGACCGGCGACAATGTCGCGGCGCGCAGCGGCCAGACACCCTGGCACGACGGCCCGACCCTGATCGAATGGCTGGAGGCCGTCGAGACTGAGGCCGAGCGCAGCGACCGTCCCTTCCGCATGCCGGTGCAGTCGGTCAGCCGTCCGGATCAGGACTTTCGGGGCTACGCCGGCCTGATAACCGCCGGGTCCGTGCGCCCCGGCGACCGCATCCGCATCCTGCCCTCGGGCCGCGAGAGCCGGGTCGAGCGCATCGTCGTCCACCCTGCGGACCTGCCCGAGGCCGCCGCCGGCCAGTCGGTCACCCTGACCCTGGCCGACCATGTCGATTTGGCACGCGGCGATGTTCTCTGTGCCGCCGAGGCCCCGTGCGAGGTCACGGACCAGTTCGACGCCACGATCGTCTGGATGGACGCCGAGCCAATGCCGCCGGGCCGGACCTATCTGCTCAAGATCGGCGCCCGCACCGTCACCGCCCGCGTCACCGACCTGAAGCACCGGGTCAACGTCAACACCCTGGAGAAGCTGGCGGCCAAGCGGCTCGATCTCAACGACATCGCCGTCTGCAACCTGTCGCTGGACCAGGCCATCCCGTTCGAGGCCTACCGCGACAGCCGGGATCTGGGCGGCTTCATCCTGATCGACCGCATCTCGAACCGCACGGTCGGCGCCGGGATGATCAACTTCGCCCTGCGCCGCGCCGACAACATCCACTGGCAGTCCATCGACGTGGACCGCGCCGCCCGCGCCACGGTGATGGGCCAGCGCGGGCGGGTCGTATGGCTGACCGGCTTGTCCGGCGCGGGCAAGTCGACCATCGCCAATCTGGTTGACCGCCGTCTGCATGCGCTCGGCCGGCCCAGCTATCTGCTCGACGGCGACAACGTCCGCCACGGCCTGAACCGCGACCTCGGCTTCACGGAGGCAGACCGCGTCGAGAACATCCGCCGCGTGGCCGAGGTGGCGCGCCTGATGGCCGACGCCGGCCTGATGGTCATCACCGCCTTCATCTCGCCCTTCCGCGCCGAGCGCCGCATGGCCCGCGACCTGATGCCCGACGGCGATTTCATCGAGGTGTTCGTAGACACGCCCCTGTCCGTCGCCGAGCAGCGCGACGTGAAGGGCCTCTACAAAAAGGCCCGCGCCGGCCGGCTCAAGAACTTCACCGGCATCGACAGCCCCTACGAAGCCCCGGAAGCCGCCGAGATCGTCATCGACACGACGACCCTAAGCGCGGAAGCGGCGGCGGAACGGATCGTCGAAGCGCTGATGGACGACAGCTAAAGCGCCCCCTCCAGGTCGCTCGCCAGATCGCCCTTCCCTGCCACCTCGACGCGCTCCAGCCCCAGCCAACCCGCCATCAGCTTCAGCTCATCCGCCAGCGCCACCGCGGTCTCCCCGTCAGCCTCCGGCTCGCGCCACGCCGCCTGCACCAGCAACGCCCCGGCCTTGCGGTCGGACTTCAGGTCCACACGCGCCGTGATCTGGTCGCCCTGCAGGAACGGCAGGACGTAATAGCCGTGCTGGCGCTTGTGGGCGGGAGTGTAGATCTCCAGCCGCACCTTCACCCCGAATAGCCGCTCGGTGCGTTCGCGGAACCAGATCAGGTTGTCGAACGGCGACAGCAGTGCCCGCGCCCCGATCCGACGTGGCCGCCGCGCGGCCGGGTCCAGAAACGCCGGCTTGCCCCAGCCCTCGACCGTCACCGGGATCAGCTCGCCCGCCTCGACCAGCTCATGAATTCGCGCGCGGGCATCGGCCAGCGGCAATCGGAAATAGTCGCGCAGGTCCGCCGCCGTCGCCACGCCCATGGCCCGCGCGGAGATGCGCACCAGCTCGCGCTGCGCGTCTGCGTCTGACGGCGTCGGCATGTCCACAACGGCGCGCGGCAGGGCCCGCTCGGTCAGGTCATAGACCCGCTCGAACCCGCGCCGGGTCAGGGTGGTGATCTGTCCGGCCCAGAACAGCCATTCCAGGGCCCGCTTGCCATCAGACCATGACCACCAGCCGGGCGCGCCCCTCGGTCCGGTCGCGAAGTCGCCGCCCGTCAGCGGCCCGCGCCGCTCGATCTCGGCCAGCACCCCGTCGATGTAGTCTCGACGCTCGCGTCCGAACCGCGACAGCCCGCCCCACATCTCCCCGGCCTCGGCCCGCGCCATGCGCCAGCGCAGCAACGGCTGGCTCTCCAGCGGCAGCAGCGACGCCTCATGGCCCCAGTATTCGAACAGGCTGCGCTTCTTCGCCCACGCCTCACCCTCCAGCAGATCGCGGGAGTAAGCGCCCAGTCGCGAGAAGGCCGGCAGATAGTGGGTGCGCGTCACCACATTGACGCTGTCGATCTGGACCACGCCCAGCCGCCGCTTCAGCGTGCGGAACTGCCGGGCCGTCGGCGCCTCGGGCCGGGCGTCTCCGAAGCCCTGGGCGGCCAGCGCGATGCGCCGCGCCATGGCGGCGGAAAGTCTCTCTGTCATCCCGCCAGCCTGACCGTATTCGGGTCGTGGCGGCAACGGGGTGGGTGGCGAGATTCGGTCCCGCAAGAACGGTGGGACGTTACTTCACCCGCACATAGGATCCCGGCGCGGCCTCACCGGCTTTCAGCTTGCCCGATCCCGGCTTGCGCGCCTTGACCTTGTCGTCGCCGGCGGCCTGGTCCAGCCAGCCCTGCCATTCGGGCCACCACGAGCCGGGCTTCTGTTCAGCAGCCGCCAGCCAGGCGTCGGCGTCGGCGAGGGCCTCGTCGTTGGTCCAGTAGCCGTGCTTGTTCGCCGCCGGCGGGTTGATCATCCCGGCGTTGTGGCCCGAGCCGCCCAGCAGGAACCGCGTCGGCCCGCCGAAATAGGAGCGGCCCGCATAGGTGTTCTTCCAGGCCGAGACGTGATCGTCCTTCAGCGCCACGATCATAACCGGCGTCGTGATGGCCCCGAGGTCCAGCGCCACGCCGTCAATGACCACCCCGCCCTTGTCCTTCAGCCGGTTCTGCTGAAGCACCTGACGGCCGTATTCCTTCAGCGTCTTCGCCGGAATGCGCGCGCCGTCGTCGAACCACCACAAGAGGTCCGAAGCCCGCGCGTCGTCGCCGAGCAGATAGTGGTTCACCACCGACGACCAGATCAGATCGTTGGCCCGCACCGTCGAGAACAGCTTGGCCAGGTCGTGGGCCTCAACATAGCCCTTGTCGTCCAGATAGCGGTCGAAGGCCTTGAGATCGCTCTCGCTGGTGAACACCGACCATTCGCCCATGTCGCCGAAGTCGACCAGGGTCGCGATCAGGGTGGCCGAGGCGATGCGCTCGCCCCGCCCTGTCTGGGTCAGATAGGCCAGGGTCATGGCCGTCAGAGTGCCGCCGAGGCAGTAGGACACCAGGTCCGCATCCGCCTCGCCCGTTGCCAGTTCGATGGCGTCCAGGGCCGCGACGATGCCGTCCTTCACATAGGCTTCCAGCCCGTTTTCAGCATGGCTCTCATCGGCGTTGGCCCACGAGATCACGAACACCGTGTGCCCCTGATCTACCAGCCATTTCAGATAGCTGGACTTGGGCGACAGGTCGAAGAGGTAGTATTTGTTGACCAGCGGCGGCACGAACAGCAGCGGGCGGCGATAGACCGTTTCGGTCGTCGGCGCATACTGGATCAGCTCCATCAGGTCGTTCTTGAACACCACCGCGCCGGGGGTGGCGGCGATGTTCACGCCCAGCTCGAAATCGTTGGGCGCGCGGCGGGTGATCAGTCCCTGCCCCTTGCCGATGTCTTCCAGCAGGTTCGACAGGCCGGTCATCAGGTTCAGCCCGCCCGTCTGGATCGTGCGGCGCGCGACCTCGGGGTTGGTGTGGGCGAAGTTGGTGGGGGCGAGCGCATTGATCATCTGGCGGCTGGCGAAGTCGACCTGGGCGCGCGTGCCCTCGTCGACCGGCGCGGTGGCCACGAAGTCCTGCAGTTGCTTGGCCGCCAGCAGGTACGACTGCTTCAGCCAGTCATAGACCGGCTCGTCAGTCCAGGCGGCGTCCGAGAACCGGCGATCGCCCTTGGCCGGCGCGGCAACGGCGGTCGTTTCCTGACCCATCGCCCGCTCGCCCATGGTGCGCCACAGGGCGGTCCAGTCATTCAGGTTCTTCGCCTGGGCCGCAAACAGGGCCGCCGGCTGCATCATCATGGCGGTGTTGAAGTCGATGATCGCCTTCGTCAGCGTCGTCGGATCATAGGGCAGCGGCTGGGGGCTGACCGCCTGCGTCATCGTCGTGCGCACCGCTGCTGCGGCGTTCTGCATCAGATTGGTCAGGGTCTCGGCGACCACTGTGGGGTCCGGTGCCCCGGCGAAGGCGGTCATCAGGTCCTCGACGGACGCGGGGCGCGGGGCGGTCATGGGTGAGCCTCTGCTTACAGCGAGACGAGGACGTCTACGGCCGCACAGTCCTGCGGCGCCACGAACAGGAACGCCAGCGCGCGGTCCGGGTTCTCCGCCGCCCAGATCGGGCACAGCTCAGCGTTTTCGGCCGTCGTGGGGGCGACAGGCTTGGCTTGCGAGTAGTTGGCGGCGTCGAAGGCCATGGGGGATGTCCTTGGGGGCGGTGGGGTAGCGGCGGTATGTCATGGCTTTTCTGCGGAAGAAATGCCAAGTATCGCGCAATCGTTGTGCGTTTTTGCACAGGAGCCGCCGATGGCCGACTTCGACTGGAACGACCTGCGCGCCTTCCTGGCCGTCGCCCGGACCGGCCGCCTGACCACGGCGGCGGGCAAGGTCGGCATGGACCACTCCACCGTCGGCCGGCGCATCGCGGCGCTGGAGGCCGGGCTCGGTGCCCGCCTGTTCGACCGCAGCCCCCAGGGCTACGCCCTGACCGCCCACGGCGAGCGGCTGATGCCCACAGCCGAGAAGATGGAGAGCCTGTCGATCCAGGCCGCCGATGATCTCGGCGAGGCCGATCAGGCCCTGACCGGTGCCGTCCGCATCGGCGCGCCAGAAGGGTTCGGCTCCTATGTCCTGGCTCCCCTGCTCGGCCAGCTCGCCGACCGGCACCCGCAGCTTCAGATCCAGCTGGTCGCCATCTCCGGCGTCCTCAGCCTGTCGAAACGCGAGGCCGACATCGCCGTGACCCTGTCGGCACCCCGCGAGGGCCGGATGGTGGCGAGGAAGCTCACCGACTACGGCCTCAGCCTCTACGCCGCGCCGTCATACCTCGATGCCCGGCCGCCGATCCGCACCCGCGCCGACATGGCCGACCACCGCTTCATCGGCTACATCGGCGACCTGCTCTACGCGCCCGAGCTCGACTATATGGAGGCACCGGACGTGGACATCCACGTCACCTTGCAAAGCTCCAACCTGATCGCCCAGCTTCAGGCCGCCATCGCCGGCGCCGGCCTGTGCGTGCTGCCGGACTTCATCGCCGCGCGGGAGCCGGGCCTGGTCAGGGTGCTGCCCGACGACGTGCATCTGGTCCGCAGCCTGTGGCTGGTGACCCATGCGGACCTGAAATCCCTGGCCCGCATCCGCGTGGTCAACGACATGATCGTTCAGGCGGTGCGCGCCGACCGCGCCATGTTTACCGGGGGCTAGCCGGCCGGCTTCGGCTCGTCCTTCACCGCAGTGCCGGCGACCCAGCTGACAAGGCCCGTGACGATGGCCGCGCCGATCCCGGGCCAGAAGCCCGTGATCGTGAACCCGCCCAGCCACGACGCCACCAGCCCGATCATCGCCGCGTTCACAATCAGCAGGAACAGGCCAAAGGTGATCACCGTCAGCGGGAAGGTGATGAACACCAGGATCGGCCGCACGATGGCGTTGACCAGCCCCAGCAGGAAGGCCGCCGCCAGCAGCGACCCCGTCGAGGCGAACGACACCCCCGTGATCAATTGGTCCGCCAGCCACAGGGCGAAGGCCGTGACGATGAACTGGACAATAGCTCTCAGCATGACGCCGTCTCTCCCGCTTGATAGGCTGGCACCACGAACATAGGGACCCGCTCATGAGTCTGCACGGCACCTACGACCCCGACAACATCTTCGCGAAGATCCTTCGCGGCGAGATCCCATCGGTGACGGTTTGGGAGGATGCCCACGTCCGCGTCTTCATGGACGTCTTCCCCCAGTCCGAAGGCCACTGCCTGGTGATCGCGAAGGACTCTACAGCCCGCACCATCCTGGAGATCGAGCCGGACGCCCTTGCCCGCGTCACCGCGGCCGTCCAGCGCACGGCGAAGGCTGTGGCGAAGGCGATGACGCCCGACGGCCTCTCGATCATGCAGTTCAACGGCGATGCCGGCGGCCAGACCGTCTTCCACCTGCATTTTCACGTCATCCCCCGCTGGGCCGACCGGGCCATGAAGGGCCACGGCCACGCGCCTATGGCCGAGGCCGCAACACTGCGCGCGCTCGCAGACCGGATCGCCGGGGCGCTGGACTGACAACCCAGTTTCAGGACCGACGATGACCGCCACAGTCAAAGGCCCCGCCTCCTATTTCCCCTCAATCGAAAAGACCTACGGCCGCCCCATCGCCGATTGGAAGGCCGTCATTCGCGCCCACGGTCCGGCCAGACACATGGAGCTGGTCTCAATGCTGAAACAGGATCACGGCATGGGCCACGGTCACGCCAACGCCCTGGTCGCGCACACCCTGGCGGAAGACGTGGGCTGAAGCGGCCCGCGAAACACGAACCGGGCCCCGGCGCAACGCAGGAAAAAGGCGCTGGGCATCCGTTTCTCGTGCTTGCGTGGCGTGGCGAGCATCAGCATAACCAGCCTCTGCGGGCCCGTCCCGTTCCAGCCAGCGCCGGTTTAGCTCAGCGGTAGAGCAGCGGTTTTGTAAACCGAAGGTCGGGGGTTCAATCCCCTCAACCGGCACCAGCATCTCGGCCACGGACTTTCGGGGGAGAGACCATGAGCGACGCCACACCCGCATCGGCCGCGCCGCTCGACCGCGACGACCGCCTTGTCATCGCCGCCTCGTCGGTCGGGACGGTGATCGAGTGGTACGATTTCTATCTCTACGGTTCGCTGGCCACGATCATCACGGCCCAGTTCTTCTCGGGCGTGAATGAGACGACCGGCTACATCTTCGCCCTGATGGCGTTCGCGGCCGGGTTCGCGGTGCGGCCCTTCGGTGCGGTTTTCTTCGGGCGGCTGGGCGACCTGTGGGGGCGCAAGAACACCTTTCTGGTGACCATGCTGCTGATGGGGCTGTCGACCTTCGTCGTCGGATGCCTGCCGCCCTATGCCGCCATCGGCGTCGCGGCGCCGATCCTGCTGATCGCCATGCGGCTGGTTCAGGGGCTGGCCCTGGGCGGGGAATACGGCGGCGCGGCCACATACGTCGCCGAACATGCGCCGCCGGGTAAGCGCGGGCTCTACACCAGCTTCATCCAGATCACCGCCACCGCCGGTCTGATGCTCAGCCTGATCGTCATCGTCGGCGTGCGCGCGGCGATCGGCGAGGAGGCCTTCGCCGACTGGGGCTGGCGCATCCCGTTCCTCGGCTCGATCCTGCTGCTCGGCGTGTCCCTGTGGATCCGGCTGAAGCTGGCCGAGAGCCCGGCCTTCGCCCGCATGAAGGCCGAGGGCAAGGCATCGTCCTCACCGCTGAAGGACAGCTTCGCCAAATGGCCCAACCTGAAGCTGGTGCTGATCGCGCTTCTGGGCCTCACTGCCGGTCAGGCTGTGGTCTGGTACACGGGCCAGTTCTACGCGCTGTTCTTCCTCGAGAAGACGCTGAAGGTCGATGGGGCGCTGGCCAACATCCTGATCGCGACGGCCCTTCTGCTGGCGACGCCCTTCTTCGTCTTCTGGGGCTGGCTGTCGGACAAGGTGGGGCGCAAGCCCATCATTCTCGCCGGCTGTCTGATCGCGGCGGTCGCCTATTTCCCGCTGTTCCATGCTCTCGCCGACGCGGCCAATCCAAGACTGACGGCGGCGACGGCCTCCGCCCCCGTCACGGTCCGCGCCGATCCCGCCGACTGCCATCTGCAGTTCGATCCGGTGGGCAAGACGGTGTTCAACCACTCCTGCGACCTGGCCAAGTCCTACCTCGCCAAGGCCGGCGTCTCCTACGCCAACGAGGCCGCGCCGGCCGCCAGCGTCGCCGTCGTCCGCATCGGCGACACGGTGATTGAAAGCTTCCGGGGCGAGCTCCTGTCCCCTGCGGCGTTCAAGGACGCGAAGAAGGCGTGGGAGGCCGACCTCGGCGCCGCCCTGGCCGCTGCCGGCTATCCGGCCAAGGCCGACAGCGCCCTGGTGAACAAGCCGGTGGTCGTCGGCATCCTGTTCGCGCTCGTCTTCCTGGTGACCATGGTCTACGGCCCGATCGCGGCGGCGCTGGTGGAGATGTTCCCGACCAACATCCGCTACACCTCCATGTCCCTGCCCTATCACATCGGCAACGGCTGGTTCGGCGGCTTCCTGCCGACCACGGCCTTCGCGATGGTGGCGGCAACGGGCAACATCTATTTCGGCCTCTGGTATCCCATCGTCGTCGCTCTGCTGACCGTGGTTGTCGGCGTGATGTTCGTGAAGGACCGCCGGAACGTCGACCTGCACGCCTGATGCCGGAGGCCCTGACCAACAAGCTGGGGCACAGGATCGGCGCCCGGGGCGGCCGCACCCGCCGCGCCCTGATTGAGGCCACGAGGACCCTGCTCGACACCCGGCATCTTGGCGAGATCCGGCCCGCCGACATCACCGCGCTTGCGGGGGTCGCGCCTTCGAATTTTTATACCTATTTCAAGGAGTTGGACGAGCCGGTTCGCGCCCTGTGCGAGGATGCGTCCGCCGACTGTCAGGGCCTGGCCGCCCACCTCGACGGCGACTGGTCTGCCGAGGGTGCGTTCCGCACCGCCCGTGCCCTCACCCTGGATATGATGGCCGTCTGGGACCGGCATGGCCCGGTCCTGCGCATCGAGCACGAACTGGCCGACAAGGGCGACGCCGCTTTCGCCGACAGCCGCATTGGCCGATTACGCCGGCTGCATCTGGCGCTGGAACGCCGCATCGCCCAGGCCCAGGCTCAGGGCTATCACCCCGAGGGGCTGAACCCGCGCCTCGCCTCCTATGAGATCGCCAGCCTGATCGAGTCGGTGGCCGCCGGCTTCAACCTGATGCGTCGCGCGGACACGCCCGAAGCCATCCTGGACACCACCGCCCATATCGTCGCGCGCCTGGTGACGGGGCGCTAGGCCAGCCCAAGGGGCCCGTAAAGCCAGGTCATCCATGTCCCGATGGCCAGGAACACCCCCAGCGGCATCCGGTCCGTGCCCGCCACGCTGCGCCGCATCAGCAGCCGCGCTGCCACCACACTGAACGCCGCCGCGCTGGCCCAGAGCAGCACGCTGGGCAGACCCATCCAGCCGACCCAGGCACCCGCCCCGGCGAACAGGAAGGGGTCGCCGCCGCCCAGGCCCTCGCGTCCCCTGAACCGCTTGTAGAGCCAGCCGATCAGCCACAGCGCTGCGAACCCGGCCATGACGCCGATCCCGGCGTTGATCAGGGTCTCCAGCCCGATCAGCCATGACGCGATAAGACCGGTGATCGCCAGCGGCCAGGTCAGGCCGTCCGGCAGCCAGTAGTTCTCGCCGTCCACGATGGCGATCAGCAGCAGCTGCCAGCCCAGCACCGCCGTGGCACCGACCATCAGCCAGGACGATCCATGCAGCGCCGCCCACACCCCGATCAGGGCCGCCGCTGTCTCGATCACCGGATAGCGCCAGGCGATCCGCGCGCCGCAGTGGCCGCACTGCCCCCGCAGCGCCAGCCAGCTGACCACCGGAACCAGATGCCAGGCCTTCAGCGGCTTTTCGCAGCTCATGCACCGCGACCGCCCGGTCACGAAGCCCTCGTCGCGCGGCAGACGCACGCTGACCGCGGCGATGAAACTGCCGACGATCAGACCGAGAAGGGCGAGGAGGGCTGCAAACACGCCCGCAGGCTAGCCGCCGCCCATCGCCACCGCCACCCGATAGGTCACGAACGACGCCAGATAGGCCAGGCCGAACATGTAGATCACCATGACCCACATCCATTTCCAGCTGTTCAGCTCCCGCTTCACCACGCCCAGAGTCGCCACGCACTGCGGCGCGAAGATGTACCAGGCCAGGAAGGCCAGCGCCGTCGCTAGCGACCACTGCGCGCCAAGGGTCGCGGCCAGAGCTGTGATGCCAGACCCTTCCGCGTCAGCGATGGAATAGACGGCACCCAGCGCCGCCACGGCGACCTCGCGTGCCGCCATGCCGGGGATCAGGGCGATGACCATCTCCCAGTTGAAGCCGATGGGTGCGAACAGCGGCTCCAGGGCCTGGCCCAGCATCCCGGCGAAGGAATAATCAATGGCCGGTCCGGTCGAGCCTTCGGGCGGATAGGGGAAGGTCGAGGCGGCCCATACAAGCACCATCAACGGCAGAATGATCCGCCCGGCCCGCATCAGGAATATCCGCGCCCGGAGCCACAGGTTGAAACCGACGCTGCGCAGGTCCGGCGTCTTGTAGGCCGGCAGCTCCATCATGAAGGGCTCGACGGCACCGCGCCACAACACCTTCCGGATCACAAACGAAACCACCATCGCGCTGACGATCCCCGCCGCATAGAGGCCGAACATCACCAGCCCCTGCAGACTGGCCCATCCCCAGACGGTCTCGTTGGGAATGAAGGCGGCGATGATCAGGGTGTAGACCGGGATGCGCGCCGAACAGGTCATCAGCGGCGCGACCATGATGGTGGTCAGGCGGTCGCGCTTCGAGTCGATTGTCCGCGCCGCCATCACGCCCGGAATGGCGCAGGCGAAGCTCGAGAGCAGCGGGATGAATGCCCGCCCGTGCAGCCCCGCGACGCCCATGATCCGGTCCAGCAGGAAGGCCGCCCGGGCCATATAGCCGAAGTCCTCCAGCACGATAATGAAGGCGAACAGGATCAGGATCTGCGGCAGGAACACCAGCACGCTCCCGACCCCCGCGATCAGGCCGTCGACGATCAGGCTCTCGACCAGCGGCCAGACGCCCCCCCCGTCCGGGATACCCGCCGCGACCACGGAACCGAGGCCGCCGAGCGCGCCCTCGATCCCGTCCATCACCGGCGTGGCCCAGGTGAAGACCGCCTGGAACATCACGAACAGCAGGCCCACCAGGATCGCCAGACCGATCACCGGATGCAGCAGCAGCCCGTCGATCCGGCCGGTCAGGGTGTCCGGCCGCTCGGGCGGGCGCACACAGGCCTTCATGATCCGCTCGGCCTCCCGTGCCGCGTGGCGCAGGGCCTCCGCGTCCGGCGCCTGCCAGGCGCTGTCGTGGGCCGCATCGGCGGCGGCGGTCTCGATGGCCGCGGTCAGATCCTCGATACCGCGCTTGCGGGTGGCCACCGTGGTGACGATCGGTGCCCCGATCTCGGTCGACAGCCGCTCCAGATCGATGCGCAGGCCCTGACGGGTGGCGATGTCAAACATGTTGAGTGCCAGAACCATCGGCCGTCCCACGGCCTTCAGCTCCATCGCCAGCCGCAGCACAAGGCGCAGGTTGGTGGCGTCGGCGACGCAAACCACCACATCCGGAGGCGTCTCGCCTTCCAGCCGGCCCAGCACAGCGTCGCGCGTGACTTCCTCGTCCGGGCTGCGGGCGCGCAGCGAATAGGTGCCCGGCAGGTCCAGCACAGACATCGTCCGACCGGAGGCCCCCCGGATCAGGCCTTCCTTTCGTTCCACCGTGACGCCGGCGTAGTTGGCGACCTTCTGGTGCGCACCGGTCAGGGCGTTGAACAGGGCGGTCTTGCCGCTGTTGGGATTGCCCACCAGCGCGACGCGGACCGACTTCAGGGCGACGTCCATCAGGCCGCCCCATCAAGGCGGATGGTGAGGCTCGCCGCCTCATGCCGACGCAGCGCCACGCGCATGTCGTCCAGCTTCATGGCGATGGGATCGCGGCCGAACAGGCCCTCGTGCAGCAGTTCTACGCGTGCGCCCTCGACAAATCCCAGCTCCAGCAGGCGGCGCTCCAGCTCAATCTTGTGCTCGTCGTGGTCAGCCGGGTCGCCGACCTGGACAATGACGCCGCGGGCGCCGCGCCGGGCCTGGCTGAGGGGAATGGTGTCAGTCATGGAACTCGTTCAGCGCCGACCCCGATGGGGACGCTTGTTGTTGACACTGATTATCAGGTGCGAAGGCCACACGTCCAGTGCGGCGCTTCGACCGTTGCCGTGCACGGCGATTGGGCTATCACTGGCGCAGCTTTTGGGGAGGCCGCCATGCTCCGTTCCGCCACCGTGATCCTGACCACCGCCCTGCTGGTTTCATGCAGCGAAGGGGCCGCGCCTGCGCCGAAGGCCCCGACACGCCCGGAACCGACGGCGGCGGAAAAGGCCGCGATCCTCGCCGCCCTGCCCGCCCCCTACAACGCCGCCGATCTGGAGAACGGCCGCCGCGCCTTCGCCCGCTGCCGTTCGTGCCACACGATCAATGAGGGCGGCTCGAACATGACCGGGCCGAACCTGTGGGGCGTGTTCGGGCGCGTGGCCGGCACACACCCGGGCTACAACTACTCCGCCCCGGTCAAGGCGGCGGGCTTCACCTGGGACGCCGAGCAGTTGGACCAATGGCTGCAGAACCCGCGCGGCTTCCTGCCCGGCAACAAGATGACCTTCCCCGGCCTTCCGGACGCCACCGATCGCCGCGACGTCATCGCCTTCCTGAAGGTCGAGACGGGCTACGCGCCTCATGTAGGAGAGAAAGAGGGCGAGCACGAGGATGGCGAAGAATAGGCCCTAGTCGGCCGCCTTCACCTTGCCGGCCAATTCCTCGGCCTCCCATTCCTCGATCTTGCGGGCCGTGTATTCAGGCGACTTGGTGAAGCGCGCCAGCACGCCATAGATCACCGGCACGACGAACAACGTCAGCAGGGTGGCGAATATTGCACCGGCGAAGATCACCACGCCGATCGTCTGGCGGCTGCCCGCCCCCGCCCCCTGCCACAGCACCAGCGGCAGGGCGCCGAAGGCCGTGGCGATCGAGGTCATGATGATGGGGCGCAGACGCAGGGCGGACGACTCGATGATCGCCTCCTGGATAGACCGGCCCTGATCGCGCAGCTGATTGGCGAACTCGACGATCAGGATGCCGTTCTTGGCCGCCACACCGATCAGGATGATCAGGCCTATCTGCGAATAGATGTTCAGGCTGGACCCCGCCATCAGCAGGCCGAACAGCCCGCCCGCCGCCGCCAGGGGCACCGTCAGCATGATCACCGCCGGGGTGATCCAGCTTTCGAACTGCGCCGCCAGCACCAGGAAGACCAGCAGCAGGGCGAGGCCGAAGGCCCACATCACCGCGCCGCCCGCCTCCTTCTGATCCCGCGCCGCGCCGCCATACTGGATGGTGGCCAGGCCCTGCGGCTGCTTGGCCACCTCGGCGTCCATGAAGGCCATGGCGTCGGCGATGGTCATGCCGGGCGCGAGGTCGGCGGTCAGGGAGATGGCCCGCTGGCGGTCAAGCCGCCGCCGGTCCGGCGTGTCGCCCGTGGTCTTGGTGGTGACCACCGCCGAAAGCGGCACCAGAGCGCCCGAGCCACTGGTGACATACAGCGCTTCCAGATCAGCGACGTTGCGGCGATTGTCCCGCTCGGTCTGCAGGATGACGTCGTACTCCTGCCCCCCGCGGATGTAGGTCGTGGCCCGGCGCGAGCCGAACATGGTCTCGAGCGTCCGGCCCACCTGCTGGGCTGACACGCCGAGCGCCGCCGCCTTCTCAGGATCGACATCGACCAGCAGACGCGGCGCATTGGGCTCATAGTTCAGGCGCGGGCGCGAGAAGCCGGGGTTCTCCTGCGCCGCCGCCAGAATGGGCTGCAGCCAGCGATAGAGCGGCTCGTATTCCGCCCCTGTGGCGATCAGCTCGACGGAGTTCGAACCACCGCCGCCACCGCCCCGCTGGAAGGCGCCGGGGACGCTTGCGTTGACCTGGGCTGCGGTCTGGCCGCGCAATTTGCCGTTCAGCTCCTGCGAGATTTCGTCGGCTGTGCGCGTGCGCTCTGACCAGTCGCTGAGGATCAGGCTGCCGCTACCGCCGTTATAGCCCGAGCCGCCGAAGCCGGGGGCCGAGATCAGATAGCTGCTGGCCTCACCGTTCGCCTTGTACTCGGCCAGGATGGGCTCGATGCCCATCATGATCTTGCGGGTATAATCGAAGCCGGCACCCTCGGGGCCCTGGACCCGAACCTGGACGCGGCCGCGGTCTTCGGGCGGCACAAGCTCGTCCGG
Organism: Brevundimonas sp.; assembly: GCA_046294385.1. Taxonomy (GTDB): domain Bacteria; phylum Pseudomonadota; class Alphaproteobacteria; order Caulobacterales; family Caulobacteraceae; genus Brevundimonas. Next base: position 18,620 of record JBKBJW010000002.1, on the reverse strand, counting down.
AAGCGTCAGGAACAGCGCTGCGGCGCCGCCACCGACCAGCACGATCAGTCCGACAACGCCCATCACCGCCGCCTTGCGGCCCAGCATGGCGCTGAGCGAGTTGCGATACGAGTTCTTCAGCGCCTCCATCGCCGCATCGACGCGCCGGGCGACAAAGCCCGAGCTCGACGCCGGCCTCAGGATCTTGGACGCCAGCATCGGCGACAGGCTCAAGGCCAGGAAGGCCGAGAAAGCCACGGCCGCAGCAATCGCCGCCGCCAGTTCGACGAACAGCCGCCCCACATATCCGGGCAGGAACAGCAGCGGCGCAAAGACGGCCAGGAGCGTGATGGTCGTCGCCACGACGGCGAAGAACACCTGACGCGTCCCACGCTCGGCGGCCACCAGCGGCGGCTCGCCATGGTCGATGCGGCGCTGGATGTTCTCGGTCACCACGATGGCGTCGTCGACCACCAGGCCGATGGCCAAGACCAGCGCCAGGAGCGTCAGGAGATTCAGCGAGAAACCGAACGCTGCCAGGATGATGAAGGTCGACAGCAAGCAGATGGGTGCCACGATGGACGGGATCAGGGCCGCCCGCATGGTGCCGAGGAAGATGAAGTTCACCAGCGCCACCAGCGCCATGGCGATACCCATCGTCACCCACACCTCGTCGATAGCATGGGAGGTGAAGACCGAGTTGTCGGACCCGACCACCAGCTGGGTGCCCGGCGGCAGACTGGGCCGGATCTCCTCCATCATCTTCTCGACGCCGTCAGAAATGGCCAGGTCGTTCGACTGGGCCTGACGGGTCACGGCCAGGCCGATCTGGTCCAGACCGTTGCCGCGGAACAGGCGCCGTGCCTCGGCGGGCGCTTCCTCGACACGGGCAATGTCGCCCAGGCGCGTGACGTAGGCCTGTTGCGACTGCAAGGCGCCCGAGGCCCCGCTGGGGCTGGCCAGCACGGCGGACGTGCCGCCGCCGGTCGCCGCCACGGCCGATCCGCGCGAGGCGATGGGCAGCTGGGCAAAGTCCTCGGCCCGGGCGTAGTTGCGCGCCACCCGCACCGTATAGTCCTTGTCCGTCGACTCCAGCGAGCCGGCCGGCAGCTCGATGTTCTGGGTAGTCAGGGCCGTCTCGACATCTGTGACGGTCAGGCCGCGCGCGCCCAGCTTGGCGGCGTCCAGCCAGATGCGCATGGCATAGCGCTGCTCGCCGTAGATCTGCACCTGGGCCACACCCGGAACGGTCGACAGCCGGTCGATCAGATAGCGGTCGGCATAGTCGGTCAGTTCCAGCCTGTTCATGCTCGACGAGCGCAGGAACAGGATTATGATCGGCTGGGAGTCGGAATCGGCCTTGGCAACCTCGGGCGGATTGGCCTGATCCGGCAGACGGCCGACGACGCGGCTGATGCGGTCGCGCACGTCGTTGGCGGCGGCGTCGATGTCGCGGTCCAGCGAGAACTCGATACTGACGTTCGAACGGCCGTCGCGGCTGGTGGAGTTGATGCGCTCGACGCCGGAAATGCCAGCGATCTGCTGCTCGATCGGCTCGGTGATCCGGCTTTCGATCACCTCAGCCGAGGCTCCGGGGTAGCTGGTGCTCACCGACACGATCGGCGGATCGACATCCGGCAGCTCGCGCACCGGCGTAAAGAAGAAGGCCGCCAGACCGACGACGCACAACACGATGGCCGCGACCGCCGCGAAGACCGGGCGTCGGACCGAAAGGTCGGACAGCATCATTGGCCGCGCGCCTGACGTCCGCCCTGAGCGCCGCCGCCACGTCCACCGCGACCGCCGCCTTCACCCTCGACCCGCACCGGCGCGTTGGGCTGGATGCGGTTCAGACCGCCGGCCACCAGTCGGTCGCCGGGCGCGATGCCCGACAGGATCTCGACAAAGCCGCCCTCGACCGCGCCGGTCTCGACCTCGACCCGCTGGGCCGTCTGGCCCCGGTCGCTGGTGGCGATGCGATAGACGAAGGCCCCCTCGCCCTCATACTGCACCGCCGATTCCGGTACGGCCGGCGCCTGCCGCAGGCCCTGCTGCACGCCCACGCGCATCATCATCCCCGGGCGGATGCGGCCGCCGGGGTTGGCGAACTCGGCCCGGGCCGTGGCTGAACGGGTCTGTTCATTGATGCGGGTGTCGATCAGGGCAATGCGCCCGCTGAAGGTCTCGCCGGCATAGGCGTCAGCCACGGCCGTGATCGGCACGCCCGACCGCAGTGAGCCCAGGAACCGCTCCGGCACCGGGAAGTCGACGCGGATGGTGGAAATGTCGTCCAGGGTCGCGATCACCGCCCCCGGGTTGATCAGCGTGCCCGGGGTCACGGTGGTCAGGCCCAGCACCCCGGCGAAGGGTGCCCGGATCATCCGGTCGCCGCGACGGGCCTCGGCTGCCTGCAGGCCTGCCTGCGCGCGCTCCAGCGCCGTCTCGGCATCCTCGGCCAGAACGCGGGGCGCGATGCCCCGGTCGGCCAAAGTCTTGGCGCGGTCGTATTCCCTCTGGGCCTGAGCCACCTGGGCGCGGGCTTCAATGATATTGGCGTCCTCTTCGCGCGCCTGCAGCTCGACCAGCGGCGTCCCCGCCACGACTCGCTGGCCGTCGGTGAACAGGACGCGGGTAATCAGTTCGCTGGTCGGCGAGGTGATATTCACCGAGCGCCGGCCCCGGGCCACGCCCAGAACCCGGATCTCATCGGAGAATGCGCGAACGCTGACCTGGGCCGCCGCCACCGTCTGGCCGCGCCCGCCGCCAGGACCGCCACGGCCGCCGGGGCCGCCCCCGCCCTTCTCGTCGTCCGCGAAGGCGATGCGGACGACCGCCGCCAGCACCATCAGAACAACAAGCGCCGCCGCGGCGATGAGGAAGAAGTGACGCTTGATCACGGGACTAGACGCTCCGCCAGGTTCGGCGTCCGACTTAGCCCCTCTGGCCGACGACGCAACAGAAAGTCGTTGTAACAAAATCTGTGGCGGTTTCCTTCGCAACAAATCGCCGCACGACCCTCCAAACGAAAGGCCCCGTCGCAATGACGGGGCCTTCATGTGGTCGCTCAGGCCAGTGCGGCTTAGTGCATGCCCTCTGCGATCGGCGCCAGCAGTGCTTCCGGCACCTGAACGATCAGGTTCGCGTTGCCCGGAGCATCGCAGTTCTTGTCATTGTAAATGGCCATCAGATGTTCGCGGCGGCGTTCCGCGATGTCCATGGCGTCCTTGGCGCTGAAATAGTTGCCGACGGCGGCGGGCCAGAAGAAGAGGACAGCGCCGACATTCGCGGCATTGACCCCTTGGTCGCTTTGACCGTCTCGGCGAATTTCGTCCAGTTTGGCGAACTCATCACGCATTTGCGTGCAGGTCATCGACCGGTCGCCGGGCTGCATGACGCTAACCCGCTCCGTCGAGGTGCAAGCAGCAGCAAGCGCAGCCACCGCGGCTGCCAGTACAACTTTCTTCATAGGATACCCCCTCCCGCCACGCGCGGGCATGTATAGGTCTATAGCAACGCGAGCCCAACACAAGGTTGCATTCGCACGCCTAGAAACGTCGCCAGAGCGCTATCATCGGTCCGCTGGCCGCAGGTGTTTCCCGCCCGTCTGCCGCGTTTCGCCACCCCGCCTGAAAGCTCCAGGTGCCGCGATTGTAGACCACGGAATTCTCGAGAGAGACCCACTGCGCACCATCATCATCGGTCGCGCCGGCGAATAACTGTGACAGCACCATCCAGGAAGGGTTCAGGTGGTGCCCATAGGTCAGGTCCACGCGTGTTTCGTCGGGCAGACCTTCACGAAACCGCCGCGCCACCTGCACCTCGATGAAGGATGGATTGGTGTCCCATGGAGTCGCCTCGCCGAACGACCGCCCGGCGGACGCCCGCACCTCCCAGTCGCTGTCGCCCTGTCCCGGCGGGGCATAACCGGCGTTCCGTCCCTCGCCGCCGTCGGCGTATCCGGCATAAAGGCTGACGGCGTTCCGCTCATCGCGCCAGACCTGCCAGGTCACGCCGATCTCGATCGGTCCCCGACCTTCATAGTCCACGAAGGCGTCCTCGCCCCGTTGCAGGTCGCCCTTGAGCTGTAGCGTCAGCCGATCGGTCAGGCCGTATTCAGCGAAAACGCTCAGCGCCTCATCCCGTCGCTCAGCCGGCAGCGGGACTCGTTGTCCGGCGGCGTCGAAACCTTCGGTTGCCCGCATTGCTTCCAGCTTGGCGATGACCTGCGCCTGGCCCTTCTTCTTCGTCCAGGCACCGGCGTCGGCCTGCCCGGCCGCGGTCAGGGCGCAAACGGCGGCAATGCAGGCCGCCCCCGCCCTCAAGCGTCGTAGCCCGGGTTCTTGCGGTCCAGCAGCCGCAGGGCGCCGGGCCAGGCCAGGGCCGAGACGAAGCCGATGCCCCTGCCCTGCTCCTTCGTCTCCGCCTGAGCAGCTTCCGGGGCGATCAGGACGTGATCCCGTCCGCCCGACAGGGCTGCCACCTGCTGCTGGCAGGCGCGTTCGAGGAAGAACATCCCGACCCAGGCCGCCGCCGCCGTCTGGCCCACCGCCAGGGTGCCGTGGTTGCGCAGCAGCATCAGCGGCTTGTCGCCCAGGTCCGCCACCAGACGCGCGCGCTCGTCATGGTTCAGCGCCAGCCCCTCATAGCCGTGGTAGGCGATCTGATGCTGCAACAGGCAGGCATTCTGGCCGATGGGCAGCAACCCCTCCTTCTGCGCCGCCACGCCCACGCCCGCCACCGTGTGCAGGTGGATGACATAGTGCGCATCCTCGCGGGCACCGTGGATCGCCGAATGGATGGTGAAGCCGGCCGGATTGATGAAGCTGGTCGTGTCCTGGACGATGTTGCCGTCCAGATCGACCTTTACCAGCGCCGAGGCCGTCATCTCCTCGAAATACCAGCCGTAGGGGTTGATCAGGAAATGATGCTCCGGTCCCGGCACCCGCGCCGAAATGTGGGTGAAGATCATGTCGTCCCACCCGTGCAGCGCCACGAGGCGGTAGAGCGCCGCCAGGTCCACCCGCGCCTGCCATTCGGCCTCGGACACCCGGGATTTCAGGGATGGGGTCGCGCCGTCGGCCATTGGGGGTCCTCAAAGGGGTCGGTCTACGCGGCGCAAGCTCGCGCTCCCGCCCTGCCACGTCAAGCGCATGCGCCTGATGGTTAACCCGGTCTTTACAGGCTTGGCCGCAGGATGAGGTGTCCCATTGGGTCTTCGCACCCGCCCGGAGCCAGACGTGAACGCTCTCGCCCGCAGCTATCCCGCCGCCAATCATGGCGTCGCACCGAAACTGGGCGACCTGCTGGCCCTGGCCCAGAGCCGCACCATCGATGACCGCCAGCGTCTGCTGCTCGGCATCACCGCCCTCTGTGACGCCCAACGTCCTTCTATCGAGCTGTCACCCGTCCTGGCCGAAATCTTCCTCGTCCTTGCGCGGCAGGCGGAGCGGGACGTGCGCAGGATCCTGTCCGAGCGCCTGGCCCACGCGGACTGGGCACCCCAGGCCCTTGTGAACGTGCTGGCGCTGGACGAGATCGAGATCGCACGACCCATCATCGCCTCCAGCCCCATCCTGCGCGATGAGGACCTGCTGCGCGTCCTGCTGGAAGCGACCATCGAGCATCAGATCGAGGTCGCCCGTCGGCCCCAGCTCAGCGGCCGCGTCGCCGACGCCATCATCGACCAGGCCGAGCCCGCCACCCTGACCGCGCTGGCCGGAAACCGCACTGCCGAGATCAGCGGCGAGGGCCTGCGCCGCATGGTCGACCACTCGCGCCGCATCGCAGCGCTCCGCGCGCCCCTGACCCGGCATCCGCGCCTGAACGACGCCCTCGCCCGCCAGATGTATCAATGGGTCGGAACCGCGCTCCGCCAGTCGATCGCAGAGCGCTTCAACGTCGATATGGCCAAGCTCGATCGCGAGATCGAAGCTGCCGCCAACGCCGCCTGCAAACCGCATGCTGTGCAGCCGGCCCCGGTCGCCGACGATCCCGAGCGCGACGAGATGGACCGCCGCCTCGTCGCCAAGCTCCAGGCCGCGGGCCAGCTCAAGGCCGGCTATCTGATCCGCGCGATCCGCGAGGGCCGGTTGAACCTGTTTGTCCACGCCCTGACGGCGCTCGGCGACTTCACCCTGGCTCAGGTCCGGGCCGCGCTGAACGCAAACTCGCCGGAAGCCCTCTACTACGCCTGCGCCGCCGTCGGCATCGACCGCGCCGTCTTCCCGCCCCTGCTGGAGGAGATCCGCAAGTTGAACGCCGGCCCGCCCGGCGACGGCGGCAAGGCCCGCTGGATGAGCGCCACGATCTCGGAAGCCTCGGCGGCCCGGTCCTTCCGCGCGCTGATCGCCACCGTCGCCTGATTGACTTCGGCCGCCGCGTCGGGCTGACGTGCGGTTGTGACCATCCCGGCAAAACCCGCCCTGGCCTTCACCGCCAGCGAACGTCCCGAGGCCCAGGCGGCCTGCGAGCGGCTGACTGCCCGGTATGGACAGGTCAGGGAGGCCGAGGCCGACGTCATCGTGGCGCTGGGCGGCGACGGCTTCATGCTGGAGACCCTGCACAGGAACCTGGCCCGCCCGACGCCGATCTTCGGTCTGAACCGCGGCTCGGTCGGCTTCCTGATGAACGACTTCGACGAGGACGACCTGATCGCCCGCATCGTTGCGGCCGAGCGCACCGTCATTCACCCGCTTCAGATGGACGCCCGGGTCGAGAACGGTCAGGTCCACTCCGGCCTCGCCATCAACGAGGTCTCGCTGCTGCGCCAGACCCGCCAGAGCGCCAAGCTGCGCATCACCATCGACGACAAGGTGCGGCTTGAGGAGTTGACCTGCGACGGCTGCATGGTCGCCACCCCCGCCGGCTCGACCGCCTACAACCTGTCGGCACATGGGCCCATCATCCCCCTGGACGCCCGCATTCTGGCCCTGACGCCCATCAGCGCCTTCCGCCCTCGCCGCTGGCGCGGTGCCCTGGTCCCGCATCAGGCGCGCGTTCGTTTCGAGGTTCTGGAGGATGACAAGCGCCCCGTCAGCGCCACTGCGGACGGCTTCGAGGTCCGGCGTGTCACCTGTGTCGACGTGCGCGAACGCCGTGACGTGGCCCTGACCATGCTGTTCGACGCAGGCCGCAGCTTCGAGGAGCGGGTACTGGCCGAGCAATTCGCCGGCTGATCACCTGTTCTTAACGGCAGCCGGAACACACTCCCCCGGACATTCCGTAGGAGTCTATCCGTGAGCAACCCGGCCCAGGTCATCCGCCCGCCCAACATGCTACGCATGAAGGTCGGTGGCGGTTTCGGCGGTATCGACGCCAAGGCCATCGCCAAGGCCGAGGAAGCCCTCGCCGCCATGTCGTCCCAGTTCGGCCAATGGCTCGAGGACGAGATCACCAAGCTGGACAAGGCCCAGAACGACATCCGTTCCGAGGGCTACACCCCCACGACGGCGGAAGGCCTGTATTTCAGGGCTCACGACCTCAAGGGTCTGGGTTCAACCTACCAGTTCCCGATCGTTACCCGCATCGCCGCCTCGCTGTGCAAGATGATGGACGATCCGGACAAGCGCATGCGCGCGCCGCTGGTGCTGGTCGACGCCCACATCGACGCCATCCGCGCCGTGGTGCGTGGCAACATCCAGACCGACGAACACCCCACGGGGCGGGCGCTGGTCACCACCCTGGAAGACCGGGTCGCCGAACACCTGGGCTGAATACGCCCGAAAGACTGAAGGTCCGGACGCCCGCTCTCATCGGCGGGCGTTCTGCTATGCGGCGTTGGCCGCCCGGCTCGCCGGCACCAGCGGCTCCTGGTCCAGCCGCTCCATCAGATAGGCCAGATCCTCGCGCGGTGCGTTGGGGCGCTGGGTCAGGAACCGCTCCAGCATCCGGTGGCGGAATTCCTCGCCCGAGGTGTCCGCTCCCTCTGCCTGTAGTGTCCGCCAGGTATCGACGCCCGCCCGGAACGCCTGGAACAGACGCGGCGGCAGGCCCGCCCGGTCATAGATCGCCTTGAGCCCCAGCGGCCCGGCGTCGTGGATCATCAGCCAGGCCCGTTGGTGCGGCGTCTGGGCCAGTTCGGCCAGCCCGTGTTCGAACAGGGTCATCTGCCCGCGCGCCAGCGCCCGCAACAGCAACGATGCAGTCAGCACCTTGCGGCTGTTCAGGGTGGCGACAAAAGTCGGCAGATCGGCGCTCGAGGCCGCCTGGTCCACCAGATCGACGGTCGCCCGTTCCCGGGCATAGCGGGCCAGCCGGATTGCGGCCTCCGGGGCCATGGCGTGGCGGGTGATCAGGTGCTCACGCACCGCATCCGAGGCCAGGGCCACAAGCCGCTCGGTGATCTCCAGCGGCAGCACCTGACGATAGGCGATGGCGTTCACCACCTCGGGCGACGCGCCGAACCGATCCACGGCCCGGCCCAGAGCCAGTTCCGACATGTCCGAGTTGTCATTGGCGGCCACGGTGCGCACCGCGTCCTGACAGCCGACATCGGCGATGACCTCGGCCACGTCACGAGACACGCGGGGGCGTGCGGCCACCGCCGTCTGGCGCACAGCGGAGCCGGCGCGGACGATCTCGATCAGGTCATCGTCGCTGAACACGGGCGAAAATCCGATCAGCGGCAGAGCGACGCTGTCAACGTCCGCAGCCATCCGGCGGGCCACGTCGTGAGGGATCAGGTCCGACGACTTCAGCGTCACCGCCATGGCCCGTCGCACCAGCTCCGCCGCATCCTCGGCGATCATGCGCAGGATTTTCTGCGCGGCGGCGCGGTCCTCGGCGGCCAGGGGCGCGCTGTCCATGCTGCGGCACAGCTTGTGGGCTGCGGCGGCGCGATCGTCATCATCGGTCGCCTTGATCAGGCGGCGAATATCGACCTCGGTCAGGCGCGCGCGGAAGGCGGTCATGGGCTGGACGCTCTCATTGCGGACAGAGTGCCGCGATTCTGGTCCCAAGAATTGCGCCCGGCTTGCTTAATGCGCGGTTTACCGTGCGCTCAGGCCGGATCGATCCTGGGGGGTGCAAACACCCCGCCGAAGCCGCCCGCCTTGCCGTCGCCGTCCTCGCCCAGCAGCAGGGCCAGCAGGCTCTGGTCCTGACGCAGCCGGTCCATCCGCGCCGCGGTCGCCCGCGCCCTGTCGTCGTCGGCCCAGGACGGCTCGCTGGGGCCTGAAACCACGGCCGACCCGCCCGCGCTACGCTGCAGATTGGCGTGCAGCTCGGCCACCGTCGCCGGACGGCCGTCCCGGTAGAAAATCGAGCGGTTGGCACCCGCCGCCTGCGGGAAGAGGGCCACGGCGCTCGCTCCCGGCCGCGTACTCATCGCCTGCATCAGCTGGGCCGCGCCCGCCGGACCGAGGAAGTGGGCCGCGTACAGGTCGCCCGCTCCCGGCTCACGCCCTGTTCGCCCACGCAGATAAGCGGCGTTCGAGGCCGTCAGCTCGGCGGCCATGGTCGAGGCGGCCTGGGGGTCGAACCGCAGGTCCAGAACCACATTCCGCGCCGATCCCTCGACCCGCCAGCGCCCGTCCTGCCCCTGATAGATAAGATCGGCGTACTGGCCGTACCCATGCTTGTGACCGAACTTCTTCACCGTGCCGAGCCAGGTCTGCTCGATGAACTGGAACAAGCCCGCGGCGGACGAGGTCGGTGCCCGCGCCGAGGGGTTCATCGCGCTCTCGCGCCGGGCGGTCTTCATCAGGAAGTCGAAGTCCACGCCGGTCGCGTTGGAGGCACGGCGGATCGCCGCCTCCACACCGCCCGCCGAGGGAATCGCTCCGATGGTCATAATGACCGGACGCTCGGTAATTATGGTTAACGAAACCTTACCGATGCAGCGCCGCAACAGGTGCGTTTCCGGGCGGAAACACGCCGCAAACTTGCCGCAACGTCAGCGCTGCATTCCTTCGGGGACTGAGGTGGGCCGAACAACTGGGAGTGGACGGCCATGATGATGAAAACCGCCGGAGGGCCAGGAACGGTCAGCCCGCTGGACTTTAACGAGCGCAAGCGTCCGATGCCGCGCTGGATGTGGGTTGCGATCGGGGTTTCGGCCCTCGCCCACGTCAGCGTCGGCGTCTGGCTCTACTACCATCGCATCGCCACACCGGTGATGGAGGTGTCGGCCGGGAACGATCCGATCATCATCGATCTGTTCAAGCCCAAGCCGATCGAGGTCAAGCCGGTCGAGCCGAAACCTGTGCCGCCGGCGCAGAACGCACCGATCCATGAAACCCCGGCTCCGACCCAGCCGACCGAGACCTATACGGCCGCGTCGTCGGACACCCCGGCGGACACAGGTCCCATCACCATCAGCAGGCCGACGCCGTCAGACCCTGGCCCCGTGGTGACGACCCAGCCGAACCCGCCCGCCGATCCGGTGATCCGCAACCCGCACTGGGTGCGCCGCCCCTCGGCGGAGCAGATGCTGGCCGCCTATCCGGAGCGAGCCCTGGAGCGTGAGATTTCGGGCCGCGCCACGCTCACCTGTGGCGTGCTGGCGAACGGGGCGATGACCAACTGCTCGGTCGTGAGCGAAACACCGGCGGGTGCCGGCTTCGGCCGCGCGGCGCTCAGCCTGTCGCGCAGCTTCCGCCTCAGCCCGCGCACGGTGGACGGTGCCATTGTCGAGGGAGCTCGGGTTTCGATCCCGATCGCCTTCACCCTGCCGCCCGCTCGCTAGCCGAAGCGGAACGGATCGAGGGCCGCCGCCCATTCGCCGGGCGCGCGGCCCTCGACGCCGTCGGCCACGATCTGCGCCACCAGCGGCCCCAGCAGCCAGCCGTTGCGTCGCGGCGCCAGGGCCACGTGCAGCCCCGGCTCGACCATGCCCGCCATCGGCAGCCCGTCCGGCGACGCCCCGCGCACGCCCACGCGCCACTCCAGCGTCGGAACTGCATCCACCCCGATCATCGCCAGACAGCCGCGCACCAGCGCCTCGCCCGCCGCGACATCGACCGCCAGATCGGCAGCCCCCGCCTGCATGGTCGCCCCGATCACTGATCCCGAGCCGGCGGGCGCGACATAGCCCGCCGCCCCGCGCACGACCTGCTCGCCCAGCCGCTCCGGCGTAAACGCCAACTGCCCCTTGATCGGCGTGATCAGTCCCGTCAGCGCCTCCAGCGACAACGGCCCGCTGACCGCCACCCCCACACCGCTGGCCACCACCACATGCCGCGCCGTCAGCTGCTCGCCGTCGTCCAGCGTCACGACCCGGCCGTCGCCATCACGCGCGATCCGGGCCGCTCGCCCTGCCCGCATTGTGATCCCGTCGGCCAGGGCCGCCAGCGCCGGCCCGGCGTCCACCCGCGCCTCGTTCGGCGCGAAAAAGCCTTCCTCGACCGCGTGGGCAGTGAACCCCCTCGCCGTCAGTGTCTCGACCACCTCCCCCGCACCCGGACCGCGCCACGCCGCGCCCTCGCGGTTCAGGATCAGCCCATGCGTCCCGGCAAACCCGGGCCACAGCCCTGCCGCCGCCTGGAACAGCGCCCCGTGATCCATCCCGCCCTTCAGGTCGCCGAGCGTCTCCATCGCCGGCGCGATCATGCCCGCCGCCACCGATGACGCATTCGCCCCGCCCGGATCGACCACCGTCACCGCATGCCCGCGCGTAGCCAGCGTTGCCGCGCTGGACAGACCCAGCACGCCCGCGCCGATAACGATCACATCAGGGGAAGACACGGGCGGTGAGTTCGTCTGTCTGGCGCGCTTTTGCAAGCCATCCCCAAAACACCGTCACCCTCGGGCTCTTGTCCCGAGGGCCTATCGGTCAGCTCGCAAGACCGACAGCGACTCACACCGCGGCAAAGGCCATTCCTCTGAAACCTGTCAGGCGGAGGAATGGGCCCTCGGGACAAGCCCGAGGGTGACGAACTCAAAAATTACTCCGCCGCGATGGCCGCCGCGCGATGGCTGGCCAGGCGCCCGGTCAGGGCGGCGTGCTGGTCCCACAGGGCAGCCGGCAGGCGATCGCCGAACTGGGCATAGAACGCGGGGATCAGCGAGGCCTCTTCCGTCCACACGTCGGCGTCGACGTCCAGCAGGGTCGCCAGCGCCGCGTCCGACAGGTCCAGTCCCGCCAGATCCAGCGACTCCTTCGTCGGCACCCGGCCGACCGGCGTGTCTTTGGCGTCCGCCGATCCGTCCAGACGCTCGGTGATCCACTTCAGCACGCGGGCGTTCTCGCCGAAGCCCGGCCAGACGAACTTGCCGTCCTCGCCCTTGCGGAACCAGTTGACGAAATACAGACGCGGCAGCTTGGCCGCATCCGTGCGTCCACCCATCGACAGCCAGTGGGCGAAATAGTCACCCATGTTGTAGCCACAGAACGGCAGCATCGCGAACGGGTCGCGGCGCAGCTCGCCGACCTTGTTTTCGGCCGCGGCGGTGCCTTCCGAGGCCACAGTCGAGCCCATGAACACCCCGTGCTCCCAGTCGAAGGCTTCCGTCACCAGCGGCACGGCGCTGGCCCGGCGTCCGCCGAACAGGATGGCGTCGATCGGCACGCCCTTGGGGTCTTCCCATTCCGGCGCAATGGCCGGGCACTGGCCCGCTGGCGCAGCGAAGCGGGCGTTCGGGTGGGCGGCGGGCTCGCCCGAGGCCGGGTCGTGCGGCTGACCCTTCCAGTTGGTCAGGCCCTCGGGCGCTTCCTTGGTCAGGCCTTCCCACCACACGTCGCCGTCGGCGGTCAGGGCGGTGTTGGTGAAGACGGTGTTCGACGTCAGGGTCGCCAGCGCGTTCTGGTTGGTGTTGCGGCTGGTGCCCGGTGCCACGCCGAAGAAGCCGGCTTCCGGGTTCACCGCATACAGCCGCCCATCATCGCCGAAGCGCATCCAGGCGATGTCGTCGCCGATGGTCTCGGCCTTCCAGCCAGCGATCGACGGCTGCAGCATGGCCAGGTTGGTCTTGCCGCAGGCCGACGGGAACGCCGCCGCCACATATTTCGACGCACCCTCGGGATTGGTCAGCTTCAGGATCAGCATGTGCTCGGCCAGCCAGCCCTCATCGCGGGCCATCACCGAGGCGATCCGCAGGGCGTAGCATTTCTTGCCCAGCAGGGCGTTGCCGCCGTAACCCGAGCCATAGGACCAGATCTCGCGCGTCTCGGGGAAGTGGACGATCCACTTCTCCTCGTTGCACGGCCACGGCACATCGGCCTGACCGGGGGTCAGCGGCGCGCCCAGCGTGTGCACGGCGGGCACGAACACGCCGTCATTGCCCAGCATGTCCAGCGCCGGCTTGCCCATGCGGGTCATGACGCCCATCGACACGGCGACATAGCCACTGTCGGTGATCTCGACGCCCAGGGCGCTGATCTTCGACCCCAGCGGGCCCATGCAGAACGGCACCACATACATCGTGCGCCCGGCCATGCAGCCGTCGAACAGGCCGTTCAGGCGCTCGCGCATCGGTGCGGGCTCGGACCAGTTGTTGGTCGGCCCGGCGTCGATCTCGTTCGCCGAACAGATGAAGGTCCGGCTCTCGACCCGCGCCACGTCCTTGGGGTCCGAGGCGGCATAGAAGCAGCCCGGGCGCGTTTCCGGGTTCAGCGGACGCAAGGTGCCCTTGGCCACCAGATCGGCGGCGATCGCGGCCTTCTCGGCCTCCGATCCGTCACACCAGTGGACCCGGTCGGGCTTCGTCAGGGCGGCGATTTCCGCCACCCAGGCGATCAGACCGGCATGGGCGGTGGGCGCCGGGTGGAGGCCCGGGGTCGAGTTCACTTGGGTCACTTGGGTTACGCTCCTGAACACCCTGCCCGGCGATCTTTTCGCCGCCGTGGCCAATTGTTACGCGAAATCACGCACTGTTTCAGTCGGGAATTGGCCCGAAGCGGACGCGAGGTCAACCGGCGCAACTTTCTGCCCCCGGAGCATCACTCCCCGCTCCGCCCCCGCATTTTCCGGTCGCGGAGAACCGGTTGCAGCGGTAAGCGATCCGGCGTGCAGACCCTCGACTCCCTTCAACAGACCCCAACAGGGGCGATGTCCTCGCCCGCCGCCCGGCGGAATGCGGAGCCGATCCTCGATGTCATGCGCGCCCACCTGCCCGCCCGGGGCGCTGTGCTTGAAATCGCCGCCGGGTCGGGCGAGCACGCCGTCGCCTTCGCCGCTGCCCTGCCCGGCCTCGACTGGACCCCCAGCGACCCCAGCGCGGAGGCCCGCGCCAGCATCGACGCCTGGCGCACCGAGGCCGCCCTGCCCAATCTCCAGCCCCCGCTGGCGCTCGACATGCTCGACCCCGCGACCTGGCCGGCTGGTCCGTTCAGCACGATCTACTGCGCCAACATGATCCACATCAGCCCGTGGGAGACGACCCCCGCCCTGATGACCCTCGCGGGCCAGACCCTGACCAACCCCGGCGGACTGCTGATCCTCTACGGCCCCTATGTGGAGGCCGACGCCCCCCTCGCCCTGTCCAACGCCGCCTTCGACGCCAGCCTGAAGTCGCGTGATCCCGCCTGGGGCCTGCGCGACCGCGACGCCGTCGTGGCCGAGGCCCGCCGCCATGGCCTGGTTCTCACCCGCCGGGTCGAGATGCCGGCCAACAATCTGATGCTGCTGTTCCGGGCCGTTCCCTGATGGAGATGATCATGAAGCCCTTGCTGACCGCCCTCGCCCTGCTGGCCCTCACCGGACCCGCCGTCGCCCAGACCCAGCCCCAGGATCCGCCGCTTCCGACCCCCAGCGCGCCCGCCCCGCCCTACGGTGACCCCATCACCCTGGAACAAGCCCAGACGCTCGTTGACCAGGCCATCGAGGCAGGCCGCGCGCGAGGCCTGCGCCTGGCCGTCGCGGTGGTCGAGCCAAACGGCGCCCTCGTCGCCTTCGGCCGCATGGACGACGTGCAATACGGCTCCATCGCGGTGGCTCAGGCCAAGGCCCGCACCGCCGCCCTGTTCCGCACCCCGACGGCCTCGCTCGAGCAACGGGTTCTCGACGGCCGCACCGTCATTCTGTCGCTCCCCGACATGACCCCCGTGGCCGGCGGCGTGCCGATCGTCCGTCAGGGTCGGATCGTGGGCGCCATCGGCGTGTCCGGCGCCACCTCGGCCCAGGACGCCGAGGTCGCCCTGGCCGCCCTCAACGGCGGCTGAACCGTCAGATCACGTCACGCTGCGCCGTCGAACGACGCGGCTATGGTCACGCTTCCCAACAGGAGGACGCCATGACCCGCCCGCTCATCTTCGCCCTCGCGCTCGCCGGCCTCGGCCTCGCCGCGCCCTCGGCAGCACAGGACGCCATGTATGACCCCTGCCGCTCCGACGATCTGGTCTGCCGCGTCGACCGCCTGGAACGCACGGTGACCCAGCTGGTCGCCCTGCTGGAAGAGCGCGAGGACGATCGCCCGCGCCGCAGCAACCGCGGTGTCGAAATGCCGGCGTCGGAATACTGCTCCACCTCCAGCTGTGTCGAAGAGGCCGTGCGCCTGTGCAATGTCGCCGGCTTCACGCGCGGCGTCCCGACCCAGACCTCGCCCGCCTTCATCGGTTCGCGTCTGGATCGCGTCACCTGCCTGGATTGACGCCTCTCCATTGACGTCGGCGCCCCATGCCTGCCACGGACGGGCATGGCCATCACACGCACCCATGACGGCCCCGAGCCGGTCCGCCTGAACAAGTTCATGGGCCAGTCGGGCATCTGCTCCCGGCGGGAAGCGGACGCCCTGATCGCCGACGGCCTCGTCTCCATCGACGGCGCGGTCGTCACCGATGCGGGCCGCAAGATCGAGCCCGGCCAGACCCTGACCCTCAGCGACGGGGCCACCGCCGCCCTGTCCGAGGGCATGACCATCCTGCTGCACAAGCCGCTGGGCTATGTCTCCGGCCAGCCCGAGCCGGACAAGATCCCCGCCGTCCGCCTGCTGACCGAGGCCAACCGTGTGGGCGAAGGCCCCGTCCCCGCCGAAGACGCCTCTTTCCCGCCCATCGGCCGGCTCGACGAGGACTCGCGCGGCCTGCTGCTGCTCTCCACCGACGGCGTGGTGGCCAAGGCCGTGATCGGTCCCGAGTCGAAGCTGGACAAGGAATACCTGGTCCGTGTCACCGGCGACGTGACGGAAAAGGCGCTGAAGATCCTCCGCCACGGCCTCATGCTCGACGGCCGCCAGCTCAAGCCCGCCTATGTCTCGCGCATGGAGACCCAGCGCCTGAAATTCATCCTCCGCGAAGGCCGCAACCGCCAGATCCGCCGCATGTGCGACATGGTCGGCCTCGAGGTCGTCGACCTCATCCGCATCCGCGTCGGCCCCATCAAGCTGGACAACCTCCCCGAGGGCAAATGGCGCGTGATCACGCCTGAGGAACGGGCCGCGCTGGTGGGGTGACAGCGTCTCCTCCCTGTTGGCGAAGCCAATGGGGAGGGGGACCACGAAGTGGTGGAGGGGCTCTTTCCGAGAGCACCGGCGCTTGAAGGCTAGACCCCCTCCGTCTCGTCGGCTGCGCCGCCGATCCACCTCCCCTTCGCTACGCGACAGGGAGGAGACAGAACGCGACCTCCAGCACCTGTCCCATCCGCGTTCAGCAAACCAACCCGCTGTAATATCCGCACAAAACCTTTTCTCGACCCGCTGTCCCAGCCCTGGTCCGCCGGCGCCCTATGCTTGCGCCTCACATCAGGTCAGCCGGAGGAGAGCACCACCCTGGGCGAATTTGGCAGCACTGACACCGCTCAAAAAGCCAACCCACTGAAAAACAACAACACCGGTGTCAGTGTTTGTCAGTTGGCAGTCCTTTTCACACTGACAGACACAGCCGACGCCCCCGACCACGAGGAGAGCAGGGATCAGAGGTGGGGCCCCACCTTCACCTTCAGCAACGCCACCAGCGCCGGGTCCATGAAGGCGTAGTCATCGGGAATATCCAGGCACACCACCCGCGCCCGCTTCAGGCTGCTGCGGAACCGCCGCTGCAGCTTGGCCCGGTGCGCCTTCTCCATCACGAAGATGATGTCGGCCCATTCCACCAGCTCGGCCGAGCATTCCTCCTCCGCATCCGCCGCCAGCCCCGCCGACGCCGTCTCGACGCCGGGGTAAGACGCGAACACCAGCTCCGCCGTGGGCGAGCGGAGGCGGTTGCGGGAACAGAGGAAAAGGAGGTTGGTCAATTCTGGATGACTCGGGTCTTCATCCCGGCCTCCTTATCAATCGCTGGTGATTGATGTTCACCTGTGGACAACCGAAAGCGGTAGAATTTGAAATGATCGCGCCATGATAAACCGTTGTCCTAGAGGCTAGGTCGAGAAGGTGCATCGCAATGCAAGAAGGACTTTACGGAGTACATTTTGTCACCCCGATTGGCGGCGGAGCCGGGGTTGTCGTCTTGTCCGATGGACAGTTGAAAGGCGGTGACTCCGCCCTCTTCTACACGGGGACTTATAGCCTTAACGGCAGCTCATTCACGGCTACCGTTCGGACCGCCCGCCACACCCCGATTGAGGATGTAATTTCAGTATTCGGCACCGACGAAGTGACGATAACGCTGACCGGTGAATGGAAGGGCTCGATGATAACGGCAGAGGGTCAGAGCCCCCAAGCTCCGGGCATCAAATTTGAGGCGCACCTCAAACTTCTGGCCGGATAGAACGCCTACAGCGGAATATTATCGTGCTTCTTCCACGGGTTTTCCTGCACCTTCCCCTTCAGCGTCCGTAGCGCCTTGATCAGCCGGCGCCGGGTCCCGTGGGGCATGATTACGTCGTCAATGTAGCCCAAACCCGCGGCCACGAAGGGGTTTGCGAACCTCGCCTTGTATTCGGCCTCGCGGGCCGCTAGCGCCTCCGGGTCGCCGGCTTCCTTGCGGAAGATGATCTCGACCGCGCCCTTGGCACCCATCACGGCGATCTCGGCCGAGGGCCAGGCGTAGTTGACGTCGCCGCGCAGGTGTTTGGAGCTCATGACGTCATAGGCGCCGCCGTATGCCTTCCTCGTGATCACCGTCAGCTTGGGCACAGTGGCTTCCGCATAGGCGAACAGCAGCTTGGCCCCGTGCTTGATCAGGCCGCCGTACTCCTGACGCGTACCGGGCATGAAGCCGGGCACGTCCACTAGCGTCACCAGCGGGATGTTGAAGGCGTCGCAGAAGCGCACGAACCGCGCGGCCTTGCGGCTGCTGTCGATATCCAGCACCCCCGCCAGCACCTGCGGCTGGTTCGCGACGATGCCCACCGACTGCCCGTCCAGCCGCCCGAAACCGCAGACGATGTTCTTGGCGAAATCAGCCCCGATCTCGAAGAACTCGGCCTCGTCGACCGTCTTCAGGATCAGCTCCTTCATGTCATAGGGCTGGTTCGGATTGGCCGGGATCAGGGTGTCCAGCGAGGCCTCGTCCCGCTCCGGATCGTCATAGCTGTCGCGCACCGGCGGCTTCTCGCGGTTCGACAGGGGCAGGAAGCCGATCAGGCGCCGCACCTCCGACAGGGCCTCCAGGTCGTTCTCGAACGCCCCGTCCGCCACGCCCGATTTGCCCGCATGAACCCGGGCACCGCCCAGATCCTCGTGGCTGACCACCTCATTGGTCACCGTCCGGACCACGTCGGGGCCGGTCACGTACATATAGCTCGTGTCCTTCACCATGAAGATGAAGTCGGTGATCGCGGGGGAATAGACATCGCCCCCCGCGCACGGCCCCATGATCACGCTGA
>JBKBJW010000011.1:0-44180 GCA_046294385.1 Brevundimonas sp. | reverse complement strand
AACGCCTCCTGCGGCCAGAACAGGCCAAGGTTGGTCGCCAGCGGCACCACCGGCATGTCGAAGTCGCGGTACATGTGCCAGACGCCGGACCGATAGCGGAACTTCTCTCCGACCTTGGCCAGATTGCCTTCCGGATAGATCAGGATCTTGCGGCCCTCGGCGTGGGCGTCGGCGGCACGGTGCTTCAGCGCCTCGCGCGCTTTGCGTCCGCCGCAGTTGTTGACCACGATGGCCCCGAGCTTCCTCAGCACCGTGCCCAGCAGCGGGAACTTCTCCAGATGGTCGCCGGTGACGAAGGCCAGGTCCGTGAACCGGTCATAGGTGGCGAAGCCGTCGCCCCAGCTCTGGTGCTTTGAGGCAATGATAAAGGCCCCGGAGGGCAGGCGGTCCTCGCCGCGATACTGGATGCGAATGCCGGCCAGCAGCCGCATCGCCTGCACCATGCGACGGACGTAGCGGCGAATGATCCAGCCGGTCGCACCGCGCCCCGGCGCCAGCGCCGCCACACAGGCGGCCAGCGTGTAGATGATTGAAAGGAGCCAATAGGCGACGGCGAAGGCGAAACTGCGCATCCCCGATCAGGACCGCAGTTACGCCTGCTTCGTCAAGCGGCCTCGTCCAGCCTTCCGGCCAGGGTGACCTTGTCGCGGCCGCTGCGCTTGGAGGCATAGAGGGCGTTGTCGGCCCGCTCCAGCAGGGCGGTGGCGCTTTCGCCCGGCTCGCGGATGGCGAACCCTGCCGAGATGGTCACGGCCCCCAGCTCGTCGTTGGTCGAGCGGCGGCGCAGGGCGCGGGAACCGATCTCCTGACGGATGCTGTTCAGTGCGGCCTCGACCGTGCCGGCGCTCTCGCCCGGGAAGATCAGGGCGAACTCCTCGCCGCCGTAGCGGGCTGCCATACGCGGCTGGCGCGCGACGCGGCCCAGAACGCTGGCGACATAGCGGATGACCTGGTCGCCGGTCTGGTGGCCCCAGGTGTCGTTGAAACGCTTGAAGTGGTCGATATCGACGACCGCCAGGGTCAGGGCACCGCCCGACTCCTCGGCCTTGGCGCAGGCGGCGTCCAGGTGCTCGTCGAAGGCCTTGCGGTTCGCCAGGTTGGTCAGGGCGTCCGTCATGGCGTCGCGGCGCACCTGCTCCAGGTGCTCGCGCAGCTTGGCCACCTCGCGGGTCGAGGTCTCCAGCTTCTTCTCAAGATCGGTGTTCTCTTCCTGAACCTTGCGCGTGGCGGTGGTCAGGGTGGAGACGAGGGCCTTCAGTCCTTCGCCGTCGACGGATTCAATTGACGCCCCGGCCTCGGCCAGGGTCTCACCATAGGCCGACTGCGACTTGTGGGCGCGGGAGATGGCGTCGGCGACGCTGTTCAGTTCTCGATCCAGAACGCGACCGGCGTCCCGGATTTCCTCGCTCAGGCGGCCGCGCGGCAGGTATTCAGCGGCCAGCATTTCGGAGGTGGCGTCGGTGAACGGCTCCTGCGCCGCCAGGATGCGCTTGATCTCGCGCCCCAGTGGGCCTTCGGGATCGCCCATATAATGCAGCCACAACTCGAAATTCACCGGGGTCGGCCAGACGCCGTGACCCGCCATCTCGTCGATGACGCGTCGTGCCAGGTCATAGGCTTCGGGACCGCGAAGCGTGGTTTCGACCTGTTCAGCCATAGTTATTCCCCGATGCCGCATTCGGCGGCGCTGTGGGCAAGAACCTAGACAGTAGTTCCGTAACGGCGGGTTAAGCCTGAGCGGCCAACCGCCGATATTTCATGGATCAGCGCGGGGCGCGGCGCAGGAATGCCGGAATGCCCGTGTCGCCGAATGCCGGGCCCGTGCGGGGGGATTTGCGGTCATCCTCGACGGGGCGTTCGCCACGGCGCTCGGACTGACGCAACTGCGCCTGTTGCGGCTCGCGTTCACGACGAGCGGGCGCCTCGGCCGTTTCAGCGGCGGGTTCGGCCGCAGCCGACCCTGTCTCCCGTTCGGACCGGCCACGACCGCCGCGGCGGCTCCGGGTCCGGCGCGGCGTGTCCTCGGCGGTTTCGGCGCTGACAGCAGGGACCTCGACCGCTCCGGCAAGCGCCTCGGTCGCTTCAGCCGGCACAACCGCCTCGGCCTCGTTCCGGACGCGACTGCGCCCGCCGCGACTGCGGGTGCGACGCGGCGCGTCCCCGGTTGCCTCTTGCGTCAGGGCAGGGGCCTCGATCTCGGCGGAAACTGCGGCCTCGACCGGGGCGGCTTCCCGGGGTTCGGAGCGGCCACGGCCGCGACCGGCCGGCTTGTCCGACGAGTGCGATCCGCCGCGCCCGCCGCCCAGGTCGACGCCTTCCAGCGTCAGTTCGACCGGGTCCTTCTTGATGAGCTTGAGCACCTTATCCAGCGACTTGTCGTCTGCCGGCGTCACGATCATGAAGGCCTGACCCAGCTTGCCTGCGCGGCCCGTCCGGCCGATGCGGTGCACATAGTCGTCGGCGTGGTGCGAAACGTCGTAGTTGAACACGTGGCTAACGTCCGGAATGTCCAGACCGCGCGCCGCGACGTCGGACGCCACCAGCAGCTTCAGCTCCCCGGAACGGAAAGCGGCCAGGGTTTTCGTGCGCAGCGACTGGTCCAGGTCGCCGTGGATCGGCGCAGCGTCGAAACCGTGTTGCTTCAGGGACTTGGCGACAACATCGACTTCGGATTTCCGGTTGCAGAAGACGATGCCGTTCTTGACGTCGTCCCGGCCGATCAGGGCCCGCAGCGCCGCTCGCTTGGCCTTGGGATCGCTGGACGGAATGCGCACGATATACTGGGTGATGGTGTCCGCCGTCATCGCCGGGCGCGAGGCCTCGATGCGGGTCGGATCCTTCAGGAATTGGGTCGTCAGGCGCGTGATCTCGGGCGGCATGGTGGCCGAGAAGAACAGGGTCTGGCGCTTGGGCGGCGTCAGCTTGAAGATTTTCTCGATGTCGGGGATGAAGCCCATGTCCAGCATCCGGTCGGCTTCATCGACGACCATGATCTCGACGCCGGTCAGCAGCATCTTGCCGCGCTCGAACAGGTCGATCAGCCGGCCCGGGGTCGCGATCAGCACATCGACACCCTTGTTCAGGGCGGCGACCTGGTCGCCCATGGAGACGCCACCGATCAGCAGCACCCAGGTCAGCTTGGTGCCCTTGGCGTATTTGGCGAAGCTTTCGGCGACCTGGTCCGCCAGTTCGCGCGTGGGTGCCAGAACCAGGGCCCGCGGCATCCGCGCCCGGGCCCGGCCCGACTGCAGCTTGTCGATCAGGGGCAGGGTGAAGGCGGCGGTCTTGCCGGTGCCGGTCTGGGCGATGCCCAGTACATCGCGGCCGGCGAGCGCCACGGGGATGGCTTGCGCCTGAATGGGGGTGGCGGTGGTGTAGCCGGTGTCGGCGACAGCACTCAGGGTCGTGGGCGAGAGGCCCAGATTGGCGAATTCGGTCATATAGCCTTGGAGGACAGAGGAAACGTCGAACGTCTTGAGCTGCCGGAACCGCCCCGATTGGGCGTGCGGGCGGCGCGCATCGCAGTCCTGTCCCGAGCTTGCGCCGGATATAGAAGCCCCCACGCCAGAGTCAAGTATTCGTGATCACCCCCGGCGCTCCACCGGTAGGCGAGGCGCCTTGCAAAACCTAACAGGATGTTAATAGTGCGCGCCGGGTAGGGAGGCTCTCTGTATGCGTAAGGTCGCGCTGGCGATTTTCACCGCCGCTTGTCTTTTGGCGACCCCCGGTGCCGCCGGCATCGCCACGGCGTTCGGCAATACGGTTCTGTCGCGCTATCCGGACGGTGGATGGGTCAAGCACTGGTTCAGCCCTGACGGCTCCTACACGGCCCAGTTTTCGGACGGTCGCCGTTTGACGGCGAATTGGCGCGTCGAGGGTGAGCGCATCTGCCTCAACAACATCCGCCCCAACATGCTGATCCCGCGCTACTGCACTGCCATGATCGACGCTGAGGTCGGCGACACCTGGCACTCGCGCGATCCCCTGGGTCGTCGGGTGCAGAACGTTCTGCTGGCGGGCCGCCAGTAGCCTAGTTGCTATGCCTTCGGATCGGGTGCGTGGCTGGTCTTGTCCCAGGCAAAGGGCTCGACGACCAGGCGCCAGGCCGCATGGGCGAACGCCAGGCTCAGCAATGACCAATAGGCCGGTGCCGACAGCATGTCCGTGACCGAATAGCCGACGCCTGCACGCCGCGCACCGATCAACCCTGACAGCCACGCAGCGGCGGCTCCCAGCACCATCACGCTCATGGACAAGAGCGGCGTCGCCGGTGTGATACGCGCATCGATCGCTGTGATCAGTGCTGTCACGACCCAGGCGATAGAGGGGCCATGCGCGACCGCTGAAACCAGGGCAACGCCGATGGTCATGGTCAGGGCCAAAGCCCCTCGCAGCCCGAGCCGCCACGGCCGGCGCGTATTCACGCCCCAGGTCTGCATGAACCCCTTCAGCCACCGCGTCCTCTGCGGCAGCCAATGGAGCATCGGCCCCGGTGGCGGTTCATAGGTCGGCCGCGAGATGACTCCTAACCGCCGCCCGTGTCGCCACAGACGGAAGCCCAGATCGGCGTCCTCGGTGACGTTGAAGGCATCCCAGCCGCCGACGGCCTTCAGCGCCTCGACCCGGAAGTGATTACTTGTGCCCCCAAGCGGGAAGGGCAGGCCCATCCGCGCCATGGCCGGCAAGGTCACTTCGAACAGGGCGGCATACTCCACCGCGAACTGGCGATCGAGGAATGGCGCTGCCCCGTCCCGGCCGCGTCTCCGGATGCGCAAGGGTGCCTGCAGGCAGGCAAGCTGCCCATCCCGATCGGCCGCGAACCGGGCGGCGGCTTCGCGCAGTTGCAGGGGATCGGGATCATCCTCGGCGTCATAGACGGTCAGGAATTCGCCGGTGCATCGAGCCAGGGCGATGTTCAGGGCGCGAGGCTTGGTGCGCGGCGTCCCCGGTGGGGCGATCAGGACCTTCAACCAGTCGGGCCGGGGCGTCCGCAGCGCCGCGTCGATGGTCCGCCGATCATGCGCCTCCAGCACCAGGAATCCCTCCAGCCTGTCAGCCGGGTAGTCGATTGCCGCCAGCCGCTCGATCAACTGCGGCGTCACATCGGCTTCGTCATGCAAGGCCGCGAGGATGGTGTAGCGCGGCCAGGCTGCCGGTTCCGGCACCGCCTTGCCCGCGTCCCGGCTCATCACTACCAGCAATACCCGCCAGGCCGCGCAGACCACGAAAGCCGCCTGTAGCGCTAGCACGATGCCTGCTCCCGTCGCGCCGGGCCGGGTCGCAACCGCCCAGATCAGCACCGCAAATCCCGCGATGACCACTGCTGCCTGTCCCGGAGTCGGTCCCAGCCGCGCAGCGCTGTCGGCGCGCGGCAGCCGCACGCCATCCGCTGCTCGCGCGTCCATCACGGCTCTGTCGATCTCGCCATCCCCCATTGTCACACGGCTAACCCGCGGGCGGGCGGCACCGCAAGCGGTTGGCGCGCCGAACGGATTGTCGCTATTCAGGGAATTCATCCGGAGTCTCCCTTGTCGGCCGTCTTGCTCCATCCTGTTCGTTCGACCCGCAAGCCCAAGGGCGAGGGCCATGCGCGTCGCGCTGAAATCCTGGCCGCCGCGGAGCAGATCTTCGTCGAGTGCGGCTATGAGGGAGCCACGATCCGCAAGATCGCCGACGCCGTGGGTCTCTCCTCGACCGCCCTCTACATGCACTTTCCAGACAAGGGCGCGATCCTGCATGAGATTTGCCGCAACGCCTTTGAACGGCTCCGCGAGGGTCAGCAGGCGATCGTTGCTTCCGACACGCCCCCCGATGTGCGCCTGCGCCGGGTGCTGGAGGCTTATATCGACTTCGGCTTCGCCAACCCGAACGCCTATCGTCTGATCTACCTGACCCGGCCCGACGAAGCGCAACATGCGCAGGCGGCGTCGCAAGAGGTCGGAATCGAGCTTTTCCGTTCCTTCGAAGTGCTGGTCGAGGCCGCCGAAGCTGAGGGCCGGCTTCGCGGCGGCGCGCGCGAAACGGCGCGCACCCTGTGGGCCGGCGTCCACGGCGTTGTCTCCCTGATGATCACCAAGCCCTATTTCGACTGGCCGGAGCGGGAGGTGATGACCCGCACCATGTTGGACGCCCTGTTCACGGGTCTGCTCAAGCCGTGAAGACGGCCGGGGCGGTTCTGGCCTTGTTTGCGTTTCTGCCCGCGGGGATGGCCGAAGCGCGACCCCTGCGTATCCTGTCGCTGGACCAGTGCGCCGATCAGTATGTGCTCGCGCTCGCGCCCGACGCCGTCCTTGCCCTGTCCCCCCGTGCCGACGACCCTGACGCCTGGCTGCGCGCCGAGGCCGCCGGACATCGCCGCCTGCGCTCCACGCTGGAGGCCGCTGTGGTCTTCCAGCCTGACATCGTCGTCCGCTACTGGGGCGGTGAGCCCCGCCTGCTGACGGCGCTGGAGCGACGCGGAGTCAGGGTCGCGGCCATCGATGATGCCACCGACTTTGACGGTGTCCGCGCCAACATCCTTCGTGTCGGGGAGGCGCTGGCCGAGCCCACCCGGGCGAACGCCCTGATCGCCCGCATGGACGGCAAGCTGGCGGCGGTGCATCGCTCGACCGCGCCCGGCCGTTCGGCGCTGTATCTGACCGCCGGGGGTTTCACGGCGGGCGAGGGCACGCTGGTGGACGCCATCCTTCGCGCCGCCGGCTACGCCAACCTGGCGGGCCCCGGTTTCGCGCCGGTGAGCGTCGAGCGCATCGCCCTCGAGCCCCCTTTTCGGTTCGTACTGGGCTTCTTCGAACAGTTGCGGGCGGACTGGCGTGGGGCAGGGCGGCATCCGGTGGTGCAAAGCGCGGCCGAGGGCCGCACGGCCGCCAGCCTCCCGGGCGCGGCTCTGACCTGTCCCGGCTGGTTCGCTGCGGACGCGGCGGCGATTCTGGCGGACGGCCAATGACGCGGCTCGGACTCAACACCTTCCTGCTGATCGCCATTGGTGTTGCCTTGATTGTCGCCGTCCTCATCGGTGAGACGGCCCTGTCGGGGGCACAGTTCCAGCAGGCAATCCTGGATCCCGCCTCGGGCCCCGGCGAAGTGCTGTGGCAGGTCCGTGCGCCTCGTGCCGTCTGCGCCTTTCTTGTCGGAGCGGCGCTCGGCCTGGCCGGAGCGGTCATGCAGGGCCTGTTGCGCAATCCGCTGGCGGAGCCTGGCGTGCTGGGTGTCTCGGCGGGGGCAGCCCTGGCGGCAGCCCTGGCCATCGTTCTGGGCCTCGCGGCCGTGCCCGGAGCCGTCGAGGTGGCGGCGCTGATCGGGGCGGCAGGGGCGGCGATCCTTTTGACCGCCTTCGCCCTGAGGGTTCGATCGCCCGAGGCCCTGATCCTGTTCGGCGTGGCCCTGTCCAGCTTTGCGGGCGCGGCTACGGCCCTGATCTTCAACCTCTCGCCATCGCCGATCGCCACCGCCGAGGTCATGAGCTGGCTGCTTGGCTCCGTCCAGAACCGCAGCTGGATCGACGTGGCCTGGGTCATTCCCGCCGTCGCGGTCGCCGCCCTGTTCGCGCGGGCTTCATCACCTGGCCTGCGCATGCTGGCGCTGGGGGATGAGACCGCAGCCACCTCGGGCCTGAACATGCCCCGACTGCGCATCTTCGCCCTGATCGCCGCCGCCATCGCCGCGGGGGCTGCCGTGGCCGTTGCGGGGGTCATCGGCTTCGTTGGCCTTGCCGCGCCCCATCTGGTGCGGACGGCTGTGCGCGGCGATCCCGGGCGGCTGTTGTGGCCCTCGGCCCTGGCGGGTGGTCTGATCCTGATCCTTGCAGACCTTCTGGCCCGCGTTACCCCGACAGATCAGGAGCTCAAGCTCGGGGTCTTCACAGCCCTCGTCGGCGCCCCCCTGTTCGCCCTGATCGCATGGCGCGCGGCGCGGGAGTGGCGGCTGTGACCGCGCTTCTGACGATGTGGGACGCCGACGTCAGCCTGAGCGGCCGGTTGGTGCTGAATGGTGCGGACATTCAAGCCGACACCGGCGAACTGGTAGCCATCGTCGGCCCGAACGGTGCGGGAAAGACGACCTTGCTCAAGGCATTCGCGGGCCTGCTGCCCCTGACCCGTGGCATAGCGCGGCTCCAAGGAGACGATGTCCGCACTCTGTCGGCGCTCCAAAGGGCCGAACGGGTCGCCTATCTGCCCCAGGACCGCCGCATCGCCTGGAATCTGCCGGCGATTGAGGTTGCCTCGCTCGGCGCGCCCTTTCTTTCGGGGCCGGAAGCACTTGATCGCGCGCACGGGGCCCTCGCCGAGGTCGACGCCGCCCATCTGGCCGACAGGGGCGTGGCGGAAATGTCCGGCGGTGAACGCGCGCGCGTGCTGCTGGCCCGGGCGTTCGTGTCCCACGCTCCGGCGCTGCTGGCCGACGAACCGGCGGCCGGCCTGGACCCCGACGCCCAGCTGATGGTTATGGAGCGGCTGCGGGACCGTGCGCGGTCCGGGCGGGCGGTGCTGGTCAGCCTGCACGATCTGACGCTTGCCGCCCGTTATGCCGACCGGGTCGTGGTGCTGGAGCAGGGCAGCAACATCGCTGATGGCCCGCCACGTGCGGCGCTGAGCCCCGAGATTCTCAAGCGCGCCTTCGGCCTGACCGGGTCCTGGATCGAGGGGCCGGATGGCCCGCTGCTCTCCGCGCGCCGCGCCTGAACCTATTCCGTCGGTTCGCCCTGCGGTGTGATCTCACCCTCCGCCACGGACATATACGGCTGGGGCCCCGAGTTCGTCGCTGCTCCGCGCGAGATGTCGGACGACAGCTGCAGGGGAGCCGTCCCGCCGTTCAGGCGGGCGCGGTAAATCTGCATGTTTTCCATGACTCGCATCATGTAGTTGCGAGTTTCTGTGAAGGGCGCGCATTCGATGAAGTCGACCGCGTCGACCACGTTTGAGGCCGATCCGGCCCGCGGGTCACCGCAGCGCGCGATCCACTGGGGCGGCCTCGCCGGCCCGGCGTTGTAGCCCACGGTGGTCAACAGCATCGAGCCGCCGAAGCGCTGCGTCAGGTCGCCCAGATGGAAGCTGCCCAACGTCATGTTGTAATCCGGCTCCCACAGCCGTTCGTCGGAGTAGGGCATGCTCAGTTGGCGGGCGACGGATCGCGCGGTGGCAGGCAGGAATTGCATCATGCCGCGGGCGTTGGCGTGCGACCGGGCACGCGGATCGAAGCTGGATTCCTGACGCGTGATGCCCAGGGTGAACTCAAGCGGTGCTGCGCCTGGCACGGTCGGTGGAATGCGGATGGGATACTGGCGTCCCGGCATCAGGAAGCCGCGCTGGCTGGCCGCGCGGCCCACCATCATGGCTGTGAAGCCCTCGCCAAATTCCCGCGACAGGTCCATCAACTGGGCCAGATCTGCCGCCTGGGGCAGGTCGTCGTCCAACTGATAGGCAAACACCCGAAGCAGGGTCAGCTCATTGGCGGAACCCAGGATGCGCATGGCGCGCACCACCTCATTGCCCTCGAACCGCGCCCTGTCAGCTTCGCTGATCTCGGGGTCGAGCGGCAGGGTGAACGTCTGCTGCCCCGTCTTTTCGGCGGCCAGTTGGCCATAGAAGGTCTGAATGTGCCGCCCGCCGCTGGCGTAATACGACTGCGCCGCCGCCTGATCGCCGCGCGCCTCGGCCGCACGGCCCAGCCAGTAATAGGCGCGCCCCTGGGTGATAGGCGTGGATGACGACTGGCGCAGGGCCTCGAAATGACGCGCCGCGCGTTCCGGGTCGTTCAGCTTGGTCAGAGCCACCCAGCCGGCAAAGAACTCGGCATCCACCTTGCGGTCGCCCGACGGGAAGCCGTGGCCCGCCATCGCGTCATAGGCCGCCTGCCAGTTCCGCTCCTGCAGGGCGACGATGAAATAGCCGCGCCGCTCATCCCACAGGGTCTTCTGCCCGTCCGCATGTGACGGCGCAGCGGGCAGGGCGGCCAGCAAAGGATAGCCGACACTGGTCTGGCCGCGCGCGCGCGCGATCCGCACCCGCTCCAGCACCACGGCCGGATGCATGGCCTGCGCCGGTGTGAGGGCCGCCACGATGGTCTCGGCGCTATAGGCCGTGCGCAGCGCCAGCACGGCGTTTCCGACGGCCTGCATGTCCGGCGACGATATCTGGACCATCGCCCGCGTGGCCGGCCCGTGCGTGCCCAGCAGCAGCAGGGCGGCACGCGCGTCATGGTCGTCCTGGGTGAACCAGGCCCCCCACCGGTTCAGGATGCGGGTCTGGGTCGAGGCGTCGAATGACTTGTCCCGCCACCAGGTGCGGATCAGGCTCCGGGCCTCTTCACCCCGCCCGCGCTGCTCCAGCGCGTCGGTCAGGGCGATCGCGCCCTGAACTGTCGTGGGCCCTCGGGTGGCGAACAGGGCTAGGGCGGCGTCGGGCCCAGCGCCCGACCGGTCCAGCGCGATCTCGGTGGCCGTGCGGCGGCTCTCGGCCCGGGGCCAGCCGGCGAACGTTGTGTCGGCGGCGGCCAGGTCAGCATAGGCCAGACGGTCGGCCGAGGTGTCGATCAGTGCCCATTCGATAATCTTGCGGGCGGTTGCGTCGCTGATCTGGGATTCGATCTCGCGCGTCCGGGTGACGTTCTTGGCGCGGGCTGCGGCTAACCCTTGCGCAAATAATGCGCGATCCTGCTCGCTCAGTGAACCGGACGTGACGGCCTGATAGGACTGGGCCTGCAGCGTCAGCACCGTTTCCGGCGCAGGCGCCAGAACCGCGAGAATCGCTGCCAGAGCCGGTGCTGCTATCATCGTGTGTCCCATTCCCATCCGTGACGGTTGCGGCCATACCGCCGTCAACCTACCCTTTGGCGCTTAACATCCGGTGCCACTCGCCCGACCCCGCAACAGGACCATCTTCCCATGACCGCCCCCTTGTTCAAGGGCGTGATCACCGCCCTGATCACACCACTTCGTGACGGAAAGGTGGACGAAGCCGCCTTCGTTCAACTGCTTGAGCGTCAGATCGCCGCCGGGATCCACGGCGTGGTCCCCATGGGCACCACGGGTGAGAGCGCGACCCTGCATCCGGAAGAGCACAAGCGCGTAGTCGAGCTATGCGTTGCAACGGCGGCGGGACGAATACGCGTAATCGCCGGTGCCGGGGCCTCGGCCACCGACAAGGCCATCGACTTCGCTCGCCACGCCAAGACTGTCGGTGCCGACGGCGTGCTGATCGTCACCCCCTATTACAACCGCCCGTCGCAGAGCGGTCTCGCTCTGCATTTCGAGGCCATCGCCGATGCAGTCCAGATACCGATCCTGCTTTACAACGTGCCCGGCCGCACGGGCGTGGATATGTCCAATGAGACCGTTGAGAAGCTAGCCGCCCATCCGAACATCGTCGGCATAAAGGACGCCACCGGTGACATCAGCCGGGTGAGCTGGATGCGCGCCAACATCGGCGGTCAGTTCGACCTGATCTCGGGCGATGACCCCAGCTATCTCGGTTACGCGGCTTCGGGCGGCGTCGGGGTGATCTCGGTCACCTCGAACGTCGCGCCGGAAGGCATGGTCGCCCTTCACGACGCCATCCAGGCCGGTGACCTTGAGAGCGCGCGCCTGTGGCAGGACCGGCTGATCGGCCTGCACAAGGCGCTGTTCCTCGACAACTCGCCGGCACCGGCCAAATACGCACTGTCGCGCCTGGGCCTGTGCTCCGACGAGGTACGACTGCCGCTGTCGCCGACCGCCGAGGCGGTGAAGCCCGCTATCGATCGTGCCATGGCCGAGGCGGGCGTGGGCTGATGGCGTCGACGCAGCCGAAGTCGAAAACGATCGCCGAGAACCGGCGCGCGCGCTTCGACTACTTTCTGGAGGAAAACATCGAGGCCGGCATCATGCTGCTGGGCACCGAGATCAAGGCCCTGCGCGACGGCCGGGCCAACATCGCCGAGAGTTATGCGGCGGTGGAGGGGCGCGAGATCGTTCTGATCAACGCCGACATCCCGCCCTACAAACAGGCCAACCGCTTCAATCACGAGCCGCGCCGGCCGCGGAAGCTGTTGCTGCACAGGAAACAGATCGACAAGTTGATCGGGGCGGTCCAGCGCGACGGCCAGACCATCATCCCGTTGCGGCTCTATCTGAACGAGTCCGGGATGGCGAAGCTCGAGATCGCGCTCGCCAAGGGCAAGAAGCTGCACGACAAGCGGGAGGCCTCGGCCGAACGCGACTGGGCCCGGGACAAGGCCCGGCTCATGCGCGACAAGGGCTGACGCGGCTGGGCTGGGCGGTCAGCTCAGCGGCTGGGCATCCTGCACGCCGGGGAGCGACGCGCCCCGCATGTCCTGTCCGTAGGTCCCAAGCGAAGGTCCGGCGATCCAGTCGTACGCCGACATCGCGCCGACGACGACGGCAATCACGATCAGGACCCACAGGAACGCCTTGCGCTCGCCCGGGGAAAACACACCGTTGGTATTACGCATCACAGCCTCCTCCTGGCCACTCAACGCAAGCTACGCCGGGGTGTTCCGCCCGGTTTCAGCCCCACTTCATAGAGCGCTGATTCGCGTGGCGGGCGAGCAACAGTGGGCGCGATTCAGTTGTCGTCCCGGGTCGGCTTCGGCCGTCCGAACTCGGCCACCACATCGGCGAGGTCGATGAACGCATCGGCCTGACGCCGCAGGTCGTCGGACGCCATCGGCGGCTGGCTTTTCAGGGTCGAAACGACCGAGACGCGCGTCCCCTGCTCCTGGACCGCCTGCACCAGCCGGCGGAAGTCGCCGTCGCCGGAGAACAGCACCGCGTGATCCAGATGCGGAGCAAGCCCCAGCATGTCCACGGCAATCTCGATGTCCATATTGCCCTTGATCCGTCGGTGCCCGTCCGCATCCGTGAACCGCTTGGCCGGCTTGGTCACGACCGAGAAGCCGTTGTAGCCGAGCCAGTCGACCAACGGCTTGATCGGCGAGAACTCCTCGCCCTCGGTCACGGCGGTGTAGTAGTAGGCTCGGGTCAGCTTGGTGCGTTCCCGGAACCACTCGAGCGTCTTTCTGAAGTCCAGCTCGATATTCAAGGCGCGGGCGGCGGAATAGAGATTGGCACCGTCGATGAACAGCGCCGTACGGTCGGATGGGTAGAGGTTCATGGGCGAGTTTTCCTTGAATATGCAGGGTCCGGCCCCCGTCAGTATGGACAGCGGCCTTGATCTGGACTCCGCCGTCATCGTCGCCCTCGGCTGCAATAACAAGGGGGCCTGGAGCAGTTGCCGCGAGGCGCTGGAGGCGGCGCTCGCCCAGTTCCGGTCCGAAGGGATCGACGTCCTGGCCCGTTCGTCCTGGTGGTCGTCACAGGCATGGCCAGACCCGGCCGATCCGCCCTTCCTGAACGGCGTGGTCATCGTGCGCACCGGGCATGATCCTCACGCCCTGATGGCGGCGCTGGGCCGGATCGAGGACGCGTTTGGCCGCCGGCGTGGGGTCCGCAACGCCCCGCGCACCCTTGATCTGGACCTGATCGCCTACGGGCGTCTGACCGGCGACCTCGATGGCCTGATCCTGCCGCACCCCCGGGCGGCCGAGCGGCTGTTCGTCATGGGGCCGCTGGCGGAGATCGCCCCGGCATGGGCGCATCCTGCGGGGCAGGGAAGCGCTGCTATACTAGCGGGTGCGGCACAGGTGGGTGTGGATGCTCATGCCACCTGAAAAAGCCCACCGCTTGAAGCGGCAGCTCACACTGGCCAGACTGCGCGATCACTACCCGCTCCTCGTCGCTGCAATAGTGACCTTGGTCTTGATGGCCGTTTTGGCTCTGAATGCTCCTGAGCGCGGTGAGTGGGACATCTTTGGAAGTGCTCGGACCAACGATCCTGACGTGCTCTGCAATCACTATGGTGAAGCCACGGTTTGCGGACCTGCCCCCCCACCTATGCGCAAATTCCGCGAGGAACTGAGAAGACATGAGCAGGAGAAGCAGCGCTAACGCCTCATTCTGCCCGCGCTGCATTGCACAAAGCGTCTCAACCCTCTATTTTGTGCGGTTCTCCCCCCGCGTCCGAGGAAATTCATGGCCCGCGTCACTGTCGAAGACTGCATCGAGAAGGTGCCGAACCGTTTCGGTCTGGTTCTGCTGGCCGGCAATCGCGCCCGCGCTATCGCCAACGGTGCTGTGCTGACCATCGACCGCGACAACGACAAGAACCCCGTCGTGGCGCTGCGCGAACTGGCTGACGAGACCGTCATCCCGGACGAGCTGCGCGAGACCGTCATCGTGGCGCTGCAACGTGTCGACGAGCGCACCGAGGCCGAAGATGAGGCCGAAGTCGTCGCCCTGCTGGCTGAGCCCCAGCACATGAACATGGCTGAGGCCGAGCTGATCCGAGCGCTGCAGAGCGACCGGGACGGCGGCCAGGAGGAGCGCTACTGACGGCGGACTCTTCCACCGGCGTAACCGTTCTTCCGGCGCAGGCTCCCGCGCCGACCCATACCCCTGCGAATTCCAACGCGCCGACGCCCCACAAGGCGTCGGCCGTTTTGCGTCAGTTCGAGCTGATTGAGGCGGTCAAGGCGTACGACCCCTCGGCCGACGAGGCGTTGTTGAACCGCGCCTATGTCTATGCGGTCAAGATGCACGGCTCGCAGCAGCGGGCCTCAGGCGATCCCTATTTCGCCCACCCGATCCAGGTCGCGGGCATCCTGACGGACTACAAGCTCGACACCGCCACGATCGTCACGGCCCTGCTGCATGACGTGGTTGAGGATACCTCGGCCACCCGCGACGACATCGCCTCCCGCTTCGGCGACGAGATTGCCGATCTGGTCGAGGGTGTCACCAAACTCAGCCGTCTGGAACTCCAGGCGGAGCACACGCGCCAGGCCGAGAACCTGCGCAAATTCATCCTCGCCATTTCCAAGGACGTACGTGTCCTGCTGGTGAAGCTGGCCGACCGTCTGCACAACATGCGCACGCTCCACTTCGTCAAGCAGGAGAAGCGCGAGCGCATCAGCCGTGAGACCCTGGACGTCTATGCGCCGCTGGGCCGCTCCATCGGCATCCACTCCATCGCCTCAGAGCTGGAAGAACTGGCGTTCGAGCACCTGAACCCCACAGCCCGTACGGCGATCGAGCGGCGGCTTGAGGCGCTGAAGCTGGAACACGGCCGGGCCATGGAGACGGTGTCGCTCGAGATCGAGCGGGTGCTGGGCGAGGCCGGACTCAAGGCCCGGGTCATCGGCCGCCAGAAGACGCCCTATTCGATCTGGCGCAAGCTGCAGCGGAAGTCGGTGGGCTTCTCGTCGCTGTCCGACATCTACGGCTTCCGCGTCATCGTCGACGCCGAGGATGACTGCTACCGAGCCCTGGGCGTCCTGCACCGCGCCTGGCCCATGGTGCCGGACCGGTTCAAGGACTTCATCTCGACACCGAAGTCGAACAACTACCGCTCGCTGCACACCACCATTGTCGGCCCCTCCGGGCTGCGCATCGAGTTGCAGATTCGCACCGAGGCTATGGACCGGGTGGCTGAGGACGGTGTAGCGGCCCACTGGCGCTATAAGAACAAGTCCTACGGCTTCGATCAGGAGGCCATGGAGAAGGACGGCGGGCGTGACCCGCTGCAGAACCTGCGCCATCTGGTCCAGGTGATCGAGCACGGTGACGGCGGCGACGACTGGGTCGAGCACGCCAAGCTGGAGATGTTCCTCGAACAGGTCTTCGTCTTCACGCCCAAGGGGATGCTGATCAGCCTCCCGCGCGGTGCCATGGGGCTGGACTTCGCCTATGCCGTCCATACGGAGGTCGGCGATACGGCCATGGGCGTCAAGGTCAACGGTGAGCTCAAGCCCATGCGTACGGCGCTGCAGAACGGCGACGTGGTCGAGATCATCCGCGGCGCCAAGCGCGACATCCCCGCCGACTGGCGCAGCCTGACCGTCACCGGTCGCGCCCGTTCGGCCATCCGTCGCCATATCCGCGGCGCGGAGAGGGAGGAATTTGTACGTCTCGGCAAGGCGACTCTGGAACAGACCCTGACCAAAGCGGGCAAGTCCCTGGATGCCGTGACCCTGAAACCGGCACTCGAGACCCTGGCCATCGCCAGCGACGGAGACCTTTTCGAGGCCGTCGGTCGGGGCAGGGTGTCGGCGGTCAAGGTGGTCGAGGCGCTGTTCCCTGCCTTGAAAGGCAAGGTTTCGGCAGCGACGGACCGCAAGCGCATTCGTGACGACCGGGCGCGCATGTTCGTGCGCGGCGGCGGCCTGACCCCTGGTGTCAGCATTCATTTCGGAGCCTGCTGCACCCCGTTGCCGGGGGATCGCATCGTCGGAATCATGGAACCCGAGGCGGGCCTGACCGTCCACACCATCGACTGCCAGCGTCTGGCCCAGTTCGCTGACGACGATTCGGTATGGCAGGATCTGCAGTGGACGCCCCAGGCCGAGCGTAGCGCCGTCGGCTCTGCCCGCATCCGCGCCACCATCAAGAATGCCCCCGGCGTGCTCGGTCAGGTTGCCACTGTCATCGGCGAGGCCGGTGGCAACATCCTGAACCTGGTCATGAGCCACCGGCAGCAGGACTTCTTCGACGTCGACATCGACGTGGAGGTGAAGGACGCCAAACACGCGACCTCGATCATGGCTGCGCTGCGCGCCAATCCGTCCGTCGATACGGTCGAGCGCTTCAAGGGCTAGAGCCGCCCCCGGCTTGGCGCTAAGGACGGTTCATGACCTCCGAAGACGTCCTCAACGAGTTTCGCGCCGCCGGTGCCCTGCGCGAGGGGCATTTCGTCCTGTCGTCTGGGCTGCACAGCCCGGTTTTCCTGCAAAAGAACCTGGTGTTCATGGATGCTCGCCGCTGCGAGCGGCTATGCAAGGCCCTGGCGGACAAGATCGTGGCCGCCGTCGGTCCGGTCGATGTCGCCATCTCGCCTGCCGTGGGCGGCATCATCCCCGGCTATGAGACGGCTCGCCACCTTGGCGTGCCCTCGCTCTACGTCGAGCGGGAAGGGGGCGCCTTCAAACTGCGCCGGGGCTTCCACGTCGAGCCGGGCCAGAAGGTCGTGATGGTCGAGGACATCGTCACCACCGGCCTGTCGTCGCGCGAATGCATCGCCGCCATCAGGGAGGCCGGAGGCGATGTGGTCGCCGCCGCCTGCATCGTCGACCGCTCCGGCGGTCGCGCCGATGTCGGTGTGCCGCTGGTGGCGCTGGCAACCCTGGATGTGCCCGCATACCCCGCTGACGCCCTGCCGCCGGACCTGGCCGCCCTGCCGGTTGAGGATCCGGGCAGCCGTCGGCTGGCGAAGGCGTGACGATGGCTGGGCGACTTCGTCTCGGTGTCAACATTGACCACGTCGCGACTGTGCGGAATGCGCGCGGCGGACAGTCTCCCGACCCCGTCCGCGCGGCAGAGGAGGCGCTGGCCGCCGGTGCCGACGGCATCACGGCCCACCTGCGCGAGGACCGCCGCCATATCTCGGACGCCGACATTGACGGGTTGTCGGCGCTGCTGAACGCCCAGGCCAGGCCACTGAACCTCGAAATGGCCGTGACCCAGGAGATGCTGGCCATCGCCCTGCATCATCGGCCCCACGCCGTCTGCCTGGTGCCGGAAAAGCGCGAGGAGCGCACGACCGAGGGTGGGCTTGACGTCGTCGCCGGCCACAACTGGA
Source organism: Brevundimonas sp. (assembly GCA_046294385.1). Taxonomy (GTDB): domain Bacteria; phylum Pseudomonadota; class Alphaproteobacteria; order Caulobacterales; family Caulobacteraceae; genus Brevundimonas. The sequence goes on along the minus strand of JBKBJW010000011.1, from coordinate 26,553 downwards.
TCACCCCCTTCGTCGGCAAGCTGAACGAGGCGGGCTGCCGCGTCTCCCTGTTCATCGGGGCTGATCCGGCCCAGGTTGACGCCGCCCACCGCACCGGCGCGGCCGTGGTCGAACTTCACACCGGGGCCTATTGCGACGCCGTCCGCGAGGGTCGCGCCGAAGAGGCCGAGGCTGAACTGGCCGTTCTGACTGCCGGTGCCGCCCGTGCCGCCGCCCTGGGGCTGGAGGTCCATGCCGGCCACGGCATCGACTACGACACGGTCCAGGCCATCGCCGCCATTCCGCAGGTTATGGAGCTGAATATCGGGCACTTCCTGATCGGCGAGGCCATCTTTGTCGGTCTGGGCCCCGCCATTGCCCGGATGCGCACCCTGATGGACGCCGCCCGGCCCGGGGACGCGGCATGATCATCGGCGTCGGCGCGGATCTGTGCGACATTCGCCGCATCCAGACCTCGCTTGACCGGTTCGGCGACCGCTTCAAGAATCGCTGCTTCACCGAGCTTGAGCGCACACGTTCTGACCGCAAACCTGACGCGGCCTGGAGCTACGCCAAGCGTTTCGCGGCCAAGGAGGCCTGCGCCAAGGCGCTGGGCACCGGCATGCGCCGCGACGTCTACTGGCGCGACATGGGGGTGGTGAACCTGCCCAGCGGACAGCCCACCCTGGCATTGACCGGCCATGCCGCCGAACATCTCGCAAGACTGACGCCGGAAGGCCACAAACCGACGATACATCTGACGCTCAGCGACGAGCATCCCTACGCACTCGCCTTCGTGGTGATCGAAGCCTTGCCCGTCGCCTGATCAGGCTATACCGATTTCGCGCCGAAGACCGCGCGCAGCGGCAGGGGGATTGAGAAATGAGCGAAGACCACAAGCACGACGACGCCGCCCATCCCCCGGTCGAACCGACCGCCGGCCACGACCCGGCCCCTGAACCGACCGAGGCGGCCCACGAGGTGCATGACGATCATGCCGCTCCCGCTGAATCCCATGCCGATTCGCATGACGCCCCGGCGGCCGACGCGCACCACGATGAGCCGGCTCACGCCGAGCCGGCGGCCGCCCACGCGGAACCCGAACACCACGAAGAACCGGTCCATGCCGAAGCGGCTCCGGAGCCCGAGCCCGCGCCCGTAGAGGCCGCGCCGGAACCCGTCGTGGTGATCCCGGCGGCACCGCTGCCCCCCGGAGCTGAAAAGCGCCCAGTCTGGAGCGATCAGGGTGACGCGCCGTTCGAGGACACGGAATCGACCCCCGTTTACGCCCGAAAGGGCAAGGATTCGTCGTCGGGGGGCTCGAGCAACGAGTTCGTCGAGATCCTGAAAACCGTCGCCTTCGCGCTGTTGATCGCGCTGGTGCTGCGGGTCGTGCTGTTCCAGCCCTTCACGATCCCCTCGGCTTCGATGGAGCCGAACCTCTACGAAGGCGACTACATCGTCGTGTCCAAGTGGACCTACGGCTATTCGAAGCACTCGATCCCGTTCAGCCCCGGGCTGTTCAAGGGCCGGATCATGGAAAACCAGCCCGAGCGTGGCGACATCGTCGTGTTCAAGCTGCCGCGTGACAACAAGACCGATTACATCAAGCGCCTGATGGGCGTGCCGGGCGACCGCATCCAGATGCGCAACAACGTCCTGTATCTGAACGGCGCGATCGTTCCCGACGTCGTGGTCTCGAGCAGCGACGTCGACGAAGTCGGCCGCAGCGTGATCAAGTTCAAGGAGTCTCTGCCGGGCGGCAAGACCTTCGACGCCCAGGAGTGGGGCCCCGGCAATCCTCTGGACAACACGGTCGAGTTCACCGTGCCCGAGGGCTACTACTTCATGATCGGCGACAACCGTGACAACTCGCTGGACAGCCGCGAATACCCTGAGAACAACGGCGTGGGCCTGGTCCCGGCCGAGAACCTGATCGGCAAGGCCGAGATCATCCTGTTCTCCTGGTCGCCGGGTGCCAGCCTGTGGAATCCCGTCAGCTGGTTCTCGAAGGTCCGTCCCAGCCGGTTCTTCACCGTCCTGAACTGATGGCGGACAGACGGGCGGAGGCGGTCGCGGCGCTGGCGCGCAAGCTGGGCCACGACTTCCGCGACCCGTCGCTGCTGGAACAGGCCCTGACCCACGCCAGCGTGGGAGAGGGGGCGGAGCATGACGCCCGGGGGCGTCCGTTCCTCGACAACCAGCGCATGGAGTTCCTGGGCGACCGGGTGCTGGGTCTGCTGGTCGCCGACCGGCTGATGCGTGCGTTCCCCAAGGCGAACGAGGGCGAAATGTCCTCTATGCTGCACAGCCTTGTCGACAAGGCCGCCTGCGCTCGTGCCGCCGAGGCTCTGGGTGTCGGCGACGCCATGCGCCTGTCACCCGGGGAGGCCAAACAGGGCGGCCGCCGCCGCGAAGGGGCCCTCGGCGACGCCATGGAGGCCATCCTTGCCGCCGTCTGGCTGGACGGTGGCATCGACGCCGCCCGCACTGTCTTCGAGCGTGCCTGGGCGACCGAGCTGGCTGCACCGCCGCAGAAGTCCGTCGCCAACCCCAAATCGGCGCTTCAGGAATGGGCGCTGGGGCAGGGCAGGGCCTTACCTGTCTACCGCATCGTCCAACGGACGGGCTCCGATCACGCCCCCACCTTCACCGTCGAAGTCGCGGTTCAGGGCACCGAACCCTTGACCGCACAGGGGCGTTCACGTCAGGAGGCGGAGAAAGCCGCGGCCGCCGCGATGCTGAAACGTGAAGGCGTGATTTGACCGACCCTGAAAACCCGACCCAGCGTGCCGGCTTCGCCGCCATCATCGGCGCGCCCAACGCCGGGAAATCCACGCTGGTGAACCGGCTGACGGGGTCCAAGGTCTCCATCGTCACCCAGAAGGTCCAGACCACGCGATTCCCGGTGCGAGGAATCGCCATGGAGGGCGACGCCCAGATCGTTCTGGTCGATACACCCGGCATCTTCACCCCGCGGCGCCGGCTGGACCGCGCCATGGTCGCCTCGGCCTGGGGCGGGGCCGATGATGCGGACGTGGTGGTCCACCTGATCGACGCCGCCTCGCACATCGCGTCCGAGGGCAAGGACGGCCAGGCCGCCGACCGCCGCTCGGCCGAGGACACCGAGACCATCATCGCCAACCTGAAGGCCTCGGGGAAACAGGTCATCCTCGCCCTGAACAAGATCGACGGCATGCGCCGCGACACCCTGCTGGCCCTGTCGCACGCCCTATTCGAAACCGGGGTCTATTCCGAGGTCTATATGATCTCGGCGCTCAGCGGCGACGGCGTCGATGATCTGAAACAGCGGCTGGCCCGCGCCATGCCCGCCGGGCCGTGGCTCTATCCCGAAGACCAGTCAGCCGACGTCCCCGTGCGCGTCCTCGCCGCCGAGATCACCCGCGAGAAGGTCTATCTGCGCGTCCACGAGGAACTGCCTTACTCCGCCGCTGTCGAAACCACGGCCTTCGACGAAAAGCCCGACGGGTCGGCCCGTATCGAACAGACCATCTATGTCGAGCGCGACAGCCAACGCCCCATCATCCTGGGCAAGGGCGGCCAGACCCTGAAGTGGATCGGCCAGAAGGCACGCGAGGAACTGACCGAACTGCTCGACCGTCCCGTGCACCTGTTCCTGACCGTCAAGGTCGATCCGAAGTGGCAAGACAGCCGAGCCCTCTACGCCCAGTTCGGCCTCGACTACGACGTCTGACCTTGCCGTTTGATCCCCGGACACCCGCAGGCCCGCCCCGGCTGCTGCTGGCCCTTCTGGCCGCGCTGCTGCTGGCGGTCGGGGCCGTTGCCGCTGTTCGGTACGTCTCGCCCGCCCCGACACCGGCGTCCGGTCGGTCGATCCCGCCGCGTCCGCCGCTGGTGGTGGTGGAGGACCTGCCGCGCTTGACCGCACGCCTGGACCGCTCGCGCTTCACCGGGGCGGTTCTGGTCGCCCGCGGCGACAAGGTGATCTTCCGCCAGACCTACGGCCAGACCGAGGGCCGCCGCATCGCCCTCGACGACCGCTTCCGCCTCGCCTCGGTCAGCAAGCAGTTCACCGCCGCCGCGATCCTGAAGCTTCAGGACGATGGCCGCCTCAGCGTCGACGATCCCCTTTGCAAGTGGATCGAGCCATGTCCTGAGGCCTGGGCTCCGATCCGGCTGTATCACCTGCTGTCGCACACCTCGGGCGTGCCCGATCTGATGAGCCAGGCCAACTGGGGTATCCGCCGCATTCGCCCAACGACGCCAGAGGAATTGACTGCGGCATCAGCGATGTATCGCCTGCAGTTCGCGCCTGGAACGAAGGTCCGCTACGACAACGCCGCCTTCAACCTGTTGGGCATGGTGGTCGAGAAGGCCAGCCGTATGGCCTTCGCCGACTATCTCCGCACCGCCTTGTTCGAGCCGCTGGGCATGGATGACACCGGCTACGACGACGGTGCCGACCACGGCATCATTATGGGCTACGCGAACCTGACCGCCGGCGCTCCTACGCCGCAACCGGACGCCAACCCCAGCGTCGTTTTCGCCGCAGGCGGGCTCTATTCCACACTGGACGACCTGCTGGTCTGGCAGCGGTCCCTGCACCGGGGCCATCTGTTGTCGGCTGAAAGCTATGCCGACATGATCCGCGACCATGCCCCCGCCGACACCCCGCCCGAGCGCGGCCGCCCGCGTCGTGACTGGGGCTACGGCCTGTTCGTCAATCGGCTCGGCACGCGCGTCGCTCCCGGCTTTGACGACCGCCAGATTTATCACACGGGCAGTTGGTCAGGCTTCCGCAACCTGGTCGCCTACCAGCCCGACCAGGATGTGACCGTGATCGTCCTGTCGAACAATTTCCACCAGACCGCTGAGGTCTTCCTGATCTCGCAGCAGGCCATGGCCGAGGCTTTGGGCCGCGACTTCCCTACGGCCGCCGCGCCGCGCTAGACCTTGATCGGCTGAGGAGAGATCCTTTCGCGATTTCGCCGAAGCCTTGGATCAAGGACCAGCATAACTCCGGCACCTGATCCGACCGGAAAACCGCTCACACTTTTCCGGATCAGGTCCTAGGGTCGGCGCATGATCGCGCTCATCCTTGCCGCCCTGATCCAGTCGACGCCGGAGGCCGAGGCCGCCGCCACCCTGGACCGCATGCACGCCGCCGCCTCGACGGCTGACGGAACCACCTATTTCGCCCAGTTCACGCCAGACGCCCGGTTCATCGGCACCGATGCGTCCGAGCGTTGGTCCCTTACCGAGTTCCGCGCCTATGCCGGGCCCTATTTCTCTCAAGGGCGGGGCTGGACCTACATCCCGCGCGACCGGGTCATGACCCTGGCTCCGCTCGACTGCCGCTGCGTCGTCTGGTTCGAAGAGCTTCTGGACAACGCCAGCTATGGCGAGACGCGCGGCTCCGGCGTGCTGCGCCTGACCGCCGAGGGCTGGAAGATCGAGCAGTATGTGCTCAGCATCCCGGTCCCCAACGACAAGGCCGGCGCCGTGGTGGCTTTGATCCAGTCGCCGGACTAGACCGCCGCTTCCAGCACCCGGTCGATGCCCGCCTCGGTCTCGGCGTCGAAGCGGCGCAGCTCGGCCTCGGCCTCTTCAACATCGCGGATGGCCGCGTCGATGTCGTTCTCGATCTGCTGGATACGGTTGAACAGGGCCGGGCTGGAAATCGACGCGCCCTGATAGGTGGGCCGCCACGATCCGCGATTGTCCTGCAGCGCCTTGAGTTCCTGCTGACGCAGGTCGGCGATGCGTTCGTGGCCTGTCCAGATACGCTCCATGAGGGCCTTACGGGGACCGGCGGCTTCATCCATCCGCAACAGGACGGCCTCGCGATCCCTCTTGCCGACAATGCCCTTTTCCATGGCCGCACGGGCCTCGGCCTGACCCTTGTCGTAGTCCTGCCGCGCCGAGGTGATCAGCGCGCGGTGGGCGTTGATGACCTTGGCGGCGTATTCCAGCCCGCCTTCACGCGCCAGCTTGCTGGCCTCGAACGGATTCCGCCGCAGCAGCAGGAACAGCCGCCGCTGCAGGTCTTCCTCGCTGCGCCGGGCCGCTTCGCGCGCCTCGGTGACCGAGGTTTTCAGTCGGATGGCATAACCCATTCGGTCAGCCGTGATCGCCTTGGGCAGGCTGGCGGGAACGGCTGCGACGGCACCGGCCACGATCAGCAGACCGGTCCACTTCAGCGCGCCTTTGTTGGCCGGGGTGAAATAGATGTAGTTCAGGAACAGCCCCACGGCACCGCCCACGATGACCGCCGGGACGAAGACGTTGGCGAAGGCGTTCATGATCACGACCATCCGCCCCGCGCCGGTGCCGTCGCCCATCATGGCGCCGCTCCAGAACACGCTGATCAGGGCGCAGATGATGACCACCGTCACCGTGCCCACGACCATGAACGGCCACACCGGCGTCCGCGACTGCCAGGTTTCGCGGCGCTTGCCTGTGAACTTGTCCATGGATCCCCCCGGATAACGACCCGACTTGTCTCGCCAATTCCGGGAACGAGCGCAAGCCGGTGGTCACGCCGCGCGGTCGGGGCTAACGGAAGGACATGGAGTTTTCCGACGAGGCCTATGTCCTGTCCGCCCGCGCCCATGGCGATACCGGCGTCGTCGTCGAGCTGCTGACCGCGGAACACGGTCGCCGCGCGGCCTATGTGGCGGGCGGGGCGTCGCGGCGGATGAAGCCCTTTCTTCAGGCGGGAGCCCGGGTCGCGGCCGATTTCCGCTCGCGCACGTCCGATCAGCTCGGCTCGGCCCGGCTGGAGCCGGTGGGGCAGGGGCCCGCCGCCCTGTTCGACGACCCCCTGGCGCTGATCGGGCTGAACGCCGCCGCTGCGGTGGCGCAGGGCGCGCTTCCGGAGCGCGAGGCTCACCCCGGTGCCTTCAACGCCTTCGAGGCCCTGATGGGTGCCTTCGCCTGGCCGGAAATCTGGCCCGCCGTCTTCGCCCGGTTCGAGGCGGGGCTCCTCGATGACCTCGGCTTCGGCCTCGACTTGTCGAAATGTGGCGCGACCGGCACGACCGACGATCTGATCTGGGTCAGTCCCCGTACCGGCCGCGCCGTCAGCCGCGAGGCCGGCGCGCCCTATGCCGACAAGCTGCTGAAGCTTCCACCCTTCATGCTTGGTGCCCAGGCCGGGCTGGCTGAGGGCGACGTGCGCGCCGGCCTCGACCTGACCGGCCACTTCCTCGAACAGTTCGTCTTCCATCCCCAGAACAAACCCATCCCTCCGGCCCGCGTCTGGATGTTGGACAAGCTGGGTGAAGCGGGTCGCCTTTGAGGCTGCGGTCGTGTTAGCCATCGTGTGAAAGTCGGAGATCACCCATGAAGACGCTCGTTTCGGCGCTGGCCCTCAGCCTCGTCCTCGTCGCCGGTTCGGTGCACGCCCAGTCGGCGCGCGATCCCGCCGCCGAGGCGCGCATCCACGCTGACGTCGCCTTCCTCGCCGACGATGCGCTGGAAGGCCGCGGCACGGGCCAGCGCGGCTACGATCTCGCCGCCCAGTATGTGCAGACGCGCATGCAGGGCATGGGCCTGCAGCCCGGTGCCGCCGGTTCCTGGAGACAACCGGTGACCATCGCCCGCATGGGCATCGCCGCCGAGGGCGCGACCCTGGCCTGGAAGCCGGCCGGCGGGCAGCCCGTCGTCTGGACCAGCGGTGTCGACGCCCTGTTCGGCATGGGCCGCGAGGCCGGTCATGCCTTGACGACCGGCCAGCTGGTCTTCGTCGGCTTCGGCGCGGACGGGGACTATGCGGGCCTGAACACGGCCGGCAAGATCGTGGTCTTCCTGTCGGGCGCGCCCGCCGGGGCGTCAGAAGACGAAGCCCGGGTGCTGGAGGCGTCGAAGGCTCGCATTGCCGAAGCTCACGGTGCCATCGGCACGATCACCGTCAACACCACGGCCAGCGCGGCCCGCTTCAACGACACCCTGCTGCGGCGCTACGCCAACCGGACGGAGACCGTCTGGGTCGGGCCCGATGGTCCGAAGCGCTCGGCACCGGGTATTCGCGCCACAGCCTTCCTGAATGACGCCGCCGCCGCTGCCCTGTTCGCGGGCGGGCCGAAATCCTATGCCGATATCCGCGCCGAGGCGGCTTCTGGCCGTCCCGCCGGTTTCGCCCTCGAGGGCGAGGCCGTCTTTGACGTCAACACCCGTCGCGAGGATGTCCAGACCTCCAACGTCATCGGCCTGATCGAAGGAACGGATCCGGTCCTGAAGAACGAATACGTCATCCTGACCGCTCACCTCGACCACCTGGGTGTCAGCGGCACGGGCGAGGACCGCATCAACAACGGTGCGCTCGACAACGCCGGCGGTATCGCCACGATGCTGGAGGCCGCGCGGTCTCTGGCCGCCGATCCGCCGCGCCGGTCGGTGCTGGTCGTGGCCCTGACGGCAGAAGAGCTGGGTCTCGTCGGCTCGGACTATCTGGCGCGCTATCCGGTGGTCCCGAACGTTGTCGCCGACGTCAACCTGGACATGCCGATCCTGACCTATGCCTTCACGGACGTGGTCGCCTTCGGGGCCGAGCATTCAACGCTGGGGCCACTCGTCGCCGCCGCCGCGCGCACCGAGGGGGTCACCCTGTCCCCCGACCCGATGCCGGAGCAGAACATCTTCACCCGCTCGGACCACTATTCCTTCGTCCAGGCGGGCGTGCCTTCGGTCATGCTGGCCACCGGCTACGCCAACGGCGGCGAGGCGGCGTGGGGCACCTTCTTTGCCAACGGCTATCACAAGCCCGCCGATGACCTTTCCGGCCCGCTGGACTGGACGGCCGCCGCCCGGTTCGCCCGTGTCAACGCCGCGATCGCGCGCGGCATCGCGGACGCTGATCAGCGCCCGCTCTGGTACGCCGGCAACCCCTACGGTGATCGATACGCCCCCGGCGCTGAAAGGGCCCCGGCCCCGCGCTAGGGCCGGTTTCGGTTACGTATCATTCACTTGCCGTCCCGCCTTCCGATGCTAGCGTCGGGCATCAAGGGGAAATCCATCATGTTGCCGCGTATTCTGACCGCCGTCTCTACGGCCGCCCTGCTGTTCGCCACGGCTCCGGCCATGGCCCAGACGCAGGCCGTCGCTGCGCCAGAGCGGGTTCAGGCGCACATGAGTTTCCTCGCCGACGATCTGCTTGAGGGGCGCAACACCGGCACGCGCGGCTTTGACGTCGCCGCCCTTTATGTCCAGACCCAGTTCCAGGCCCTCGGCCTGACCCCCGGCGGCAACGCCGAGCGCACCAGCTGGCGCCAGCCCGTCGGCTTCACCTCGACCCAGGTCGTTTCCGGTGGCGTCGCCTGGACCCCCAACGGCGGCTCCACCACCCTGTGGGAGCAGGGCACGGCGCTGATGATCCCCATCCTGCCGGGACAGGCCAGCATCACGGCACCCGCTGTCTTCGTGGGCTACGGCATCGATCAACCTGACAAGGGCTTCGACGACTACGCCGGCCTCGATGTGACCGGGAAGATCGTGGTCATGATCGTCGGCGGCCCCCCCGGTTCGGAGGACTCGCTCGCAGCAGGCAAGCAGCGCGCCGCGTTCCAGCACGGTGCTGTCGGCGTGGTCATGCTGAACTCCAGGGCCGCCGAGCGCGACACGCCCTGGACCACGATCGTCGAGTACCTGACCCAGCCGCAGTTCGCCCTGCGCAGTGCTGAGCCGACGCCGCCCGGGCCCGGCCCTCTGTTCGCCGCGATCGACATGGCCGCCGCCGAGGTCCTGTTCTCCGGCTCGGCCCGTGCGGCCTCCGACATTCTGGCTGAGGCCGACACGCCCGAGGGCAAGCCGCGCGGCTTCAACCTTCCCGGCGAGATCACGCTCAGCATCGACAACCAGGCGGCGCAGGTCGACAGCAACAATATCATCGGCGTGCTGCCGGGCTCGGACCCGGCTCTGCGCGACGAATATGTCGTTGTCGTCGCCCACCTGGACCACGAGGGCATCTCACCCGACGAGAGCAAGCCTGACCGCATCTACAATGGCGCCATGGACAACGCGGTCGGCACGGCCGCCATGCTGGAGACCGCCCGCATCCTGTCGACTGGCCCGACCCGTCCGCGCCGGTCGGTGATCTTCCTGGCCGTCACCGGCGAGGAAAAGGGCCTGCTCGGCTCCGAGTATTTCGCCGGTAATCCGACGGTGCCCAAGGATGGCCTGGTCGGTGTGGTCAATCTGGACATGCCGGTCCTGCTGTGGCCGTTCACCGACATCGTGGTGCTGGGGGCCGAGAACTCCACCCTGGGCCAGATCGTGGAGCAGGTGTCGTCCGGCCAGAACTTGGTCACGACCCCCGATCCCCTGCCGGAAGAGAATTTCTTCGTCCGCTCGGACCACTATTCCTTCGTGCAACAGGGCGTGCCGGCGGTGGACATTTCGCCCGGCCCGGCGAATGGCGGCAAGGCGATCCTCGAGGCCTTCCTGGAAAGCACCTACCATGAGGTTGGCGACGACATGAGCCAGGCCTTCGACTGGGACGCCGTCACCCGCTTCGTTCAGCTGAACGCCGGCGTTGTTCGCGCCATCGCAGACGCCGACCAGCGCCCGCTCTGGTACGAAGGTGACCAATACGGCGACCAGTACGCCCCGACCGCGCCCAAGGCTCCACGCCCGGCGCAGTAAAGCCCGCACCGAACGGTCAGGCGCGCTAGACTTTCGGCTTCAGTTCGCCGATTCGAAACCGCATGACCGTTCACACCCCGCCGCCTGAAGGCGGCCGCATTGTCGATGAGCCGATGGGCGAGGCGCTGTCGCGCCGCTATCTCGCCTATGCGCTCTCGACCATTACCAACCGGGCGCTCCCCGACGTCCGTGACGGCTTCAAGCCGGTGCACCGCCGCATCATGTACGCGATGCACCAGATGCGCCTGAACCCCCAGTCCGCAGCCCGCAAATGTGCCAAGGTCGTGGGCGAGGTCATGGGCGGTTATCACCCGCACGGCGACGCCTCGATCTATGACGCCCTGGTTCGCCTGGCCCAGGATTTCTCCCAGCGTTATCCGCTGGTCGACGGCCAGGGAAACTTCGGCAACATCGACGGCGATAACGCTGCGGCCATGCGCTACACCGAGGCGAAGCTGACGCCCGCCGCCATGTTGCTGCTGGACGGCATCGATCAGGACGCCGTCGACTTCAAGGCCACTTACGACGACCAGGACGAAGAGCCGGTCGTCCTGCCGGCCGGCTTCCCCAACCTTTTGGCCAACGGCTCGTCGGGCATCGCGGTCGGCATGGCGACCTCGATCCCGCCGCACAATGCGGGAGAGCTGATCGACGCCTGCAAGGTGCTGCTGGATCGCCCCGACGTCACGACAGAGGAACTGGCGACCATCGTGCCCGGTCCGGACTTCCCCACCGGCGGGGTCGCTGTGGAAGGCCACGCCTCGATCCTCGACGCCTATGAGACCGGCCGGGGCGGCGTCCGCCTGCGTGCGCGCTGGGAGACCGAGGACCTCGGTCGCGGCGTCTGGCGCATCGTCATTACCGAGATGCCGTATCAGGTGCAGAAGTCGCGCCTGATCGAGGCGCTCGCCGACCTGATCGAGAACAAGAAGGCCCCACTGCTGGCCGACGTCCGCGACGAGTCTGCCGAGGACATCCGGCTGGTGCTTGAGCCCAAGTCCCGCACGGTCGAGCCCGAGGTCCTGATGGAGAGCCTGTTCAAGCTCTCCGACCTTGAGATCCGCTTCCCCATCAACATGAACGTGCTGGATGCCACCGGCACGCCGCGCGTCATGGGGCTGAAGGCGTGTCTGCAGGCCTTCCTCGATCACCGGCGCGAAGTTCTGATCCGCCGTGGAAACTGGCGCATCGAGCGGGTCGAGAAGCGGCTGCACCTTCTGGAAGGCCTCAGGATCGTCTTCCTGAACCTCGACGAGGTCATCCGCATCGTCCGCGAGGAGGAACAGCCCAAGGCCGTCCTGATCGCCCGCTTCGGTCTGACGGAGATGCAGGCCGACTACATCCTCGACACCCGGCTGCGTCAGCTGGCGCGGATCGAGGAAATGGCCATCGAGAACGAGTTCAAGGCGCTGTCCGACGAACTGGCGGGTCTGAAGGCCATGATCGCCTCGCCGGCCAAACAGGCGAAACTGATCGCCATCGGCCTCGACGACGTGCGCAAGGCGCTGATCTCGCCTCGCCGGACCACCATCGCAGAGGCCGTCGACGCCTCGGCCTTCGTCGCGCCCGAGGCCTTCATCCCGCGCGAAGCCATTACCGTCATCCTGTCGGAGCGCGGCTGGATCCGCGCCGCCAAAGGCAAGGTCGACGACCCCTCGGAGCTCAAGTTCAAGGAGGGCGACAGCCTCGCGTATCTCGTCCCCGGCTGGACCACAGACAAGATCCTGATCGGGGCCTCGGACGGCCGCATCTTCACCGTCGGCGCTGACAAGCTTGCATCGGGCAGGGGGCATGGCGAACCCCTGCGTTTGATGATCGACCTGGATGAAAAAGCCGAGATTGTCGGCGTTCTGGCGCATCAGCCCGGCGGAAAGCTGCTGGTGGCGTCAAAGGCCGGCTACGGCTTCATCGCGCCGGAAGACGAAACCCTGGCCCAGAAGCGCGGTGGCAAGCAGGTGCTGAACGGCGAGATGGTCGCAATGCTGCGCGCCACCGGCGACCACGTCGCGGTCATCGGCGACAACATCAAGGCTCTGATCTTCCCTCTGGCCGAACTACCCGAGATGGGCCGCGGCAAGGGCGTGAAGCTGCAGAACTACAAGGCCGGCACCAACCTCGCGGACGTCGCCGTCTTCACCGCCGAGGCCGGTCCCGAATGGGCCGACGGCGGCGGTCGCCGCCGCAACTGGCCTGACTGGAAGGACTGGCTCGGCAAACGCGCCGCCTCAGGCCGTCAGGGTCCGCGTGGCATGCGGAAGTTCCGGTAGCTGCCGTGGTCTCCTCCCCATCATGATGGGGAGGGGGACCGCGTAGTGGTGGAGGGAGTCTCTTCCCCGCACCTGTGCCTGAGGCCCAGAACCCCTCCGTCTCGCCGGCTTCGCCGCCGATCCACCGTCCCGTCGCTTCGCGACAGGGAGGAGACGCTGGCGCCACATTGAATCCCGGTACTATCCGCGTTCAGCACCTCACCCCTTTGAAACATCGCATCTTCCTCTGCACCTGAGCCGCTGAACGCGCCCTGGTCCAGACCTGTGCGAGGATCGCCTGTGCAATGGGGCCGAGCAGAGAGCAAACGGACAATCCGGACAATCCGGACAGTGTTTTTTTGAGTCCGCCTGGTCCTGTCCGCCCACCAGCCGCCCAAAACAAAACCGGCCGGGGATCGCTCCCCGGCCGGCTCGTTTCTGGTTCCGAAATCTACCAGCGCCAGGCGTCGTAGATCACGTCGATGATGTAGCCGTCGTACTGGTCGATCAGATAGATGTTGTTGTCGACCCAGACCCACATCGTCCCGGCAGGCGGCCACGGCAGGCCCCAGCTGGAATAGTCGTTCAACTGGTAGCGCCAGAAGATCGAGGGCAGGTACTGGCCCTCGTGATACCGCTGGTTCCAGTAGTTGCGCGGCACGCTGTAGTAGCCGTAGCCCGGCGAGAAATAGAAGCCGATGCGGATGCCGCTCCAGCCACGGAACCGGTAGTCGTTCCGCCACCAGTCCGAACGCCCGTGACGGCGGCTCCAGTCGCGGTGCCAGTTGTCGCGGCTGAAGCGGTTGCGCCATTCCCGACGGTCGCGGCTGTCGTTGCCACGGTCCCAGCCGCCGTTGCCACGTCCGTCACGGTCGCGGCCATCGCGGCCCCGGCCATCACGATCACGGCCGTCACGTCCGTCGCGGTCGCCGCCGTTCCAGCCGCCCGGGCCGCGACCATCACGGTCGCCGCCGTTCCAGCCGCCGTTGCCGCCGCGGCCGTCGTTGTCGCGGCCATCACGACCCCGCCCATCGCGGTCGCGGCCATCACGGTCCTGCCAATCACGACCCCGGCCATCACGCCCGCCGCGGTCCTGATCGCCGGGGACGCCGCCGTTGCCGTTCCCACCGGCGTTGCCGCCGTTGTTCCCGTCACGGCCGCCGCGCCCGCCACGACCGCCCTGGTCCTGGCCGCCGCCGTTGCCGCCGCCGCCGCCGCCGTTGCCGCCGCCGGCGTTGCCGTCACGGCCGCCGCGCCCGCCACGACCACCCTGGTCCTGGCCGCCGCCGTTGCCGCCGCCGGCATTGCCGTCACGACCACCGCGTCCGCCACGATCCTGACCGCCAGAGTTTCCGCCGCCGTTGCCGCCGCCGTTGCCGCCGCCGTTGTTGCCGCCATCCCGGCCGCCACCACGTCCGCCGCGATCCTGATCGCCGCCGCTGTCCGCGGGACGCTCAGGGCGCTGTCCGCCGCCGTCGCCGCCGCTCCGGCGCTCACGCCGGTCCGACTGGATGTCACCACGGTCACGACCGCCGCCACGACGGCCGCCGTCCTGTCCGACCTGTTCCTGCTCCTGGGCCAGAACGGCCAGGGGCGCTGCTGCGGGGATCGCAAACGATGCGATCGCCGTGAACACCATGAGGGTGCGCTTCATTCTCGTTGTTCTCCGCACGCCGATGCTGGCGGCTTGGGTTAACCTTCACCTTGGCTGCATGAACCGGAACTGAACGGATCCCGGCGGCCCTTTCAGGCACGTTCGATGCAAGAAAAAGGCCCCGCAAACAGATGCTCGCGGGGCCTTGTTCGGTTCTGTTCCGGGTCAGTAAGTCCCGCTCAGCACGCTCGCGATCAGGCCGGTGGCAATGGCGATCAAGACGATGTCATTGCCGGCATGGACATAGGCATGGCCGCGCGGTGCGGGACGCAGGCCGTAGACATAGGGGTCCCGCACGTAATAGCCGCGGTACTGTGAGGGCAGGTATGCACCCCGCTGCCAGCGGTAGCCGTAATAGCGCGGCTCGACCCGGTAGTAGCCGTAGCTCGGCGCGTACCAGTAGCCGTTGCGGGCCCCACGATAGTCGCGGAAGTCGTCGCGGCCACGCCACCAGTCGCGGTTGTTGCGATCCCAGCGACGGTCGCTGCGGTAATCGCGGCGGTCTTCCCGGCGGTCGTCGCGATAATCCCGACGATCATCGCGGCGCTCGTTGCGATAGTCGCGCCGGTCGTCCCGACGGTCATCGCGATAGTCGCGACGGTCTTCGCGTCGGTCCTGCCGGTAGTCGCGGCTCTGGGCCTGTGCGGCCAGCGGGGCGGCCGTCGTCGCCAGCGCAAGCGCGACGAGGGCGGCCCGGGTGAAGCGGTTCATGGCACTCTCCAGACTGTGGGCTGGCGGGGGACCGGCCCTTTAATCATGAACCGAGGGTCTGCCTTCGCAGATGAACTCGCCCTGAACACGAATGTCAGCCTCGGCCCGTTGTGAAGCAGAGCCGTGATGCCCAGATCAGTCGCTGAAACAGGAGCCGCCGATGACCGCCCCGATCGAACTCTGGTTCTGGCCCACGCCGAACGGCTGGAAGATCACCATAGCGCTTGAGGAGATGGGGCTGCCTTATGAGGTCAAGCCGGTGAATATCGGCGCTGGCGAACAATTCAGCGCCGCCTTTCAGGCCATCAGTCCGAACGGCCGCATGCCCGCGATCATCGATCCAGCCGGCCCGGACGGTAAGCCGCTATCGATCTTTGAGTCCGGGGCAATCCTGCAATATCTCGGTGCCAAGGCAGGCCAATTCTATCCAACCGACGTCCGCGCCCGGGCCGAGGTGGATCAATGGCTGTTCTGGCAGGTCGGCGGACTGGGCCCCATGGCGGGCCAGACCCACCACTTCCGACAGTACGCCCCGGCCATGATCAAGGACCAGCGCCAGATCGCCTATGGCGTTCGCCGCTACACCGACGAGACGCACCGTCTGTATGGCGTGCTGAACGCGCGACTGCTGGACCGGGACTATGTCGCGGGTGACTATTCGATCGCCGACATGGCGATCTGGCCGTGGATCCTGCCGAAGTTGCAGGGACAGGATCTGGCAGAGTTCCCGCATCTCACGGCCTGGATGAAGCGGGTGGGTGAACGGCCGGCGGTGATCAGAGGCCGTGCGGTCGGTGCCGAACTGACCAAACGCAACCTCGGCGACAGCTCAAGGGACGCAGAGGCTGCGCGCAAGATGCTGTTCGGTCAGAGGGCGCGCTGATGCGCGCAATCGTAAACGGGAAATGACTCGGTGATTTAGGGATAGTGAATCGGAATTTGAGTATTCATTCCGCCTTTACACAAAAGATTCTGCGGAGCTTTCGCCGTTAACTTTAACTTCAAACCGGCGGTATTTGATCGGGTATCAGGAGGCGGGACCAGAACGGAACCCGCTCGGAGGATACGGTGATGAACCCGCAAGAACTCGCGGCCCATGAAGTGGCCGACTTCGATGAGATGGCCGCCGGCGACACCCTGCCGCTGCCGACCCCGGACATGGACGGCGATGCGCTGTTCCGCCTGGGCATGATGTATTCGACCGGTCAGGGCGGCTGCCCGATGGACCGGGTCTCGGCCCACATGATCTTCAACCTGGCCGCCATGAAGGGTTCGGTCGAAGCGCGCGTCTATCGCCGCGAGATGAGCCAGGAGATGGACTCGGACGAAATCTCCGAGGCCCAGCGCGCCGCCCGTCGCTGGATCGACTCCGGTGTGGTCAAGCTGGCCGCCTAGAACGACTGATACTGCCCGTTGATGCTGTAGTTGAAGCCGACGGGCAGGGCGTTGCGGACCTGGGTGAAGAAGTTGGCCAGCTCGCCCAGGTTGGAGCGCGGGACGTACAGGATGTCCCCGCGCCGAAGCGCCACCACCTCGCCGCGGCGGGGACGCAGGTCCACCACACGCATCATGCGGCGGCCGCCCGGACCCCGGCGTATCAGGGCCACTTCCTGAGGCTTGCCGCTGGGCAGGAAGTCTCCCGCCATGACGATGGCCTGATAGGCGTCAATGTCGCCCGCCATGTCGTAAACGCCGGGTGTCCGCACCTCGCCGGCGACCCAGACCTTCAGCGGCCCGGCTTGCTTCAATGTGATCTCGACCACCGGGCGAACCAGTTCGGCGGCGTAAGCTTGGCTGGCGACCTGCTCGACCTCTGACAGGGTGCGGTCCGCGGCCATGATCTGGCCGATCAGGGGCAGGGCGATCCGGCCGTCGGGCCCGACCTTCAGCGTGCGGGTCAGTTCGGGTGCCGTAGGTGTGGCCACCTCGATCTCGTCGCCCGGATAAAGGATGTATTCCGGCTCCGCGTCAGTCCAGTCGGCGAAGGCAATGTCGGGAAACTCGGCGCGGCCGACACGCTGGACGCTGTCGCCGCTGCGATCCTGGCCACCGGGCAGGGGCATACGCACCGCATTGTCGCCCGCGCACCCGGTCAGGGCGGTGGCGGCTGCGAACAGGAACAGGCGGCGGTCCAGCGACATGACGACTCGATAAGCGACTGTGATCCCGAAGGTCTGCGGTTATGGGTAACCGATGGTTAACGCGGAAGGGCGAAGGCTGCGCTGTCAGTAACCCGTTTGACGGATTCGCGCCCGACTCATGCGCTCGGCCTATGTCACAGCCAGACCGCGCTACGGCGTCGGCGATATCGTGGGGCTATTGTTCCGCGAGTGGTTGCTGCTGATCGTCATCTTCCTGGCCGTGTTCGCACTGGGCGCGGCGGCGGTCCTCACCCTGAAGAAGACCTATACGGCCGGAGCCAAGGTGTTCGCAGGCGTAGGTCAGGAATACGTCTATCAGCCTCGCATCGGCGCGACGACCGAGCGAGGGCAGGCACCGAACATCGGGGAGGTGGCCCAGTCGGAAGCCGCGATCCTCAACAGCTCTGAGGTCAAGCGCCGCACGGTTCAGGCTCTGGGACCTGCAGCGATCCTGGGCCCAGATGCCGAGGCGGGCGATACGGCGGGCGCGATCAAGGCGCTGGAGAACAATCTCGGTGTCGGCACCGAGGTCGGCAGCGCGGTCATCGGCGTCAGCTACGAAACCGATGACCCGCAACGGGCAGCGCTGGTGCTGAATGCGGTCATTGATCAGTATCTGACCTATCGCCGCGAGGTGTTCCAGGACCGGGCTTCGCCCGCACTGGCGGCGCAGCGCGAGGTGCTTGAGGGCGAACTGGCGGACGCGGACGCGGCCTATCAACAGTTCCTGGCTTCGAACGACATCGGCGATTTCAACGCGGCCAAGGCCGGGCTGGCGGCGAGCTATCAGACTGTGTCGGCGGACCGGTTCGCGGTGCAGGCACAGCTGAACCAGACGGCGCGGCGGCTGGACACCCTGGTTTCGCAGCAGGCGGCGACCCCGGCGGAGATCGCCCTGCAGCAGGATCTGAACATCAGCGCCCAGGACCGGCTGCTGCAGCTGAGGAACGAGCGCGAGGCGCTGCTGTCGCGGTATACGGCGACGGCCCAGCCGGTACGGGACATCGACGCCCAGATCGCGCAGATGGAGGACTATGTGGCCACGGGCCGCACGGTGGGGGTCAAGGAGGTCCGCACGGGCCCCAACCCAATCTGGGTCGAGCTGGAGACCAACCGCATCAACACCATGGCCGAGCGGGACTCGCTGGGCGCGCGGCTTGCGGTACTGGATAGTCAGCTGACCCAGATCCAGCAGCGGCAGGCCAATCTCACGGCGATCGAGTCGGCCAATGCCAACTTCTCCGGGGAGCGTGAGGTGCTGCAGGGCATGATCCGGGGCTTCCAGCAGAGCGAGACCCAGGCGCGGGCCGACAACGGTCTGGTCAAGGCCGGGGCCGACAATGTGACCGTCATCGAACGGGCGGCACCGCCGACCCGGGGCAAGAGCCTGAAGCTGCCGCTGCTGATGGCGGTGTTCCTGTTTGCGGGCTTCACGGCCCTGTGCGTGGGGTTGCTGCGTATCTTCACGCGCAAGGGCTTTGCGACCGCGGCTTCGGCGGGGCGGACGCTGGAGATGCCTGTGCTGGCCGTGGCTCCGTTGAAGATGCGATGACCCGCCACCGTGGTAGCGTAGTGGCGACGGAGCGCGCGTAGTCGATTCGATGGTCGATCTGACATCAGAGATGGCAGGCCTTTGGGCGGCGCTGGGACCAGCGGCGGCGCATCGCGGCCGTGTGATCCAGATCGCAGCGGCGGGCTCGGGCGAGGGGGTTTCGACCGTGGCTCGCGAATACGCCCGCGTGGCGGCTGTCAGGGCGCGAAAGCCAGTCTGGCTGATCGACGGGGATCTGGCCCAGCAGGGACAGCTGGAGGCGATCTCGGCCGAGCCTGAACGGTTCGGGCGGATCGGGCGCTCGGCCCAGGCCTCACCGGACGGATCCTGCTTCTTCGCGGTCAGCCCGCGCCTGACCAATCGGGAGGGCCAGCCGGTGCCGCCGTCGCGCCTACTGACCGCGCGCCCGTGCCTGGGCGGGCGGTTGTGGGTCACGCGCTTCGCCATCGAGCACTTGCGGTCCGGCCAGAGGGCGGCCGTGATCCCGCAGTCGAACTACTGGGACTCCCTGAGGAAACACGCCGATACAGTGGTGATCGATACGCCCGCCGGCGAACGCAGCGACATGGCCATTACCCTTGCCCCCTTCGTCGACGCCACGGTGATCGTGGTGGCGGCGGAGAGCACGAGTGCCAACGAACCCCTGGCCCTGCGTGACGAAATCGAGGCTGCAGGCGGGCACATCGCTGGGGTGGTGATGAACCGCTCGACCTGGAGCCCGCCGGGATTCCTGAGCCGGCTGACGGGTTAGGCGGCGTCAGCCGCCGCTCGCCTTCGCTCCCAGAGCAAGGCAGCGAGCAGGACCGCCACGGCGACCAGGCCCGGGAGGCTCGCCTCCAGGCCGAAAGCGCCGCCCGTCAGCCAATCCATGCCGGCCGGAAGATGCGGGATCAGCAGGCTGGGCTCCGACGAACCGCTGACGCCGAAGCCGAACACGACGCCCTGAGTGACGTTGGCCATAAAGTGCAGGCCGATAGGCAGCGCCAGGCTGCGGGTCCTGACATAGGCCAGGCCGAACACGATCGAGGCCAAGAAGATGTTGGCACCGGCCCACAGCCGCGTGGCCCCCTCAATGTTGGGGTTTCCCATGTGGGTCAGGACAAAGAACACGCTGATGATGACCTGGGCCGGCCACAGTCCTACGCCGTCGATCAGACGCTGGAACACCAGGCCGCGAAACAGCAGCTCCTCGGCGAGCGCGACGGTGGCCATCAGCAGCACGGCAGACCAGAGTGCGGTCGGGTCGGGGGAAGCCAGCTCCCAGCGGATCCATCCCAGAGACAGGAACAACGTGGGCGTCGCCATCAAGGCGGCTCCGAGCGCGATGCCGAGGCCCAGATGCTTGAGCCAGCGAAGGTTCGGCCGGCCGGTCACATCCCAAACTGACATGCGACGGAGAAGCTGGACCAGGACCGTGGCGACGGCGATGAGCCCGGCCTGCTCCAGCATGGTGATCTCGTGACCCATCTGAGCCGACACCAGGATCGCCGCTAGCAGCAGGAGGGTGAGTATCCCCATGAAGGCTGCGACCCACCAGCCGTTGCGAAGTTTGCGGTCCCTATTGAGGAGGGCCGCAGTGATCCAGGGGGGCATGGGAGGGTCTCGAACTGACAATGCGGCGGGCGTTGCCGTATCCTAGGACATGCGCGGGCTGCCGGAACGCACAATGTTTGCCACGCTGGATGCGTATGGCCTTAGGCCGTCGCGCGGTCCAGACGTGCGACCTCGCGGGCACCGTAGAAGTGAGGCTCGAGCCCCTTCATCCAGAGGATTTTGCCCAGGCCCCGGGTCGTTCGGTCCATCGCCTCGGCGCGGCGGGGGCTGAGGATCGCGGTCAGAACCACGGACGCGAGGCTCCAGATCAGGGTCTGGGCACCACCGATCAGCATCCAGCGCAGGACGGCGGGCCAGTTGCGGGCGGCGGCGGCGGTCTGGCTGGGCCCCTGGCCATAGGCGAAGGCGCGCGACAAGGCGTAGCGCATGGTGGCGCGATGGGCGGGCGCATGCTCGTCGACCCAGGCGTTCGCTGCCCAGCCGAAGCTGCCGCCGCGCGCAGATAGGGCCGCGAACAGGGCGTCGTCTTCACCGCCCGCCTGATCGGCGGCGACATCGAAGGGCTCGGTGCCGGGGAGGGCAGTGGCGCGGACCATCAGGGAGTTGCCGCAGCCGAACGGGTGGTCGATCAGGCCGTCCCTGTCCGGGCCGTCACGGCCGAAGAAGCGTTCGAGATAGGCGGTCGCCCATCCGGAGTCTTCCGGTACGCGGCCGCGGATGGGGCCGAAGACGACGTCAGCACCGGTCGCGGTCTGAGCCGCCAGCAGGGCGGCCAACCAGCCTGGGGAGGCGACCTCGTCGTCGTCGAGAAAGGCGATCAGGGGGGCGTCGGTGGCGGCCAGGCCTGCGTTGCGGGCCGTGGCTACGCCGGGGCGCGGGGCGTGGCGGTAGGCAACGGGAATGGGGGCGTTTGCGGCGAGATGCTGAGCCAGCGTGGCGGCGGACCCCTGCGGATCGTTGTCGACCACGACGATAGCGGCGAGGCGGTCCGCGACACCGGTCTGGGCGAAGACTGAGCGGACTGCGCGCTCGAGACCTTCTGGCCGTCGGAGCGTGGGGATGATGACGGCAAGATCGCCGGTCGCCGCCTCGTTGCCGACGTCAGGTTTGCGTGACTTCTGCACAATCACGCCAGCACATCTCCCACCGTGCGGATGTCGCAGCCGGCGGCGCGGGCGTGGGCGGCGAGGCGATCCAGCGCGCCGGGGGTGCAGCCCCAGGCGGACGGGTTTTCGCGTACGTCGTGGGTGAACAGGATCAGCCAGGCGTTTTCGGCCGCCGCGCGGTCGATCCAGCGGCGGGCGGTTGCCTCGCCATCCTCACCTTCGATGCCCACGGCGGGCAGCTGGTTCAGGTCGGTGCCGTCGCGCACCATCCCGGCCTGGACCCCGCGCAGGGAGCCGTAGCGTGGCGCCAGCAGCGCCTTGGCGTGGGGCGAAACCTCGCCATAGGGGAAGGCGAAGTGGCGCGGCGCGGCGCCGAGCGCGGTCAGTTGCGCGACATTATCGGCGGTGTCGGCCAACAGCTTCTCATCCGAGGCCCGGTGGCAGTCGATGTGATCGCGGGTGTGGCAGGCGACCTCGTGGCCCTTCGCGGCGAGGACGCGAATCTCCCCGGCATTGGCGAAGCGGCCCATGTGACCGTCCTGATCCGCCAGACCGGCACAGACATAGAAGGTGCCGCGGGCGTCATGGGTCTCCAGCACCCTTGCGCCCGCTTCGGCGGCACTGGCCGGGATGTCGTCGAAGGTGAAGCTGACCACGGGGCGCGTCAGGCCAAGCCGCGCGGGCCGCCGATGGGTCAGACGCGCATAGCGGCGGCGCAGCTTGCCGCCAAGGCTACGGTCTGCCGAATAGGGCTGCATCACACCGCCTCGGCGTAGAGGGCGGCGCGATAGAGGCGCAGCGAGAAGGCGCGGGCGGCTGTGGGCAGCCATGTCGTGACGGCGGCGCGCTTCATCCACGGACGCATCGTGGCCAGGCGAGGGACACGTTTCAGCATCCGCGCCACGCGATAGCTGGGGTAGGTCGAAATGATCTCCGGGTGGCGGCCGACCACGCGGGCGAAGTTCGGTGCCGACTGCTCATACTTGCGCGCAAGGCTTTCGACGTCATCGAGGCCCATGTGCGTGGCGGCGTTGTCGAGGTGAACGACCCGGAACCGGCGCGAGACGCGCATGGCCCACTCCACATCCTCCCAGCCCCAGCCGGTGAAGCCGGGGTCGAAGCTCTCGGTCTCGAACACATCGCGGCGGACCAGCAGATTGGAGGTGTAGACATATTTCTCGGGCTGGCGGGCGCGCTCGATGTAGGGAACGCATTCGGACTTGGCGGCCATGGCGCGGTGGACCGAGAAGCGGGGCGCGTTGGACGCCTGGAGCAGGGAAAAGCCGCCGAATGCCACGGCCGGATCCTCGCGCGCCACGAGGTCGGCCCAGGCTTGAAGGAAGCGGCGATGGTCGGGACGCATGTCGCTGTCGAGGAACAGATAGCTGCCGCCGCGCGCCGCCGTGGCCAGACGGTTGCGGCCCTGCGACCGCCCCTCGTTCGCGGGCAGGGTGATCAGGCGGGTGGGCAAAGACATGCCTGCGAGCTGGGCCTGCAGGCGGGCGGTGAGAGCCGCGTCCCGGGTGCCGTCGTCGAGGACCACGATCTCGACCGCGCCGTGGACGGAGGCGGCCTCCTCATCGAGCAGGGTCAGCAGCTCTGAGGGATCGTCCCGCAGGAAAGGGATCAGCACCGACAGGGCGGGCTTCGCCTTTTTCCAGCGCACGTTGTCCGTTGTGCGGGCGCGTTTGCTTGTCGTCGTCATGCGGGCTGGCTCCGGCGCTGGGCGACAAGGCGCATGGCGACATCGCGCACCCCCGCGACGTTTAGGGTCAGGGCGACGGCGGCGTAGGTCAGGCCGCCGACGGAGGCTTTCAACATCAGCTCTGCGACTCCGCCGAGGGCCGGCAGATTGAGAACCACTGCGCTCATGGCGGCGCAGGCAACGCCAGCGCGGATCAGGGTCTCCCACGGCACGGGCAGGGGCATGGCGCGGCGGCCGAACGCCATCGAGGCCAGCAGGCCGATGCCGAAGCTGGCGGCCGTCGCCATCGCGGCACCCATGACGCCGAACAGGGGGATCAGGGCGAGATTCAGCAGAACGTTGGCGACGGCCGGAACCGCCATGACCAGCAGCAGCAGCTCGGTGCGGCGGCCGAGGGTGAAGGCCTGGTGGAAGTAATATGTGGTGCAGCCGGCCAGCAGCGAACCGAGTGCGATCCAGGGTGTGACCCCGGCGGCGGCGGTGCGAAGGCTCTCGCCGATCATGAACTCGGCCATCGGTCGGGCGACGAGGGCGAGGCCGACGGCGGCGGGCAGGGCAATGAGGATGAAGGTCGAGGCCTGCTCGCGCGCGGCATCCCTGAGGCGCTCACGGCCGCCCTGTTCCAGGGCCATGACGAGGGCCGGGCCGCCGGCGGTGCCGAGCCAGATGAACAGGACATCCAGCGTCCGGTTCGCGATGCTGTAGGCCGCGTGATAGGCACCGACCGCAGCCTCATCCATGAAGAAGGCGAGCAGCAGCCGGTCCGTTGACGAGAGCACCAGTGTCAGGGCCAGGGAAGCGGCGATGGGATAGCCGTAGAGGGCGTAGCTGCGCAGTCGGGCGCGGTCCACCCGGCCATTCCTAGCGAAGCGCAACTCGCCCGGCAGGACGAAGGGCAGCGTCAATAGCGGCGCGAGTCCGAGGCCCAGCAGGGGCGAGGCGGCACCCGCGCCCATGAGCGCAAAGGCCACGCCGATGATCAGTCCGCCCGCGCTGTAGGCGATATCGAGGGTGGCGGCGCGGCGGATCTCGCCAGCGGCGCGGTAGCGTTCCTGGGCGAGCTTCATCAGGCACCGGGCGGGCGCGCCCATCAGGCCGGCGGCGACGGCGGCCTTGAACGCCGGGTCCATCGGCCAGAGCCAGACGCCGATCGCTGCTACCGGCAGGAAGACCGCGGTCAGGGCGAAGGCGGTGCGGTACAGGCTGGCGAAATGATCGGCGAGGGTCTGGCCGTTTTTGAACTCCGCCGCCCAGAAGCGGGCCATGGCGGCCTCGATCCAGGTGAAGACCGCGACGTGGATCAGGCTGAACACCGAAAAGGCGATGGCGTAGCGGCCAAAATCCTCTGAGCTGAGCAGCCGGGTGAACAGCATGATCGCCAGGAAGCCGGCGGCTCCCTGGACGATGTTGGCCGGCAGATAGCCCCAGACCCCGCGCCAGAACATCAGCGCACCGCCTGGCGGTCGCCCAGCAGGACGGGGATGGTGACGGCCATGATCCAGAGGTCCAGCCACACCGACTGGCGCTCAATGTATTCGATGTCCAGGCTGACACGGCGGCGCACGGCGGCGGCGTCGTGCATCGGCCCGCGCGAGCCCTTGATGGCGGCCCAGCCGGTCATGCCGGGCTTGATCCGATGGCGGTGGGCATAGTCGGCGACCAGCTGGGCCGACTCGACCCGGCCCGTCTTCATGCCGATGGCGTGTGGGCGAGGGCCGACCAGCGACATCTCGCCGGTCAGAACGTTCAGCAGCTGGGGCAGCTCATCCAGGCTGGTGGAGCGGAGGAATCGGCCCACGCGCGTGACGCGGTCGTCGTCTGCGGTGACCTGGCGGCTGGCGGTGGCGTCGGCGGCCTCGGGGCGCATGGTGCGGAACTTCCACACCACGATCTCCTCCTGATTGAAGCCGTGCCGGCGCTGGCGGAAGAAGATGGGGCCGGGTCCGTCGAGTTTGATGAGCAGGGCGGTCACCGCCATCACCGGCGCGAGCGCGATCAGGGCCAGCGAGCCGACGATCAGGTCCTGAAGCCGCTTCTCGAAGGCGCGGCGGTCGTGGTCGACAGGACCTTCGAGCGGTGCCAGCGCTGAGCGGGCGAGGCGATCCAGCGCGGCGGCCTGCTCGCCGGTCCCTTCCGGATCGACCAGCAGGGTGACTTCATTCGGCAGGACGGCGAGCTGGGCGGTCAGCTCGCGCACGCGGGCCTGGGCTCCGGGGTCGATGGCGACGACGACGCGGTCGACATAGGGCACCATAGGATGGGTCAGCAGGTCCGCCGCGCGGCCCAGCACCGGCACGCCGACGAGGGCGTCCGGTGTGCGGGCCAGACGGTCGTCGAACACGCCCAGCACATTGATGTCGCGCCTTTGCAGCGCCAGCTGGATCAGGCCCTCTGCGTGACGCGTGGCACCGACCAGCACGACGTTGGGCGTCAAGGCACCCGACGCGCGCCAGCGGTGGATCATCACACTCCAGAGGGCGTGCAGAAGAATGACGGTCGCCGGGACCACGCTGATCCAGGCGACACCCATCCCCGGTGCCTCGCCGAACAGGCGGCCGCTCAGCCAGACCACGGCGGCAGCGGTGGCCGCCAGCATCCCGGCGGCGGTGACATGGGCGAGCGGACCGCGGTCCGCCGGGAAGGTGTAGAGGCCCGCGATGCGCATCAGGCCCAGCAAGGCCACCGCGCCGAGAACCAGGGGCGCGACCGAGGCCACCGGAGCAGCGGCCAGGGCACCCGGCGACATGATGGCGCAGGTGCCGGAGGCCAGGCTGACCACGATCACATCGGCCAGCCGGAAGTAGTGCGGTGCCAGCCGCGCGGCCTGGCGCTGACGCGCGTTCAGCCAGACCTGGGGCCGGAAGGGGCCGCGTCGCGCCGTGTCGTTCCGGATCCCATCCGTAGCCGTGCGAAGCGGCGCGCGGCGCGGCGCAGATCCACGCGCAGCGGCTTCGGACGGAGATCGGTCGAGGACTTTGGTCATCAGGGATCGCGGTGAAAGGTCCGCGCATCCTGCACGCGCGGCCTCTATGTCACGTTAACGCGGACGAGGACGCAGACCCGGTTGCACCGCCGCGCGGCCTCCGCTATCGACGCGCTACCGGAGACGTGGCTGAGTGGCTTAAAGCAACGGTTTGCTAAATCGTCGTACCCTGTAAGGGGTACCCAGGGTTCGAATCCCTGCGTCTCCGCCACCCCTACTTTTTCAGTACCACGCCCGGTTGATAGGGCATGTTCAGCAGCTCGGCGTAGCTGATGGGGCTGATGCCGTCCGGCTGCATG
>JBKBJW010000018.1:0-7831 GCA_046294385.1 Brevundimonas sp. | reverse complement strand
CCGGCGCGGGCGTTGAAGCGGTCGTCACACAGCTGCTGCTCGGCGGCGGTCATCCGGCCGTCGCGCATGTCGCAGCCGATGGGGCTGGTGCGCAGGGAGCGGCCGACGGCACCGGCCATGCGCTCGGGCCGGTAGCGCCAGGGGTCTTCGGTTCCCGGCTGACCCGCGCCGGGGTTTTGCGCCATGCGGGGGGTGGGGGCGTTCTCGTCCTCTTCATCATCAAGGCGCAGGTCGCGGAGCGCCAGTGAGGTGTTGCCTGTCCTGTCACGTGTGGTTTCGAGTTGGCGGGCGGCGGCGGCCATCGCTGCGGGACGAGGGCGGGGCGTCTCATTGGGCAGGAGCGGGCGCGGCTCGATATCGACCCAGATCAGGGGCGGGGCCGGCGGCGCGGGCTTGAGATGGAAGGTCCCGGACGCGAGGACGCCGAGCACCACGGCGTGCGCGACGAGCGAAACACCGATCAGGACCGGACGGCGCCAGGGCACGGGCAGGCGAAGCTCTAAAGTCGCCGCCCGCATTCGCCCTCCCACCCCGTTGAAGCTCAAGCTGAACGGGAAACCGTGGCGAGTTGAGGGCCTTTACTCGCGCCTCAGCGCCTCAATCGGGTCCAGTTGTGCTGCGCGCCAGGCGGGATAGGCACCGAACACCACGCCGACGAAGGTTGAGAAGCCCAGCGCCAGTGGGGCGGCCCAGGCGGGAATCGCCGCCGGCCAGTCGCCGAATTTCGACATCAACAAGCCGCCGCCGACGCCGATGGCCAGCCCGATCAGTCCGCCGAACAGCGACAGCGCAATGGACTCCAGCGCGAACTGGGTCAGGACGTCCGAGCGCCGGGCGCCGATGGCCATGCGCAGGCCGATCTCGCGTGTGCGCTCGGTCACGGACACCAGCATGATGTTCATGATGCCGACCCCACCGACCACCAGCGACACCCCGGCCACGGCGGCCAGCAGGATGGTGAAGGTGGCGGTCGAGCTTTGCGCCGCCTCCTGAATCGAAGTGAGGTTCTGGACGTTGAAGTCATCCTCGGCACCCGGCTGGATGCGGTGACGCTCGCGGATCAGCTCGGCCACGTCCTGCTCCAGCTGGAACAGGGCGTCCTCGTCCACGGCCTTGACGTAGATCTGGTTGACCTGGTCGCCGGAAACGCCGCGACCAATGATGCGGCTGCGGGCGGCATCCAGCGGCACCACGACAATGTCGTCCTGATCCTGGAAACCCGACTGGCCCTTGGGTGCCAGCACACCGACGACGGTGAAGGGGATGGGCCCGATGCGCATGCGCTGGCCCACCGGATCGACGCCCTCGCCGAACAACTCGTTGACCACAGTCTGACCCAGGACGGCGACCTTTCGGCCGCTGTCCGCGGCGGCCTCGTCGAACATCGAGCCTGACGAGATTTCGAGATCACGGGCGACGAGATAGTCCGGGGTGACGCCCTCGATCCGGCTGGACCAGTTGGCGCCGTTGTAGATCAATTGGGCGCCGCCGTTGACTGCCGGGGACACGGCGCGAACCCCGTCCAGGCCACGAATGGCCTCGGCGTCCTTGGCCGTCAGAGTATTGTTCGAGCCGCCGCCGCCGCGGACGAAACCGCCGCCGCCCGCGCCCCGGGCGGCACCGCCGCGCACCACCAGCATGTTGGTGCCGAGGCTCGACAGGGCCTGCTCGACCCGCTGCTGGGCTCCCAGGCCGATGGAGGTCATCATGATGACCGCAGCCACGCCGATGACGACGCCCAGCGACGTCAGGGCCGAGCGCATCGGGTGGGCCGCTATGGCACCGACGGCGAAGCGGACGAGTTCGATGGGGTTCATGAGGTGGCTCCGTCGTCGGAAACGACGTGGCCGTCGCGGAAGGCGATGCGGCGGCGCGCGCGGGCGGCGACCTCGTGGTCGTGGGTGACGATGCACAGGGTCAGGCCCTGGCTGTTCAACTCGTCGAACAGGGCCAGCACCTCCAGGCCCGTGGCGGTGTCCAGCGCGCCGGTCGGTTCGTCGGCCAGCAGCAGGTCGGGCTGATTGGCCAGGGCGCGGGCGATGGCCACACGTTGCTGCTGGCCGCCCGACATCTGGGTCGGCCGATTGTTCATACGGTTGCCGAGGCCGACGCGTTGCAGCAGCTCGACCGCACGGGCCTTGCGCTCGGCCGGCTCAACCCCGCCGTAGATCATCGGCAGCTCGACGTTCTGAACCGCCGTCAGGCGCGGCAGCAGTTGGAACGACTGGAAGATGAAGCCGATGCGCCGGTTGCGGAAGCTGGCCAACTGGTCGTCGTCATACTCAGCCACCGGGTCGTCCTCGAACCGGTAGGTGCCGGAGGTCGGCCGGTCGAGGCCGCCCAGCACGTTCATCAGCGTCGACTTGCCCGAGCCGGACGGGCCGACAATGGCGACGTGCTCGCCGCGCTTGATGGACAGCGAAACCCCGCCCAGGGCCGCAATCACCTCATCGCCCATGAGGTAGGTCTTCGTCAGGGCCTCGATCTCGATCATGGAGGCGGGGGAGGAAGAGGGGGGCATCAGCGCGGGCCGCCCCCGCCGCCCATACCGCCGGCCATGCGGGCACCCTGGGCCGCCGCGCGGGCATCGGGCGCGCGCGGGCCGCCGCCGGTGATCACCTGATCGCCTTCACGCAGGCCGGACAGGATCTCGGTGTAGCTGCCGTCGGTCGCGCCCGTACGGACCGAGCGTTGCTCGGGCTTGCCGTTGACCAGCACCCAGACGGTGCCGCGACCGCCGCCACCGGCGAAACGACTGCGCAAAACTTCGAGCTGGGTCTGCTGGTCGGCGCGGAGCAGGGGTTTGATCTCGTCGAAGGCCTTGTTGAAGGCCGCTGCTCGGGCCGGGTTCGGACCCCGGCGGCGCGCGCCGCCCTGTCCGCCGCCGCCTCCGGACGCGCGCTGTCCGCCGCCGGCCGCTCGGGCCTCCTGCTGGGCGCGTTGCAGGATGGGCTCGACCTTCGCCCGCTGGGCGGTGTCGAGGTCCAGCTCCTGAATAATGGCAGCCGCCATGTTGCCACGGCCGGGTGCACCGCCCGCTGCGCGCTGGCCGCCTCCACCCGTCGCCGGACCGAAGGGCGAACCGCCCGCGTTCTGTTGTGAGGCCTGTTGTGCCTGGACATCCGCCGGGGTGAAGCGCAGGGCCGCATTGGGCACGCGCAGCACGTTCGGGCGTTGCTCCAGAATGATCTCGGCGTTGGCGGTCATGCCGGGCAGCAGCCTGGAAGCCGGATTGTCGGCCTCGACCACCACCGTATAGGCGACGACGTTGGACTCGGTCGTCGGCAGGCTGCGGATCTGCGTCACCTGGCCGTTGAAGTTGTCGTTGGGATAGGCGTCGACGGTGAATTTGACCGGCTGGCCGACCCGGACCGAGCCGATGTCGGCCTCGTCCACATTGATCAGGGCCTGCACCCGGCCGAGGTCCTGGGCCAGGGTGAACAGCACCGCGACGTTCAGGCCCGAGGCGACCGTCTGGCCCGGCTCGATCTGGCGGTCGATGACGATGCCGTCGATGGGGGCGATGATTGTGGTGCGACCCAGAGTCGCCTGATTGGCGCGCAAGCTGGCCTGCTGCTGGCTGACCTGCGCCTGGGCCTGACGCACGCCCGCCTGCGCCGTGCGCAGAGAGGCCTGGGCGGTGTCTAGCGCCGCCTGGGCGATGATGCCGCGGTCGAACAGGAATTTCTGCCGGTCGTATTCGGCCTGCGCCAGGGCAACCTGGGCCTGGGCCTGGGCGACGTTGGCGCGGGCAGATTCGATCTGGGCCTGCGACTGCTCCACGGCCGAGCGCTGGTTCTGGGGATCCAGCACGGCCATGACCTGACCCCGGCGGACGGTGTCGTTGTAGTCGACCAGCACCTGGGTCACCTGGCCGGAGATCTGCGAGCCGACCTCGACGGTCACCAGGGCCTCCAGCGCGCCGGATGCCGAGACGCTGCGCACAATCTCGCCGCGCCGGACCTCCTCAGTCCGATACGGATTGGCCTCCTCGCCGCCACGCAGGAAGAAGAACCACACCCCGACCGCCGCCAGCAGCAGGACGCCGAGCCCGATCCAGAGGCCCTTCCCCTTGGGCCGGCGCAGTCGGGGCTTCTTCGTCGTTCCTGCGGAGAGCGGCGTGGCGGTCATGGGCGGGTCTTTGTCATGTTCGGCGGTGAGGGGGAGATTAGACTGCTAACGCAACAACGTGTGGTGTCCGTCGGAGTTCGGGTGGAATTGTCCGTGACGCCGGCTTCAGGCTGCAACCCTTGACCTGACGCCCCTCAAAGCGTAAACGCGCCGGACTTTCGAGGGGGCCGGTTCTGCTGGTCATCGAGATCGTGACAATCGAACGACCGGGCTGTTGCCCGCCGGAACGCCCAAAGCGCGCGTTCCGGCTTTTCTGTTTGTCACGCCGCTCACCCACGAGATCAAACCCGGGATGACCGCAAGGTCGTTCGAAAAGAAGGCTCAGAGGCGCTCCGGCCGACAGGCACACGCTTCCACCGATTGAAAGAGACGAGACCTATATGCCTACGATCAACCAGCTGATCCGCAAGCCGCGCCAGCCCAAGCCGGTCCGCAACAAGGTGCCGGCCCTGAAGGGCTGCCCCCAGCGCCGCGGCGTCTGCACCCGCGTCTACACCACGACCCCGAAGAAGCCGAACTCGGCTCTGCGTAAGGTCGCCAAGGTCCGTCTGACCACCGGCATCGAAGCCGTGTGCTACATCCCCGGCGAAGGCCACAACCTGCAGGAGCACTCCGTTGTGCTGATCCGCGGGGGCCGCGTGAAGGACCTTCCGGGCGTTCGCTACCACATCCTGCGCGGCGTGCTCGACACACAAGGCGTCAAGGACCGCAAGCAGCGCCGTTCGCACTACGGCGCAAAGCGTCCGAAGTAAGCGACCCGCCATTTCCATTCACCGGCTACCGCCGGTCGTCCGCTACCGATTTAGAAGGCCAAGCCCATGTCCCGTCGTCACCGCGCCCAGAAGCGCGAAGTTCTGCCGGATCCCAAATACAAGGATCTGATCGTCACCAAGTTCATGAACTACGTCATGTACGAGGGCAAAAAGGCCGTCGCCGAGAACATCGTCTATGGCGCGTTCGAAATCCTGGCCGACAAGAAGAAGGACATGGAGCCCGTCGCAGCCTTCCATGCTGCACTGGAAAACGTGGCTCCGGCCGTCGAAGTCCGGTCGCGTCGCGTCGGCGGTGCCACCTATCAGGTGCCGGTCGAGGTTCGCCCCGATCGTCGTCGCGCCCTGGCCATCCGCTGGCTGGTCAACGCCGCCCGCAAGCGTGGTGAGAACACCATGACCGAG
Organism: Brevundimonas sp.; assembly: GCA_046294385.1. Taxonomy (GTDB): domain Bacteria; phylum Pseudomonadota; class Alphaproteobacteria; order Caulobacterales; family Caulobacteraceae; genus Brevundimonas. The sequence continues at coordinate 2,525 of JBKBJW010000018.1, read as the reverse complement.
AAGCTGGCCGCCGAGTTGCTGGACGCCTCGAACAACCGGGGCACCGCGGTCAAGAAGCGCGAAGACACCCACAAGATGGCCGAGGCCAACCGCGCCTTCAGCCACTACCGCTGGTAACGCCTTCCGGGGGCCGTTTTCGGTCCCTATCTAGAGACTATCCGGCGCGGGCGGTTTGAGCTAAATCGCCCGCGCCCGTTTATCCGAAACATCGACGATCTCCCCGAGGGCGCGCACCGCGTCCTGAACCACTTCAAGGCACGCTTCCAATGGCCCGCACTCACAAGATCGAGGACTACCGCAACTTCGGCATCATGGCCCACATCGACGCGGGCAAGACGACGACGACCGAGCGGATCCTCTACTACACCGGCAAGAACCATAAGATCGGCGAAGTCCACGACGGCGCCGCGACCATGGACTGGATGGACCAGGAGCAGGAGCGCGGCATCACCATCACGTCCGCCGCGACGACCGCTTTCTGGAAAGAAAAGCGCCTCAACATCATCGACACCCCCGGCCACGTGGACTTCACCATCGAGGTTGAGCGTTCGCTGCGCGTCCTCGACGGCGCTGTGACCGTGCTGGACGGCAACGCCGGCGTTGAGCCCCAGACCGAAACCGTCTGGCGCCAGGCCGACAAGTACCGCGTCCCGCGCATCGTGTTCGTCAACAAGATGGACAAGATTGGTGCCGATTTCGACGCCTCGGTGCAGTCGATCCGCGACCGTCTGGGTGCCAAGGCCGTGCCGATCCAGTTCCCCATCGGCGCCGAAAGCTCGCTGTCCGGTCTGGTCGATCTGGTCGAGATGAAGTCGGTGGTCTGGGACAACGACGCTCTGGGTGCCAACTTCACCGTCGGCGAGATCCCGGCCGACCTGATGGACAAGGCCGTGGAGGCCCGCCAGTACCTGATCGACAACGCCGTCGAGCTCGACGACGAGGCGATGGAAGCCTACCTCGACGGCACTGAGCCCTCGCTGGAAGTGCTGAAGAAGTGCATCCGCAAGGCCGTGCTGACCGGCGCCTTCTATCCGATCCTGTGCGGCTCGGCGTTCAAGAACAAGGGCGTGCAGACGCTTCTGGACGCCGTCGTCGACTACCTGCCGTCACCGCTGGACATTCCGCCGACCCCGGGCATCGATTTCCGGACAGAAGAGCCGATCACGCGCAAGGCGTCGGACGACGAGCCCCTGTCGGTTCTGGCCTTCAAGATCATGGATGACCCGTTCGTCGGCTCGCTGACCTTCTGCCGCATCTATTCCGGCAAGATGGAAACCGGCATGGGCCTGCTGAACTCGTCGCGGGACAAGAAGGAGCGCGTCGGCCGCATGCTGCTGATGCACTCCAACGACCGGCAGGACATCAAGGAAGCTTACGCCGGCGACATCGTCGCCCTGGCCGGGCTCAAGGACACCCGGACGGGCGACACCCTGTGCGACCCGATCAAGGGCCCGGTGATCCTGGAGAAGATGGAATTCCCGGCACCGGTCATCGAGATTTCGGTGGAGCCCAAGTCCAAGGCTGACCAGGAGAAGCTGGGCGTCGCCCTGGCAAAGCTGGCCTCTGAAGACCCCTCGTTCACTGTCTCGACCGACCACGAGTCGGGCCAGACGATCCTGAAGGGCATGGGCGAGCTGCACCTGGACATCAAGATCGACATCCTGAAGCGGACCTACAAGGTCGACGCCAACATCGGCGCACCTCAGGTGGCCTATCGTGAATCGCTCGGCCGCAAGGTCGACATCGACTACACCCACAAGAAGCAGACCGGCGGTACGGGCCAGTTCGCCCGCGTCATGATCACTTTCGAACCCGGCGAGCCGGGCTCGGGCTTCGTGTTCGAGAACTCGATCGTCGGCGGCGCGGTGCCCAAGGAATACATCCCGGGCGTCGAAAAGGGCCTGATGTCCATCAAGGACAATGGTCTGCTCGCCGGCTTCCCGCTGATCGACTTCAAGGCGACCCTGACGGACGGCAAGTTCCACGACGTCGACTCCAGCGTGCTGGCGTTCGAAATCGCAGCCCGCGCCGCCTTCCGCGAACTGAAGGACAAGGGCGCTCCCAAGCTGCTCGAGCCGATCATGGCGGTCGAGGTCGTGACCCCCGAGGACTACCTCGGTTCGGTCATTGGCGACCTGAACGGCCGTCGCGGCATGATCCAGGGTCAGGACATGCGCGGCAACGCCACGGTGGTGAACGCCTTCGTGCCGCTGGCCAACATGTTCGGTTATGTGAACACCCTCCGCGGGATGTCACAGGGCCGCGCCGCCTTCACCATGCAGTACGACCACTACGAGCCGGTGCCGCAACACGTCGCCGACGAAGTGATCAAGAAGCATTCCGCGTAAACTAAACCCCTGAAAACCTAGGATAAGCCCCCTGTTCAGGGGACGGAGAGAAGAGAATGGCCAAGGAAAAGTTCGAGCGTAACAAGCCGCACTGCAACATCGGCACGATTGGTCACGTTGACCACGGCAAGACGACGCTGACGGCGGCGATCACGATGACGCTGGCGAAGGCCGGTG
>JBKBJW010000010.1:0-47867 GCA_046294385.1 Brevundimonas sp. | reverse complement strand
ACCCGGAAGCCTGGCTCGTCTGCTATCGCCAGCATCTCGGTGTCGCCGGAGGTGTCGCCATAGGCGGCGGCGAGGCGGATGTCGGGGCCGTAAGCGGCCTGCAGGCGCACGACTTTTTCCGCCGCGCGGCAGTTGGGGCCCGCGAAGGCCCCGGTAACACGGTCCTGATCATCAAACACCAGGGCTGTACCGAGCAGGGCTTCGGCACCCAGCCGGCGGGCGAAGGGGGCGACGGTCGTCTCCGGGCTGGCGGTCACGATGACACGATGGGCACCCCGTGCGCCCCAGTCGTCCCAGCAGGCGAGGGCGTCCGGACGCATGAAGCGGCCCCAGTGTTCTGAAGCGAAGCGTTCGGCGTCGTCTTCAAGCATCTGGCGAGGCGTGGTTTTCAGGAACTCCGCCACGGATGCGGCCTTGAGGCTGCCCCGGTCGCGATGGCGGGCATAGGCGGCGATCGCCGGGGCCAACTTCACCAGACCCCGGGCCCATCCACGGCGCCCCGCGCGCCAGCGCAGGAAGGCGGTGAAGCTGTCGCGGACCGTCAGAGTGCCGTCGAAATCGAAAGCCACGACAGGCTGTCCCGGCCTACGGGGCTGGCGAATCGCGGGTGCGGCGCCCATGTCAGACATTCGCCGTGATCCCCCGGAATGATCCCCCGTGCCATCCACCTTGCCGTAGGGCGGCGGGGTTGTGGCGGGCGCGTTCATGGGTGATTGTCAATTTTTGAAGACCTTTGCGCCCAGAGTATGGGAATCAACGTGAGGGAAGCGCGTTCCGCTCCATATCGGAGTCGATCGCGGGAGTGAGATAGGGTCTATGACCAAAGCAGCCGGCACCGACGCGAAAAGCACCCTCTATTGCTCGTTCTGCGGCAAGAGCCAGCACGAGGTGCGCAAGCTCATCGCCGGGCCGACGGTGTTCATCTGCGATGAATGCGTCGAACTGTGCATGGACATCATCCGTGAAGAGCACAAGATCGCGTTCAAGACGACGAAGGACGGCGTGCCCACGCCAAAGGAGATCCGCGACGTTCTTGACGACTATGTGATCGGCCAGAGCCACGCCAAGAAGGTGCTGAGCGTTGCCGTCCACAATCACTACAAGCGCCTGAACCACGCGACGAAGAACAACGACGTCGAGCTGGCCAAGTCGAACATCATGCTGATCGGGCCGACCGGCTCGGGCAAGACGCTGCTGGCCCAGACGCTGGCGCGCATCATCGACGTGCCGTTCACCATGGCCGACGCCACGACCCTGACCGAAGCCGGTTATGTGGGTGAAGACGTCGAGAACATCATCCTGAAGCTGCTGCAGGCCAGCGACTACAACGTCGAGCGGGCTCAGCGCGGCATCGTCTACATCGACGAAATCGACAAGATCAGCCGGAAGTCGGACAACCCTTCGATCACCCGCGACGTGTCGGGCGAGGGCGTGCAACAGGCCCTGCTGAAGATCATGGAAGGCACCGTGGCCTCGGTGCCGCCGCAGGGCGGGCGCAAGCATCCGCAGCAGGAGTTCCTGCAGGTCGACACCGCCAACATCCTGTTCATCGTCGGCGGTGCCTTCGCCGGCCTGGAGAAGGTGATTTCGGCGCGCGGCGCGGGGGCCTCGATCGGCTTCGGCGCCAAGGTCAAGGAAGTGGACGAGCGCCGCACGGGCGACATCCTGAAGGGCGTCGAGCCCGATGACCTGATGCGTTTCGGCCTGATCCCCGAGTTCATCGGTCGTCTGCCCGTGCTGGCGACGCTGGAGGACCTGGACGAGAAGGCCCTGGTCACCATCCTGACCGAGCCGAAGAACGCCCTGGTCAAGCAGTACAAGCGCCTGTTCGAGATGGAGAACGTCGACCTGACGTTCACCGACGACGCCCTGAATGCCGTCGCCAAGAAGGCCATCACGCGCAAGACCGGCGCGCGCGGCCTGCGCTCGATCCTGGAAGGCATCCTGCTTGAGACGATGTTCGAACTGCCGACGTTCGAGGGCGTCGAGGAAGTCGTGGTCAACGCCGAGGTTATCGAGGGCAACGCCCAGCCGTTGATCATCTACGCCAAGAAAAAGCAGGCCGACGGCGCCGCCTGATCGGCTTCGCCTGACGGGAGAACTCGCTTAGCCTGACCCCCCGCTGTGCTTCTTGTGCAGCTTGCGGCGCGGTGCGGGGGTGTCATGGCCAAACTGAATCTCAGCGAAGTCAGGGCGACGGTCTCGACCCTGCATGATTCTGTGCAGCTTCTGGTCTGGACGATCGGCGGCGTCAGTATCGCCGTGGCGCTCCTGACGGGCGTACAGCTTTTACCGGACATACCGGACATCGCCTTGTCCCTGCCGGACCCGCGGGAATGGATTTCCCTCGAGCACCCGCTTTACCGCTGGATGTTCATGGTGCTGGGTCTCATCGCCGCCTTTTCCGCCCTGTTCGGGGTCGGGGCATGGTTGACCCAGCGAGGCGCGGCGGTGCGCGGAGAGTTGGCCCTGTTCGCGGCCGCCCTGACCGCGCTGTTTGCACTCTTGATCGCTCGAGGGCTGACCGAGATCGCCTTCAACGAGGGCTGGGCCCTGACCTTGCCGGAGTTCGAGCCGGGCTGGGTCTGGCTAAAGGCCCTGTTCGCCGACACCCTTGGCAGCTGGATAGCCGGCCCCTGGCGGTGGGCGGCGGGCGCGCTCTATCTGTTTTTGGTCATCGGGGTGCTGATGTCGCTCGCCAAAGACACCTCCGGAGCCGGCGGATTCTGGTTCTTCGTCGTGGCGGTGCTGCCGGCGGCCTTCATGGCCTGGGTGCTGGTGGCATGGCCCTTCCTTAGGCTGACGACCAACATCGTCTTCTATCTCGCCCTGGGCTGCGCCCTGTTCTACGTCGCCCACTACGGCGTTCAAAGGACGGCGAGTCGCACCTGGCTGGCATGGGCTGTCGTGCTGGTTTGGTGTGGATATGCCTTCGTTGAAGCCACCGGCGGAGCCACCGCGTAAAGGCCCAGCTTGAACGCCGCGCGCTGTGGCCCACATACTCATTCGAACACCGCCGGAATCGGCGGGCCGCGACGATACGGACGGGCATGTCGCCCGAACGCCGCTGCGGCGGGCCCGAGATCCACAAAGGCCCGGGAAAGTGCGCATCCATGACTGAACCAAAAATCCTCCCCGTCCTGCCGTTGCGGGACATCGTCGTCTTCCCGCACATGGTCGTGCCCCTGTTCGTGGGCCGCGAGAAATCCGTGCGGGCGCTCGACGAGATCATGAAGGGCGAGAAGCAGATCCTGCTCGCCACGCAGAAAAACAGCGTCGATGATGATCCTGCTGCGGACGCCATCTACCCCGTCGGCGTGCTGGCGACCGTCCTGCAACTGCTGAAGCTGCCGGACGGCACCGTAAAGGTGCTGGTCGAAGGCAAGTGCCGTGCGCGCCTGGTCCGCTTCACCGACCGCGAGGAATACTTCGAGGCCGAGGCCGTTGAAATCGCCGAGGAGCCGGGCGAACCGGCCCAGGCCGAGGCGCTGGTGCGCGCGGTCATCGAGCAGTTCGAAGGCTATGTGAAGCTGAACAAGAAGATCCCGCCCGAAGCCCTCAGTTCCATCCCCCAGATCACCGATCCGTCCAAGCTGGCGGACTCTGTCGCCGCGCATCTGTCGGTCAAGATCGCCGACAAGCAGGGCCTGCTCGAGACCATCGATACGCCGCGCCGGCTGGAGAAGGTCTATGGCCTGATGGAGGGCGAAATCAGCGTCCTGCAGGTCGAGAAGAAAATCCGCAGCCGTGTGAAGCGGCAGATGGAGAAGACCCAGCGCGAGTATTATCTGAACGAGCAGATGAAGGCGATCCAGCGCGAGCTGGGTGAGACCGATGACAGCCGTGACGAGATCATGGAGCTGGAGAAGCGCATCCGTAAGACGCGCCTCAGCAAGGAAGCGCGGACCAAGGCGGAGGCCGAGGTCAAGAAGCTGCGCAACATGAGCCCGATGTCGGCCGAGTCGACTGTGGTGCGGAACTATCTCGACTGGCTGCTGTCGATCCCGTGGGGCAAGGCAAAGACCAAGCCCATCGACCTGAACAAGGCCGAGGACATCCTCGAGGAAGACCACTACGGCCTCGAGAAGGTCAAGGAACGCATCATCGAGTATCTGGCCGTGCAGGCGCGCACCAACAGCCTGAAGGGGCCGATCCTGTGCCTCGTCGGGCCTCCCGGCGTCGGCAAGACCTCGCTGGCCAAGTCGATCGCCAAGGCGACCGGGCGTGAATACGTCCGTATGTCGCTGGGCGGCGTGCGCGACGAAGCCGAAATTCGCGGCCACCGCAGGACCTACATCGGCTCCATGCCTGGAAAGATCATCCAGTCGATGAAGAAGGCGAAGACGACCAACGCCTTCGTCCTGCTGGACGAAATCGACAAGCTGGGTGCCGACTGGCGTGGTGACCCGTCCTCGGCACTGCTGGAGGTTCTGGACCCTGCCCAGAACAACGCGTTCGGCGACCATTACCTGGAGGTCGACTACGACCTGTCGAACGTCATGTTCGTGACCACGGCGAACAGCCTGAACATGCCCCAGCCCCTCATGGACCGGATGGAGATCATCCGGGTCAGCGGCTACACCGAGGATGAGAAGGTCGAGATCGCCAAGCGACACGTCCTTCCCAAGGTGACGACGGACAACGGCCTGAAGCCGGCCGAGTTCGTGGTGCCCGACGACACCATCCGCGACCTGATCCGCTACTATACCCGGGAGGCCGGTGTGCGCTCGCTGGAGCGTGCGCTGGGCGGCCTCGCCCGCAAGGCCGTGCGCGAGATGGCCAAGCAGAAGACGCTGTCGATCACGGTCGATGCGGCCAAGCTGGCCGAATACGCCGGGGTGAAGAAGTTCCGCTATGGCGAGACGGACGAGGAAGATCAGGTCGGCATCGTCACCGGTCTGGCCTGGACCGAATTCGGTGGCGACATCCTGACCATCGAGGCGATCAAGATGCCGGGCCGCGGACGGATGACCGTGACCGGCAACCTGAAGGACGTGATGAAGGAGTCGATCTCGGCCGCCGCCAGCTATGTGCGGGCGCGGTCGCTGGCCTTCGGCGTCAAGCCGCCGGTGTTCGAGAAGACCGACATCCACGTGCACGTGCCGGACGGCGCGACGCCCAAGGACGGCCCCTCGGCCGGGGTCGCCATGACGGTAGCCATGGTCAGCGTCCTGACCGGCGTGCCGATCCGCAAGGACATCGCCATGACCGGCGAGATCACCCTGCGCGGGCGCGTCACGGCCATCGGTGGCCTGAAGGAGAAGCTGCTGGCGGCCCTTCGGAGCGGCATAAAGACCGTCCTGATCCCCGAGGAGAACGAGAAGGACCTCGCCGACGTGCCCGACAACGTGAAGGGCGCGCTGGAGATCGTTCCGATCAAGACGGCGGATGAGGCGCTGAAGTGGGCCCTGACGGGTACGCTGACGCCGGTGGAGTGGGACGAGGTCGCCGAACCCCTGAACCCGCCTACGGCCCAACCCGGCGCGCCGGACGGGACCGTGGTCAGCCACTGATCGTTCCCACGTTCAATGAGATGCGGCCCGGGAGCGATCCCGGGCCGTTTTCGCCTGGGGCCGGCTTGAACCGCCGCGCGACCCCGGGCACTAGGGGAGGGCGGGTGGCTAGCTCAGCTGGTCAGAGCACCTCGTTTACACCGAGGGGGTCGGGGGTTCGAACCCCTCGCCACCCACCAGTCTTCCGGGGAGGCGCGTCATGATCATCGGCCTGGCCATGGCGGCGGCGATGGGGCTGGCGGTGCAGGACGCTCCGGTGGCGCAGGGCCCCGTTCAGGCGGCGCAGCCCGCCGAACCTGTCGACATCTTCTCCATCCCGGCGGCGGTGCGCGAACCGACCGACGCTGACATGGCCGAGATCGAGCGTCTGGTCGTCGAGGCGGAGACGGCGCGGGACGCCGAACGGTTCGATGACGCGGTGGCGGCCGCTCGGGCGCTGGCGGCATTGAGCGCGGAGACATTCGGGCCTCGGCACCCGGTAACCGCGTCCAGCCTGAATATCGTCGGACAGGTGCTGTACGCGCGCGGCGATTTCGACGGGGCGGAGGCGATCTTCCGCGAGGGTCTGGCCATGCGGCGCGAGGCGCTGGGCGAGCTACACCCCGACGTGGCCGAGAGCCTGAACAACGTCGCGGGCGTGTTGTCGCGCCGCGGCCGCTACGCAGAGTCGCAGGCTCTTATGGAGCAGGCGGTGGCGGTCTGGGAGAAGATCCCCGGATCAGACCTGCTGAACATTTTCAACGGCCTGACCAACCTGGCGTTCGGCTATTATGACCTTGCCCGATATCCCGAAGCTGAAGTTGCGATGCGTCGGGGCGATGCGGTGGCGCGCCAGCTCTACGATGCCGGTGATCCGCGCCGGGAGACCGCGCAGACGGGCCTGGGCAACATCCTGTCGGCGCTGGGCCGGTATGGAGAGGCGGAGGCGGCCTACCAGGCGGCGGCTGACGCCTTCACGGCACCGGGCGTCGAGGTGACGCTGCAGTCGGGGCTATCTCTGAACGGGCTGGCCAACATCCGGATGATCCAGGGACGCTACATCGAAGCCGCAGATCTGTTCCGTCGGGCGACGGAGGTGTTCCAGGACGCGTTGGGTGCCGAACACGCCTTCACCGGGGCCACGATCAGCCATACGGCGCTGGCGTTGATGGAGGCCGGTCGACTTGACCGGGCCGAACCGCTGTTCCGGCGGGCGTTGGAGGTGCAGGGAAAGGCGCTGGGTGAGAGCCATCCTGATACGGCTCGGACCCGTCGCCAGCTGGCCGAGGTGTTGCGGCGCGACGGTCGCGCTGCCGAGGGCCTGCCGGAAGCGCGCCGGGCGGTCAGCGACATAGCGGCGGCCCTGGGCGATGACCATGTGGAGACCGCTCACGCGCGGCTGACATTGGCTTCTGTGATGGAAGCCGGGGGTGATGCGGCAGGCGCGCAAGCAGAGGCCGGATTGGCCGTGAGCGCCCTGAGTGGGCGGCTGGGCGGGGAACACCCGGATGTCGCGCTGGCCCGCGCGGCCGAGGCCGAGAGCCTGCGTCGCATGGGACGGCTGCAGGACGCGGAGGCGCTTATCCGGGATGCTGTGTCAGTAACGGACCGTGCCTTTGGAACCGGGCATCCTACGAGCATCAACCAGAGGTCGCTCCTGGCCTGGACGCTCTTGGACGCTGGGCGTCCCGATGAGGCGTTGGCGGCGCTTCGGGTGCAGGCATCAGGCGACTTCGCCGACGCGGACTTCCCGTCCGTGAACGCCGGACTGGAAGACGCCTATCGTCTGAGGGTGGCGGCGGCCTGGGCCGCCAGCCGCTAGAACCGGAAGCTGGCCCGCAGGAACAGCATGTAGCGGACGTAGTCCTCGATCATCTCGGCGTCAGCCGTGATGGAGAGCATGCCCAGCTCGTTGCCGATGTTCAGGCGCAGACCGGCCAGGGGGCCGCCACCCTCGATGTCCAGCGGATCAAGCACGAAGTCCGGACCGCCCGAGACGTAGCGGGCGATGGTGTCGCCGGCGTCGACCGAGATGTTCTGACGCCAGCCGAGACGCAGCTCAGGGCGCAGCCAGCTGTTCTCGCCCATGCCCATGCTGATATTCACGGCAGCCACGGCGGTGAACATGTGGCCGTCGCGCTCGTCGATATCGAGATCGAAGCTGTCGCCGCCGCCGGTTTCGGTGCGGGCTTCCTCATGCAGCGAGAAGTATTCGGCGTAGACTTCCGGGCGAACCGTGAAGCCTCCGAAGTCGCGCTCATAGGAGACGCCGCCGGCTGCCGCGAGGGTGTAGCCGTTCCACGAGGATTCGTTGCTGAGGTTCAGCCCGCCGCCGACGAACTGGCGCGTGGCTTCGAACGTGGCGTAGCCGGCCGCAGCGCGGGCCCACGTGGTCCAGTACTGGCCCTGGGCGCGCCAGTAGAGGCCGAGCTCCAGCAGGCTGGCCGACAGGACTTCCTCGGCCTCGGATTCGGGATCTTCCAGATCCGACGAGGTGAAGGCGACTGTCAGGCCGAAGGCACCGTTGTCGGTGCCCTTCTCGATCCCGCCCGCGACCCCGAACCCTTCCGAGCGGAAGCCGTAGGTGTCGGTGCGGTCCTTGTCGGCGTAGAAGTTGATCTCCTGGACCCAGGCGCTGGTCTCGCCGGGGGCGGCCGAGGCGTTGCGACCGGTCAGGGCGCGGGTCACCGCGTCCACGCCGGAGGCCAAAGAAAGCAGCGGGCCGCCCGAGTGGTCGGGCAGCAGCTGCTCATAGAGGTCGATGAAACCATCGCGCGAGGTCTGGTTGAGGAAGACCCCCAGCATGTCCTCGTCGTTGTCGAGGGCGCTGTAGAAGGAGTCGAAGAAGGAACCTTCCACGCCCGTCAGGCCGGCCTCGGTGGCGCTGCGACGGCGGGCGTCGACATAGACCTCGCCGGCCGGAACGTTGGCACCTGCCTCAATCACGAACAGATAGGGCGAGTTGGTCTGCACCGTGTCCAGATCGATCGCGCCGTAGTTGAGGGTGGCCGCGTCGATGATGGTGTAGCGCTGCAACGTATCGATCAGAGAGGTGAAGCGGACCCCGAGACCTGCGCCGGTAGCCAGGTTAGCCGTGCCGGTCACGTTGAAGCCGGAGGAACCGCCTGACGTCGGATCGATAGTCACGATCAGGTTGCCGTCAGCGCCGACGGTGAGGTTGCTGATCGTGATCGGAGCCACGTGACGAGCGTCAAGGGTGCCGTTCGAGACAGAAATATCCAGCAGGCCGTCGCTATCCGACAATGCGCCCCGCACCAGGGCACCACCGCTGATCGACAAGCTGTCCAGGCCGCTGTTGAAGCTGATATCGCCGTAATAGCCGCCGTTCTCGAACCTGACCGTATCCGCCCCGGTGCCCAGAAGGATATCGCCGGTCATGACCGGCTCATAGGCGTCGGAAACGCCATCGCCGTCGGTGTCGGGATCTGAGGTCGTCGGCGCGTGGGCCGTGCCCGTCTGCAGGACGGTGACACCGGTCGTGTTGGCGCGGACGTCGATGGCGACGTTGGCACCGGTGATCGGATCATTGTCCTCGTTCGGGTTGATATTGGCCTGAATCGAGCGGGTGTTGGTAATCGATGTCAGGGTGCCGCTTAGGTCGAGGATCGCGGTCACATTGGCCGTGCCGCCGCCGGCGGAGGCCAGGAACTGACCGCTGTTGCTGAAGGACGGCAGGTTTGCGCCGGCCTCAATGCGCAGCCCTGTGACCTCGGTTGCAGTGTCCGAGGCGGCGGCGGCCGTTATGGCTCCGGTATTGATGAATGTCGGGGTCGTAACGCCGGCCCCTAGCGTAATGGCGCGAGAATTCGCCTCTCGAGCGAGTGATACAATGCCGCCCTCGTTGCGGATGCCGCCGTCGATCGTGACGGTCTGGCCGCCCGACGAGCCAATGTAGACGGAGTTGGCGTTGATCCCGTCATAGACGCCGAGGCCCGAGATCGTTCCGCGGTTGATAAAGCCGAAAGCGCTGGTGCCGGTGCCGGCCACGCCAAGGGTCACGGACTGTGTGGCGGAACCCACGCTGACTGCCGGTGCGGCACCGAAACTGGTGACCTGGGCGGTGCGCTCCTCGGCGTCGGTGATGCCGTCGTTGTCGTCGTCGGTACTGTTGGTGTCGGTGTTCGCCGGCGGGTTGTCGAACACCAGCCCGCCGCCGATGTTGCCTGCAACAATGATGGCGGAGTTGTTCTGGAGGCGATCATCCGGTTCCAGGTTGGTGACGGCTGTATCGCCTGGGCGGGTCGTGTAACGGTAGCCCGTTGAGGACACGTCACCCTGGATCGTCAACCTGCCGCTGACGTCACCAATGATGGCGACAGCGGTCGTATTCAGGCCTGACACGCTGATGGTGCCGCCGAGGTGAGCGTTGCCGGTAATGTCACCGAGCGACCGCACCCCGATCGAGTTGTCGCCTATGACCCGGATGGTGCCGAAGTTGGTGAGGTTGCCGACCAGTCCTGATTCGAGAGAAATCCCATAGGAGTCGTTGCCCTCGACGAGCAGTGCACCGGTCTGGTCGATCCTGATGTTGCCTGTGAGAGGCGACGCCCCGACCAGTCGAATGCCGTATCGGCCGCTACCTGTCGCAAAAGGCCCATCAAGGTCGCCGTCGCTGTCGGTGTCCGGGTAGGTGTCGATGGTGTCGGTGAGGCCGATCGAACCGCCAATGGTGATGTTCGAGGTCACGCCTCCGTTCACCAGAATTCCTGTCGAGCCATTGGCCGTGTTGGCCATCGTAATGGCAGAGCCGTTGGTCGTGGTGACGTTATTGCTGGAATCGATGGTGACCGCGGTCCCAGTGTTCAGCACCAGGATGCCCGTGCTGCTGAAGCTCACAGAATCCGCAACGCCACCGGTGCCCACCGTCGAGGTGACGACAGGCGTCGTGCGGGTGGTCGAGATCACGGTCTGGGCCTGTGCCCCGGCGGCCATCATCAGGGGGGCGATCGCCGCCGCGGTCGCTAGCAGATAACGCATTCGGAAAGTCACCCCAGAAGGACACGCAAACGAGCAGCGACGTTCCCTAGCAGGGTCCGCGCCAGCCTGCCCCAAGTTTCTCGAATTTGAGGCGAATGCAAGGCCGTTCGCCCGCCAAACCGCGCTGCAACTGCGAAGGCTGTTGCCAAAGATGCGATCGAAATGATATCACTTTGCCATCAAAGGGAGGACGCCATGACCACCAGCCACAAGATTTCCAAAGAACTGCCAGCCAAGACCGCAAATGGCATCCTGATGCTGTTGGCCGGCATGGCGCTGGTCGTCGCCGGACCAGTGCTGGCCGCCCAGAATCCCGATGCGGCCATCAATGTCGCCTCCGGCATCACCCTCGCGATGGTTGGCCTGTTCCTGATGTGCGGGCTTTATTCCCTTCAGCCGAACGAGGGCGTGGCGATCATGCTGTTCGGAGACTACCGCGGCACGGACCGGACCACAGGTCTGCGTTGGGTGTTGCCGTGGTACACCCGCAAGAAGATCTCACTGCGTGTCCGCAACCTGACCAGCGACAAGCTGAAGGTGAACGACAAGCGCGGCAGCCCGATCGAAATCGCGGCCAACGTCGTCTGGCGCGTCGAAGATTCGGCTCAGGCCCTTTTCGACGTCAATGACTACGAGGCCTACGTCAGCATCCAGGTGGACACGGCGCTGCGCGACATCGCCAGCCATTACGCCTACGACCACGGCGAGGACGAGGCGGTGCCGGAACTGACCCTGCGCGCCGATGCCGAGGATGTGGCCCAGAGGCTGCGGAACGAATTGGTCACGCGGGTCAAGGTCGGCGGTGTCGCCATCGATGAAGCGCGTCTGGCGCACCTTGCCTATGCGCCAGAGATCGCGGGCGCGATGCTGAAGCGTCAACAGGCCGAGGCGGTGCTGGCGGCGCGACGCCTGATCGTGCGCGGTGCGGTGGGCATGGTCGAGAGCGCCCTGACGGACCTTGGTGAGCGCGGCGTGGTCGAGCTGGATGAGGACCGCAAGGCTGCCATGGTCTCAAACCTGCTGGTGGTGCTCTGCGCCGACCGCGAGGCCCAACCGGTCGTGAACACGGGCACCCTGTACGGCTGACATGGCCCGTCCCAGGAAGCCCTTCCTGATGCGGGCCGCGCCCGGCGTGATGTCGGCAGTTGAAAAGCTGGCGGCGGCGGAGTTGCGCTCGGTCAACGCCCAGCTCGAGATCCTTCTCAGGGAAGCCTTGGCGCGGCGGGGTGTGAGCCCCGCCGCCGACACTCCGGACAAGGACGACACTTGAGCTTGGCGGCCAGCAGCGCTACGGCGCGCCAATGGTGAAGTCGCATATGTCCCGCGTCCGCAAGGCGCGCCGTATCCAGAAGCGTGTGAAGCGGGGCGGCGCGGGTGCCATCAGCGCCGCCGAGGCAGAGGTGATGAGCCTGACCGGGCTGGAGGTTCAGGAGGACGAGTTCCGTCTGATCCCCGGCTGGGACGAGGATGTCTCCAACACCCTTGCGACTCTGAAAGCCAATGCGGCGGATCCGCGGCCCCGGCTGGTAGACACTACAATGCTGTTTGCGCCGCGCTCCGGTGGGGTGAAGCGCTACCTGCTCTCCAAGAAGGCCTGGCTGGAAGCCAGGCGGCCGGGCGTGGCCCATTCGCTGGTCGTCCCGGGCGCGAAGCACAGGGCCGGATCGGACGGCATCGTCCAGTTGCACGCGGCCAAATTGCCGTTCGGCGACGGCTATCGCTGGCCGACGTCCGTGCGACGCTGGGGGGCCTGGGTGGCGGCGATGAACCCCTCGGTGATTGAGGCAGGCGACCCCTATACACCGGGGCAGGGCGCGCTTGAGGCAGGCCAGAGAGCGGGCTGTCCGGTTGTCGGCTTCTGTCACTCGGACCCCGCAGGCCTCGCGGCGCTGCATTTCGGCGAATGGGCGAAGAAGCCGGTCGAAAAGCGCTGGGCCAGACTGTTTGGCCAGTTCGACAAGGTTGTCTCGCCCAGCCGCTTCATCGCGCGGCGGCTGGAGGAAGCGGGTGTCGGCAATATCGTGATCCGGCCGCTGGGGGTCGAGATCGACACCTTCCGACCCGACCGGCGCGACCGCGACTGGCTGCTGAAGAAGCTGGACCTGCCGGCGTCGGCGCGGCTGCTGTGCTTCGCCGGGCGTCCTGCGCGCGAGAAGAACATCGATGTTCTGATCCAGGCCGTACAGCAGCTCGGCGACCCCTATCATCTGGTGCTGGTGGGCGCGGGTGCCGGGATGCCGGCGGAGGATCGGGTCATCAGCCTGCCCTACGAGAGCAATCCCAAGGTGGTGGCCAAGATCATCGCCAGCTGCGACGCCTTCGTGCACGCCAACGACAAGGAGCCGTTCGGCCTGATCGTGCTTGAGGCCATGGCTTGCGGCCGCCCGGTCGTGGGGGTCAACGCGGGGGGCGTGGCCGAGACTGTGGATGACAGCGTCGGCCAGCTGGCAAAAAGCGCCGACCCGAAACATTACGCTGCGGCGGTCGAGGCCCTGTTCGCGCGCGACATCGAGGCGATAGGCTTGGCGGCGCGTGCCAAGGCGGTTGAACGCTTCGCATGGAACCGTGTGTTCGAAGACCTGTGCGAGGTCTATGGCGACGTGTCGGGCCAGGGTGCCTTCAAGGGCCTGTAGACAGCGGCCCGGGGGCGGGCGAGTGTCCGGCCAACCAAGGGATTTTCCATGAAGCGCATGTTCCTGGCAGCAATGGCGGCCGCCTTGATGGTGGTCGGACCGGCTGCGGCCCAGACCGTCATCATCGTCCGCCATGCCGAAAAGGTGGCGGATGGAAGTGCCAACCCGGACCTGACCGAAGCTGGGCAGGCGAGGGCGCTGCGCCTGTCGCAGGTGCTGGCCGACGCCGGCGTGACGCATGTGCTGTCGACATCCTACACCCGCACCCGTGAGACCGGCCGTCCCACGGCCGAGGCGGCCGGCTTGACGGTGACCGAGCTGTCGGGCGGCACTGTTGCGCCGTTCGTGGAGGCGGTGCGTGCCGGCTCACCGGATGACGTCTTCCTGATCGTGGGTCACAGCAATACGGTGGACAAGATCGCTCAGGCGCTGGGCGATCCGCATCCTGAGACCCTGACGGACTGCGATTATGACCGGCTGGTCGTCCTGACGCTGGACGACGATCAGGCGCGGGTCGTGCGCGGCCGTTATGGTGTGGCAACCACGCCTTGCCCATCCCCTGTCGGTTGAACCATTTAGGTTAGCGGACGGGAGCGCGTAGCGTGCGTCGGAACGCGTCCTGGGCGCGTGGGGGAGGCGTCGTGAGGCTCTGGCTCATCATTCTGACGGCTCTCTTCGCCGTCTGGCTGCCCAAGGCGCCGGCTGACCTGGGCGCTGCGGCCGGGGATATTGAGCCGCCGGCCGCCCTGCCGACCTATGCCACTGTTTTGTCCATCGACCCCGGCCGATACGGTGAACTGCAGCATCGGCGCACGCCGCTGCCGCCCCGGACCATCGCCCTGACCTTCGATGACGGGCCGTCGCCAGAGGGGCTGCCGCGGGTGCTGGACATCCTCGACCAGCGCAGCATCAAGGCCACCTTCTTCTTCGTCGGCGTTTATGCCCAGCTGAGGCCCGATCTCGTGCGCGAGGCGGCGAGCCGGGGGCACAATGTCGCCTGCCACAGCTGGTCGCACCCCACGACCCTGCCCGGATGGGGCGCGGCGGCGCAGGAATCGCAGGTCAGGCGCTGTTTCGGTGCCTTGGAGGCCGCGCTGGCAGACAGCCCGCCGGAGGTCCGCGCCCGGCTTGAGCCCATGTTCCGTTTCCCCGGCCTGAACGAGAGCCGCTATCTGGCCGGCTGGTTGAACCAGCGCGGCGTGCTGGTGCTTTCGGCCGAGGGCGGCACGGATGACTGGCGCGGCATCGCGGCACCTACGATCGTCAGGCGCACCGTAGCGAACATGGAGGCAGCAAATGGTGGCGTCCTGATCCTGCACGAGACCCGGCCCCAGATGGTCGCGGCCCTACCGGAGCTGCTGGACACACTGACGGCGAGGGGCTTCGGCTTCGTTCAGATCACGGTCGGACCTGACGGGCGCGTGAAGGCGCTGGCCGCAGACGATGCGGTTCTGACGTCTGACTGATCAGGATTTAGGAAACGGGGACGCGCCACTTCTTGCGAAAAGAAGTGGCGCGAGTGACGGGGCTCGAACCCGCGACCTCCGGCGTGACAGGCCGGCACTCTAACCAACTGAGCTACACCCGCGTTTCCCGAAACGAAGCAGTGCTTCGCGGCGAGGGGCGTCGTTTAGGCGGGGGCGGCTTGGCGTGTCAAGCGCGGCCCTGCACGAAATCGTCGATCAGCGCGAAGGAGCCGCCGGAACGGCCGCCGCAGCGGCTTCCACTGGGGTCGGCGGAACGTAGTGGACGCCCACGCCAGGCCCCAACGGCAGATCCAGCGCCACCCATGCCGCGACCATGGCAAGGCCTGCCACGAGGAAGCATCCTGCGTAAGGCAGCATGGTGGACATCAGGGAGCCGAGGCCGAACCTTGGGTCCCAGCGTTGGGCAAAGGTCAGGATCAGCGGGAAGTAGCTCATCAGCGGCGTGGCGATGTTGGTGACCGAATCCCCCATGCGATAGGCGGCGGTGGTCATCTCCGGGCTGATGCCCAACAGCATGAACATGGGCACCACGACAGGGGCCAGCGCCGACCACTTGGCCGAGGCCGAGCCTATGAACAGGTCGAAGAAGCAGGACACCAGAACCACGCTGATCAGCAGCAGTGGAGTGGGCAGGGCGACTTCCTTGAGCCAGTCAGCGGCGATGACGGCGAGGATCGGGCCCAGGCCCGACCAATTGAACATGGCCACGAAGTGGGCGGCGAAGAAGACGAGCACGAGGTAGGGTGCCAGCTGGGCGATGCCCTCGCGCATCATGCGGACAAGGTCGCGGTGGCTGGTGACTGTGCCCGCGCCGACGCCATAGGCACCGCCGCTCATGAAGAAGGTCACGGCAAAGAAGGCGGCCAGCGACTTGTATAGCGGGTTGAAGCGCTGGGCCGGTTCGGCCTCAGGGTCGATGAACGGCGATCCGGGAATCAGGGTGATCAGGACCCACAGGGCGATCATGCCCAGCACGGTCAGGCCGGCGAACATCAGGCCGCGCTTTTCGGAGGCGGTGAGGGGCGTCTTCTCGTCGCCCGCCGCTGCGGGCGAATTGGCCGAGGGCGTCCACTTGCCGAGGCGGGGCTCGATCACCCGGTCGGTCAGGAACCAGACGATGGGGGTGAAGACCGCCACGACGCCGACGATGAAGAACCAGTTGCCGGCGATGTTCACTGAATAGGACGGGTCGATCAGATGCGCGGCCGGCTCGGTGATGCCCAGGATCAGGGCATCGGACGCGCCGGGGAACAGGTTGCCGGCATAGCCGCCCGACACCGCCGCAAAGCCTGCCGCCAGTCCGGCCAGGGGGTGACGGCCCGCCGCCGCGAAGATCACAGCAGCCAGAGGGATCACCACCACATAGGAGGCGTCCGACGCATGGTGCGAGACCATGCCGGTGATGACCACGATGGGCGTCAGGATGGCGCGCGGGGCGTTCAGCAGGGCCCCGCGGATCGCGGTCGTGAACAGCCCGCTGCGCTCGGCCACGGACGCGCCGTAGATAATCGTCACGACGATGCCCAACGGCGGGAAGTCCGCCAGGGTCTTGGGCATGCCGATAATGAGCTTCTCGAGGTTCTCGGGCGCCAGCAGGCTTTTAGCGACCAGCGCCTCGCCGGTGACGGGATTGACCGCAGCCCAGCCGAGCCCGGCACCGACGAGGCTGAGTAAGATCAGCCCGCCAATCAGCCACAGGAACAGGAAGACCGGATCCGGCAATTTGTTGCCGATGCGCTCTACGGTGTTGAGGACGCGGCTTCCGATGGCCATGGGGTCTCCGGCATTGTGGTCAGGCCGGTCGATAGGGGCCGAGCGGAGCTTTCATGACAAGTCGGCGCACCTGCGACATTGCGTCCGGATCGCTGCGAACCATTCTCAACAAAATCCTTTCGCCACACGGGTTTGAACCCCGCGCGGCTTAGGTCTAGAAAGCGCCGATTCCGCCCCTCCCTGCGGCGGCCGAGGCAGCCTCGAATGAACGCATTTCTTCTGGAATATCTGCCAGTCGTGATCTTCGCCGCGATCGCGACGGTGCTGGGTCTCGGCTTCATGCTGGCCGCCTGGGTGCTGGCACCCAAAAATCCGGATTCCGAGAAGCTGTCGGCCTATGAGTGCGGGTTCAACGCCTTTGACGACGCGCGCATGAAGTTCGACGTGCGGTTTTATCTGGTGTCGATCCTGTTCATCATCTTCGACTTGGAGGTCGCCTTCCTGTTCCCGTGGGCGGTTTCGATCTTTGACCTGTCCAAGGGCGGGATGGTGTTCGCCTTCTGGTCGATGATGGTCTTCCTGGGCGTGCTGACCGTCGGCTTCATCTACGAATGGAAGAAGGGCGCGCTCGAGTGGGAGTAACGACCAACAACACGCCCCTGATCGGCGCAGGCAACCAGGGGGCCAGCCCGCTGGTGACCGCTTATGGTCAAGGCAGCCGCTCAATGGTCGAGGGCTATGATCCCGCGATCCACGACAAGTTCTTTGAGGCGGTGAATGCCGAGCTGGGCGAGCAGGGCTTCCTGACCGCGTCGCTGGATGACGTCATCAACTGGGCCCGCACCGGCTCGCTGATGTGGATGACCTTCGGTCTGGCGTGCTGCGCTGTGGAGATGATGCAGGCCTCGATGCCGCGTTTTGACATGGAGCGGTTCGGCATGGCCCCGCGCGCCAGCCCGCGTCAGTCGGACCTGATGATCGTGGCCGGCACCCTGACCAACAAGATGGCTCCGGCCCTGCGCAAGGTCTACGACCAGATGCCGGACCCGCGCTACGTCCTCTCCATGGGCAGCTGCGCCAACGGCGGCGGCTACTACCACTACAGCTACAGCGTCGTGCGTGGCTGTGACCGGATCGTGCCGGTCGACGTCTATGTGCCAGGGTGCCCGCCGACGGCGGAGGCGCTGCTTTACGGGCTGCTGCAACTGCAGAAGAAGATCCGCCGCACGGGGACGATCGAGCGATGAGCGGGACGGTCGCAACCCTTCAGGCCCAGGAGACCATGCTGACGCCTCTGGGCGCGGAGATGGTCGGGGCGCTGGGCGTCGAGGCGCAGGTCGCGTTCGGGGAGCTGACCCTGATCACGCCGCGCGGGCGCATCATCGAGGTGCTGACGGCGCTGCGGGACACCTTCGGGTTCCAGCAGCTGATCGACCTGTGCGGGGTGGACTTCCCCGACCGGGCCGAGCGGTTCGAGGTGGTCTACCACCTGCTCAGCCTGACGCGGAACGCGCGGCTGCGGGTCAAGGTGACGACGGACGAGACCCAGCCGGTCCCCAGCGCCACGCCGGTCTATCCCTGCGCCGACTGGTTCGAGCGCGAGGCGTTCGACATGTACGGCGTGCTGTTCAGCGGCCACCCGGATATGCGCCGCATCCTGACCGACTACGGCTTCCAGGGGCATCCGCTGCGCAAGGACTTCCCGATGACCGGCTATGTCGAGGTCCGTTACGACGAGGCCCAGAAGCGGGTCGTCTACGAACCCGTGAAGCTGAACCAGGAATTCCGTCAGTTCGACTTCCTGTCCCCCTGGGAAGGCGCGGAATATCCGACGACGGTTCTGCCCGGTGATGAAAAGGCGGGGAGCAAGGCATGATCCTGGCGACCACCCTAGCCGCCGCGTTGACGGTTCAAAGCGCACCCACCATGACGCCGGAGCAGATGCTGGATTCGGTGTCCCTGTGCGTGGCCGCGCTTGAGTATCCCAACGCGCATGCCGTCGAAACCGCCGAGGCCCTGGCTGCCTGGATGGGCGCTTTGGCGGCCGTCCCCGGTTCAAACGCAGAGTCCCAAGCGGCCGCGGTCGCCGAGCAGCGCCAGATGTTCGAGGACACGGCGGCCCGGACGAACAGCAACGGAGCCGAGGTGGCGCGCGCCATCGGGATTCTGGCCCCGAACTGCCTTTCGGCCGAGGCGGGTGCCAGTCTTGCGGCCCGGCTCGGCACCCCAGTGGCGGGAGCATGACCATGAACCGCAATGCGATCCGATCGGCGTCATCCTTCTTTCTGGTGACCTTCTCGACGGCCTTCCTGTTCACGCTCGGTGCCCGGCTGACCGGCTGGTTCACACGCGCGCCGGAAATCGCACCCAGCCAGCTCCAGGCGCTGGGCGTGGCGATCATGGTGGCCGTGGTGGCCCTGGCCGTCGGTGCCGGCATTCGCCGCCTGACGCCGGGCGAACTGCAAAGCGCCCTGCTGGGTGCGGCGGCGGTGCTTCTGTCGACACCGTTGGCGATTGCGACCCTGACCGGCGACTGGCAGCTGTCGACGGCGGCGGTGTCGGGAATGGGCATTCTGACGCTGGCGCTAGGCTGGCTGGTGGCGCTGACGCGCAAGGACAAGCGCGACGAGGAGGGCCACGATGGCTGACGGCCACAAGACGCCGGCGCCGATCGGCGCGACCGACATCTTTGACGATCTGGACGACCACCGCACCGCGCACGCGCGGGAGATGGACGACCGCAAGTTCACGATCAATTTCGGCCCGCAACATCCGGCCGCGCACGGCGTGCTGCGTCTGGTGCTGGAGCTGGACGGCGAACTGGTGACGCGGGTCGATCCGCACATCGGCCTTCTGCACCGCGGCACCGAGAAGCTGATGGAGGCGCGGACCTACCTCCAGAACATTCCGTATCTCGACCGACTCGACTACGTCGCGCCGATGAACCAGGAGCACGCCTTCTGCCTGGCCATTGAGCGGCTGATGGGCATCGAGGTGCCGTACCGGGCCCAGTTGATCCGCGTCCTCTACAGCGAGATCGGCCGGATCCTCAGCCACCTGCTGAACGTGACGACCCAGGCCATGGACGTGGGGGCCCTGACGCCGCCGCTCTGGGGCTTTGAGGAACGCGAGAAGCTGATGGTGTTCTACGAGCGCGCCTGCGGGGCGCGCCTGCACGCCAACTACTTCCGCCCCGGCGGCGTCCACCAGGACCTGCCCAGTGACCTGATCGACGACATCGACCGCTGGTGCAAAACCTTCCCCAAGGCGCTGAAGGACATCGAGTCCCTCGTCACGGAGAACCGCATCTTCAAGCAGCGCAACGTCGACATCGGCGTGGTGTCCAAGGACGACGCCATGGCCTGGGGCTTCTCGGGCGTGATGGTGCGCGGCTCGGACATCCCGTGGGACCTTCGCAAGTCGCAGCCGTATGAATGCTATGCCGATCTCGATTTCGACATCGCCGTGGGCAAGAACGGCGACTGCTGGGACCGTTACCTCTGCCGCATCGAGGAGATGAAGCAGTCGATTCACATCATGGAGCAGTGCATCCATGAGCTGCGCAACCGTCCCGGCGAGCCGGTGATGACCGAGGACAACAAGGTGGTGCCGCCGCGTCGTGGCGAGATGAAGCGCTCGATGGAGGCGCTGATCCATCACTTCAAACTCTACACCGAAGGCTTCCGCACGCCGGAAGGCGAGGTCTATGCCGCCGTCGAGGCGCCGAAGGGCGAGTTCGGCGTCTATGTGGTCTCGGACGGGACCAACAAGCCCTACCGCGTGAAGATCAGCGCGCCGGGCTTCCGCCACCTGCAGGCCATGGACTGGCTGAACCGCGGCCACATGCTGGCTGACGTGTCGGCGATCCTCGGCTCGATCGACATCGTTTTCGGAGAAGTGGACCGATGAGCGTTCGTCGTCTCGCCAAGGACCAGCCCAAGTCGTTCGCTTTCTCGAAGGCGACCAAGGCCAAGGCCGACTGGTGGATCGAGAAGTATCCGGCCGAGCGGCGCCAGTCGGCGGTGATCCCGATCCTGTGGCTGATCCAGAAGCAGGAGGGCTGGGTGTCCGAACCCGCCCTCCGTGCCACCGGCGAGCTGCTGGGCATGGCCTATATCCGCGTACTTGAGGTTGCGACCTTCTACACGATGTTCCAGCTGGAACCCGTTGGAACTACGGCGCTTGTTCAGGTCTGCGGCACGACACCCTGCATGCTGCGCGGGGCCGGCGACCTGATGGCTGTGTGCAAGAAGAAGATCGGGCCGAAGGACACGCTGAGCGCCGACGGTCGCTTCACCTGGCAGGAGGTCGAGTGCCTGGGTGCCTGCGTCAACGCGCCGATGGCCCAGATCAACGACTACTATTTTGAAGACCTGACCGCCGAGACCATGGCCAAGGTCATCGACGACTTCGCCGCCGGCAAGAAGCCGAAGCCGGGTCCGTATGTGAAGCGTCAGCTGTCGGCCCCCGAGGGCGGGCCGATGACCCTGACCGATCCCAAGCTCTATGACGGCTCGGCCGCCAAGCCGATCAAGAAGCTGCCCAACACCGATCCGGTGAGCGCATGAGCGACGACGCGAACAAGACGCCCGACGTCAAGGGCGGCCGTACGATGAAGTCGACCGACAGCTTTCTGGTGCTCGGGTTTGTGTTCTTGGTGCTGGGCATGACCGGCGACAACAACGCGACCTTCCTAATTTTGGGGATGGTGTTCCTGATCATTGGCGCAGGTGCTCGCTTCCGCTCCGGAAAGGGCGGGCCGAAATGAGCCGCCCGGATCTGGAGACCGAGGAAGGCCGTGCGGCCTATCGCAAGGAGCTGCGCCGGGTGGCGTGGCCGGTACGCTGGGGCGGTCTTGGTCTCATCATGCTGGGCGCTCTGTTCACCCTGTCGGTATCGCGCGGGATGTTCGGGTTGGCGGAGAGCGCCATCGTCATCGGCTACGGCATGTTGGCGGTCGGCTGGGCGATGGTGGTCGCCGCTGTCTATATGCGCACGCGGCACCATCGGCAGCGCCTGATGGAGGGGTTGTGATGAGCGACACCCCCAGGAACGGTCCGTGGAACCTGATCGCCATTGTCGGCATCTCGGACATGGTGCTGGGCGTCGCCCTGGCTGTGGCGTCGCTGACCCGGACGCTGGATTTCGGTACGACCGGGGCCGTCGTCGGTGGCCTGCTTGCGCTGGCGGGGGGCGGGGTCTTCGTGTGGGCCCGCGAGCGCGCCAGCCGGGAGGCCGGCCAATGAGTGCTTCGGTCAGGCGAGTGACAAGCGTGGCGGTTGAGTCCGCATACGGCTGTCATGCCCGCACGGTATCAACGGCGGTTTGTGAGCGTTCGGGACGGCGTCATGAGTTCGACCAAGGGCAGGCTAAGCAGGGGCGTGGGGCGCGCTGGTCTGTTCCTGGCCAATCTGGCGGGCGTCGCCGGGATGTCGGTCAGTCCCGCGCCGTCGTCGGCTGCACCCAATGCACCGTCTCCCCCTTCCGGAGCCGCACCGGCGGCCTCGGCACCCTCACAGCCTTCCGGTCCTGCTAATGCGCCCCAGCCGACCCAGCCCACACCCCCTCCAGGCGGTCAGCGGCCTCCGCCGCCGCACGAGCGTGAACTGCGCGACCGGCGCAGCGAATTCTCGCGCCCGCGCGGTCGCGGCAAAGGCGATGGAGGCGGCCCGATGATCGGCCTTCTCGAAGACAAGGACCGCATCTTCACCAACCTGTACGGGCTCCAGGACTGGGGTCTGGAAGGCGCGAAGAACCGCGGCTGCTGGAACGCGACCAAGGATATGCTGGACATGGGCCGTGACTGGCTCATCACCCAGGTGAAGAACTCCGGCCTGCGCGGGCGCGGCGGTGCCGGCTTCTCCACGGGTCTGAAGTGGTCCTTCATGCCCAAGGAAGTGAAGGACGGGCGTCCGCACTATCTGGTCGTCAACGCCGACGAGTCCGAGCCCGGCACCTGCAAGGATCGGGAGATCATGCGCCATGATCCCCACCTGCTGATCGAGGGTTGCCTGATCGCGTCCTTCGCGATGCAGGCGCACGCCTGTTACATCTATCTGCG
Source organism: Brevundimonas sp. (assembly GCA_046294385.1). Classification (GTDB taxonomy): domain Bacteria; phylum Pseudomonadota; class Alphaproteobacteria; order Caulobacterales; family Caulobacteraceae; genus Brevundimonas. The sequence goes on along the minus strand of JBKBJW010000010.1, from coordinate 25,483 downwards.
CGGCGAATATGTGCTGGAACGCGAGCGCATGGAGGCGGCGGTCAAGCAGGCCTATGAGGCCCGGCTGATCGGCAAGAACAACGTCCACGGCTGGGACTTCGACGTCTATATCCACCACGGCGCGGGTGCCTACATCTGCGGCGAGGAGACGGCTCTGCTGGAGTCGCTCGAGGGCAAGAAGGGCCAGCCCCGGCTGAAGCCGCCATTCCCGGCGGGCGCGGGACTGTATGGCTGCCCCACCACGGTGAACAACGTCGAGTCGATCGCGGTCGTGGGCACGATCCTGCGGCGCGGGGCCGGCTGGTTCGCGGGCTTCGGCCGGGCCAACAACACCGGCACCAAGCTGATGTCGATCAGCGGCCACGTGAACAAGCCGTGCAACGTCGAGGAGGCCATGAGCATCCCGATGCGCCAGCTGCTGGAGGAGCACTGCGGCGGCATCCGGGGCGGCTGGGGCAATCTGAAGGCCGTGATCCCGGGCGGGGTGTCGGTGCCGCTGATCACGCGCGACATGGCCGAGACGGCGCTGATGGACTTCGACAGCCTGCGCGACATGAAGTCGGGCCTGGGCACGGCGGCGGTCATCGTCATGGACGAGTCGACCGACCTGGTGAAGGCCATCGCCCGCATCAGCTACTTCTACAAGCACGAGAGCTGCGGCCAGTGCACGCCGTGCCGCGAAGGCACCGGCTGGATGTGGCGCGTTCTGGAACGGATGGCGGTGGGCGAGGCCGATCCGTCCGAGATCGATCTGCTGCTCGACGTCGCCGGTCAGGTCGAGGGCCACACCATCTGCGCCCTGGGCGACGCCGCCGCATGGCCGGTGCAGGGGCTGATCCGCCACTTCCGCCACGAGATCGAGGACCGCATCCAGCAATACCGCACCCGCCGCGCCAACTTCGCCGGCCACGCGATCGCGGCGGAGTAGGGGATGCGCGCTCATCTCATCCTCGGCGTAGGGCTGGCCGCACTGGCCCTCAACGCCTGCAAGGCTCCGGCTGAGAAGGCCGAGGCTGCTGTTGCGGCTTCGCCGGAGGTGCCCGTCGCTGCCGCAGTGGCGGCCAGCGCGCCTCGTACCCTGGAGGACGCCTGCCGAACGGCGGTGAACATGATGTATGGACAGGACGGTGCCGCCGTGACGTTCGAGCCCTCGGGCGAAGGCGTGGCTACCGTAACGTGGCGCGCGCCGGTCGATGGCGGTCGTCTGACCTTCCAGTGCACGGCAGACGGCGATCAGGTGTCGCTGTCGCATGAGAGCCGGCAGGTGAGCGTCAACCTGTCGAACAACGCGGTGGCCAGCGCCACCCAGCAAGAGGCCCGCTGATGCCCGTCGCCAAGGTCAACGGCGTAGAAACCGAGTTCGAGCCCGGGATGACCGTGCTGCAGGTCGCCGAGCGCGCCGGGCACGAGATCCCGCGTTTCTGCTACCACGAGCGGCTGTCGATCGCCGGCAACTGCCGCATGTGCCTGGTCGAGGTGAAGCCCGGACCGCCGAAGCCGCAGGCCTCGTGCGCCCTGCCTGCCGCCGAGGGCCAGGAAATCTTCACCGACACGCCGATGGTGAAGAAGGCCCGCGAAGGGGTGATGGAGTTCCTGCTCATCAACCATCCGCTCGACTGCCCGATCTGCGACCAGGGCGGCGAGTGCGACCTGCAGGACCAGGCCATGGGCTATGGCCGGGACGGTTCCCGCTACGGCGAGAACAAGCGCGCGGTCGAAGAAAAGAACATGGGTCCGACGGTCAAGACCTTCATGACCCGCTGCATCCAGTGCACGCGTTGCGTGAGGTTCATCACGGAAGTGGCTGGAGTTCCTGATATTGGCATGATCTCGCGGGGCGAGAGCGCCGAGATCACCACCTATCTGGAAAAGAACATCGACAGCGAGCTGTCGGGCAACGTCAACGACCTGTGCCCTGTCGGCGCCCTGACCCACCGGCCGTGGCAGTTCCACTATCGCCCGTGGGAGCTGAAGAAGACCGAGACCATCGACGTCATGGACGCCCTGGGCTCGAACATCCGCGCCGATGCGCGCGGCGCCGAGGTGATGCGCGTTCTGCCGCGCGTCAACGAGGGCATCAACGAGGAATGGCTGTCGGACCAGAGCCGCTATGCAGTCGACGGTCTCCAGGCGCGCCGCCTGGACCGGCCTTATGTGCGCGGTGCGGACGGCAAGCTGAAGCCCGCATCATGGGACGAGGCGCTGGGTGCCGTGGCGGCGAAGCTGATGCCCGCTTCGGCCGACCGCATCGGCGTCATCGCAGGCGACCTGCAGGACGCGGAATCGATGAAGGCGGTGCTGGACCTGTTCCGCGCCCTGGGATCGAAGAACACCGACTGCCGTCAGGACGGGTCGGCGCTTGGCTATGGGCCGCGCGAAAGCTGGCTCATGAACTCGGGGATCGCCGGGATTGAGGCTGCTGACGCCATCCTGCTGATCGGGACCAACCCGCGCACCGAGGCACCGCTGCTGAACGCGCGCATCCGCAAGGCCTGGCTGAAGGGCGGGACGCAGGTCGGCATGATCGGCGAGCGAGCCGACCTGACCTACGACTATGACGTGGTCGGCCTGGGCACCAAGACCCTGGCCAAGCTGCCCAAGGCGGCGATGGATATGCTGTCGAACGCCCAGCGTCCGGCGGTGATCGTCGGGGCCGGCGCCCTGAAGCGCCCGAACGGCGGGGCCGTGCTGGCCGCCGTCGGCAAGCTGGCGGCCAAGGTCGGGGCCGTGAAGGACGGCTGGAACGGCTTCAACGTGCTGCATACCGCTGCGTCGCGGGTCGGCGGTCTGGACATGGGCTTCATCCCGGCCTCGGGCGGCCTGAGCGCCGTGGACATGGCCAAGAAGGGCGCGCTGGATGTGCTGTTCCTGCTGGGTGCCGATGAGATCGACGTTTCGGCCACGGGCGCGTTCAAGGTCTATCTGGGCAGCCACGGCGACCGGGGTGCCCACACCGCCGACGTGATCCTGCCGGGCGCGGCCTATACCGAGAAGCCGGGTCTTTACGTGAACACCGAGGGCCGGGTGCAGATGGCCGAACGCGCCGTCTTCCCCAAAGGTGAGGCCAAGGAAGACTGGGCCATCATCCGCGCCCTGTCGGAACGGGTCGGCAAGACCCTGCCGTACGACACCATCGACCAGCTACGCGGCCGCCTGATGGCCGAGCATCCGACGTTTGGACGCATCGACTATCTGGCTCCGGCCGGCACGTTCGACGCCGCCTCGATCGGTTCGAAAGGCGACCTCGGCGATATGGCCCTGACCTCGTCGGTGCGCGACCCCTATCTGACCAACCCGATCGCGCGGGCCAGCGCGACCATGGCCGAGCTGTCCGCCCAGCGGACCTCGCCGGCCGCGATCGCGGCGGAGTAAGGACCCATGGATTTCTGGACCACTCCTCTCGGCTGGACCCTCGCCACCATCGGCGCGATCCTGCTGGTTACTGTCGGCATCCTGATCAGCCTCGCATTCCTGCTGCTGATGGACCGCAAGGTCTGGGCCGGCGTGCAGATGCGCAAGGGCCCCAACGTGGTCGGCCCGTTCGGCCTGCTGCAGTCGTTCGCCGACTTCTTCAAATTCGTGCTGAAGGAAATCGTCGTCCCGGCGGGGGCGGACAAGGTCGTCTTCCTGCTGGCACCGCTGATCACCTTCATCCTCGCCTTCATGGCCTGGGTGGTGATCCCGTTCGCGCCGGGGTGGGTCATCTCTGACCTGAACGTCGGCATCCTCTACATCTTCGCGATCAGCTCGCTGGGCGTGTACGGCATCATCATGGGCGGTTGGGCTTCGAACTCGAAGTATCCGTTCCTCGGCTCGCTGCGGTCGGCGGCACAGATGGTTTCGTATGAGGTCTCCATCGGTCTGGTGATCGTCAACGTCATCCTGCTGGCCGGGACCATGAACCTGACGTCCATCGTGACGCAGCAGGAAGGCATGTTCTGGAACTGGTGGGCGTTCGGCGGCGGGGAGGGCACCTGGCCCACCGTGCTGGCGATGTTCCCGATGGCGATGATCTTCTTTGTCTCGGCCCTGGCCGAAACCAACCGCCCGCCCTTCGACCTGCCCGAGGCTGAGTCCGAGCTCGTGGCCGGGTATCAGGTGGAATACAGCTCGACCCCGTATCTGCTGTTCATGATCGGCGAGTACGCCAACATCGTCTTCATGTGCGTGATGATCACGCTGCTGTTCTTCGGCGGGTGGAATCCAGGCGTGCCGCAGGCGTGGCTGGACAGCCTGCCGGGCTGGCTGGAGCAGGCGATCTACTTCGGCACATTCTGCGTCAAAACCATCTTCTGGTTCTTCATGTTCGCGATGGTGAAGGCCTTTGTGCCCCGCTACCGCTATGACCAGCTGATGCGGCTGGGCTGGAAGATCTTCCTGCCGACGTCCTTGGTGTGCGTGGCCGCTGTGGCTGCATGGCGCGTGTTCGTGGTGGGGGCGTGATGCGCACCGCGATCCTGATCCTTATGGCGGGCGTGTCGCTCGCCGCCTGCGCCCCGTTCGAGGAACCCCTGCCGACGTCAGCCGACGGCTGGCAGCGTCGCCAGGATGGCATGGAGCAGCGGCACCGCGACGAACGTGAACGCCTGTGCCGCATCACCGAAAAAGACGACCCCCGCTATGAGCAACTCTGCCGCGGCGTCGAAGGAGCAGCGCAATGATCGCGCGGATCACCCAGACCCTGAAGGGCGCGTTCCTGATCGACGCGGTCGGGGCCTTCTTCCTGACCTTCGGCTATCTGCTTCGGCCGAAGATGACGGTGAACTATCCGTTCGAGCGCAACCCGCAGTCGCCGCGGTTCCGCGGAGAGCATGCCCTGCGCCGCTATCCGAACGGCGAGGAGCGCTGCATCGCCTGCAAGCTGTGCGAGGCCATCTGCCCGGCTCAGGCCATCACCATCGAGGCTGAACCCCGCGCTGACGGCAGCCGCCGCACGACCCGCTATGACATCGACATGGTCAAATGCATCTACTGCGGCCTCTGTCAGGAGGCCTGCCCGGTGGACGCCATCGTCGAGGGGCCGAACAGCGAGTTCGCCACCGAGACGCGCGAGGAACTGTATTTCGACAAGGACCGCCTGCTGGCGAACGGCGACCGCTGGGAACGGCAGATCGCAAAGAATCTGGAACTCGACGCGCCTTATCGCTAAGGCCGTCTCGCTTGAACGGATGCGCGATTCCGAAAGGGGCGCGGTCCAGGACTGAAAGGGGCGAAGGCCTCCCATGCTGCAAGGCATAGCGTTTTATCTGATGGCGGCCGTCGCCGTGGTTTCCGCCCTTCTGGTCGTGACCGCGCGCAATCCCGTGCACAGCGTCCTTTGGCTGATCCTCGCCTTCTTCTCGTCGGCGGGTCTGTTCGTGCTGATGGGGGCCGAGTTCCTGGCGATGCTGTTGGTGGTCGTCTACGTCGGTGCCGTGGCGGTGCTGTTCCTGTTCGTCGTCATGATGCTGGACGTCGACTTCGTGAAGCTGCGCGAGGGTTATGCGCGCTATCTGCCGATGGCGATGATCGTGGCGGGCGTCCTGCTGGCCGAAATGATCATGATCACCCTGACGGTCGTTCAGGGCGGGGCCGCCGCCGATGCGACTGCGCCCCTGCCGGCCGCGCCGGAGGCTTCGAACGTCGAGGTCATCGGGCGGGTGCTCTACACGGACTATGTCTACTTCTTCCAGGCGGCCGGGATCGTGCTGCTGATCGCCATGATCGGGGCCATCACCCTGACGCTGCGCCACAAGCCGGGCATCAAACGCCAGAACGTCGACAAACAGGTCGGCCGTCTGCGCAAGACCGCCGTCGAGGTGAAGGGCGCGCCTACCGGCCAGGGCGTGTCGGCGGAGGATCTGAAGTGACCGTGACCCTGTCCCACTACCTGGCCGTCGCGGCGATGCTGTTCACCATCGGGGTGTTCGGCATCTTCGTGAACCGCAAGAACGTCATCATCATCCTGATGTCGGTCGAGCTGATCCTGCTGGCCGTGAACATCAATTTCGTCGCCTTCTCGACCCACCTCAACGACGTGGCGGGTCAGGTGATGGCCATGTTCGTCCTGACCGTCGCCGCCGCCGAGGCCGCAGTGGGTCTGGCGATCCTGGTGACCTTCTTCCGCAACCGCGGCGACATCGCGGTTGATGACGCATCGGTGATGAAGGGCTGATCGTGGACCTGAAACTCATCGTCACGCTCGGCGTCTTCGCCCCGCTGGTCGGCGCCGCTATCGTGGGCCTCAGCGGCCGGCGGCTGGGCAACATCATCTCGCAGTCGATCACGACCGGTCTGCTGTTCCTTTCCTGCGCCTGCGCCTGGATTATCTTCTCCAGCCATACCTGGGGCGGGATGCACGCCTTCACAGTCGAGCTGCTGCCCTTCATCAACGTCGGCGATTTCCAGTCGGCCTGGTCGATCCGGGTCGATGCCCTGTCGGCCGTGATGCTGGTGGTGGTTACCTCGGTGTCGTCGCTGGTCCACCTCTACAGCTGGGGCTACATGGCCGAGGACCCGGACAAGCCGCGGTTCTTCGCCTATCTGAGCCTCTTCACCTTCGCCATGCTGGCGCTGGTCACGGCCGCCGACTTCATGCAGCTGTTCTTCGGCTGGGAAGGGGTCGGGCTGGCGTCCTATCTGCTGATCGGCTTCTGGTACAAGAAGCCCACGGCAAGCGCCGCCGCAATCAAGGCCTTCGTCGTCAACCGCGTCGGTGACTTCGGCTTCGCGCTCGGCATCATGACCGTGTTCTGGATGTTCGGCACGATCCAGTTTGCCGAGTTGTTCCCGATGATCGCGGACAAGGCCGGGACCGGCTGGGACTTCATCGGCTATCGCTGGAGTGCGATCGATCTGGCGGCGGTGCTGCTTTTCATCGGCGCGATGGGCAAGTCGGCGCAATTCTTCCTGCACACCTGGCTGCCCGACGCGATGGAGGGACCGACCCCGGTGTCGGCCCTGATCCACGCCGCCACCATGGTGACGGCCGGCGTCTATATGGTCTGCCTGCTCAGCCCGATCTTCGAGTACGCTCCGACCGCCAGCCTGATCGTGGCGATCACAGGTGCGGTGACGGCGCTGTTCGCCGCGACGGTGGGTCTGGCACAGAATGACATCAAGCGGGTCATCGCCTATTCGACCTGTTCGCAGCTGGGCTACATGTTCTTCGCGGCCGGCGTCGGGGCCTACCAGGCGGCCATGTTCCACCTGTTCACGCACGCCTTCTTCAAGGCGCTGCTGTTCCTGGGGGCCGGCTCGGTAATCCACGGCATGCACCACGAGCAGGACATGCGGAAGATGGGCGGGCTTTGGAAGCTGTTGCCGATCACCTATGCCGTCATGACCATCGGCACCATCGCGATCACCGGCCTGGGCATCCCGGGCGTGGGTGGTCTGGCCGGCTTCTACTCCAAGGATTCGATCATCGAGAGCGCCTTTGCAGCGGCATCGAGCGGCCATTCGGCGGCGGGCTATTTCGCCTTCTTCGTCGGCATCGCGGCGGCGGGCCTGACGGCCTACTACTCGTGGCGTCTGGTGTTCATGACCTTCCACAACAAGCCGGTGTGGAAGGACGCGCATCATGATGATCACGCGCCTGGTCATGACGATCACGCCCATGACGATCACCACCATCACGGTCCGCTGCATCCGCACGAGAGCCCCTGGGTGATGCTGGTTCCGTTGCTGGCCCTGTCGGTCGGCGCGGTAGCGGCCGGCTTTGTCTTCGCCCCTTACTTCATCGGCGATTACGAACACGCCTTCTGGCACGGAGCGATCTTCGTCAGCCCCGAGAACCACGTGCTTCATGAGAGCCATGACGTCCCGACCTGGGTGAAGTGGTCGCCGCTGATCCTGACGCTGCTGGGCTCGGCCTTCGCCTTCTGGCTCTATGTCCTGAAGGAAGGCATGGCGAGGCGCATGGCCGACCGCGAAAGCCCGGTGCACGCCTTCCTCTACAACAAGTGGTATTTCGACGAGATCTACGACTTCGTCTTCGTCAAGGGTGCCAAGGCACTGGGTGACTTCTTCTGGAAGGTCGGCGACGTGAAGATCATCGACGGCGGCGGACCGAACGGGGTCGCCTGGTTGTCGCGGGTGTTTGCCGGACGGATGGCCAAGCTGCAGTCGGGCTATGTCTATCACTATGCGTTCGTGATGCTGCTCGGCGTGGCCGGTCTGCTCGCCTTCGCCATCTACGCCTGGGGAGCGTGAGCCCATGCCCGTGATCCCCAACATCCTGAGTGTCGTCACCTTCCTGCCGCTGGTCGGCGTGGCCCTGATCCTGCTGGCGCGGTTCGCGTCCAAGTCGGGCGCGGACACGGCGGCGAAGTGGATCGCGCTCGCGACCACGCTGGCGACGTTGGCTGTTTCGGTCGTTCTGGTCGCCGGCTTCGACGCCGCCAATCCGGCTTATCAGTTCGTGGAGCAGTTCAGCTGGTTCGCCGGTGCCAGCTATCACCTCGGCGTGGACGGGATCTCGATCCTGTTCGTCGTGCTGACGGCGGTCCTGATGCCGATCTGCATTCTGGCCAGTTGGAAGTCGATCGAGACCCGCATCGTCGAGTACATGGTCCTGTTCCTCGTACTGGAGACGCTGGTCATCGGCGTGTTCACGGCGCTGGATCTGTTCCTGTTCTACATCTTCTTCGAAGGCACCCTGGTGCCCATGTTCCTGATCATCGGGATCTGGGGCGGGGCGAACCGGATTTACGCCAGCTACAAATTCTTCCTCTACACCCTGCTGGGGTCGGTCCTGATGCTGCTGGCCATGCTGTGGATGGCCTGGTTTGCGGGCACCACGAGCATTCCGGAGCTGAAGGCCTTCGACTGGCCTGCGCGTTATGAACCGCTGCTTTGGCTGGCCTTCTTCGCCTCGTTCGCGGTGAAGATGCCGATGTGGCCGGTGCACACCTGGCTGCCCGATGCTCACGTGCAGGCACCAACCGCAGGGTCGGTGATCCTGGCCGGCATCCTGCTGAAGCTCGGCGGATACGGCTTCCTGCTGTTCAACCTGCCGATGTTCCCGATCGCGTCGCAGATGTTCGCGCCGTTCGTGTTCGCCCTGTCGGCCATCGCAGTCGTCTACACCTCGCTGGTCGCCTTCCGGCAGACGGACATCAAGAAGCTGATCGCCTATTCGTCTGTGGCGCACATGGGCTTCGTCACCATGGGCATCTTCGCCGGCAACGCCATCGGCGTGCAGGGCGCGGTGTTCCAGATGATCAGCCACGGCCTGATCTCGGGCGCGCTCTTCCTCTGCGTGGGCGTCGTCTATGACCGGATGCACACCCGCGAGATCGCCTTCTACGGCGGGCTGACCAGCCGCATGCCGTGGTACGCCGCGATCTTCCTGATGTTCACCATGGCCAACGTCGGCCTGCCGGGGACCTCGGGCTTCATCGGCGAAATCCTGACAATGACCGGCGTCTATCAGGTCTCGACCTGGACGGCGTTCGTCGCGGCCTCGGGCGTGATCTTCTCGGCGGTCTATGCCCTGACGCTGTATCGCAACGTCATGTTCGGCGAGATCACCAATCCCGCGCTCAAGACCATCAGCGACATCGACAAGCGCGAGCTGCTGATCTTCGTCCCGCTGATCATCGGTACCCTTTGGCTGGGCGTCTATCCGGCGGCGGTGCTGGACATCACCTCGGCCTCGGTCGAGCTCCTGACGACCTCCTATCGCGCCGCGATCGGCGGGTGAGACACATATGCCTGATCTGATCTCCGCCCTGAACATCGCAGCCTCCGAGCTCACGCTCGCGGGCGGTGCCCTGGTGCTTCTGCTGGTCGGCGCGTTCGGCGGGGACAGGTCCTCGCGCCTCGTGTCGATCCTGTCGGTCGGCCTTCTGGTGATCGCTGCCGGCATCGCCGCTACCGCGCCGCTGGGCCAGGCCTTCAATGGTGCCTATGTCTCCGACCATCTGGCGGTCTTCGGCAAGGTGGTCATTTATCTCGCCAGCGCCGTCGCTGTGGTCCTCGGCGACGGATGGATGGGCCGCACGCGCATCGCCAAGGCCGAGTATCCAATCCTGATCGTGCTCGCGTCCGCCGGCATGGGCATGATGGCGTCGTCGGGCGACCTGATCTCGCTCTATGTTGGCATCGAGCTGCATTCTCTGGCGCTGTATGTGCTGGCCGCCTTCCACCGCGACAACCTGAAGGCGTCGGAAGCCGGGCTGAAGTATTTCGTTCTGGGTGCCCTGTCGTCGGGGCTCCTGCTCTACGGGGCCAGCCTGATCTACGGCTTCACCGGCTCGATGAACTACGACGCCATCGCGGCCTATGCGGCGGCCAACCCGTCGACGGGGCTGGTGTTCGGGCTGGTGTTCCTGATCTGCGGACTGGCGTTCAAGGTTTCGGCCGCGCCGTTCCACATGTGGACGCCGGACGTCTATGAAGGTGCGCCGACGCCGGTCGTGGCCCTGTTCGCCACGGCCCCCAAGATGGCGGCCATGGTGCTGATCGCCCGCGTCCTGACCGATGGTTTCGCCGGCTCGCATGACCAGTGGGCCCAGGTGCTGGTACTGATCTCGCTGATCTCGTTCGCCGTGGGCGCCTTCGGCGGTCTGGCGCAGAAGGACCTGCAGCGGCTGCTGGCCTATTCGTCGATCGCCAACATCGGCTACGCCCTGCTGGGCATCACGGCAGGCACCGAGGCGGGCATCCAGGCCATGCTGATGTTCATGACCCTGTATGTCATCGACCAGCTGGGCTTCTTCGCCATCCTGCTGAGCCTGTCACGGGGCGGCAAGCCGATCCGCACCATTGCTGACTTCGCAGGGCTGAAGCAGACGCGGCCCGTGACGGCGATTGCCCTGACTGTGCTGTCGCTCTCGGTTCTGGGGATGCCTCCGCTGTCGGGCTTCTGGGCCAAATACTATGTGTTCGGGGCCTCGGTCAGCGCGGGCTACTGGATGGCGGCGGCGGCGGGCCTGGTGGCCTCAGTGGTGGCGGCCTTCTACTATCTGCGCATCCTGAAGCTGATGTGGTTCGATCCCCCCGTGGATGATGCTGCGACGGACAAGGCCCCGGTCGAGGCCCTGACCATCGGCTGGGCGTCGGCGTTGTTCTGTTTCCCGCTGGTGATGGTGGCGCTCATCTGGCTGGAGCCGTTGACCCGGATCGCGGCATCGGGCTTCGGAGCGCAGTAGGCGGTGGCGGGCGCTCCCGTCCTGCTGCTGGACCAGACCGACTCCACCAACGCCGAAGCGCGTCGCCGGGCCGAGGCTGGCGAGATTGGGCCTCTATGGATCATCGCGCGCCGACAGAGCGAGGGCAGGGGCCGCCGCGGCCGCCGCTGGGAAAGCGACACCGGCAATCTGTTCGCCACCCTGCTGACGGTCACACGCAAGCCACCGGCCGAGGCAGCGCAGGTAACGTTTCTTGCCGCGCTCGCTGTCGCTGACCTGCTGGACGCCTTCGCAGTGCCCGCATCAGTCGCGATCAAATGGCCCAATGACGTGCTGATCCACGGGCGCAAGGCCTCAGGCATTTTGGTGGAGTCCGGTCCCCACGCCAGTGGCGGTCTGTGGCTCGCGGTCGGGATCGGGGTCAATCTGGCCCATGCGCCGGATGACGTCGAGCGCCCGGCGGCAGCCCTGGCCGACCACCTGCGTAACGACATCGCCTATACGCCGGGTGTCGAGGCGGCGGCCGGAGTGCTGGCGGATGCCTTCGCGGTGTGGCAGGCGCGGTGGGAGACGCTGGGCTTCCAGCCGGTACTGGACGCCTGGGCCGCGCGCTGCGGCGGGCTGCATGGACCGGCGACGGCGCGGCTGGGACAGGAGACCATCAGCGGCGTGGCTGACGGGGTCGAGGCGGACGGCGCGCTGAGGCTGAAACTGCCGGACGGGGCGCTGCGGCTGATCTCGGCGGGCGATGTGTTCTTCGGGGAGGCGGTCTGATGCTGCTGGCGATCGAGCAAGGCAACACCAACACCCTGTTCGCGGTGCATGACGGCGCGAACTGGATTGCCCAGTGGCGCACCGCCACCGAGAGCACCCGCACGGCCGATGAATACGCCGTCTGGCTGAGCCAGTTGCTGTCCATGCACGGCTTGGCGCTTAAGGCCATCGACGGCTGCATCATCTCCAGCGTCGTGCCGCAGTCGATCTTCAACCTGCGGAACCTGTCGCGGCGCTATCTGAACGCCGAGCCGCTGGTGATCGGCGACGCAGGCGTGAAGCTGGGGATGACGGCGCGGATCCTGAAACCCAGCGAGGCGGGGGCCGACCGGCTGGTCAACGCCATCGGGGCGCATCTGGTCTATCCCGGCGACCTGATCGTCATCGACAGCGGCACGGCCACGACCTTCGACGTCATCGCCGCCGACGGCGCGTTCGAAGGCGGGATCATCGCGCCGGGTGTGAACCTGAGCCTTCAGGCCCTGCACGAAGCCGCCGCCATGCTGCCGCGCATCGCCATCCAGAAGCCTGAGCGCGTGATCGGCAAGGACACCGTCTCGAACATGCAGTCCGGCGTCTTCTGGGGCTACATCGCCCTGATCGAGGGCCTGGTGGCGCGCATCAAGGACGAGTGGGGGAAACCCATGACCGTCATCGGAACGGGCGGCGTCGCCAGCCTGTTTGAAGGTGCCACAACATCCATCGACCGGTTCGACCCGGACCTGACCATTCGCGGCCTCCTCGAAATCTGGCGCCGCAATACCCATATGAGTGAATGACCAAAAACAAGAACACTGAAAACGAACTCGTCTTCCTGCCGCTGGGCGGCTCGAACGAGATCGGCATGAACCTGAACGCCTACGGCTTCGGCCCGCCGGACGCCCGCAAATGGATCATCGTCGATGTCGGCGTGACCTTCGGCGATCCCTCGACGCCGGGCGTCGACATCATCGTGCCGGACCCCGTCTTCCTGGAAGGCGAAGAGATCATCGGCATCGTCCTGACCCACGCGCACGAGGACCATATCGGTGCCCTGGGCTGGCTGTGGCCACGCATCAAGGCTCCGCTGTATGCAACGCCGTTCACCGCCTATCTGATCCGCGAGAAGCTGCGCGACGCCGGCATCCTGGACCAGGTGAAGCTGCACGAGGTGCCGCTGGGCGGGACCATCCACCTGGGCCCGTTCGAGGTCGAGATGGTGACCATCACCCACTCGATCGCCGAGCCCAACGGCCTGGCTATCAAGACGCCTCTGGGCGTCATTCTGCACACTGGCGACTGGAAACTGGACAACGATCCGGTCGTAGGCGAGCGCACTGACGTCGACACCATCAAGCGCCTCGGCGACGAGGGCGTGCTGGCGATGGTGTGTGACTCGACCAACGTCTTCGTCGACGGCGTGGCGGGGTCCGAGGGCGATGTGCGGACGGCGCTGGCTGATCTGATCAGCGGGCTTAAGGGGCGCGTGGCCGTGGGCTGCTTCGCCTCCAACGTGGCCCGGATGGACAGTGTGATCCACGCCGCCGAAGCGGCCGGACGCCGGGTGGCCCTTGCAGGTCGGTCGATGTTCCGCATCACGGCGGCGGCCAAGTCGGTCGGTATGCTGACCGACATCAAGCCCTTCCTGAGCGAGGAAGAGGCTCGCGTCTGGCCCGCAGACCAGATCCTGTATCTCTGCACCGGCAGCCAGGGCGAACAGCGCGCGGCCCTGTCGCGGGTGGCCCAGGGCGACCACCCCTTCATCAAACTGGGGCGTGGAGATCACTGCATCTTCTCGTCGCGGGTGATCCCGGGCAACGAGCTGTCCATCGGGCGGCTGCAGGACACACTCAGCGAGCGCGGCGTTCGCCTCTACACCGAGAAGGACCACCCGGGCATCCACGTGTCGGGCCACCCGTGCCGCGACGAATTGCGCCAGATGTATCAGTGGGCGCGCCCCCGGATCGCGGTGCCGACCCACGGCATGCGGCGCCACATCGCCGAGCACGCCCTGCTGGCCAAGGACATGCAGGTTCCTGAGACGATCACGCCGCGCAACGGCGACATGGTGCGGCTGGCCCCCGGACCGGCGGCGATCATCGACGAGGTGCCCTCGGGCCGCCTGTTCGTCGACGGCGGGATGCTGGTCGAGGAAGCAGGCGAGGCTCTGCGCGAGCGGCGTCACGCAGCCTCGAACGGCGTGCTGATCGTCAGCTTCGCCATGGACAAACGCGGCAAGATCGTCAGTGACATCGACGTGCGCGGCATCGGCCTGCCCGGCGACGAGGACAGCCCGCTGGGTGACGTGCTCGACGATCTGGCCGAGCGGGTGGAGCAGGTCGTGCGCGGCCTGAAGGGCGAGGCGCTGGAGGACGAAACCGTTATCGAGCAGGCCATCGCCCGGACCCTGAAAAAGGCCAGTCAGGGCGTGTGGTCCCGACGTCCGATCGTCGAGACCATCGTTCTGCGGCTTTAGGTTTGCACGGGACGGCGGCATCGCGTCATATCCCCCGGCTGTTCAGATTCAGGGGATTTCCAATGCGCCGCCTTGCCGCCGTCCTGTCCACCGTCGCCACTCTCGCGCTTGCTCTGCCGGCAGCGGCGCAGGACCCTGATCTTGTCGCCATCAACCGGATCATCGATCAGGGGCTGAACCATTCCGAGGTGATGCAGACGGCGGCCTATCTGACCGACCGGATCGGCGGGCGGATGACCAACTCGCCGCAGATGCGCCAGGCGGAGGCATGGACCCAGCAGCAGTTCCGCGCCTGGGGCCTGTCGAACGTGCGGGCCGAGGGGTTTGAGTTCGGCCGTGGCTGGTCGATCGTCCGGTCCAGCGCGCGGATGACCGCGCCGCGCCCGCTGGATCTGCGGGTTATTCCGGTGGCCTGGACGCCCGGCACCAATGGCGTGATCAACGCCGAGATCGTCATTGCGCCCATGACCAGCGCCGGTGACTTCGCCAGGTATCGCGGCAAGCTGGCGGGCAAGATCGTGATGATCACCCGAGCCGACCCGCCGGCCGAGCCGAGCAGCGACCCCTTCTTCCGCCGCTGGACCGAAGAAGAGCTGGCCGGGCGCACCTCCATGAACCTGCCCAACAACTCGCCTGCCGCGGCCGAGCGGGGGCTGACCTCGCCTGACTTTGCCTCGCAGCTGGATGCCTTCCTGAAGGAAGAGGGGGCTCTGGCCTGGGTGCGGATGTCGGCGCGAGACGGTGGGCTGCTGCACGGCACCGCCAGCGGCTATCGCCGGGGTGACGAGCGTCAGACGCCGGGCTTCGAGCTGGCGCAGGAAGACTATCGCCGCCTTGTGCGCCTGTCGGTGGCGGGAACCAACCCGATGCTTGAACTCATGAGTGACGTCCGGTTCCATGAGGAAGACCCGAACGCCTACAACGTCCTGGCCGATATTCCCGGCACCAGCCGCTCGGGCGAATACGTCATGGCCGGCGCACACCTGGACAGCTGGGTTGCGTCAGACGGGGCGGTCGATAACGCAGCGGGCAGCGCCGTGATCATGGAGGCGGCGCGCATTCTTCAGGCGTTGGGCGTGCGGCCCAAGCGCACCATCCGTTTCGCCCTGTGGAACGGGGAAGAGCAGGGGCTGCACGGGTCGCTGGCCTATGTGGACCGCTATCTGGCGACACGGGCGCCGCTGGCCGATCCGGCTCTGGCGGCCCTGCCCAACGGCCGCACCTGGCGCGCCCGCTGGCCGATCCAGCCGCGTGAGGGGCATGACGACCTGGTGGCCTACTTCAACATCGACAACGGCTCTGGCAAAATCCGCGGCATCAATGCCGAGGGCAATGTCGCCGCCGCCGAGGTGTTCGAGGAATGGCTGGAGCCCTATGCCAGCCTGGGCGCCACCAGCGTGTCTCTGCGCACCTCGGGCGGCACCGATCACGTCTATATGCAGACGGTCGGGATCCCCGGATACCAGTTCATCCAGGACCCCCTGGACTACAGCTCGCGCCTGCACCACACCTCGATCGACAGCTACGACCACATCCGTCCCGATGATCTGCGTCAGGCGGCGATCGTCCTGGCCGGCATTCTGCTGACCGCCGCGAACGCGGACGAGCCGCTGCCGCGCATGCCGGTGCCGACGCGCCCGACGGCGACGGATCCGTTCGAGCATTGAGATCATGATCGGAAGACTGAACCACATCGGAGTCGCGACCCCGTCCATCGAGGCCGGCGTGGCTATGTATCGCGACCTGCTGGGAGCGACGAAGGCCCATGCACCGTTCGACCTGCCGGAGCAGGGGGTGCGGGTGTGCTTCGTCGACCTGCCCAACGCCCAGATCGAGCTGATCGAGCCGCTGGGCGAGGCCAGCCCGATCCACGGCTTCCTGGCCAAAAATCCCAAGGGCGGACAGCACCACGTCTGCTTCGAGGTCGAGGACATCCTCGCGGCACGCGACGCCCTCAGGGCAAAGGGCGCTACGATCCTCGGCACCGGCGAGCCGCGCATCGGTGCCCACGGCACGCCGATCATTTTCGTGCACCCGAAGGACATGGGCGGCGTGCTGGTTGAGCTGATGGAAACACCGAAAGACGGAGCCCACTGATGTCAATGCCGATTGGCCCTGTGACCATCCTGGCGATCTATCTGATCGTCTGGTGGACCGTCCTGTTCTGTGTCCTTCCGATGGGCATGAGCCAACAGGATCAGACCCCGCCGACCGACGGCTCGCAGTGGGGCGCGCCGGACAAGCCGAACCTGAAGAAGAAATTCATCACCACTACATGGCTGTCTGCCATCGTCTGGGCCGTGATCATGATTGTGATCGCCACTGGCTGGCTGCCGCTGCCGAGCGTGGGGCCGACCTGATACGGTCGAACAAAATGGGGCGGCATGCGTTCAGAGCGTTCGCGGCCTAGCTTTCGCCCCTTCGCCCCGGCTAAACCTGACTTTCCCTGCCGACTCCCCCGGATAAGCCCATGCGCCTGTCGCGCTATTTCCTGCCCACGTTGAAAGAGGCGCCCTCGGACGCCCAGATCGTTTCGCACCAGCTGATGCTCCGCGCCGGCCTGATCAAGCAGGAGGCCGCCGGCATCTATGCGTGGCTGCCGCTGGGCCTGCGGGTGCTGCGCAAGATCGAGCAGATCGTGCGCGAGGAACAGGAGCGGGCGGGTGCCGTCGAGCTGCTGATGCCGACGCTGCAACTGGCCGACCTGTGGCGCGAGAGCGGCCGCTATGACGCCTATGGCCCCGAGATGCTGCGCATCACCGACCGGCACGAGCGCGAGCTGCTGTACGGTCCCACCAACGAAGAGATGATCACCGACATCTTCCGCGGCTTTGTGAAGAGCTACAAAGCCCTGCCACTGAACCTGTTTCACATTCAGTGGAAGTTCAGGGATGAGCGCCGTCCCCGCTTCGGCGTGATGCGCGGGCGCGAGTTCCTGATGAAGGACGCCTACAGCTTCGACATCGACGAGGCCTCGGCCCGCGTCGCCTACAACAGGATGTTCGTGGCCTATCTGAACACCTTCGCCCGCATGGGGTTGAAGGCCGTGCCGATGCGCGCCGATACCGGCCCGATCGGCGGCGACCTGAGCCACGAATTCATCGTTCTGGCGGACACGGGCGAGAGCGAAGTCTTCTGCGATCGCAAACTGGTCGAGTTGCCGGCACCGGGCCACGACTTCAGCGCCGAGGCTGTGCAGGCCGTCTTCGACGAACGCACCGCCCTCTACGCTGCGACCGAGGAAATGCATGACGGCGCGAAGTTCGAGGCCCAGACCGCCGAGAGCGACCGCCTGTCGGCCCGCGGCATCGAGGTCGGCCACATCTTCTATTTCGGCAGCAAATACTCCGAGCCGATGAAGGCCAAGGTCGCCGGGCCGGACGGCGTCGATACCAATGTTCACATGGGCAGCTATGGCGTCGGCGTGTCGCGTCTGCTGGGTGCCATCATCGAGGCCAGCCACGATGATGGGGGCATCATCTGGCCTGACGCCGTGGCCCCGTTCGACGTGGTGGTCATCAACCTGCGCGCCAACGATGAGGCGGTCAGCGGAGCTTGTGAAGACGCCGTCTCGCAGCTCGAGGCCGCCGGTTTCGAAGTGCTGTATGACGACACCGATGAGCGCCCGGGCGGCAAGTTCGCCACGGCCGACCTGATCGGCGTGCCGTGGCAGCTGACCATAGGTCCCAAGGGCGTGGCCGAGGGCGTGGTTGAGTTGAAGCGTCGCGCGACGGGCGAGAAGCTGTCCTTGCCAATGTCTGAGGCCCTGGAGCGCCTGAAGGCATGATCGACGCCGTGGCCGCGCCCCCCAAACCCGCAGGTCCGTTCTCGGGTTGGGAGATCGGGTTGGCGCTCCGTTATCTGCGCGCCAAGCGGAAAGAGGGCGGCATCGCCCTGATCGCCATCATCTCCTACGTCGCCATCTCGCTGGCCGTTCTGGCGTTGATCGTGGTGATGAGCATCATGGCCGGGTTCCGCGCCGAGCTGCTCAGCCGGATGTTGTCTTTCAACGGGCATATGTATGTGCAGGGCTCGGTTCTGGCTTCCGAAGACCGAGACGCGGCCATCACCCGGCTTAAGGCCGTTGACGGCGTGGTCAGCGTGACGCCGCTGGTCGAGTCCTCGGCCATGTTCCAGGCGGGCGGCCAGGTGACGGGCGGCCTTGTGCGCGGCATACGACCCCAGGACCTGGACTCCATGTCCTTCGTCTATCAAAGCCTGTCTCCCGACGCCCGGGCGAGCTTCGGTAAGGGTGCTTACGGCGGCGACAAGGTATTGATCGGCAAGGCGCTGGCGGCCCAGCTGGGCGTCGGCGTTGGTGCACCCATCACCCTTTATTCACCGACCGGTGCCGACAGCGCCTTCGGCAATCTGGGCGGGCTTTCCAAGACCTATGTGGTCGGTGGAATCTTCAGCTCAGGCGCGGCCGACTACGACCGCGCCTTCATCTTCATGCCCCTGGAACAGGCACAGCTGTTCTTCGGCAAGGAAGGCCTGTGGGACGTCATCGAGATGAAGGTCGATGAGCCCGACCAGGTCGAGACCCTTATCAAGCCCGTGCGCGATGCGGCTGGCCGGGGTGCGTTGGTCAGCGACTGGCGTAACCGGCTGGCGGCCTTCTGGGGCGCGCTGAAGGTGGAGCGAGTGGCGATGAGCATCATCCTAGGCCTCGTCGTCGCCATCGCGGCCCTGAACATCATCAGCGGCATCGTCATGCTGGTGAAGAACAAGACCAAGGATATCGCCATCCTGCGCACCGTGGGGGCCAGCCAGGCTTCCATGCTGCGGGTGTTCTTCATGGCCGGTGCTGCCATCGGCGTGGCGGGCACGATAACCGGTCTGGTGTTAGGGCTGCTGTTCTGTCTGAACATCGCGGCGATCCAGCATTTCCTCGAGTGGGTATTCCAGACGCAGCTGTTCAATGCCGACGTCTACATGCTCGACTCCGTGCCCGCGCTGGTCGATCCGGTGGATGTGTTCTGGGTCGCCGCATGGTCGCTGTTCATGTCGTGCGTGGCGTCGCTTCTGCCTTCGTGGCGCGCGGCGAAAATGGATCCGGTCGAGGCGCTGCGTTATGAGTAGGAAGCCCGTTACCGCGAAGAATCTGGCTGCGCCCGTCCTCTCGGCAAGAGGCGTGACCCGCACCTACGATACCGCGACCGGCGGCCTGACGGTGCTGAAGGGCGTCGATCTGGACGTGCGGCCCGGCGAGGTCGTGGGGCTGATCGGGCCCTCAGGCTCAGGCAAGTCGAGCTTGCTTCACGCCGCGGGTCTGCTGGAACGGCCGACGTCGGGCACGGTCCTGATCGACGGTCAGGATGTCGGCGGTCTGGACGAACGGGCGCGCACGCATATCCGCCTGCGCTCCATCGGCTTCGTCTATCAGTTCCATCACCTACTGCCGGAGTTCGATGCGCGCGATAACGTGGCCCTTCCGCTGCGCATCGCCGGCGTCGGTCTGGCCGAGGCGCGTGTTAGGGCTGAAGAGGTGTTGACCGCGCTGGGCCTCGGCGAACGCCTGACCCACCAGCCGGCACAGATGTCGGGCGGCGAGCAGCAACGGGTCGCCGTTGCCCGCGCGCTCGCCAACCGTCCCCGCTTGCTGTTGGCCGACGAGCCGACCGGCAACCTGGACCCCACCACCAGCCAGACGGTGTTCGAGGCCCTGCACAAACTGGTCAAACAGACCGGCGTCGGCGCCCTGATCGCCACCCACAACATGGAGCTGGCCGGGCATATGGACCGGGTGTTCGCCCTGAAGGACGGCCATCTGGAAGAACGCCCGGCCGAGGCGCACGCTTACTAGGTCCGTGCTACGGTCCCCAATGACCGATGTGATCGAGACCCACCTGACCACAGCCCGCGCCGCCCGTGCTGACGGCCGCCGCATGGACGCCCGCAACGCCTACGCCCAGGCCGCGGCGCTCAGCCGGGAGGGGGGGCATGCCATGCTACAGGCCCACGCCCTGCGCCACCTGTCCGACATTGACCGCCAGATGGGTCAGGCGGACGCAGCCCTCGCCCACGCGGATCAGGCTCTGGCCCTGTTTAGCGCTCATGGTGGCGGAGAGGGTGCGGACGTGCCGAATACCCTGCGGCTGAAGGCGCTGGCCCTCGACGCCCTTCGGCGCCGCGATGCCGCCGCCACAGCCTGGACTGAAGCGCGCAATCTCTATGATGCGTTGGGCCTAGCGGCGGGTGTCGCAGAGTGTGAAGCGCGGCTGGAGGCGGAGTAACGCCTACTTCTTCCCGGGCGGTATCGTGAATGGCGATGTCCCCACGCTGATCGCCGGCTTCGGCTTCTCAGCCTTCGGTTTCCGGGTTTCCTTGTTCTTGCGCACCTGACCCTTGGCCATGACCGCTCTCCTGACGCCTGCCGCCGGGAGAGGCGGATGGTGGGTGGCGTGTTGGCGATAGCCTACGCCGATACGGTCGCTGCGTCCCTGGAAAGCGACCACGCTTGACTAGAACAAAGGCGCAACATAGAACATACCCAGAACAATCAACCTGGGGACAAGGTCATGGCGCGTTGGGTGAGGGATATGCTGTCGCTTGCGTCGTGCGGCGGGTTTGTTTGGATGGCGTGGCAGGCCGCCTTTTTGATTTCGTGAGTCGCGAATGGGCCTGCTCAAAGAGGGTCGGGCCATTTCTACCGCAGCGGACGCGCAATTCATCCACCTGAGGGTGCGCTCGGCCTATTCGCTGCTGGAGGGCGCGATCAAGGCGGGCAAGGTCGGGCGTCTGGCTGCTGACCACCAGATGCCGGCGGTGGCCGTGGCGGACCGCGCCAATCTGTTCGGCGCACTTGAGTTCAGCCAGGCGGCGCGCGACGCGGGCGTCCAGCCGATCATCGCCTGTGCCCTGCCGGTCACCGGCATCGGGGGGAAGGTCAACGAACGCTGGGCCAAGACGCCGACCGTGGTGCTGATCGCACAGGATGAGGCCGGCTGGCTGAATCTGTCGGCCCTGTCGTCCTCCGCCTTTCTCGACAGCGGCGAGATGGACGAGCCGGGTGTGGCCTGGGGACAGATTGTGGATAAGTCCGCCGGGCTGATCCTTCTTTCCGGCGGCCCGGACGGTCCGGTCGATCCGTTGTTCGTGCAGGGCAAGGCCAGCGAAGCCAAGGCTGCGCTGGATGCCATGAAGGCCGCGTTTGGTGACCGCTTCTATGTCGAGCTGCAACGCCACGGCCGGCCGGAGGAACGCACGGCTGAGGACGGGTTGGTCGCCTGGGCCTATGCGGCAGAGGTCCCGCTGGTCGCCACCAACGACGTCCATTACGCAAAGCCTGAGCAGGCCAAGTCGCACGACGCCCTGCTCTGCATCGCCGACGGTGCCTTCACCGGTCAGGATGACCGCCGCCGTATCACCGACCAGCACTGGTTCAAGCCGGCGGCGGTGATGCGTGAACTGTTCGCCGATCTGCCCGAGGCCTGTGACAACACCGTCGAGATCGCGCGCCGCTGCGCTTTCATGGTTCAGACCCACGCGCCGATCCTGCCGCGGTTCGACACCGGCGAGGGGCGCAGTGAGCCCGACGAACTGGCGCACCAGGCGCGCGAGGGGCTGAAGGAGCGGCTGAAGCAGGTCACGCCGGTCGCCACAGAGGAGGAATATTTCGCCCGCCTCGACTGGGAGGTCGGGATCATCCAGCAGATGGGCTTCCCCGGCTACTTCCTGATCGTGTCGGACTTTATCAAATGGGCCAAGTCGCACGGGATCCCCGTGGGGCCGGGGCGGGGGTCGGGTGCAGGCTCGCTGGTCGCCTGGGCACTGACCATTACGGACCTCGACCCCTTGCGGTTCGGCCTGCTGTTTGAGCGGTTCCTGAATCCGGAGCGGGTGTCCATGCCTGACTTCGATATCGACTTCTGCCAGGAGCGGCGCGAGGAGGTGATCTCCTATGTGCAGGAGCGCTACGGCCGCGACCGGGTGGCCCAGATCATCACCTTCGGCACCCTGCAGGCGCGGGCCGTGCTGCGTGACGTGGGCCGGGTGCTGCAGATGCCGCTGGGGCAGGTTGACCGCCTGGCCAAGATGGTGCCGGCCAACCCCGCCAACCCGGTGACGCTGGCCCAGGCCATCGATCTGGAGCCGCGCCTGCGCGAGGCGCGGGACAGCGAGCAGTCGGTGCGGACCCTGCTGGAGACGGCGCTGGAGCTGGAGGGGCTGTACCGTAACGCCTCTACCCACGCGGCGGGTATCGTCATCGGTGACCGGCCGCTGGTCGAACTGACGCCGCTCTATCAGGACCCGCGCTCGGACATCCCGGCGACCCAGTTCAACATGAAGTGGGTCGAGCCGGCCGGTCTGGTGAAGTTCGACTTCCTGGGCCTCAAGACCCTGACCGTTTTAGACCGGGCGCGGGGCTATCTGGAGCGGCGAGGCGCGGCACCCGACTGGAATGACCTGCCACTGGATGACGCACGCACCTATGAGCTGATGGCCTCGGGTCAGACGGTCGGGGTGTTCCAGCTGGAAAGCCAGGGCATGCGCGACACCCTGCGCAAGATGCGCTGCGGCTCTATCGACGAGATCACGGCCCTGATCTCCCTCTATCGGCCGGGGCCGATGGAGATGATCGACACCTATATCGACCGCAAGTTCGGGCGTCAGGAGATCGACACCCTGCACCCCTCGCTGGCCGGCGTTCTGAAGGAGACCTACGGCGTCATCATCTACCAGGAGCAGGTGATGCAGATCGCCCAGATCCTGGCCGGGTACAGCTTGGGCGAAGCCGACCTGCTGCGTCGCGCCATGGGCAAGAAGAAGAAGGAGGAGATGGACGTCCAGAAGGCCCGCTTCCTCAAGGGGGCGGCCGAGAAGGGTGTCGACCAGGCCCAGGCGGACTCGATCTTCGAACTGGTGGCCAAGTTCGCCGGTTACGGCTTCAACAAGTCGCACGCTGCGGCCTATGCGCTCATCAGTTTCCAGACCGGCTGGCTGAAGGCCAACCATCCTGTGGAATTCATGGCGGCGTCCATGAGCCTCGATCTCAGCAACACCGACAAGCTGGCCGTTTTCTATCAGGATTGTCGCCGGTTTGGCGTGCCCGTGCGCAGCCCCGATGTGAACCTGTCGTCCGCAGATTTCGACGTGTTCTGGGAGGCCGGCGAAGGGGCTGTGCTCTATGCGCTCGGCGCCATCCGCAACGTCGGGCTGGAGGCGATGAAGCATGTAGTCGAGGTGCGCGAGACCGGCGGCCGCTTCACGGACATCTTCGACTTCCTGGAACGCGTCGATCCGCGGGCTGTGAACAAGCGGGCGCTTGAGGGACTGACCCGGGCCGGAGCCTTCGACAGCATCCATCCGAACCGGCGCCAGCTGTTTGAACAGGCCGACGTCCTGATGGCCTACTGCCAGAGCGTGGCCGCCGAGCGCGCCTCGTCGCAGGTGTCGCTTTTCGGTGGGGATCAGGCGGCCGCCGCTCGGCCGCGTCTGAAGGCGGTCGAGCCATGGGGCGGGCCGGACCGGCTGGACCAGGAGCTGGCGGCGGTCGGCTTCTACCTGTCCGGCCACCCGCTGGAGGATCTGGCGCCGGCGCTGAAGCGCAAGCGTGTGACCTTCGTCGCCGAGGCAATGCAGCTGGCCGAGGCGGGGCATGAAGCCTTCCAGATGGCCGGGGTCGTGCGGCGCAAGCAGGAGCGCCAGAGCGCCAAGTCCGGCGAAAAGTTCGCCTTCGTCACCTTCTCTGACCCCACCGGTGAGTTCGAATGCCTGTTCCCGCCGGAGCAGTTGCGCAAATGCCGCGAGATCCTTGAACCTGGAGCCACGGTAATGGTGCGGGTACGGGCCAAGTCGGCGGACGGCGAGGTGCGCTTCTTCGGCGACGACGCCAGTCGGATGGAGGCCATGCTGGATGATGCGGCGCTGGGCTTGCGGGTCCATGTCTCGGCGCGGTCTGCAGATGCCGAGGCCATCCGCGCGCGGCTGGACCGGGTCAGGGCCGAGGGCGGCAAGGGCGGAGAGGTGTCGCTGGTCGCCGCGCTCGACGGCCGCCGCGAGGTCGAGATCCGTCTGCCTGGTCGCTACCGCCTCGATGCCTCAGTGCGCGGGGCCCTGAAATCCGCACCTGGCGTGGTCCTGCTGGAGGACGCGTGATGACGGGGCGAAGACCCACAAGGGATCCTGCCATTGCGGCGTCGAGGTGTTCGGGATGGGCAGGGGGGCGGACGATCAGGACATGGTCGCCGTAAACGTCCGCACCCTGGAGGATGTCGTGCCTTGGGCCATCGAGCCGGTGAGGTTCGACGGGCTGAACAAACTCTAGTTTGCCCCTAACGCTCGCGACACGGTCGCTCGCTGCTTGAGGGGCGCAGCGCGCGGCGCGTGTTCCTCACCCCTTCTCCGACCACTTGAACAGCGGATAGAGCGGCACGCCCCACGCGGTGCCGACGAATGCGAAATAGAGCAGCTGGATCAGAGGGTGCTTCGGAATCAGGTCACCGATGGCGATGGCGGCCCAGATGTAGAAGGCCAGGAACGCCAGCACGCCGACCGCTGCGATGAACCGACGCAGGCGCGGGTGCATCAGCGCTTGCTCCGGAACACGAAGAAGGCGGCCAGACAGATCACAGAGGCGAGCATCGACCACGCCAGCCACTTCCAGTCGCCTGTGACCGCCACCGCGAACACCCGCACGGCCAGGAACCAGCCGCATACGGCACCGGTGCCGGAGAGCAGCAGGGTGGCGAACAGACCGCGCCGCCCCGTCATCAGGTCGGCGACCCAGGCCAAGGCGACGGTAGCCAGAACGGCGATCAGGACATCGAGATACTGCACGGCTTGGGGCCCTTCCATCCGGTGCGACGGTCTGCCCGCCGGTTGCGACTCGATCTTGCCGCGAGAGGCGGGCATACCGCCTGTATCGGGGCGCCGTCGATGCGCTGCGGTACTGTATCGTGACCTTTAGCGGGCGTCGAATGAACCGTTTCGGCAGCAGGGATCGCAGCACGGCGGTCGCCATCTGGCTTTTCGTCTGTGCGGCGCTGGTCTTTTTCATGGTCGTGGTAGGCGGCGCGACACGTCTGACCGGATCTGGCCTGTCGATTACCGAGTGGAAGCCGATCCTCGGCGCGATCCCGCCGATGACGCAGGCTGACTGGATGGAGGCCTTCGAGAAGTACAAGGCCATCCCGCA
>JBKBJW010000017.1:0-8436 GCA_046294385.1 Brevundimonas sp. | reverse complement strand
CCAGCCCCTGCTGGTGATAGTCGAGCGGCACGGCGTAGATGTCGGCCGAGTCCATCGCCTGGATGACGCCGCTGGGCCGCACGTTGCAGAACAGGCCGATCTTGCGCTTCTCGTCCTCGGGGATCGGGAACTCGCAACGGCACAGCAGGATGTCCGGCTGGATGCCGATGGAGCGCAGTTCCTTGACCGAGTGCTGGGTCGGCTTGGTCTTCATCTCGCCGGCGGTCTTGATGAACGGCAGCAGCGTCAGGTGCACGAAGCACGACTGGCCACGGGGCAGATCCTGACCCAGCTGGCGGATGGCCTCGAAGAACGGCAGGCCCTCGATGTCGCCGACGGTGCCGCCGATCTCGACCAGCACGAAGTCGACCTCTTCGCCTTCATCGGTCAGGGCGGGCGTCAGGCAGAAGGATTTGATCTGGTCAGTGACGTGCGGGATCACCTGGACGGTCGCGCCGAGATAATCGCCGCGACGCTCCTTCTCCAGGATCGTCGAATAGATCCGGCCCGTGGTGATGTTGTCGGATTTCGCCGCCGAGACGCCGGTGAAGCGCTCGTAGTGGCCGAGGTCGAGATCGGTCTCGGCCCCGTCGTCGGTCACGAAGACCTCACCGTGCTGATACGGACTCATCGTGCCCGGATCGACGTTCAGATACGGGTCGAGCTTACGAAGGCGAACCTTGTAGCCGCGCGCTTGCAGAAGCGCGCCGAGAGCGGCGGAAGCGAGGCCTTTTCCCAATGAGGAAACCACGCCGCCAGTGATGAACACGTAACGGGCCATGGGGGGTCACCTTACCGCTGATTCGTGCGGCGAACTGTGGAGACTTTGAGGGCGGGAGAGGAAGGCGGGGATAACCGCCCTCCCCACCGGATTACTGAGCCGGCGCCGGCTGGGTCGCCGGGGCTGCGAGGCTGGCTTCCAGATCGTCGAGCGACGGTGCGGCCGGCTGGGCCGGCGTGGCCTGGGCCGGAGCGGCCTGCTGCGGCTGGGGCGCGGTGTCGCCGACGGCGATGGCACCCACGGCGTCTGCGTCGACGACCGAGGTCGCCGCCGAGCGATCCATGTTGCCGACGATCGTCAGCCCCAGGGCGCAGGCGAAGAAGGCCGCAGCCAGCCACTGGGTCGTGACGGTCAGCAGGTTGCCTGCGCCGCGCGCGGTCATGAAGCCCGAAGGCCCGCCGCCCATGCCGAGCGCGCCCCCTTCGGAGCGCTGCAGCAGGACCACCGCCGTCAAGGCGATGGAGATGATGATCATGGCGACGAGGAGAATGGTCTGGAGCATGGCGGCTTACATGTGTGGCGGGGTGGTCCGCCGATCAAGCGGCGGGCTGTATCATTCACGGCGGAAAAGCGGAAGGGGCGGCGTCACGCGCCCCGGATGATGCCCAGGAAGTCCGCCGCCTTGAGGGAGGCCCCGCCAACCAGGGCACCGCCGACCTCGGCAACGGCCAGAATTTCCGCCGCGTTACCAGGCTTCACCGAGCCGCCGTAGAGGATTGGCGCGGTCGCTCCTCCCTGCCCCAGTTGCCCGATCATGGCGGCGCGCACGGCGGCGTGAACCTCCTCGATCTGCTCCAGCGTCGGCGTCAGACCCGTGCCGATGGCCCAGACGGGCTCATAGGCGACAGCGAAGGCCTTGCCGGACAGGCTCCGCGGCAGGGACCCGGCGATCTGGGCACTGACGACAGCCACGGCCTCTCCGGCCTGACGCTGCTCCAGCGTTTCGCCGACGCAGATGATGGGTTCCAGCCCGGCGGCCAGCGCCGCCTCTACCTTGGCGGCCACGTCGGCATCGGTCTCACCAAAGCCCGCGCGGCGTTCGGAGTGGCCGAGGATGACCAGACCGGCTCCTGCGTCCGCGAGCATCGCTGCGGAGACCGAGCCGGTGAAGGCACCGGATGCGGCCGCGTGGCAGTCCTGGCCGCCGATCTCGACCTCTCCGTCCTTCAGACTCCAGGCCATCTGGGCAATCAGCGTGGCGGCAGGGCAAAGGGCAACGCGGTGCGGCGTCGGCTCGGCGTCCAGCGCCTCGCGCAGGGCCCGGGCCTCGGCAAGATCGGCGCTCAGGCCATTCATCTTCCAATTGCCGGCGATCAACTTCACGGATTGTTTCATGGGCGTTTTCTAGGTGCCAATCGCGCGCAAGCCAAGCCGTTGTCTCGCCATCATCTTGCGGTCGGGTGCAACGACACCCTATACGCCCATACTGGCTCTTTTCCGCCCACCGGACCTGTTCATCGATGATTGCCCACTTCCGCACCTTCGCCAAATCCAAGTGGGCTGCGGGCCTGTTGGTTGTGCTCGCGCTTGGCCTGCTGTTCACCGGCGGCCAGCAGATGGACGTTTTCGGGTCTCTTGGGCCACGGAACGTCATCACGGCGGGCGAGCGCAGCGTCGACCAGATGCAGTTCGCCCGTGACTTCGACCGCGTGAAGAGCGCCAACGAAGAGCGCGCGGGCAAGGCCCTGACGATCCAGGAACTGGTCGCCCAGGGCGTCCACCTGCAATACCTGACGGACGCCACGCGCCGGTTCGGCTTCCTGAACTGGGCATGGACCGCGGGCATCCGCCCAGGCAAGGAACTGGTGCTGAAGCAGATCCGCGAGGCGCCGGCCTTCTTCAACCCTGTGACGGGCGCATTCGACGAGCAGCAGTATCGCTCCATTCTGGCCCAGCAGAACGCCACCCCGGCCGATCTGGAGCAGGAAATCCGCGACCAGTACGCCACCAGCCACTTCGGCGCGGCCCTGTTCGCCGGCGCGCGTGTGCCGCGCATCTACGGCGCTCTGGTCGCCAACCAGGTGCTGGAATCCCGCGACGCCCGCTGGTTCACCGTCACCCAGGCCATGGCCGGCACGGCCGCGGCCCCGACCGACGCCCAGCTGACCGCCTTCATGAACGAGAATGCCGCCCAACTGCGCCGCCCCGAACTTCGGGTCGTGACCCTGGTGCTGTTCGGTGAGGGCCCCAACGCCAACGCCGCGATCGCCGAAGACCGCATTGTCGAGCGCTTCAACTTCCGCAAGGACCAGCTGTCGACGCCCGAGCGCCGCAGCTTCGTCACCCTGACCGCGCCGAACAAGGCCGCCGCCGACCGTATCGCCGCGGCCCTGCGCTCGGGCCAGTCGCCTGCCGACGCCGGCCGCGCCAATGGTGGCGTCCAGCCTGCCGAATATCCCGACACACCGCGCACCGCCCTGGGCGACCCGGTCGTCGCCGCCGCTGTCTTCGGTCTGGCTGCCGGTCAGGTCTCGGATCCGGTTCAGGGCCGGGTCGGCTTCACCGTCGCGGCGGTCAGCAGCATCACCCCGGGCGCGCCTGCGACCCTGGAAAGCGTGCGCAGCCAGATCGTGGATGAGCTGCGCGGCGAAGACGCCCGTGCCCGCACCTACACGCGGGTCGAGAACTACGAGAAGGCTCGCCAGTCCGGCAAAACCATGCAGCAGGCCGCGACCGAAGTCGGCGCGCGCATGGTGCAGCTTCCGGCCATGACCGAGCAGGGCGTGACCGAGCGCGGCCAGCTGAACGTGCCGCCGCAGGTGCTTACGAACGCCTGGGCGCTGAGCAAGGGCGGCGAGAGCGAGATGATCGACGCCGGACAGGGCCAGTACTTCGTTCTGCGCCTCGACGACATCAAACCCGCGGCCATGCCGGCCCTGGCGGACGTTCGCGGCCCGCTGGCCGAGCAATGGATCCTGCGTGAGAACGCCCGTCTCCTGAGCTCCAAGGCCGAGGAACTGGCTGCCCGCATCCGTGGCGGCGAGGACATCGCCGCGGTCGCCCGCTCGGTCAATGCCACGGTCACCACCCGCACCGGCATCCAGCAGAACCAGACCACCCAGGAGGAAGTCGGCCAGGGAGTCATGCGTGGCGTCTATGGTCAGGGCCGCAACCAGGCCTTCAGCGCCCCGGCCTCACAGTCCAGCTATGTCGTCGGCCGGGTCGATCAGATCCGCGCACCGACGCCTGTCCTGGCCGCGCCGATCGCAGAGCAGGTCCGTCCCCGCATGACCCAGGACTGGGTCTCGTCCATCGGCGATAGCGCGGTTCAGGCCGGTGCCAACGACACCAAGTCACGCTTCGACGTGGCTCTGGCGCTGCAGGCTCTGGGTCAGGACCCCGCCGCGACCCCGGCACCGCCCGCGAAATGACCCACGGCGACGACGCGGACGCCTTCGCGTCGTTCGCCCAAGGGTGGGCGGATGGGCGTCCGCAGGTTCTGGTCCGGCGTCTGGTCGACGATCTCGAGACGCCGGTCTCGGCCTATCTGAAGCTGGGACGGGGGCGGCCCTTCGCCTTCCTGCTGGAATCGGTGGAGGGCGGTGCCGTCAACGGCCGCTACTCCATCCTGACACGCGATCCGGACGTGGTCTGGCGATGCCGGGGGCAAGCAGCCGAGATCGCGCGCGGTACCGATGTCCAGACCGAACGCTTTCATGCCGAGACCGCGCCGTCGCTGGAATCGCTGCGCCAACTGATCGCTGCCACGCGGTTCGATCTGCCCGAGGGTCTGCCGCCGATGGCCGCGGGCCTGTTCGGGGTGTTTGGCTATGACATGGTGCGGCTGCTGGAGCCGCTGGGGCCGGCCAATCCCGATCCGCTGGACCTTCCCGACGCGGTCCTGACCCGGCCATCGCTGGTAGCCATCTTCGATTCCGTCCAGCACGAGATCGTTCTGGTCGCCGCCGCCTATCCTGACAGCGGTGTGGACGCGCAGCATGCCCATGACGCCGCTATTGAGCGGCTGAACGCGTTCGAGCGCGAACTGCGGGCTCCCCTGCCCGTCATGCCCCGGCCGTCGCCCATGCCCGATCCCGCGTTCCACTCGCCGGTGGACGAGGCGGGCTTCGACCGTATGGTCGCGGCCGCCAAGGACTATATCGCCGCCGGCGACATCTTCCAGGTGGTGCTCAGCCACCGGTTCTCGGCCCCCTGGGATCGTGACCCGTTCGCCTTCTACCGCTCGCTGCGGCGGCAGAACCCGTCGCCCTATCTGTTCTACCTCGACTTCGGCGGCTTCCAGCTGGCGGGGTCGAGCCCCGAGATCCTGGTGCGGCTGAAGGACGGCGAGGTCACCATCCGTCCGCTGGCCGGCACCCGCATGCGCGGGGCCACGCCCGAGGCTGATCGCGCGCTGGAGGCTGAGCTTCTGGCCGATCCCAAGGAGCGCGCCGAGCATCTGATGCTGCTGGATCTGGGCCGCAACGACGTGGGCCGGGTCTCCGCACCGGGGACAGTCGAGGTGACCGAGAGCTTCCGCGTCGAACGCTACAGCCAGGTCATGCACATCGTCTCCAATGTGCGCGGCAAGGCGGACCCGAAGCTGGACGCCGTCGACACCCTGCTGGCCGCCCTGCCCGCCGGCACCCTGTCAGGCGCGCCCAAGGTGCGGGCCATGGAGATCATCGACGAGCTTGAGGGCGAAAAGCGCGGCGTCGGATACGGCGGCGGCGTGGGCTACATTTCGGCAGGCGGCGAGGCCGACATCTGTATCGTGCTCCGCACCGCCCTGTTCGCAGACGGGCAGGTGTTCGTTCAGGCCGGCGCAGGCGTGGTGGCCGACAGTGACCCGGCGGCCGAATACGCCGAGACGCGTCACAAGGCGCGGGCTCCCATGCGGGCGGCCGAGGAAGCCTGGCGCTTTCCGAGCGGCAACCGCTAGCGCAGCGGAGCCTCGACGGTCGGGTCCTCAAACTGGACGCCCGGCCCCAGGATCACCACGCCCGCCATCAGCACCGCTGCCGTGGCCGCGATGAAGGCGGCGCCGAGGGTGCCCCAGGGACTGCCGTCCGCCGGCGCGACGGGGTTCAGCAGCGTGCGGGCGCGCTTGATCTGGTCGGATTCGGTCATGACGGCCCCGGCTGTGTTCGGTGCGATTGCATCAGCCGCCGGTTAACCAAGCCTTATCGCCACACCCGCTTGGCGTCCGTCTCCGCGCCGCCTAGAAGCGAAGCATGATCCTGGTCGTCGATAACTACGACAGCTTTACCTACAACCTCGTCCACTACCTCGCGGAGCTGGGCGCGCAGACGCATGTCGTCAGGAACGACGACCTGACAGCGGCCGAGGCCATCGCGATGAAGCCCGAGGCGGTGCTGCTGTCGCCCGGCCCGTGCACGCCGAACGAGGCCGGCATCTGCCTCGACCTGATCGCATCGGCGCCTGAAAGCCTGCCGATCCTCGGCGTCTGCCTGGGGCATCAGGCCATCGGCCAGTCGTTCGGCGGCGAGGTGATCCGCGCCAAGGCGCTGATGCACGGCAAGACCTCGCCGATGCACCATGAAGGCAAGAGCCTGTTCCGCGGCCTGCCCAGCCCCTTCATCGGCACGCGCTATCATAGCCTGGCGGTGCGCCGCGAAACCCTGCCCGAGGTGCTCGAGGTCACCGCCTGGACCGAGGACGGCGAGATCATGGGTTTCCAGCACCGGACGCGCCCCATCCACGGGGTGCA
Source organism: Brevundimonas sp. (assembly GCA_046294385.1). GTDB lineage: Bacteria > Pseudomonadota > Alphaproteobacteria > Caulobacterales > Caulobacteraceae > Brevundimonas. Next base: position 1,984 of record JBKBJW010000017.1, on the reverse strand, counting down.
GTTCCACCCGGAATCCATCGCCACCGAGCACGGCCACGCCATGCTGGCCAACTTCCTCGACCTGGCGGGCGTCAAGCGCCTGATGGCCGCCTGACATGTCTGACGGGTTCAAGCCCCTGCTGGCCAAGCTGGTCGACGGCCGCGTCCTGACGGCGGCCGAGGCGGGCGATTTCTTCGCCGCCTGTCTGCGCGGCGAGCCGACCCCGGCCCAGGTCGCGGCGGCGGTCACGGCCCTGCGCATCCGGGGCGAGACGGTGGACGAGATCGCCGCCTTCGCCGGGGCCATGCGCGACGCGGCCCTGACGCTCGACCACCCCTATGACGCCATCGATACCTGCGGCACCGGCGGCGACGGCCAGCACACCTACAACATCTCGACGGCCGCGGCCCTGGTGCTCGCAGGCGCGGGGCTGAAAGTCGCCAAGCACGGCAACCGGGCGCTGAGCTCAAAGTCCGGCTCGTCGGATGTGCTGTCGGCGCTGGGGGTGAACCTCGCCGCCACACCCGCCCAGCAGCGCCGCGCGCTGGACCAGGCCGGCATCGCCTTCCTGTTCGCCCCCGCCTATCACGGTGCCATGCGCCATGTCGGTCCGGTTAGGGCCGAGATCGGGTTCCGTACGGTTTTCAATCTATTGGGGCCGCTGTCTAACCCTGCGGGTGCGAAGCGTCAGGTCATGGGCGTCTATGACCCGCGCCTGCTGGAGCCGCTGGCCGAGGTGCTGGGCCGGCTCGGTGCCACGCGCGCCTGGACTGTCCACGGGCAGGGCCTCGACGAGCTGACCACCACGGGCGAGACCGAGGTGGCGGAGTGGAAGGACGGCGCCGTCCGTCGCTTCACCGTCACCCCCGAGGACGCCGGCCTGGCCCGTGCCGACATCGCCGACATTCGTGGGGGAGATGCGGAGGAGAACGCCATCGCCCTGCGCGCCCTGCTGGACGGGAGCAGGGGCGCCTATCGCGACATCGTCCTGCTGAACGCCGCCGCCGCTCTGATGGTGGCTGACAAGGTGCAGACACTGGCCGAGGGCGCCGCGCTGGCCGCTGCGGTCATCGACGACGGGCGGGCGTCGAATGCGCTGGCCGAACTGGTCGCCGCCACCAACACCCCCATCGAGCCCGACGAGGCCGCGTGAGCGACATCCTCGACCGCATCGCCGCCTACAAGCGCGAGGACGTGTCCCGGCGCAAGGCTGCGCGTCCGCAGGCAGAGATCGAGGCGGCCGCCGCCGTATGTTGCGGCATGACACGCGGCTTCCGCGCTTCGCTGGTGCGTCACGCCATGCCCGGGCGACCGGCCCTGATCGCCGAGATCAAGAAGGCCAGCCCGTCGAAGGGCCTGATCCGCGCCGACTTCGATCCGCCGACGCTGGCCGCCGCCTATGAGGCCGGGGGCGCGGCCTGCCTGTCGGTGCTGACCGACGGCCCCAGCTTCCAGGGCGACGACGCCTATCTGGCCGCCGCACGGGCCGCGACCACCCTTCCCTGCCTGCGCAAGGACTTCCTCGTTGATCCCTGGCAGGTGGCCGAGAGCCGCGCCCTTTGCGCCGACGCCATCCTGATCATCCTCGACATGGTCGATGACGTCCTTGCCGCCGAACTGCTGGCCGAGGCCCGCCGCTTCGGCATGGACGCCCTGATCGAGACCCACGACGAAGCTGAGATGGAGCGCGCCATCGCACTCGGCGGCGACCTGATTGGGGTCAACAACCGCTCGCTGCGCACCTTCGAGGTCGACCTGTCCACCACGGCGCGGCTTGCGTCGATGGCCCCGCCCGAGGCTTTGCTGGTCGCCGAGAGCGGCATCTTCACCCCCGCCGACGTCGCCGAGGTCACCGCTGCCGGTGCCCGCGCCATCCTCGTGGGCGAAAGCCTGATGCGTCAGGCGGATGTGGAAGCGGCGACGCGGGCGTTGTTGGGCCGGTAACCGGACCTTAACCGGAACACCTCAGGAACAGTTTGTGGACGTTTGCGGTTTGTTCCGCTA
>JBKBJW010000016.1:0-10108 GCA_046294385.1 Brevundimonas sp. | reverse complement strand
GTACCCAGGGTTCGAATCCCTGCGTCTCCGCCACCCCTACTTTTTCAGTACCACGCCCGGTTGATAGGGCATGTTCAGCAGCTCGGCGTAGCTGATGGGGCTGATGCCGTCCGGCTGCATGTCGAAGGGCTTGAGGCCGTGGCCTTCGAGGTCCGCGACGAAATGGCCGAGGTCGAAGCCTGCGTCACGGATCTGGCCCGGCGACCATTCCATCACGACCTGAAGCTGGGGATTGTCGGCGATCGTCTGGCGCGCGCCGGCGAAGACGAGGGGCTCCGCGCCTTCCACGTCGACCTTCATGAGATCGACCCGCCCTCCCATGGAGCCGGTCAGGCTGTCGATCGGGACCCCACGGACGATGAAGGGCACGGACGGTGCCTCGCCGAGCGGATCCGTAAATTCGCGGCCATAGGCGACGATGCTGGTGTTGCCCGAGCGGGTGAGGCGGCGGTGCAATGTCAGCTCGGCCGAGGTGTCCGATGCCGCTGCATGAACCATCTCCGCGACCCCGTTCAGACCATTGATGGCGACGTTGTCGCGGGCGAGCTCGAAGACAGCCTGATCGGGCTCTATGCCGATCACGCGTCCTTGTGGAGCCCGGCGGCCCATCAGGCAGGTGAAGTAGCCGAAGTTGGCACCGACATCGATGCAGTGGCTGTCGGGCCGCAACGCCCGTACGAAGAAGCTGGTCAGGTCGGTGTCATAGCCGCCCGTTATGATCAGCCAGGGGCTGAAGAGCTTGTCGTCGGCCTCTACAATGAACGCCAGGTTGGAGCCGTCGACCACGACCTTCACCAGAACGCGGTTGTCGCCAAGGTAGGTGGCCCGACCGCCGTGACTGTTCGCCTCCAGCGCATCCAACTTCTGGTGGACGGCGGTCAGTCGATCATCGAGCGCTGCATTGACCTTGTGACGCAGGGGCTCGTGGGCCTCATGTTCAAGTCGGTCGAGTGTCTGGTTCATCGGCCCGAGGCGCGCATCGAGAGCCTGATCGATGAGGTGGCGCAGCCGATCCGGGTCAGCGACCGAAAGCTGGTCCAGCTTGCGGTGGAGCGGACCGATGCGTTCATCGAGGAGACCCGCGACCTGGGCTTTGAACAGGCCGGTCAGCCACGTCTTGTAGCGCTGGATCAACAGGCGACTCCCGACCTCAGACAGGCCTTCAGCTCTTTTAGGCTGAATTTTGCGAGAGGGTTCCCCTTATCTGGCCTGATCGCCGGCGATGAAGAGCGCGAGCTGTTCGGCGCGTGATTGCCGGAAGGCGGGGCGGTTGCTGATGCGGGCTATATCGTCCTCGGTCGCTGGCCGGTCGCCAAAGGCGCGGATGTCGGGTACGCGTTCGATATGGCCGAGGCGGCTCATGGTCACCTTGCCCGCAAAGATCACGGGATCGAGAACGTGGTTCCGGGACTCGCGCCCCGGCTGATTAGGGCTATAACGGTGCGGGGCTTATTTAACCCGGCCGGTAAAAGCCATGATCTTGATGTTCCTCGCCTTGCTGGCTGGACAGACCCAGGACGCCCAGGCCCAGACGCAGCCCCACGCCACGCCCCCGCAATCCCAGGCCGTTACGGCGACGTGCAGTATGACGCCGGAGGGGTATGTCTGCCGTTTTCCGGCCTTGCCGGTCCCGGACAATGCGATGGCGATGCCCATGTCGATCACGCCGATGGAATCGCGGCCGGTCGAGCTTTCGTCGGTTCGCACTCCCGAGGAGATCGCTGAGGCCCAGCGGCAGGAGCGGCTGATCAACCGCTGTGCGGACGCGCCCTGGTATGCCCTGTGCCTGCCCGAAGACCGGCGCGAGGCGCGCAAACTGCGGGACGCTGCCCTGGCGAGAGCGGCGCTGCGGGGCGAGGTGACACGGCTGCTGAGCGAGGAAAAGTGCGAGGATGCCGTGCGCGCGGCCCTGGCTGGCGGTGATATGGCCCTGGCGCGCGAGGCGCGGGAGTTCTGCGCCGAGCCCGTGACCCAACCCTGAAGCCAGGCCCTGAAAGCAGAAACGCCGGCCGGACCTAGGTCCGACCGGCGTTCCTTTCGGTAGTAAAGCCAGACTTAGCGCGGACGACCGCCGCCGGTCGAAGCTTCGCAGGTCGTGGAGCCGTCGCAGCCCAGGTAGTGGACTTCCGGAGGCGCGACCGTGACGTCCGACGGACGCACGTGGACGTCAGGCGCATGGAGATAGATTTGCGCCGGGGCTACGTGGATCGGCGGTGCCTCCACCCAGATCGGCGGACCCTGGATGTCGATGCGTCCCGAGGGCACATAGACCGGACGCGAATAGATGCGGATGCCGGGCCCGCCGGAAACGCTGATGTTCCAGGGGCGACCCGGGTTGTAGAACGTGACTTCGCGTTCGCAGACGCAGGGGTCACCCGGTCCATGCTCATGCTCGTCGCAACCATGGTAGACGGGCGACGGGCCGCTGCGGCTGGCGTCCTGAGCGCTTGCGGCTCCGGCGCTCGCGAGAACGAGGCCCGCCGCGATGACTATTGCTTTGATCACTTTGAAATCCCCACTCCGTTGAAGAACGCCCACGAAAAACCGGCCTGAACTCCGGCATTAACCAAGCATATCATTGTTAGGTCTCGGATTCGGCTATGGCAAGCCGTGCTCGCCTGACAGGCGAGCTTTCCCCGAGGTGATCTTGGCAGGCGAGTTCAGGCGGTCTAGGTCGAATGCCTGATCCTTCGATCCCCCTTCAGGAGAGACCCCCATGGCCGATCTGGCTTCCGTCACCGACAAAATCCGCGGCGCCCTGGGCGACAACTCCGGCCTTGGCAAGACCGTGAAGATCGATCTGGGCGATGTCGGCAAGATCTTCATCGACGGTGCGTCGTCGCCGAACAGCGTGACCAATGAGGACAAGCCCGCCGACGCGACCGTGTCGATCACCTGGGATGACTTCATCGCCCTGTCGCAGGGTCAGTTGGACCCGATGATGGCCTTCATGCAGGGCAAGCTGAAGATCGCGGGCGACATGATGATCGCGCAGAAGCTGGCCCCGCTGCTGAAGGGCTGATTTGATCTGAAGCAAGGCTTTCGACGGCGCGGAGTCTGACAAGACCCGCGCCGTTTTCATATCGGAGCACGACCATGGATTTCCGCCCCAGCGACCACGCCCAGCACTGGCGGGAGCGCGTTGAGCGCTTCCTCGACGACAAGGTGCTGCCGCGCACGGCGGAGTACCGCGCTCAGGTTCACGCGAACCCGGACGTCCAGCCACCGGTGATGGAGGCGATGAAGGCCGAGGCGCGCGAGGCGGGGCTGTGGAACATGTTCCTGCCTGGTGATCACGGCGCTGGGCTGACCAATCTGGAATACGCGCCCCTGGCCGAGGCGATGGGCAAGGCCGGCCTGTGGACGCCGGAGGTGTTCAACTGCAACGCACCTGACACCGGCAATATGGAAGTGCTCCATATGTACGGGAACGCGGCCCAGCAGGACCGCTGGCTGAAGCCTCTGATGGCGGGCGAGATCCGCTCGGCCTTCCTGATGACCGAGCCGGGCGTGGCGTCATCAGATGCGACCAACATCGAGACCAGCATCGTGCGGGACGGCGACCATTATGTGATCAACGGGCGCAAATGGTGGTCGACCAACATGGCCCACCCGAACGTCGCCATCACGATCGTCATGGGCAAGACCGACACGGGCGCGGCGACACATGCGCAGCAAAGCCAGATCCTGGTGCCGGTGAACACGCCCGGGTTCCGTGTGGAGCGGATGCTGTCGGTGTTCGGCTATGACGAGCGGCCCATCGGCCACGCGGAAGTCGTTCTGGATAACGTGCGCGTGCCGGTCGAGAACCTGATCGCCGGCGAGGGCCGGGGCTTCGAGATCGCGCAAGGTCGTCTGGGGCCGGGCCGCATTCACCACTGCATGCGCGTGATCGGCTGCGCCGAGGCGGCCCTGGAGCTGATGTGCAAGCGTCTGCTGAGCCGCACGGCCTTCCGCAAGACCTTGGCCGAGCACTCGGTGTGGGAGCAACGCATCGGCGACGCGCGCACCGAGATCGAGATGTGCCGCCTTATGGTGCTCAAGGCCGCCTGGATGATCGACCATGCGGGGGCCAAGAACGCCAAGTCCGAGATCGCCCAGATCAAGGTCGCCGCGCCACGCATGGCGCTGAAGATCATCGATGACGCCATCCAGGCGTTCGGCGGTGCGGGTGTGTCAGCCGATACGCCCCTGGCCGAGATGTACGCCACGGTCCGGACCCTGCGCATCGCGGACGGCCCGGACGAAGTTCACAACCGCACCATCGCGCGGCTGGAGTATGCCAAGCACGGAGGCCGCGGCGGCTGACCGAACAGGTTTCCTCGGTCGCAGGCTCGGGCTAACTCTTTCAAATGGCCGGAGGTGAGACGGAAATCTGGGACGGCGGCGCACCGCTTGAGGTGCGCCTTTATGCGCCCATCCGGCTGGGCTTTCGGCTCGACCTCGGTGCCTATTTGGGCGCGCTGGACGATCCTGAGGCTCTGGAAGCCCGCATCAGCGAGATTGAGGCGGCGCTGAATGCCGCCCTTCCGGCTTTTGCCTGGTTCGGGCCGGAGCCACTGGCCTCGGGGCCGACCACGATCGGGCACAATCTGGGGCGTGCACCGTCCAAACGGCCTGCATTCTTCCTGTCGTCGGACTGGCGCGAACAGGCACCGCTGAACGACATCACAGCCGACGAGCGCGCCGCCCTGGCATTGGGGCCGCTCAGATTGCGGTTCACGATGCAGGATTTCGGTATCGCAATCGCCGAGATCCGGGGCGATTTCGTCGGCAGGCCAGATGTCGCGAATCCCTTGGCCTATGCCGCGCGTCTCAACGACCTGACGACCGTCTGCACCGAGTGGCTGGCCGGCTACTGCGGTCGCATGATCGAGCGTCTCGAGGCAGTGTTCGAGGCCGATGGGCTGTTTCACAGGCCACCCTTTGCGGCCGGTGTCGGCGAAGCCGCCGGTGCTGCCGACGCACCGGTAGTCTACTGGATGCATGCCCTGACGGTGCTGGAGGCCGGGGACCGGCCGCTGCTGGACGATGCATGGCGTTCGACCCTGCGAGAGACGGGAGAGTATCCCCTGCGAGGGCACCCGATCGACGCGATCATCCGGTTGCGCGCCGGAGGACTGGTGAGCTTGCCGACCCGCGACATGGACGTGGCCCTGATGATCGGCTGGGGCTGCTCATTCGCTGTGATCGAAGCCCGGCGGTCGTTGGCTGGCATGGACGAAGCGGCGCCGACCGAGTTCGTTCTTCACCTGTCACAGGCGTTCAATGCGGCCCTGTTCGACCTGAACCGCGCGGTTCTGTCAGAGACGGCGGCGCTGGTCAGCAAGGGGGCAGAGGCCAGTCAGGATCTGAGACGTCTGATCGAGGTGCTGGACCTGTTTCAGGAGGAGATGAACCTGCTGACCAGCCTGCTCTCGGAGCAACGGTTCTGCCTTCCTGCCGTCGAGCAGCGGGTTTGGGACACGAGTCTGTCGGTCTGGGGAACTGAACGTCTGATCGCTGACCTCGGCCAGTCCCTGAGCTTGCTACGGGCCGCCGTCGAGCGCCGGCAGCGGGACCGGGATGAGCGCCGGGGTCGTCGGATTACGGTAGCTGTCACCGTCATCACTATCTCGTCAGCCGCGGCGCTGATTTACGACATGATACCCAACGTCCTGGAGGCCGAGACGCCGAGCAGGGTGATACTTGTGATCCAGATGGGCATTCTGGCCGCGTTTATGGTCATGGCGTGGACGCTGGTCCGCGACGTACGCCGCGCGCGTAGGGCGCGCCGCCGGAATCTTCAGCCCTAGTCAGCTGTCGACGTATCATCAGGCCGGCGTGAACCGTGAGAGGCTTCGCCGCCCTTGCGGCCGGCCTGGGCGGCCAGGCTGCGGTCCTGGGAGAAGCTGCGCTTTTCGCTGGGCACGCTGGCACCGCCCTTGCGGGCGATCTCGCGCTGACGTTCCGGGTCCATCGAGGCGAACCCCCGCTTGGAGACGCCGGAGGCTTTGGGGGGCTGGACGTTAGCCATTCGATTGCCCTTTCCGTTGAGTGAATGTGGTTGCCAAGCTGAACCCCGTTGAAGGCGTCCGGTTCCGGGAACCTGTGCAGTTCTGCGAGGCTGCAGTGCGTTGACTCATCGACGACTCAGCCTTCGCCGTAGGGGCGGGAATCGCCCGGATCACCACCGTCGGGCTCAAGCGGCGGCATCTCCTCCGGCGTGTCCGAGGGGTCGAGGTCGGGGCCGGGCGTGGAAGGCGGCTGGATGTCCGGCTCCGGCGTGCCGGGAGGCGTGGGCTCGATGTAGGTCATGGCGAAACTCCCTTGAATGAAGGGAATGCGCGGGGTGCCGGGACGTTCAGTGCTGCGTCGTGAAACCGCAGGTGGGCGTCAGGAAGGCCCGGTCGCCGGGCGCGGGATCGGCGCGCGTGTCATGGCGGCGTCCGACACGAAGGGGTTGGTGCGCCGCTCCTGACCGAAGGTGGAGTGCGGCCCGTGGCCCGGCACGAAGGTGACGTCGTCGCCCAGCGGCCAGAGGCGTGTGGTGATGGCATTGAGCAGGGCAGCGTGGTCGCTGCGCGGGAAGTCGGTGCGACCGATTGATCCCTGGAACAGCACATCACCGACCTGGGCGAAGCGGGCGGCGCGATTGAAGAAGATCACGTGGCCGGGCGTGTGGCCGGGGCAGTGGACGACCTCCCACTCTGTTTCGCCCAGCCTCAGCAAGTCGCCATGGTTCAGGAAGCGGTCGGTGACGAAGGTGCGGGCCTCGGGCAGGCCGTACTTGCGGCCCTGTTCGGGAATCAGGTCGATCCAGAACTGGTCGTCGGCATGCGGGCCGATGATCTGGGCACCGGACTTTTCCTTCATCTCGGCGGCGGCACCGGCGTGGTCGAGGTGGCCGTGGGTGATCCAGATGGCGTCCAGCATCAGGCCGCGTCGGGCGATTTCGGCCAGAATGCCGTCGACTGAGCCGCCCGGATCAATGACAGCGGCCTTCTTCGTCTGGGTGCACCAGACCGTGGTGCAGTTCTGCTGCAAGGGCGTAACCGGGGTGATGAAGACGCCGATGGCGGGGGCGGGTGCGCTCATCCGCCCGACATAGACGCCACAGACGCATCCTGAAAGCGTCCCTTCCGTTGACCTTTTGCGGCCTTCTCGACATAAGGGCGGGCTTCGAGGAGCCGCCTCCGCAATGGGGCGGCCTCTTTGCTTTTCCAATCCCCGCGATGCCGTCCCCCGGTTCGCCCCAGAGCGTCAGATTTCCTGCAATGCAAGTCGTCGAAAAGTCCAACGAAGGTCTCAGCCGCGTCCTGGCGGTGACCATCCCCGTCGCCGAACTGAACGAAAAGCTCGACGCGAAGCTGAAGGAAGTCGCGCCGCAGATGAAGCTCAAGGGCTTCCGTCCCGGCAAGGTGCCCGCCGCCCACGTCAAGAAGACCTTCGGCCGCGACTTCATGGGCGAGATCATCAACACCGCACTGAATGACTCGAGCCAGAAGGCCCTGGACGACGCCAAGCTGCGTCCCGCCGCCCCGGCCGAGATGAAGCTGACGTCCGACATGGACAAGGTCATCGCCGGCAAGGAAGACCTGGCCTACGAAATGGCGCTGGAAGTCATGCCTGACTTCACGCCGGTCGATCCCAAGACGCTGAAGCTGAAGCGCCCGACGTATGAGGCCTCGGACGCCGATCTGGACGAGGCGCTGAAGGAACTGGCCGGTCAGGCCAAGTCCTATGAGGACAAGACCGGTAAAGCAGTGAAGGCCGCTGAAGGCGACCAGCTGACCATCGACTTCCTGGGCAAGCTGGACGGCGAGCCCTTCGAAGGCGGTGCCGCCACCGACGCCGACCTGGTGATCGGTTCGAACCGCTTCATCCCCGGCTTCGAAGAGCAGCTGAAGGGTGCCAAGGTCGGCGATGAGAAGGTGCTCAACGTCACCTTCCCCGAAAACTATCAGGCCGCGCATCTGGCCGGGAAAGCCGTGACCTTCGACGTCACCGTCAAGGCCATCAAGGCCGAGGCCCCGGCCAAGATCGACGACGACTTCGCCAAGCGCATCGGCATCGAGTCCCTGGACAAGCTGAAGGATCTGCTGCGCACCAACCTGAACCAGCAATACGCCGGCGCAGCCCGTTTCAAGCTGAAGCGCGCCCTGCTGGACCAGCTGGACGCCAAACACGATTTCCCGCTGCCGCCCAAGATGGTGGACGCAGAGTTCGAGGGCATCTGGGCCCAGGTCGAGCAGGACAAGGCGGCCGGCAACCTTCCGCCGGAAGACGCCAAGAAGTCCGACAAGGCCCTGAAGGACGAGTACCGCAAGATCGCCGAGCGCCGTGTGCGTCTGGGTCTGGTCCTGGCCGAGATCGGCCGCGCCAACAACGTCGGCGTGACGGATCAGGAACTGAACAACGCCGTGATGGCCGAGGCCCGCAACTATCCGGGTCAGGAAAAGCAGGTGCTGGACTTCTACCGCCAGAACCCGAACGCTGCCGCCCAGCTGCGCGCCCCGATCTATGAGGAGAAGGTCTGCGACCTGATCTTCTCGACTGCCAAGGTGACCGACGAGCCGATCAGCAAGGAAGACCTGCTGAAGGAAGAAGACGACATCTGATCGTCCTCCGACCGGCATTGAACCACAGCAATCCCCGTTCCGGACGCCGGAGCGGGGATTTGCTTTTGCGGCGACCGCCTTGCGTCAACGGTTCCGCAACGCGATATCCTGTCCAACAGGCGTGCGACCGGTGAGTCGCGCCCAAGAAGCATCCGAGAAGGCCATATGCGCGATCCCATCGAACTGATGAACATGAACCTCGTCCCCATGGTGGTGGAGCAGTCCAGCCGGGGCGAGCGGGCCTTTGACATCTTCTCGCGGCTGCTGCGCGAGCGGATCATCTTCCTGACCGGACCGTTCGAGGACGGCATGGCGTCGCTGATCTGTGCGCAGCTGCTGTTCCTGGAATCGGAAAACCCGAAGAAGGAAATCAGCATGTACATCAACAGCCCCGGCGGTCAGGTGACCTCGGCGCTCGCGATCTACGACACCATGCAATACATCAAGTCGCCGGTCTCGACCGTGGTCATGGGCATGGCTGCGTCCGCCGGGTCGCTGATCCTGACGGCCGGTGCCGCTGGCCAGCGGGTCGCCCTGCCGAATGCCCGTGTCATGGTGCACCAGCCCTCGGGCGGCTTCCGCGGCCAGGCCTCGGACATCGAGCGCCACGCGGAAGATATTCGCTACACCAAGCGCCGGCTGAACGAGATCTATGTCCAGCACACGGGCCGGACCTATGAAGAGGTCGAGAAGACTCTGGACCGTGACCACTTCATGTCCGCCGAGGAAGCCAAGGCCTGGGGCATCGTCGACCACGTCTACGACAAGCGCGAGCAGGCCGAGGAAGACGGCGTGAAGACGGTTTGATCGGGTCACAAAGGCTCTTGGAACAGGCGCGCCCGACCGGCGCGCCTTTTTCTTTTGTGCTATCAGCCCCGGATGCAGTTCACACGTGACACCAGCGGGACCGTCGAGGTCGATGGCGAGACCTATTCGTGGGAGATCCGCCGCCAACCCCAGCCGAAGGCTGACGGCAGCTGGGAGGGGATCGCCATCACCCTGAAGCTGGAAGGATTCCAGCGTGAGGCGATCGTGCAGTTTCCCATGCCGATGCGCCCGAACGGACGGCCGGACCTGGAGAAGCAGCGCATCAACGTCGATGCTGTGCGCAACGCTGTCACGGCCGTGACCGAAGCCGGCTGGAACCCGACGTCACGCGGCAAGCCCATGGTGTTCGACGTGGATGCCGACGGCCGCTAGGGCTGGCCGGCCGGCGTGCACTATTTTTTCCGCTCATCCCCGCGAATGCGGGGACCCAGTTCTGTCCAGCGAGACGCCGGTGCTTCAGGACATCGGTCACGGCGAAACAGGCGCGCTTCATCGGCCGAAGCACTGGGTCCCCGCTTTCGCGGGGATGAGCGGTAGAATTTAGGGGCGCTGTTTGAACACCCGGAAGCCTGGCTCGTCTGCTATCGCCAGCATCTCGGTGTCGCCGGAGGTGTCGCCATAGGCGGCGGCGAGGCGGATGTCGGGGCCGTAAGCGGCCTGCAGGCGCACGACTTTTTCCG
>JBKBJW010000009.1:0-58496 GCA_046294385.1 Brevundimonas sp. | reverse complement strand
GCCGAGCTGAACGTCGAGCTGATCACCCCGATCGCCATGGAAGAGAAGCTCCGCTTCGCCATCCGTGAAGGCGGCCGCACCGTCGGCGCCGGCGTCGTCGCCAAGATCATCGCCTAAGCGACAGTCTTCGGCTGAAAAGATAGGCCCCGCCGGAGCGATCCGGCGGGGCTTTTTCTTTGTCCGATGGTCAAGGCCTACAAGCTATCGACCATCACCAGTTCGGCGTCGGCCTTGGCCGTCACCGTGATCTCGGCCTCATCCTTGATGGCGGCGCCGTCGCGGGCGTTCAGGGCCACGCCATTGACCTCGACCGCGCCCACAGCGGGCACCAGATAGGCGTGGCGGCCGGCACCGAGGCTGTAGGTCAGGCTTTCGCCCGCGTTGAGCGTGGCCCCCAGAACCTTGGCGTCGGCGTTGATGGTCAGGGCGCCGTCATCGGGGTTGCCCGACGCCAGGACCGAGAACTTTCCGGTGCGGTCGCTCTTCGGGAAGACTTGCGCGCCCCAGGACGGCGAGGCACCGCGCTTGTCGGCCTCGATCCAGATCTGGAACAGGGTCGTGGTCTCGTCTTCGAGATTGTACTCGGCGTGACGAACGCCGGTGCCCGCGCTCATCACCTGGACGTCGCCGGCTGCGGTGCGGCCCTTGTTGCCCATGGAATCCTCATGGGTGATGGCGCCGGTGCGGACATAGGTGATGATCTCCATGTCCGAGTGTGGGTGGGGCGGGAAGCCCGACTTGGCCGCGATCTCGTCGTCGTTCCAGACGCGCAGGCGGCCCCAGCTCATGCGGGCGGGGTCATAGTAGTTGGCGAACGAGAAGTGGTGTTTGGCCTTCAGCCAGCCGTGGTCCGCGCCGCCGAGGGAGGAGAAGGGGCGAACGTCGATCATGGGGATGCTCCCGGGAATCCGAGGGTTAGAAACCTCGCTGGCGTTCTATATAGGAACAGTATCAGTGGCGGAAAGGGGCTAGGGTCGAGAACAAGGTCGAGGGGTGAGCGCCAAGGAAACGAAATATCCCCTGCGCGTGCTGGTGCGGTCCAACGCAACTCTGTCGCCAGTGCGGCAGTCGAGCCGTGGCGGCATTTCGATGCGGACGGAGTGGCCTTCAACTTCCACGTTGGCCTCCGGCACGGATCCCCGACCCTGGATATCGATAAAGCCCATGCCGACGATCCGACCCTCAACTCGCGCCACCGGAAGGGGCCGTTTTGAAGCAACGATTGGCATCAAGACGGCGAGCACCCCTACGACAATCGCCGCCATGAAAATGATGATCAGGACGCTGCGACCTTCAAACTCATCAGCTAACCAGAGCGGCCAGGCGCGTATCGGGAGACGACGCCGTTCTCGGGCCACCTCAACCCACCTGCGCCCGGTGCCTCAGCATCGCATCGGCCAGCACACACGCCGCCATGGCCTCCACCACCGGCACGCCGCGAAGCGCCACGCAGGGGTCGTGACGGCCTTTGGTGCGGATGTCGGTCTCCACGCCGTCGCGGGTGACGGTCGGTTGCGGGGTCAGGATGGAGGAGGTGGGCTTGAAGGCGATGCGGGCGGTCAGGGGCTGGCCCGTCGAGATGCCGCCCAGCACGCCGCCGGCGTGGTTTGAGCCGAAGACGATCTGGCCGTCGGGGCCGATGCGCATCTGGTCGGCGTTGTCCTCGCCCGACAGTTCGGCAGACGCGAAGCCCGCGCCGATCTCGACGCCCTTGACGGCATTGATCGACATCATCGCGGCGGCCAGTTCGGCGTCGAGCTTGCCATAGACGGGCGCGCCCCAGCCGGCGGGGACGCCCGTGACCTCGAGCGCCACGACGGCGCCGATGGAGGACCCGGCTTTCCGGATGCCGTCGAGGTAGGCCTCCCAGGCGGGGACGACGTCGGCCGAGGCCGCGAACAGGGCGTTGTTATAGACGGCGTCGAAGTCCAAGGCGTCCGGCGGGATGCGGTGCGGGCCCAGTTGGACGACGCCGGCGCGGATGCGGACGCCTTCGCCCAGGACCTTGCGCGCCACGGCCCCGGCGGCGACGCGCATGGCGGTTTCTCGCGCCGACGACCGGCCGCCGCCGCGATGGTCGCGGACGCCGTATTTGGCCTGGTAAGTCATGTCGGCGTGGCCGGGGCGGTAGGCGCGGGCGATCTCGCCGTAGTCTTTCGACCGGGCGTCCTCGTTCTGGATCTCGATGGCGATGGGCGTGCCGGTCGTGACCGGGCCGGCGCCGTCATCGAAGACGCCGGACAGGATGCGGGCGGTGTCGCTCTCGTTCCGCTGGGTGACGAAGCGGCTGCCGCCGGGCTTCCTTCGGTCCAGCCACGGCTGGAGGTCGGCCTCGGTGAGGGGGATCAGCGGCGGGCAGCCGTCGATGACGCAGCCGATCGCCGGCCCGTGGCTTTCGCCCCAGGTGGTCACGCGAAACAGATGGCCGAAGGTGTTGTGCGACATGGCCCGTCAGGCTTACGCGGCCAGACGCTCCGGCGTCCAGACCCGGGTGAAGCGCGCCAGCAGGTCCTCGGCGGCGGAAGGGGCGTCGGCGGCGGGCGTCAGGGTGACGAACAGCCGGCCCGCCGGGCGGGTGCCACGCGCGGGCAGGCCCAGTCCCTTGAGGCAAAGTCGGACGGGTGACTGCAGCCCGGCGACGACCCAGGCGGTGCGGGTTCCGGCGTGGGTGTCGATCTCGACCCGGCCGCCGTCCTGTAGCACGCGCTCGGAAACGGCGGCGGTCATGAACAGGTCGGCGCCCAGCACCGAAAGCCCGCCCGAGGCCCGGATCAGAACCGGCAGATAGATGTCCTCACCCTCGCGTCCGGCACCCTGGAGGCGCAGATGCTCGCCCGATCGCAGGCCGGCGGGGATCCCGACCAGGAGCTTGCGGCGGCGGTATATGACCGTCTTCGTCGCGCCGGCGACCGCTTCCAGTGGGGTCAGGCTGACGACAGGTGCGGGAGCGGGGCGGCGCTTTGGCGCGGGCAGGGCGGGGTGCAGACCCCCGGCCTGGAGCACGCGCCACGCGGCGATGATCAGGCGGAACCGCTCGGCGTCGCCGCCGGGCTGGTCCGGGCGCGCCGCCTTGACCGCCGCGCGGAAGGCTGCGGCCGCAGCTTCCGGCCCGGTCGGACCGTCAAGGCCCAGCAGGGTCCGGGCTTCGCTCAGGGTTGGCGTGTCGGCGCGCATCCGCAGACCCTTGGGGCGGCATGGTCAAGGCGGGGTTAACCGTGACCATTCCCGGCGAAATTTCGGTGCCCCTGTCGGAATCGCGCGTTGTCGTTCGACGTGTCATCAGAGAGCCGACGCACCCGGACAGACCGGGACCGGCCAGCCGAGGGAGAGACGACATGCGGGTCATGGTGATGATGAAGGGCACCGAAGCCATCGAGCAGGGCGTGCAGCCCTCGGCGGCCCTGATGACCGAGATGATGGCCTTCAACGAGGAACTGGTGAATGCCGGCATGATGCTGGGCGGCGACGGCCTGCAGCCTTCGTCGAAGGGCAAGCGCGTGGTGTTCTCACCGAACACGGAGCCGACCGTCTATGACGGGCCATTCGCCGAGACCAAGGAGCTGATCGCCGGCTACTGGGTCTGGGAGGTCAAGGACATGCAAACAGCCGTTGATTGGGCGCGCCGCATCCCCAACACCGACAACCTGCACGGCGAGGTCGAGATCCGGCCGTTCGTCACGTTCGAGGACTTCGACAACATCACCCCGGAACTGGCCGCCAAGGAACAGGAACTGCGCGAGCGCTCGGGCGGGTGATCTTTCCGGCAGGCGGGGTGGGGCGTATAGCGGGCTCATGACCGCGCCCGTGATCCCGTCCAGCCCCACCCGTGAAGAGTACGCCCGCGACTATGCCGCCGCGCTTGCGGCCAATGGCGATGAGGCGGCGTTCGAACGGGACGATCCCGTCGGGCTGTTCACCGACTGGCTGGCCGAGGCGCTGAGGCACGAGCCGAACGACGCCAATGCGATGGCTCTGGCGACCTTGGACGCCGCCGGACTGCCGGACTGCCGGATGGTTCTGCTGAAGGACGTCGATGAAGGTGGCTTCACCTTCTATTCCAACCGCGAGAGCGCCAAGGGCGAGCAGCTGGCGGCGCATCCGGGGGCAGCGCTGCTGTTCCACTGGAAGTCGCTGCGGCGGCAGGTGCGGGTGCGGGGGCGGGTGGAGCCGGTGTCGAAGGCCGAGGCCGACGCCTATTTCGCCGAGCGGGCGCGCGAGAGCCGCATCGGGGCCTGGGCCTCGGAACAGTCGCGGCCGCTGGGGGACCGGGCCGAGCTGGAGGCCGCCGTGGCGCGAGAGACGGCGCGGTTTGACGGGCAGGACGTGCCGCGCCCCGCACACTGGAGCGGCTGGCGGGTCATCCCGGAGAGCATCGAATTCTGGCGCGACAGGCCGTTCCGGCTGCACGACCGGATGCAGTATATGCGTGACGGCGACGGCTGGAGCCGCGGCAGGCTTTATCCCTGACGGGATCCATAGCGGGCGAGGAAGGTCTCGACCGCGTCGTCAGCGATTATCTCGATGGAGCGACGTGTATTGACCTCGTCGCCCGTGACGAGCGGCACGAAGAACACCGGGTGTTCGATCAGGCCCATCAACTGGCCCGCGGCCCAGGACGGCTTGTCGCAAACGAGTTCGCCGCGCCGGGTCAGTTCCACGATCGAGTCGATCAGGGCTGCGCCAAAATAGGTGCGGCCGCGTTCGAAAAACCGCATCGCCACCTCGCCGAAACGCGGGCGCTCGGCCATCACCAGGCGGAAGACCGAGCGCACGAACGGGTCGCTCATGAAGCCGGCGTAGGCGGTGATGAAGGTGGTCAGCTGCTGACGCGCGGGTCCGGACACCGTCTGGACCCCCGCCATCTCGCGGGCGAAGTCGTCCGATGCGTCCTCGATCACCGCCCTGAACAACAGGTCCTTGGAGTCGAAATAGCCGTAGAGGGTAGCCGTTGAGACCGAGGCCTCGCGGGCGATCGGCTCCATCTTGGTGGCGGCGAACCCCAGGGTCGTGAAGTGACGTCGGGCGTGCTTCAGGATGGCTGTGCGACGGGGGTCAGGAGCGGCGCTGGCGCCGGATGCAGTCATAGGTTCAGGCAAATTCATCATGGGGTGATAACCCTGATGCTTGCGCGTTCAATCGTCAGGCGCAAGCCCCGGACCGTTGTTCCGCGAATGCCGATCAGCCGCGAAACCGCGCCAGCAACGGGTGGGCCAGCAGCGGCGCGGCTAGGCGGACCACGGCCTGGGGGTCTTCCAGCCGGACGGCGGCGGTGGCGTCGGCGACGATGAAGTCGGCCTGGGTGCGGGACGGCTCCGTCAGCCGCTCATGGCCCGGCCGCACGGTGGCGAGATACTGGCCGATGACGGAGTCGGGCGTGCGGCCCCGTTCGGCCTGATCGCGCAACAGACGACGGATGAAGCGAATGTCGGCGGGGGTGTCGACGAAAACGCGGATGTCGAACAGCTCGACAAGCGCCGGGGTGCACAGCACATGCGTGCCCTCGACCACCACCACCTCGGCGGCCCGGACCGGCTCGCCGCCCGGTTCGCGCCCGTGGTGGATGAAGGAATAGAGGGGCGCGGTGATGTCCTGACCGGCCTTGAGCGCCGTCAGGTCGCGGATCATCAGGTCGTGGTCGCGCGCCGCCACATCATCGAAATCAAAGGTCGCTGCGTCGAAATCGGGCAGGCTGGCCGCATCCCGGTAATAGGAATCCTCGCGCAGCAGCACGGCAGTTCCGGGCGGCAGGGCCGACACGACCGCTTCGGCCAGGGTGCTCTTGCCCGAGCCTGAACCGCCGGTGATGGCGACGAGAATGGACATGAGGCCTCCGAAGACGAACCGCGCCTGATTAGTCGCATCGGACCCGGAAGGCCATGCGGCGGTGTCGCAGGTTACCCAGCGTCACGTTGATTATCGCCGATCAGCTCGATAGCGTGGCTCCAAGCCCCGCAAAAGCCGGTGCAGATTGAGGGATTGTGATGCTGGGATTGATGCAGGACTGGCCGTTGACGGTCGACAAGATCCTGGACCACTCGAAGAACTGGCACAGCCACCGCGAAGTGGTGACACGCTCGGTCGAGGGGCCGATCGTGCGCACGACCTATGGGGAGATCCATGGGCGGGCAAAGCGTGTCTCGAGCGTGCTGAAGGCCTGGGGCGTCAAGGTCGGCGACCGCGTCGCCACCCTGGCCTGGAACACCGGCCGCCACATCGAGGCCTGGTACGGCATCATGGGCATCGGGGCGGTGTGCCACACCCTGAACCCGCGCCTGTTCCCGGAACAGCTGATCTACATCATCAATCACGCCGAAGACCGGATCATCTTCGTCGACCTGACGTTCGTGCCCCTGCTCGAGGCCGTGCTGCCGCACTGTCCGTCTGTCGAACGGGTCGTGGTGATGACGGACGAGTTCACCATGCCGGCGACCAAGCTGCCGCGCGCCGAATGCTATGAGCATCTGCTGGCCGAGGCGTCCGAAGACGTGGCCTGGGGCGGGTTCGATGAACAGACCGCCTGCGGGCTTTGCTACACCTCCGGGACCACCGGCAACCCGAAGGGCGTCCTGTATTCGCACCGGTCGAACTTCATCCATACGCTGCTGGGCATGCAGGCGACGGTGCTGGGCCCCTCGCCGAAGGAGGTGATCCTGCCGGTGGTGCCGATGTTCCACGCCAACGCATGGGGCATCGCCTTTGCCGGACCGGCGGCGGGTGCCAAGCTGGTCATGCCGGGCGCACGCATGGACGGTGCGGCGATCTATGAGCTGATCGAGAGCGAGGGCGTGACCTTCTCGGCCGCCGTACCGACGGTTTGGCAGGGGCTTCTGACCCACCTGCGCGAAAACAACCTACGCATTCCGACCGTGAAGAAGGTCCTGATCGGTGGCTCGGCCGTGCCGGAAAGTCTGATCCGCGCCTTCCAGGAAGAGTTCGACATCGAAGTGCTTCAGGGCTGGGGCATGACGGAAACGTCGCCCATCGGCACCCTGTCCAACCTGCCGCCGGAACTGCTGGCGCTTCCCTACGACGAGCAGATGAAGTGGCGCGTGAAGCAGGGCGTGCCGCCGCTGGGCGTCGAGCTGAAGCTGAAGAACTACGCCGGACAGGAGATGCCGCACGACGGGCACACCTACGGTCGCCTGATGATCAAGGGGCCGACCATCTCCGGTGCCTATTTCAAGGGCGAGGGCGGCGACATCCTGGACCACGAAGGCTTCTTCGATACAGGCGACGTCTCGACCATCGACGAGCAGGGCTTCATGCAGATCACCGACCGCGCCAAGGACGTGATCAAGTCCGGCGGCGAGTGGATCAGCTCCATCGAGATCGAGAACATCGCCGTCGGCCATCCGAAAGTCGAGCTGGCCGCCGTTATCGGCGCGGCCCATCCCAAGTGGGACGAACGCCCGGTGCTGGTCATCAAGCTGAAGCCCGGCGAGACCGAGAACAAGCAGGAGCACCTGGACTTCCTGGTCGGCAAGATCGCGAAATGGTGGATGCCCGATGACGTGGTCTTCGTGGACGACATCCCGTTGGGTGCCACGGGCAAGATCGACAAGAAGCTCGTGCGCGAGCGTCTGAAGGACTACCGTCTTCCCGGCGCGAACTAGGGGACGGTCATGGCCGGCAGTAAGGGCAAGAGTAGCGGCGGGATCCGCATCCTGACCGCTGTGGCGGCGGCGGCACCGATCCTGGTGTTTGTCGCCATGGCCGGCGGCCAGTTCGGCCTGTGGAGCAAGACCTTCGCCTTCGATGTGCTGACGCTGACCGTGGGGCGCTATCTGGCCCTGGCCGGCGTGGCGGCGGCGGCCCTGGCGGTTGTTCTGGCCCTGCAGGACGCAAAAGCGCGCGGGCTCTACGCCGTCGCCGCTGTGTTGATTGCCGGGTCGACTCTCGGCGTCTTCCTGGTTCAGCAGGCCCGGTTTGCCGACGACGCGCCCACAGATGTCGCGTCCGACCTGGCTGAACCTCCCGGCTATTCCCGCCAGATGGAAGCGCGCCGCGCCGAGGACAAATCCATCGCCCCGGGCCGTCCGGGGGCCTGCGCCGCGGCGGTGATGGTCCCGACCCAGGTGGCGCCAG
This sequence comes from Brevundimonas sp., assembly GCA_046294385.1. Classification (GTDB taxonomy): domain Bacteria; phylum Pseudomonadota; class Alphaproteobacteria; order Caulobacterales; family Caulobacteraceae; genus Brevundimonas. The sequence continues at coordinate 50,411 of JBKBJW010000009.1, read as the reverse complement.
AGACGGCGGCTGCGGCGCTCAAGGCCGCGGGCTTCCGCGTCATCGGCACGGCGGCGTTCCGCGCCGAGGGCGTGCACGAAGGGACGTGGTTCGGTTTTGGCCACGATGCGGTGATCCGCATCCGCCCCCGCCAGACTGATGTGCGCGTCACCGCGCGCGAGGGTGTGGCTCAGGGCGACGAAGCCTGCCGGCTGGCCGGAGCCATCGTCTCGGCGCTGAAAAGCGCATCCTGACGTTGCGCCGCCCGCCCCCGCCGGGTTACCGATAGGGGAACGGGGGATGCCATGACTGACGAAACTCTTGGCGGTCCGCCCGCCGACGACGACCACAAGCCTGCGCCGGACGTCGCTCCATCGCCTGTGTCCGAGCATTCGGAGACGACGGGCGAGGCGCTGGTGTTCGAGAGCACCCTCAAGCCGTCATCCTTCCTGGGCCTCAGCCTCAAGAACGGCCTGCTGAACATCATCACCCTGACGCTCTATCGCTTCTGGGGAAAGACCGAGGTCCGCCGCCGCGTGTGGCAGGGCATCCGCCTGAACGGCGACGCCTTCGAATACACCGGCCGGGGCATGGAGCTTTTCATCGGCTTCCTGTTGGCCTTGCTGGTGCTGGGCCTGCCGTTCCTGCTGGTGGTGTTCGGCGCACAGTTTCTTGGGCCGGGATACGCCCTTGCGGTCGTTCTACCGCTCTACCTCTTCATCTTCTGGCTGTGGGGCTTCGGGGTCTTCACGGCCTTCCGCTACCTTGCCAGCCGCACGACCTGGCGTGGCATTCGCTTCCGGCTGCAGGGTTCGGCCATGGGCTACGGCTTCTACTACATCGGCGCGGTTCTTCTGAGCGGCATCACCCTGGGGTGGTACTGGCCGACGGCGGAACGCAGCCTGGCCGAACGACTGTGGGGTGAGCTGCGCTTCGGCGACCGCCGGGTCCGCTTCTCCATGGGCAAGGCGCAGAAGGTCGGGGTCTATGGCCCGTTCGCCCTGGGCTGGCTGCTGACCCTGTTGCCCTATCTCCTGCTGTTCACGGTGGTGGCCATGATCGCGGCGATGAACGCCCCGATGATGAGCATGGTCGAGACCGTGCCGGTCCCGCCGCCGCCCGCGCCGGTCCCTCCCGTGCCCGAGGTGGCTGTGATGATGATCAGCTATCTGATCGCCCTGATCCTGGCTCCCCTCGTGATGCTGGTCTGGGCACCCTATCAGGCGGCCATGATGCGCTCGATCGCCGCCGGCGTGTCGATCGACGGCGCGTCGTTCACCCTGGACGTCAAGGCCATCCCCCTGTGGTGGATGACGGTGTCGAACCTGGCGGTGATGCTGTTCACCCTTGGCTTCCTGACGCCCTGGGTGCAGGCACGGACGGCGCGTTGGCTGATCCAGCGGCTGAAGTCCACCGGCACGGCCCAGATCGACGCCACAGGCCAGACGGGCACAGGGCCGAAGACGGGCGAGGGGCTGGCCGACGCCTTCGGCTTCTCGTTGATCTGACCGATGAACACGCGCTTCCTCGACGGCCGCAGCGCCAGGGCCCATCCGGCCGAGGTCGAGATCGTCGACGGGGTCCTGATCATCCGTGCCGACGGGGCGGAGCATGCGTGGGCGCTGAAAGGCGTGAAGGTCGATCAACACGGCGGCGAGGCGCGGCTGTCGCACAGAGGATCGAGGGACGCGCGGCTCGTCATGCCGCTGGCCGACTGGAAGACGCTCAGCGGGCCACACGGCAAGGCCATCGCCCGGCGCGGCGGGCGGCGCGAGACGGCGCTTGTCCTCAGCCTGGCGGCCATGGGTCTGGGCATCACAGCCTTCGTCTTCTGGGGCGTTCCGGCGCTGTCCGGCCCCCTGGCCCGCGCGACACCTGTCGGGTTCGAGCAGCGGATGGGCGAGAATTTCGAAAACCAGATGGGCGTGCTGTTCCAGCGCTGTGAGGGACAGGAAGGCCAGTATCTTCTGGAGGATCTGGGCCGCCGCATCGCCGCCAGGGCTGACACGCCGTTTGACGTGCGCGTCCGTGCCGTTCACGCCCCGATGATCAACGCCTTTGCCTTGCCTGGCGGGCCGATCCTGGTCACCGATGACCTGATCCGTGAGGCCGAGACGCCGGATGAGCTGTCCGCGGTGATCGCCCACGAGGTCTCGCATATCGAGAAGCGCCACGTGATGCAGGCGGTCTGGCGCAGTCTGGGCATTGGCCTGCTGCTCGATGCGGTGGTCGGCGGCGGCTCCGGCGCGGGCCAGCAGGCGGTGATCCTGGCCGGTCAGGCGACCGACCTGCGGTACGGCCGTGAAGCGGAATCCGAGGCGGATCAGCGGGGGCAGAGCCTGCTGCATGCACTGGGACTGTCGTCGAAAGGCATGGCGCCCTTCTTCGCCCGTCTTGATCGCAGCGAGGGCGTCGACGAGGCCGCCGAGTTCATGGCCACCCATCCGGACTCGCGCCGTCGCGCCGCAGCGGCACGCTCGCGTGAACGGGCGGGCGCTCCGGCCCTGACCGCGACTGAATGGGCCGCAGTAAAGGCCGCCTGTGGAACCCGTTCAGACGGTCCGATAGACCGCCTGGAGCGTCGCTTCGGCGTCGGTGACCGCCCGCCCCGCCCGAACCAGGGCGATCAGATGGGCCAGGACTGACAGGCTGGCCGCCGGCCACAGCCGCGGGTCCACCGCCGCATAGAGCGTCGGCACGATTTCGCTGATGCGCACGCCTTCGGTTGTCAGGGCGGCCAGGATCTGGCGCTCCCGCTCCAGCCGGTGGGCGCGGTAGGCGTCCAGGAACGGCCCGGGTTCCGTCACCGGCGACCCGTGCGTGGGCCACAGGGTGGTGAACCTGCGCGCGATCACCCGCTCCAGACTGTCCATATAGGCGGTCATGTCACCATCAGGCGGCGCGACGATGGTGGTGGACCAGCCCATCACATGATCGCCGCTGAACAGGGCATTCTCCTCGATGAGGGCAAAGCACAGGTGGTTCGAGGCATGACCCGGCGTCGCCATCGTCTCCAGTGTCCAGCCGTCGCCGTCGATGATTTCGCCGTCTTCCAACACCCGATCGGGGCGGAAGTCTTCGTCGTCATCCTCATCCATACCGGCTGAAGCATGAGTTGCCCGCTGGGGCGGCGCGGCGGCCACGACCTCGGCACCGACCGCTTCGGCGAAGGGGTGGGCGAGGGGGGCGTGGTCGCGGTGGGTGTGGGTTACCAGCACGTGGCTGACCCGCTGTCCTGAAACCGCTGCCAGCAAAGCCTGCAGATGCCCGTCGTCCAGCGGTCCGGGGTCGATCACCGCCACCGTCGCGCCCGGATCGGCCCGCCCGACGACATAGGTACCGGTGCCTGTGTAGGTGAACGGACCCGGGTTCCGCGCGATCACCCGCCGGATCAGCGGCGAGACCTGGTCACAGCGCCCGTAGGCAGGGTCCTCCAGTCGCACGAACGGGATCATGCGACCGCTGCCAGGACTGGCACAGGGCGGCCCAACCCTTGCGTTAAGAGCTCGTAAACCCCCTTCGGAGTGCGCATTGTGGCCGTTTCCATCGCCCTGGCTGTATCAAATCGGCTCCAGCCCGTCATGGCGGCGTTCCTGTGTCTCATGGCGGTGCAACTGGTCGCCGCATCCTGCACGCCCGAGCCGGTTCCGTATGCCAGCCGCGTGTCGATCATCCGCTAGAGGGGCAGACGGCTGAGATCATAACCCGCCGCCGCAGCCTTGGCGCGCAGTTCATCGGCGGGAACGCCCTCCTGCGCCCGCACCATGGCCCAGGCCGAGCTGGAGCGCATGCCCGAGCGGCAGAACATCAGCACCTTTTCGCCCGGTTTCAGTCCAGCCAGAACCCGCGCGGTCGCCCGCACGGCCTCGTCGTCGGGCAGCCCCCGCACGGGGGCATGGACGACAGACAATCCGGCGGCACTGGCCGCGGCTGCAACCTCCGATGAAGTCGGCTGCCCGGGCTCCTCGCCGTCAGGGCGGTGATTCACCAGCCAGGCGAACCCCTGATCACGCAATTCGGCGATATGTTCGGGACGCAACTGGCCCGACACGAAAACCGCGTCGTCAATGGCTGAATAGTGGTGCTGCAATCGAGAAATTCCCTATAAAATTCAGCCCATCACCCCGTGGTGTGGCGAGATTGCGACATTCAGACGTCGTCGCGGTTACGTGGCGGTAATTATAGTGCCACGAAAGCATCGCCAGACTAAGCTGCTACCCAATCTGCGCGCATTGGGGCTCGCGGATGTTGGTTGCCGCGCCAGGAGGGGATCCCGTCATCGGGAGCTTCGGGGCGGTCTCAGGAGGACCACAGTTGAAAACCCACACCATCAGACAGCGTTTGCTTCAGTCGACGATGATCGGGGGCACCGCGCTTCTTGCGCTGGTCGCCGCGCCCGCCGCCGTCATGCTGACGCCGACCGTCGCCGCCGCCCAGAACCTGGCTCAAGGTGCCGTCGCCGGCTCCGTTGCCAACCAGGCCGGCACTCCGATCTCCGGTGCAAGCGTTACGCTGCAGTCGGTGTCGCAGGGCTTCTCGCGCACCTACAGCACGGACGCGTCGGGCTCGTTCCGCGCCGTCGCCCTGCCTCCCGGTGAGTACGAAGCGACCGTCAACGCCTCGGGCTACAACTCGCTGGTCGAGACCCTGTCGGTCGGTGCCGGCGGCACGACCTCGTTCGCCTTCACCGTCGGTTCGTCCGACGCCGGCTCCAACGTCGATGAAATCGTCGTCGTCGGCGTGCGTCAGGCCGTTTCGGAGTTCGACGCCACGACCACCGGTCTGACCGTCAACGTCGAAGAACTGTCGCGCAATATCCCGGTCGCCCGTGATGCGAACTCGATCGCCCTGCTGGCTCCGGGCGTCACCGCCTCGGACGGCGCTTTCGGCAACATCCCGACCATCGGCGGTTCGTCTGCCGGTGAAAACACCTACTTCATCAACGGCCTGAACATCACGAAATTCCGTGACTTCACCGGTTCGTCGATCGTTCCGTTCGAGTTCTACCAGACCCTCGAAACCAAGACCGGCGGCTACTCGGCCGAGTTCGGTCGCGGCACCGGCGGCGTGCTGAACGGCACGACCAAGTCGGGCGGCAACGAGTGGGAGTTCGGCCTGACCGCCTACTGGCAGCCGGACAGCCTGACGTCGGACTCGCCGGACACCTATCTGGCCCAGAACCGCTTCGATGAGCGTTCGTCGACCGACTACATCTTCGACTTCGGCGGCCCGATCATTCGCGACCGTCTGTTCATCTTCGGCCTGTACAACCACCGCGACCGTGAAGCGACCAACATCGGTACGCCCACGACTGATCCGGACTTCGGTGCCGGTGCCAACGGCACGATCGTCACCTCGGACGATCCGTTCTACGGTGCCAAGGTCGACTTCCTGATCAACGACGATCACCGCCTGGAGTTCACCTGGTTCTCCGACGAGCAGGAACAACAGACCCGCAACATCTTCGTCAACGCCAGCGGCGACTATGTCGGCGACAAGACCCCCTCGACGTTCAAGTTCGGTGGTACCAACTGGGTTGCCCGTTACACCGGCATCTGGACCGACTGGCTGACGACCTCGCTGTCGTATGGCGTCAACGAGTACAACGAATACGCCTTCTCGCCCGGCGACGCCGGCGCTCTGATCACCGATCAGCTGCCCGGCTTCCCGCGTCGCGGCATCTGGGGCGTGGCTCAGCCCTCGTCCAACGAGGACGAGCGCACGATCCTGCGTGCTGACGTGGACATCTACGCCAGCCTGTGGGGTGAGCACCACTTCCGCCTCGGTGTTGACCAGGAGAAGCTGGAAGCCTCGCAGACGCTCGACTACTCGGGCTCCGGCTACAACTACTGCCGCCCCGGCGGCATCACCCCGACCATCGCCTGCACGGGCTCGGTCACCGGGGGTATCTGGTACCGCTACGGCACGGTCGTCGCCGGTCGTCCGACCCGCGTTCGCATCCGCGCCTACGACAACGACGGCGCATGGTCCTCGACCCAGAACGCCTACTATCTGCAGGACTCGTGGGAAGTCACGGATCAGCTGACGCTGAACCTGGGCATCCGTAACGAGGGCTTCGAGAACGAGAACATCGACGGCGTCGCCTTCGTTGATCTGCAGGACCAGTGGGCTCCGCGCCTCGGCTTCACCTATGACGTCACGGGCGACCGTACGTCGAAGCTGTTCGGCTTCTACGGCCGCTACTTCCTGCCGGTGGCCGTCAACACCAACCAGCGTCTGGCCGGTGCCGAGTTCTTCATCTCGGACAACTGGACCCTGAACATGGCCGGCGGTCCGAACGACCTGAACGCCGACGGTATCCACGACACCACTGACGAGCCGATCCTCGGCACGTTCCTGAACGGTGCCAACTTCGCTGACGGCACCACGCGTCCGATCTCGACCCAGGTCGACAAGGAACTGGATCCGATGTTCGTGGACGAGTTCGTCCTCGGCTACGAGCGTCAGATGTGGGACGGCTGGACCGCCAGCATCACCGGCACCTACCGTGAGCTGGGCACCGCCATCGACGACGTCGCCATCGACGCCGCCGTGCTGGAGTACTGCGAAGCAGCGGGCGGCGGCCTCTCGGCGGCCATCTGCTACAACGTCTGGTACGGCTTCCACCAGTACGTCCTGACGAACCCCGGCGAAGACATGGTCATCACCCTCTCGGGCGCTGACCTGTCGCGTGCCACCGGCGGTGCCATCACGGCCAGCCGCGAGATCACCCTGACCGCCGACCAGCTGAACTATCCGACCCCCGACCGCACCTACAAGGCGGTTGAGCTGTCGATGGAGAAGGCGTTCGACGGTGTCTGGGGCGCTCGCTTCAGCTACGTCTGGTCGCAGTCGAAGGGTAACTACGAAGGCGCTCTGAAGTCCGACAACGGCCAGACCGACCCCGGTCTGTCGCAGGACTTCGACCAGCCGGGCCTGACGGATAACGCCTACGGCTTCCTGCCGAACCACCGTGAACACTCGTTCAAGGTGTTCGGCAACTGGCAGGCGACGCCGAACCTCAACATCGGTGCCAACCTGATCGTCCAGTCGCCGCGTAAGTTCGGCTGCCAGGGCGTTCACCCGACGGACGCGTTCGCTGGTCTTTACGGCCCGGCGTCGTGGTTCTGCGGCGGCGTGGCCACCCCGCGGGGCGAGTCCTTCGAGAGCGATTGGCTCAAGAACCTCGACCTGACCTTCTCCTATAACCTGGGTGAGATGTTGAACATTCCGGGCGAGGGCCTCACGGTCCGCGCTGACATCTTCAACGTCTTCGACTTCCAGTCGGAGCAGGACTTCAATGAGTTCGGCGACCTGGCTGCAGGCGTGCCGGATCCCAACTACGGTCGTGTGCAGGCCTACCAGGCCCCGCGCAACGTCCGCTTCAGCATCGCCTACCGCTTCTAATCCGCGGCTAGACGATCAAGGATTGGGGCGGCGGACTTCGGTCCGCCGCCCTTTTCTTTTGTCCGGCCCTGACTGAAAAATGCGGTGCCGTAGAAAAACCACCCCGTCGATCAAACGTTACGGTGTGCCCGGACGCCTCTGGTCCGGTTGTTGCTTTGGACCGTGCATGACCCGTCGCCTCACCAGCCTGACCCTCTTCGCCGCCCTGACCCTCGGTGCCCCGGCCCTCGCCCAGACCGCCCCCCAGAGTGAGGTTGTCGTCACCGGAGCCGGGCAGCCGCAGGACGAGGTAGTCGTCACAGGCGGCAGCGTCATCGCGGCCGAAAGCCCGGACGCCCTGCGGGTGCGCGAAGCCATCGCATATGCCAACCCCATGCCGGCGGGCGCGCCGGACGGGGACTATCCGCTGGTCGCCTGGTGCGAGGCCCTGGTGCGCGGCCATGTGGCGCTGGGCGAAACCCTGACCGATCCCGACGACCTGGACCGGGACATCATGCGGCTGGGCCTGATCGAGGCCGACAGCTTCCGCGCCGCTCTGACGCGATCCGAGGCCCGTCAAACGCCCGCGACGAAGGAGGCCGCTCGCGTTGCGGCCGAACAGGGCGCATCACGCTTCACCGCGCTGATGACCGCCGATGATCTGGCGCGGGATCAGGCGTTCGGCCTGTTCTTCGGCCTGCCCGGCCGATGCGAACACGCCGCGCGGCGCCTGACCGACAACATCACCACGCCACCTGCGACCCCGGCTGAAGTCGGGCTCGAATAGTCAGGCGGCGGTCTCGCGCGGGGCCACGCCGGGCTCATAGTTCAGGATTGGCGACAGCCAGCGTTCGGCCGTTTGAACATCCCAGCCCTTGCGGCGGGCGTAGTCCTCGACCTGATCGCGGTCGATCTTGCCGACACCGAAATAGTGGCTGCCCGGATGGCCGAAATAGAGGCCTGAAACCGACGCTGGGGGCGTCATGGCAAAGCTCTCGGTCAGATGCATCCCAGCATTGGTTTCCGCCTGCAACAGACGGAATAGCGTGGCCTTTTCCGTGTGGTCGGGCTGGGCTGGATAGCCGGGCGCTGGGCGAATGCCCTGATACTGCTCCGCGATCAGGTCGTCGACGCTGGTGGCCTCGTCCGGCGCATAGCCCCAGAGCTGCGTCCGCACCTCCTTGTGCAGGCGCTCGGCAAAGGCCTCGGCCAGACGGTCGGCGAGCGCCGTCGCCAGGATGGCGGAATAGTCGTCGCCGGCGTCCTTGAAGCCTTTGGCGATCTCCAGCTCCCCATGGCCGGCGGTGACGGCGAAGGCGCCGATGTAGTCCGGGCCTTCTTCGGCGACGAAGTCCGACAGGGCCAGATTGGGCTTGCCGTTGGTCTTGGCCATCTGCTGACGCAGGGTGTGGAAGCGGGCGATCTCTTCATCCCGGCTTTCATCGGCATAGACGGCGATGTCGTCGCCGTCCGCACGGGCAGGCCAGAAGCCGACGACGCCGCGCGCGGTGAACCACTTCGCGTCGATGATCCGCTTCAGCATCGCCTGGGCGTCGGCGAACAGGTCGCGTGCAGCCTCGCCGACGATCTCGTCTTCGAGGATCTGCGGATAGCGGCCGATCAGTTCCCAGCTGGCGAAGAAGGGCGTCCAGTCGATGTGGTCGGCGAGATCGGCCAGATCCCAGGAGTCGAACGCCCGCACGCCGAGGAACGACGGCGCGCCGGGCAGGGGCTGGGCCGGATCGGGACGGAAGCGGTTGGCGCGGGCGGCGGGCAGCGGGCTGCGGGCCTTGACCTCTTGGCCCCGGGCGTACTGCTCGCGGATGCGGATGTACTCGTCGCGGGTCGCGGCCTCGTTTTTCGCCTTTTCCGTCGGCGACAGCAGGCCCGAGACCACGCTCACGGCACGGCTGGCGTCGATGACATAGGTGGTCGAGCCGCTGCGGTAGCCGGGCTCGATCTTCACCGCCGTGTGGGTGCGGCTGGTGGTGGCACCTCCGATCAGCAGGGGGATGGAAAAGCCGCGCCGCTCCATCTCGCGCGCGACGAAGACCATCTCGTCCAGAGACGGGGTGATCAGGCCGGACAGGCCGACGATGTCGACCTTGTGCTCGACGGCGGCATCCAGGATGCGGTCGGCCGGGACCATGACGCCCAGGTCGATGACCTCGTAGTTGTTACACTGCAGCACGACGCCGACGATGTTCTTGCCGATGTCGTGGACGTCGCCCTTGACCGTCGCCATCAGGATGCGGCCGGCCTGAACGCGCGGCTTGCCGGCCTTTTCGGCCTCCATGAAGGGTTCGAGCCAGGCCACGGCCTGTTTCATCACGCGGGCGGATTTGACGACCTGCGGCAGGAACATCTTGCCCGCGCCGAACAGGTCACCGACGACGTTCATCCCGTCCATCAGCGGACCCTCGATGACGTGCAGCGGCCGCTCGAATGACAGGCGGGCCTCCTCGGCGTCGGCCTCGATAAACTCGGTTATGCCGTTGACCAGGGCGTGCTCGATGCGCTTGCCGACGGGGGCGTCGCGCCATTTCAGATCGACGACGCGGGCCGCGCCCTTGTCGCCCTTGTAGTTCGGGGCGAGGTCGACGAGCCGTTCGGTGTTGGAGACATTCGTCCGTTGCGGCCGGTTCAGGATCACGTCCTCGACGGCTTCGCGCAGCGTCGGGTCGATGTCGTCATAGACGGGCAGGTCGCCGGCGTTGACGATGCCCATGTCCATGCCCGCCTGGATGGCGTGGTACAGGAAGACGCTGTGGATCGCCCGGCGCACGGGCTCGTTGCCGCGGAAACTGAACGACACGTTCGATACGCCGCCCGAGACGCGGGCGTAGGGCAGGGTGGCCTTGATGACCCGCGTCGCCTCAATGAAATCAACGGCGTAGTTGTCGTGTTCCTCGATCCCCGTCGCCACGGCGAAGATGTTCGGATCGAAGATGATATCCTCGGGCGGGAAGCCGACCTCGTCCACCAGGATGCGGTAGGCCCGGGTGCAGATCTCGATCTTGCGCGCGGCGGTGTCAGCCTGGCCGACCTCGTCGAAGGCCATGACCACCACGGCGGCGCCGTAGCGAAGGCATTTGACCGCCTGTTCGCGGAACTCGGCCTCGCCCGCCTTCATCGAGATCGAGTTCACGATCGGCTTGCCCTGAACGCACTTCAGGCCCGCCTCGATCACCTCCCATTTGGAGCTGTCGATCATCACCGGCACGCGGGCGATGTCGGGCTCGGCCGCGATGAGATTCAGGAACGTCCGCATCGCCACGGTGCCGTCCAGCAGCCCCTCGTCCATGTTGATGTCGATGATCGCCGCGCCCGCCTCGACCTGCTGGCGCGCGACGTCGAGCGCGGCGCCGTAGTCGCCCTCGACCACCAGTTTGCGGAATTTGGCCGAGCCGGTGACGTTGGTGCGTTCGCCGACGTTGATGAAGGTGGGGCGCAATTCAGGCTACCAATTCAAAGGGTTCGAGGCCCGATAGCCGCATCGCCACCGGCCGTTCCGGGATCGCGCGAGGGGTCACGCCGGCGACTTCCTCGGCTACATGGCGGATGTGGTCGGGCGTGGTGCCGCAGCAGCCGCCGACGATGTTGACCAGGCCGGACTTGGCCCATTCCTCGATGAAGTGGGCCGTCTCGTGCGGCTGCTCGTCATACTGGCCCATGGCGTTGGGCAGGCCGGCGTTGGGATAGGCGGCGACGAGGGTGTCGGCGACGCGGCTGAGCTCGGCGATGAAGGGGCGCATCAGTTCGGCACCGAGGGCGCAGTTGAAGCCGACGGCGAAGGGTTTGGCGTGGCGCACGCTGTTCCAGAAGGCCTCGGCTGTCTGGCCCGACAGCGTCCGGCCGGAACGGTCGGTGATGGTGCCGGAAATCCAGATGGGCAGGGGCTCGTAGCCCTCGTCCTCCAGATCCTTGATCGCCTTGATCGCGGCCTTGCAGTTCAGGGTGTCGGTGATGGTCTCGATCAGGAACAGGTGGACGCCGCCCTCATGCAGGGCGCGGACCTGATGGCGGTAGGCCTCATAGACCTGATCGAAGGTCACCAGCCGCGCGCCGGGGTCGTTCACGTCGCTGCTCATCGACAGCATCTTGTTCAGCGGACCGATGGAGCCGGCGGCGAAGCGGGGCTTGTGCGGCTGCTTCTCCGTCCAGCGGTCGGCGGCGGCGCGGGCCAATTTCGCGCCTTCCAGATTGATGTCCCAGACGGCCTGGGCGTCCAGGGCATAGTCATCCTGCGCAATCGTTGTTGCCGAGAAGGTGTTGGTTTCGCTGATGTCTGCGCCGGCGGCGAAATAGCGGTCGTGCAGGTCGGCGACGATGTCGGGCCGGGTCAGGCACAGGATGTCGTTGTTGCCCTTCAGCTGGCCCGGATGGTCGGTGAAGCGGTCGGCGCGGAAGTCCGCTTCCGACAGATCACTGCGCTGGATCATGACGCCCCAGGCACCGTCGAGGACGAGGATGCGCTCAGATGCGGCGGCGTGGAGGGCGGCGATGCGGTCGGTGCGGGTCATGCCAGATCCATGGCTTTTGTCCCCGCTCGCTTTGTCCTCTTCGCGAGGACAGAACGGAGACAAACGAGGACAGTCCGGGGACAGAGTCTGTAGGAGTCTTTCAACACGCCGCTGCGGTCTCTCGCACACCGAGAACCCGGCAGATGGCGTAGACCAGATCGGCCCGGTTCAGGGTGTAGAAGTGGAAGTCGCTGAAGCCCTCTTCCTGTAGGCGCGCGCAGGTTTCGGCGGCGACGGAGGCGGCGATCAGCTTGCGGGTCTCGGGGTCATTATCCAGCCCGTCGAAGTGGGCAGCCAGCCAGGCGGGGACAGCGGTCCCGCAGGAGGCGCTCATACGCTGCAGGGCACCGAAGTTGGTCACCGGCATGATCCCGGGGATCAGGGGAATGGTGACGCCCGCCGCCCGTACGCGGTCGCGGAAGCGCAGGAAGGCGTCCATGTCGAAGAAGAACTGGCTGATGGCGCGGGTCGCGCCGGCGTCGACCTTGGCCTTCAGCACATCGATGTCGTGATCGATGGACGGGCTTTCCGGGTGCTTCTCCGGATAGACGCCGACCGAGATGTCGAAGCCGCCGACAGCCGATACGGCGCGGGCCAGTTCGGTGGCGTTGGCGTAGCCGTCGGCGCGGGGCTGATAGGTGCCGCCGATTTCACCTCCACCGGGAGGATCACCACGCAGGGCCACGATGTGGTCCACGCCGGCGGCCTTGTAGTCCTGGATCACCTGGTCGACCTCGTCGCGCCCGGCCTCGACGCAAGTCAGGTGGGCGGCGGGGCGCAGGGTGGTCTCGGCCAGCATCCGGGTGACGGTGCGGTGGGTGCGCTCGCGGGTCGATCCGCCGGCGCCGTAGGTGACCGACACGAAGGCGGGGTTCAGCGGCTCCAGCCGCCGGATCGCCTTCCACAGATTGGCCTCGGCCTCGTCGGACTTGGGCGGGAAGAATTCGAACGAGACACGGACGGGATTGGCGTTCGAGCCGGCGCGAGCGACGGGGCCGAGCGGCGACAGCAAGAGGGCGCGGGCTTCGGCGAGGGTGGTGGCCATCAGGCGACGCCCCGCTGGCGCTCGGCCTGGCGTTCGGCGGTCCAGATCGACACGGTCAGACCGTCGGTGTCGGGCGGCAAGGCGACCACGGCGGACGGGGTCAGGCCCGCATCGGTCAGCCAGCGGCGGATCTCGTCATCGGCGAAGCCCAGGCGGCGGTGCTGGTGCTCCTCGCGCAGGCGCTCCAGCTCGTGCGGAGCGAAGTCGATGATCAGCAGCCGTCCGCCCGGCATCACCAGCCGTGCGGCCTCGGCCACAGCGGCGGCGGGGTCGGCGAGGTAGTGCAGAACCTGATGCACCAGCACCAGATCGGCGCTGGCGGCGGGCAGGCGGGTGGCGAAGATGTCGCCGTGGCGCAGCTCGACCTTGTCCAGCCCGGCCTTCGACACATTGGCGCGAGCGATGTTCAGCATGTTCTGGCTGAGGTCGAGGCCCACGGCCATCTTCGCCCGCTTGCCGATCAGGGTCAGCATCCGGCCGGACCCCGTACCCAGATCGACCACGCGCTCGAACGGTCCCGGACCGGCGGACTTCTCGATCGCGGCCTCGACCGCACTTTCGCTGATGTAGAGCGAGCGGATGCGGTCCCATTGCGGCGCGACCTGCTCGAAATAGGCGGCGGCGTCGGCGGCGCGTTCGCCGCGCACATCCTCAAGCCGGCGATGGTCGGCGGCACCGGCCTCGTCGTCCAGCAGGTCCAGAACCGTATCGATCAGGGTCCGCGCCGGCAGGTCGTGCGACAGGCGGTAGAAGACGCGCGCCCCGTCGGGAAAGCGTTCGATCAGACCGGCGTCGGCCATCAGCTTCAGATGGCGTGACACTCGCGGCTGGCTCTGGTCCAGGATGCGCGACAGCTCCATCACCGACAGCTCCTCGGCGGCGAGCAGCGACAGAACCCGCAGTCGGGTCGGCTCACCCGCAGCGCGCAGGGCCTCGACAGTCTGATCCGCAGTCCAGTTCATGCAGTCATATAAAGATATCCTTATATGATTATGCAAGGAAAATCCTTGCCGGTAGGCGAAGGATCGCGCGACCTCGGGCGTTGGACTGTTGAAGCCCCCAATCCGGAACCTGCCATGCGCCCCCTGACCCCCATCCTCGCCGCCTCGACCCTGATCCTCGCCCTGGCGGCGTGCAGCCCGAAACCGGCGGCCGAAGCCGCCGAGGCGACGTCGGTTGAGGAGGCGGGCATGGCTTCGGACACCACGGCCGGACCGGCGGTTGCGGACGGCAGAGAGACTGCCGCTCCGCCCTCCGGGGGCGCAGATGCGAAAGCAGATCAGGATCGGCCCCAGGGCATGCCGGCAGATCCGGGACGCCCTCGTGGACGCGGCTTTGAGGGCGACATGACCCTGGCCGACATGCAGGCCCGCTCTGACCGTCGCTTCGAGCGCATGGACGGCAACGGTGACGGGGTCATCACCTCTGACGAGATGGGCGACGGCGACGGCCGCGGGGCCCGGATGCTGGAACGCGCTGACGCCAACAATGATGGCCGCATCACCCGCACCGAGATGCAGGCGGGGACCGCCACCATGTTCCGGATGATGGACTCCAACGGCGACGGCAAGGTCACCGAGGGAGAGCGGCCGCAGTTCTAGGGCGCGGGTGTCTTCAGCGGATCGCCCGCGAAGGCTGCGGCGAGGTTCTGAAGCAGCAGCATCAGCATGCCCTGCACCGCCTCGGTCGTCGCGCCGCCGGTATGCGGGGTCAGGACCGTGTTCGGCACATCGGCCCAGCGAGCGGGATCGGTCGGTTCGTCCTCGAACACGTCCAGCGCCGCCTGACCCAGCCGTCCGTCCCTGAGGGCGGCGATCAGGGCGGCTTCGTTGACCAGTTGCCCACGCGCGACATTGACCAGCAGCCCTTGTGGCCCGAGCGCCTCGATCACTTCGGCCGAGATCAGGCCGCGGTTCGCCTCATCGGCCCGGCAGGCGACGACCAGGATGTCGCTGCCCCTGGCCAGTTCGACCAGCGACGCCGCCCGGGGCCAGGGCGCGTCTTTCTCGCGCGGTGCCCACCAGCGGACGGCCATGCGGAAGGCCTCGGCCCGTCGCGCCACCGCCTCGCCGATGGAGCCCAGGCCGACAATGCCGACGCGCTGGCCGTTCAGCGATGCGGTGATGGTGCGGGTGTCCTTCGTCCAGCCCCCGGTCTTCAGCGTACGGTCGCCCGATGCGATCTGTCGCCGGGCCGCCAGGATCAGGCCCAGGGCATGGTCGGCGACGTCCTCGTGGTTCACGCCCGGCGCATGGGTGACCGGCAGGCCGCGCGCCCGGCACCAGTCGACATCGATGCCGTCATAGCCCGAGGTGAAACAGGCGATCAGCTGCAGCCGGGGCAGGCTTTCGATCAGATGCTTGTCCAGGGGGAACTCACCCGCGACCACAAACGCCCGGATCTCGTTCTGGGCCTCGACCGGCGGACCCTCCCAGAAGCGATAGACGGTGTAGGCGCTCTCCAGGAACGCCGTCAGGGGCGCCAGATGCGGCTGCATGATCAGGACGGCGGGACGGTCGCTCATGCGCGCGACTATACAGCCCCGAACCGGGCTGGCGAGATCAGCTGGCGAGGCTGTTCAGCCAGTCCTCAAGCGCGGTGAAGCCGTCGCCGTCACGGTCCGCCGCGCCGTCGGCCGGGTCGGCCGGGTTCAGGCCGTGCGCCGTCTCCCAGTCGTCGGGCATGCCGTCGCCGTCGCCGTCGATCCAGGGCGTGCCCGCCTCCAGCTCTGGCCAGCCACCGACCTGGTGCTGGCTGTCGATAATGCGGCCTGAGCGGTCACGGACCCCTGCCAGGACCCGCAGATCGACGGCGTCCCGTGCCCGCGTCGCGCCCGCGCCGGCCAGCACGGCCTCATAGGTCGCCGCCGGGGTCGCCGTCGCCGGATCGGCCCAGTCGGGCAGGGCGGTCAGGCGCTCGCCCGGGCCGCCGTCGTTCTTCACCAGGCTCCACGGATCGGCCGGCACCACGCCGTCCATGGCATTGTCGGCGAAATACGACCGGGCCAGCGGGTTGGAGTCCTCGAAGGCGTAGCGCCCCTCCGAGTTCGGCCCCGGTACATAGGCGTTGCCGATGAAGGCGTAGGTCGAGGCGCTTTCGGTGTCGGCGTTGTAGCCCGAATGCCCGCTGCCCCAGTTGTAGAAGACGTTGGAGCGGAACTCGAACCGCGGCCCGACCGGATCGACGGACGGCGGGTTGTAGTTGCCGGGACGGGGCATCCGCGCCCGGTGGCTGGCCCACAGGTTGTGGTGGAAGGTGATCCGCGCGCCGTGCCCGCCGCGCACCAGGGAGCCATAGCCGTGGTCGCCCTTGGCGTGGCCCGAGGCGTTCAGGGACTCTGTGATCAGCGACCACTGCACGGTGACGTCATAGATGCCGCGCTCGGGCGGATCGTAACGGCTGCCGACCGACAGGGTCTCGTCGATCGACCAGCTGGCCGAGATGTGATCGAGGATGATGCGGCTGCCGCGCGAGATGGAGACGGCGTCGCCCTCGGCCCCCTCGACCGCGCCCCGGTCACCCAGTCGCGAGCGGATGTGGCGCACGACCACGTCGTCGGCCGCAACGATCAGCGGCTGGTCGGCCAGGGTGATCCCGCCGCCCGGTGCCGTCTGGCCGGCGATGGTCACCTGTCCGCGTCGGATGGTGAGGGGGGAAGCCAGTCGAATCGTGCCGCCGATGTCGAAGACGATGGTCCGCGGCCCGCGTGCCTCGACCGCGTCTCTGAGGGTGCCCGGGCCGGAATCCGCCAAGGAAGTGACCTTGATGACACGCCCGCCGCGCCCGCCCGTTGCGAAGCGCCCGGCGCCTTCGGCCCCGGGAAAAGCCAGCGTAGCCGGGGGTTCGAGGCTCTGGGCCGCCGCGATCGAGCCCTGGCATCCGGCCAGAAGAAGGGCACCCGCCACGCCGAAAGCGCGGAACACGGACGGGCTTGCGCAATCGACGTTCATCGGGTTAGGCTCTCGATTGATACCGGTGTCAGAGGCTATTGCGCCCCATCATGACACCGGTGTCAACGGGAAAGGCGAGGTCGCCCGGACCGCACAAACTGATAGACCGGGGACCACTCCGGCGTCTGAATGCTCTTGGGAGGAGGCATCTGATGCACACCATTCGTTCGCGGGCCGCCGTGCGCCGCTCGCTGTTCACCGGGGCCTCGGCCCTTGCCGTCGCCCTGTCGATGGGTGTCGCGGCCGCCGCCGCCCAGACCGCGCCCGCGCCGCAGGATGAATCCCAGGTCGACGAGATCGTCGTCACCGGCTTCCGCGGCAGCCTGCGCCAGGCGCTGAATATCAAGCGCAACGACAACGGCATCGTCGACGCCATTGTGGCCGAGGACATCGCCGACTTCCCCGACCTGAACCTGGCCGAAGCCATCCAGCGCATCCCCGGTGTCGCCATCGACCGCGACGCGGGCGAGGGTCGCTCGCTGACCGTGCGCGGCCTGAGCTCGGACTTCACCCGCACCCGCATCAACGGCATGGAGGCCCAGGCCACCACCGGCGCGACCGACTCGTCGGGTGGCGCCAACCGCGGCCGCGGCTTCGACTTCAACGTCTTCGCCTCCGAGCTCTTCAACTCGATCACGGTGCGCAAGTCCGCCACGGCCGAGACCGAGGAGGGCTCGCTGGGCGCGACCATCGATCTGCAGGCGACCCGCCCGTTCGACTATGACGGCTTCACCGCCGCCGCCTCGGTCCAGGGCGGCTACAACGACCTGGCGGAAGAATGGGCACCGCGCGCCGCCTTCCTGCTGTCGAACACCTGGGCCGACGGCACGCTCGGTGCCCTGGTCTCGGTGGCCTACAGCGAGCGCAACATCCTCGAGGAGGGCTTCAGCTCGGTGCGCTGGGTGAACGCTGTGGGTTCGGGCTCATCCGGCGGCTTCTGCTCGCCGATCGGCGTGGCCCCCCAGAACCCGACCAACAGCGGCTCGACCGGCTCTTCGGCCGCTAACTGCGCCACCGGCGTGGCGCGGCCGGCCAACACGCCGGGCAACGTCACCGCCTACAACACGGCCAACCAGGCGAACGTCTATATCCCGCGCCTGCCGCGCTACGGTCGTCTGACCCACGAGCAGGAGCGCCTGGGCATCACCGGTGCCTTCCAGTGGCGGCCCGCACCGTCCACCGTCATGAGCCTGGACATCCTCTATTCGAAGCTGGACGCGACCCGTCAGGAAGACTTCCTGGAGGCCCTGTCGTTCAGCCGTAACGCCGCCGCCGGCGGCCAGACCCAGGTCCACGTCGTGGATGCGGTCGTCGAGAACAATGAGCTGGTCTACGGCGTGTTCAACAACGTCGACGTCCGCTCGGAATCGCGCTTCGACGAACTGTCGACCGAGTTCCAGCAGGTCAGCTTCACGATTGACCACGACTTCTCTGATCGTCTGCGCGGACGCTTCTATGCGGGCCAGGCGGAGTCGACCTTCGCCAACCCGATCCAGACGACCGTTACCCTCGATCGTTCGAACATCCAGAACTACTCGTGGGACTTCCGCGGCAACCCGAATGCGCCGGTGATCAGCTACGGCTTCGACGTCACCAATCCGGCCAACTGGGAATGGCGCCCGAGCACGGCCACCGTGCCCCGTTCGGAAATCCGCCTGCGCCCCAACGGCGTGGACACGGTGTTTCAGTCCATCCAGTACGATATGGAGTTCGACGCGACCGACTTCTTCACCTTGAAGGCCGGGGTCAACTGGAAGACCTACTCGTCTGACTCCTATGAGTCGCGCCGGACGGACGAGACCGTTGTTCCGGTCCTGCCGGTCGGCGTCACCGTGGCCGACATCTCGACGCTTGTGACCGGTTATGGCACGGGCCTGGCCCCGTCAGGCGTGGACGGCTCCTGGCTGATCCCGGACCTGAACGCCATCGCGGCGCTGTTCAACATCTACTGCAACTGCGACACCGGCGTCGCCGGCGGCAACTTCTCCCTGACCAGCATCACCAACGGCAATGCCCGCGGTGGCAATCGTCTGATCGAAGAAGAGGATATGGCCGCCTACATCCAGGGCGACTTCAACACCGAAGTCTTCGGTATGCCCCTGCGCGGCAACTTCGGCGTTCGCCAGGTCCACACCAAGCTCTACGCCCAGGGCTACAGCTCGACGGGCGGCGGCACCCTGGTGGAAGGCACGCACAAGTACGCGAATACCCTGCCGTCGATGAACCTGACGCTGGAGCCTGTCGATGACTTCCTGGTCCGCTTCGCTGCGGCCCGGGTGATGGCGCGGCCCCAGATCGGCAACACGCTGGCCGGGACCAACTATCTGGTGCCGACAACGTCACTGGCGGCCACGGGCCCGAACTACACGGCCTCGATCGGCAATGTGAATCTGAACCCGTTTGAAGCCGACACCTTCGACCTGGCCTTCGAGTGGTACTTCGCCCCCGAAAGCCTGTTGTCGTTCACCTACTTCTACAAGGACATCAACACCTACATCCAGATCATCCGTCAGGACCTGGAGTACCAGCAACTGACCGCGCTGAACCCGTCGGCCTTCGCGCCCGGTTTCTGCACCGGCACCTGCTCAGCGACGACGATCTTCCAGCTGACCTCTGCGGTGAACACCGAGGGCGGCCCGCTGAAGGGCTTCGAAATCAGCTACCAGCAGCCCTTCCGCTTCCTGCCGGGTCCGCTGTCCAACCTGGGCATCCAGCTGAACTACACCAAGGTCGAGAGCGAGATCGACTACTGCAGCAACGCCCTGTGCACGACGTCCGTGACCGCCGATCTGATCAACCTGTCGCCGACCTCGTACAACGGCACGCTGTACTACGAGGACGACAAGTTCTCGGCCCGCATCTCGGCGGCGTACCGCGACGAGTATCTGCAGAACGTTCCGGGGCGGAACAACAACGCCCTGGAAGGCAAGATGGACACCCTGACCATCGACACCTCCATGACCTACAACCTGACCGACCAGGTGGTTCTGACCTTCGAGGGGCTGAACCTCACCGATGAGGCGAACCATCAGTGGGTCGGCGACGACACGCGCCAGTCGACCTCGGTCTACCACCACACCGGCCGCCAGTTCTTCATCGGCGCTCGCTACAAGTACTGATCCGGCTCGTCCGCTCCTGGACGGATACAACTCGGGCCGCCGGTGCAAACCGGCGGCCCCTTTTGTTGCGCCCGAAGGGACGGCTCAGACGTCGAAGATCTTGCCCGGGTTCATCAGATTGGCCGGATCGACGGCGCGTTTGATCACGGCCATCAGGGCGACGGCGTCCCCCTGTTCGTCGACCAGATAGGCCTTTTTGCCCAGACCCACGCCGTGTTCACCGGTGCAGGTGCCGCCGGCGTCGAGCGCGCGACGGATCATGCGATCGGCAACGCCCTTTACCCGCGCGCTCTCGTCCGGATCGTCCGGATCGACCAGCAGGATGGCGTGGAAATTCCCGTCGCCGACGTGGCCCAGGATCGGCCCTGTCACACCTGCCGCGTCGATGTCGGCGCGGGTTTCGACGATGCAGTCGGCCAGACGTGACACCGGCACGCAGACGTCCGTGGTCAGGGCCACCTTTCCGGGGGCCAGCGCCAGGGCGGCGAAATAGGCCTTGTGCCGCGCATCCCACAGACGATCGCGATCCTCCTGGGCCGTCGACCACTGGAAGTCGCCGCCGCCGTGGCCGGCGACGATCTCGCCGAAGATCTCGGCCTGTTCCTTCACTGCGTTCGGCGTGCCGTGGAACTCCAGAAACAGCGTCGGCTGCTCAGGATAGTCGGTCTTGCTGTAGGCGTTGACGGCGCGGACCTGGAGCGCGTCAAGGAACTCCATCCGCGCCATCGGCAGGCCGTACTGGACCGCCTCGATGACCGTATCGACCGCACCCTTCATGGTGTCGAAGGTGCAGACGGCGGATGCGACCTCTTCCGGGATGCCGTGCAGGCGCACCTGCACCTCGGTGATGATTCCCAGGGTGCCTTCGGCACCGGTGAAGAGGGCGGTCAGGTCATAGCCGGCCGAGGTCTTGCGCGAGCGGCCGCCGGTGGTGATCACCTGTCCGGTCGGCAGAACGACGGTCAGGCCCATGACGTTTGCACGCATTCCGCCATAGCGGATGGTGGTGGTGCCTGACGCATTGGTCGAGACCATGCCGCCCAGGGTCGCGTCAGCGCCCGGATCGACGGGGAAGAACAGCCCCAGCGCGCGCAGGTCGGCGTTCAGCTGCTTGCGGGTGACGCCCGCCTGCACCCGGGCGTCGAGGTCGGCGGCGTTGATCTCGAGCACCGCGTTCATCTCGCTGAGATCGATCGTCAGACCGCCCTGGGGGGCCAGCACGTGACCCTCGACCGACGACCCGGCGCCATAGGGAATGACCGGCAGGCCGTGAGCGGCGCAAAGCTTTATGGCCTCGGAGACATCGGCGGTCGAGCGCGCCATCAGGACCGCATCGGGCGGCAGGTCGGGGTGGAAACCCTCGACCGTGGCGTGGTTGCGGCGCACGGCCTCGGCCACCGAAAACGCGGCACCGAAACGCTCCGCCAGCAGGGTCAGGGCGAGGTTCGCATCCGGGGTCTTGAACGAAGGCATGGCGGCCATTTGGGGGGAAGTCCGTGTCTGCGAAGGCCCAGCGTATGGATTGATCCTACAGCGTTATTTCGGGCGGGTAGGTTCGCGCCGTTTGCACGACCGCACGGCGCTTGTGCCCGATCAGGCGATCTCGGTGTTCGACAGCATGGCACCGACGGCGCGGTCGAAATGCTGGTCCATGGCCAGGCGCGCTGCGTCGGGGTCACGGCGGGCGATGGTGGCCGCCAGCTCCAGATGCTTCTCGATGATGGCAGCGTGTTCCTCGTCCGTGCGACGGGTGCGCCAGGCGGCGGGGACCGCGGATTCCAGCAGCGGCTCGAACGAGGCGATGATCTTGGCCATCAGGGCGTTGCGGCTGGCCTCGGCGATGGCCTTGTGCATCGAGATGTCGAGGCTGATCAGTTCCGGCGAGCCGCGCTCGGCCCGGGCCATGTGGGCGGCGATGGCAGAGATGTGCGCCGCCTCGTCATCCGAACGGCGCACGGCGGCAAGCGCGATGGTCTCGGTTTCGAGGCAGCGGCGCGTCTCCCACACCTGTTGCACGCTGATCTGCTCGGTGCGGACGGCGTGGTCGAGCGAGATCGACAGGGTGTTGCTGCTGAGGGCGCTGACACGTGGACGGCGGCCGTTGGCGGTGTCGATGATGTTCAGGGCGGCCAGGGCACCGAAGGCCTCGCGTACCACCGGGCGGCTGACGCCCAGTTTCTCGCCGAAGCTGGTCTCGCTAGGCAGCTGGTCGCCCACCTTCAGGCGCTCGCGGCCGATATGCTCGGCCACCTGGCGCATGACGTACTGGACGCGTGTTTCTTCGAGGGGGATTGCGGTCATGAGTCGGTCTTAGCCTATCACGGTCATGCTGGATGGACTCAGGCAGCCTGGGCGACGCGGCCGCCGGCGCGACGATAGTCGGTCGGGCAGACACCGAAACGCTTGGAGAAGGCACGGGCGAAACTGGCGTTGTTCAGGTATCCCGCACCGTAGCCGATAACGGCGACCGGACGGCTGGTCGAGGCCAGGTCGGCAGCAGCCTTGGACAGGCGATGCTCGGCCAGGCAGTCGGCCACCGTCTGGCCGAACACCTCGCGGAAGCCTTGGGTCAGCTTGGCGCGGTTCAGACCGGCGGTGCGGCCGATCATGCTGAGCGTCAGCTTCTCGTCGAAACGGGTGGCGATCATCTGACGTGCCGTCATCAGCCGCTCCATCTCGGGCAGGCTGAGGTTGGCGGTGGACGACTGCGGTACCAGATCGCCGCGCGCGGCGCGGTCGATAATTTCGCACACCAGCTCCTGGCATTTGGCGCGCTGATAAAGGGTCTTGGCGAAGCCCGTGATGGCGGGTGTCGTGGCGGCCATGACCACCGCCGACAGGGCGTCGGGCAGGTAGAAGTCGCCGTCGCCCAGCGTCTCGAACAGGCCATGGAAGGCACCGGTGGCCACGAAGGTCACCGTCAGGACGCCGGGGCCGCCGTCCTCGGCCATGATCGGCTTTTCCATCAGGGCGGCGACGGTGCCGAGGGTCAGCGTGGCGGTGGTGCCCCGGCGTCCCGTGGCCTGCCACTCGATGGCGCAACGCGCGGCGCGGGCGTCGGCGGCGTCGATCAGGGGCGGTCTTCCGTCCCGGCCGATCAGGACCCGCAGGCCCGGCTCGAGATCCAGATGAACGCCGATGTCATCGGTGCTCGGGGTTCCGGTGATGAGGTCTGCAGAGGCCAGCATGCGCATGTCCCGTCGTTTCAATACCGGGCGAGGATCATTCGATCTCTCCGCTTCGGCTCCCGACCATCCTTTTAACCTATCTGACAGGTTTTGCAATACCTGTATTACAGGTCTGGATCGGCCAGCAAAAAGCCCGCCGGCAGGGGGGTGCCGGCGGGCTCTCTGGGGGTTGGCTTGGTGTTAGAAGCCGTAGCCCACCCGCACCCCGACGCGACGGCCGTCGCCGATCAGGCCAAGGTGGCCCAGGGCAGGCAGGCCGGCGACCGTGAGCACCGAACTGTCGATGTAGGATTCGTAGAATTCCTCGTCGAACAGGTTGTTGGCGAACAGGGCCAGCTCCAGGCTGTCACGGCGCCAGCTGATCGTGGCGTTGGCGATGAAGTAGGAGTCCAGCTCCGGCGCGAAGGTGTTGGACAGGCTGGCACCATTGCGGTCGCCCTTGCCGAACACGCCGCCCGAGAAGGTCAGGTCGCCCCCGCCCATCGGCACCACGTAGTCCGACTGCAGGCTGACGGTCCAGTCCGGCTCGAACGAGAAGCGGTCGCTCGGCAGGGTGCGGCCCGTCGTGGCCGTGTAGCGGTCGGTGTTGGTGTAGCGGGTGTTCATCAGGGTCACGCCGCCGCGCACCGTCCAGGCGTCGGTGAGGAAGGCGGTCATCTCGCCCTCGACGCCGTACGACCGTGCGTCGCCCGAGTTCAGGTTGATGCCGACGATGCCGACACCGGTGGTCGAGGGCGCCAGGGAGTTCTGGCCGATCACGTCGCTGTAGTCGTTGTAGAAGACCGCGCCCGACAGCTGGATCATGCCGTCATTCAGCTTCGAACGGCCGCCGACCTCATAGGTCCAGACCGAGTCGCCGTCCCACAGGGCGTTCGGCGCGCCCGGGCCGTTGGCACCGCCGCCGCGGAAGCCGCGCGCGATCGAGCCATAGACCATCGAGTCGCCGAGCGAGCGGCGCAGCGTCACGCGGGGCTGCCATTCGTCAGCCTCATAGCGCGAGGTGATGGCGGACACCGAGTCGACCGTCTGATGATCGAAGCGCAGGCCGACGGCCAGTTCCCACTCTGGCGCGAAGTTCCAGAAAGCGGTGCCGAAGGCGGCCCAGACGTCGGCCTCTGCGTTCGTGGTCGCCGTCGAGGTGATGGCGAACGGGACGATGGTGGTCGAAGAGCGGGCGAAGGTGTCCTGCTTGGAGGCGAAGACGCCTACGAGGGTCGAGAGGGTGTCCGACCATTCCGTATCGAAGCGGACTTCGCCGGTGGTGGTGCGCAGTTCGGTTTCGCCCGTGCTGGTGGCCAGGTTGATGGGCTGGAAGTCTGCATCGCCCACGCCTTCGTTGTCGCGGCGGTCATGGGCCACGATCACCGTCATGTCGGTGTTGTCGCCGATCGGCGAGGTGAACCGGGCATTGATGCCGCTGTAGTCGTAGTCCTGATGCGAGCGGATATTGTACTGGGCGTCGTCGACATAGTCCGTGGGGCCGGTGTTCAGGGCGTAAAGCGGCCCGGCACCCTCGACGCGGTCATAGTAGGCGTTCAGCGTCAGCTCGGCGTCGTTCTCCATCGCCCAGCGCAGAGAGCCGCGAAGGGTCTGCTGCGTCAGCTTGTTGGAGTCGTCCTGGTTCAGCAGGCTGTTGCGCACGAAGCCGTCGCGGCCCTGGGCGCCGACCGTCAGGCGGGCGAACAGGACATCTTCGACCAGCGGACCCGAGAGCGACAGGCCGGCGGTGTAGAAATTGTCGGGACCGGCGAAGGCGGCGTTGACGCGACCCTCGAACTCGTTGGTCGGCTGTTTGGTGGTGATGTTGATGGCACCGCCCAGGGTGTTCTGGCCGAACACGGTGCCCTGCGGCCCGCGAAGGACCTCGATCTGCTCCAGCGCGATAGTCGGGCTGTTCAGATAGGAGGTGTTGGGCTGGTAGATGCCGTCGACGAAGATGCCGACGCCGGGCTGGACGTTGTCCAGCAGGGTGATGCCGACGCCGCGGATCGAGATGTTCGAGCGGCCCGCCGAGTCCGAGCTGACGTTCATGCCGGGGGTGACCTGGGCGATTTCGCGTACGGTCTGGAACTGGCGTTCCTCGAAGGTCTCGGCGGTGACGGCGGTCACGGCCACGGGAACGTCAAACAGCCGCTCGGAGCGTTTGCGGGCCGTGACGATGATTTCGTCGACGCTCGATTCAGTGGCCGCCGGGGCGGTTTGCGGCGCGGTCTGGGCCCAGGCACCGCCGGCGGCGGACAGTGAGGCCAGGGCAGTCGCACCCAGCAGAAGCATCTTCCCGTTACGCATTTCATTCTCCCCGGACGCTCTCACGGCGCCGCATTGCAGTTGCAGCCTATCAGACAGGTTGGTGGGGAAAGCGAAAGGGGGGTTTCGGATCGATGGTATGCAAACCGGCACAAATCTTTTTCCGCACCCGGATGGCGGCCTGCACAGTCGGTCGTTGCCACGCCGCAGGGCAGGGGATTCTTGCTGACGGGCACAGCCGGCACCCGCGCGCCCTTGCTGGCGGCTCCCTATGATGGAGCGCGAGGTGCCATTCTTTGCGCCACAAGGAGTTCCGTGTGACCGAAACGCTCGCGACCATCGACAGCGGCCCGATCCGTGGTGTCAGTTCAAACGGCGTCCGCGTCTTCCTGGGCGTGCCCTATGCCGCCGCGCCCGTGGGGGAGCGCCGCTTCGCCGAGCCAGTAGCGCCCGCGCCCTGGACGACCGTACGCGATGCGACGCAGCCGGGCGCGAGCGCTCCACAGATCATCAAGGATTTCCCGTCTCTGGACATCACGCCGCTGGTCGGCGTCGGCTGGCAGCGGGGCGACGAGTATCTGAACGCCAACATCTGGGCACCGGCCTCGGGCGAGAAGCTGCCGGTCATGGTCTTCATCCACGGCGGCGCCTTCGTGCTGGGCGGCAATACGGCGGCGGTGCAGGACGGGACGGCCTTCGCCCGCTCGGGCGTCGTGATGGTCGCGATCACCTATCGGGTGGGCGTGGACGGATTCATGCCGATACCGGGCGTGCCGGATAACCTGGGCCTGCGCGACCAGATCGAGGGGCTGAAGTGGGTTCGGCGCAACGCCGCGGCTTTTGGCGGTGACCCGGACAACATCACCGTCTTCGGCGAGTCGGCCGGGGCCATGTCGATCGCCGACCTGGTGGTTTCGCCGCTGGCCAAGGGGCTATTCCACCGCGCCATCATCGAGAGCGGCCACGGCGATCTGGTGCGGCCGCAGAAGGTCGCCGAGCGTGTCACCGCGAAGATGGCCAGGCTGCTGAAAATCAAGGCGACGCGTGATGGCTTCAATTCGGTGTCCCAGGACCAGACCCTGGCGGCGCTGGAGAAGATTTCGCAGCCCACCACCCGCATTGACCTGCGCGACAACCGGAAGCGCGAGCCGGCGTTCGGCCTGTCGCGGTTCCTGCCCTGGATGGGCGGCGAGGTGCTGCCGGAATATCCGATGGCGCTGCTGGCCAAGGGGGCGGGCAAGGACGTCGAGGTTTTGATCGGCTCGAATGCGGAGGAAATGAACCTCTACTTCGTCCCCACGGGCGTGCGCGAGAAGCTGCCGGGTTGGCTGGCGACCATGCTGGTGAAGAAGTCCGAGCCGAACGCGGCGAAGATCCTGAAGGCTTATGGGCTGGGCAGGAAGGGCGTGAAGCCGGGGCATGCCTTCACCACCGCGCTCAGCGATCTGATGTTCCGCGCCGGGGCCCGTCGCTATGCCGCCGCGCATCAGGGGCGGACCCATGTCTATGAGTTCGAGTGGCGCTCGCCGGCGGTCAAGGGTCAGCTGGGGGCGGCGCACGGGATGGAACTGCCGTTCGTGTTCAACACCCTGGCCTGTGTCACCGGGCCGAAGGGCATTGTGGGTGAGAACCCGCCGCAGGCGCTGGCCGATCGGGTGCACGGGATCTGGGTCGAGTTCGCGAAGACGGGCTCGCTGCCGTGGCCCGAGTATTCCGCCGCGGACCCGCAGGTCTATCGGCTGGAGGCGGGCGTTTCGGCCGCCGAGCCGCCCATGCCCTGCGCCGCCCTGCTGGACTGAGCCCATGTATCTGGAGCGCCTGAAGCTGACCGGCCGGGTCGCCTTCGTCACCGGCGGGGCCAGCGGCATCGGCCTGTGCGCCGCAGAGGCTCTGGCGGAAGCGGGGGCCAGCGTCGTGATCGCGGACCTGAGCCAAGCCGCGCTCGACACCGCAACCGCCGCGCTGGCGGCCAAGGGCTACGCCGTCGAGGGCGTGATCATGGACGTGACCGATCGGCCCCGGGTCGATCAGGTCGCCGCCGAGGTCGTCGCCCGCCATGGCCGCATCGACATCCTGATCAACAACGCCGGCATCGCCCTGTCCGAAATCCCGGCTGAGGAGATGGAGGACGAGCGCTGGCTGAAGGTGCTCGACGTCAACCTCAACGGCAGTTTCTGGTGCGCCCGGGCCTTCGGGCGACACATGCTGGCGGCCGGCTCGGGCAGCATCGTCAACGTCGGCTCGATGTCGGGCTTCATCGTCAACCGGCCGCAGGGGCAGGCCCACTACAATGCGTCCAAGGCCGCCGTGCATCACCTGACGAGGTCGCTGGCCGCCGAATGGGGCGCGCGCGGCGTGCGGGTCAACGCCGTGGCCCCGACCTATATCGCCACACCCCTGAATGCCTTCGCGGACAAGGAGGCCCCGATGTACCAGCGCTGGATCGACTCCACGCCGCAGGGACGGCTGGGCGAGCCGGAAGAGGTGGCCTCGGTCATCGCCTTCCTGGCCTCGGACGCGGCCAGCCTGATGACCGGCGCGATCGTTCTGACCGACGGCGGCTATACCTGTTGGTGAGGGCGGGGCAGGGTGGGCGGATGAGCGATAGACCCCTGATCGCCGGCGTAGAGCTGGGCGGCACCAAGACGATTTGCATCCTCGCCACCGGCCCGGACGACGTGCGCGACGAGGTGCGGGTGCCGACCACGACGCCGGACGAGACCCTGTCCGCCGTGCGCGCGGTGCTGGAGCGGTGGCAGGGCGAGCATGGCTTCGCCGCCATCGGCGTGGCGAGCTTCGGTCCGCTGGAGCTTGATCCGGCGAGCGCGGAGCATGGCCGCATCGTCTCGACGCCCAAGCCGGGCTGGAGCGGCGCGGATGCGCTGGGTCTGGCCACCGGTCTGGGGGTTCCGGCAGCACTGGACACAGACGTCAACGGCGCGGCCCTGGCCGAGGGGCGCTGGGGCACGGCGCGGGGGCTGGACAGCTGGACCTATGTCACGGTCGGCACCGGCATCGGCGTGGGCAGTATTGTGGAGGGTCGGCCCGTGCGCGGGTTGGGGCATTCCGAAGCCGGGCATCTGCGCGTGCCCCGGCTTGCGGGTGACGCATGGCCGGGTGCCTGTCCCTATCACAGTGACTGTGCGGAGGGGTTGGCCAGCGGGCCTGCCATCAAGGCGCGGACGGGGCGGCCGGCCGAAACCCTGTCGCCCGAAGATCCGGCCTGGGACGGCGTGGTGCATGCGCTGGCGGGGCTGTTCCACAATCTGACCCTGACGGCCCTGCCGCAGCGCATCCTGCTCGGCGGCGGCGTAGGGGCGGGGCAGGCGCATCTGCTGCCGCGTATCCGCGAGGCATTGAAAGCCAGCCTGGGCGGATACGGTGCGACGGGGCGGATCGACTTCGAGCGGTTCCTGCAGCCGCCCGGCCTCGGGGACCTCGCGGGTCCACTGGGGGCCATCGCATTGGGCCTGTCGGCGCTTGAGGCCAAGTCAGACAGCGGCGCGGCATAGACAGGGACCGCGCATCCGCCGCGCCATCGGCTAGGCTCGCCGCATCATGACGCCCTGATGTGCGTCAAGCTGAGGCCTGTTTCATGACCACGGTCGCCGATCCCGTCGCTCCCGTCCGCAAGAACGCCACATGGTTCGCGCTGCTGATGCTGTCGCTGACCATCGCCAGCTGCGCGGCGATGTTCGCCGTCTTCTCGCCCCTGCAGGAGATCGCCAAGCTCGATCTCGGCCTGACCGACTTCCAGGTCAGCATGGTGGCGGGCATCGCGGTTTCGATACCGGTCGCGGTGCTGTCGATCCCCCTGGGCTGGATGGTCGATCACAAGACCCGGGTGTGGATCCTGATCGGGACGGCGGCGGTCAGCATCGTCGGCGCGGCCATGACCGCGTTCGTTCAGGACTTCACCCTGCTGTTCGTCGCCCGGATGCTGGCCGGCATCGGCGCGACCTGTGGCCTGCCGGTCGCCATCTCGATCGCCGCCGACCTGTGCCAGCCGCACCAGCGGGGGCGGTCGCTGCTGGCCCTGTCGATGGGCAAGGTGGTCGGAACGGCCGCCGCCTTTGCCGCGGGCGGGGTCTTGTTCGGCCATCTGACCGACACCGTGACGGAGCCTTTCATGGGCCTGGCGCCCTGGCGTGTGGTGCAGCTGATCTTCGCGGCGGCCAGCGCGGCGCTGTTGCTGCCGGTGTTCCTGCTGCGCGAGCCGGCCCGGCAGGAAATCGAGACGACCAACAGCGCCCTGACTGTGGGCCTGGGTCAGTTGTGGGCGCGGCGCAAATTCCTGGCACCGCTGTTCATCGGCCAGATCGGGGTGATCATGGCCGACGCCTCGGCCGGGGTCTGGGCCGCGCCTGTGCTGATGCGCGACTTCAACCAGCAGCCGGAGCAGTTCGCGGGCTGGATGGGCGGTGTGCTGCTGCTGTCCGGCGTGCTCGGTGCCGTGATCGGCGCTTTCGCGGCGGACATCGGTCACAAGACCCTGCCGGGCAGGGGCATCCTGATCGGCGCGGTGGTGGCCGCCGTCATCGCCACACCCTGTGCCCTGTTCCCGATCATGCCGGATGTCGTCGGCTTCGGCGTCATGCTGGCGGTCCTGCTGCTCGCAGGGACGGCGATGGGTCTGCTGACCGCCACAGCCATCGCCGTGCTGGTGCCCAATGAGATCCGCGGCCTGTGCCTCAGCGCCTTCGTCATCGTCGGCGCCCTGGTCGGACTGGGCATTGCGCCTGTGCTGGTCAGCCTGGGGTCGAAGGCGCTGGGGGGCGAGGCCTACCTTAGCCAGTCGCTCGCCATCGTCGGGGTCGTCACCTCGATCATGTCGCTGATCGCCTTCTTCATGGCCATGCGCGCCGCCCCGCGACCGCAAGCCGTCTTGAGCGGAGCGCCGGCATCGGTATAAGACGCGGCAACGAGTCCTTTGCCGGAAGACGATCCATGGCCGACCATCACAACAGCGACGACTACGTTCGCGGTTCGCAGGAGATAAGCGAGCAGGTTTCGACCTACGAGCTGTTCATGAATCTGGCCAAGTGGGGTTCGCTGCTGACGGCGGCTGTGCTGCTGTTCCTGACGCTGGCCTTCATGCATGGCGGCAGCATCATCACCGGCCTGATCGCGGGCATCGGCCTGTTCGTGGTCGGCTGGTTCTTCCTGCGCGCCAAGCCCGCCGCGCACTGATCTTTTCGGGCCGCCGCACCGGCCCTGCCCCTCCACCGCCATGCGGTACCGCTCTCCCTCAAGAGGGGGAGGATATGCGCTTTGACGCGCCGCCCCGCATCAGCCTAACGTCACCCCCTGACCTGTCGGGACTGGGGAGATTCGCGTGGGCCTGACCATCGCCGTGACCCGAGAGCGCCGTGAGGGCGAGACGCGCTGTGCCGTCACGCCGGAAACGGTCAAGAAGTTCGTCTCCATGGGCGCGGCCGTGACGGTCGAGGCCGGCCTCGGTGCCGGGTCCTCGATTCCCGACGCCGAGTTCGCCGCCGCCGGCGCGACGGTGGCCAAGGACACCAAGGCGGTCCTGACGGGCGCGGACATCCTGTTGAAGGTGCGCGGCCCGACGGCGCAGGAGACCAGCGCGCTGAAGCCCGGTGCCATCGTGGTGGCCCTGCTGGACGCCTATCGCGACAAGGAAACGGTCACGGCCATGGCCGGGGCGAACGTCACGGCCTTCGCCATGGAGTTCGTCCCCCGGATCACCCGGGCCCAGGTGATGGACGCCCTGTCGTCACAGGCGAACCTGGCCGGATACCGCGCGGTGATCGAGGCGGCGGCCGCCTATCCCAAGGGCTTCCCGATGATGATGACGGCGGCGGGCACCGTCGCCCCGGCCAAGGTCTTCATCATGGGCGTCGGCGTCGCGGGGCTGCAGGCCATCGCCACGGCCCGGCGTCTGGGTGCCGTCGTCACGGCCACGGACGTTCGCCCCGCCACCAAGGAGCAGGTGGAATCGCTGGGTGCCAAATTCATCGCCGTCGAGGACGAGGAGTTCGCCAACGCCCAGACGGCCGGCGGCTACGCCAAGCCAATGAGCCCTGAGTATCAGGCGAAACAGGCGGCCCTGACCGGTGAGCACATCAAGAAGCAGGATATCGTCATCACCACTGCCCTGATCCCCGGCCGCGCGGCGCCGGTGCTGGTCTCGGCGGCCCAGGTGGCGACGATGAAGCCGGGCAGCGTGATCATCGACCTGGCCATCGAAAACGGCGGCAATGTCGAGGGCGGCAAGCTGAACGAGGTCGTCACCACGGCCAACGGGGTCCAGATCGTGGGCCACGCCAACCTGCCGGGCCGGATCGCCGCGGACGCCTCCGCCCTCTACGCCAAGAACCTGGTCGCCTTCACCGGCCTGATGATCAAGGACGGTGCCCTGGCGCTCGACCTCGAGGACGAGATCCTCAAGGCCTCGGTCGTCACCCACGCCGGGGCCGTGGTGCATGAAGGCGTGCGCGGATGATTGGCCCAAGGCTTCGCTGGCTGCTGATCCTGGTGGCGCTGGTGTATCTCGGCACTCAGCTTGTCGCCGATTTCTACTGGCTCCGTTCGAACCTTTCGCAAGAAACCTACCGGGTGGACGGCATAGCTACGCCGATGTGGTTTGGCCCGCTCAAGGACGCCGTAAGTGCGATGCTGTGGTCCGCCTTGCTCTTCACCTTGCTCAGTATTGATGCGCGGCTTCAGAAGAAGGATTCGTGATGGAACACGTTGCCGTTGATCCCACCGTCTTCCGGCTGGCCATCTTCGTGCTGGCAATCTTTGTCGGCTATTATGTCGTGTGGTCGGTGACGCCGGCGCTGCATACGCCGCTGATGGCCGTGACCAACGCGATCTCCAGCGTCATCATCGTCGGCGGCCTGCTGGCGGCGGCGGCCCTGTCGGGTGACGCCACCGGGGCCAACGCCTGGATCGCCAAGGGCGCCGGTGTCGCGGCCGTGACCCTGGCCAGCGTCAACATCTTCGGCGGCTTCATGGTCACCCGACGGATGCTGGCCATGTACAAGAAGAAGGAAAGGCCCGCGGCGGCCAAATGACCTTCGAGCCTGTCCAGATCGCCAACTCCGCCTCATGGGCCGTGACGGGCCTGGGCCTGGCTCTGTGGCTGTGGAGCTGGGTGGGGGTCAGGGATCCCATCGCCAAACAGCGGTTCAGCGACTGCGCCGCCGTTCTGACGTTCGCCTCGATCCTGGTGCGCGTCGTGACCCAGACCCGAGCCATGAGCATGTTCGACTGGGCCATGGTCTTTCTGGGGCCGCTGTTCATCGCCGCGGCCCTGTGGCGGCTGGCGCAGACGGGGCGGTTGAAGTCGTGAGAGATACAAGGGGGACGCCATGAACGCATCCATCGCGGCGCTGGCCTATCTGGCCTCGGGCGTCCTGTTCATCCTGTCGCTGCGGGGGCTGTCGAGCCCGGAGACCAGCCGTCAGGGCAACACCTTCGGCATGATCGGCATGGCCCTGGCCATCGGCGTGACCCTGCTGACCCTGTGGACCTCGGGCGCGCTCGACACCCTGACCGCCGGACTGATCCTGGGTGGCGTGGTGGTCGGCGGCGGCTTCGGCGCCCTGATCGCCGCACGCGTCAAGATGACCGACATGCCGCAACTGGTCGCGGCCTTCCACTCGCTCGTCGGCATGGCTGCCTGTCTCGTTGCGGTCGGTGCCGTCTATGCGCCCGAGGCGTTCGGCATCAGTGACGGCGCGGGCGGCATCAAGGTCCAGTCGATCATCGAGCTGGCGCTGGGCGTCGCCATCGGTGCCATCACCTTCACCGGATCGGTCATCGCCTTCGCCAAACTGAACGGCAACATGTCGGGCGCGCCGATCATCCTGCCCGCGCGGCACCTGATCAACATCGGACTGGCGCTGGGGCTGGTGCTGCTGATCGGGATCATGGTCGGGTCGGGCGGCACCGCTGTCTGGGCCTTCTGGGGCATCTTCGCCATCGCCCTGATCCTCGGCGCGACCCTGATCATCCCCATCGGCGGGGCGGACATGCCGGTGGTGGTGTCGATGCTCAACTCCTACTCCGGCTGGGCGGCGGCGGCGCTGGGCTTCACGCTGGAGAACATCGCCCTGATCATCACCGGGGCGCTTGTGGGCAGTTCCGGCGCGATCCTGAGCTACATCATGTGCAAGGGGATGAACCGGAGCTTCATCTCGGTGATCCTGGGCGGGTTCGGCGGCGACAGCGCCGCGGCGGCCTCGGGCCATGTGGAGACGCGGCCGGTCAAGCAGGGCAGTGCCGACGACGCCGCCTTCATCATGAAAAACGCCTCCAAGGTCATCATCGTCCCCGGCTACGGCATGGCGGTGGCCCAGGCCCAGCACGCGCTGCGCGAAATGGCCGACAAGCTGAAGGAGGAGGGGGTCGAGGTGAAATACGCCATCCACCCCGTCGCCGGCCGCATGCCCGGCCACATGAACGTCCTGCTGGCCGAGGCCAACGTGCCCTATGACGAGGTGTTCGAGCTGGAGGACATCAACAGCGAGTTCTCCACCGCCGACGTCGCCTTCGTCATCGGTGCCAACGATGTGACCAACCCGGCCGCCAAGACCGACCCCACGTCGCCCATTTTCGGCATGCCGATCCTGGACGTCGAGAAGGCCGGCACCGTGCTGTTCATCAAGCGCGGCATGGCGGCGGGCTACGCCGGCGTCGAGAACGAGCTCTTCTTCCGCGACAACACCATGATGCTGTTCGCCGACGCCAAGAAGATGGTCGAGGGGATCGTGAAGGGGCTTTAGTCCCAGGCCCGACGTCCCGTGCATTTCGAAGCCGGGCACGGCCCGAAGCCGTCGACCGTTGTTTCGTCAGCGCACTTGTTCCTTCGCGATCAGTCGGCCTATCCTTCAACCCATGCTTGCCGCCTCAACCACCGCGTCCGTGACTTCAGCTTTCGTGGCCGGGGACTGGAAGACCGTACGCTCCATGGTCGAGGACCTGGCGGCCCAGGGGCGGGCTGACGCCGAGGCCCTTGCCATGCTGGGTGCCGCCTGCATGCGTCTCGACGACGCGCCGACCGCCCATGCCGCCGTCGAGCGGGCTGTGAAGATTCAGCCCCGGAACCTGCGGGCCGTGCTGGTCAAGGCTGAGCTGCTCTCCGCCGAGGGCAATCTGCGTGACGCGAACTTCTATGACGGCCTGGCGCTCGACATTGCCACCGATCCGGCCACGGTGCCGGCGGACCTGGTTGACGGGTTGGCGGCGGCGCGTCGGCGACGCGCGCATGTGCATGCCAATATGCTGAGCCTGCTGGACGACGAATTGAGGACTGCAGGCTATTCGCCGCGCGGGTCGTCGCGTCGGTTCACCCTGGCGCTGGACGTGCTGACGGGTCGAAAGCAGCCGTATTTCCAGCAGCCCAAGCGCCTGTTCTACCCCGAGCTGCCGAACCTTCAGTTCTATCCACGCGAGCAGTTCCCGTGGCTCGACGCGATCGAGGCGGCGACCGACGCCATCACCGGCGAAATGGAGGCCATGCTTCGGCATGAAGACTCCAATTTCGCGCCCTACCTGAAGCACCTGCCCCATATCCCCAGCGCGGATTACGCTCTGATCGGTAGCATGGACTGGAGCACCGCCTTCCTGATCAAGTCGGGCGAGGAGACCGAGCTGGCCGCCCGTTGTCCGCAGACGATGGCCGCCCTGGCCGAGGCGCCCCTGTGCCGGGTCAAGGCGCGATCGCCCGAGGCGATGTTCTCGCAGCTGAGGGCCGGGGCGCACATCTGGCCGCACACCGGCGTCGTGAACACGCGGCTAGTCTGCCACGTCCCCCTGGTGGTGCCGCCCAACTGCCGGTTCCGTGTCGGGAATGAGGTGCGGCAGTGGGAGAAGGGCCGCGCCTGGGTGTTCGACGATACCATCGAACACGAAGCCCAGAATGGCAGCGACCGGACGCGGGTGGTGCTGATCTTCGACATCTGGCGCCCCGAGCTGGACGAGGAAGAACGCATGCTGGTCGCCGCCCTGCTGGAGGCCATGGACGCCTATTCTCCACCGCCACCCGGCTCTGACCACTGACGACATGGTCTTCCGCGACACCACCCTGCCGCGGGACCCCTTCGGCCTGGACACTGCCTCCGGCCGGGAGGGCTGCGCATTCCGAGGTGATTGATGCCCGCTGAGCCCAAGACCAAACCCACCGATGCCTCGGTCACGGACTTCATCGCGGCGGTCGAGAACCCTGTGCGGCGCGCCGACGCGGAGGTCATCCGGGTGATGCTGGAGGAGGTCACCGGCGAGAAACCGGTCATGTGGGGCCCGTCCATCGTCGGATACGGCAGCTACATGAGCGGCACAGGCCCGTGGCCGATCATCGGCTTCTCGCCGCGCAAGGCGCAACTGGTGCTCTACTTCATGGGCGGCTACGCCGAGCAACAGGCGCTGCTGGCGCGGCTGGGCAAGCACAGCACGAGCGTTGCCTGCCTCTATGTCAAAAAGCTCGCCGACATCGACATGACGGTGCTGCGCGAGATGGCCGAACGGGCCGTGGCCGAGATGCGGGAGCGTTATCCGGGGTAGCTCTCATCCCTTCTCCCGATGGGAGAAGGTGGCGCGTGAGCGCCGGATGAGGGTCGGCTGTTGAAGTCGGCGAAGCCGTGGTGCGGCGGCTCACGCCGACTGGGCCATGCGACCCTCACCCTTTCGGCTAGTCGCATCGCTGCGCTCTGCGAGCCTCAAGCCCTCTCCCAATGGGAGAGGGATCGGATCACTTCCGTTCATACTCGTCGAAGAACGGCTTCAGGTGGGTCTCGTAGCGGCGCCAGGCCTCCTTGGAACTGGAGTACATCGGCTTGCGCACCTGGGCGAAGCTGGCGGTGGTGACGGCGCGGTCGGTCTTGTGGAAGTCGCGCACCGCCTCCTCCCACTCCAGCCCGGCATGCTCGATGATCTTGCGCATCCAGGTGTCCGGATCACTGACCAGATCTTCGTAAGGCACGGTCAGCAGGCGGTCACCCAGCACGGCGGACCAGTGCGCATGCAGCCGGTCCTCGCCCTTGAAGTGCCGCGCGATGTCGGTCAGCGAGCGGGTCCAGTCCACGCCTTTGGCGAAGCGGGTGCGGAAGCAGGACCAGGCGATCCCCGCCGGATGACGACGCAGCCAGATGAACCGCGCGTTCGGCAGCACCTGGGCGATCAGGCCCAGGAAACGGCTGTGGTTCAGGGTCTTGTCGACGACGCGGCCGGTCTTGCCGAAGCGTTCGTCCAGAAGGTGCAGATAGGCCCGGCCGATGCGCCCGGCGGTGCCCAGCTCGGCCTTGTCGAACGACGCCTTCACCTCGCCTGGCGTATAGCCCTCGATGGCCATGGAGGCTGGGCGGAACAGATTGGCCTCGGCGCCGTCGGTCACCTGCGAATGGCTGACCAGAATCTGCTCCACCAGCGTGGTGCCCGACCGCGGCAGGCCCAGGACGAAGATCGGCCGGTCGCTCTCGGTCGAGCCGCGCGGCAGGCTGTCCATGAAGGCTTGATCGTACCCACCGACGATGGCGTCGACGAAGCGGTCGGCCAGATCGGGGTTGAAGGTGCTGTCTGCCTTCTGAAGGCGCGCCGCCTCGTCGAAGGAAGCGAAGGCGCGGTCGACCTCGCCCTGGTCGTCATAGGCCTTGCCGAGGGCATAGAGCAGAACGATGCGGCTCTGGCGGGTCGAGGCACCCTCGCCGATGCGGGCCAGCAGGGCCTCCATGGCGGCCACGTCAGGATCATCCGGCGTGAACTTCTTCATGTCCGCCAGCACGTGCCAGGCGTTCTCGGCACCCAGGGCCACGGTCGGCAGGGCGATGATGCGGCGCAGGATCTCCTCGGCCGCCGCCTCGTCGCCGAGCTGGACCAGACTGGTGGCGTAGAGGTGGAGGGCGGCGGGATCGTTGGGCCGTTCGCGGGCCAGGGCACCGGCCTCGTCGCGGGCGGCCTCGGACCGGCCGGACTGGGAGAGCAGCTGGGCGTAGGCCAGCCGCGCTTCGGGCGTCGGGTTGGCGGCAATCTGACGCCGCGCGGCGGTCAGGGACAGGGTCACCTCACCGATGGTCGCGGCCAGACGCGAGACGGAGCCCCAGCTGTTGCCCAAGGGGGGATTCTGCTGGATCGCGCGGGCCAGCAGCAGGGCCGTCCGATCGCGGTCGCGCGCCTTGAACGCCGCCACCGCCTCGTTCACCAGCTTTGCGCCGTCAGCCGTCTGGGTCGCCGCAGTCATGAAGTCCTCCGCAAGAGCGAGAGGGCTAGCGGTCCGGGGCCTGGCCTGCAAGGCCCCGCAAGCGTCAGGCGGCCATACGGAAGTCGTCTGCGCGGTCGAAAGCGCGGCCCTCGTCCCACAAGGCGTCCTCGTCGGAGTAGCGGGCGCTGGCGGCGGCGGAGATGACGTCAACCACCTGTTCTTCAAGCCGATCCCAGATGACGGCCAGATCACCACAACCCTCGGCCTCGCACGGCACGATCAGGTAGCGGCTGGCGGCAACCGAAGCGGCGGGGACGAAGCGGGAAGCAAAACGGGCCATGCGGGTTTCTCCTGAACGCGATGATTGGACTTTGCGACGGAGATGCGCCAGAAACGGTCGTATCAAATCGAGGCGGGGCGATGCGGCACGACAAGGCAGCCATGGTGATCGAGCTGGCGCGGCGCATGGCGGCCAGCGCCGAAGGTCTGACGCTCGACGAAATGGCTCAGGAGATGGGCGTGGGCCGCCGTACAGCCGAGCGTATGCGCGATGCCGTCGCAAGCCTGTTCCCGGCCATGGACGAGATCAGCGACCCGCCCACCAAGCGCTGGCGCATTCGCGGCGGCCTGTCGGCGTTCGAACAGGCACCCACGGCGACCGAACTGGTCGAGCTGAGCAAGGCGGCGCAGGGCTTGCGCTCCACCGGCGAGCCGGCCCGCGCGGCGGCGCTGGAGGGCCTGGAGCGCAAGATCAAGGCGGCGGTCCGCTCCACCACCCTGAACAAGCTGGCGCCAGATCTGGAGGCTTTGGTCCGCGCCGAGACCATCGCGGTCATGGCCGGGCCGCGCCCGTCATCGGACGAGGCGGTGCTGACGGAAATCCGCGGTGCCATCCTGGCGGGTCAGCCGCTGGGCTTTATCTACTCGCGGCCGGGTGCCGAGCCTCGCCGACGCAGCGTTGCGCCGTGCGGCCTGATGTTCGGCCGGGCCAACTATCTGGTCGCCCTGGATCGCAAGTCAGGTGAGATTCGCACCTTCCGCCTCGACCGGATGAGCGACGTCATTGCCGAGGACGGGGTCTCAACGCCGCCGGCCGACTTCGATCTGGCCGCCTTCGCCAACCGCTCGTTCGGCATCTATCAGGACGAGGTCGAGGATGTGGCCTTGCGCGTATCGCCCGAAGGCGCGGCCGAGGCCCGGGGCTGGCGCTGGCACCCGACCCAGACCTTCGAGGATCAGCCCGACGGCGGCGTCATCGTGCGCTTTTCTGCCAGCGGCATGCGCGAACTGGCCTGGCACCTGTTCAGCTGGGGAGATCAAGTGACGATCCTGCAGCCCGCACGCCTGAAGGCCGTCATGGTCGAGGCCATCGCCGCCGCGCAAAAGGCGCTGACATGAGCGAAGGTTAAGCTGACGAATGCCGTGCGATGGGCAAGCATGGCTGTTCGAGGGAGAGCTCATGACTATCCGCCTGTCCAGCCTCATCGCTGCCGCCTTGCTGGCTGTCGCCACGTCCGCTGCGGCCCAGACCGACATCCCGGTCTATGTCGTCCATACGCCCGGCGACAATGCCGCCCTCCTGTCCCGCGACGACGGCGCCTTTACCGTGACCTGGTGGCTGGATCGCGATGCCCCGGTCTGGGTGCTGCGGGAATCGGCCCTGGTCCGCGAAAGCCGCACCCCGTGGCGGGTGGACGCCTGGACCGTGACCACCCCCGGCGTCGTGCTGGAACGCGTCGGCCGCTACGACGTGCTGCGAAGCGCCGACGGCGGCCCTGTGCCGCGCGAGGTGCAGGTCGCGATCCGCCCGAGGTCCTTTGATCTGGAGGCGGCCTACGATCCGACCCTGGTCTTCACCGATGGCTCGGTGGCCTTCTATTCCGAGCAGTTCGACATGATCCCTGTGGCGGATATCGAGGCCGCACGCGCCCTGCCGGCGGACATCAGTGGCGTGCCCATGCCGGTCGGCCCAATGCAGGTCACCTGGCGGGATGACCGGGGTCCCGTCCTGCTCGGCGGGGCGCGTGAAGCCCTGCCGTCGACGCGTGCGCCCAACACCTACGTCCTGTTCGGCGATCCCGGCCTGAACGAGACGCCGCGCGTGGTCACCGTCACCGATCCGGCGCTGCCGATCTGGATCGACGGCGAGATCGAGCGGTTCGCGCCCCGGGTCATAGACTTCTTCACTGCCCGTCTCGGTCCGGCGCTGGAAGGTCGTCCCATGATCATGGCCAGTTGGTCCGGCCCGACCTCCGGCGTCACGTCCATGGGCGG
The DNA here is from genome assembly GCA_046294385.1 of Brevundimonas sp. Classification (GTDB taxonomy): domain Bacteria; phylum Pseudomonadota; class Alphaproteobacteria; order Caulobacterales; family Caulobacteraceae; genus Brevundimonas. Next base: position 10,534 of record JBKBJW010000009.1, on the reverse strand, counting down.
CTCGACCCTGCCGGGCCTGATCGTCATGACTTTCGAGGGCGAGGGCGTGCTGCGGGCCACCGATCAGGTGACCTATGCGGCCCATTGGTTCATCGGACACGAGAGCGCGCATTTCTGGCTGGGTCAGAAGGTCGCCTATGAGCGGCCCCGCGACGCCTGGATCACCGAGGGCGGCGCCGACCTGATGGCCATTCGCGCCCTGAAGGCGCTCGATCCGACCTATGACGCGCGCGAGGCGCTGCAGAAGGAAGTCGATGACTGCATCTCCCTGTCGACCGGCCGTTCGGTGGAAACGGCGGAGACCCGTGGAGAGCACCGCGCCTACTATGCCTGCGGTGCCGTGTTCGCCATGGCGGCGGAAGGCGTCACGGGCGGCGACTGGTTCGCCTTCCTGAAGCCGCTTCTGGACGCCAGTGCCGACGACAAGGTTCTGACGCGAGCGGAATGGCTGGGTGCGCTGGCGGCCCGTCCCGGCGGACCGGCCCTGGTCACCGACATCGAAACCCTGCTGGACGCCGGCGCGGCTGATCCCCGGCTCGTCGTTGAGCGCCTGTTGCGCGGGGCGGGCGTCGGTGTCCGCCGCGAAGGCGGGCGGGTGGTACTGCTCTAGGGCGCGAACGGATAGGGGCTGACCGACTTGGCCCAGTCGTCCACCGTCAGCGCCCGCCCGATCGGCGGCGCGGCGCGTTCGGCGCAGGGGTGGCGCGGACACAGGCGGCATGCGGGACCGATGGGCGTCACTTCGGGTGCGGTCAGGTCGAGGCCGCGCGCATAGACCAGCCGGTGCGCGTGCTTCAGTTCGCAACCCAGGCCGATAGCGAGATCGTGGCTTTCGCCGAAGCCGTCATGCCCCTGGCGCTCCACCGTGCGGGCCAGGGTGAACCAGCGGCCGCCATCGGGGGTCTCGACGATCTGGGTGACGACCCGTCCCGGTGTGCGGAAGGCCGAGTGCAGCCGCCAGCGCGGGCAGGCCCCGCCGAAGCGCGAAAAGGGGAAGGCACCCGAGGCGTAGCGCTTGGAGATGTTGCCCGCCTGATCCACCCGCATCAGGAAGAAGGGCACGCCCCGTGCCGTGGGCCGTGACAGGGTCGTCAGCCGATGCGCCGCCTGTTCGAACGAGACGCCGAACCGGGCCTGAAGCCGGGCTAGGTCGTAGCCGGTCTCTTCCGCTGCCTGCTGGAAGGCCGCGTAGGGCATCAGCACCGCCGCCGCGAGCGTATTGGCCAGCGACACCTTCAACAGGCGGCGCGTAGCGGTGTCGGGCGGCGTGGCGGCGGCGATCATCGCCTCCAGCGCCTCACCATGCTCCATCAGGGCCAGCTGATAGGCGACGGCGAACAGGCGCGACGACGGGCCCAGGGTCTCGGACAGCAGCAGCCGCTTGCGGTGCGGATCATAGCGCCGCGTCCACTCCACCATGACCTCGGCGGGCAGGGTGCGGACGGTCAGGCCATGGCGGGACATCAGCCGCGCGCGTGCAGCGGCCTCGAAGCCTTCGCCGTCATCGGACAGGGCGGCAGCCAGCGCCTCGCCGAGCTCATCCAGTTCGGGGAAATGATTGCGGCGCGCCTGCACATACTCCCGCACCCAGTCGGCGGGGGTTTCGTCCCCAGGGCCCGTTTCGACACCGTCGCGCGCCCGGCGGTCGGCGAAGGCGCGGTACAGTCGCACCAGGGCATCGGCGGCACCGGGCAGGTCGTCGGCCATCTGCACGATCTCGTGCCGGGGCACGGCCAGACCCTGGAATACCGGGTCGGTCAGGATCTCGGTCAGCTCGGACTCGGTCGCCGGTCCGCCCGCCTGTCCCAGCGCCCGCAGGTCGACGTCATAGGTTTCCGCCAGCCGCAGAAGCAGCTGCGCCGACACCGGCCGCTGGTTTCGCTCTATGTGGTTCAGATAGCTGGGCGACACCGTCAGGTCGGCGGCCATCGCCGTCTGGGTCAGGCCCAGCTCGCGCCGCAGCCGCTTGAGGCGGCCGCCGAGGAAGAGTTTGCGGTCTGCGTCCATCGCCGGATTGGTCACATCATGACTGACAAAGACAAGTCATATTATGACAAAATGACTGAAAGGTTGCGGCTTGGGCCGTATCATTCGTGACTTCTGGTGTGTTTCTCTCTTAGCGACCCGGCGTAGACCGCCGTCCGAGATGTGAGAACGACCATGACCACCTTCGCCGATCTGGTTCCGTCCCCCAAAGGCCGCTTCGACGGCATCGAGCGCCCCTATAGCCCTGAGGATGTCCAGCGCCTGCGCGGCTCGGTGCCGATCACCCATACGCTGGCGGAGCGCGGTGCCAACCGACTGTGGCAGCTGCTGCACGACGAGCCGTTTGTGAACGCACTGGGTGCCGTCACCGGCAATCAGGCCATGCAGATGGTCCGCGCCGGGCTGAAGGCTATCTATCTGTCGGGCTGGCAGGTCGCGGCCGACGCCAACACGGCCGGTGCCATGTACCCGGACCAGTCGCTGTATCCCGCCAACGCCGCGCCCGAGCTGTGCCGCCGCATCAACCGCACCCTACAACGCGCCGACCAGATCGAGCATGCCGAGGGCGGAGCCAAGCGTGAGTGGTTCGCCCCCATCGTCGCAGACGCCGAGGCCGGCTTCGGCGGACCGCTGAACAGCTTCGAGATCATGAAGGCCTTCATTGAGGCCGGCGCCGCGGGGGTCCACTTCGAGGACCAGCTGGCCAGCGAGAAGAAGTGCGGCCACCTGGGCGGCAAGGTACTGATCCCGACCCAGGCGCATGAGCGCAACCTGATCGCCGCGCGCCTGGCCGCCGACGTCATGGGCACGCCGACCCTGACGGTCGCCCGTACGGACGCGGAAAGCGCCCAACTGATCACCAGCGACATCGACGAGCGCGACCAGCCCTTCATCGAGCGCGAGAACCGCACGCCAGAGGGTTTCTTCCGCCTGAAGCCCGGCACGGGGCTGGATCACTGCATCGCGCGCGGCCTCAGCTACGCCAAATACGCCGACGTCCTGTGGTGGGAGACCTCGCACCCGGACCTGGACGACGCCCGCCGCTTCGCCGAGGCGATCCAGAAGGAGCATCCGAACAAGCTGATGGCCTACAACTGTTCGCCGTCGTTTAACTGGAAGGCCAAGCTGGACGACGCCACCATCGCCAAGTTCCAGCGCGAGCTGGGGGCCATGGGTTACAAGTTCCAGTTCGTTACCCTGGCCGGCTTCCACAGCCTGAACAACAGCATGTTCGAGCTGGCCGACGGCTACCGCGACCGTGGCATGGCCGCCTATTCCGAGCTGCAGCAGCGCGAGTTCGCCAATGAGGCCGCCGGCTACACCGCCACCCGCCACCAGCGCGAAGTCGGCACCGGCTACTTCGACCAGGTCGCGACCGTCATCTCGAACGGCCAGTCGTCGACCACGGCGCTGAAGGACTCCACCGAAACCGCGCAGTTCGTCGCGGCCTGACCCCGAAGGAGAGACCCATGGAACCTCTGTCCCAGACATCCGCCATCATCGACTTCTGCCTGGCCCCGCTGGCGCTCGACACCGGCACGGATTCGGAGCGCGAGGTTCGCCGCCGGCTGGAGCACGTGATCCGTACCTTCCAGCGCAAGATCGCCGCCCCGGTCAGCGTCGACTTCTCGTCCATGCCGTCACAGGTGATCAACGAAGCCGCGCACGGCTACGAGTAGCCTCAGGCGAAGGCGAACAGCAGCCGGCCTTCGCCCATGCGTTCCCGCAGGGCCGGCAGGTCGCCGTGGGCGACCGAGAAGCAGCCGTAGGACCGGCCCAGCTTGCCCTCGCGGGCCAGGAATTCGGGGTCCGCATAGTCCGCACCGTGGACGATGATGGCCCGCTCGCGCGCCCGGTCGTTGGAGTATTCCAGCCCGTCCAGCAGGACGTTCGGCCCTTGCTGCATGCCCATGCCGGCACCGGCGGTTGCAAAGGCGCCGACCGAGGACATGTAGCTTTCCGGCGTGTTGGAGAAGCTGCGGGCAAAGCCCGAGTGCTCGGGGTCCGAGCCGCGTCCGTGCGCTGTGCGCATCTGGGTCACGCGGCCGCCCTCGAGGTCCACCTCATAGAAGCGCTCCTCGCTGGAGTGCTTGGTGAAGTCGACCAGGTACATGCGGTCGCGGCGGGTGATGCGCTTGTCGTGGATGTCCAGCGCCGCCATGGCGCGCTGGACCAGTTCTGTCCGAACCTGTGCGGGCGCGATCAGGGGGCGGGTGGAGTTCAGTTCGGCAGTGATCGACTGGGGGGACGGCGCTGTCTGGGCGACCACGACCTGCTGTTGCGGAACCAGGGGAGCGACCTGCGTCACACGCCCGGTCTGCGCCGCCGCCGTCGAGCAACCGGCCAGAAGGGCCGAGCCGCCGAGAATAAGACCACGCCTTGAAAGCCGCATGCGACGCCCCTCGCACGTTTACTGAAGCGGTGTATGTCACAGCCGTTACAGCTTGTTTCAACCTGAGCCATGGGGGAAAGGTTGTCGCACCGGCTGCGCAAGGGCCGTTCCAGGAGGGGTCCATGAGAGTTTTCGGTCTGGCGCTGGCGGCGCTGATGTTGTGCGGTGTCACGGCCGTGTCGGCGCAAACGCCCGCGACCACTGTTGTTTCCCCTTCAGAGCGAACGGTGTTTGTGCAGGTCGGCCGGGTGCTGGCCGATCCGGCGAACGGCGTTGTGCTGCGCAATAAAACTCTCGTGATCAGAGGGGGGCAGGTCGTCGAAATCCGCGACGGCTTTGTCGGAGAGGGCGAGATCGTCGATCTGCGCGATGAATTCGTCCTGCCCGGCCTGATCGACAGCCATGTGCATCTGACCAGCCAGCAGAACCCGAACGCGCGATTGATGGCGGTGACGGAGACCGCGGCGGACCGGGCCATCCTCGGCGCCGGCTATGCCCGCGTGACGCTCATGGCGGGGTTCACGACCGTGGCCGATCTTGGCGGGTCGAATGACGCGGTCTTCGCGCTGCGCGACGGCATCGCCCGGGGCGACGTGGTCGGTCCCCGGGTCATCGCTTCCGGATCCAGCGTGTCGATCCACGGCGGGCACGGCGACGTCAACGGCTACACCGAGGATGTCATGCATGTCCTGTCGTCGACCAGCGTCTGCTCCGGTCCCGAGGACTGCATGCGGGCGGTGCGGACCCAGGTGCGGGCCGGAGCCGACATCATCAAGATCACCGCCACGGGCGGAGTCCTGTCCAACACGGCGGCGGGGCTGGCCCAGCAGTTCACGGATGCAGAACTGGCCGCCATCGTCGAGGCCGGGCACCGCATGGGCCGTCAGGTCACCGCCCACGCCCACGGCGTCGACGGCATCAACGCCTTCCTGCGCGCCGGCGGGGATTCGATCGAACACGGGACCTATCTGGACGACGCGTCGATCCGCCTGTTCCGACGCGAGGGCGTCTATCTGGTGCCGACCCTGCTGGCGGGGGATTTTGTCGCCCGCGTGGCCTCAAGTCCGGAGAATTTCTTCACCCCGGCCCAGACGGCCAAGGCGCTGGAGGCCGGGCCGCGGATGCTGGACATGGCGCGGCGGGCGCATGAGGGCGGGGTCCGCATCGCCTTCGGCACCGACAGCGGTGTTTCGGCCCATGGCGACAATGCCCAGGAGTTTGCTCTGCTGGTCCGCGCCGGCCTTACGCCGCTGGAGGCCATCCAATCGGCGACGGTCAGTGCCGCCGCCCACCTGCGTATCTCTGACCGGGCGGGTCGGATCGCGGCGGGTATGCCGGCCGACCTGATCGCCGTCAGCGGCGACCCCCTGAGCGACGTCACGGTGCTGGAGCAGGTGCAGTTCGTGATGAAGGGCGGGGTCGTTTACCGGGCGGATTGAAGCAGGGCAGCAAACCCCGCCTCATCGTCGAACACCGCCGTCACAGGCCATGAGACGATCCGCGCGCGCCATTCGGGCGGGAGGCGGGACCAGTCCTTCTCGGTGGTGATCAGGCGGGCACCGTAGCTCTCGGCGCGGTCGGCGAGGAAGCGCAGGTCCTCTTCGCGGAAGGCGGCGTGGTCCGGGAAGGGGGCGAAGTCGACCAGGTCGGCACCGGCGGCGACCAGCGCCCGCTCGACCTTCCACGGCTTGGCGATGCCGGCGAAGCCGACCAGCGGGCCGGACGGCGGCACCGCAGCGGGTTTCAGCCGGGCGACGAAGACCGGCAGGTCTCCGAACGTCTCCCGAAGTTCGGGATCGACACCGGCAATATCGGCGGGCAGCAGGATCACCACGGCGTCGGCGCGGGCGAGGCCGGCCTTCAGCGGCTCACGCAGGGGGCCGGAGGGAAAGACCGAGCCGTCGCCGAAGGGCCATTCGTCGTCGCGCGTCTCTCCGTCCACGACGATCAGGCTGAGGGTCTTTTTCAAGGTCGGATTCTGGTGCCCGTCATCGAGCACAACGGCCTCGACGCCGGATGCGGCGGCGGCGCGTGCCCCGGCGACCCGGTCGCGGGCGATCCAGGCGGGGCCGTCGATGGCCAGCATCAGGGGTTCGTCGCCGACGTCAGCGGCGGTGTGGACGGAGGGATCGACCTGAACCGGGCCTTCCAACCGTCCGCCATAGCCACGCGACAGGGCGGCGGCGTTCACGCCCGCATCCCTCAACAGCCGCAGCACCTCGCGCGCCACGGGCGTCTTGCCCGATCCGCCGACGGTCAGGTTGCCGATGGAGATGACGGCGCATCCCGCCTCGGCCGGGACCGTGCGGGCGATGCGCCGCGCCGTCGCGGCCGCCCAGACCCACGACAGGGGTTTGAGCAGGAAGCGCAGAATGGACGCGTGGCGCGGCTCGCGGGCGTACCACCAGCGGGGTGTGGAGAGCTTCATCGACGACCTCGCTTGGCCGGGGCCGGCGGCAGCAGCGGCTCGATCTCGCGCCACAGGGTCTCCAGCCCCGATCCGGCGTCGGCGGCGGCGCGGCGGGCGCGTTCGCCCATGGCTTTCGCGGCAGCGGGATTGGCCAGCAGGGGTTCGATGACGCCGGGCAGATCGCCGGGGGTGGCGACGATGGCGAGACCGCCCGCTTCGGCCAGGGCGGCGGTCACCGCCTGCCAGTTGGTGGCGTCGGGGCCAGTGACGGCGGGCTTGCCGAGGCGCGCGGGCTCCAGCGGATTGTGGCCGCCGACAGGGGGCAGGCCGAGTGCCGGGGCGAAGGAGCCGCCCATCACCACCACGTCCGCGAGCCGCAGGAACACGCCCATCTCGCCCAGCGTATCGGCGACATAGAGATCGGTTTCGCGGGTCAGGGGCTGGCCCGCCGAGCGCAGGGCGAAGGCGTAGCCGTCGCGCTTGAGGGCCGTGGCGATCTCGGCCGACCGCTCCGGGTGACGCGGGACGATGATGAGGCACAGGCGCTCGGCCACCCGGTCCAGCGCCCGGACCAGGGCGATTTCCTCGCCCGCATGGGTGCTGGCGGCCACGATCACGGGCCGGTCGCCGATGGCAGCGCTGAGCTGCGTGAAGGCCGCGGCGTCATGGGGCAGGGGGCCGCCCGCCAGCTTCAGGTTCACCTGCCCGTCGATGCGTGCGCCAAGGCCGCGCAGCCGCTCGGCCGAGGCCTCGTCCTGGGGCAGGACGCGCACAAAGGCCGACAGCAGCCGCCGCGCCGCGCCCGGGAAGCGCGCCCAGCCCGTCGCGGTCTTTTCGGTGATGCGGGCGCTGGCGAGGACCAGCGGAATTGCGCGCGTCTGGGCCTCGATGATCAGGTTTGGCCACAGCTCGCTCTCGACCAGCACGCCGAGCGACGGCCGCCAGTGATCGAGGAAGGCGGCGACGGCGGCGGGGCCGTCCACCGGGGCATACTGATGCACCGCGCCGGAGGGCAGGCGGCGGCCCAGCAGCTGGGCCGAGGTGGTGGTGCCGGAGGTGACCAGAACGGTGACGTCGGGCCGCATCTCGCGGAACCGCTCCACCAGCGGCAGCAGGGACAGGGTTTCACCGACGCTGACGCCATGCAGCCAGACGACCGGGCCCTCGGGCCGGGGGACGCCGGTGAGGCCCAAACGCTCATCGACCCGGGCGGGGTCTTCCTTGCCCTTGCGGGCGCGGGCGTCGAGCAGGCGCGGAGCGAACGGCTCGACCAGCCGGGTCACGAACCTGTAGGCGTGGAGAGCGAGGCTCACAGCCGCTCGGCACCGCACAGGGCGTCGGCGCGCGCCTCGACCGCCGTCAGCTTCTCCTGCCACAGGGCGGCGACGGCCTCGGGCGTCTGTCCTTCGGGATAGCGGTCGATGTCCCAGACCACGGCACCGCGCCCGAACGGCAGCGGTAGCATGTAGCGGTCCCAGGTGTTCAGCCGGATCGACGGATTGCAGGACACGCCGAGGAACAGGATCGGCCGGCCTGAAAGCCTGGCCATGACCGGCGTGCCGGGCCCCATCTCCCGCACCGGACCGCGCGGGCCGTCGGGCGACAGGGCGAGGCCGCCGACCTTCAGCTGCCGCAGGATTTCACGCAGGGCGGCCGCACCGCCCTTGTCCTCGGTCGCGCCCTTCTTGGCCGAGGAGCCGCGAATGGCGGGGAAGCCGAGGCGGGCGACCATCTTGACCATGAACTCGCCGTCGCGGCTCCAGGATACCAGCCCCTTGGTGGCCTGGGCCCGGTCATGCGGCCAGGACACCATGCTGACCGCGCCGCGCGAATGCCAGAAGACGATCAGGACGCCGCCGCCTTCTTCCCAGACGCCCTCGGCCACGGCCTCGTTCTCGCGGGTCCAGCGGATGGTGGCGAAGCACAGCTTCAGCCAGGTGGCGACCAGCCAGGCCGCGATGACCTGAACCGCCGGATTGCGCAGCGGCCTCAAGAGACGGTCTCCACGGTGACCGGGTCGCCGTCCAGCGATTGCTGCCGGGCGAGGCGGGCATAGAGGCCCTTCTTCTTCACAAGCGCGGCGTGGGTTCCGACCTCGACCACGCGACCGGCCTCGATGACGCAGATACGGTCGGCGTTTTTCACCGTCGACAGGCGGTGGGCGATCATCAGGGTGGCGCGGCCCTGCATCAGACGTTCGAGCGCGGCCTGGACCAGAGCCTCGCTCTCGGTGTCGAGCGCGCTGGTGGCCTCATCCAGCAGCAGGATGGGCGCATCCTTGAGGAAGGCGCGGGCAATGGCGATGCGCTGGCGCTGACCGCCCGACAGGCGCAGGCCGGCCTCGCCGGCGCGGGTGGCATAGCCGTCGGACAGGGCGGTGATGAAGTCGTGGGCCGCTGCAGACCGCGCCGCCGCCTCGATCTGATCCCTTGTCGCCCCGGGCCTCGCATAGGCGATGTTGTTCAGGATGGTGTCGTCGAACAGGAACGGTTCCTGCGTCACCAGGGCGATGCGGGCGCGCAGATCATGGAGCTGCAGCTCGCGGATGTCGGTCCCGTTGATCCGCACGGCACCGCCGGTCACATCATAGAAGCGCGGCAGCAGGCTGAGGATCGTCGACTTGCCGCCGCCTGACGGCCCGACCAGGGCGACCGTCTCGCCCGGCGACACCGTGAACGACACATCCGACAGGGTGGGCGCGAGGCCCGCCGCATAGCCGAACGAGATGTGGTCGAAGGCGATCTCGACCGGGCCGGGCGGCAGCGGGCGGGCGTCGGCGGCCTCGCGTATTTCCGGTTCGATATCCAGCGCGCCGAACAGACGCCGCGCGGCGGTCAGGCCCTCAGCCATCACTGTCTGCAGATTGGTGACCTGACGCAGTGACTGGCCGGCCGACATCAACAGGCCGATGAAGGCGGCGAACTCGCCCACACTCATCTGCCCCTGCCGTGCCCGCCAGCCGGCGTAGGCCATGACGGCGGCGACAATGATCAGGGCGAAGAAGTTGGAGAAGGGGCCGGCGAAGGCGCGGCTGTCAGCCGACTTGATCACGTGGCGCTGGCGGCGACCCACCACCTCTGCGACCCGGGCCTCCTCGGCCGCCTCTCGGTTCTCGATCTTGATCAGGCGGACCCCGTCGAGGTTCTCCATCAGGGCGGTCGACAGATTCTCGGTCTCCAGCATGGCGCCGGTGGTGGCCTTGCGCGTGCGTTTGGAGAACCGCCGCAGCACCCAGGTGATCGCCGGAATGCCCAGGAGCACGATCATCGTCAGCTTCCAGTCGCTCCAGGCCATGAAGCCGATGACGGCGGCCAGGGTCAGGCTGTGTTGGGTGTAGTTCACCACGCCGTTGGTGAAGGCCTCGCGCACCAGGTTGGCGTCGAACAGCACGGACGAGACGAAGGCACCGGAGTGCTGGCTGCGCAGGCGGGCCAGGTCGGCGCGGATCATGGCCCCGAACAGCCGCACCTGGATGTCGCCGACGATGCCGTGGCCCAGCCGGTTGACCAGCGCCGCCTGTCCCAGCGCCGCCAGGGTCCAGATCACCGCCATGCCGACGATGAAGCTGGGGATGAAGGCCAGGGCGTGCTCGGGCGGGATGGTGAAGACCCCCCAGATCGTCACTGGCTTGCCGAGGAACAGACCGTCAATGGCCGGCTCCAGCAGTTGCAGCACCGTGGCCGCCACCACACCGACCACGGCCGCGCAGCCGATGGAGGTGAACAATGCCGCCTTGTGATGCGAGA
>JBKBJW010000001.1:0-281087 GCA_046294385.1 Brevundimonas sp. | reverse complement strand
GACCGGCCACGAGGGTCGAGGCCGAGCTGACGGTCGGGGCGTTGATGGTCAGGGTGTAGGCCTGGCTGGCCGTGATCCCGCCCGCGCCGGCGTCGGTCACCGTGACGGTGAAGTTGAACACGCCGCCCGCGGTCGGTGTGCCCGAGAACACACCGGCCGACGACAGGGTCACGCCCGCCGGCAGAGCCCCCGAGGTCACCGCGAAGGTGCACGGACCGGTGCAGCCCGTGGTGGTCAGGGTGCGGCTGAAGGCCGAGGCCACCGCGCCGTTCGACAGGCTGGTCTCGTTGATCGACAGCAGCACGATGTTGAAGGTCACCGTCGCCGAGGTCGAGCTGTTGCCCGCCAGGTCGCGCGATTCCGTGTAGATGCTGTGCGAACCCGCCGACAGACCCGACTGGCGGCCGTCGCCCGAAGGAGCGGCCTGGGCGGTCGGGGGATTGTCGCTGAAGGTGTGGCTCCAGCCGCCCATGCCGTTGGCGGTGGTGGTGCCGTTGTAGAGACCGTCGACATAGACATCGACGATCGCCCCCGGCTCGGCCGTACCCGTGAAGGTCGGGTTGCCGCCCTGGAAGGTCTGGCCCGGGGTCGGGCTGGTGACCACCGGGGTCACCGGCGGCACGCTGTCCGTGGTCAGGATAACGGGGGCAGAGACCGGCGACACATTGCCGGCGGCGTCCTGGGCAAGGGCGGTCAGGGTCGTCGAGACTTCCCCCACGCTCTGGCTACCGGGTGCTGCAAGAGCCCCGTCACGACGGCTGACACGCCAGTTGCCACTGGCGTCAGCCCGGGTGCTACCGAAGAAGTTGCCACCCGCGGCCAGGCTGCCGGACGGTGCCGTCGCGCCCTCGACCTCTATGGTCACTGTGATGTTGGCGAACGGCTCTGACGTGCCGAACACGTCGGTCACCGTTTGAACGGTATTGCCCGACACCGGCGAGGTGATCACCGGCGCCGCCGGCGGCGTGCCGTCGACGGTGAAGGTCACGGTGCTGGTGCTGGGTGAATCCTCGAAGATGCCGCGCGCCGTGGCGCGGACCGTGTGCGAGCCCTCCGCCAGCGAGGCCGAGGTGTAGGACCAATTCCCGGATCCGTCAGCCGTGGGGAAGCCCACGCGATCGCCGTCGATATAGACATCGAGGGTCCGTCCGGCCTCGGACGTGCCGCTGATGGTCGGGGTGCGGCCGGTCGTGTCGCCGTTCGCGGGCGCGGTGATGCTCGGTGCCGGCGGCCGGGGCACATATTGATAGTCGTTGAAGCCGCCCACGGTGGAGCTGGTGCCCCAGGGGGTGGTGACGGTGACGTCGACCGTGCCGGTTCCGGCCGGGGTGACGACCGAGATCTGGGTGTCGCTGATGACGGTGAAGCTGGGCGCGGCATTGGCGCCGAAATGCACCGCCGTCGCCCCGGTGAAGCCGGTGCCGATGTAGGTGGCGGTCTGGCCGCCGCTCTCGGGGCCGTTGCCGGAGCCGCCCAGAACCTGGGGCGCGCCGGGGTTGACGGTCACGGTGAAGCAGGCGTTGCCGTTGTTGCCGGCCACGTCGGTGGCGCGGAAGCAGTTGGTGGTCACGCCGATGGGGAAGCTGGAGCCCGACGGCAGGCCCGCTGTCTGAGTCACGGGCCGCGAGCCGTCCACATTGTCCGTGGCCGTGGGGGTCGAATAGGTGACGGTGGCGGTTTCCTCGCCGGGGTTCGCCTGGACCACGATATTGGCCGGCGCGACGACAACGGGCGGGGTGGTGTCGGCGGATGCGACCGTTGGCCCGGTCACGTTGATGACGATCCGGTTGCCTGCAACGGACTGTTGGCCCGCCCAACTGACGATCACGGAATCGGCGGTGAACGACAGGCTGGTGAGGGTCGCAGTGCTGGAGGCGTCCAGCGCTACCGCCGTGATGGGCGTCGCGAAGCCCGTGAACACCACCACAGGCCCGTTGTGTGTATTGTTAGTCCAGGTGCCCCCAGAGAGTTGGGTGAGGATGACCTGTGTGGCGGTTACGTCGACGCTGACGACGCCGCTCAATGAAGCGACCTCGACACCCGAGCTCACCGTGTGGGGGCCAGAGGCGACAAGAACATTGCCCAAGGTCGGGTTATGATACTGAGCGGTGACCGACGACCCGATCATGCCCTGAGCGAGCGCCGCACCGGGCAGGGCCAGGCCCGCCATGACGAACACCGCAACGAACAGCATCGCCATCGACGCCGCCGACCGTCGCGCCAAAACCAGCGCGCGTGTCGCCGCGCGAGACACCATCGAGATCATATCGGACTCCCCCCAGACCATAAGCTTTACCATTAGCTCGGCATTGACGACGTTTGCAAACGTCGTTCTGTGAATTTTACATTCCAGCGACGGCGCGCCCCATCGCGGCCTTGATCGGTGTATAGACGCCGCATCCCTCCGCCCGGCCGGGTCTCCGCGCCGGGCGATTTCTGTTTCAGGTTGCCCATGCCCTTCCCCGCCATCCATCCCGCGCTCGACAGCGCCCTGTCCGAACGCGGATACGCTGAGCCGACGCCGGTTCAGGCGGCGGTGCTGGAAGGCGGGGCGTCCGCTGCAGACCTGCTGGTCTCGGCCCAGACGGGGTCGGGCAAGACGGTGGCCTTCGGTCTGGCCATGGCGCCGACGCTGCTGGGTGAGCGCGAGACCTTCGGCAAGGCGGATGCGCCGCTGGCCCTGATCATCGCCCCGACGCGCGAACTGGCCATGCAGGTCTCGACCGAGCTGACGTGGCTGTATGCGAAGACGGGGGCCAAGATCGCCACCTGCGTCGGCGGCATGGATGCGCGGAAAGAGGCCCGCGCGCTGAACTTCGGCATCGACATCGTGGTGGGCACGCCCGGCCGCCTGAAGGACCATATCGAGCGCGGCAATCTGGATCTGTCGGCCCTGCGGGTGCTGGTGCTGGATGAAGCCGACGAGATGCTGGACATGGGCTTCCGCGACGATCTGGAGTTCATCCTGGAGCAGTCGCCGCCCGAGCGCCGGACCCTGCTGTTCTCGGCGACGATCGCGCGCGAGATCGCGACCCTGGCCAAGCGCTATCAGCGCGACGCGGTGCGCATCGACACGACGAACAAGAGCCAGCCGCACGGCGACATCGAATACCGCGCCATGCGGATCGCGCCGAACGAGATCGAGCACGCGGTCGTCAATGTGCTGCGCTTCTTTGAGGCCCCGGGCGCGCTGGTGTTCTGCTCGACGCGGGATGCGGTCAGGCACCTGCAGTCGTCGCTGCTGGAGCGGGGCTTCAACTCCGTTGCCCTGTCCGGCGAGATGGGCCAGCGCGAGCGGACGGACGCCCTGCAGGCGCTGCGGGACGGCCGGGCGCGGGTGTGCGTGGCGACTGACGTGGCGGCGCGCGGGCTGGACCTGCCGGACCTGGGGCTGGTGATCCACGCCGACCTGCCGGTGAACCGGGCCGGGCTGCTGCACCGCTCGGGCCGGACGGGCCGCGCGGGCAAGAAGGGGGTTTCGATCCTGCTGGTGCCGCACACGCGCCGCCGCAAGGCCGAGATGCTGATCTCGAACGCCGGGGTCGAGGCCGTGTGGTCGGGTGCCCCGACCGCTGACGAGATCCGCGCCAAGGACGAAGGCCGGATGTTCGCCGACGAGATGTTCGAGCACGAGGTCACCGACGAAGACATCGCCATGGCGAAGCGCCTGATCGCCGAACGCACGCCGGAAGAGATCGCCTGCGCCTTGATCCGTAGGCTGAAGAAGGAGTTGCCGGAGCCGGAAGAACTGCTGGCACCGGGAACGATCCACCAGCCGGTGAAGCGCGGGCCGCGCGAAGAGGGTGCTGTCGGCGAAACCCTGACCGCCGGTCCCTGGCCGGGCGAGCGTCTGGGTCCGGACGAAGTGGTCTGGTTCCGGATGGATGTGGGCCGCACCAAGAACGCCGACCCCAAGTGGCTGATCCCCCTGATCTGCCGCGTCGGTCACATCACCAAGGCCCAGATCGGCGCCATCCGCACCTTCCCCGACGAGACCCGTTTCGAGATCGCCAAGACGCATGAGGCCGCGTTCCGCGAGGCGCTGAAGGCCAGTCCGCGCGACGACGTGACCATCACCCCGTCGGAAGCCCCGACCCAGGGCGGCGGCTACAAGGGGTCGGGCCCGAAGAAGCCCTTCATGAAGCGCGAAGGCGGCGATGACCGGCCGAAGAAGCCGTGGGTCAAGCGCGAGGAGGGCGACGCCAAGCCCGAGTTCAAGAAGCCCTACGAGAAGAAGCCCTATGTGAAGCGCGAGGAAGGCGGCGAGGCTCGCCCCGACTTCAAGAAGCCCTTCGAGAAGAAGCCGTATGAGAAGAAGGCCTGGGTGAAGGACGAGCGTCCGGCACCGACGGCCGAGGGCGGCGAGGCCCGCAAGGTCTTCTCGCGCGACGAACGTCTGGCCGACGGCCCGAAGGCGCACCGCAAGGGTCCGAAGCCGCCCTTCGCCCCCCGCACCGACGCCGAGGCACCGGCACCGGCGAAGCAGCCGTTCGCGAAGAAGCCCTTCCAGGGCGGCAAGCCCGGCGGGTTCAAGAAGCACAAGGGTCCGCGGTAGGGGTTTTTTCGCCCGTCACCCTCGGGCTTGTCCCGAGGGCCTATCGCGGCCGCAAGCTCGAACAGCGCCCGGCCTTGCTGACTATTCACAGCCCACACTTTCGTGCGCCCGTAGACCTGGGCCCTCGGGACAAGCCCGAGGGTGACGGGTTTATGGGCGGTTCAAAACCATCGACGCTGTTCGGTGAATCGACACCGGCGTTCTCTCACGGCACAGTCACCGCTCTCACTGGAGCCGCGCCATGGTCAGCCTCGCCCATCTGAAACGCCGCCTCGGCCAGTATGGCGCGACGTGGGTGATCGGCTTCCTGCTCAGCGGCGTGGCGATCCTGATCGGGTCGGCCATCGGCGACATGATCGCCATGACCGACATCGTCCTGCCGTTCATGATGGCGGGGGTCGTGCTGGCGCTGGGCGCCGGGGTGGTGATGACCTGGCTGTCGAACCAGACGCTGGGGACCAAGCTTGCGGTGCTGATCCTGGCCCTGCTGCTGGTGTTGCCGCTGTTGTGGGCCCCGGTGTCGGCGGCGGTGGCCATCGCCTGGGCCATGGACCGGGCGATCGAGTATTCGGCGGTCTATGCCGGGTTCCAGATCCGGGTCAGCGAGCTGCTGTTCCCGCTGGGCCAGATCCTGTTTGGCCCCAGCCTTTTCGGCATGATCTGGGACGCCTTCCAGATCGTCGCCAGTGTGGTGGGCTTCATCTCGGCCCTGGCCAATATCTGGCCGATCATCCAGCGGCTGCTTGGACCGGAACCGGTTGCGGAATGACATCTTGCGCGTCGGTGGGGCGAAAGGCAGGCTGACCCGATGATCAAGCCCGCGCCCGGCGAACGGTATCAGTCGTTCAACGCCTTCTATCCCTATTACATCCACGAGCATTCCAACCGCACGTGCCGGCGCATCCACATCGTCGGCAGCGCGCTGGTGCTGGCGGTGCTGGCGACGGCCGTGGTGACGCGCAACGCCTGGTGGCTGCTGGCCATGCCGGTGGTGGGTTACGGCTTCGCCTGGGTGGGCCATTTCTTCTTCGAGAAGAACAGGCCGGCGACCTTCCAGTATCCGCTGTGGAGCCTGATGGGCGACTGGCGGATGTTCTTCGAGACGGTCAGCGGCCAGCGGAAATTCTAGTCGCCGGCGCGGACCAGCCGTGTCTGGTTGCGGAAGCGCCAGGCGGTTTCGTCCGCACCCACCGGTCGGACCTCCTTCACAGATGTCAGGGTGTCGCCCTCGCGGGTTTCCGTGACGCGGATGTCGGCGGGGGCGTCGTCGTCCTGGCCGGTTTCGGCATAGATCAGGGTCCAGTGCGTGGCATCACGCCATGCCGAGACCCGCACGGTTTCGGTCGACAGTTCCGGCGTCTGACCGCGGCGGTATGAGGCCGAGGTGGTGGTTCCCGTCGAGGGGTCGTCCAGGCTGACGCTCGTGATCCACACCGGATTGGCCGGACCATCGTCGAACAGGGAGCGGCGGATGATCGTCACGCCGTCGGGCAGGGCCTCGATCGTGGTGATGACGGGGATCTCGAACAGGCGGTCCGTCTGATAGTCCCGGTAGCCGAGCGCGCCGGTCCAACGGCCCGCCAGACCGGCGCGCAGCTCGGTGGCCGAGGGTGCAGTCTGGGCGAAGGCCGGTGCGGCGAGGAGGGTCAGCAGCAGGGCCGCGACAAGGCGAAATGCGGTCATGATCGGCTCCGGGTCAGGTCTCGAGGATCAGCCGCGTCGCCGCCGCCATCTGTGGGTCGCGGCCTGAAGCGATGTCGTCTGCTGTGGTCGGCACCGCGACGTCCGGCTCGATGCCGGCGTCGGGCTGGGGCGTGTCAGGGAAGCCGGCGATCAGGGGCAGGTCGACCTCCAGCCCGGACGCCGGAAGACGCAGGAAGAAGAAGGCGCCGCCGTTGATGCCGCGCCGGTTGCCGCCGGTGGTTTCGCCCAGCAGGGTCGCGGCGCCCGATTGCTGGACCGCCTGCGCAAACTGGAAGGTGGCCGAGCTGTTGGAAGCGTCGCACAGCACCACGACCGGCCCTGTGAAGCGGCGGCCCTGGGCCTTGATGATCAGGCTTTCGCCGTCATCGTCGTAGCGGGTCAGGCGGTAGAAGCCGTCGTCGCCCGGACCGACGGCGGCCTCGCCCCAGTCGAGGAAGCTGCGATCCCAGGTGTCCAGATACGGATGCAGATCGTCGGGCGCGCGGCGATAGCGGACGTAGCGCTGGGTGCGGGACAGGGGCAGGTCTCGCTCGATCAATCGGCTGAGGATGACATTGCCACAGTCCAGCCCGCCCTCATTGCCGCGCAGGTCGACGATCAGGCCCCGGGCCCCTTCGGCCGTCAGATCGTCCATGACCCCGCCCAGCCACGCCTCCCAGCCGAAGGATGAGTTGTACAGGGCCCAGCCCGGCATGGTCAGGCGGTGAATGCCGTCCTCGCCCTTGTCCAGCGTCCAGGGATTGGCGTCCGGGGCGGCCTGGACGGCGGCGGCGAGGGGAGCCTGACGCTCGGTCAGGGTCAGCAGACCGGCCTCGACCGGTGCCATCCCGGCGCGGTCGAAGACGGCGCGATCGCGCAGCGGCAGGATCAGGGGCAGATGGATGTCGAAGGTCTCAAACTGATCGTCGCCGCGCATCTCCATCAGGCTGACCCGCTTGGCGTCATTGCCGCCGTCGGCGCGGGCGAGGGGGATCAACCGGGCCAGAAGACTGGAGGCCGGCACGCCGTTGATGGCGTCGATAACCGTTCCGGGCGGGAAGGCGCCCTCGGCGGAATCGTCTCGGGTGACGACCATGCGTCGTTCCAGCCAACGGAAGCGGAACGGCACCAGCGCGCGGTCCGGATAGAGGCCCGCGACCACGCCGTCGCCACCGTTGTAAGGGCTGGGGTAGGTATGGCCGCACTGGATCGAGGCCGTCACCCGGGTCAGGGCCAGGAAGCGGTCGCGGAATGATCCGGCCGCGGCCCAGGCGTCGCTGAGCCCATCGAGGCGGGCGGTGATCTGGTCCGGCATGCTGTAGCGGTAAAGGCCGGGGTGCATCGTCTCCCACACGCGGCGCAGGATGGCGACGTCACCGCGCAGGTCAGAGGGCGACAGGTCCCGGCCCATGGCGGGGGTGGCGGCGGCGAGTGCGGCGGCGCCGGACAGCTGGAACAGGCGGCGGCGGGACAGGGTCGACATGGCGGGCCTTCGATCAGGGACGCCGGATCATGTGCCGGTCCAGTCGGCGGCGCGCCTCAACTTCGCATCGACCGACAAAGAGTCGTGATCTGAGCCGTCGGTGATCGTGCGCCGGTACTGCGACGGGGCCATGCCGAAGCGGGCGCGGAAGGCGCGGTTGAAGCTGGCCTTTGAGGCGAAGCCCATGTCGAAGGCGAGGTCCAGCAGGTCGGTGTCCGGGCGGTCGCGCAGGGCCTCTGCCACCCCTTCGGCGCGCAGGCCGTTGACGAAGGCCGAGAAGTTCATGTCCAGGCCCAGGTTGATCGCCCGCGACAGCCGGCCGGTGTTCGTGCCCAACAGCCGGGCGAGGCGAGGCAGGTTGAGATCGGGCTCGCGCCACCAGCCGGCCTCACGCGTGCGCTGTTCCATGTCGGCGGCGATGGCGGGCCAGTCGGGGGCGATGCGCGGGGCATCGGGTTCCGGCTCCGGCGCGGTCTCGCCCAGGGGCGCGGGCAGGGCGGCCTGACGCCAGCCGGCGACGCCGAGGTAGAGACCCAGTGACCCCATGGCCAGATACAGGCCGGTCTCCTGAAAGTAGTCGATGCCGCCGGTGAGGGCGGCCCACAGCCAGAAGCCGATCTGGACCGTCAGGCCGATCAGGATGGCCATCTGGACCCGCCCCAGCCAGCGAGCGGAAAAGCGGTCATCGTCACTGCGCTGGTCAGCCAGCCGGCTGCGCAGGCGCGCCAGGACTCCCCTGATAGCCCAGGCGTAGGCGGCGAGGCTGACCAGCGACAGGATGTCGAACAGGGGCGAGACGACCGCCGCATGGCCGCTGCCGTACCAGTCCCATTTCAGCGGCAGGGGCAGCAGGAAGCAGGTGCTGAAATAGGCCAGCTGCAGGGCCGGGGCGGCGAGGTGCAGCCGCATCCTTCGCGGCGCGTGGCCGTCCGCCAGGGCATGGGCGTAGCCAAATAGCAGAGGCCCCAGGGCGAGCGGAAGGGCGAAGGGCGCAAAGGTCAGCCAGCGGAAGGCGTCATAGAAGCCCGCGAAGCCGATCACATAGGGAACCAGAAGTCCGGCGATGACGACCAGGGCTGCGGCCAGCAGGCGGTTGGCCGTGCGGTTGGCCGGCTCGATCGCCACGGCGACGGCGAGCAGCAGGATCTGCAGGGCGGCGAGGCCCAGAAGCGCGGTGCGCCAGCCGAATACGAGTTGAACGTCCCCCATGCACAGGGACGCTAGGGCACCCGGCCCACTCCGAGAAGGGGTTTAGCCGGCGGCCGTTTCCCAGGCCGGGGGGCAGCCGTCGAAACGACCGGCTTCGACGACCGTCAGGGTGCGGATGTTGAGCGACATGGCCTGTTGCATCGAGCCGCGGCCGTGGCCGGTGTAGAGGTCGATCTTGTTGCCCTTGATGGCGCCGCCGGTGTCCGAGGCGTACCAGTAGCCGTCATGGAGCGTGCCGTCGGCCAGACGCAGGCCGACCGTTTCCTTGATGAACAGGCGGGTGCGGCGGGGAACAACGCGGGGATCGACGGCCACGGTACGCATGGCGATCGGGCGGCAACCCAGGCTGTCGTTGCCCGTCGCACCACCGCCGCCTGCGTGATAGAGGCGCGCCGAAAGACGCCAGTCGCCGTCCTCGGCCATCAGGGCCGCCTGTTCCTCGGTCAACGCCATCTCGCCGCCTTCGACCGCCGTAGCCGTCTCGCCCGCTGCTTCAGCGGCGACGAGGCTCTCGTAGGACACCGGATCTCCCTGTGCAGGGAAGGCCAGGCCAAGGATGGCGGCGAACAGAACGGCGGCGTTGATCACGAATCGACTCAGGCGGCACCGGCCCCGACTTGTCCGGCGGCGCGCTCTTTCGGGGCGAATTGGGGCATGAAGGTGGCAACGCGGACAGGGTGCGACGCCTTGTCCGCTGTTTCTGTGGATGACTGCGGACGGCGGACAGTCATTGCGCTTGCCGCCAGAGCGACGCCACGTGCCGCATGAGCTGTATTCGCAGGTAAGAGATTCTATACTGGCAGACGATGCTTACTGTTTGTCGTGATATTCGCCTGGCCAGCTTCTTGATGACCAAGTGGTTGCTCGATCATAGGCGCATTGATTATGGGCGAGCCGAAGGTGATGTCATCGGCGGGTGGAGGTAGCGGTCGCCATAGGCTAGGTCTGGGCCAACGGAGGACCGATGCGCGATCACCCCTGCCAGCCATTGAGCGGCTATCCGGCCATGACCGACGACGAACGGCTGGCCCGCGCGTCCGACTTCCGCGCATTGATGGAGAGGCGGCGCACTGTGCGCGATTTCGCCGCCACGCCGGTGCCACGCGCAGTGGTCGAGCAGGCGCTTCTGACGGCCGGATCAGCGCCGTCCGGTGCCAACCACCAGCCGTGGTTCTTCAGCGTCATTGAAAGCGCAGAGGCGCGGAGCCGCATACGCCTCGCCGCCGAGGCGGAGGAGCGTGAGTTCTATGCGACCAAGGCCCCGCAGGAATGGCTGGACGCCCTGGCCCCGCTCGGCACTGATCCGGACAAGGGTTTTCTGGAGGTCGCGCCGGTGCTGATTGCTGTCTTCGGCCAGAAGCGCGGCGGTCCCAATGCCGGTGACGACCGCAAGAACTACTATGTGCCCGAGAGTGTCGGCATCGCGACGGGTCTGCTGATTGCGGCGCTGCATTCAGCCGGACTTGCGACCCTGACCCACACCCCGGCGCCGATGAGCTTCCTCGGCGAGATTTGTGGACGTCCCCCGGGCGAGAAGCCATTCCTGCTGCTTGTGGCCGGCCATCCGGCGGCGGATGCGACGGTGCCGGTCGCGGCCCTGAACAAGAAGCCGCTGGACGCCATTGCGGCGTGGATTTAACCGGTGGGGTCAGAGCCCCATCCCTGCATCAGGTGACCCGATGAAACGCCTTCTTATCGCTACGGCAGCCGCTGTGCTGCTGGCCTCGGCCACGCCTGTCGCGGTCTCGGCGTGGGGCAACACCGGGCACCGGCTGGTGGGGATGGCGGCCATGCGCGGCCTGCCCGACGACATGCCGGCCTTCCTGCGCACACCGGGCGCGGTGTCCGATGTCGGCGAGCTGGCCCGCGAGCCCGACCGCTGGAAGGGTGGCGGCCAGCCGCACGACCGTGAGCGCGACACCGCCCACTTCGTCGACATGGACGACAGCGGCCATGTGATGAACGCCCAGGGGCCGATGATCGACGCCCTGCCGCGGCTGAAGTCGGAGTATGACGCGGCGCTTATCGCCGCCGGGTCCAGCGTCAATGACGCCGGATACCTGCCCTACGCCATCATGGACGGCTGGCAGCAGGTGGTGCGCGATTTCGCCTATATCCGCGTGCTGAACGCCGCCGAGGCGCGCGAGACCGATCCGGGCAAGCGCGCCTGGTATCGTGCTGACCGCCTGCGGCGCGAGGCCCTGACCCTGCGCGATATCGGCGTGCTGGGCCACTATGTCGGCGACGGCTCGCAGCCCCACCACACGACCATCCATTACAACGGCTGGAGCCGGGACGTTCCGAACCCGGAAGGCTTCACCACCTCGCGCCAGACGCATGGTGATTTTGAGAACGCCTTCGCCAGCCGTGTCGCGCGTCTGGACGTGGTCGAGGCCGGTATGCCCGCCTTCAGCGACCGGGCGGTGGACATCAACGGCCGCATCGCCGCCTATCTGCGCGTGGGGCTGAGCCAGGTGACGCCCTTCTACCAGATGGAAAAGGCCGGGGCGTTCCGCGACACCGATCCGCGCGGCGCGGCGTTCGTGAACGCGCGGCTGGCGGCAGGAGCGGCCGAGCTGCGCGACCTGATTATCCTGGCCTGGCGGGCGTCGGCCGACGTCTCGATCGGCTGGCCGGCGGTGAAGGTGGCCGAGGTCGAGGCCGGGACCGCGGATCCGTGGGCGGCGATGATCGGCGAGGACTGATCCTTGGCTGAACCGACCCCACCGGTCGTCATTCTCGACAAGCCGCAGCTGGCCGACAACATCGGCGCGGTGGCGCGGGTGATGGCTAATTTCGGCCTGACGGACCTGCGGCTGGTCAGCCCGCGCGACGGCTGGCCCCAGGACCGCGCCTGGGCCACGGCGTCCGGCGCCGACTGGGTGCTGGATGCGGTCAAGGTGTTCGACAGTGTGGCGGCGGCCGTCGCCGACCTGACCACCGTGTTTGCCACCACGGCGCGCCCGCGTGAGACGCGCCAGCCGGTGCGGACACCGCGTGAGGCCGCGCGCATCCTGTATGACGACCGCGCCTCGGGTCTCGGCGTCGGCCTGTTGTTCGGCGGCGAGCGGGCGGGGCTGGAGACGACCGACATCGCCCTGACGCAAGGGATCGTGACCATCCCCATCGACCCGAAGCACCATTCGCTGAACCTGGCCCAGGCCGTGGCAATCAATGCCTATGAGTGGCGCACGAATGTGCTGGACGCCCCGCCGCCGAAGTTCCGCGAAGGCGATCCTCCGGCGGACGGAGCGCTGATGCTGGGGATGTACGAACATCTCGAGAGCGAGCTGGAGGCCGGCGGCTTCTTCTATCCGCCCGAGAAGAAGCCCTCCATGAGCCAGAACCTGCGCGTCATGCTGGGCCGCTCGGCCTTCAGCGAGCAGGAGGTGGCGACGTTCCGCGGCGTGATCCACGCCCTGGCCAAGGGCCGAGGCCGCGTGCTGGAGCGGCTGGCGGCGAAGAAGGCGAAGGGCGAGTGAGCGGGCTGGGCCGGGCCTTTTCGATCGCGGACCTGCGGGTCGCCGCGCGGCGCCGGCTGCCCCGGCCCATCTTCGACTACATCGACGGGGGCGCGGACGACGAGCGCGCGCTGGCGAACAACAGCTCGGCCTTCGGCCGCTACGAGATCGTGCCGGATGTCCTGAATGACGTTTCGGCCATTCGCACGGAATCGACCCTGTTCGGCCAGCCAGTCGATTGGCCGCTGATGCTGGCGCCGACCGGGCTGACGCGGATGTTTCATTCCCACGCAGAGACGGCGGTGGCCCGAGCCGCCGCGCGGCACGGCGTGGCCTATGCCCTGTCGACCATGGGCACGACGCGGATCGAGGACTGGGCCGCCGGGTTCGCCGGGCCGCGCGTATTCCAGATCTATGTTTTCAAGGATCGGGGTCTGACCGCCGAGTTCGTGGCGCGGTGCAAGGCGGCGGGCGTCCACGGCCTGGCCCTGACCGTCGATACGCCGGTCGCCGGCAACCGCGAGCGGGATCACCGCAACGGCCTTTCGCTGCCGCCGCGCCTGACGCTCGCCAGCCTGATGAGCTTCGCCCTGCATCCCGGCTGGTCCCTGCCCGCGCTGACGGGCTCGAAGTTTGACCTGGCCAATGTCAGCCACCGGGTCGATGCCCTGGCGGGACGGTCGATGAGCCTGTTCGACTACATCGGGTCGCAGTTCGACCGGTCGGTGTCGTGGAAGGACGTCGAGTGGCTGGCCGCCGAATGGGGCGGGCCGCTGTCGATCAAGGGCGTGATGACGCCGGAGGATGCGAGGCGCTCCGTCGCCTGCGGTGCCAGCGGGGTGATGCTATCCAACCATGGCGGCCGCCAGCTCGATGACGCTCCCGCGCCGGTCGATCAGATCGCCGCCGTGCGCGAGGCGCTGGGCGATGGGCCGGAGATCATTTGCGACGGCGGGGTCCGGCGGGGGTCGGACGTCGTGAAGGCGCTGGCGCTCGGCGCGAACGGCGTCTCGATCGGGCGGCCCTATCTGTATGGTCTGGCGGCGGGTGGCGAAGCGGGGGTCGACCGGGCGCTGACCCTGTTGCGGGCCGAGTTCGACCGCGCGCTGGCGCTGTCCGGGATCAACGACATT
Source organism: Brevundimonas sp. (assembly GCA_046294385.1). Taxonomy (GTDB): domain Bacteria; phylum Pseudomonadota; class Alphaproteobacteria; order Caulobacterales; family Caulobacteraceae; genus Brevundimonas. Next base: position 267,563 of record JBKBJW010000001.1, on the reverse strand, counting down.
GCCGCCATCCAGTCCCGTCATGTGCGGTTCGCCGCGTTTCCGTCTTCGAATGTCAGGAGCCCGTCATGAAAACCCGCGCCGCCGTCGCCTTTGAGGCCAAACGTCCGCTGGAGATCGTCGAGGTCGATCTGGAGGGGCCGCGCGCGGGCGAGGTGCTGATCGAGATCAAGGCGACGGGCATCTGCCACACCGACGCCTATACGCTGGACGGGCTGGACAGCGAGGGCATCTTCCCCAGCATCCTGGGCCACGAGGGTGCGGGCGTGGTGGTCGAGGTGGGGCCGGGCGTGACCAGCGTCGCCGTCGGGGACCATGTGATCCCGCTGTACACGCCGGAATGCCGGCAATGTAAAAGCTGCCTGAGCCGCAAGACCAACCTGTGCACCGCCATCCGGGCGACCCAGGGCAAGGGCGTCATGCCCGACGGGACCAGCCGCTTCAGCTACAAGGGTCAGGCCATCGCCCACTACATGGGCTGCTCGACCTTCTCGAACTACACGGTGCTGCCCGAGATCGCGGTGGCGAAGATCCGCAAGGACGCGCCGTTCGACAAGGCCTGTTACGTCGGCTGCGGCGTGACCACGGGCGTGGGGGCAGTGGTCAACACCGCCAAGGTTGAGCCGGGCGCCAACTGCGTCGTCTTCGGCCTGGGCGGCATCGGGCTGAACGTCATCCAGGGACTGAAGATGGTCGGGGCCGACATGATTGTCGGCGTGGACATCAACGATACGAAAGAGGAATGGGGCCGCCGCTTCGGGATGACCCATTTCGTCAATCCGAAGAACGTCTCCGATGTGGTCGCGCATCTGGTCGAGATGACCGGCGGCGGGGCCGACTACACCTTCGACTGCACCGGCAACACGGTGGTCATGCGTCAGGCGCTGGAGGCCTGTCACCGCGGCTGGGGCGAGAGCATCATCATCGGCGTGGCCGAGGCCGGCAAGGAGATCACCACCCGCCCGTTCCAGCTGGTCACCGGCCGCGTCTGGCGCGGCTCGGCCTTCGGCGGCGCGCGGGGCCGGACCGACACGCCCACGATCGTCGACTGGTACATGGACGGCAAGATCGAGATCGATCCGATGATCACGCATACCCTGCCGCTGGAGCGGATCAACGAGGCGTTTGATCTGATGCACGCGGGCGAGAGCATTCGGTCCGTGGTGGTGTTCTAGGGCTTGCGCCGCGAAGATAGTTGTTTAAAAAAACTGTCTGAACCTGAGGGGAGAGAAGCCATGTTCACCCATCTGACCGTCGGTGCGAACGACGTCGAGGCGTCGCGGAAATTCTACGATGCGGCGCTCGGCGCCCTGGGCCACGAGCCGGGGCAGGGGCCCGACGCCAAGGGACGCTACTGGTGGCGGACCCGCATGGGGGCCTTTGCGGTCGGCAAGCCGATCGACGGCGAGCCGGCCTGCCACGCCAACGGGGGCACCATCGGCTTCGCGGCCAAGGATGCGGCGATGGTCCAGGCCTTTTACGACGCGGGCGTCGCCGCCGGCGGAAAGGCCATCGAGGACCCGCCGGGCGAGCGCAACGGCCCGTTCGGCAAGCTGATCCTCGCCTATTTGCGCGACCCGTCCGGCAACAAGGTCTGCGCGCTGCACCGAGTGGCCTGAACGACGAGCCTGCGCTAGGCTGGTCTTCCCGCGTTCGCCGATGCCGTCGAACGCCCAAGGCACGGAGCGCAGCTATGAAGCTTGACCCGCAGAAAGCCCTTGTCGTCTATTCGGGAGCCCTGACAGCGGTGATCATCGGTGTGATGGTCTCTGGTGCCGTGCAGGGGGTCGGCCCGGCGAGGTTCACCGAGATTGACGTGCAGCGCATCAATGTGCGCGAGCCGGATGGCACGCTGCGGATGGTCATCTCCAACCAGACCAGCTTCCCCGAAATTCCCTATCGGGGCCGCGAGATTCCGCACCCGGGGCGCGATACAGCCGGGATGCTGTTCATGAACGAGGAGGGCACAGAGGTCGGGGGCCTGATTTTCGGCGGCAAGGACGAAGACGGGGTGCGCTCGTCCGGCGGCAGCCTGACCTTTGACGGCTATGAGCAGGATCAAACGGTTCAGCTCATGGGCTCACAGCGCGGCCAGCGCCGGGTGTCCGGACTGGTGGTCACTGATCGGCCCGAAGAGCCCATCGACTACGCGGTGCTAGAGCGGCTGGAGGGCCTGTCGCCTGAGGCGCAGCAGGCCGCCATGGTTTCCGCCAATATGGGTGGGTCGCAGCGCGCCTTCCTGGGCCGTCAGGGGTCCGGCGCGTCGGAATTGGTGTTGCGCGACGCTGGGGGCAAGGCGCGTCTGGTCCTGAGCGTGGCGGCCGACGGCACCGCGCGCATCGCCTTTATGGACGAGACCGGCCGCACCACGCGGGTGGTGACACCCGAGGGCGATCAGCCCTGAATACCGCCAATGGCGGCACCATCTGCGCGACGCGTCGCGCAACAAGGTGTGCGCCGTGCACCGTCCCGGATAGCCGCTGCGCAGCTTCCGGGATGACAATCGGGACCTTAGAGTGAGCGGCATGGAGACCACCAAAACCCACGCAGTCCACGGCGGAACCCTGCGTTACCTGAAGCACGACAGCGCCGTGACCGGGACGCCGATGACCCTGTCGGTTTTCACGCCGCCCGGCGTGGGGCCGTTTCCGGTGCTGATCTGGCTGTCGGGCCTCACCTGCACCGAGGACAATTTCACCACCAAGGGCGAGGCCTATGCCGCGGCGGCCCGGCATGGGGTCATCGTCGCCGCGCCCGACACCAGCCCGCGCGGCGAGGATGTGGCCAACGATCCGGCCTATGACCTGGGGCAGGGGGCGGGGTTCTATGTGGATGCGAGGCGTGAGCCGTGGGCGCCGCATTTCCGCATGGAGAGCTACGTCACGAACGAGCTGATTGCCCTGATCGACGCGGAATTCCCCACGACCGGCACGCGCTCGATCTTCGGCCATTCCATGGGCGGGCATGGGGCGCTGACCCTGGCGTTGCGTCACCCGGCGCTGTTCCGGAGCGTGTCGGCCTTCGCCCCGATCAGCGCGCCGACGCGCTGTCCGTGGGGCGAGAAGGCTTTCGGGGCCTACCTCGGCGACGACCGGGCCGAATGGGCGCGGCACGACGCTGCCCTGCTGATCGAGGGCGGCGCGGCGAGCGGTGTCTATGACGACATCCTGATCGATCAGGGGGACGCCGACCCCTTCCTGACTGACCAGCTGAAGCCGGAACTGCTGGCGGCGGCGGCGAAGACGGCGGGGCAGAAGATCACCCTGCGGATGCAGCCCGGCTACGACCACAGCTATTTCTTCATGGCCAGCTTCATGGCTGATCACATCGCCTTCCATGCCCGGCGGCTGAACCTGTCAGAGGGGGCATGAGCATGCTGGCCCAAGCCTTTGCACTGAGCCTGCAAGTGGCGGCGTCCGCGCCGCCGCTGGACGCTGTCCCTTTCACAATTCCTTCCGCAGACGGGCATCTGATCCAGGGTGAGACGAACCGGCCGGCCGGGCCTTCGCGGGGGGTTGTTATCCTGGTGGCCGGGACCGGCGTCTTCACCCGCGATGTCAGTTTCGGCCGCTCGGGCACGCCCGGGGACTTCATCTTTCGCGACCTTGCTACACGGCTGACCCGGCGGGGCATGACGGTCGTGCGTTTTGACCGCCGCGGAGCCCGCTACGGCGTTCCGCGCGAGGAGCGGACGGACAGGCTTGTCGCGCCGACGGCGACCGCTGAAAATCTCAGTCAGGATGTCGAGGCGCTGTATGACTGGACCCGGTCCACCCGGGGTCTGGGCGCGCAATGCGTCGTGCTGTTCGGCCACTCGGAAGGCACGGTTCATATTGCCGGACTGGCGGAACGAGGCGCGCCGCCGCCGGCCCTGGTCATCGGCATGGGCGGGCTGATGGAGAGCAAGGCGGCCGTTGTTCGGTGGCAGTCGGTCGACCGCGACGCGGATTCCCTGTTGATGATGGACGGCGACGGCGACGGCGTTGTCACGGACGAGGAAGTCCGTGCCAATTTCGGCAACACGCCAGCGGGTGTGTATGAAGATCCGGCCCCGTTCCTGAATCCGGCTGGGCGCTGGACCGCAGGCGATATCGCCGCTCTCCGCGCCGAACAGGCGGCCCTGTTCGCCCAGGAAGGCGTGGACCTGGCAAACCATGCCGACGATGCGCCCTATCCGGACGCTGAACGGCCCATCGCCAGCTGGCGATGGTGGAAGTCCTGGTTTCTGGACGACACGCCCATTGCCGTCCGGTTCTCGCACTGGAGCACGCCCCTGATCCTTCACTACGGCGATCGGGATTCGCAGGTGAGGGAAGAGCGTCAGCGCGCCGCCGTCCAGGGCGTCCTGCCCGACGGTCAAGTCCGGTTCGTTTCACACCCCGGGCGGGGACATGCGCTCGGACCCGATGTGCTTCTGGGGCCAATTGACGACGCGATCGCCGAACAGATCGCCGACGAGGCCGCAGCCGCCTGCCCGGAGGCTTGATGCATCGCGAGCCCCGCCCGGCGGCCCAGCGCCCTCATCTCCCAGGGCGGCCTTGCGGAGAACCTGTGGCTTTTCACCTCGCGCGGTTGTTTAAGGCGGCATGACCGACGCTTCTCCCGACTTCGACACCCTGTTCGCCGCCCTGTGCAAGGAGGTGGGCTTCTGCCTGCACCCCAAGGGGGAGGCGAAGGTGAAGGCGGCGCTGCCGAACGGGCTGGATGCGGCGACGCGGGCGGTATTCGACGCCGAGGGCCGGGATTTCGCGGCCTCGTCCGGTGACCTGCGGCGCGCGGTCCGGGACTGCATCAAGGCCAATCTGCCGCAGGCCTAGGGAACGAAAGGACGCTCGCCAGCCTTGGGATGGCGAGCCCCGGCGCCTATCTGCGGCGCCAGTCGATCACCCCGAGAAGGAGCCCCCCCCCATGGCCTTCACCCTGCCGCCCCTGCCCTATGCCTATGACGCGCTGGAGCCCGTGATCGACGAGGAGACGCTGCACATCCACCACGACAAGCACCACCAGGCCTATGTCGACAACCTGAACAAGGCGGTCGAGGCCGAGCCGGCGGCCCAGGGGAAGTCGCTGGAAGAGCTGTTCGCCGTCATCTCGACCCTGCCCAAGGGGATCCGCAACAACGGCGGCGGCGTGTGGAACCATACCTTCTACTGGAACGGCATGGCGGCCGAGGCCGACCGGGGCGCGCCGTCGGACGGGCTGAAGGCGGCGATCGACCGCGATCTGGGCGGGATGGAGGCCTTCAGGGAGGCGTTCAACACTGCGGGGGCCACCCAGTTCGGCTCGGGCTGGGCCTGGCTGATCGTGCAGGACGGGCGGCTGAAGGTCGTCAACACGCCTAATCAGGACAATCCCCTGATGGACATCGCGCCGGAAAAGGGCACGCCCCTCTTGACCAATGACGTCTGGGAACACGCCTATTATCTGAAATACCGCAATCGTCGGCCGGACTATCTGAAAGCCTGGTGGGATGTGGTGAACTGGAAGCGGGTCAGCGCGCTCTACGCCGCCGCCGGCTGAACGACGAAAGGGAGGGGAACCGAATGAGATTGCTGACCGCCACCGCGCTGGCTGCGCTGACTGTGATGGGCACTGCGTGCAAACCGGCCGAGACGCCCGTCGATCCCGCACTGGCACCGGCGGTGGTGGCTTCGAAGGATGTGCATTCGTTCCGCATCGGCCTGCTGCAGGCCTATGCGCTCAGGGATGGATCGATGACGATCCCCAATGACAATCAGGCGTTCGGCGTGGGCCTGACGCCGCAGGTGGTGTCGGCGGCCCTGACGGCGGCGGGCCAGCCGGCCGGGCAGGTTCCGCTCAGCCTGCAGCCGCTGCTGGTCAGGGACGGCGACCACATCGTTCTGATCGACACGGGCGCGGCGGGCGAGATGGGGACGCAGAACAAGCTGATGGCCTCGCTGAAGGCCACGGGCGTCGAGCCGGGCCAGATCACCGACATCCTGATCTCGCATTATCATGGCGACCACATCGGCGGGCTGGTGACCCCGTCGGGCGCCCTGGCCTTCCCCAATGCGACCATCCACATCAGCGCGGCGGACTGGGAAGTCATGGAGCCCTATCCCGAGGGCGAGGCGTTGGTCGCCCTCATCCGGCCCAAGGTGCGGCCCTTCATGCCGGGTGAGCTGCTGACGCCGTCGATCACCGCCGTCACCCTGCCGGGTCATACGGAGGGCCATTCGGGCTACGAGATCGTCTCAGGCGAGAGCCGGCTGCTCTATTTCGGCGACGCGATGCACAGCTCGGTCCTGTCGGTCGGCCATCCGGAGTGGACCCAGGCCTGGGACACCGACGGCCCCGTCGGCATCACGACGCGTGAAAGCCTGCTGGAGCGGGCCGAGCGCGACGCGCTGATGCTCTATGGCGTGCACTTCCCCTGGCCGGGCCTCGGCCATGTGAAGAAGCAGGGCAAGGGCTACGTCTGGGCCCCGGAAAACCCAGCCAGCCGTTGACTCCGGAGGCCCGGGCCGTCATAAGCCCGCCTTTCCCGCACCCGGCCCCGGCTGGAGGCGCGAAAAAACTACGGACGATGCGTGGACCGCCGTTGAGATCGCATTCCCAATATCGGGGATGCCGGGCCGCATCATGATGAAGAGACACAGATGTCCAAGCGCCATAGCGCCAAGTACAAACTCGACCGGGTCATGGGTGAAAACCTCTGGGGCCGCTCGAAATCCCCGGTCAACAAGCGCCAGTACGGCCCCGGCCAGCACGGCCAGCGTCGCAAGCAGAAGGTCTCGGACTTCGGCCTGCAGCTGAAGGCCAAGCAGAAGCTCAAGGGCTACTACGCCAACCTGACCGAGAAGCAGTTCCACAAGACCTACGACGAAGCCGCCCGCCGCAAGGGCAACACGGCCGAGACGCTGATCGGCCTGCTGGAAGCCCGCCTGGACGCCACCGTCTACCGCGCCAAATTCGTGCCGACCCCCTGGGCCGCGCGCCAGTTCGTCAACCACGGCCACGTGACCGTCAACGGCAAGAAGGTGAACATCGCCTCCTACAGCCTGAAGGTCGGCGACGTGGTCGAGGTCAAGGAAAAGTCGCGCAACATGGCGCTGGTCCTCGAGGCCCAGCAGTCCGGCGAGCGTGACGTGCCCGACTATCTGGAACTGGGCGATCGCGGCTTCTCGGTGCGCGTCGTGCGCGTGCCGGAACTGGCCGACGTGCCGTTCCCGGTGAAGATGGAACCGCACCTGGTCGTCGAATACTATTCGTCCTGATCGGTTCTGATCCCAGAGATACAAAAGGCCCCGGAGAAATCCGGGGCCTTTTTCGTTGGGGCGCTTCATTTCCTTTCGTCATCCTCCGGCGAGCGTAGCGAGACCGGGGGACCCAGCGGTGCCCGCAGGGCGATCCCGGACACGACCGCACTCCCGACAGGGTCACGCTATCGCGTGCCGCTGGGTCCCCCGGTCTGCGCCGCGAAGAGGCGGCTTGCCGGAGGATGACGAAAGGAGAAGGCCTCGCCGTCTTGCCCCACGCCTTTCCGATTATTCACGTGCGGTTCAGGCTCGATTGGGCGATGTAGCGGCAACGCTTCAAGTCAGGGGAACCAACCAATGCGTCGTCTCATCATCGCCCTCGCCGTCGTCGCGCCGCTGCTCAGCGGCTGCATCATCATCGCCAGCGACAAGCCGGAAACCCAGGTCATCCACCAGGCTCCGGCCGAGTAATCAGACCGCCTGGCCGCCCACGGCCTGTTCTTCGCTTTCGACGGCGGCGATCTGGGCGTGGATGATGGAGACGATGGTGCCGGGGTGACCCTCGGCCACCTGGACCCGCGCCTTGAGCTGGCGCGCCAGGGCCTCGACGATGCTGGTGCCCAGCCCCGGCGTGGCGCTGGCCTTGTCAGACGGCATGCCGACACCGTCGTCCGTGACCGCCAGGGTCCAGTTGGGGCCGTGGCCTTCATAGGACACGGTGATCAGACCCTGACGGCCGTCGGGGAAGGCGTGCTTCAGTGAATTGATGACCAGTTCGGTGACGATCAGACCGAGGCTGACGGACTCATCGGCGCTGGTCGAGCTGTCGTCCACGCGGCAGGTGATCGACAGCTGGTTGTGGTCGCGGATCATCGAGGCACCGACGCTCTGGCACAGTTGGGCCAAATAGGGTGCCAGCTTCACCACGCCGAGCGTGGAGGTGACCAGCTGCTGTTGCAGGGCCGCGACGGACATCACGCGGTTGTGGGCGTCGCGCAGGTGCAGGCGCGTTTCCTCGGAGTTCACATGACGGGCGCTCTGCAGGATGACGCTGGCGATGATCTGCAGGCTGTTGGCGACCCGGTGCTGCAGTTCCTGCAGCAGAATGGCCTTCTCGCGCAGCAGATGATCCTTGAGCGCCTCGTTGGCGCGGGCGTCTGTGACGTCAGAGACCCCCAGCAGGATGCGCATCTCGTCTCCCGCGCCGTAGCGCAGCAGGTGGGCGTTCAGGACCAGCTTGCGGACGCTCTGACGGGAGACCTTCAGATCCATCTCATAGGCCTCGATGGCGGCGGCACCCGAGGCTGTGGCGTCCAGCAGCGAGCGCAACTGGGGCACGTTCCATTCCCCCGTGCCGATCTCGTTCAGCGGCCGACCGACCACGCGGGCCTCATCCAGATGGAAGGTGGCGCAGAAGGACGCGCTGGCGGCGATGACGACCAGGTTCTCGCCGAGCAGCAGCAAGGGCGCGGTGGATGAACCGACCACGGCAAGCGCGAGGCTCAGCGGGCCGTCAGGATGCCGTGGTGTATCGGTGGGCACGAGATGCCCTTCCGCAAATACCGGAGGTTCGCGGGGCGCGACCCAACCGTCTCTTGTTATAGTGAAGCTTATGTCGGCCTGGTCTGACGGGCCGCAACCAAGCTGAAACCTTATCACCCCCAGGCAAGGCTTAGTATTAAATCGCCGGCGCGCGAATGGTTGCGATTACAGCTTAACCCCGGCGCTCGAACGTCGGCAGCATCTCTGCCGGAATGCGGTTCGGCCGCATGGACTTCGCATCCACCAGCACCCATTCACTGACCCCTTGCGCGCACAGGCGGCCTTCGCCGTCCTCGATGCGGACATAGCGGTTGAAGCGCGGGCCCTGCGGGTCGCCGACCCAGGTGCGGGCCACGACGCCCGTGGCACCCGGCATGATGGGACGGATGTAGTCGATCTCGTGCCGCGTCCCGACCCAGGACCATTTGGTCCGGGTCGCCTCATCGAAACGGGCCATCCAGTGGGCGGTGCCCGCATCCTGCAGCCAGCCGACATAGACCACGTTGTTCACGTGGCCGTTCTCGTCGATGTGCTCGGGCCGGACCTCCAGCGGGACCACGAAGATTTCGCGGTCCGCGCGCGGCTCCAGCGCCTTCCTGGCCATCAGTCCTGCGCTTCGCCCAGGGCCACGCCCTTTTCGGTCATCAGGGCCTGAAGCTCGCCCGCCTGGAACATCTCGCGCACGATGTCCGAACCGCCGACGAACTCGCCCTTCACATACAGCTGCGGGATGGTGGGCCAGTCGGTGTAGGCCTTGATGCCCTCGCGCAGCGCCTCGTCCTGCAGCACATCCACGCCGACGAACGGCGCGCTCATGTGATCCAGGATCTGCACCGCCAGCGACGAGAAGCCACAGCGCGGCGTATCGGGCGTGCCCTTCATGAACAGCACCACGTCGTGCTCCTTCACCGTCTTGTCGATGAAAGCGTGGACGGGATCGGCGACGGCTTGTTCGGTCACGGGAAAGGCCTTTGCTTGCGAGGCCGTCAGCTAGGGACGCGGGGCCGCCGGGTCAAGGGTCGGGGGCATTACGCCGCCGCTGCGATGCGGGCCATTTCGATCTGGGCGGGCAGGCCGGGAGGCATATCGCGCTCCGGCACCTGGGCCAGGCCGTTCAGGCGCTCGATGTCTTCGGCCTCGATGATCACGCTGGCGATCGAGGGATCGGTCAGGGTGTGGGCTAGGCAGATCTGCTCGGCCGTCCAGCCGTTGGTCCGGTGCAGGAAGGCGAAGGTGCCGGCACCCTTCAGCGGCGTCGCGGGCTCCTTGGAGCCGCCGCCGAGGAAGCCGAACAGGCCCTTTTTCTCCGGCACATGGATGGTCGCCGCCTTGCGTTCGCTGTCGAGGCTTTCGGGGAAATAGTCGTTGGCGAAGATGACCATGTCCTGCTCGCGGGCGGCGCGGATGCGCGAGCGCACCTGCCAGGGCGAGTTGACGTGGAAGGACGTCACCAGCAGATCGAAGGCACCGGTCGACACATAGGTGTCCATCACCGGGCCGTTGCCGGCGATGCCCAGCAGCTTGACCCGTTCGGTCGCGCGCAGGGCCTTGAGGGCGTTCAGCGAGCTCTGCGCCAGCTCGTCCTCGCCGGGCTCGGCCAGCAGGGCCGTGTCGAACCAGCCGAGGCCGGAGACCTGCAAGGCGCGGTCGATGGCACCGGTCATGCCCTCGGCGGTGAAGTCGCGCAGGGAGCCCCGGCGGCCGTCACCGTTGCCCAGCACCATGCTGATGCTGACCAGCTTGCGGTCCAGATGCTTCAGCGCCTCGCCCACCACCTCGGCCAGCACCGGGTCTGCGGTTTCAAGGCAGTAGCTGTTGATGCCGGCTTCCAGCGCTGAATAGATCAGGTCACAGGCGGCGGCGGGTCCGCGCGAAATGACCCGGTTCCCGACACTGAGGCTGACGCAGGACACCGCCGCGCCGGAACGGCCGAAGGGACGGTAGCGCATCAGCCTTCTCCCGCAGGAACGGAGGTCTCGAGCGCCAGGGCGTGCAGTTCGCCGCCCATCTTGCCCTTCAGCGCCGCATAGACCAGCTGGTGCTGGCGCACGCGGGGCAGGCCGGCGAAGGCCGTGGAGACGATGCGGGCGCGATAGTGATCGCCGTCGCCCGCCAGATCGTCGATCACGATCTCGGCGTCGGGAAAGGCTTCGGCCAGATGGCTGTGAAGCGTTTCGACGGGCATGGGCATGGGCGAACGGGTCTCCGGCGTCTGCCGCCAGAATGCCCCGTAAACCTTAATGGGGGCCTACGCGGCGCGGTGTTCGGCGTGACGGGGCGTCGGGGACGCGGTAGGGTCGGGCATGACCGTGATCGCCGCCCTCGCTGTCGCCCTGAATCTGCTGCTGGCTCAGGCGGTGCCGGAACTGACGCAGGCTCGCATCGCGAAGCTGGAAGACGGGTTGGACCTGAATGCCCTCCTAGCCTCACCTCTGGCCGTCTATGTCTTTGATGAAAACGTATTGCCGCCCGTGAGCGAGCTGTCCCGAAACTACGAGATCGGGGAACGGGATGGGCGGCCCGTGATCATCGCCCGTTACACCTACGCCATCGCCGAAGACGATCCCTTCGTGCTCGACGGTACCTATTGCTGTGGAAGCCCCTCTCCGCCGGGCGCGCATATCGGTCCGGGAAGGTCCATTTCGGATGGCGGCTGCGGCGTCGTCTGGGTCACATTCGACGTCCGCACGGACCGCCCGATCAGCGTCTGGTGCCAAGGCGGTGCCTGATCAACGAGGCATCCGCTCTAGCAGGGTGATCGTCTCGCCCTTGTAGTCGCCGTCGGCGTAGGGCCGAAAGCCGGCCCGCTCGGCCAGTTTCAGCGACGGCCCATTGCCCGGTGAGATCATGCAGACGGTGCGGGGCGCGTTCAGGGTCTCGTCACACCAGGCCAGCGCCGCCGACACGGCCTCGAAGGCCATGCCCTGCCCCTGGAAGCGCGGCGCGACACCCCAGCCCAGTTCGGGCGCGTCGAACGGCGGAACCAGGTCGCGACGGAAATCCAGCACCCCGACGCTGCCGACATAGGTGCCGTCCCCGGTCCTGCGAACGCACCAGTTGCCGCGGCCCAGCGCCTGCCAGTGTCCGATGTCGCGCAGCAGACGCAGCCACACCTCCTCGCCCTTCATCGGCGTGCCGGTGATGTGTTTGACGAACGCCGGGTCGGCCCAGACGGCCTTCAGGTCGGCGTAGTCGTCGACGCCCATCGGCGTCATCGTAAGGCGTTGGGTGCGGAGGGTGGTCACATCAACTCCAGTTGCCTGTTCGAAGCCAACCATCGTCACGGCCCCCAATTAAGCGGGCAGGGCGCCTGAAGCGGTCGGCCGGACATCCCAAAACACCAGGACGGAGTCTGACGCGGTGAGTCGAGACGAAGGGTAGCTGACTATTCCAGAGAGTCCGGATTTGTCACGGCTCCGAACGCCCGGTAGGAATTCGCGCTTACCGTCGGCAGTTCGCGTCACTCTGGAGATGTGTCATGGGGTCCTTTGAGCCTCGACGACGAGCGGCCCTGCAACGGACCGTCCGCAGCATGGTCGCCGTGTTCGTTCTTGCCCTGGCACCTGCGGCGTCCGGCGCTGTGGCATTCGACCCCACCGACTGGCGCAGGGATTACGAGCATCTCAAGCGCGAGATGGCACAGCGCTATGCCAACCTCGACTGGATTGTCTCCCATCGCGGTCTCGACCTGGCGGCGCTGGACGCCGAGACCGGTGCCGCCATCGACCGCTCAACATCCGAGCGGCAGGCTGTCGCGGCGCTGCGGCGGTTCATCGGTGCTTTCCAGGACCCTCATCTGAAACTCGTTCGCGGTGACCGTTCCAGCGCGCCGCAGGCCGCTACGGCGGCGGTTCCGGCGCATCCGACTCCAGCGTCGCCGGTCGCCTCCTGCCAGGCCGCGGGCTACAAGTCAGAGAGCGCTCGATTCCGCTTCCCCTTCGATCGGTTGCCGGGCTGGACGCCGGTCCGTGACGGTCCATTCGCCACCGCCATCGCCGGTGATCTGGGCGTGCTGCGCATCGCGGCTTTCGGCGAGGATTCCTATCTCGCGACCTGTCGCGAAGTGTTCCGCGCCGGCTTGACCGCCCGCGAATTGCGCATGGCCGTTCGCGCCCGTCTTCAGCAGCACCTCGTGGACGCAATCGACGATTTGAAGACGCGGGGCGCCCGGCGGCTCCTCGTCGATGTGACCGGCAACGGCGGCGGCACCGAATGGGTCACCGAGGTGATCACCCTGATGACCGACCAGGTCCTTGTCCGACCCGCCGGGCGTCTGGTCGATCCGGCCTGCGACCGCTCAGGCATCTGGCGCGGTGAGCCGGTCTGCCCTGTTCTGGCACCGCCCGGCGAGCCGTCGCGGCTGACCGGAAACGGCCGCTGGGCCGGCCCGCTGTTTATCCTTGTTGATCGCGAGACGGGCTCAGCCTCCGAGGACTTCGTTGCCTGGCTGCAGCAGAATCGTGTGGCTGTGGTCATCGGCGCTCGGACCGCCGGAGCCGGTTGCGGCTATGTGAACGGGGGCGGCCGCATAAGGCTTCAGGCCGGATCTCTCGACGTGATGGCCCCCAATTGCGCGCGGTTCCTGAACGACGGGACGAATGAGATCGAGGGCGTGAAGCCGGACGTGGAAATTGCCATGAGCGGCTCAAACAGGGCCGCGGCCCTGGCCGCCGCGATTGCGCAGCCTTGAGCCGGCTACGGCCTACATCAGCCCCAGTTGCTTGAAGCTGGCCACGCCGTCGCGGCCGACGATCAGGTGGTCGTGGACCTCGACGCTGAGGGATTTCGCCGCCAGCACCACCTGTCTGGTCATCTCGATGTCGGCGCGCGACGGGGTCGGGTCGCCGGAGGGATGGTTATGGACGATGATCATCGAGCTGGCCGAAAGCTCGAGCGCCCGGCGGACGACCTCGCGCGGATAGACGGGGGCGTGGTCGACGGTGCCGCGGTTCTGGATCTCGTCGAGGATCAGCTGGTTCTTCTTGTCGAGATACAGCACCCGGAACTGCTCGCGCGGCTCGTGCTGCAGGCTGACGCGGACGTAGGACAGCAGCGCGGTCCAGGACGAGATTACCGGGCGCTTCGACGGCTCCTCCTTGGCGACCCGGCGAGCGACCTCGTGAAGCGCCGCGAGGTCCAGCGCGGTCTCTGCGCCGACCCCCTTGGAGCGGCCTTTGGAGTCCTCGGCGCGGACGGTCATCAGGTCCTCGACCGAGGCGGCGAGCACAGCGGCCAGCGAGCCGAACCGGGTCAGCAGCGCCTTGGCGATGGGCTTCACGTCCCCCTGCGGCTGGCTGCGGAACAGGAATAGCTCCAGCAGCTCGTAGTCGGGCAGGGTCGAGAGACCCGCCGCCCGCGCGCGTTCCCGCAGCCGCTCGCGGTGGCCCGTGTGGTGGGGCTTCAAGGGTTTTCCGGCCGTCTGGTCCACTCAGCCCCCGCTTGGTTCGGCGCAATCATGCGACGGACCGGCGGTCGGCTCAACCGCCTCAGAACTTCGGGCGGAACAGGCCTTTGGGGCTGGCGCTGAAGATCTCGACGCCGTCCTCGGTGACGCCCACGGAATGCTCGCACTGGGCCGACAGGGACTTGTCGCGTGTCACGGCGGTCCAGCCGTCCGACAGCACCTTCACGTGCGGTTTGCCCAGGTTCACCATCGGCTCAATGGTGAAGAACATACCGGGCTTCAGCACCGCACCCTCGCCGCGACGACCGTAGTGCAGGACGTTGGGCGCGTCGTGGAAGACGCGGCCGATGCCGTGGCCGCAGAAGTCGCGGACCACACTCATGCGCTGCTCCTCGACGAAGCGCTGGATGGCATAGCCGATGTCGCCGAAGGTGTTGCCCGGCTTCACCTGGGCCAGACCCAGGGCCAGGGCGTCATATGTCACCTCGACCAGCTTCCTAGCGCGGGCGTTCACCGGGCCGACCGGATACATGCGGCTGGAATCGCCGTGCCAGCCGTCCAGCAGGACGGTGTGGTCGATGTTGACGATGTCGCCTTCCTTCAGAACCTTGTCGCCGGGAATGCCGTGGCAGACGACGTGGTTGATCGAGGTGCAGATCGTCTTCGTATAGCCCTTGTAGCCGAGGCAGGCGGGCAGGGCACCGTGGTCCAGCGTGAACTCGCGCACCAGGTCGTCCAGATGGCCGGTGGTGACGCCGGGCTTCACATGCTCGCCAATCATGTCCAGCGCCTCGGCGACCAGACGGCCGGCGGCGCGCATGCCCTCAAAGCCTTCCTCATCATGGATGCGGATTTCGCCGCTGCGGGCGAAGGCGTCGGGCTCCAGTTCGGGGGTCTCGTACATCAGCTGGCTTTCGGGGCGGTATTCAGGGTCGGCCGCGCCAGGGGAGGGCGCGGTTCAGGGTAATGGCGTCGGAATTCAGATGGCAATCATAGCACAGAACCTCAACCCCGCGTGAAGCCGCCTCGCGCAGGGCGGGACCGTAGGCGCGGTCGATATCGTCGGCGGTGTCGAATGCGAGCGCATCCGTGCGCTGGATGACGAACAGCATGACGGCGCGACCGCCATCCTCAACCACCCGCTCAAGCGCCTTCAGATGCTTGACCCCGCGCACGGTGTTGCAGTCCGGGAACTCGGCCAGCTGCGGCACGCGCAGGAAGTGGCAGTTCTTGATCTCGACGTAGCAGGGCGGCCGGTGAGGGTCGGTCAGCAGGATGTCGATGCGGCTGTCGCTGTCATAGCGGACCTCGCGGCGCAGGGACTCGTAGCCCACCAGTTCCGCGATCCCGCCGCGCCGGATGGCAGCCTCGGCAATGCGATTGGGGTTCATGGTGTTGACCCCGACCAGACCGCCGTCGACGGACATCATCTCCAGCGTCAGCGGCAGCTTGCGCTTCGGATCTGGCGAGCGCGACAGCCACACCGGCAGGCCCGGCTGTGTCAGCCCCAGCATGGCACCGGGATTGGGGACATGGACGGTCGTCTCGCCGCCCCCGTCCAGCACCACATCGGCCAGAAACCGCTTGTAGCGCCGGATCAGGGTTCCGCGTTCAAGCGGAGAGGCGAAACGCATCAGACCTTAGCCCTTGGCGACATAACCCTTGCCGCCGTTGGACGGGCGGCGACGGCGACGGTTGATCTGGCCCTCGGGCTTGGCCTCGGCAGCCGGCGCATTGCGCGGGTCGTTGTTGGTCGGGCGCGGCCGTTCGCGGGCCATGGGGTCGAAGGCGCGTTCCGGGGTCGGGCGGGCGTCACGGGCAGCCCCGCCCTTGCGGACGCGATGCGGCTGGCCGCCACCCTCAAGCTTGACGCCGTTGCGGTGAGGATTGCGTCGGCCACGGCCCTCATTACGGTCTCCGCCCTCGCGTTCGGGCAGGGTCGCCTTCTTGCCGACGCCGGCGGCCATGATCGAGGCGTCGAGCGCCGCGAGCTGGCGGTCGTTGCGGCGGTCGATCGCCGGGATCTTCTGGCGCGTGACCTTTTCGATGTCGCGCAGCAGCTTCATCTCGTCGCCGGCCACGAAGCTGATGGCGGTGCCGTCGGCACCCGCGCGGGCCGTACGGCCGATGCGGTGGACATAGGCTTCCGGCACGTACGGCAGCTCGAAATTCAGGACGTGAGAGACGCCGTCCACGTCGATGCCGCGGGCAGCGATGTCAGTGGCGACCAGAACGCGCAGCTTGCCGGCCTTGAAGGCGGCCAGGGTGCGTTCACGCTGGGGCTGGGACTTGTTGCCGTGGATGGCTCCGGCCTCGACCCCACCGGCTTCGAGATAGGCCGCGACCTTGTCGGCGCCGTGCTTGGTCTTCGTGAAGACCAGGCAGCGGGTGTACTCGGGATCGCTGAACATCTCGGTGAGGAGGGCGCGCTTGCGGCCCTGTTCAATGTGGATGACCGACTGCTGGATGCGCTGGACGGTGGTCGCCTGCGGCGTCACCTGGACCTTGACCGGGTCTTTGAGCAGCTCGCCTGCCAGCTTGCCGATCTCGGTCGGCATGGTGGCCGAGAAGAACAGGTTCTGGCGCTTGGCCGGGATGCGCGACACGATCTGGCGGATCGGCTTGATGAAGCCGAGGTCCAGCATCTGGTCGGCCTCGTCGAGGACGAAGATCTCGGTCGACGACAGGTCCAGCGTCTTCTGCTGCAGGTGGTCAAGCAGACGGCCGGGTGCGGCGACCAGAACGTCCAGACCCTGCTGCAGGGCGCGTTCCTGCGGACCGTACTTCACACCACCGAAGATGACGGCGACGCGGAAGCCCAGGTGCTTGCCGTAGGACTTGAAACTCTCGCCGATCTGGGTGGCCAGCTCGCGTGTCGGCGACAGGACCAGAACGCGGGTCGTGCGCGGCTTCGGCGGGATGCGGTTGGCCGCCAGACGGTGCAGGATCGGCAGGGCGAAGGCCGCCGTCTTGCCGGTGCCGGTTTGGGCGATGCCCAGCAGATCCTTGCCCAGCATGACGTCCGGAATGGCCTGCTGCTGGATCGGGGTGGGGATGGTGTAGCCCTCGGAGGCGAGCGCCTGCAGCAGGGCGGGGTTGAGACCGAAGGTCTCGAAGGTCTTGTTGCTCATGGAGCGGTTTCTTTCGCATGCGGCGACGCGCAAACAGCCATGGCTCAACGCCGAAAAGGCCGCGCACCGCCAGTCCCGATGGGGCACCTGGATCAGGGGCCCTCGGGGTGGATCGGGCGCCGCCCCGCGTGTCCGGGCAGCGAATGAATTTGAGGACCCGGCGGCTGCTACAGTCAGGTCTGAAAGACCCACACGCGCTGGAGACGCCGGAAATCGCCATGGTGCGATGCAGCGGAGATGGGCTTCCAATGCGGCCAAGTCAAGGCGCTGCGGGATCGCGCCTTGTGCATCAGGGTGATGCAGTTGCGAAAAGGCCTCGACTTCCCTGGGGTCATCACGGAATGTTACAGCCACGCCCCTGATGGAGTTCCCGATGTCGATGACGCCGCGCGCCGGTCTGATGGTCGCCGATGAACTGGCCGCCTTCATCGAGGACGAGGCTCTGCCGGGGCTGGGCATCGATAGCGGTGCCTTCTGGGCCGGGGCGGCGGCGATTTTCCAGCGGTTCGCGCCGCGGAACCGGCGGCTGCTGGCGCGGCGGGATGAGCTGCAGGCGCGGATCGACGAATGGCACGCCGGGCGGCGCGGGCAGCCGTATGATGTCGCGGCGTCCGAGGCGTTCCTGAGGGACATCGGCTACCTCGTCTCTGAACCCGCGCCCTTCACCATTGGCACAACAAACGTGGACGCCGAGGTGGCGACGATGGCGGGGCCGCAGCTGGTCGTGCCGTCGCTGAACGCCCGCTTCGTGCTGAACGCCGCCAACGCGCGCTGGGGCAGTCTGTATGACGCGCTCTACGGCACCGATGCGCTGGGCGACCTGCCGGCGGGTGGTGGCTATGACCCCGCGCGCGGGGCCCGAGTCGTGGCGCGCGCCAAGGCCTTCCTTGATGAGGCTGTGCCGCTGGAACAGGGCTCCTGGGCCGATCTAGGCGACCCGAGTGGTGGTATCGCCATCCGCGATCCTGGCCAGTATGTCGGCGCCACCGAGCGCGGCCGCGTCTTCCGCCACAATGGCCTGCATATCGAGGTGGTGTTCGACACCTCAAGCCCCATCGGCCGCACCGATCCGTCGGGCATTTCCGACGTGGTGCTGGAATCCGCGCTGTCGACCATCGTCGATCTGGAGGACTCGGTCGCCGCGGTCGATGCGGCGGACAAGGTCGCGGCCTACCGCAACTGGCTGGGCCTGATGAAGGGCGATCTGGTCGAGACCTTCGACAAGGGCGGGCGGTCGATGACCCGCGAACTGGCACCCGACAAGGTCGTCACGGTGCCGGACGGATCGGTCGTGACCCTGCCGGGACGAAGCCTGCTGTTCGTGCGCAACGTCGGCCACCTGATGACCAATCCGGCAGTGCGGCTGGGCGACGGAGCGGAGGCGCCGGAGGGCGTGCTGGACGCCATTGTGACGTCGCTGCTCGCCCTGCACGACCTGAAGGGGCTGGGCCGGTGCCGCAACAGCCGGGCCGGGTCGATCTACATCGTGAAGCCCAAGATGCACGGGCCGGACGAATGCGCCTTCACCAACGATCTGTTTGATGCGGCGGAGGACCTGATCGGGGTCGCGCGGCACACCATCAAGGTGGGCGTGATGGACGAAGAGCGGCGGACCTCGGCCAATCTGGCGGCCTGCATTCACGCGGTGAAGGACCGCATCGCCTTCATCAACACCGGCTTTCTCGATCGCACCGGCGACGAGATCCACACGGCGATGCAGGCGGGGCCGGTGGTGCGAAAGGCCGACATCAAGTCATCGAAATGGATCGCGGCGTATGAGGCGCGCAACGTCGCCATCGGCCTGGCGTGCGGGCTGTCGGGCCGGGCCCAGATCGGCAAGGGCATGTGGGCCGCGCCCGACCGCATGGCCGACATGCTGGCCCAGAAGGTCGGCCACCCGCGAACCGGCGCCAACACCGCCTGGACGCCGTCGCCGACCGCCGCGACCCTGCACGCGCTGCACTATCACGCCGTCGATGTGTTCGCGGTTCAGAAGGATGTGGCGGGCCGCCCCGTCCCGGGCCTGACCGACCTGTTGACCCCGCCGCTGGCGGAGGGCCGCAACTGGACCGAACGCGAGGTCGCCGACGAACTGGACAACAATGCCCAGGGCATCCTCGGCTATGTCGTGCGCTGGATCGACCAGGGCGTCGGTTGCTCCAAGGTGCCCGACATCCACGACATCGGCCTGATGGAGGACCGCGCCACCCTGCGGATCTCGTCGCAGCACATCGCCAACTGGCTGCTCCACGGCGTCTGCACGGCGGAACAGGTCGATGCGGCCCTGCTGCGTATGGCGGCCAAGGTCGACGCCCAGAACGCCGGTGATCCCCTCTATCGCCTGATGGCACCCGACCCTGACGCCAGCCTCGCCTTCCAGGCAGCCCGAGCGCTGGTATTCGACGGCGTGGCCCAACCGAACGGCTACACCGAGCCGCTGCTGCATGCGTTCCGGGCGCGGGTGAAGGCGGGCGTCTAGCCGACGGCTGCGCTCCAGCAGATAAGCGCGCCATCCTCATCGTCGTCGCGCGTGCCGATGCGGTGGAAGCCGTTGCGTTCCAGAACCCGCTGGGACGCCGGATTGTCGATCGACGTTTCGGCCGTAACGATAGCGACGCGGTCGTCGCCGCGCGCCCAATCGAGAACCTCGCCCACGGCCAAGGACGCAAAGCCGCGCTTCTGACGGCTATCAGCGATGCCGTATCCGATGTCTACGCTGCCGCCCGCAGGCGGTTTCACGACTGAGCACAGGCCGACAATTTCGCCGTCCCTGACGATCATCCACGCGGCAGGCGCGAAGCCCGGCCGGATGGTGCCGGCCAGCCCGCGCAGCATTTCCAGCACGGCGGGCGGCCCAACGCCGCCATCCGCCAGCGTCAGGCCGCGCGGCGCGCGTCCCTCGATCAACGCGACGAAGTCAGCGTCGAGCGCTTCAACAAGCATGGGTGTTCTCAGAAACAGGGGCGTTCAGCTTACTGCTCACTCCCCGACCGCCACAGGCTCTGGGTCAGGGGTTCGAGCAGATAGGTCAGGGCGGTGCGCTTGCGCAGCAGAACGACCACCTCGACCGGCGATCCGGGGCGGATGGTGGCGGCCAGACGGCCCAGCTTGGTCATCTCGCCTTCGGGCACCACGATCTCGGCGCGGAAGTAGCGGTCGCCGGTGGCCTCATCGGTGAAGCTGTCGGCCGAGATACGGGTGACACGGCCATGCAGGATCGGCGGATTGCCCTCGCGCAGACCGGGGAACTTCACCTCGGTCGACAGGCCGATGCGCAGGTTGTCGACGTCCGACGGACTGATGCGCGCCACCACCACCTGTGACGCATCCGCCGGCACGATCTCCATCAGGGTCTGACCCGCCTGGATCACACCGCCCTGGGTGAAGGCGGTCAGGCCCACGACCTGGCCCGAGACCGGCGCGCGCACCCGGTTGCGAGCGATCTGGGCGCGGGTTGAGGCCAGCCGGGGCTGAAGTTCGTTCAGCTGCACGTCGATGTTGCGAAGCTGCTCGGCCACGTCCTCGTTCAGCGTCTGTCCGACGGCTAGGGACTGCAGCCGGGTCTCGCCGACCTGTTCGCGGGCGCGGGCGACCTGGGCGCGCAGATTGCCCTGCTCGCCGTCCAGCGCCGCCGCCTGCCGCTCCAGCGCGCGCACGCGGGTCTGGGGCGCGTAGCCCTGGGCTGCCAGCGAACGCATGCCCTCCAGCTCTTCGTTGATCAGCCGGCGCTGTTCCTCATTGGCCTCGATCTGACGCTCATAGCCGTTGATCTGCTGCTCCAGCTGGCCGACCCGCTGCTGCAGCACGCCGCGCTCGGTGGAGCGACCCGCGCCCCGGGCACCGAACTGCAGCCGTTGCAGGCGCATGGCCTCGGCGGCGATGGGCTGGTCCTCTGGCGGAAGGTCGGCGAACTCGGCGGGCACCGGGATGCTGCCCAGTCGATCGCGTTCGGCGATCAGCCGGGATCGCTGGGCCAGCAGGGCCAGGACCTGGCCGGTCAGGCCGCGTTCCGTGGCCGCCAGCTCGCCGCCCGCGACCTCCAGCAGGATTTGCCCCTGCTGGACGGTGTCGCCCTCGGCCACATGCAGGGCGCTGACCACGCCGCCGTCGCGATGCTGTACCGCCTGCCGGTTGCCGGACACGGCCACCTGACCCTGGGCGAAGGCCCCGGCGTCCAGCGGCGCGAAAGCCGCCCAGCCGAGGAACAGGACGAAGAAGACGAGGATGATCCCGCCGCCGATCATCAGGTCGCGGCGGGGAGCGTCGGTCACGCTGCCGGTCGGTGCCGGGGGGCGCGGCGGCTTCACCGCCGGGCGGACTTCGGGCCCAGAGACAGGGGCGGGGGCAGGGGCGGGGACGTCGCTCATCGCGCCCTGGCCCCGACGGGGGCCTCGACCGCCTCACGGGCACCGCGCAGGGCCTCCAGCACCTTTTCGCGGGGGCCCTGGGCGTGGACGGCGCCGTCCTTGAGCATCAGCAGGTGGTCGACCCGGGCCAGCACGCCCGCCCGGTGGGCTACGATGACCACCGCCGCGCCCCGCGCCGCC
Source organism: Brevundimonas sp. (assembly GCA_046294385.1). Classification (GTDB taxonomy): domain Bacteria; phylum Pseudomonadota; class Alphaproteobacteria; order Caulobacterales; family Caulobacteraceae; genus Brevundimonas. The sequence continues at coordinate 245,722 of JBKBJW010000001.1, read as the reverse complement.
GCCGTCAGGATGGCGCTCATTAGGGCGGTCTCTCCGTCCTGGTCGAGGTTGGAATTGGGCTCGTCCAGCACCAGCAGGACAGGGTCGCCGTAAAGGGCGCGGGCGAGCGCGATCCGCTGCGCCTGACCGGCCGAGACACCGGCACCGAACGGGCCGAGCACGGTGTCGTAGCCCTTTGGCAGCTTCAGGATCATGTCGTGGGCACCCGCGATCTGGGCTGCGGCCACCGCCTTCTGGTCCACCTCGGCCTTGTCGGCGCCGACCGACGAGGCGAAGCGCGAGATGTTGTCCCGAACCGAACCGGCGAACAGGCTGGGCGTCTGGGGCAGATAGCCGATGTACTGGGCCAGATCGTCGCCGTCGCGCAGGTCATAATCCGCACCGTCCAGCCGCACGATGCCGCTGGTGGGCTTCATCGCCCCGGCCAGCACCCGCGCCAGCGTCGTCTTGCCCGAGCCGCTGGCCCCGACGACGCCAAGGGTCTGGCCCGCCGCCAGAACGATCGAGACGTTCTTCAGCTGGGGGGCCTCGGTGTCGGGAAGCCGGACCGTGATGCCCTCGGCTTTCAGCTTGCCGGCGGGGGCGGGAAGCGCGGTGCGGGGACGGTCCACGCCTTCTGTACTTTCGAACAGATGGATCAGGGTCTTCCAGCTGGCCCTGGCCTGCACCAGCGACGGCCAGGCCCCGACCAGAAGCTCGATCGGCGCTACCGACCGGCTGAGCAGAACCGAGGCGGCGATGATCGCGCCCGGCGAGATGTCGCCCTGAACCGCGAGCAGGGCGGCAAGACCGAGCGACAGGGATTGCAGCGCCAGCCGCAGGAACTTGATCACGCCGCTGTAGCGTCCGCCGGTCAGCTGGGCGTCGGCGGCCTGGGTGGTCGCGGCCCTGCGCTGTTCGATCTGACGCGCGATCGAGGCCTGACGCATGCCCAGGGCGCGGACGACCTCGGACTGGCCGGCGACGGCTTCCTGGGCCGCATAGGCGGCATTGGACGCAGCCATGGAGTGCTTCAGCCGGGCACGGCTGTCGCGTTCATTCAGGATGGCCAGCACAACCAGAAGCGCGCCGCCGATCAGCGTCAGCACGCCCAGCGCCGGGTGCAGCAGGAAGCAGCAGGCGAGATAAAGCGGCGTCCAGGGCGCATCAAAGGCGGCCAGGGCACCCGAACCCGACAGCGCCGCGCGCACATGGTCGAACTCGCGCAGCACCTGGCTGTTCGGCGATTTCGCCTGCACGTCCACGACACGGCCCAGGATCTTGTCGGCCAACAGGCGATCGAGCCGCAGGCCCGCCCGCATCAGCAGCCGTCCACGCAGCCAGTCCAGCGCCGCCAGCGAGGCGAGGGCGAACATCGCCACGGCCGTGATCAGGATCAGGGTGGTTACACCCCCCGTCGGCACAACGCGGTCATAGACCTGCATCATGTAAATGGTCGGGGTCAGATAGAGCAGATTGACCAGGGCGCTGAACACCGCAGCCCAGATGAAATGCACCCGGCACGCGCGAATGGCGTCGGCCAGGGGCGCGGTTCCGGGCTGGGTCGGGAGCAGGGTCTTGAACAACGCGGTCTCTTTAAGCGACGCTTGAACGCCGACCTGCAAGTCTAACGCCGCAAAGCCCGCAGAGATAGTCGCGACGGAGGGCACCGGCCGCACGTCCGACGTGGACTTTTTGCGCCTTTAGATGTCGGATCGGTAACTTGCCGAAAGGCCGGCGAGGGAACAGTTTTCACGCCACACGCAAAATCAGGGCGTTCTGCATGCTGTCGATCGAGAACCTCACCCACGTCTACGGCAACGGAACCCGGGCGCTGGACGCTGTCAGCCTGACGATACCCAAGGGCATGTTCGGCCTCCTGGGGCCCAACGGTGCCGGCAAGTCGACGCTGATGCGGTCGATCGCCACCCTGCAGACCCCGACCTCCGGTTCGATCCGGTTCGGCGACATCGACGTGATCAAGGATCCGGAGCAACTGCGTCGCGTGCTGGGATATCTGCCCCAGGATTTCGGCGTCTATCCGCGCGTTTCCGCCTACGACATGCTGGATCACATGGCGGTGCTGAAGGGCATCTCCAACGGCAAGGACCGCAAACAGACCGTCGAGGCCCTGCTGAACCAGGTCAATCTGTGGCCCGTGCGCGGCAAGGCGCTGGCGGGCTTCTCGGGCGGAATGCGCCAGCGTTTCGGCATCGCCCAGGCCCTGATCGGCAATCCCGAGCTGATCATCGTCGATGAGCCGACGGCCGGCCTGGACCCGGAGGAGCGCAACCGCTTCCTCAACCTGCTGGCCGAGGTCGGCGAGAACGTCGTCATCATCCTGTCGACCCACATCGTCGAGGACGTGACCGACCTGTGCCCCCGCATGGCCGTTCTGGCGGGGGGCAAGATTCAGCTGGAGGGCGCGCCGGTCGAGCTGACCCACGCCCTTGAGGGCCGGATCTGGCGCAAGACCATCGACAAGGCCGACCTGGCCGCCCAGCAGGCCAGCCGCAACGTCATCTCGAGCCGTCTCTTTGCCGGCCGCACCGTGATCCACGTCCTGTCCGACACCCATCCGGGTGACGGATTCGAGCCGGCACCGGGCGGGCTTGAGGATGTCTATCTGGCGACCGTCAACGCCTCGCGCCGCGCGGTCTGAAGGACGGATCATGTTCGCCAAGATCGCCAGTTTCGAATTCCGCTACCAACTGCGCCAGCCGGCGTTCTGGGTCATCGCCATCGTCTTCGGCCTGCTGGCCTTCGGCGCGGTCGCCACTCCGAACGTCCAGATCGGTTCGGGCGGCAATGTGCTCAAGAACGCGCCTTTCTCGCTGGCGATCGCGCACATCATCTTCAACGTCTTCTTCATGCTGGCGACGACGGCGATCGTGGCCAATGTCGTGGCAAGGGACACCCAGACGGGCTACGGTCCGATGATCCTGTCCACCCGGATCACCAAGGGTGCCTATCTGTACGGCCGCTTCTTCGGGGCCTTTGCGGCGGTCGCCCTGTGCTACATGAGCATCGCCCTCGGCACGCTTGTCGGCACCTTCATGCCATGGGTCGATTCCGAGACGATCGGGCCGCTGCGTCTGGGTGATTACGCCTACGCCTACCTTGTATTCGGCCTGACCGGCCTGTTCCTGACCTCGGCCCTGTTCTTCATGCTGGCCACGATCACCCGGTCGATGATGGCCACCTACGTCGGCGTGGTGGCGGTGTTGATCGGCTACCTCGCCGCGGACGGCGTTCTGGGGTCCCGTCCGGAGTTCGAGACGGCCATGGCTTGGGCCGAGCCCTTTGGTGCAGCCGCCTACGGCCTCGTCACCAAATACTGGACAGCGGTGGAGCGAAATACGGTCAATGCGCCGCTCGAGGGCGTTCTGTTGTGGAACCGCGTGATCTGGACCGCCGTCGGCGCGCTCTTTCTCGCCGCTGCCTATCTGCTGTACCGGCCCTCGCCGCGCGGAGCCAAGCTGAAGAAGCAGGAGCGTCTGAAGGCGCTGGTCGAGAAGGATGTGGTCGTCACGCCCGTCGGTGCCCTGCCGCGCCCGACCTACGGTTTCGCCAGCGGCCTGACCCAGCTGTGGTCGCGCGCCGTGTTCGAGACGGTGCTGGTGTTCAAGAGCCCGGCCTATGTGGTGCTGGTACTGCTGGCCATGGCCTTTGCCGTCGCGACCCTGTTCTTCACCGGCGAAGTTTACGGGGCTCCGATCCTGCTGGTGACGCGTGTCGTGATCACAGGCCTGACCGGGACCTTCGGACTGATCTCCATCGTCATCGCCATCTACTATTCGGGCGAGCTGGTTTGGCGGGATCGGGACCGCAAGGTGCACGAGATCGTCGATGCCTCGTCGACGCCGGACTGGACCTTCCTGGTTCCCAAGACCCTGGCCCTGGCCCTGGTGCTGATCTCGACCCTGCTGATCGGCGTCCTCGCCGGTGTGGTGACCCAGACGATCAAGGGATACACCGACTATGAGCTGGGCAGATACCTGCTCTGGTATGTGTTCCCGCAGGCGCTGAGCTTCCTGCAACTGGCTGTGCTGGCGATCTTCATCCAGGCGCTTTCGCCGAACAAGTTCGTCGGCTGGGCGATCATGGTCGTCTATCTGATCTCGACCCTGGTGCTGTCGAACCTCGGATTCGATCACATCCTGTACCGCTATGGCGCGGGCATCGGCGTGCCGTTGTCGGACATGAATGGACGGGGTGATTTCGCCGGCTTCGCGGCCTGGCTGGAAGCCTACTGGAGCGCTTTCGCCGTCATCCTGCTGGTGCTGGCCTATGGTCTGTGGCGGCGCGGGACCGAGACCCGTCTGTGGCCGCGGCTGAAGCGGCTGCCGCACCGGCTGAAGGGGCCCGCAGGCCTGATCGGCGGCGCGGCCCTGGCGGCCTTCGTCGGCCTCGGTGTCATCATCTACATGAACACCAATGTCTGGAACGAATACCGGACCCAGTCCCAGCAGGAGGCCGAGCAGGTCGCCTATGAGAAGGCCCTGCTGCGCTACGAGACCACGCCCCAGCCGTCGGTGGCCGACGTGCGCCTGGTCATGGATCTGCGCCCGCATCAGCCGAAGCTGACGACACGCGGAACCTATGTGCTGGTCAATAGCACCGGCGCGCCCCTGCCCGCGGTTCACCTGCGCTGGCAGGGCGATCTGGAGATGGTCAGCCTAGCCGTCGAGGGCGCGACTGTGGCCCGCGAATGGGAGGATTTCGACTACCGGATCTATCGTTTCGCCACGCCGATGCAGCCGGGTGAACGCCGCACCGTCACCTTCGAGTCGGTGCTGGAGCAGCGCGGCTTCAAGGCCAACGGCAACACCACCCGTCTCGTCGACAACGGCACCTTCGTGAACAACATGGAGTTCGCGCCGATGGTCGGCATGGACCGTCAGGGCCTGCTGACGGACCGCACCAAACGCCGCAAGGCGGGTCTGCCGGCCGAGCTGCGTCCCGCGAAGCTGGAGGACGAATCCGCCCGCGGCCGCAACTACATCGGTGCCGACTGGGTCACGGCCGACATCACCATTTCAACCGAGGCGGACCAGACGGTGATCGCGCCCGGGCGGATGGTTTCTGACGTCGTCAACGGCGACCGCCGCACCAGCCGGTTCGTGACCGAGTCGCCGGTCCTGAATTTCTTCTCGGTGCAGTCGGCCCGCTATGAGCGGACGGCGCGGATGCACAACGGGGTCGAGATGGCCGTCTTCCACGACGCCGCCCATGACCGCAACGTGCCCCGGATGCTCGACGCCCTGTCCGCGTCGCTGGACTATTTCCAGGCCAATTTCAGCCCCTACCAGTTCCGGCAGGCGCGGATCGTAGAGTTCCCGGACTACGCCAGCTTCGCCCAGTCCTATCCGAACACCTTCGCCTGGTCCGAAGGCCTCGGCTTCATCGCCGACCTCAGCGACCCGACCAAGGTCGACTATGTGACCTACGTCGGCGCCCATGAGTTCGCGCACCAATGGTGGGCGCACCAGGTTGTCGGCTCCAACCAGCAGGGCATGACCGTCCTGTCGGAGACCCTGGCCCAGTATTCGGCGCTGATGGTCATGGAGAAGATGTATGGCCCGGAGCAGATCCGCCGCTTCCTGAAGCAGGAGCTGGACCGCTATCTCAGCGCCCGCGGCACCGAGCGGCTGGAGGAGATGCCGCTGATGCGGGTCGAGAACCAGCAGTATATCCACTATCAGAAGGGCGGGCTGATCATGTATCTGCTGCGTGACCAGATCGGCGAGGCGGCGGTGAACCGTGCCCTGCGCCGGCTGCTGACCCAGTATGCCTTCAAGGGCGCGCCCTATCCGCGCTCGCTGGATCTGATCGCCGCCATCCGGGCCGAGGCGCCGGCGGACAAGCAGGACCTGATCACAGACCTGTTCGAAAACATCACCCTGTATGACCTGAAGGCCAGGTCAGCGACGGCGACCCGGCGCGCCGACGGCCGCTGGGACGTCGTCATCACCGTCGATGCGCGCAAGCTGTATGCGGACGGCAAGGGCGTCGAGAAGCCCGCGACCCTGAACGAGTCGATCGCCCTGGGTCTGTTCACCGCCGAGCCGGGCGAGCCCGGTTTTGAACGGTCGGACGTGGTGTTGATGGAGCGGCGTCAAGTGGGCAGCGGAGAGCAGACGTTCCGCTTCATCGCCACGCGGAAGCCGACACATGTCGGGATCGATCCCTACAATCGCTGGATCGACCGCAACTCGAACGACAACCTCATCGCGGTGACATAACCCCGTCGGTGAGACCCGTCAGGAATGAAGGGTCTCGCCGTGCAGGCTGTAGTCGAGGCCCTCGATCTCCTGCTCCTTCGTGACGCGCAGCCCGGTGGTGTATTTGCAGACCATCAGAACGGCGAAGGTGCCGACGGCGCTCCAGCCGATGACGGCCGCGAGCCCGATCAGCTGCTTCAGCACATCGGCGCCGGCGGCGACCGGATTGACGGCGGCGGTGGCCACGAGCCCGGTCAGGACCGCCCCGACCAATCCACCCACACCATGCACGCCGAAGGCGTCGAGGCTGTCGTCATATTTCAGCAGGCGTTTGAGCCAGACCGCTCCGGCGTAACATGCCGGGCCACAGATCAGGCCGATCAGGAACGCGCCCTTGGGGTCCACCAGCCCGGCGGCGGGCGTAACCCCCACCAGTCCGGCCACCACGCCTGACAAAAGGCCCAGCAGGGTGGGGCGCTTGTGGTCGATCCACTCGACCGCCAGCCAGCCCAGCGAGGCGGCGGCGGCGGCCAGAATGGTGTTGAAGGCCGCAATGGCGGCGATGCCGTCGGCGGCCCAGGCCGAGCCGGCGTTGAAGCCCAGCCAGCCCACAAACAGCAGCCCTGTGCCGATAGCGGTGTAGGCCAGATTGTGCGGAGCCATGTTGTCTCGCCCGAAACCGTGGCGGGGTCCCAGAACCAGCGCGCAGACCAGCCCCGCGACACCGGCGTTGACGTGCACCACCGCGCCACCAGCGAAGTCGAGCACGCCCAGACCGCCCATCCAGCCGCCGCCCCAGACCTGATGACAGATCGGCGCATAGACGATCAGGTGCCACAGGGCGAAGAAGAGCAAGGACGCCGAGAACTTCATCCGCTCGGCGAAGGCACCGGCGATCAGGGCCGGGGTGATGATGGCGAAGGTCAGCTGGTAGGCGATCCACAGGAACTCGGGCAGGGCCGGGGCCAGCGCATGCGCCGTATCGATACGCACCCCGTTCAGCAGCAAGGCGTCCAGCCCGCCGATGAAGCCGTTGATCGCCGCCGGGCCCGTGCCGAACGACAGGCTGTATCCCGCGACGAACCACAGCACCGTCACGATCGCCAGCGCCGCCGTCGAGTGGGCGATGGACGAGATAACGTTCTTTCGCCTGACCATGCCGCCGTAGAACAGCGCCAGTCCGGGCAAGGTCATCAGCAAGACGAGAGCCGTCGAGGTCAGGATCCAGGCCGTGGCCGATCCGTCCAGCGCCAGGGCCGCCTGGTGCGGCAGAAGCGGCGCGGCGGCGGCGGGGAGTGCCGACAAGGTCGCTCCCACGGATAGGCATAGCGCGATCGAACGGCGGAGAGTCTGGGTCATGGACGCTTCTGTGCTGGAGGAGAGCAAGGAAGAGGCTGGGCCCGACCGCGTCGTGCCGCGGACACGAATAGGAGGGGAACGGAGTGAGTCAGGCAAATCCTTTCGCATCAGCGTCATCAAATGTCCGAACGTAGCGTCCTCTGCGTCGCCTTGCGGCAACGGTGGCAAGATCTGTCCGGTGATTGCTGCGAGGCCCAAGGTCGCACCGCAGTGCAATGAGATCGGTCCAGAAACGGCTGAGGCCTCAGCTGCTCGCTCCTGCCTGCGCCCGAATGTCCGACGGGGTGGCGGCCCCCTTCATGGCGGTCCGGCCGCAGGCTGCTGAGTCCCCGTCGGCCCTGGGGCCGGCGCACATCGTCCGCAGTCGCCCGGTCAGCTGAGTCACGTCCGGCTCGCCATGCGGGAACGGCGCGCCGCCCGGATGTCTCGTAACCGGAGCAATCGTCATGGAGTTGTCATCACAGCAATGAAAAACCGTTACTCTGCATAAGGACGCTTCGTAACAAACAAGATGCAATAATGATCGGCATGTATATCGTTTGTATACAGACTAGCTTTTCAATTTGTCTACAAAGCGTCATGCTTCCATTGCATTGGAGCGCTAATGCGGCGGCCGGGGTTGCTGGGCGGACATGGCGTCACGCGGCGATCCGACCTTTTTCGCAGGGGATTTCGCCGATGCTTCGCTTCACCAAGATTCTGATGGCCGGTGCGGCCGTAATGGCCCTGGCCGCTTGCGGCTCCGCCGAAGTGGCTTCGCCCGGCGAGGGCGATTTCGGCGGTGGCACTGGCGGCGGCGGCACGGGCCCCACCCCCCTGCCGCCGGGCACCCCGGCCGCTGACTGCCCCGCCGGTCTGGCCAACGTCGGCGTCGTCGCCGGCGGCACCCTGCGCGCCTGCCAGCTGCCCAGCGACATCGTCGGCAACCTGCAGCTCTCGGTTCGCGCCGGCACCATCTATTCCATCAGCGGCCGTACCCAGGTCGGCATCGACCGTGGCGTCGATCCCGCCTCGACCACCGGTTCGCAGGGCATCCTGACGATCGACCCGGGCGTGCGCATCTTCGCCTCGGGCGGCTCTGACTATCTGATCGTCAACCGCGGCTCGCAGATCTTCGCCGAGGGCACCGCGACCAACCCGATCATCTTCACCAGCCGCCAGAACGTCGAGGGCACGACCACCGAGAGCTCGCAGGGCCAGTGGGGCGGCCTGGTGATCGCCGGCCGCGCGCCGCAGGCCAACTGCGTGCTGACCGCTCCGGTGACCTGCACCGGCACGGTTGAGGGCACCAGCGCCTCCTACGGCGGCAATACCCCGACCGATAACTCGGGCCGTATCCGGTATGTCCAGATCAAGTACTCGGGCTTCGAAATCTCTGCCGGTAACGAGCTTCAGGGCCTGACCCTGGGCGGCGTCGGCTCGGGCACCACGATCGACCACATCCAGGTCTACAACAGCTCCGACGACGGCATCGAAATCTTCGGCGGCAACGTCAACCTGCGTCACCTGGTGATCAACGGTGCCGACGACGACGGCATGGACACCGATACCGGCTGGCGCGGTGGTGCCCAGTTCGGCATCGTGACCCAGCGGGCCCCGAACGCGACCAGCCGCAGCGCCGGCTTCGAGTTCTCCTCCGCTCCCGCCTCGACCCCGCTGGCCTCGCGCTATCTGTCCCAGCCGAAGATGGCGAACTGGACCATCGTTGGTCGTCAGTCGCCGACGGACGCCCACACGGTCGCACACTTCGACACGGGCACCGACGCCACGATCATCAACTCGGTCTTCACCAGCCCGACGGGTTCGCTGGCCGGCTGTATGGCGATTGCCGATGCCGACACCGGCACCAGCGGCGTCGTGTTCAACTCGGTCTTCATGTCCTGCCCGATCTCGTATCGTGCGGCCAACGTTGCCCTGTCGACGGCGGCCTTCACCGCCGGCACGAACAACACGGCGGCGGGTACCTCGACGATGACGGCTCCCGCCTCCGGCGTGACCATCACCAACCAGGGCCTGAACTTCATCAACGGTGCCAACGAAAACGCCGTGACCCCGGTCAACGCCCCGGGAGTCTATGCCTTCTTCACCGCCACGACCTACATCGGCGCCGTCCAGAACGCCGCCGACACCTGGTACCAGGGCTGGACCTGCGGCCTGACGGCCGGTTCGACCTGCTGATGACGGATGCGCGGCGGCGGCCCAGTGGGTCGCCGCCGACGTTCGCGTAATCCGTTAAACCCCTTCAAGGCGCAGATCATGAAGACAGTTTCTCTGACCCTGACAGGGGTCCTGCTGGCCACCAGCGCGCTCATCGCGCCGGGGCTCGCCCACGCACAGACCCAAACGCCGCCGGCCGATCCCGTTCCGGCTGCTCAGGACCAACAGGCTGAAGAAGAAGTCCAGGTCGACGAGATCGTCGTTCTGGGCCGTTATATTCCTGAGCCGAACCGCGAAAGCGCCGAGGTGGCGGCCTTCCTGACCGCTGAAGACCTCGAGCGTACCGGTGACAGCAGCGCCGCGGCCGCCCTGACCCGCGTGACCGGCCTGACCGTCGTCGAAGGTCGCTTCATCTATGTTCGCGGCCTGGGCGAGCGCTATTCCTCGGCCATGCTGAACGGCTCGCCCCTGCCCAGCCCCGAGCCGCTTCAGCGGGTCGTGCCGCTGGACCTGTTCCCGTCGAACATTCTGGACAGCGTCACGGTCCAGAAGACCTATTCGTCGAACTTCGCCGGCGAGTTCGGTGGCGGCGTCATCGACCTGCGTACGATCGATGCGCCCCGTGAGCCGTTCTTCACCATGTCGGCCTCGGTCGGTGGCAACACCGAAACGACGGGCGATGAAAGCCTGATCTACTACGGATCCCGCACGGATTTCACCGGCTTTGACGACGGCACCCGGGACGTGCCCGGTCTGATCGACTTTGCCTTCGCTTCGGGCCAGCAGATCAACCGCGCCAACTTCACCAACGATGAACTGCAGGCGATGGGCCAGTCGCTGGTCAACGCGCCCCTGCGGCTGCTTCAGCGTGACACCACCCCCGTCAACTTCGGCTTTGATCTGGCCGGCGGGACGTCCACAGAGACCGGGGGCGGTACGCTCGGCCTGATCGCCGTAGCCGGCTATGGCAACAACTGGACCACCCGTCGCGGCTTCCAGGAAGAAGGCCAGTTCTCGGGCCCGGTTCTGGTCCCCGTCACCGTCAAGGCCGTTGAGTCCAACCAGAATGACATCCAGCTGAACTTCCTGGGCGGTCTTTCGCTGACCAACCAGGATCACCAGCTCAAGTGGACGAACTTCTTCGTCCGCAGCGTCACCAAGGAAGCCCGTACCAGCGCCGGTCCGGACCTGAGCGTCGGCGGCGGCATCCTGCGCGACGACTACACCGAATGGTTCGTTCGCCAGCTGATCTCGACGCAGCTCACCGGCGAGCACGACTTCATGGACGGCGCCCTGGGCGTCGACTGGCGTGCGTCCTATGCCAACACCACCCGCGACGCCCCTTATGAATCGCGGTTCCAGTACGGCGTGGATGCCGACGGCGACTACATTCACAACCCGTCCAACCAGATCTCCTTCAGCGAGCTGGATGAGGATCTGGTGTCCGGCGGCGTGGATGTGAACTACACCCTGCCCCTGTCCGATTATCGCGAAGCCGTGTTCAGCGCCGGCGTTGCCTATATGGACAACACCCGCGATGCGACCCGGCGCGACCTGCAACTCGCGGCCGTCAGTTCGCTGACCACCGAACAGCGGGAAAGCCGGATCGACTACCTGTTCTCTGATTTCAACATCAATCCGACCACCATTGAGATCCGTCAGATTGCCGGATCCAACGGCGCCGGTGCCTATGAGGCCGAGCTTCAGGTCAATGCGGCCTATGTCCAGGTCGATGCCGAGTTCATTCCGCTGCTGCGTACGACCTTCGGCGTTCGCTATGAGGACGGGCACCAGTCTGTCACGCCGCGTGACCTGTTCGGCGGGGCTGCACCCTTCGCCCCCACCGAGATTGACGAGCAGTATTACCTGCCGGCTTTCACGGCGACCTGGAACTTCGCAGAAGACCAGCAACTGCGTGTCGGTGCGTCCCAGACCATCGGCCGTCCGCAGTTCCGGGAACTGGCTCCGCAGTCCTACATCGATCCCGAAAGTGATCGTGAGTTCACCGGCAACCCGTATCTGGTCGATACGGAGCTGCTGAACGTGGATGCGCGCTACGAGTGGTATTTCGCGCGCCAGCAGTTCGTGACGGCGGGCGTCTTCTACAAGGATATCGAGCGCCCGGTGGAATCGATCGTGGTTCTGACCGGCGACCAGCGCCAGCAGTCCTTCCTGAACGCGCCCCAGGCCATGATCTATGGTGCCGAGGTCGAAGCGAAGAAGTTCTTCGAGTTCCCGGATGCCGGTTCGCCCTTCATCGCCAACAAGCGCTGGCTGGTGCAGGCCAACTACACCTACTCGAAGTCTGAAGTGCAGGTCGACGCTACTGATACGGTCCTGACCCAGGGCGGTGCCGGCACACCCGAGCAGGCGTCCTTCTTCATCGCGGACGGCAGCCCCATGCAGGGTCAGTCGGAGCACGTCGCCAACCTGCAGCTGGGTTGGGAAGACGACACCGACCGTTCGCAGGCGACGATCATCGTCAACTACGTCAGCGAGCGGATCACGGCCCGCGGCGCCGGCGCTGCGGGGACCCGCGAGCCTGACTACATCCAGGATCCGGGCGTCTTCCTCGACTTCGTCTACCGCCAGGACTTCGATGTCGCCGGCCGCGAAATGGGCTTCTCGCTCGAGGTTCGCAACCTGCTGGGGACTGACTTCGATGAGTACCAGGAGCTGGGCAACAAGATCCGGATCAACAACTACGATCTGGGTTCCAGCGTCTCGGTCGGCCTGACCGCCCGCTTCTAGAATCCGCTTGCCCAAGGCCTCGCCGCCGCTCCCCGCCGGAGCGGCGGCGTTTTCTTTGCGGGGATCAGTTGTCACGCAGCGGGACTAGAGCGACCCTTGCGAAAGGGAGAGCCGTTTGGACATCCGTACCGTCAGATCGTGTGTCGATGCAGACTGCCGGGCGCGCGGGGGCTTCACCCTGATCGAGATGCTGGTGGCCATGGCTGTGTTCAGCCTGGCGGCTCTGGCTCTGTTGAACCTGGCGGGCGAGAACACCCGGTCGGCGGCGCGGGTCGAGACCCGGGTGCTGGGCGGGGTGATCGCCGAGAACCTGGCGGTCCAGGCCTTCGTCCTGCCGAATCCTCCGGCCTATGGCGAGACGCGCGGTGAGACGGCGATGGCCGGACGCACCTGGCGCTGGGTGCAGACGGTGGCGCGGACGGCGCAGCCGGGGGTTATCCGCATCGATGTACAGGTGCTGGACGGGGCCGAGACAGCGGCGACCCTGACCGTGTTCCGGGACACGGGAGCATGAAGATCGGGCGCATGAAGATCGGGGCCATGAGGCGGGACGGTTTCACCCTGGTCGAGGTGCTGGTCTCCCTGCTGATCTTCGCCCTGATCGCCTCGGCCTGCGTCGCCCTGCTCAGCGTGGCGGCGGACAGCCGGTTTGCGGTCAAGGCGGCGACGGACCGGCTGGGCGCCCTGCAACGGACACGGGCCCTGCTGAAGGCTGACCTGGGTCAGGCGGTGTTCCGGCCGGTGCGGCACGAGACCGGGGTGCGCGACACCGCCGCGCTGCGGGGCGGTGAAGGGCCGGTGCTGCTGAGCCTGACCCGCACCGGATGGAGCAACGTCTCGGACCAGCCCCGGGCCTCGCTGCAACGGATCGACTATGTTCTGGCGGGCGACCGGCTGGAGCGGCGGGTGCACAGCCATCTCGACGGGGCGCGGGCAGAGACGCCGCAGGTGCTGTCGACCGGGGTCAGCGCGGCGCGGGTCGTATTCCTCAGCGACGGGATCGAGAGGTCGGTATGGCCGGCCACCGACCAGAGAACGATGCCTGACGCGGTGCGGGTGGACCTGACGCTGGAGGGCTATGGCGCCGTCAGCCAGTGGTTCGCCCTGGATGCAGGCCGATGAGCAAGATCCTCAGCCGAAAGGACCGTGAGGGCATGGCGCTGCTGGTCGTGCTGATCATGGTCGCGGTGCTGGCCGTCATCGCCGTGGCGGTCCTGGACGACGTGCGCTTCTCGATCCGGCGGGCGGTCAATGTCGAGACCGGCGCCCAGGCCCAGTGGTACGCCATCGGGGCTGAGCGGGTGGCGCTGAGGGCCGTGCGGCGGCTGCACGAGGCCGGGCCGATCCGCACGCCGCTGGACCCGGAATGGAACGGCAAGGCGTTCAGCTATCCGATCGAGCAGGGCGAGATCCGGGCGCAAGTTCGGGACGGGCAGGCCTGCTTCAACCTGAACAGCGTGGTCGAAGGCGGCACCGACGCCTGGGTCGCCCGACCCGAAGGGATTGCGCAGTTCATGGCTCTGGCGCGGGCGCTGGGACTGCCGGAGGCACGGGCGCGCAAGGTGGCCGACAGCCTGACCGACTGGATCGACAGCGACGACCTCCCGCGCGGTCTGGGGGCCGAGGATGCGGTCTATCAGTCGCGGCCGAAGCCGTATCGGACAGCGGGCGGGCTGATGGTCGAGGCCAGCGAGCTGAGGGCTGTGGACGGGGTCGATGCGGCGACATACCGGACCTTGAGGCCGTTCCTCTGCGCCCTGCCGGAGGCCTTGCTGTCGCCGATCAATGTGAACACCCTGACGGTGGAAAAGGCACCGCTGCTGGTCATGCTGAGCGACGGGCGGCTGTCGGCGAGCGCGGCGCGCAGCGCGATTGCCGCCATGCCCAGGGGGGGCTGGGCGGATGCGGCGGCTTTCTGGGGGCAGGGGGTGCTGAGGGATGCGCAGCCCTCAGCCGCGGTGCGCGAGCAGGTCGGGGTGCGGACGCGGTATTTCGCCTTCGAGGCCGAGGTCCGCTACGCCGGGGCCCTGGCGGTGCGGTCGGGGATGATCCAGATCAGCAAGGACAATCGGGTTCAGACGGTTCTGGTGCGCTGGACGGCTGAAGATTGATCGGCAGCCTGTCTCCTCCCTGTTGCGAAGCAATGGGGAGGTGGATCGGCGCGGAACGCGGCGAGACGGAGGGGCTCTGGCCTCAAATGCCGGCGCTACGGAAAGAACCCCTCCACCGCTTCGCGGTCCCCCTCCCCATCAAGGATGGGGAGGAGACAGGAGCAGCAGGCCTGCGAGTGGCGGAAGCGAGCCGGACGCGCCGTCAGTGTTCACGGCCTCCACCACCTGCCAGCCGTCGGGCGCAGTCCACGCAGCCGCTTCGTGGCCGAGGTTGAAGACGGCCATCAGCAGCTCTTCGGACGTCGTGCGGATGAAGCCGAGGAGCGGTTCGGGCAGGTCCAGCACCGTCATGTCGCCGGTGCGGAGCGCAGGGTGGGCATGGCGCAAGCGCAGGATGCGGCGCGTGGCGTGCAGCATGGACGCCGGGTCGACCTCCTGGACATCCAC
This sequence comes from Brevundimonas sp., assembly GCA_046294385.1. Lineage (GTDB taxonomy): Bacteria > Pseudomonadota > Alphaproteobacteria > Caulobacterales > Caulobacteraceae > Brevundimonas. The sequence continues at coordinate 230,694 of JBKBJW010000001.1, read as the reverse complement.
GGCCAGCGGAAGGTGGGCGGGATCGACGGGCAGCCAGGGCTCGGTGGTCGAGAAACCGGCGTGGCGGGCGGTCGAGCGCCACGGCATCGGCGTGCGGGCACCGTCGCGGCCCAGGGTCTCGGGCCAGTTGGCAATGGCCTCGGGATCCACGAGCCGCTCAAACGGAACATGGGACTGCGGCAGGGCCAGCTCTTCGCCCTGATAGAGGAAGGCGTTGCCGCGCAGGGTCATCAACAGCAGCATCATCATCTCGGCCAGGGCGCGGGGATCGCGGCCCTCGGCCCAGCGTGAGACCGCGCGCGGCGCATCGTGGTTGGAGAAGGCCCAGGACGGCCAGCCCTCGCCGTCTGAGCCTGACCACATCGCGTTTCCGGCCCGGACCAGATCGGCCGTCAGGGCGTCGGCATAGAGGTAGAGGAAGCTGTAGGCGCTCGAGAGCCGGCCGGGCGCGGTGTAGGCCCGCATCTCCTGTTCGGCGTGGTCCCCGGGGATTTCGGCGACCGTGAAGCGGTCGCCATACGTGTCCAGCAGCGCCCGCAGCCGCTCCATGAACGGCAGCATCCCGGGCTGCGACTGGTTGTGCAGCTTGTCCTGGAAATCGAACGGTCGGGTGCGCTTGCCGAGGCCCGGGGGCAGGGGAGGGTTATCCGTCAGGGCCGGGTCGTGCATGGCGAAATTGATGGCGTCGAGGCGGAAGCCGTCCACGCCCCGGTCCAGCCAGAAGCGGGCGGCCTCCAGCAGCGCGTTCTGAACCGACGGATGGCGCACGTTCAGCTGCGGCTGCTCGGGCAGGAAATTGTGCATGTAGTACTGGCCGCGCCGGGCGTCCCAGGTCCAGGCCGGGCCGCCGAATACCGATTGCCAGTTCGACGGCGGCGTGCCGTCCGGTTTGGCGTCGGCCCAGACGTACCAGTCGGCCTTCGGGTTGGTGTGATTCTGGCGGCTCTCGGTGAACCATTCGTGCTGGTCTGAGGTGTGGGCCCAGACCTGATCGATGATGATTTTCAGGCCCAGAGCGTGGGCCTTTGCGACCAGTCGGTCGAAGTCGGCCAAGGTGCCGAACACCGGATCGACGCCGCAATAGTCGGCGACGTCATAGCCGAAGTCTTTCATCGGCGAGGGAAAGAAGGGCGACAGCCAGACCGCGTCCACACCGAGGGAGGCTATGTGATCCAGATGCGCCGTAACGCCCGGCAGGTCGCCGATCCCGTCGCCGTTGGTGTCCGCATAGCTGCGCGGATAGACCTGATAGATCACGGCACCGCGCCACCAGGGCAGGGTCGTGGGGGCTGTTGGATCAGACCTGGCCATGATCCTTCAGCACCTGGGCTGCGCAGACGATGTGGTAGAAACTGCTGGCGGGTGCAGCTTCCTCGATCAGAGCCCCGTCGGGGGTCATGCGGTCGAACCATGAGCCCGGCAGGTCGGCGCGGAAATAGCGCATCAGGGCATTCACAGCTTCGGCCGCCTTGCCCAGGGCCGCGTCCTTCAGGGCTGCATCGGCGCCGGCGCTCTCGGCCAGAAGGACCCAGGCCTTGATCCGCTCGGTCTGGGGCCACAGGCGGCTGATGGGATCGCGCAGGCTGAGGTCGGGATGCAGCTCGGCGAACAGGACGCCACGCGCGGGGTCGAGGCCGTGGTCCTCGCCGATGTGGACAAGCCGCTTGCCGGTCTCCAGCGCATCCTCGCGGCCGCGCATCCGGCCCCAGCGCATCAACAGCCAGCCCCATTCGAACTGATGCCCCGGCTCGACCACGGCCAGCTCGCCGCCCATGCGGTTCCAGTCGCCGTCGAAGAACTCATGCAGGGCGCCGGTCGCGGGGTCGATGAAGCGGGCCAGGGCCAACTCCGCGATCTGGTCGGCGAGCGCGTTCCACGGCACCGGATCGGCGGCGGCCTCGGCCCAGGCCAGCACCGCCTCCAGCATGTGCATATGCGGGTTGGCCTTGAGTGGCAGGGTGCGGGGCGCGGTCTCCTCGAACCCGGCGACGGGGTGGGCCAGATGGGTGATCAGGGTTTCGCGCAGGCGGTCGGCGCGGGCGATCAGCGGCGCCGGGTCATCGGCGAACGGCAGGGCGGCGGCGAGGCCGAACAGGACGAAAGCCTGATCATACAGGTCAATGGCGCAGTTGACCGGCTGGCCCTCGTCACTGACCAGGGTGCAGGTCAGGCCGTCGTCGCGGCGCAGGAAGCTGGGCAGGGCGTCGAGGCCATGGCGGATGACCTCTTTCGCCGGGCCGTCCCAGCCGAAGCGGGCGGCCTGGCTGAAGCAGTAGATCTGGCGGCCCACGACCCGGGCGCGACGGGGGCTGCGCAGCGGCGTGCCGTCGGGGTTGATCTTCTCGAAGAAGCCGAAGCCCTCGCGGTCGACGCCGGCGTTGAACCACAGCGGATAGGCCTCGTCCCCCAACCAGCGGAAGAACCGGTCCCTGGCGTCCCTGAGGGCTGCAGCGCCTTGTTCGGTCATGGGAAATGGACACTCGCACGGCAGGGACCGTGATTTAGGCCGAGCGGGGGAGGAGAAGCAACGCGGAACGCGCCGATCTTTCCCATCCGTTTACCCTGTTGGCCGACTCTGGTGATGATCGGCGCGAGGTCTCGCGGCCAGAGGACGTGATGAAACTCGACGGCAAACGCATACTGGTCACCGGGGCCGACGGCTTCATCGGGTCTCACCTCGTTGAACGCCTGGTGGCACGCGGCCTGAGCGTCCGCGCCTTCTGCCTCTACAACAGCTTCAATAGTTGGGGTTGGCTTGACCGCGCGCCTGAGGCCACCAAGCGCTCAGTTGACGTCTTCCTGGGCGACATCCGCGATCCGCACGGGGTGCGGACGGCCATTCAGGGCTGTGACGTGGTGCTGCATCTCGCGGCCCTGATCGCCATTCCCTACAGCTACCACTCGCCCGACACCTATGTGGACACCAACATCAAGGGCACGCTGAACCTGGTGCAGGCAGCGCGCGAGCTGGGGGTCGAACGGTTCGTCCATACCTCGACCAGCGAGGTTTACGGCACGGCGCGCTACGTCCCGATCGATGAGGCGCATCCGCTGCAAGTGCGCACACCCACCCATCGTTTCGGGAGTGGCCAGACGGTCCACTAAACGGCGGACTAGTCGCGCCTTTGTGGACCGGAAATCTCCGGTTCAACGCTTCGCGCCAACCTGCCTCGACGCCGTGCCCTGACGAAGGGCGCGAATGGAGAAACTCACTCTCCGCAGCTCCCACAAGTCCGATGGGTATTTACCCCGCCAACGCTGCTCTCAATCGCTGGCGCGGCGCAACCGACGGAACTCGCGACGGAGTTCCTGACCATTCGCGCACGAGCACTTGGGGGCCCAATATCCGGAGTTCTTTGGCCGCTACCGGGCCGGTGTCACTTCCCAAATCGTGACGGCCAAGATTCGCTGGCTGCAGGGAATTCGTTCCCTGAGGCACTGATTTCGTCACACAAGCCAGATGTCGTCCTTGTCGTATCCTGCTGTTTATGCAGTCTAAATGAAATGCGATGGCCATTTGAAGCCCGGGCCTATGCAGGGAATAGGCAGGGATATCGGCAGTATGAGCAGGGGCTCCAGATTTCTACAGAGCCGGGCATCATGGATCATCACCAGAGTGCGTAGGGCCAAGTGTGCCGACAGATCATCGCGAGCCCGGCCTTCCCTCTATCTTGATAGAGGGAAGGCCGGGCTCGCGGCTTTGCAACCCACTTCGGCTGGTTCGGCAGCAGACCGGGCAGTTGACGAAGAGCCGGCGAGCGCCAATTGTTGGATCGATCTCGATTCGTCGGGGTCATTGACCAAGGAGGGTCCTGTGCAAGCTTTGCCTCACTCGAGGCGAGGCGAAGCCGGGCTCGGGTCGTTCGCTTCGCTCTTGATGATCTGGCCCGCGGGTGTGTCGTGGCGAAGAATCTCAATCGCGGGCGTGAGCCGCACAAAGGCGAGTTCCAGAAGCGCAGCCGCGGCCGGCGCGACCGGCTGCATGCCGAGAAGGAAGCGGAAAGCCTCCGCGCCCGCGTGCCTCGGCGCAATGACCTCCTGCCCAATGTGCGCCTCGTCCAGGCACCACTCGCACGGCTGAGCTCTCCGAAACGCCGGGTTCACAAGAGTGACGAGCGCCACGTCCAGGAAGTGATGACCAGCCTTCAGGCTTTCGGTGCTTCGCGGCCGATCCTCATCGCGGCAAACTACGAGATCATTGACGGGCAATTCGTAGTGGAGGCCGCGCACCGGCTGGGGTTGGATACCGTACCGGCCATCATCGTCGACCACCTCGATGAGACAGAGATCCGCCTGTTCCGCTTGGCCATCAACCGCCTGCCGCAAAAGGCAACCTGGGATCTCGACAGCCTCCAGCTGGAATTCGCTGAACTCATCCAACTGGACGCCCCAATCGAACTGTCCGGCTTCAGCCTGCCGGAGATCGATCAGGTTTTGTTCGAGGACGAAGAGGATAATCCCGAGGCGATGGATCTCGAACCCGACCGCCGCTCGCCCGCAGTCACCCGGGCAGGCGATCTGTGGCACCTGGGCAACCACGCGATCCTCAACGGAAATGCCCTGATTGAGGCCGACTACGAGCGGCTCCTCCAGTGCGAGATGGTCCGGCTGACCCTCACGGACATGCCGTACAATGTCCCGGTTCAGGGCCACATCACCCGCGGTGACCACGAAGAGTTCCGGATGGCGAGTGGCGAGATGAGCGAGGACGAGTTCCTCGAGTTCATCAGGGGCTGGATGGGCCTCGCAATGGCTCATACGCGCAACGGCGGCTTCCTCGGCTCATTCATCGACTGGCGCGGTGTCGAGGCTGCCCTGCAATCCGGCCGGGTGTTGGGCATGACGCTCCTGAACATCATCGTGTGGAACAAGACGAACGCCGGAATGGGCACCCTGTGGAGGTCGCAACACGAACTCCTGCCGTTCTTCAAAGTCGGGGTCGCGCCCCACGTGAACAATGTGGAGCTCGGTGCCAATGGCCGGTGGCGCTCCAATGTCTGGACCGCGCCCGGCGCGTCGAGCCTCGGCTCCGACTCCCGCGACGGTCTCAAACTGCACCCGACCGTCAAACCGATGGCGCTTCTGGAAGACGCCCTACTGGATGTCACCCATCCCGGCGACGCCGTGCTGGACCCCTTCCTCGGCTCCGGTTCGCTCCTCCTGGCCGCCGAGAGGACCGGACGTCGCGCCTTCGGCATCGAATTGGATGAGCGCTATGTGGATGTGGCGATCAGGCGTTGGCAGCTGGCAACGGGGCGGAGCGCAATCCTGGCAGAAACGGGCGAGACCTTCTCCGAGGTAGAAGCGCGCCGCTCGGCTGCCCGGGAAGGTGAACGGCCGCCCAAGCCGCTCCTGCGCCTGTCTCCGCCCGCCAGCCAGAGGGATAGCTGATGTCAGGCAAGGACTATGAGGTCGGCTACGGCAAGCCGCCCCACGCCGGCCAGTTCAAGAAGGGACAAAGCGGCAACCCAAGCGGCAAAAAGAAGCCGGCTAGGCTGGAGGACATTCTCAAACGCGCACTCTCCAAGCCGGTCGCGGTGACCGTGAATGGGAAGAAGCAGAAGCTCCCGATACTGGAGGTCATCATCGAGGCCCTGCTGCGCAAGGCTGCCGCTGGTGACCTCGGCGCGATCAAGACGGTCGTCGCGGCGGCCTCTGCCTTTGCCGATGAGCCGATCGCTGAAGCAACACTGAGCGCCCACCAACTCGCGCTCCTCAAGGACATCCTGGCCACAGGGGAGGTCGAGAATGACGGCTGAATTGCTAGCCGCCTTCGGGCCGCAGATCATCAACAAGGGGGCGGCGGAACACTTCTCGCACTTCCAGCGGCTGATGCATCCCCTGGTCAGCAGCGAGACCTATATTCACGCACTGCACAGCCGAGCGATCGCGGAGGCACTCAACAAGGTGGCGACAGGCGAAATCAAGCGCCTGCTGGTCGCGGTGCCGCCTCGGTATTTCAAGAGCTACCTCGCCTCTGTCGCATTCCCCGCCTATCTTCTGGGTCTTGATCCCAGCTTGCGGATTATCTGCGCGAGCTATGGCTCGGACTTGGCCGACAGCTTTGCTTCCCAGTCCCGGGAGATCCTGAGGTCGCCGGAGTTTCAAGCAGTGTTCCCTCAGACGCGTCTGACGTCCAAGACCCCGCCGCTTCAGGAACTGCGCACTACTCATAGCGGCTACCGGTTCTCGACCTCCGTGGGAGGTGTGCTCACGGGCAAGGGCGCGGACGTCGCCATTGTCGATGATCCGATGAAGGCGGCTGACCTCTCGTCGGCGATCGTGCGGGACAACATCGGGGAGTGGTTCAAGACGTCCTTGATGACGCGCTTCGACAAACCCGCGCAGGCGCGCGTCGTTGTTCTCATGCAGCGGCTCCATCAGGATGATTTGATCGGCCGGCTGAAGGCCGAGGTTGGTTGGAAGGTGCTCGAGCTGCCGGGCGAAGCCCAGCAGAGTCAGATGTTGGATTTGGGTTTTGGGAAGACGGCCACCCTGAAACCCGGAGACATCCTGTTTCCTGAGCGCGTCAACAAATCGGTACTCGATCAGCTCAAGCACGACCTGGGGGAAGCAGGCTACGCCGCCCAGATCCTCCAGCGGCCGACGCCCGCGGGCGGTCATCTCTTCAACCTTGGCAAAGCCGTGCGCTTCGCTTTGCCGGCGAGCGTTCCCTACCACAAGTTCGAAGGGTCAATCGTCTCCGTTGATTGCGCGGCAGCGACAGGACTTTCCAACGACTACACGGCAATCACGACTTGGGGGATTCAGGGGCGCTGGGCATTTCTCCTGCACGCCCAACGCGGGCGCTGGGCGCTTCCGGATCTCCTCAAGATGATCCACCCAATCATCACCAAGGCGGCCAGCAAGAAGCGCCTCGTGTTGATTGAGAGCGGCGGGTCTGGGCTAGCGTTGAGACAGATGCTTGCTAACCAAGGCGTCCCGGATGTCTATTCTTGGGCACCGAAGGACAACAAAGTAGCTCGCGCGGAGTTGGCAAGCCTGCGCTTGGAGCAGGGGTATCTGCTGCTTCCCAAATCTGCACCATGGCTGGAGGAGGTCGAGGCCGAGTTGGCTGACTTCCCGCATGGCAAGTACGATGACATTGTTGATAGCGTGAGCCAGGTTTTCTGGAACTTGGAAGGCAAGGTCGCCCACCTGATGGGCGTGTCGGCCTATCCCTCCTACAAGTGGACCACATAGCTCCCAAGAGCTGGGATCTGTTCAGCCCAAAAGTCTTCCAAGCCCCCCTACCCACGCCAACAGGAGACCGATTAGCGTTGCACTGACACCACCAGTGCAACTGCCAGCGAATTTATCGCGCCGAACATGGAGGCGGTGACCGCCAAGCAGAGAAATTACTCTGCACTTGTTGGCCTCGGACACCTCCCGTTTCCAGCTCTGGTTCGGGGCACCACTATCCTTTGACGCTCGGTTGGAAGGTTGCGCGTCGAACGTCAACCGCTACGGTTATCCGCAATGCCTTTGGGGAGTTCTGTTGTGTCCATTTCCGTTTTGCGCACCCTTGGCGGTGCCTCTCTGCTGGCGCTTAGCCTCGCGGCTTGCGCCATGCCAGCCACACCTGTCCGGGCACAGACCCAGCCCCAAGCGGCATCCGCTCGCGAATCCACCCCGTTCACTCTGCAGACCGACCAGCCGCGCACCCCGGAACAGCTGGCCGTCCGTTTCGACAAGGCCGACCTGTCCATCAAGGTCATGCCGGATACCAAGAGCATCGACGGCGTCGCGGTGCTGGAATTCACCGCAACCGCGCCGGTGTCAGCCATCGTGGTCGAGCTTGACACCATCCTGCCGGTCTCAGCCGTCGCCGTGGACGGCGTGGCGGTCACCAACTGGACCAACCCGGAAGGTCGCATGACGATCCCGCTCGGCCGCGCGCTCGTGGCCGGCGAAACAGTCTCGGTTCGTATCGCCTATGCCGGTGCGCCCCGCGTGGCTCCGAACTCGCCCTGGGACGGGGGTTTCAGCTGGGCCACGACACCTTCCGGCGAGCCGTGGATCGCCACGGCGGTGCAGGGTGAGGGTTGCGACATCTTCTGGCCCTGCATCGACCATCCGCTGGCCGAGCCGGGCCGGGTAGACCTGCACATCACCGTCCCGCCCGGCCTGTCGGCACCGTCGAACGGGCGGTTCCTGGGCATGACGACGGCTGCAGACGGCTGGACCACCTGGAACTGGTCGGCGGCCAATCCGAACACCTACGCCATTGCGCTGAACATCGGGCCGTATGAGGCGATGACGGCCGACTATCACAGCCGCTTCGGCAATGTCGTGCCGATGACCTACTGGTATCTGAAGTCCGACGACCCGGCCAAGGTCGCGGGACTGTTCGCCCAGTTCGCGCCGATGATGGACTTCTATGAGGCGACCGTCGGGCCCTATCCGTTCGGCGACGAGAAGATGGGGGTGGTCGAGACCCCGCACCTGGGCATGGAGCACCAGACCATCAACGCCTATGGCAACGGCTACAAGATCGACGGCCGCGGCTTTGACTGGCTGCTGCACCACGAGCTGTCGCATGAGTGGTTCGGCAACCAGCTGACCAACGTCAATGCCGACGACATGTGGCTGCACGAAGGGCTCGGCAGCTACATGCAGCCGCTCTACGACCGTTGGCTGAACGGTGACCGCTACATGCAGGTGTCGCTGGCGAACCAGCGCCGGGGCCTGCGCAACCGCTTCCCGGTCGTGTCAGGCACGCTGAAGACCGAGGATCAGGTCTATGACGGCGATATCGGCCCCGGAAACGACATCTATTCCAAGGGCAGCCTAATCGCCCATTCGCTGAGACTGCTGATCGGCGACGAGGCCTTCTTTACCTCGGTGCGGCGACTGGTTTACGGCCGTGCGGATCCGATGCCGGGCAATTTCCAGCCGCGCTACGCCTCGACGCCCGAGTTCCTCTCCATCGTCAATGAAGAGACCGGCGGTGACTACGGCTGGTTCTTCCAAGGCTACCTCTACCAGGCCGCCCTGCCGGACCTGGTCGAGACGCGCGAGGGCGATCGGCTGAGCCTGCGCTGGGCGACCGGCGACGGGACTGCCTTCCCCATGCCGGTGGAGGTCGAGGTGAACGGGGTGGTCCAGACCGTGCCCATGACGGGCGGTCAGGGGACGATCAGTGTCCCTGCCGGCGCCCACGTCCTGATCGACCCTGCCAACAAGGTGCTGCGCCGGATGGAGCGGATCGACGGTTCCCGTCCTGCCACAGCCGGTTGAGGATCAGGCACCGTCAGGACCAACCCTGTTGACAACATGGGGATAATTGACGCGGAGTAACGGCGCTCCGGGGCTATTTGACTTCCATGTTGTCCTTCCTGTGCCGACACGACTTCTATTGGTCAGAGCGCCACCGCTCTGACCGTTGCCGCCGCTGTGGCCATCTGCGCGGTGGCGAAGGCGTGGGACAGACGCAAACGGGCAGTCTTGCGGCCCTGCTGGCAGCCGATGACGAAGCTCTCGGGCCAGGTGTCGCAACGGCACCGCAGCCGCAACGCGATCCAATCTTCGAGGACTGGGACCGTATCGAGGGCGACCAGCCGGTCATGCCGGCGGAGTATGTGTTTGAAGCACCGGTTCAGCCCGAGCCGGCAGCCAAGCCGAAACCCGCCCGCGCGCCGAAACCGGGTCCCGGACCCGTTCCCTCCGTCCGCAACGGCGGCGGATCGCTTCTGGGCCGCATCGAACACCTGGCCTCAGGCGGCGAGCTTTCGCGTACAGAGACCATCGAGACGCTGCTGGCCCTGATCGAGGACGGCCAATCGAGCGATCCGGTCCTGTTCGGCCCGTCGGCCGCTGAATGGTATGCGCGGCTCTATGCCGCCCGTCAGGCCGGCTCGACCGTCACCGACTGAGACACCATCCGGCACGAGCCTTCGGTCGACAGGAAGGCGATATCGGCCGCGTCGCGGCCGCTGGCGATCCGCACCAGCCCTTGAACCGGCGCCAGACCCGTGGGGTCCACCAGCCACCAGCCGCCTGACAGCCAGACCTCGAACACCGCATGGAAATCCGGCGGTGCCAGCAGGTGCGAATAGGCGCTGACCGCCCGAGCCGGGATGCCTGACGCGCGGCACAGAGTCAGACCCAGATGGGTGAAGTCGCGGCACACGCCGGCGCGATCGATGAAGGTGCGGGCCGCTGTCGTCTCGCTGTCCGAAACGCCGGGCACGTAATCGACATGTTCCTTGATCCAGTCGAGGATGGCCAATACCCGTGCGCCGCCTCGCGTGTCGCCGAACTGACGCGCGACGAAGCGGCCGAACTGATCCGAGGGGCAGTAACGGCTGGGCCAGAGCCAGGCGAGGGTGTCGGCCGGCAGACCGGACCAGGGCGTCTGCTCCGCCCGCGCCGGCAGGTCGCCCAGCACGCCGTTGTCGACGACGGCCTCATAGGTCACGGCCACCACGCCCGATAGCCGGGCGCGCAGGCCCCTTGCGCCGTCGGGGTGCAGATCCTCGACGAAGCTCACGTCCGGCGAGGTCACCAGCCGCTCCTCAAGGATCGTCTGACCGGGCCAGCGCGCCGCCTGGATCTGGAAGATCGCATCGGTCGGTGGCTGGAAGCGATAGACCAGCTCGGAACGGACGCGCAGCTTCATGGAGGCCCTTGGAATGACATGAGGTCAGAGCGCCAGAAACACGGCGGGTAGCCCCGCGTTCCGCGCACGGGGCGTCTAGCCACGCAACCCGACTGAAATGCGACAATCCCGCAGCAGCAGGATTGTCGCGTTCAGGGGAGGGGAGAGGTCAGGCCTTGGGAGCGCGGGGCTTCTTGGTCGGCTCGCCCTTGGCCATCCGACCTTTGGAACCCAGACCAATGCTCTTGGCCAGCTCACTGCGGCGAGCGCTGTAGGCGGGATGGGTCATGGGATAGTCAGCCGGAAGGCCATACTTTTCGCGATAGGCTTGGGGCGTAAGCCCCCGCGTTGTCAGGTGCCGCTTCAGCGACTTGTAGGCTTTGCCGTCCTCGAAGCTGATCAGGCTTTCCGCGCCAATCGACTTCTTGATCTCTGCCTTGGATTTGGGAGCGGCTTCCGGCTCGGCCGCAGCGGCGGGAGCAGTTTCGGCGCTCAGGCTCGAAAGCGTAGCGAAGGTGTCGCGGATCAGGGCCTGAAGCTCTTCGCCCGACAGGCGCGTGTTGGTGTTCGAAACATAGGCGCTGACCAGCTCAATCGTGCCGTCGCGGGCGTCAGAAGCATTGGCGTAGGCGTCGTCGGTCATATTTGTAGCCTTTCGATGAAGTGACAACGCCAATATTCGTGTTCCGACTCCCTGAAAAGCCCTTGTTCTGACCAGTAGTGAGAAAATTTCCTACTTATTCAACATGCCAATGGTGGTAGGTTATGCCGGAGGGCCTGCCATCGCCGCCGAAAAGACCGATTTTTCAGCGAGTCGATAAGTCTTCCCACTTAGTCGGCGAAGGCTATTTGCTCGAAGATTGGACGCGGACAGGGGTGTTTGGCTGCCATTCAAATTTGGTCGATTTCGCGAGAAGCAACGCGGAGCGCGCCGATCTTTCCCATCCGTTTACCCTGTTGGCCGACTCTGGTGATGATCGGCGCGAGGTCTCGCGGCCAGAGGACGTGATGAAACTCGACGGCAAACGCATACTGGTCACCGTGGCCGACGGCTTCGTCGGGTCTCACCTCGCCGAACGCCTGGTCGCCCGCGGCCTGAGCGTCCGCGCCTTCTGCCTCTACAACAGCCTTAACAGTTGGAGGACATGGTGGCGATGAACCCGGGGATGGGGCTCGTCCCTGTGGCGAGCGTGACGCCCTAGGGCAGGATCGGCAAGCCGGCGGCCCTCAGCCGGGCGATCTCCCCAGCCACAGGATCCAAAGCGCGAGCGCGGCCTTCCCCGGAGGGGTGGTCGATCTGCGGCTGACGCACCTGCCAGAAGTCAGCGCTCATCTGCCGCCAGAACACCGGGGCGCGGGCAGGATCGTAGCCGGCGCGCGTCAACAGATACAGGCTCAAACGGTCGGCCTCGCGCTCGCGCGCTTCGGTGCGCCAGGGCAACCGGCCGCCGGGCCCGCGTCGCGCCGCGGGGTGTTGCAGGACGGCATGGGCGAACTCGTGGCTGACGACCACAGCGAGATTGTCGTCATTGCCGGCATATGCCGCCATCGCCGTGGTGACCTGGATCTGGTCATCAAAAGTGCTGGCACCGAGCGTCGGCGACGGGTCGATAAGGAAGGTGTAGCCGCAGCCGCGCTCGGGCATGAGGGCAAGCTCGATCGTTTCCCCGCCACGGCGGATGCGCAGGGTCGCGGGGCCCTGCATCAGTGCGGCCTCGATTGCGGCGCGGTTGGCGAAGAAGCCGTCAGCGTCGGGTTCGCTGCGCGCCGGACCGGGGCTGAGGGCGCGGCCGTTGACGGCCAGGATCAGATCGCCGGGGTGCAGGCCCGCCCTGGCGGCGGGGGCGTCGGGGACGGCATAGACGACACCGGGCAGGTCGCCCTCAAGGCCGAAACGTCCGGTCGCCGCAGCGCGTATCTCGGCACCGTAAAGGCTGGCGGCGTGCAGGGACCATCCCGCCAGCATGGTCGTATGCGGGCACAGCTCGACATTGGCGACGGACAGGCGGTGACCGATGCGGGCCAGCATGGCGTCGGCGCTGACAATCTGGTCGAGCCGGGTTTCCGGCGTGTCGTTTTCCGCCGGCGGCAAAGTGGCCTGGCAGCCGGCGAGGAGGAACCAGACGACAAAGGCGGTTACGGGTCGAGACCTACTCATGATCCTTCAGCACCTGGGCTGCGCAGACGATGTGGTAGAAACTGCTGGCGGGTGCCGGTTCCTCGATCAGAGCCCCGTCGGGGGTCATGCGGTCGAACCATGAGCCAGGCAGGTCGGCGCGGAAATAGCGCATCAGGGCATTGACTGCCTCGGCCGCCTTGCCCAGGGCCGCGTCTTTCAGGGCTGCATCGCCGCCGGCGTTCTCGGCCAGAAGGACCCAGGCCTTGATCCGCTCGGTCTGGGGCCACAGGCGGCTGACGGGATCGCGCAGGCTGAGGTCGGGATGCAGCTCGGCGAACAGGACGCCCCGCGCGGGGTCGAGGCCGTGGTCCTCGCCGATGTGGACCAGCCGTTTTCCGGTCTCCAGCGCGTCCTCGCGGCCGCGCATCCGGCCCCAGCGCATCAACAGCCAGCCCCATTCGAACTGATGCCCCGGCTCGACCACGGCCAGCTCGCCGCCCATGCGGTTCCAGTCGCCGTCGAAGAACTCATGCAGCGCGCCGGTCGCGGGGTCGATGAAGCGGGCCAGGGCCAGGTCCGCGATCTGGTCAGCGAGCGCGTTCCACGGTGCCGGGTCCGTAACGCCGCCAGCGGATACTTCAACCCAAGCCAGGGCTGCCTCCAGCATGTGCATGTGGGGGTTGGCCTTGAGCGGCAGGGTGCGGGGCGAAGCCTCCTCGAAGCCGGCGAGCGGATGGGCCAGCGCGGCGATGACGGCACCGCGCAGGCGGTCGGCGGCGGCGGTCAGGGATACCGGTTCATCCACCAAGGGCAGGGCGGCGGCGAGGCCGAACAGGGTGAAGGCCTGGTCGTAGAGGTCGGGCCGTCCCCCCATTGGTGTGCCGTCGTCGCTTACGAGGGTGCAGACTAGGCCGTCTTCGCGGCGCAGGAGGCGGGGCAGGGCAGAGAGGCCGTGCCGGACAAGGCCTTTCACCGGGCCGTTCCAACCGAAGTCGCCAGATTTGCTGAAGGCGTAGATCTGACGGCCGATGACGCGGGCGCGCCGGGGGACGCGGACCGGAGCTGCGTCGGTGGTGATCTTCTCGAAGAAGCCGAAGCCGTCGTGATCAATGCCCGCGCGCGCCCACAGCGGATAGGCCTCGTCGCGCAGCCAGCGGAAGAACCGGTCCCTCGCGTCCCTGAGGGCTGCAGCGCCTTGTTCGGTCATGGGAAATGGACACTCGCACGGCAGGGACCGTGATTTAGGCCGAGCGGGGGAGGAGAAGCAACGCGGAACGCGCCGATCTTTCCCATCCGTTTACCCTGTTGACCGACTCTGGTGATGATCGGCGCGAGGTCTCGCGGCCAGAGGACGTGATGAAACTCGACGGCAAACGCATACTGGTCACCGGGGCCGACGGCTTCATCGGGTCTCACCTCGTCGAACGCCTGGTCGCCCGCGGCCTGAGCGTCCGTGCATTCTGTCTATACAACAGCTTCAATAGTTGGGGTTGGCTTGACCGCGCGCCCGAGGCCACCAAGCGATCGGTCGATGTCTTCCTGGGCGACATCCGCGATCCGCACGGGGTGCGGACGGCCATGCAGGGCTGTGACGTGGTGCTGCACCTCGCCGCCCTGATCGCCATTCCCTACAGCTACCATTCGCCCGACACCTATGTGGACACCAACATCAAGGGCACGCTGAACCTGGTGCAGGCAGCGCGCGAGCTGGGGGTCGAGCGGTTCGTCCATACCTCGACCAGCGAGGTTTACGGCACGGCGCGCTACGTGCCGATCGATGAGGCGCATCCGCTGCAGGGACAGTCACCCTATTCGGCGTCAAAGATCGGCGCCGACCAGATGGCGCTGAGCTTCCACGCGGCCTTCGAAACGCCCGTGACGGTGATCCGGCCGTTCAACACCTACGGTCCGCGCCAATCGGCCCGCGCCGTGATCCCGACCATCATCACCCAGCTGCTCGCCGGCGAACGTCGCATTAAACTGGGGGCCGTGCATCCGACGCGGGACTTTAACTATGTCGCCGACACGGTGGCGGGCTTCGAGGCCCTCGCGGAATGCGATGTGGCCATCGGCAAGGTGGTCAACGTCGGCTCGGGCTTCGAAATCTCCATCGGCGACACTGCACGGATGATCGCCGAGATTATGGGCGTCGAGATCGAAATCGAGACGGACGACCAACGCCTGCGGCCGGCGCTGTCCGAGGTCGAGCGGCTCTGGGCGGCGAACGACCTGGTGACGTCGCTCACAGGATGGACGCCTGCGTACGGCGGGGGCGAGGGCTTCCGGCGGGGCCTCAGCGAAACCATCGACTGGTTCCGCAAGCCAGAGAACCTGGCCGGCTACAAGGCCGGGATGTACGCGGTATGAGCGCCTTGGCCGCGCCACGCCTGGACGGGCCGGTCGAGGGGACGTTGGCGGCCCTGCGGTCGGTGCTGGGCACGCCCGCCCCGAATTCTGGAGCCCGGATTTCGCTGCATGAGCCCGAGTTTCGGGGAAACGAGAAGGCCTATGTCACCGACTGTATCGAGACCGGCTGGGTCTCGTCGGTCGGAGGCTATGTCGACCGCATCGAGCGGGATCTGGCCGCCATCACCGGCGTCGGCCACGCGGTGGCGACGGCCAATGGCACGGCGGCCCTGCACGTCTGTCTGATGCTGGCCGGGGTCGAGGCCGGGGACGAGGTGCTGATGCCGGCCCTGACGTTCGTCGCGACGGCCAATGCGGTGGCCTATATCGGCGCGACACCGCATTTCGTGGACAGCGAGGACCGGTCGCTGGCGGTCGATGCGGACAAACTGGAGGCGCATCTGCAGGCAGTGGCCGAGGTGCGGGCCGAGGCTTGCGTCAACCGCGAGACGGGCCGGGTGATCCGGGCGCTGGTGGTACTGCACGCCTTTGGCCATTCGGGTGATCTGGACGCGCTGGCGGCGCTGGCTGAGCGCTGGAAGCTGGTGCTGATCGAGGATGCGGCCGAGGCCATCGGCTCGCGCTATCGCGGGGCCCATGTGGGTGGAATCGGGCGGCTGTCGGCGCTTAGTTTCAACGGCAACAAGATCATCACCACGGGCGGCGGCGGGGCGGTTCTGACCAATGACCCGGCACTGGCGAAGCGGGCCAAGCACCTGACCACCCAGGCCAAAGTCCCGCATCCGTGGGCCTTCAGCCACGACGCGGTTGGCTACAACTACCGCATGCCCAACCTGAACGCGGCCCTGGGGTGCGCCCAGCTGGAGCGGCTGCCGGACATGCTGGCGAGGAAGCGCGAACTGGCGGCGCGCTATGCGCAGGCGTTTGCGGGCGTGCCCGGCGTGCGGTTCCTGACCGAGCCGGAAGGAACCGAGGGCAACTACTGGCTCAACGCCCTTATCCTCGACGACCCGGCGATGCGCGACGCCATGCTGACGGCCCTGAACGAGGCGGGCTTCATGGCGCGGCCGATCTGGACCCTGATGCACCGCCTGCCGATGTTCGAGGCGGCACCCCGCGCGGACCTGAAAACGTCCGAACGACTGGAGGCGACAGTGGTCAATATTCCCTCGAGCCCTGCGCTGGCGGACGCATGAGCCGGCCGCGCCGCATCTGTGTGGTGACCGGCGGCCGGGCCGAATACGGCCTGTTGCGCTGGGTCATGCAGGACATCGCGGGTGACCCGGACCTGACCCTTCAGCTGGTCGTGACGGGCTCGCATCTGGAGCCCCGCTTCGGTGAGACCGTGACCGTCATCGAGGCTGACGGCTTCGCCATCGACGCCCGGATCCCCATCGATCTCACGGATGACAGCGCGCCGGGCGTAGCGCGGTCCATGGGGCTGGCCATGGCCGGCGTGGCCGACGCAATCGCGAGTCTGGCACCCGACCTGATGCTGGTGCTCGGCGACCGCTTCGAAATCCTGGCCGCGGTTCAGGCGGCGACCCTCGCCGGCTTGCCGGTGGCCCATATCGCGGGCGGCGACGTCACCGAGGGGGCCATCGACGACGCCATGCGCCACGCCATCACCAAATTGGCGCATGTCCACCTGACGACAAACGAAGCCTCCGCCGCGCGCGTGCGTGCCATGGGTGAAAACCCCGACCATGTGCATGTGGTCGGCAGCCCGGGGCTGGACTGGCTGAAACGCGAGCCGGTGATGGACCGCGAAGCGCTCGAGGCCGCGCTCGGCGCGCGCCTGGGCCCGAGGAACCTGCTGGTCACCTTCCACCCGGTCACCCTCGCCCCCGACCGGGGGCTGTCGCAGTTCGAGGCCCTGCTTCAGGCCCTGGATGCCCTGCCGCCCACGACGATCAAGTGGTTGACCTGTCCCAATGCGGATCCGGGCCATGTCGACCTTCAGGAGGCGATGGGACGGTGGGTTGATGGACGAACGGATGTTCGGGTCCACGCCTCGCTGGGATCAGCGCGCTACCTCGGGCTGATGGCGCAGGTGGATGCGGTGGTCGGCAACTCGTCCAGCGGCCTTTACGAGGCACCGTCGTTCCATGTGCCGACAATCGATGTGGGTGACCGGCAGGGCGGGCGGCTGTCGGCGGCCTCGGTGATCCGTTGCGCCCCCACGAAGGATGCCATCCTGGAGGCCCTGGCCAGGGCTGAGACGATGGACTGCTCAACCGTGGTCAATCCCTATGGCGACGGCCATGCCTCAGCACGGATCGTCTCGGTCCTGAAGGCCCTGCCGGATCGGGCGGCGCTGCTGGCCAAGAGGTTCCACGCATGAGCCGGGTCTTCATCATCGCCGAGGCGGGGGTCAATCACGACGGGTCGGTCGACGACGCGCGCCGCATGATCGACGTGGCGGCGGACGCAGGTGCCGATGCGGTGAAGTTCCAGACCTTTCGCGCCGACCAACTGGTCACCAGGCGCGCCGCCAAGGCCGCCTACCAGATAGCGAACACCGGCGAGGACGGTGGCCAGATGGAGATGCTGCGCCGCCTGGAACTGGGCCATGACGACCACGCCATGCTGGCGGATCACTGCCGCGCGCGGGGCGTGCGCTTCATGTCGACCGCCTTCGATCTGGAGAGCTTAAGCCTACTGGCGGGGCTGGACATGCCGGCGGTGAAGATCCCCTCGGGCGACATCACCTGGGGTCCCATGCTGCTGGCGGCGGCGCGCCTGGGGATGCCGATGCTGGTCTCGACAGGTATGTCCACGCTCGACGACATTCGCGACGCCCTGTCGGTGATCGCCTTCGGCCTGGTGCGCGAAGGCGAGCCGCGCGGACCTGATGATCTGGCGGCAGCTTTTGCGTCCGGAGCCGGTAAGGCGGCATTGCGGAAGTGGGTGACCCTGCTTCACTGCACGACCATGTATCCGGCGCCGATGCAGGCGGTGAACCTGCGGGCGATGGACACAATGGCGGAAACCTTCGACCTGCCGGTCGGCTATTCGGATCACACCCTGGGCATCATCGTCGCCCTCGCCGCTGTGGCCCGAGGCGCGACGGTGATCGAGAAGCACTTCACCCTGGACCGGAACCGGCCCGGGCCGGACCATGCCGCGTCTCTGGAGCCCGGTGAGCTGGCGGCAATGGTGCGCGGCATCCGCGAGATTGAAGTGGCGTTGGGCAAGGCCGAGAAGGCCCCGACGCCGGAGGAGGCGGGCAATCGCCCAATCGCGCGGCGCAGTCTGGTCGCGGCGCGGGCCATCGCGACTGGCGAGGTGCTGACACCGGAAATGATGACGGCCAAGCGGCCCGCCGATGGGCGCTCGCCGATGGATGTCTGGGGTCTGATCGGGACGAAGGCCACACGCGCCTATGAAGCCGATGAGGCGATCGAATGAGCGACGCCCCCATCATCATCGTCGGCGCGGGCGGCCACGGCCGGGTGTTGGCCGATGCCCTGCTGCTGGCCGGGCGGAGGGTGCTGGGGTTCGTGGATGCGGACACGATGCTGCACGACACAACGATCATGGGCCTGAAGGTCCTTGGCGACGATGCGCGGCTGATTGCGGGCGACTGGCCCGAGGCGATGCTGGTCAACGGGATCGGCGGTCCGCCGGGCGGACGGGTGCGCCGGGACGTACAGATGCGGCTGGAGACCGACGGGAGACGTTTCATCGGCGTGCGCCACCCCTCCGCGGTCGTCTCGGTCTTCGCCGAGGTGGACGACACGGCGCAAGTGCTGGCGCGGTCGGTCGTTCAGGCCGGGGCTGTGGTCGGCCCCGGCTGCATCGTCAACACAGGGGCCGTCATCGAGCATGACTGCCGGCTGGAGCCCTTCACCCACTGCGCGCCGGGATCGATTCTTTGCGGGGACGTGCGAATCGGCGCGACCTGCCACATCGGCGCGGGGGCTGTGGTGCGCGAGGGCGTGACCCTGGGTGACGGCGTGGTGGTCGGCGCGGGCGCTGTGGTCGTGGACGACCATGCGGGACCGGCGCTGCTGCTGGGCGTGCCGGCCCGGCGAGGGAATGGACGATGAAGGCCTGGGAAGACACTCTGATCGCGCCGGATGCGACCATCCTTCAGGCGTTGCAGGCCATTGACCGCACCGGAACCGGTATAGCCCTGGTGGTCGATGGCGACCGCCGCCTGATCGGCACCCTGTCGGACGGCGACATCCGTCGGGCCCTGATCAAGGGTGCCGCGCTGGAGGAGCCGTGCGTCGGCGCCTGTAACCGCGAGCCGCTGACGGCCCCGCAGTCGCTGGACCGGGCCGGGGTGCTGGGTATCCTGCGCAGCCAGCGTTTGCGGCAACTGCCCATCGTGGGCGAGGGCGGTGTGGTCACGGGGCTGGCGACGGTCGCCGACTATCTCGACATCCCCGAACGGCCGCACGGGGTGGTCATCATGGCGGGGGGGCGTGGAACGCGTCTGGCCGAACTGACCAAGGACACGCCCAAGCCGATGCTGCACATCGGGCCACGCCCGATCCTGGACACCATCATCGCCAACTTCGCCGATCAGGGCTTCCGCAATATCTTCCTCGCCGTGAACTATAAGGCCGAGCAGATCGAGGCTCACTTCGGCGACGGCTCGGACCGGGGCCTGAACATCCGCTACCTGCATGAACAGAAGCGCCTGGGCACCTGTGGCGCACTGAGCCTGCTGCCGGATGACCGGCCGGAGGGGCCCATCATCGTCACCAACGGCGATGTGCTGTCCAAGGAGGACTACGGCTATGTGCTGGATGCCCATCTGGCGAGCGGCGCGGACGGGACGGTGCTGGTGCGCGACTATGAGATGCAGGTGCCGTTCGGGGTAATCGAACAGATCGACGGCGGGGTCCGCTCCATCCACGAAAAGCCGATGCAACGCTTCACCATCAACGGCGGGGTCTATGTGCTGTCCGAGAAGGCCGTCGGGCTGGTGCCGCGGGACACCTTCTTCGACATGCCGCAGCTGCTGCAGGCCATGCTGGCGGCGGGGCAGAACCTGAGGTCCCACGCGGCCGAAAGCTACTGGGTCGATATCGGGCGGATGGCCGACTTCGAAAAGGCCAATGCCGAGTTTGCGCGGACGTTCGGCTAGGCCGGCTTGAGTTTTTCGCCTTGCGACTTTCCGGCGAACTCCAGGATGCCGCAGCACAAAGCGAAGAAGACCGCCAGCGTCTCGGTGCGCAGCGGATATTCCACAAGCGAGTGCAGCAGGATCACACCGATTGCGATGGTGGCCGCGCGGCGGAAGCCGCTGTCTGGGCCTGCGGTCCATGTTGTCCAGCTGCGGCGGCCGAACCAGACGAGGAAGGCGACCAAGAGACCGATGCCGAGCCAGCCAGCTTCGAGCCAAATCTGCAGGTATTCGTTGTGAGCGGCGTTGAAATACGTTTCGTCCAGCTGCTGCAGTGGCTCGACAGAGCGATAAACGGCGTCGAATGAGCCTATACCCGAGCCAACCGGCAAATAGGCTTGGGCCGCCTGGATGACAAATGGCCAGTGCTGCGCCCGGCCGTTGGTAAGGTCGAGACCCTCAAACCGAGCTGCCACACCGTCCAGACCGAACAGGACGGTGGCGGTCAGCGCCGCCGCCGCAACCAGGCCGGTCGCCAGGAGGCGCGAATCAAGCCGACGGCCCATCACTGTCCAGGCGGCGAACAGACTAGCGGTCAGGCTTAGCAGGCCGATGCCGACTCCGGCGCGAGACTGGATGACCGGCAGCGCCACCACAACAAGGCCGAGATAAGATAGCCCGATCCAAAGCCGAAGCCTCCCGCGCGCCCTGTCTCGAGCGCCGGCAATGGCCAATATGACCGCGAACGGAAGGGTCGAGGCACATAGCGTCGCCATGTGATTGCGGTTCGCGAATAGACCCGAAGCGAATCCCGGTTCAGTCCAGGACCACAAATAGGCTGAGGGGCTGCGAGTCGTTATCTGAACGGCGCAGAGTCCGACGGCCAAGACTCCTGCCAACAGAACAGGCCAAAGCAGGGAGGTCCGTTGACGCTCATCGAGGGTCAGGACAGCTCCGAAAACAGCTAGCGGCGGGACCAGGGCCAAGAAAGAGCGCCAGGTCAGATCCGGCGTGAGGGACATCGGTGTCCAGCCTGGCACCACACCGGCGAGAGCTAACGCCTGGGACAAATCCTCGCGCCCCGGCAGATTAAGCGCCAGATTAGGTGGTAGCGGAATCAATTGAACCAGCGGCAGCGTGGCTACAAGCCCGGCCAGCGAGAGAGCAAAACGGTGGACCTGCAAGGCCCTGGCGTCGAACAATCGCGTCACCGCCAGTATCAAGAGGGGCAAGGCTGCCAGCTCTATAACCGTGACACGCAGAAGATGCGTGCGACTGGCACCGCCAAAAGCAAACGAAAAGGCCAGCAGAACGACTGTCGCGATTACGACAGGGCTCCACTGGACCTTATTCAGTATAGTACGTCCGCGCGGACCCAAACGCGTATCCGGTCCGGCGCTACGTGATCTTAATCGCTGTCACCGTCGTCAGACGCGACCACAAGGGTCGCAACCAGCACGGCCCCGCCAATCACCAACACGGAAACCGGAGCGCCGAAAAACTGCTCGGCGTCGCCGGTGCGGCCGCCGACGCGATCGCCGACGCGCGCAACGGCGCTGTTGGAACCGGCCGCTGCGGCCTGACCTGCGATAAGCATAAGCCCGGCCGAAATCGCGATGATAGTCTTACGCATGTCGAGACCCCTTAAGGACATAGAGCGAGGAACAGATATCTAGAGAACCTCTATAGCTGGTTTAGGTTCCGCGAACAAGGGCTAGAAACCGGATTCTGATCCTTCAACGCGCCGGTCTACCGGCATTCGGAACGATGCGGACTTCGTCGAACCAGGCGCTGATAGTGCGGCGCCGATCTCCCGGCACAGCTGTCAGATCAAGCCATTGTGCGGTGCATCCGGTGGCTGGCGCGGAGATGCGGCCCGAAACCTCGCGCCAGCCACTCGCGTCGGCCAGCCCGGGTTCCCCCCACGTGATCGGGATTGCCTCACCCTCGAAGCAGATCAGGCGCCATTCCAAACTTGCCCCCCCCAAGTCGCCTGAAACTTGTTGACGCAAACTAAGCGTTGCTCCGCCAGGTTCGAGCAACAGCAGCTGCCTAGCGACGACGCCGCTGGCCAGGCCGTCGTAATCAACATGCAGTCCGCTGCCACGCGCAGCATCGCCGGTATCGCTGATCTGGACAGAGAAGCCGCTGTCGGTGGAGATCACCCAAGTGAAGGGAATCACACCCTCACTGGCTTCAAAGTCTCCATTCCACAGGTAATCGATGAAGGCTGGCCGATTCAGGCGCGCTCTAACCTCCTTCACGAGCGGAAGTTGGCGCGCCGCCAGCCAGCGGGAGTAGAGGTAGTGGAGCTCCGCATCCGACAGCGGTGCCGCACTGTTCTGCAGGTTGAGGGCGAGTGCAGACAGCAGGAGGTCCGCGTCCATGCCCTTTTTGGCGGTAAGGAAGGCCATGTAGCGATTTCGCCAGGGCGGTGACGTTGAAAGGGCCCGCAGCAAGGCTGACAGGCCCGCGGGCTCGGCCGCTGCCACGGTGAACAGTTCAAACACCTGCGGCTCGGCTGCGCCGCGACGACGGACGAGGGTTTCGGCATGGGCAAAGGCCGAGGCGTAGTTCCCCTGGCGCAGCCGGCGGTCGGTCAGCCAGGCGTGGGTCGGGTCTTCGCGAAGGCTCCAATTGCCCGCCAGGGTCAAGGTCTGGTCGGCACCGTCGATATCGCCTGTAGCAGATTGCACCCGGCCTACAACGGAGAGGGCACGGACGTTGAACGGAGCGGCTCGCAAGGCCCTGCGAGCCAGATCGGCAGCATTGTCGTAGCGCTTTGCTTCCAGTTCGCTGTCCGCCGCTCGGGTGAGGGCGACGGAAGAACCGGGTGCGAGCGAGACGGCAACACTTACATGAGCCCGGTCCGCCATGAGGGCAACGACCATTTGCCACGCAAGTAAAACCGCCAGGGTGATGACGCCGTACCGGGCGATGCCCTTAAGGCCGGACCTGCTAATGTGTCCTCGCAAGGAGATTCGATCAAACCTTCTTTTCGGCACCATAGTTGTAGTCGTAGGCGTAGTCGTAACCGCCGTAAGACGCTTCCTTGGCGTTGAACTTGGTCAGCACTACTCCGAGGATCCGGGCCTTGCCTATCATCATGCGGCGGATTGAACCTCGAGCCTGTGACCTCTTCGTGAACCGGCTTTCGACAACAAAGACAGTGCCCTCAGTCGCTGAGGCCAACAGAGGCGCGTCGGCAAAACCAAGCACAGGCGGCCCGTCGATGATGACATGGTCAAATTCACCAACAGCTTTCCTAATGAACCAGGAAAGCCTGTCGCTCCCCCA
This sequence comes from Brevundimonas sp., assembly GCA_046294385.1. Lineage (GTDB taxonomy): Bacteria > Pseudomonadota > Alphaproteobacteria > Caulobacterales > Caulobacteraceae > Brevundimonas. Next base: position 207,231 of record JBKBJW010000001.1, on the reverse strand, counting down.
GAGCTCCGCCGGGCTAGGGGGGAGTGGGCCGCAAGGCAGGAAGCTCAGGCCTTTGTGGCCAGATTCGATTACCAATCCGCGTAGGTCATCATGACCCGAAAGTAGATTGCTGAGCCCTTGGGTGTTAGCCAGGGCCAAGGTCCGGTGCAGCGAAGGATTTCGCAAGTCACCGTCAACGAGCAGGACACGCTTGCCAACCCGCGCAAAATTCAGGGCGATGGCTAAGGCGGTTGTCGACTTGCCCTCGGCGGGACGCGAACTGGTCACCAGAAGGCTGACAGGCGCACCATTTTGGGTTGAGAATTGAAGCGCAGTTCGAAGGGAGTAATAGGCCTCTGCAAACGCCGATCTAATATCGGCCAGCGCGACTAGTGGCGCTTCTTCCTTGTTAAGCAGGGGAGCGACACCGAGGACCGGAAGGCCGAGCTTTTGTTCAATATCGTCGGGCGTGAGCAGAGACTCATCGAGAGCCTCCAGCATCAGGACTGCAACGACGCCAATAGCCAGCCCCAACAATGCGGCGATGGCCATGTTTAGCTTAATGTCGGGCTTGGCTGCGCGCGTCGGCACAACCGCGGGATCGACGATCGAAATATTGTTGGCGGTCACACCGCCCAAGACGCCCACTTCCTTGTAACGTTGCAGCAGCCCCTCGTAGAGGGTGCGCCCGGTGTCCACCTCGCGCTGAAGAATATTGTACTGGATACTCCGATTACGCAGGTCGAGCACATCACCCTTCAGACCATTGACCTGTTGCTCCAGCGCACGCTCTTGGTTCAAAGCAATTGTGTACTGCGATTGGATCGAGGTGCGAACACTGGATGCAATGGCGTTCATCTCAATATCGAGCTCACCGATGCGAGCTTGGAGCTGACGCATTTCCGGGTAATCGGGCTGGTAAACGCGGAGCTTTTGCTCGTACTCCGCCTTAAGCCTCGCCCGCTCTTCGCTCAGCGTCTGCACAGCCGGATTTTGTAGCACCTCGGGCAGGCTCAAAAGTGGTGTTGAGCGCGCAGACCGCCATTTCTCTTCTGCTGCAATGCGGCTCGATCGAGCTGCAGCCAACGAAGCATTCAAGGTTGACAAGTTTCGGGACGCCAGGGATTCCTGCTGCCCTCCTTGAATGGTGGACTGGTCCGTTACAGAAATAATCTGCTGCTGCTCTGCATACCGGACCAGCTGACGCTCAGATTCTTCAAGCTTGGACTTTGTCTGAGCTAAACTCCCTTCGAGGAAGTCGCGAACGTAGACAGTCGACTGAAACTTCCGGTCCAGACTCGCTTGAATAAACGCCTCGCCGAAAGCATTGACTACCCGGGCTGCGAGTTCGGCATCTGGGCTCTCGAATGTGAGCTTAACATGTCGGGAGCCTCGCACGGGAGAGACGGTGAGATTGTTTTGAACCGTCTTAATGACTCTGTTGCGCCGAGCTAAGGATATTTCGGCAGGTCGAGCATCTTCCGCCGGCTGAAAATCAACTTCCATGGCGTCAAGAAACGCATTGGAGTTGGCGAGGCCCATTTTGTCGACGACACGCTCTGCTAAAGACCGACTGCGCAGCAGGCCGTACTGGGTTTGGAAAAACTCTTCGGCTTGGACCAATGTGGGCGTCTGCAACATATCGCTGTCCGAGCCCAAGACACGAGTTTCTTCTCGATCGATCTGGATTACAGTAGACGCTGCATAAATCGGTGTCATGAGTAGAGATATTGCTAGCCCAACTACTAGAGCCGCAATGATAGATCCAATGATGACGAACCGGTGCTTAACCAACATCCGCAGGTATTTTGCGAGGTCAAACTCGACGAATTGGTCTGTCAGCCCGCCTTCAGGTCCAACTACGAGAGAGGCGCTGCTTCCTCTCGAAGGTTGTGCGCCGCCGGTCTGCGCGCCATGCGTTGCTTTGATTTCGCTGTTACCGAGCATCGTCAATTACTCAATCCGTTTCTTGGTCAGGCGGCGGACCTAATGTGCAGGAAGCACGCTGGCTTTAGTAGGGACGGAAGATCGCTAGCGCGGGAACTGCCGATAAGATTTCTCGCATAGCCGAGTTCAGCCGCGATCGATCAACCACCACCACATCGTCGCCCAGGATCACGGGGTCCTCCATTGCGCCGTTGCGGATAGCACGCAAGTCAAACACGGCGACCATACGCTGACCGTTAACCATCCGGAACACGGCGACACTAGACAGATCGGCGGTACGGGTTGGCCCCTCGGCCATAGCAACAGCTTGGACCAAGCTTGTGCGGCCGCGCATCTCATAGACGCCAGGCTTGGTCACGTCGCCGTCAACGGTGACCTTTTGGCTGGCGGATTCGACGACAGTTACGCTGACTTGAGGATTCTGGAGATAGCGGGCACCCAGTAGATCGCTCACGGTGTCCGCTAGCTGACGAGGGGTCATGTCTTCGGCGTGGACCGTGCCGATCAGGGGCATCTGGATGTTTCCGGATGAGTCGACCCGCAGCTCATCGAAAGAAAGGTCGGGGACCTGGAATACGGAAACTTTAAGCACGTCGGTCGGACCGATCAGGTACTGATCGGGCGAGGTGCCTGTCGCTTGCGCTTGCAGCGCCAGGGGATCGATCGTAGCGGCAGCCGTGGTTTCAGCGACACTCCGGCCCTCGCTCGCACAGCCGGCGAGACCCAAGACGACGCCGACGAGCAGTGAGATGCGCATGTTGATTACAAGAATCCTCAAAACTTAGGCCGCGTTGAACAAACGCTGGAAAAACCCGGGCTTGGCCACCGGACGGGGCGCGCCAACGGGTGGTGCCAGAGTGGACGAAGAAGCGTTGTCTAGCACTGCTTGAGGCCGGGTGAAAACCATGTCCCGTGCTGCGTCTTCACCGAGACGCTTCGAAACCGCCTCGACCGCCTCCGACAGGACCGGCGAACGGGTCCGCATGTTGTGGGCGTCGGTGGCCAGGATATGCACCAGCCCCTCGTCCAGCATACGGTCGGACCAGTATTGCGCCCGCTTGCCGAACTTGCCGGTGACGGAGGCGGCGGTCAGCTGGATCCAGGCCCCGTTGTGCACGGCCTGCCCCATGACATCATACTGCTCCTCGATCCAGCGCAGCCGCTCTGGATGGGTGATGATCGGCACATAGCCGGCGGACATGACATCGAAGATCGAGTCCAGCATGCGCGGCGGGGCGACATTGTGCGGCGGCTCGAACAGGAAATAGCGGCTGTCGGCGAGGCTGAGGATGCGGCCCGACTTCAGCCCGGCCACCAGATCGGTCACCAGATGAACGTCGGCACCCGTGGTCAGCTTCAGCGGGATGTCATGCTCGTCGAGGACCTTCTGCAACGCCTTCACATGCTCGCGAATGCCTGGACCGGTGTTGTCGTAGTAGCCTGGCATGATGTGGGGGGTGCAGGCCGTCACGGTGATGCCGTCTGCCACCGCACAACGGGCCATGGCCAGTGACAGGTCGATATCCGGCGCACCGTCGTCTATGCCCGGCAGAATATGGCAGTGCAGATCGATCACATAATCACCAATTGGGAGTACCCACGGATACCGTCAGGATGTCCGAGCTTACGCCACGCCCGCCGCCGCAACGCTTGAGCCACCGGGGAGTTCCGAGCTCTCATCAGCCCGAGCGACTTTTCGCCGCAAGTATGGCCCTCGCTCCCCAAAATGAAAGATTCAACTGGAAAAAAGTTGCGTCGCGCCCGCCACCCGGCCAAGGACCATTTGCCGTCAATGTCGGTGGCTGCCAAGTGGGATACCAAGAGCAAAAGATCCGGCCGGCTTTCGGCCCTGAGCTCGCGTCCGGATTTGTCCAATGCGCATCATGATCCACGGAATGAATTATGCGCCTGAGTTTTCGGGGGTCGGGCGGTACACAGAGGAGATCGCTCTGCACCTCGCGGAGCTGGGGCATAAAGTATGTGTCGTCACAGCTCCTCCCCACTATCCAGCTTGGCGCGTTGAGGAGGGATACTCTGCCAGTAGTTGGCGGCGCGAGTTGGCCAAAGGGGTCGAGATCTATCGGTGCCCAATCTATTTGGCCAAGGAGATGCGCGGCTTGAAGCGGGCTCTTGCATCGCTTTCATTCGCCCTATCGTCGGCACCCGTGGTCCTCTGGCAGGCGTTAAGGCGGCGCCCCCACGTTGTGCTTTCGGTGGAACCAACATTGTTTGGAGCGCCCTTCGCGTTGATGGCGGGGCGGCTCGTTGGCGCGCGACTTGTGCTTCAAGTCCAAGACTTGGAAGTTGATGCCGCGTTCGCAATGGGCCACCTGAAAGGTCGAACCCTAGCAACCGCAGCAAGACATTTTGAACGCGTCATACGTCGTTCATTTGATCAGATCATAACGATTTCCAATCGTATGGCAGAGCGCATTGTGGCGAATGGGGCAAAGGCGGAAAGAGTGGCTATCGTCCGGAACTGGGTCGATGTGGTCAAAATCCGGCCTCTGAACCGCCAGTCGGCATATAGGTCAGAGCTCGGCCTCGCTAACGATGCCTTTGTGGCTTTGTACTCTGGGGCTCTGGGTGCAAAGCAGGGCGTCGGGCTGCTCGTCGAGGCGGCGCGCAATCTTATGGGCCATGAAAACATCATTCTGGTGATTGCCGGCGACGGGCCAATGCGCGGTCTGCTGGAGGCGGCCGCCGAAGAACTGCCCAATCTCACCATACTGCCGTTCCAACCGGAAGAACGATTTGGCGAGTTCCTAGCCTTGGCCGACGTTCATTTGATGCCTCAGGAGATGAACGCAGCCGATCTGATGCTGCCCTCAAAGCTCGGCGGGATGCTTGCCTCGGGAAAGCCTATAATTGTCACCGCGGCAAAAGATACGGAGCTGGCGGAATTCCTCGGAGATGCAGCAGCTCGGGTGGAGCCAAACGACGCCCGTCTTTTTGCGAAGGCCATCTTGGATTTGGCAGTGGACCCAAATGCAGATCAGTACGTAGATCAACGACTACGCTTGGCCAGGAAGATTTCCAAGCCAGTTTGCCTAAGGTCTTTTGTCGCAGCTCTGCTCCCGAATGCCCCGAAAGGCGACGATGAGGGGTTTGGACCGAACGTGAATCCGCAGACAGACCGCACCTGACAGTAACCGTGAAAGTAAGTTAGTTGGAACATTTTGATCTAATTGTCGGAGGAACTGGCTTCTCGTCGTCGTTCTTTCTAAAAAAATTCCTTCAGAAGAGGCCCAAATCTAAGGTTCTGGTTCTAGAGGAGGGGGCGCGGAAAGACCATGCATGGATGGTCGAGAATAGGAAGCATAGTGATGTTTCAGAGCCTTCGCTTTTTGCCAAGTCTGGCCTCGGAACTAAGGATTGGCTCTTCACCCTGGGCTTTGGTGGTGGATCAAACTGTTGGTGGGGGCAAACACCGAGGTTCTTGCCTGAAGACTTTAAGATCCGAACCAAATTTGGCGTAGGCTACGACTGGCCCATCGAGTATCGCGACCTCCTGCCGTTTTATGAAGAGGCGGAGGCAATAATGGAGGTCTCAGGCCCCTCTTTGGGACCATTCGGCGAGCGACGTTCTTATCCTCAGCCTCCCCATAGATTCTCGGATTTTGATGAGGCTATGGCTGGACTCGTCGGCGATTCTTATTGGGTTCACGCACCATCCGCTAGATCCTCCAGTTCTACGGCCACTCGGAATAAGTGCTGCGCTACCGGCAATTGCGGAATTTGTCCGATCGACGCAAAGTTTACAGTTCTGAACGCGTTTGGAGATATTTATAGCGACCCCCGCGTCACACTGGTTGTGGGGGCAAAAATATCGCGCATTGATATATCAGCTGGAGTTGCAAGAAAGATATTCTGGCTAAGTGATGGACGTTATCATTCCGCATCTGCCGATCTGTTTAAAATTGGCCTCAACGCCATTTTTAATGTTGTAGTACTTCACAATTCTGGAATAAATAGTCCACTACTCGGCCGCCGACTTCATGAGCAAGTTAGCAGGAAGGTTGAAATAGATCTTTCGAAAATCGACAATTTCAATGGCGGCACTCATATTACCGGTTTGGGTTATATGTATGCTTCTGGAGATCAGAGAAGAAATAGAGCTTCTTGCATTGTTGAGCATTACAATTCCCCCCCCATTCTGAGAACAGACAATGGAAAATGGAGGCGGAGAGCGATTCTAAAAATTGTCGCCGAAAATGTACCGGACGACAGAAATAGAGTTGAGGTAAGAGGTAGGCCTGTATTGCACTACCATGGTCACTCTGATTACGCGATTAGAGCGCTGGACCAAGTGCAAGAAGAATTGCTTCTGTCCATAGGCGACCTTGGAATAGATGAAGTTCGCATTGGCGACATTGAACAGTCAGAGGGCCATATACAAGGCACAACTGTTATGGGCAGTAGCGAAGATGTAAGTGTCCTGGACGACAGGCTTTTGTGTCACGGGGTAAGGAATTTGGTTGTCGGTGGAAGCGGTTGCTTCCCCTCGGGGCCGCCAGCGAATCCGTCGCTCACTATTGCTGCGCTTTCGCTGCGCAGTGCGGCGCTTCTGGCATGACCGCAATGAAAATTTCAAGGCGATCCGCCCTTCTAGGCCTGTCCATTGCCGGCTCGATTGCCGGCGGTATTGGAGCGTTCTCGCTTGCGCAAGCTACGAGAGATCGAGGCTTGCATGACATCATTCTTCGGCGCTTGGGGTACCTTGAGCCGCCTCTAGAGGTCGTTTCCGCCTTCGAGCTCGACTTTCGCAATAGGAATCCCCGCCGGGCAAGCCATCTTGATCGCTTTCTGGCGCAACCAGGCGATGTTCTCGAGCGCCTGTTTAATCGACAGTCCATGGCAAACGGGATCAATCGCTTTGAAGAGAGAATTTGCACCGAGTTCCTCCTATCGACGAATTTTTTCACGGAACCCGGAAAGAGTGGACCGCAGCTTCAATACATTGGGTATGCTGACGTCTATGGGGGCGGATGCGCCAATCCCTTCGCTCGCCTATGAGTGATGCGTCACGGCCCGCAAATTTTCACGGCAATTTTTCCTCATAAGGCGTGGACGATGAGCTTCCTCCGACTGCGTAAAGTTCGCGACCTGATCCTAGCTCCCTCGCTATGGCCCGCCGCAATTTCAGGTGTGCTGCCCGCGACCGAACACACGGAAGCCTTCCAGGGTATCGAGTTCGATGTCGTGGTTGATGTAGGTGCCAATAAGGGACAATTTGCTGCGTTTGCTGCCCATCGTTGGCCGGGCGCGTATATTACCTGCTTTGAGCCACTTCCTGGCCCGATTCGCACATTGCGGAGGGTACTTCAGGGCGTAGCCTGCGGGCGGAGCGAGGTCCGGTCGGTTGCATTAGGGGCTGAGGCGGGCATTTCCGAGATGCACATAGCGAGTCGAGAAGACTCCTCCTCGATGCTAAAAATAGGACCCGGACAGGAGCAACACTTCGGCACGCGCGAAGTCAATCAATCACTGATACAGGTTGTAAGACTCGATGAAACCTATGACCATTTTGGCGATATAAACCTTCTCAAGATTGACGTTCAAGGGTTCGAAATGGAAGTGTTGAGGGGATCCGTGGGCGTATTGACGGAATTTGCCGGTATCTATGTTGAGTGCTCATATATTGAGTTGTATGAAAATCAAGCATTGGCCCAAGACGTCATTTCCTTCTTATCGGGCCACGGGTTCAAGCTTTCTGGTACTTACAATAGCCATCATTTCAATGGTAATATAGTTCAAGCCGACCTTCTATTTAGCCGCACGAATAAATTAGAGCTTAAATCATCACCTATCGAAAGCGAGATGGGATATGACGGATAAGCTCCGAGCTCTTTTCATCACGAGGCGTGCATCAGGAGGCGAGAATGACGGTGATAATGTCGTCACATCTCGCCTGGTGCGCCTATTCGAAAAAGAATTTTCAACCAGATTGCACTTCGTATCGAAGGTAAATCAATTTACAAGGATTCGGAATTTACTCCGGATCTGGCCATCAGAGGTAACTTCCTATTATTCGCGTTCAAACAGATCAAATATCCAAGACTCCATTGCCGAATTCAGGCCGAATATAGTAGTTGTGGATCACGAGGCTTTGTTTCCGCTTGTTCGGAGCGGTGACTTGAAGGATGACCAAAAATCTATATTTATTTGCCACAATGCGATCTCCCGCTTGGCTGCGACCGATCCGTCGTGGTTAGTGCAGAGGCTTGCGCCACCTGCCCATAGGTTCGAGTCGCAATACTACCCAGAGGCTAAATGGGGAACGCTCGTGGTGCTCTCGCGCGGCGATGCTGACTGGGTTGTGGCTTGTCTCGGGGAACAGGTACGCTGTTTGGCAATCCTGCCCGGCGCACCGAGGCCTGTTCCGCTCGCCGAAGATGCCAAGTTTATGCCGGCTGTTGAGATTTCAGGAAGCTATGGATGGTGGCGAAAGCGCCGGGATTTGAGCTACTTCTTGAGATATGCGCGGCCGCAGTCTGTCGTCACAGATACTGAGTATGTGATTTCGGCCTTGGACGACAATGCCGTGCCTCGTCATCGGCCTCGAGACGGGCACCGTGAAATCGGCCTCGGGTTGATTGCCGATCGCTTCCTGGGAGGCTTTAAGCTTAAGGCCACCGAGTACGTGGCCATGAACTGTGCCATTGTGTCTATGTGCGACATCCGCTCGGAGTTTGAGGGACTGCCCCACGCAGATGTTTTCGTACATTGGTGTCGCGATCCAGCCAACGTAGCCGAAGTGATCCGATCCCTATCTCGGCTAGAGCCAGAACTGCTAGCAAGACAATTCGCGGAATTTAAGGATGCGGTCCTGAAGCGCTTTGGTTGGGACGAAAATCTGCACCTTTTAAGCAGCGCTATCATGCAGGCACACGAAAAGCAGCGGTAGATCCGCGTCGCAGATATCGGCCATGACGTGGCAGCATCAGCTTGCTAACCTTTGAACCGCACTGCTATCCATCCGGCGCAGTGGCGGGCTTGCCCCTGCTGCAACCTTATGAGAAAATTCTTGGGGGCGGCCCTTATGTCGAAGAGATTGATTGTCGATCTAGATGATACGATCTGCTTCGCTGGCGAGCCCAGTGATCCAGGCCGCAAGTATCAAGATCACTATGCCAGCGCGGCACCGAATTTGCCCCTAATCGAGCGGCTTCGGGAGTACCGCGAGTCCGGCTTCGAAATTGTGATACACACAGCTCGGAGCATGCGCACCTACGGCGGCGATGTCGACAAGATCCGCCAATTCAGCCTCCCAGTGATCACCGCTTGGCTCGACCGATATTCTGTCCCTTATGACGAGATCGTTGTCGGTAAGCCTTGGTGTGGTTTTGAAGGCTTCTATATTGACGATCGCAGTATTCGTCCTTCCGAATTCATTAGCAAGAGCCTCGGTGATATAAACGAATTGTTGGGCATATGCCGTAAATGAAAAGGGCGGACTTCATAATACTTAGCGGTGCTACGGTCGCCCCTGATCTAGCAGGAGAGTTTGGGAATATCCCGCCGTCATTTCTACCAGACGGGATAAAGAAACTCTATGAGGCACAAATCGCCCGCGCCAATGATGCCAACCTTTGGCTGACGCTTCCGGTAGACTTTGACATTCCGCCACCAGATCAGAGGCGGCTCCAGGAATTGAACGTCCGCGTTATACGGACGGATGAACGTCTGTCATTGGGCTCTGCTATTGCAACAGCGCTTAAGTCGATCCCCGATTTGGGCCGCGTTCAGCTCCTGTTCGGTGACACCCTGGTAAGGCTTGCGTCACAACAGGCAGACACATTTGCTGTTTCCACCACCAAAAATCCAGCTGGGTGGACCACTGCCAAGCTCAGTGGAGGAAAAGTTGTTTTTTCTAATGCAACCGCTTGGGATCCCGGCGAACTCGTAGTTGCGGGGTACTTTGATTTCTCGTGTGGCCGTACTTTGCTCTCACTACTAACTGAGAGAGGGGGCCTATTTGAGTCTATAACAGCCTATTCCGAACATCTAAAAATGCGTCCTGTAATGGCGATTGAATGGATGGATTATGGACACATACATGGATATTTCCAAGCTCGGCAGCTTAGTCTATCCGCTCGCGCATTCAACTCAATCAGTTCCTCAGGGGGAGTGATAACTAAAACAGGCTCTCCTGCTCGAAAGATCTACGCTGAGGCTCTTTGGTATGAGTCTGCGCCCCGCAACATTCAGGCATACCTTCCTAAATACTACGGCATGAATAATGATCGCGGGCTCTCGTACGACATAGAATATATAAACTTGGCCAGTGTTTCTGAGCTATTTGTTCATGGAAGATTGCCCCTGCCAACGTGGCAGAATATCGTTGAAGCATGCATCGATTTCATCAAGTCCTGCACCCTTAATGTGCCAAGACCCCATGAGCTGCCCGTTGGCTATGCAGACCGACTTTACAGAGATCTGTTTATAGATAAAACGGCCGCTAGAATATCTGAGTTCTGCGCCCAACACGATATTGATCAGCACCGCCCATGGATTTTCAACAATAACAAAATACCCTCTATATTTGACGTATCACGGCACTTTCTGTCAAAATTAAAGGCCACAGATACCAAGGGAATTTCTTTTTGGCATGGAGATTTCCACTTTGCCAACACGTTCTTTGACTTTCGTGCTGAGAAGATCAAAACTGTTGATCCCCGCGGAATGCTGAGCGATGGCATGGTTAGCCATTTTGGCGATGTCAGATACGACATTGCGAAGCTGGGTCACTCGGCAATAGGGTTCTACGATCTGATTTTGGCCGGGCACTATGTGCTTTATAGGCCTGATGCATACAATATAGATTTCAATATCGAGGCGTCTCCTATACATTTCTCAGTATCGGATATTATTCAGGCTCGGGTCATTGAGGAATTTGGCGTAAGCCAGATCGAGATGAAGTCAATGATTGGATTGCTATTTCTTTCTATGATTCCTCTGCACTTCGAGAGTAAATCTCGACAGTTCGCGCTTCTCGCAAATGCATTCCGTATGTTTGCAGACATTGAGGATGAAAAATGATAATATTCCCAATGGCAGGCGAGAGTAGCCGGTTTAGAAGGGCGGGTTATAGCGAGCACAAGTATATGCTTCCGCTTAACGGGCGATATGTTTTTGACTATGCTGTTGCCGGTTTCTTGAAGAATTTTGCCAACGAGCATTTTCGGTTCGTACACCAACCCTCGCTGACATCCGGGGAGTTCATCCGTGCAAGATTGGAAGCCCTTGGAATAGGGTCATTCGACATCATGCCCATTCAGGACCCTACTCGAGGCCAGGCGGAAACGGTAAGAATCGGCTTGAGGGATGTAGAAGAATCTACCCCTTTGACCATTTTCAATATCGATACATTCCGATCGAATATACAGTTGTATGAGGCCAGAGCAGACTCGTGCGGTGAGCTAGAGGTTTTCGATGGGGAGGGCGACAATTGGTCTTTCGTATTGGAGAGTGAATCAGAGATTGGCGTGGTAGTTGAGACTGCGGAGAAGCGCCCGATCTCACGCCTCTGTTGCACTGGCCTCTACAGATTCGCGAATGCAGATGTTTTTAAAGATGCATTCGCGCAAGAGGAATCATTACCCAAGTCACAATGGCAGTCGAAGGAGCTGTATGTAGCTCCCCTATACAACCACATCATACGGCGTGGTTTGCGTGTAGAGTATTATAAAATCGATAGAGAGCAGGTCGTTTTCTGTGGAGTTCCAGACGAATATGAGGATCTGTTGAAGGACCCCTCTGGTCTCCCGATAGTTGACCTATGAAAGAGAGAGATACATTCGTTCTCAATAGTAGACGCCAACTTTTGCTTTTGAGAAAGTTTACTGGGCTGAGCGAAATCATACTTGACTCTGGGCCTTTTAAATATCGAGGCCTGTTTCCCTTGGCCGTTCGGGCATCATATTTTGCGCTTGGAAAAGGGGGGCGGCTGTCTGTACGCGATGAAGGGTCTCGTAATGTCGTTGCTTCGCCGTTTTCCGTCAGCTTCGAAACCCTGATTCAATGGGCCACGCGCGTTGCTGGGGAAGACTTCGTTCTTCGACGCGTCGGTCATGGCGAGTTTGCCCTGGAGCGACTTTCAGATCCATGTCCGCCGGGTTGGGCGGCCGGCGTGATGTTTTCCGGAAACCCTGCCGAAGTGGTTTTGGTCGAGCGTTGCCTGGATGGCCTGGAGCGCCAGCCAGAGCTCGACTACCCCGGAGCTATAGCGATCTGCGGCCCTAAGGGCGGGGAAGGGCTGTTCCGGTCTCGGCCGAGGCTAAAGTACCTAGAATACGACGAGCGCGATGCGGACGGACGGTTTCTTGTCGGGAGAAAAAAGAATTTCCTGATATCGGCGTTGAAAGCCAACCGGGTCGCTGTGCTTCATGCGCGGCTAGTCCTCGACGATAATGCACTTAGCAGGGTCCCGAATGAGTTCGATATAATGGCGCCGAATGTTGAGGTTGTGGAGTTTGGGGCGAGGCGTCCATATCTATCGCTTTGTTTTAGCGATTCAGGAATTCTGGGGGTTATGCCAACAAGGGCACCGCGTTCTACTCGCAACACCCGTTCTTCGGATCTTCTTGATCTGTACCGGCACGGCCCACCATACGTTGACGGGGGCGGGTTCTTCGTCATGAAGAGAGTCCACGAGACGTTGCCACTGTCCGACAAGATTGCGTGGGGTGAGGGCGAAGATGTGGAGTGGTGCGCACGCGGCGCGGCGCTCGGTTTCGTCGCTGAGCTCGCTGTCGATGCGCGGGCTGTAAGTCAGACGAACAAGCTTCGCGCGAGGCGCGTTTTGTACGAAGGGTCAATGTTCATATTGCTACGCACTATAGAGTGGGCGCGAATGGCGATGGCAGGACTGATCCACGCCTTCAATGTCGGTGTTGGTAGGCGATGAACTTTCGCCTGGCTACCCTTAAGGCTTTCAATCTGGCTCTTTCTGTGGGCTGGAGCTTTTCTTTTGTCGCAGTTCTCAGCCGCGCGCTTGGCATGGCTGACTATGCCTATGTCGCATTAGTTTCGGGGCTTGGTGCCTACGTGATGTCGGCAAATCTGGGTTTGCCTGCCTTGGTCTATTCGAGAGTTCGGGAAGAATATCTCGTTAAAGCGGGGGAATCGGGCGGAGCGTTGGCAGTTTGTGTGAGTTCGATATTCTCGGCTGCCGCCGTTATCGCGACACTTGCATTCTCACTCTGGATTATATTGTTTTCCGGTTTGGGTGTTAAGTTCGCTATTGATCTTTTGATATTATTTGCGGGCATGGCTCTTAATTTGCCCCTTATGGTTTTGAAGGCTATTTGCTCATCTATTGACAGATACTGGGAGTTTGAGTCCGCAGAGACGGTAAGGCGGTCCATTTCACTTGGTTTGGTATTGACTGTATTGGGTGGCGCGTCGCTCAAAGTTTATGCAATATGTTATCTGCTAATTACAGTTATGGTTGTGGTGGTGGCGTTGTTTATGGCCAAATCCACTTTCATTTCGGGGGTGAGATATTTAAAAGATAGTGGTATTAGAGGAGTCTTTGCGCGGGACTCGAAGAGTATTGGGGGAAATATTTGGTTCTCGCTCAATGAGAGCGCCCTGTATAACTCGCCGTATTTTCTTATCCCTATCGTCTTTGGGGTCGGCGCAGAAGTTATCCTTTTTGACGTTTTCGCCCGGGTTTCTCGATTTGGCGCTGCCGCCTACCTAGCCGTGTCAGAAAGCGCCATGCCGCGGCTATCGGAGGCCAACAATTCGGGTGCTCGCGCCAAGGTTCGCGGCATTATGTGGGCGTCGGCAGGAGCTTGCTTGCCAGTGGTGATTGGAGGTTGCCTGGTGGTGGCGGCGGACAATGGGGCTGTGCTGGAGTTTCTCGTCAGTGGCTTGTCAGTGACCCTGTGGGCCGTCCTATCCATATGTTTGACTCTTTCCGCTCTCATGGCGCAGACGCTGATCGGCAATTTTTTATTGAGCACCGGACAAGTGGCAAGAGCTCTGCCCATATCAATGTTTTCGGTGTGGGCGCTGGTTGCGTTGTACGCAGCAGTTGCCGTGTTTTCCCTGGGGGGCTCGGCATTCCTCGTCGGGTATGCAGGAATCTTCTGTATCAGCGCGGCTTGCTATGTATGGTCGTTTTTCCATGCACTTAACAGCAGTCGCAAATGATGGCGATAAATTGGCGCTTTTTTCCCTGATCCGGACCTCGAAGCAAATGCTGTCCATTTATTATCTCGGGATTTGAATAAGATGACTGACACTTCCACGGTGTTGGGCGGATTGGCGTTTGGGCGCCATGCCGGGTCAGAGAGATGGGGCCTATTCTTACAGAAGGCCCTATTTATTCTGACTTTTGTTCTCTATTATCTTGAGATTTCGGCTTCCACGGGCGGTGGCACTATTCTTTTGTTCCCGAATGTGGGTTCGTTCCTGACGGGTACACTTTTGATTGTGCTGAATAGGTGGCGGATTCGACCGGCCTACTTCCAGATACTTATGATCATAGTGGGCGTTCTTCTTGCGAGCGTAGTATTGACGTCTACCCAGGACGATCTGTTCGTGAAGCGCTTAAGGTCGACATTCCAGATTTCGGCTGCTCTGTTTTCGGCTTATGGAGCATTTTTGAGTGCTGCCGCGCTAGGGCGAAGTTTTCTCGCGCGGTTCTTCGGCTGGCTTTTTGTTGTCCTCATTGTCGGTTCTGTGGCGGAGAGCCAGCTCTCGTGGTTTCGAGGGATCTCCGACGCAGCGCGAGCGGTTTTCTATCCGGAGACGACGCTCTACGCCGCCGATGTGCGGGATTTGACCCTGTATGGAGCCGTACGACCGCGCCTATTCGGGCGCGAGCCTTCATTGGTTGGAATTAACGCCGGCTTCGCCCTCACAATGTGGTCCCTAACTACCAGTCAATCGAAGGCGTGGATTCGAGTGGGGCTGCTTGCTGTGGGGGTGGCGGTCGGCTTGGTGATTGTTCGATCGCCGACTATTCTCTTCTTTGGAGTCGCTGGTCTTGCTGGTGAGCTATTAGTTAGAAACGCCGCCGGAGCATTTGATATGTTCAGGAGATTTGTTGTTATTGCTATACTGGCATTCGTTGTGGGCGCGCCTATTGTAATCGATGTGTTGAATCAATTGACGGGCGGGCAGTTTGATCGAATCGTTCTTGGGACCAGCTTTTTTATTCGTATGACGGGGCCCTTTGAGTTGGCACGAGCCGTGATTAGCGAGAGGCCTTGGTTCGGCGTTGGCATCGGAGGATTTGATGCTCTGCTTGCCTACAGAGAAATGGCCTATGCAGACTTGTCGTCTTGGGGGCTGGCCATGACGGAGTCAAATTCGGATGACATGCGTAAGACTATTTCAAACGCCTTTTGGGAATATTGGATGTTCCTTGGTTTGTTTGGTGGGGCGGTTGTTGTATATTTGTTAAACATGTGCCTGAAGAATATCGGCCTCATCAATACGGTGTTCCCGTTCCTCGCTTTGGCGTTGGCCGCACAAAATGTCGGAGGTAGCGTCACGTTTAGAATTTGGTATTTCTTTTTACTGTGGGCGGCCGCAGTTATGACTGTTGAACGAATGAATCGTCAGGACTCAATCTGCGCTCGCGCTCCGTCCGCGACCCAGGTCGGCTAGCCAGCCTAAGTAGGTTTGGGTTATGCCCTCTCGGAGAGTTTGCGAGGGTTGCCAACCAAGCCGTCTCAATTTGTTGCCGCTCATCAATTTTCGGGGCGTGCCATCCGGTTTTGTCGGGTCGGTCAGGATTTCGCCCTCAAAGCCCACGACATCACAGACTAGCCGTGCCAGATCGATGATGGCGATGTCCTTGCCTGAGCCGACATTGACGTGCTCTGCGTCCGAATAGCTCTTCATCAGGAACACGCAGGCGTCGGCACAATCGTCGGCGTGCAGGAACTCGCGCATCGGCGCGCCGCTGCCCCAGATGGTGATGTGGTCGTCGCCAGACCGCTTTGCCTCATGCGCCTTGCGGATCAGGGCCGGCAGGACGTGGCTGGAGCTCAGGTCGAAATTGTCGCCGGGCCCATAGAGGTTGGTCGGCATGGCGCTGATAAAGTCGCACCCGTGCTGCTTGCGGTAGGCCTGGGCCAGCTTGATGCCGGCGATCTTGGCGATCGCATACCATTCGTTGGTCGGCTCCAGCGGGCCGGTCAGCAGCGCGTCCTCGGGGATTGGCTGGGGAGCCATACGCGGGTAGATGCAGCTGGAGCCGAGGAACAGCATCTTGCCGACGCCGTTCCGATACGCCGCCTCGGTTACGTTCGCCGCAATCATGAGATTGTCGTAGAGAAAGTCGGCGGGCTGGGTGTCATTGGCGAGGATGCCACCGACCTTGGCCGCCGCCATAAAGATGGCGTCGGGCCGGAGGTCCGCGACGAAGGCGCTGACCTGATCCGGGGACTTAAGGTCGACCGTGGCGCGGTCCGCCGTGACGATTTCGCAGTCCTCGGACGCCAATCGGCGCACGATGGCCGAGCCGACCATGCCACGGTGGCCCGCGACCCAGACGCGCTTCTTGGCCAATGCAAAGCGCACGGCCGTCAAATCACTCGCCATGACCCCGTCTCTCGTGGGCTAAGGCGATCAGGTCCGCCGCGACCATCTCGGCGCACAGGGCCTCCCATTTGGTCTCGTGCGACCACCCGAGCTTTTCGCGCGCCTTGGTCGGATCGCCGATCAGCAGGTCGACCTCGGTGGGGCGGAAATATCGGGGATCAACCTCGACCCTCAGGCGGCCGGTGGCGGCGTCATAACCCTTCTCGTCCACACCCTGACCTTCCCAGCGGATGGTCACGCCGGTTTCGGCAAAGGCTTTGGACACGAAGTCGCGGACCATGGTTGTCTCACCTGTGGCCAACACATAATCGTCGGCCACCTCCTGCTGCATCATCAACCACATGCCGCGCACGTATTCGCGGGCATGGCCCCAGTCGCGCTTGGCATCAAGGTTGCCGAGGTAGAGCCGTTCCTGGAATCCGTGGTGGATGGCGGCGACGGCACGGGTGATCTTGCGAGTGACGAAGGTCTCGCCACGCAGCGGGCTTTCGTGATTGAACAGGATGCCGTTCGAGGCATGCATGCCATAGGCTTCGCGGTAGTTCACCACGATCCAGTAAGCATACAGCTTGGCGGCGGCATACGGGCTGCGTGGATAAAACGGCGTGGTCTCGCTCTGCGGCACCTCCTGCACCAGGCCGTAAAGCTCTGACGTTGAGGCCTGATAGAACCGGGTCTTCTTCTCCAGCCCCAGGATGCGGATCGCCTCCAGCAGGCGCAGGGCACCGACGCCGTCGGCGTTGGCGGTGTATTCCGGCGTCTCGAACGACACCTGCACGTGGCTTTGAGCTGCGAGGTTATAGATCTCGTCGGGCTGAACCTGCTGCACCAGCCGGATCAGGTTGGTGGCGTCGGTCATGTCACCATAGTGCAGGATGAAGCGCGGATAGGCCTCGTGCGGGTCCTGATACAGGTGCTCGATCCGTCCGGTGTTGAACGACGACGAGCGGCGCTTCACCCCGTGGACTGTGTAGCCTTTCGACAGTAGCAGTTCCGATAGATAGGCGCCGTCCTGACCGGTGACGCCGGTGATCAGGGCGACCTTGCTGTTTCCGTTGCTCGACATTCGCTTCCAAGGGCTGGGCGCGGGGCGCGCCGCATTCAAGATATGCCGAAGACGAATGCCTGAACGCCCCCGACGAAACCTGACGCCCCCCGAGCGCCCGGCGTGATCCGATGGATCAGTAGGCGTTCACCCGCCGCAGGATCAACGGAACGGTCTGGAACAGGATCACGATGTCGCTGAGGATCGACCAGGTCTTCACATATTCGACGTCGGCATTAACGCGCTGTTCCATGCAGTCCAGCTGATGGATTTCACCGCGGAATCCCTTGACCTGGGCCAGACCAGTCAGGCCCGGACGGACAGCGAAACGCTGAACGTATTGGGGTAGGAGGGCACCGTACTGTGCGTCATGCGCCAGGGCGTGCGGGCGCGGCCCGACCAGCGACATATGCCCCAGGATGACGTTTATCAGTTGGGGCATCTCATCAAGACTGGACTTGCGCAGAAAGTCGCCGATGCGCGTCACACGTGGGTCGTTGCGCGTCGCGTGGCTGATGGCGTGGCCGTCCTCGATCACCGACATGGTGCGGAACTTCAGGATGCGGAAGATGCGACCGTTCAGACCGGTGCGGCGCTGGCGGAACAGTATGGGGCCGGGCGAGTCCAGTCGAACCAGAAGCGCAATGACAACAAAGGCAGGAATGAGAATAACCAGCGCAGTCGTCGCGACCACAACGTCGAGCATTCGCTTGGCGGCGCGATGCACAATCCCGCGGCCAGGAAAGACCTTGAACTCGTCCGTCATCGGAAAAGTCCCCGGGGCGGCGTCGTGAACGGCTCTGGATGGCAAGCTGTCAAACACTGGACGACCTCCCCTCGCTCGAACGACACGACTGTCCCCACTGAACACGAAGACAGCGGCTCGTTAGCACATGCAAAAAAGCAAAGTCCACGCATGGGAAGCCCAATCCTGCCGCTTCGGCGCCACATTCCGCGGAAAACGCCGCGTTTCCCATCCACGGGAGGCGCGGCAAAAAACGTCTATTTTCCATGGCTTTCCGCGTCCCCCCGGACCATTGCCCGCACGTGTCGAGCCAACCTAACGCGGCAGATACGATCAGGTTCCGTCGGGGGTTTCAGGCCAGGGGTAAAAGTCCGCCGCCCCGCAGGCCGCCATTGCCGGCGGTGGCAGCGACCTGGTCCAGAACGGCCATCAGGTGGTGCAGAGACCCGGCGGGGGCCGGCTCGTCGATGAAGCCGCCGTCGGTCGTCATCTTGTCGCGCCACAGGCCGTCGGCGGTCAGGAAAGACCAGACAGCCCGCTGGGCCGAAGCGGCGTCCGATAGCAGGGCTGCGCGGGCACCGTCCGCTGCGGACCCGGACAAGACCAGAGCCGCCTTCAGCCATTCGGTCTGGGGCCGCAGGCGCGGGCGCGAGCTGCGCACAGTGCCGGACGACGCGTCCAGCGCCTCGATCACCAACTGGCGGCCCTCCGAGACACCCTCGCGGCCTCGATCGTTCAGACGCTGGGCTGCCGTGCGCAGGGTGTCGTCCTTGCGGCGGTTCGCGGCCCGGGCCAGCAGCCACGCCCATTCAAACTGACGGCCCGGTTCGACCAGCCCGTCGCCCGCAGGCACCCAGGCGGCGGTGAAATGCTCGCGCACCAATCCGGCGGGATCAATCAGCGTCGAGGCTGCCAGGGCGGTCAGGCGGTCGGTCATGGCGGCCCAGACCGGGTCGTCGCTGACACCCTCCCAGGCCAGGGCGGCCTCCAGCAACCGCATGTGGACCCCGGCCTGATGCGGCTGGTCGCCGGCCTCTTCCATTGCGCCATTGTCCAGGGCGCGGGCGGTGAGATGATCGCGCAGGACGGCAGCGCGAACCTCCAGATCGTCGTGGTCGGCGCCGGCCGCGCGGGCGGCGGCCAGGGCGGTCAGGACCATGGCCTGATCCCTGATCAGCACCTCATCCCCCAGCGGCGAGCCGTCAGCCGCAAGGCGGGCGCGGAGCCAGCCGTCGGGCCGCTGATAGTCTGCGAACAGGCGGCTGAGCCCCAGGTTTACGGCACGCCGCCACGGGCCGGCCCAGCCCAACCGTCCGGCCTCGGCAAAGGTCTGGATCTGGCGCGCCTGAACCCGCAGATGGCGGACGCTGGCGAAGGCGCGGCCGTCCACCGTCATGGCCTCGGCGAACGCGCCGCCGGCCGACTGGCCCAGCGTGGCCCACAGGGGCAGGGCGCGCAGTCGCATCCACTCCGCCAGCCGCATCGCTCCGGCTTCCAGCGTTTCCGGCGGCGGGGCGGCAAAGTCGAGGTGCTGCGGCGCGGTGGTTCGGATACGATCCACCACCCGCTTGACCTCCTGGGCGCGGCTGATGTCACAGACCAGGATGGCGTCCCGTTCGGCAACGATGGCGAGGTTGTGAACCCCCAGGGCGGCGACGATCACCCCCTCCGGCGCGCGCACCAGACAGCCGTCGGCGTCCTCGAGGATGTGGATCCCGAAGTCGCCCTCGCCGCTGTCGCGGATGGCGTCCCAGGCGCCGAGGTCAGACCATGCGAAATCGACCGGCAGGACCGACGCCCGGCGCGTGTTCTCCATCACCGCATAGTCGATGGAGATCTTCGGTGCGGCGCTGAAGGCCGAGCCAAGGGTGATGATCGAGCGGGCGTCATCCGGCAGGGCGGAGCGGGCGGCGGCCTCGACCGCCGGGGCATGGGTGCGAAGCTCGTCGAGCAGGGTCGCGGCCCGCGTGATGAAGTTGCCGCTGTTCCACAGATAGCCGGCGGCGACGTGGAGGGCGGCGGTTTCGGCGTCGGGTTTCTCGACGAAGGCACCGACGGGGGCCAGGCCATCGCCCTCAGGCCGAATGTAGCCGTAGGCCGAGGTCGGCTCGGTGGGTTTGACGCCCAGGGTTACAATGCGGTCGCGGGCGGCCTCATCCGCGGCCGTGCGCACGGCGGCGCGGAAGGCCGCGTCGTCAGGGATATGGTGATCAGAGGCGACGAAGGCATTGATCCCGTCCGGATCGCGGCGCGCGGTCCATACGGCGGCGGCGGCCATGGCGGCGGCGGAATCGCGGGCCTCGGGCTCAAGCAGCACCTGGGCCTCGACGCCGATCTCCTCCAGCTGTTCGACGATCCAGCCGCGGTGGCCGATGCCGCCCACGATGATCAGGGCACCGCCGCCCTCGGCCAGACCGGCAACCCTCAGCACCGTGTCTTGAAACAGCGAGCGGTTGCCGGCGAGGGGGATGAACTGCTTGGGCCGTGAAGGCCGGGACGCGGGCCACAGGCGGGTTCCGGCACCGCCACACATGATCACCGGATAAAGCATGGTCACTGATTCAATCCTCGGCCATGCCGTTCCTTGCCACGTTACGGGCCTGCCTCGCACACCGCAATTGGGATGTCGCCCGCGGCAGGTCGTCTTCTTGGTTTCAGTCTCTTGTGCTGGCTGGCATAGGATGGCCTTGCTGTTGTCGGTTCAGTGAGCATCAAGCCAAGGTGAATGACTATGTGGTTTCCGACCAAAGCAGCCATGGATCGGGCCGCGCTGCTCCGCATCCTTGAGAGGCACGAGACCCAGGCGAAAGGGTCTGGCCATAGCCAAGACGCGGCCAACTCAAATCCGGGGGAAGGTCCAACCGACCTCAGCATGGTCTATTCGATGCAGATCGATTGCCATCGTCAGCTGGTGAACATTTCCCGGGGTCTATGGTTTGTCGCCGCGATCGGTCTCTTTCTCATCTTCCGGCTACTCAGATGACGGCCTTTCGCGATTATTTTCGGTCCACCTGATCGTTTCTACTTGGCCCAACTGACGACTTGAGGTCAGGCCAGAAGCTCCCCGGCCTGCACCCCTAACGGCCTGGCCAGCCGTTCCAGCACCGTCACTGTTGGGTTCCGCTTCCCGCGTTCAATACCTGAGACGTAGGTGCGGTGCATGTCGGCCTGGAAGGCGAGCTCTTCCTGGGAGAGGCCCTTGGCCTCCCTGAGCCGCTTCAGCGGATCAACCGCACTGGCGCACCCGCTTGACCACTGACCTCGGCGAACAGACCGATTTCAAAGAGCGGTGGGCCTCGGGGTGGTTGTCTGCAGCTGGCCGGACTGCCTGAGCGACCCCGGGGGTCACTCCACGTAAGTGCCAGTGCAGTCACTTCTCGACTGGACTTCGCAGTTCGACAGAGCGTGTGTGCAAGGGTGTGGAGACTGCAATGATCAAGAACGGGGGCTTGGAGAGCGGGGTGCGTCCGCTGCGAGGATGACAGTGATGGCGAGTGCCGATGCAAATACTCAGCGGGCATCGAACTGAAAGCATGACGGGATCGGATATGCGAGCGCTTGCGCAGGATATCGCGGCCCATGCGCAGGGCGAGCAGCGGCCCGCAGTAACCCAGTATCGTAGCGGTGCCCCATGACCTGAAGCGCTCCTCGCACGGAGACGACGGCGGACCACCGTCAAGTTATGGAGCTCTTCGCCCGCCTCGCGGGCTTGTCTCGGTAGGGGCCATCCAAGTCTCAACGGAGCTGACATGACCAGGACGATGAAGGAGAGCGCTCTGACGGGCAAAGATGCCGCGCCGAAGGTCAAGATACCTAGGACCGCCGCCATAATCGGCCCCGTGAAAGGGCCTCAAGGGGCTTCGGTGGCAGACATGACGGCAGCCACGGGCTGGCAGGCCTATTCAGTGCGGGGAGCTCTCTTAGGGGCCGTCCGCAAGTCGCCTGGCGGCCCGATCGCCTCGACAGTGGTCGATGGGGTGAGGCGCTACTGGTTGGACCCGGCAGGAGCGGCATGGGCTGGGTCGGAGCCTGCTCCGCCCGCCCCAGGAAAGGCAGATGCCCAGCCGAGCCCCCAGTGGAGAGTTGCAGAGCTGCTGGGAGACGCTCAATGACACGCGGGGCAGCCAACCCTTCTTCCGCGCTCCAGGAGGCGATCCTCGAGATTGCCAGAGAGGCCCAAACCTTGGCCGGCAGGGCAGATGCCGAGCACGGATGGCCGGAGATAATTGGGTTGGTCGCGGCCGGAAACGACATCGCGGCCTTGGCGGGGGCTTTGGCGGTGATCGCCCGGCGCTCCGAGGCTCCTGACGCCGACGATCGCTATCCCCGTGGGCTCTGATAATCCTCCAGACCAGCGCGAGGGCAAGGCCGCCCCCTTGTGTGACCGGGCTCCAGCGACGGCGGCGGCGGCACTGCAGCGGGAACTGGACGGCGTACGGCGGCTTGGAGCGGCAAGCCTCCGTGACAGGTGGATAGAGGTGTTTGGGCGCAGTCCGCCAAAATCGCTTTCGGCGAACAAGCTCGCCCGCGCCATCTCCTATCGCCTGCAGGTCGCGCACTATGGCGTGGAAGACACTCTGCTGCCGGCCTCGGGTCTTACCCAGATATCCAGTCTGACCGATGGGGCAGGCGTGCCTTTGGTGCTTCGGCGCGTTTGGGACGGGCGCGACCATGAGGTCATTAAGGACGGGAACACGTTCCTCTACGCCGGCAAACCCTACGCCTCCCTCTCTGCGGTCGCTCGGGCGATCACCGGCACGCGCTGGAACGGCTGGACATTCTTCGGCCTGACCAATCCGGGGTTGATGACGCGAAGCCGCAAGAATGGGTGAGCCGGCTCCAAGAGTGGTCCGGTGCGCGATCTACACCCGCAAGTCGTCCGAGGAAGGGCTGGACCAAGCCTACAATTCACTGGACGCCCAACGTGACGCCTGTGAAGCCTACATCAGCAGCCAGCAGCACGAGGGCTGGCTGCTGATAGAAACCGCTTATGACGATGGCGGCTTTTCGGGCGGCGACATGCACCGACCAGGTCTTGCGGCGCTGCTCGCTGACATCCGCGCCGGCTTGATCGATGTGGTTGTCGTCTACAAGATCGACCGTTTGACGCGGGCTTTGCTCGATTTCGCGAAGATCGTGAACATCCTGGACGAGGCAAGCGCCTCCTTTGTGGCGGTGACACAAGCGTTCAACACCACCACCTCCATGGGGCGCCTCACGTTGAACGTGCTGCTTTCCTTCGCCCAGTTCGAACGAGAGATCACCGGCGAGCGCATCAGGGACAAGTTCGCCAGCACTCGGGCAAAGGGCATGTGGGTCGGCCCGGTGCCCGCTGTGGGCTACGATCGGGAAAACGGCCTGCTTGTTGTCAATGAAACTGAGGCGGCAGCGGTTCGGACATACTTCGCTCAGTATCTGAAGCTCGGCAGCATCAGCGCTGTGGTCAAATACGGCATTGCCCACGATCTTCGCGTCAAGCCTACCCGAGGCAGACCGGCACAGCACATCAACCACTCAGGACTATGCAGGCTGCTGGTCAACCCCATCTACATCGGCAAGCTTAGACACCGGGGCGTCCTTACGCCTGGCCTGCACAAGCCCATCATAACGCCTCAGGCTTTTGAGCGGGCCGGAAAGATGCTGGCGGCTCACCGGGAGGCGCTGAAGGCCAAGCGAAATGATCCGCCGCTCTACCTGTTGGACGGCATACTTAGGTCGCCCCGCGGTGGGACCTATCAGGGCAGGCATCACAAAAGCTACGCCCGCCAGAGCTACCACCGTCCGCAAGGCGAACAAGGCCGGCTCAAGAAGATCAACACCGCCTCCCTCGATCGAGCGGTGCTGGGCGGTCTTTGCGCCTATCTTGACGCGTTACGCACGAGCAACAGCCCGGACATAGCCCGCTCGCTCGAGTGGCTCGCCGCGCGACTTCGTTGCGACGTATCCGCCAGGGTCCGGCGTCTTGCTCACTCGGTGCTGGATTATGTGGTCTTGAACGACAGGGCGATGACCCTAACCTTGCGGATAAGGGCGTCGGCATTGAGCGGCGCGTTGAGCGAGGACACAGACCTAACGATCGCGATCGCGTTGCGGGGGACCGCGAACGGCGCTGTTCTTCGGGCCGATGGCTGTGGGCGTGCCCCCGACATGGCCATGCTAAAGCTACTTAGCAGGGCCAGCGCCTGGTTTGAGGAGATCGCGAGCGGTCGTGTCGCCTCCGTGGGAGCGTTGGCCCGGCGGGAGCAGCTAAGCGCCTGCTATGTCGGGAATGTCATGGAGTTGGCCTTCCTGGCTCCAGATCTCAAGAGGGAAATTCTTGAGGGCAGGCACCCTGTCGGCCTGACAGCCATGACGCTCAGAAGCCTATGCCCGCTTCCGCCATGCTGGCGGCGGCAACGGATCTTGCTGGAAAAAGCGGCGACTGCAGGATCTGCCATGTCTCGACGCGAACTCGTTGCACTCAAGGGACCGATGCCGATCCGCAGAATGCCCTGGATGGACCCGCCCACGACAGGGCCCAGGCCTGATCTCTCCGGCTCGCCCTAGAGCAGAGGGCACCCTTGGGGCCACAAGGGTGCCTACTGCGCCCGGGGCCGGCTCGATCGACGGTAGGCCTGAAGCCGATCCACAGCGTCCAGTTGGCGCAGCACCTTGTTCTCAGGGTCTACGATGACGATCGCGTCGGCGGGTGCCGCAATGGATCCGCGACCGTCGGTCATCGGAACCACCTGCACCTGGCCGTTGATTTCGACCTCGACCGGCATGGGGAAGACGCCGGCGGGCGTCGTCCATTGCAAGCTCAGCCGATTGCCTTCGTGTGTCTGGGTCAGGACCGGCAGGGACGCCTCATAGAGGTAGGCGTTGAAGAACCAGTCGTAGTTCCGGCCCGTCACCTGGTTGACGATGGCGTTGTATTCCGGCGTCGAGCGGGTCATCGGCGTGAAGTTGCCGGGTCGCGGGTCGGGGCGGCCATAGATCAGGATGCGCAGCGCCTCAAAGAAGTCCTCGTCCCCCAGCGTCATGCGCAGGGTGTGGGCGATCAGCGAGCCCTTGGAATAGATGTCGCCCCCGGGGCCGCCGGGGCGATTGTAGACATCGTTCACCGTCTGGGCCCGGCGCGCGACCACGGGTGCGCGGTTCATCAGGCCCTCGCGCTGGTCGGCCAGTTCGCGGTGCATATAGCGCTCGCCGCGCAGCCAGCCCGCATAGAGCGGCTGCATATAGCTGCCGAGCCCCTCGTGCAGCCACATGTCGTCGGCGTTCCAGTTGGTCAGCTGGTTGGCGAACCACTCATGCGAGAACTCGTGCTGCAGCAGCCAATCATAGCCGCGCTCGTCGAACTTGTACTCATTGCCGTAGGCGTTGAGCGTCTGGTGCTCCATGCCCAGGTGCGGGGTCTCGACCACACCCATCTTCTCGGCCCCGAACGGGAACGGCCCGATGTAGGCCTCGAAGAAGTCGAGCATCTGCGGGAACTCGGCGAACAGCCGCTGCACGTCCTCGGGCTTGTCCGACTTCAGGTGCCAGAAGTGCATCGGGATGACGTTGCCGAACCGGCTCTGGTACTGGCCGGTGACTTCCTCGAACGGGCCGACGTTGATGTTCACCGCATAGATGTTCGGGTTCTGGATGCGCCAGCTCCAGGTCGAGGTGCCGTCGTCGTTGTCGGCCTTGCCCTGGAAAATGCCGTTGCCGGGGGCCGACAGGTTCGACGGCGCGGTGACATGCAGATCGACCTGGCCCGGCTCGGCGGCCGAGTTGTCGATGCAGGGATAGATCAGGTCGCATCCGTTCAGCTGCATGGCGGTGGCGACCCAGGGCTCGCCCGTCGGGGCCGTGGCCCAGACGAAGCCGCCATTCCAGGGGGCGCGGGGCGCCGTACGGGGCTGACCGCCATAGGCGATACGCAGCGAGGTCTTCGCCCCCGCCGCCAGGGGTTGGGGCAAAGTGATCGTCAACCGGCCCTCGGGATTGGACCAGTTGGCCGCGTCGATGGTCACGCCGTCGACCTGCACGCTCGCAATGTCGAACAGGGTGTCCAGTTCGACCGCCAGCCGTTCGATCGGTGCCAACACGGTGAAGTCGAGCACGGCCACCCCCCGGATGGCCTTCTGCTCTGGCAGGACGGTGATCGACAGGTCAGACTTGTCGAAGCGGACCGCCTCCTGCTCCGGCGAGCGCGGCTGATCGGTTTCGAGGGTGAATGCGGTCGACTGGCGAGGCGCCGCGTCCTGGGCCAGGGCGGTGCCGGCGCTGAGCGCCAGAAGGGAGGCACCGATCAGGGCGCGCGAAAGGAATTTGGACAAGGCGGAACTCCCCAAAGGCTTTGGTGGGGACCCTAAAGGAGCGGCGCGAGGGTGCAAGTGAGCGACCCGCAACCTTCTCTTTGGGCTCACATCCCGCGCGCGGCCCTCTGCGTCTTGGTCGCCCGCCGCGCCCAGGCCTTGTCGATCTGCTCCCTCAGGCGAGCGTCGTCTGCGGCCTCGGTGCGGACCAGGACCGCCGGATAGCCGTGGAAATGCGGCGTCTGGAAATAGGTCTGGGGCTCGGTCTCCATCAGGAACGCGACGTCGCCATGGTCGAGCGCCAGGGCAACCTCGCCCCTGGCACTGCTGCTTTCCGTGACGATCCAGTGCCCGCGCACCCGGATGCAGCGCCCGCCGTGCATCGTCGAATCCGCGGCACCGGGCTGGCTGAGCGCGTAGGCGAACATTTCGTCACGGGTCATGGGCGCAGACTGCGCCCATGCCGCGCAAACAAAAAGGCCGGCGTTTCCGCCGGCCTTTTCAGAACTCAGATGCCTTGCCGGATCAGGCGGCGGCTTGCTCGGCCAGCTTGGCGCGGACCTGACGCTTGATGCGCTGGGCGGCGGCCGAGAGCTGCTCGTCGCGGGCCTTGACGATGAAGGCGTCCAGGCCGCCCTTGTAGTCGAGGGTGCGCAGCGCGGCGTTCGAGATACGCAGCGAGAACGTCTGGCCCAGCGATTCCGAGGCCACCTTGACCGTCTTCAGCGACGGCAGGAAGCGGCGCTTGGTCTTGATGTTCGAGTGGCTGACCGAGTTGCCGACCATCGGGCCGATACCGGTGAGTTCGCAACGACGCGACATCGTCAGATCCTTAAGAGGCGGCGCCCGCGAATCCGTCGCTGACGCATGAAACAGAGACGCGCAGGAACAGGGGTCCTGCGCGAGAGGGGGCCGTATAGAGGAAGGCGCGCCTTCACGTCAAGGCGCCTGTGGCCATTGCGCATAGGTGAACGCCCAAGCGGCGGTCCGTTCAGCGGCCGTTCAATTCCCGCCATATATCGGCTTTATCCATGACCACGAGAACCAACACAGGGGCCGACATGTCGCCTTCCGTCCTGAAACGCATCGCCGCCGTCGGTGTCCCCGCCGTGGCCAGCCTGATCTTCCTGGCCGCGCCGGCCGCGGCCCCGCAGGCCCAGACCAGCGAACAGCCGGTCCTGCCCGGCTATTGGGAATACACCACCAGCGCCGTCGGCAACCGCGACACCGAGACCAAATGCGTCCGCGCAAGCGAGATCAATCGCTTCTTCGGCGGGCTGTCGACGCGGCATTACCAGTGCACCTACCCCACCCGTGTGGTCGGCAACGGCCAGGCGCGGTTCGAGGGCAACTGCGTCAGCCGCAGCGGCCGGCGCGTGCGCATCCGCCTGAACGGCACCTACCGGCCCGAAAGCTTCGAGTTCCGGGGCGGCGCCTCGATCCGCGCGGCCGGCATCTGGAGCCCTTACATCCCCGCGACCATCACCGCGCGCCGTATCAGCGCCCAGTGCCCGGCGAACGCGGAATATTTCTGAGCCTCAGACCTCGGCCATCCGGGCGACGACATAGGTGTGCTCTCGGCCGTCCGGTTCGGTCAGGCTGACGTATTCGCCGGTGACGAACGCTTCATCCTGGAGGCGGAAGCCGGTGACGGTCTCGGCCTGGCCCACCGGGTCGAGCTCCAGGGTCCAGCGCCCGCCCGATCCATGGCGCAATGCGCCGATCGACAGGGTCTGATCCTTCATGAACCGGCGCACCCGGCAGCGGCCCTGTTCCCGCTTCCAGGCGGCAGCGTCGAGACGCCCTGCGTCGTCGAGCGGTGCCACGATATCGTAGCCCTGACGGGCCTCGCCTTCGGGGTGACCCGGCTCGCGAGCCAGCTCCAGACGGATGTGATGGAAGCGCGACATGGATCCTCCGGGATTCAGTGGCTGAGCAGCAGGCAGACAGGCGCGTCCGCCAGCAGGTTCTGGGTGACGCCGCCGAGCACCGCCTCACGCAGACGGGCGTGGCCGTAGCCGCCGGCCACAATCAGCCCGGCCGAGATCTCCTCGGCGGCGGCGATGATCTCGCCGGCTGTGTCGCGGTCGGTCGTGCGCACGGCCGGCGTCGCTTCGACACCATGACGGCACAGCCACCCGGCCACGTCGGCGACGGCCTTCTGGCTGGTTTCACGGGCGGCGTCGCCACGGTTGACCGTGACCACGCTGACGAAGGACGCGCGGCGAAGCAGTGGCAAGGCGGAGGCGACGGCCCGCTGGGCCTCCCGGCTGTCGGTCCAGGCCACCAGGGCGGGGGCGCCGAGCGGATCGCGTGGCGGCTTGGGCGGCACGACCAGGATGGGGCGGCCTATGGCCAGGAGCACGTCAGCGGGGTCGGCGGCCCGCGCCGGGGCGAGAGACGAGCGCCGCCCCATGACCACCACATCGGCGGTGCGGACTTCACGGGCGATCAGGTCGGCGGGCCAGCCGGCGCGCCCACGCCACTCCGCCTCCAGCTTGTAGGCGGCGGCGATGGCGTGGAACGCTTTCAGCGCCGCGTTGACCTCAGCCTCCGCCATGTCGCGGAACAGGTCGAGCGCTTCGCCCATCAGGGCCCCGCCGGTGTAGGGGTCGCCCATGGGCAGGGGCATGGGCGCGCTGCCGGCCAGGCCGATGACATGGGCACCGAAGGCGGCGGCAAGGTCGCAGGCCAGTTCCGTCCGGCGGTCGCAGTCCTCGCCGGCGTCTGTGGACAGCAGGATCGTTTTCCAGGTCATGGCAACCTCCAGCCCCCATGACAGCGCGACCTGCGCCGCCGCGCCTTGATCCAGCGCAATGCGGCGAGCGGAGCATGCGTTCAGTTTGCAGGGGTCATCGGAGCACCCATGCCCTGTCCCCGCACCATCGCCGCCGCCGGTTTCGCCCTGATCCTCGGCGGATGCATGGCTGCGGCCGCACCGGCTGCCCAGGACCAGGCCGTCACGCGGCTGGATGTCGTATCGGGCTCAGCTGACGCCGGTCGGATGCTGGCCCGCGCCCAGTGCGCCTCGTGCCATACCGTTGAGGGCTCTGACGCCAGTCCCTTGAAGGCCGCGCCGCCGTTTCGCGAACTGGGTGCCTTCTATCCCGCCTCGGACCTGCAGGAAGCCTTTGCCGAGGGCGTTGTGACCGCCCACCCGGCGATGCCCGAGTTTCAGTTCACACCGCAGGAGATCGCGGACCTGATCGCCTACCTGGACTCCATTTCTGGGTCACCCTCCAACTCGCCCCCCTAGAAAGGGACCCTGGAATGGCGAAAGGCCCGGGAACGATCCCGGGCCTTTCTCATAGGTCTCTAGGTCTCAAGCCTGCGGATCAGGCGGCTTCGGCTTCCGCTTCAGCAGCGGCAACCACGGCCTTCTTGGCGCTCAGCGACTTGGCCAGCAGCTCGACCGCCGCGTCCTTGTCGATGCGATTCGCGGCGGCGACTTCGCGGGCCATGCGATCCAGGGCCGATTCATAGAGCTGGCGCTCCGAATAGGACTGTTCCGGCTGGCTGTCGGCGCGGTGCAGGTCGCGGACCACCTCGGCGATCGAGATCAGGTCGCCCGAGTTGATCTTGGCTTCATATTCCTGGGCGCGGCGCGACCACATGGTGCGCTTGATGCGGGCGCGGCCCTTCAGCGTGGTCAGGGCCTTGGTCACCACGTCATCGGCGGCCAGCGAGCGCAGGCCCGCAGTCTTGGCCTTCTTGGTGGGGACGCGCAGGGTCATCTTTTCGTGGTCGAAGGTGACGACATAGACTTCCAGCGACATGCCGGCCACTTCCTGGACCTCGACGGCCGCGACCTTGCCGACGCCGTGCGCCGGATAGACGACCGCGTCGCCAACCTTGAATTCCAGACCGCTTTTCGTCGTCGTCATCGTCGTTCCTTTCTGGACCGGAGCGGGGTGGCGTTGTCGTTCCGACGGCAAAAGCCCTCCGTCCGGCGGGGGACCGCCGGGGTGGAAGGCCTGGACGTCAAAAGCGGAAACGGATCACCCAACCTCTGGCCGACTTCACCTTCGTGGGTGAAGTTCTGTCGCAAATTCGGGCGGCGCGACAAAATCGCTTACCGCCCGACCCAATGACAGGAACCTATCACAAAAACGCGGAAATTCAAAACATCCACAGCTTCAGCTGCGCCGTCGCGGCAAAAGGCCGCCGGGACGGGATGGGGCTCAGTTACCCTTGCCGGGTTTTTCCGAGAAGTATTTCTCGAACTTGCCGGTTTCGCGCTCAAACGCCTCTGCATCGACGGGCGGCTTGCCCTTGACCGTGATGTTCGGCCAGACCTTGGCGTATTCCGCATTGACCTGCAGCCACTTGCCGTCGGGCTCGTCCTCGGTGTCTGGCTTGATGGCGTCGACGGGGCATTCCGGCTCGCAGACGCCGCAGTCGATGCATTCATCCGGCGCGATGACCAGGAAGTTCTCGCCCTCGTAGAAGCAGTCGACCGGGCACACCTCGACGCAGTCCATGAATTTGCAGCGCACGCAGGCGTCGGTGACGATGTAGGTCATGGGCGGGCGGGACTTGCAGGTGCGGGGAGCCGGGCTGCGCAAATGACCCCGGCGGCGACGGCTGTCAACCGGGCGGGGCGTCGCTGCGCTGTTCGGCATAGAGACTGCGGGCCTCGGGAGGCGGCCCGCGGCGGGTGCCAAGCGCCTCCACCACCAGATCATGAAGCCGTCCGTTCAAGGCGAATGTCAGGCGATCGCCGGGATGGACGGCGCGGCTAGGCTTGTCCAGCCGGACCTGGGTGCCGTTGTGGGTCAACCGGATCGCGCCGCTTTCGACCAGGGCGGCGGCTTGGCTGCGGGTCTTCACGAACCGGGCGCGCCAGAGCCAAAGGTCGATGCGGCACGTTTCGCTCAAGGCTGTGCGCTCTCGGCATAGACGCGCGAGAGCCGCCGGTACTGGGGCGAGTTCAAGGCCGCCAGTGTGGCGAGCACGCCCATCAGTCCGGCCACGCTGAAGATCAGGGCCAGGCCGCGTGCCGGCCCGGTGCCGAACCAGCCGCCGATCGCCGCAGCGCCCGCGCCGCCCTCGGACATGAACGGTATGACGATGAACTGCGCCAGAGGGCCGACAAGAAAAGCGGTCAGGGGGCTGGCGGCCTGCTCGACGGACTGGGCGAAGCCGAAGACCCGACCCTGACGTTCAAACGGCACCACCTTTTGCAGGGTCGTGTGCTCGGCCGCTTCTGCGACCGGGCTGATGAAGAACCAGACGAAGCAGCCGACGGCGAGAAGCCAGATCCAGGGCTGGATCGTGAAGACGGCGGCGGAAGCCCAAGCGGCCAGGTTGACCAGCATCAGGGTGCGCAACGGGCTCTTGCCCAGGCCCGTGCGGGAGATGACCAGCCCGGCAAGGATGAAGCCGGTCGAGACGCAGCCCAGCAGCAAGCCCCAGTGCTGCACCGCCATCAGCGACAGGGCATAGGCGTCGAGCAGGGCCATGAAGACGCCGCCGAGGAAGTTGTTGAACGTCGCGAACAGGATCAACGCAAAGAGCCCCGGCACGGCACCGACCACCGCCAGCGTGCCCCTGAGATCGACCCGTCGGCGGCCCGGCGTGCCGTCGGGGTTCGCTGACGCCGCCTGCGGATCGGGCTCATCCACCCGGACAAAGCGCAGGTGGAAGAAGGCCGAGGCGGTCAGGACCAGGGCGAAGACGAGTGTGCCCGCCATCCCGGTGCGGGCGACCAGGAATCCTGAGATGACCGACGTGGTCAGAAAGCCGATCCCGGTCACCATGCCGACCAGGCCATTGGCGCGGTCGCGTCGGTCTTCCGGCACCAGAACAGTGACCAGGGTCGGCAGGGCGATGGAGCGAATGTTGCCGGCAATCACGCCCAGCATGAGGAGGCCGACAAAGGCCCACAGGGCCGGGCCCGCAACCTGACGCATGGCCGTCTCCGGCGTTGCCAGAAGCAATCCCAGAGCCACCGAATAGAATGAGGCCGACACGGCGCTGGACGCCATCATCACCCGCTTCTTGCGATGATGGTCCACCAGGCTGCCCAGCCAGAATGCTAGCCCGGCGGTCAGCACAAGATACAGACCCGCGATCACGCTGGTGGCAAAGACCGAACGGGTCTCGAGATAGACCCAGAAGGTCACGGCGAACCACACCGTGAAGTTGGTGATGTTGGCCACCAGGTTGTTGGCCAGAACGGACTGGAAGGGGCTCATGGGTCCGTCAAAGCCGCTCCACCCCGCTTAGGCAAGCCTCCACGGCGCGGCCGGCGTCGGCGGCGCGAGCTGGCCGGTTCGGCGTTC
Source organism: Brevundimonas sp. (assembly GCA_046294385.1). Lineage (GTDB taxonomy): Bacteria > Pseudomonadota > Alphaproteobacteria > Caulobacterales > Caulobacteraceae > Brevundimonas. The sequence continues at coordinate 174,381 of JBKBJW010000001.1, read as the reverse complement.
AGCGCGGCCAGTGCGGCAAAGGGCGAGTCCTTCATCGGCTTGCGGGGCGGTTCGACGTCGGCACGCACACCCTTGAGCACCGTGAGCACCTGTTTCGCCTGGGCCTCGGTCCAGGCGAGTTCGGCGAGCGCGGACCCGGAAAGCTGGCTTTTGCCCGCAGAGCGCAGCTCCGCCATCCGCTCCAGCACCTCGACAGGTGCGGCCAAGCGGCCGACGGCGCGCAGACCGTGGGCGGAGAGAGCGCGGGGTGACGGCGGCGTGTCGGGCAGGGCGGTCAGGCCGGTCGCGGCGAGGGTCAGCGTTTCGCCCGCATGGGCCTGGGCCAGCGCCTTGCCACGCGCCTTCAGCACGTCGGGCAGCCAGACGGAGTGGGCACCGAGGCGCACACCGAAGGTCTTGAGGGTGCGCCGCTCCTGCTGGCTGAGCGCCGTCAGGTCGCGCTCGATGGCTCGACGGTCGATGACGCCGCCGGCCTCGACTAGCCGGAAGGCAATGCCCCGCGGCAAACCCTTCAGGGCACCACTCTCGACTGCCTGTCGCAGCCGTCGCAGAGGTTTCAGCGCCCGCCCGGCTTCTGCCGCCAGCCAGGCCTCCAGCCGCCCCTGAGCCCGGTCGCGCGCGGCTTGCGGCCCCAGCTCGCCCAGCAGCCGCACCCGGGGTGCGAACGGATCGCCGGGTGCCATGACCTTGCCCGCGAGGGCCCCGCGCCACAGGACGTCGCCGGCGGGCGTGACGCCGAACGCCTCGTCCCCGTCCGCCGCCAGCCGGCCCAGTCGCCGCGCGATCTCAGGCGCGACGGCCTGTTTCGCAGCGGTGCGCAGCGCCCGGTCCTCGAGCGCCGACGATCCCTTGTCCGGCTGGAACACCACGCCGTCGAGGCGGCCGACCACATGGCCCTCGACCACGACCGCGCCTTCGGCCTCGACCATGGCGCTGGCGTCCTCGGTGACGTTCAGGGCCCGCATCAGGGCGGTTGTGCGACGGTCGACGAAGCGGGCGGTCAGCCTTTCGTGCAGCACGTCGGACAGCCGCACCTCCAGCTCGCGCGTCCGGTCGCGCCAGGCTTGCGCTCCATGCAGCCAGTCGGGCCGGTTGGCGATATAGGCCAGCGTCCGCACCCCGCTGAGCCGCGCCGACAGCTGGTCGATCTGGCCGTCGGTGCGGTCAAGGTCGGCGAAGCGCGGCGCGACCCAGTCCTCGCCCAGCCGCCCGCCCTTGCCGGTCAGGGCGTGGAAGATCTCCTTGGCCAGTCGCGCATGCTCGTCCAGCGTCGTCTTCTGGAAGTCCGGCAGCTGGCAGGCCTCCCACAGCCGCATCAGGGCGCCGCGCGAGCGGGCGATGCGTTGCACGTCCTCGTCCTTCATCGCCCGGCGCAACAGGGTCTCGTCCAGCGCCTGGCCGGTCAGTTTCAGGCCATGCACCCCCGGCGTGACCGTCAGCGACCGCAACAGGTCCGGAAGGGTGTCGAAGTCCAGCCGCGCATTGCGCCACTCCGCCCCCTCCACCGGATCGAAGCGATGCTCGACCACCTGTTCGACCAGATCGGCGTCCAGATCCTCGGCCTCGCCGGTGACGCCGAACGTGCCGTCGCGCATGTGCCGGCCCGCGCGGCCTGCGATCTGGCCGATCTCGTGGGCGTGCAGCCAGCGGGTGCGGCGGCCGTCGAACTTTCTCAGGCCGGCGAAGGCCACATGGTCGACGTCCATGTTCAGCCCCATGCCGATGGCGTCGGTGGCGACCAGGAAGTCGACCTCGCCGGACTGGAACAGCTCGACCTGGGCGTTGCGGGTGCGGGGCGACAGGCTGCCCATCACCACAGCCGCCCCGCCGCGCTGGCGCCGGATCAGCTCGGCGATGGCGTAGACCTGATCCGTTGAGAAGGCGACGATGGCGCTGCGCCGGGGCAGGCGGGTCAGCTTCTTGGATCCCGCATAGGTCAGCTGCGACAGGCGGGGGCGGGTGACGATCTCCACGTCGGGGATCAGCGACCGGACCAGCGGCGCGACCGTGCCGGCCCCCAGGAACATGGTCTCCAGCCGGCCGCGTGCGTGCAGAAGCCGCTGGGTGAAGACGTGGCCGCGCTCCGGGTCCGCGACCAGCTGGATCTCGTCGATGGCCAGGAACTCGACCGTCCGCTCGAGCGGCATGGCCTCGACGGTGCAGACCCAGAAATGGGGGCGGGCAGGGATGATCTTCTCTTCGCCCGTGACCAGGGCCACGGCGTTTGCGCCCCGCCGTTTGACGATGCGGTCGTAGATTTCGCGCGCCAGCAGCCTCAGCGGCAGGCCGATCATCCCCGAGGCGTGGCCCAGCATCCGCTCGACCGCCAGGTGGGTCTTGCCGGTGTTGGTGGGCCCCAGCACCGCGACGACGCGCGACGGGGCCTGACCTGTTGGGCGGTCGGACATGATGCGTAGAAGGTGGCGATTCGCGTCGGGTTCCTCAACCCGGGTCTCCGGCAGAACAGATCGATATCCGTGTGTGGCGCGGGCGTCGTTGTCGTGTCGCGGCGTTCGTGCATTCATGGGGCCCGACTACGAGGGGATTTCGCTTTGTCCGAAGATCAAGTCCATCAGCCTGTATGGGCGAAGAAGAAGCGCAAGGGCGGCGGCGCGGGCGGCTTCCTGGGCAATCTGATCATGCTGGCGGTTATCGGCGCTGTGGTCAGCTTCTTCGCGGCACCGGCCGTGGCCTTTTTCGGCATCCGGTCGGCGGCCGAGGCCAATGACGTGGCGGGTCTGTCGCGCCTGATCGACTTCGCCGCCGTGCGCCAGTCGCTGCGGCCCCAGATGTCGGGCAATCCGGCGGCCATGGCCCCGGCGCCGTCCTTCATCGAGGACCCCATCGGTGCCGTCCGGCGCGAGATCGAGGCGCGCACCGCCCCCGCCGGGCCGGACGTGGACACCTACCTGACCCCCGCAGCCATCGCCGCCCTGACCAAGGGCCAGGGCCGCTATGCGGCCCAGCCTGAAGCCGAGGCCGCGACCGGTGCGCCAATCCCGCACCCGGTTTACTGGGGCATGAACCGTGCCCGGATGTCGGTGGCGGACGAGGGCGGGTCCGACACGGTCTTCACCTTCGAGCGCAAGGGACCGTTCGAATGGAAGCTGGTCCACATCGGCCTGCCTGACGGCACAGCACCTGTCGCGCCCCCGAAAAACGACCAGGGCGAGAAACCCTGACGTCATCGAGGCGACTCACAGCAACCGTAGCCATTAGCGGGCGTTCAAAGACCCGGAGGAACCGCCGATGAAACTGATTCCCACCCTTATCGGCGTCGCCGTGGTCGGCTTCGCGGCTGCGTATTTCGGCACCCCGGTGCTGGCCGCGCGCGACCTGACCGAGGCGGCGAAAGCCGGAGACGAGGCCGCGCTGCGCCGGCTGGTGGACTTCCCTGCCTTCCGTTCCAGCCTGAAGGACGAACTGCGCGACGAGATGGTCGCGAAGCTGCGCATGGACAATCGGCTGGGCGACACGGCACTGTCGGGTCTGGGCATGATCCTGGCCCCCGGGCTGGTGAACGGCGCTGTGGATCTCTTGATCACGCCGGAAGTCATCGCCGAGCTGGTCAAGACCGGCGAGACGCCCGACCCGACCCGCCGTCTGCGTAATCGCGAGCCCGCCGCTGATGCCGCCGCCGCAGGTGACGAAGTCAAGCAGAGCTACGGCTTCCGCGACCTCAACACCTTCACTGTCACGCTCACCCAGGCGGACGACCCGGAGCAGAAGCTGACCCTGCTGATGACGCGCAAGGGCCTCTTCGGCTGGAAGCTGTCCGGCGTGGACATCAACCCCGACCGCGAACCGGGGCAGGCGGCCAACTAGGCCAGAGCAGCCCGCACCGCCGCCAGCCCCGCTTCGGCCTGTGACCCGTCCGGCGCGCCGCCCTGGGCGAAGTCAGGCTTGCCGCCCGCACCCTGGCCGCCCATGGCGATGACGGCTGCGCGCGCCAGGTCCGCGGCGTTGACGGTGCCGGTCAGGTCGCTGGTCACGGCCACGGTCACGGCGGCCTTGCCGTCCGTTACGCCGATCAGGGCGACGACGCCCGTGCCGACCTGTTTGCGGAAGTCCTCGGCCACGCCGCGCAGGCCCTTGCCGTCGACGCCGTCCAGAACGCGGGCGATCAGCTTGACGCCATTGATCTCTTCCGGTGCCGCGCTCGCGCCCGAACCGCCGCCGAGCGCCAGCTGCTTCTTCAGATCGGCGACCTGCTTCTCCAGCGACTTGACGGACGTAGTCAGGGCCTCGACCCGCGCCGGCACGTCGCCGGGCTGGATCTTGAAGCCCTGGGCGAGGCGGCGGGCGACCCCGGCCTGGCCTTCGATGTAAAGGCGCGCGGCCTCGCCGGTCAGGGCCTCGATGCGGCGCACGCCGGAGGCGATACCGCCTTCGGACACGATCTTGAACAGGGCGATGTCGCCGGTACGGGCCACGTGGGTGCCGCCGCACAGCTCGACCGAATAGGGGCCATCCCCATCCAGCGCGCGGCCCAGCGTCAGCACGCGGACCTCGTCGCCGTATTTCTCGCCGAACAGGGCGACGGCGCCGGCCTCGATGGCTTCCTGCGGGGCCATCATCTTCGTCTCGGCGGGCAGGTTCTGGCGGATGACCGCGTTCACCTCAGCCTCCATCTGCGCCAGTTCGTCCTCGGTGACGGGGGCGTTGTGGCTGAAGTCGAAGCGCAGGCGTTCGGCGTCGACCATCTGGCCCTTCTGCGCCACGTGGGCGCCGAGCACATTCGACAGGGCCTTGTGCAGCAGGTGCGCGGCCGAGTGGTTGGCGCGGGTCGTGCGGCGCGCGGCGGCCGACACCGTCAGGCCGGCCTCATCGCCGACGCTGAGCGCGCCTGAGGTGATCTCGACCTTGTGGGCATAGAGGTCGCCGGCCATGCGCTGAACGTCCAGCACGGTGGCGGAACCGCCCGACCACGTGATCTCGCCCTTGTCGCCGGCCTGCCCGCCGCCCTCGCCGTAGAAGGGTGTGCGGTCGAACAGGAGCTCGGCGAACTGGCCGGCTTCGGCGCGCTCGGCGGGCTTGGCCTCGACCATGATCGCCAGGACCTTGCCGGTCCCCTCGACGGCGTCATAGCCGGTGAAGGCGGTCGCGCCGTGCTTTTCGCGCAGGGCCAGCCAATCGCTGGTCGAGGCGGTCTGGCCTGATCCCTTCCAGTGTTCGCGGCTGCGTTCGCGCTGTTGCGCCATCGCGTCCTCGAACCCGGCGACGTTGACGGAATAGCCCCGCCGGCGCGCCTCGTCTTGGGTCAGGTCCAGCGGGAAGCCGTAGGTGTCGGACAGGGTGAAGGCGGTCTGGCCGTCCAGCATGTCGCCGGGCCTGAAGCCCTGAACCGCCGTGTCGAACAGGGTCATGCCCTTCGACAGGGTGGTGCGGAAGCGGAGCTCCTCCTGCTTGAGGGTGTCCTCGACGAAGGCCTGGGCGCGCTTCAGCTCGGGGAAGGCCTCGCCCATCTCGTCCACCAGCGTCGGCACCAGCCGGTGCATCAGCGGATCGGCGGCGCCCAGAAGGTGGGCGTGGCGCATGGCCCGGCGCATGATCCGGCGCAGCACATAGCCGCGGCCCTCGTTCGAGGGCGTGACCCCGTCCGCGATCAGGAAGGACGACGAGCGCAGGTGGTCGGCGATGACCCGGTGGCTGGCCGCCATGTCGCCGTTCGGATCGGTCGAGGTCGCGTCGGCGCTGGCCGCGATCAGGGTCTGGAACAGGTCGGTGTCGAACACCGAGTTCTTGCCCTGAAGCACGCTCGCGATCCGCTCCAGCCCCATGCCGGTGTCGACCGACGGCTTCGGAAGGGAACGGACGATCTCGTCGTTCTCCTTCTCGAACTGCATGAAGACGTTGTTCCAGATCTCCACATACCGGTCGCCGTCCTCGTCGGGCGAACCCGGAGGGCCGCCGGGGACGTGATCGCCATAGTCCCAGAAAATCTCGGTGCAGGGGCCGCACGGGCCGTTGTCGCCCATGGCCCAGAAGTTATCGCTGGTGGCGATGCGGATGATCTTGTCGTCGGAGAAGCCCGTGACCTTCTTCCAGATGTCGAAGGCCTCCTGATCATCGGCGTAGACGGTGACCAGCAGGCGTTTCGGGTCGAGGCCGAAGTCCTTCGTCACCAGCGTCCAGGCCGCGTCGATCGCGTGGTCCTTGAAGTAGTCACCGAAGCTGAAATTCCCCAGCATTTCGAAGAAGGTCAGGTGGCGCGCGGTGTAGCCGACGTTGTCGAGATCGTTGTGCTTGCCGCCCGCGCGGACGCACTTCTGGCTCGAGGTCGCGCGCGGATAGGGGGGCGTGGCGGCGCCGGTGAAGTAGTCCTTGAACGGCACCATGCCGGCATTGACGAACAGCAGGGTCGGGTCGTTCTGCGGCACCAGCGGGGCCGAGTGGACCTTGGCGTGCCCGTCGGCCGCGAAATAGTCGAGGAAGGTGCTGCGGATCTGCTTCAGGCTGGACATGACGGTTCGTCTTCAGGCGAGGGCGGCCAAGGGAGGAAGGGCGGTCATATAGGGGTTTTGTCGCCTTTGCATCAGGGGCGAGGTGCCGGCGCGGTTGGGGGCGCCGGCGCCGGCGGGACCGATCGCCGCAAGGAGGTTTCGAAGCGGGCGTCTGTGACCGGTCAACTGTAGAAGGACATCATGTCTGATATCGAAGTCTGGTTTGACGGTGACTGCCCCCTGTGTCGGCGCGAGATTGCCCTGATGCGCAGACTGGACCGGCGTGGTGCCATCACCTTCATCGACGTCGCGAGCGGGGACGGCTTCTGCCCCATCGACCGGGCCGAGCTGCTGGCACGGTTCCATGCGCGTGAGGCGGGTGTGATGTTGTCAGGCGCTGCCGCCTTCGCCGCCATGTGGCGGGCGATCCCTCTGTTGCGGCCCCTGGGGCTGGCGGCGCGGAACGATACGGTGCTGTCGCTGCTGGAGCGGCTCTATGTCGCCTTCCTGCGTATCCGCCCCGGCCTGGTCCGCAGGCTGCGCTGAACGAAAAAAGGCCGCCCGATCCGTGAGGATCGAGCGGCCGCTCCGTCCGGCCCGGCCCGGCGGGGTCGGCGGCGGGTCGCAGGACCCGGCCGGAGAAGTCTGGATCCTCCCCCATGGGGGAGGGGAACCACGCAGTGGTGGAGGGGGCTTAAGGCAGGCACCGGCGTATGAGGCCGGCCCCCTCCGTCGCGACGCATATCTGCGCCGCGCCACCTCCCCCGATGGGGGAGGATTTAGTCCTAGCCCTCGAGGTCCTGGCCTTCGTCAGGTTCGGGCGCGCCCAGCAGTTCCTCAGCGATCTTGTTGGTCGAGGCGCGGACGGCCTTTTCGATGGAGTCCGCCATGTCCGGGTTGGCCTTGAGGAAGGCGCGCACGTTCTCGCGGCCCTGGCCGATGCGCTGGCTGTCATAGGAGAACCAACTGCCCGACTTCTCGATCACCCCGGCCTTGACGCCCAGATCGATGATCTCGCCCAGCTTGGAGATGCCCTCGCCGTACATGATGTCGAAGATGACCTCGCGGAACGGCGGGGCGACCTTGTTCTTGACCACCTTCACGCGGGTGGTGTTGCCGACGACTTCATCGCGGTCCTTGATCGCGCCGGTGCGGCGGATGTCGAGGCGGACAGAGGCGTAGAACTTCAGCGCATTGCCGCCGGTCGTCGTTTCCGGCGAGCCGTACATGACGCCGATCTTGTGTCGGATCTGGTTGATGAACAGCACGATGCACTGCGACTTGTTGATCGAGCCGGTCAGCTTGCGCAGCGCCTGGCTCATCAGGCGGGCCTGCAGGCCCGGCAGGCTGTCGCCCATCTCGCCCTCGATTTCCGCGCGGGGCGTAAGCGCCGCGACGGAGTCGACCACCACGATGTCCACGGCGCCGGAGCGCACCAGGGTGTCGACGATCTCCAGCGCCTGCTCGCCCGTGTCGGGCTGCGACACCAGCAGGTCATCCAGGTTGACGCCCAGCTTCTGGGCATAGCCCGGGTCGAGCGCGTGTTCGGCGTCGACAAAGGCGGCTGTGCCGCCCGACTTCTGGATTTCCGCCACGGTGTGCAGAGCCAGGGTCGTCTTGCCCGAGGATTCGGGGCCGAACACCTCGATCACCCGCCCGCGCGGCAGGCCGCCGATGCCGAGTGCCATGTCGAGACCCAGCGAGCCGGTCGAGACCGAGGGGATCACATCGGCGACCCCGCCCTTGCCCAGCTTCATCACTGAGCCCTTGCCGAAGGCGCGGTCGATCTGGGCGATCGCCGCCTCCAGCGCGCGTTGCTTGTCGCCGTCGTCCCTGCTGACCAATTTCAAATTCGCCTGAGATGCCACCTTGCCACTCTCCCTTGCCATGATTCCCATTGGTATCCGGGGGAGAGGCCCGCCTTAGGCCGTGAATGGCCGTGACCCGCTCCCTGTGAGCCGGAATATGTGCATGGTTTGTTCCGGTTCACAAGTTGTTCTCGTGAACATGTACGGAACATTCATGGTGGTGCGACCGATTCTGACGTCACTCGGCGGCGGGCGGCTCGGCGACTTGCGCGTATCCCGACAACCCCGCTGCGGCCAGAAGCCCCACAACGGCGGCGATCATCAGGGGCCGCGCCATGCGGGTCTCAGGGGATAGCGGGCGGATGAAGATCAGCCCGATCAGGCCCAGCAGGGCCAGGACGCCAGGCAGGTCCATGCCGATACCGAGGAAGACGGGATGGGCGAGGCTCATCAGCCAGCCGGTGCCAAGCGCCGCAGCGACGGCCGCCGGCGCGAGGGATTGGGGGCGGGTCAGGCCGGGGTCGAACCAGGAGGCCGAGGCGGCGACCCCCGCCGCCAGCAGGGCGGGCCAAAGGAACAGGAAAGCGGTCGTGGGTGCGAAGACCTGTGCGCCGAAACCGAACAGCAGGACCAGGCCGATCAGCCCCAGCCATCCGCCCCAGGTCGAGCGCGACGCCAGATGAGGGAAGAACGACAGCCCGGTCGCAATCACGCCGGCGCCGAGGACGATGATGTTCAGGCCCTCGAACACAGCCACGGCGAGGGTCGCCAGAGTCATCAGCCCAGCCATGATCCGGCGATCCGTGCGCCCTCGCCCGGCCAGCAGCGCCAGCACCAGCGCCAACACCGTCAGGGCCGTCGCCGCCTCCATCCACGGCATCCGCTCCAACAGGTCGTAGTAGGTCGACGGGCTCTGCGGCCGCGACATGATCGGTCCGGCCAGCAGCCGCACGGCGTGGGTCAGGACGAAGCCTGCCGTCAGGAACCACACCCCGTCGACCGCGCCGCGTCCGACATCCTTCAGCTCCAGCTCCGCATGCGTCAGTGCACGCCAACCGGCGAAGCCCGTGAGACCGAGGGCAAACGCCAGCAGTAGCCAGCCCATCGCGGGCGAGTGGCTGAGGATCACGAGGCCGAACAGGTCCGAATAGACGGCGTCACCGCCGGCTTGCGGCAGAACGCGAGCGTGGGTCATGGCGTCGAGGCTTTCCAGCGCCTGGGACCCGAGATGCTGGACGCTGCCGACATCAAGCGCTTCGGGGGTCGAGGCGGCGGCGTGATACTGGTCCGGGCGACCGATGAAGGCGAAGTTCAGCCCACCGATGCCTCGATCCTTGTTGATGGTGAAATCGGTGCCGTTGGGCATCAACTCATAGACGAAGACCGCCAGGGCATTGGACGTGACCCCTCCGGTCACATGCGGTGCCGCGCGGGCGAACAGTCCGATGGTCTCGGCGTTGCCCTGGCCGGTCTCGAACATCATGGCGCGGCCGCCACCGCCCCGGGCCTCGAGGTTGACCACAGCCCCGACGCGCTCGCGCCACGGATGGTCGCTGAAGAAGACACGGGCCCCGTCGAGACCCAGCTCCTCGCCGTCGGTCATCAGGACGATCAGGTCGCGGTCCAGCGGACCCCGAGCCTTCAGGGCCCGCACCGCCTCGAGCACCGAAGCCACCCCCGCCCCGTCATCGGCCGCGCCGGGCGATTTCGCCGAGGAATCGTAGTGGGCCATGACCAGAACGGCGGGCAGGGCGGGATCGCGGCCCGGGAAGATGCCGACAAGGTTGCGAACCTCGATCTCAGGCCCCGCGGGAAGCCCCCAGCGCTCCAGCCGCTTGACCGAGTCGGGTGCCAGCGGGCCGGTCTGGACCTGGGGAGCGAGGCTCAGCTCTGTCATCCGGCCGTACAGCCAAGCCTCGACCCGTGTGTGGTCGGCCGAGCCGACGGGGTGGGGCCGCTGTGCGATCTCGCGTACATCAGCCATGGCGCGCATGGCGGAAAATTCCGAGGCAGGCGCCGAGGCCGGGACCGGTGCCGGCGACTGGCAGGCCCAGACGGCGAGAGCGAAGGCGGCGACCAGGGCGCCGAACAGCCAGCCGAGACGCATCATCGAACCCCTCCGAATGAGGAAGTGAGCCTAGGCGGGGTTCGAGCTGAAGGTAAGGGGTATCAGGCGGCCCGGCGCAGCATCGACGGCGCCTTCACATACAGGCCCTTGCGGCCGCTGACGGGGCGGAAGGCCATCGTGTCGCCTTCCAGCCGCTCATCGCCGCCGAGGAACAGGCAGCCGTCATCCACCAGACGGCGTTCGAGGATGTCGATCACGGCGGCGCGCTTGCCGGCATCCATGTCGCAAAGCACGTGGCGACAGAAGATGACGTCGAATTTCGCCGGATCGGCCGGCTCTTCCAGCAGGTTGGCGCGCTCGAAGCGGACGGTGCCGCGCAATGCCGGATTGGCGACCCACTGGTCCTCGACCTGATCGAACCAATTGAGCATGACCCGCGCCGACAGGCCGCGCTGGATCTCGAAGCCGGTGTAGGCACCGGCCCGGGCCTTATCCAGCGCGCGGGCGTTCAGGTCGGTGGCGAGGATTTCGACGTCGGCCCCGCACTCGCGCGCGCCGATGGCCAGCGACCAGGCTTCCTGGCCTGTCGAACAGCCGGCGGACCAGATGCGGATCGGCTGGCCGGCCCGGGCCTGGGAGAGAGCGGGCAAAAGTTCACGGGCGAAGACGTTGAATGTCGCGGGCTCGCGCCGGAACCAGGTCTCGGGGTTCAGCAGAGCCTCGATAACGGCCCAGGCCTGGGAGGCGACGGGCTTTGACCACAAGGCGCCGAGCAGGTCTTCGACCGTGTCGAAGCCTTCGCGCCGGGCCACCGGACCCAAACGGTGATTGGCCAGCTGCACGCGGTCACGCGCCAGGCGGTAGCCGGCGCGCGAGGCCATCAGGGCTTGCAGACGTTCGAAATCCTCGGGGGTCATGGGCGCGTCAGACGGCTCCCACTTCGGCGAATTTCGACTGCAGGATCTCGCCGTCGAACGGCTTCATCACATAGTCGTCGGCACCGGCGGACAGGGCCTCGGCAATGCGCTCAGCGCGGGTCTCGATGGTGCAGAACAGCACCTTCGGCGACGCGCCGCCCGGCAGCGACCGCAGGCGGCGCAGGAAGGTCAGACCGTCCATCACCGGCATGTTCCAGTCCAGCAGCACGACCTCGGGCATGGTTGCGGCACAGAAGGCGAGCGCATCGGCACCGTCCGCGGCTTCATCGACCTCGAATCCGAGGGACTCGACGATGCGGCGGGCGACCTTCCGGATGATCCGGCTGTCGTCGACGATCAGACAGGTTCTTGGATTCAAAGCCGGACCTCGTTGACGCGGCCCCCGCTCGCGTTCGTCTTATGATCACCGCCAGCCGGTTAACGAGGCGTTGGGAAAGCCCCTTAAGCAACACGGCTAACGGTCAGGCGGGCATCCGCGCGGACAGCACGACCCGCCCCTCTTCAGTCGTTACATTCAGCGTTCCGCCGGCCTGGGCCACGGTCAGCCACAGCCAGTAGGGCTGGATCCATTGGCCGGGCAGGCCCTCGGTCAGTCGGGCACCCGACAGGCCGGTGACGGCCTCGGGCTTCAGCCGGGCGCGCCCGCCCTCGGCCACGCCTTCAATCCACAGCTCCGCACCCTCGCGCCGGGCGGTGATGGTCGCCACCCCGCCCATCGGCAGGGCACCGGCGGTCAGATAGGCCAGATTGACCAGGGCGCGGGCCGCCGGCTTGCCGAAACCCTCCTCGGTCACCTGCCAGTCGACGGTCGCGCGGCCACCCTCGGTCATGCCGGCGACGAGCCCCTGAAGCTCTGTTCCAGAAAATCGTTCGCTGGTCGTCGCGGCACCGAAGGCCACACGAGCGAAATGCACCAGCGCCACCAGTTTGCGGGCGCTCTGGTCGATCAGGCCCATGGCGTCGTCGCGCATGTCCTGGGCCGAAGGATCCTTGATCAGATCCAGGCCGGAGACGATGGCCCCTGCCGGGCTGATGAAGTCATGGCACAGCTTGGCCGCGATGTAGGTGGCCAGCTCCTGGCCATCCACGGGCAGGTCGACGGCAGGGCGGTCGGATACGGCGCTGAGGGTCATGGCTCGCTTGCGGCAGGCGTTATTCGAAAACTTGCGCGAGGCTGACGTGATTTGCCGGTTCGGGAAACCGCGCGAATGGTCTATCTGCGCCGCCATGAGCAAAACCCTGAAGGCAGCCCTGACGTCGGGCGCCCTGACCGACATCCTCGCCGAGATCGCCGAAGACGCCGCCCGCGTGATCCTGCCCTACTGGCGGGCTGCGGCGACGCAGGTGCAGACCAAGGCCGACGACAGCCCCGTGACCCTGGCGGACCAGGAAGCGGAGGCCCTGATCCTGAGCCGGCTGGAAGCCCTTTATCCCGGCGTACAGACCGTGGCGGAAGAGGCTGTTGCCGCCGACGGCGCGCCCGCGGCCGCCGAGGACTGGTTCTGGCTGATCGATCCGCTGGACGGCACCAAGGGGTTCGTGCGCGGCGGCGAGGCCTTCACGGTCAACATTGCCCTGATGCATGACGGCAAACCGGTGGCGGGCGTTGTGACGGCACCGGCGACGGGCGTGACCTGGGCTTCGGGCCTGCAGGACGGCAAGACCGTCGCCCTTCGCCGCCGTTTCGGTGAGGCCTGGCGGCCTGTCAGCGTGCGCCCGCGTCCGGACGTTGCCCACGCCTTGTTGAGTCACAGCGTCAAGGATGACGAGGCTGCCCGCCTGATCGCCCGCCATGGCTGCGCCCTGTGGCAGGGCATGGATTCGTCGCTGAAATTCTGCCTGATCGCCGAGGGGCGCTTCGACGCCTATCCCCGCACCGGCCCGACCTCGGAATGGGACACGGCGGCGGGACAGGCGGTCCTTGAGGCGGCCGGCGGCCGGGTGTTGGGCGAGGATGGTCAGCCGCTCGGCTACGGCAAGCCGCGCTTCCTCAACGGACCGTTCGTGGCTTTAGGCGGCTAGGCGGTCCGCGCGGGCGGCCAGCACGCCGACCCCCAGCTCGCGCGCCGTCGCAGCCGCCTCCACCAGCATCATGCCGATGGCGGCGGGCTTGGATCCGGTCAGCCGCTCGCGGGCCAGAGCCACATGGGCCAGACCGATCTGGTCGGCGGCCCAGTCCAGAGGGCCGTCGGACGCGGCGGGTTTGGCCAGACGCTTCCTCAGGGCCGCATCCAGCGTATCCAGCCGCTGCACATCGCCGTTGTTCTCCGCCAGCGCCGCCTCGCGGGCGAAACGGCATTCGCGGGCGAGCGCGCCCAGCACCAGCCCCCCGCCGGCGCTCAGCGCCTGGGCCTGGGACAGAACCGCAACCGGCGGCTGCTCGTCGATGCGCAGCACCTGCACCGCAACCCAGTCCAGCGGGCTGTGATCGGGGGTGAACTGGTCCGCGGCGGCATCGAACATGGCCGCGCCCTGTTCCATCGCCGTCACGTCGTTGGCGAGCGCCCCCAGCGCCCTCAGGCCTGAGCCGCACAGGGCCAAGGCACGAGCGCGGGTCAGAGGCCGTTCGTCCGGCGCGGCACCCTCGACGAGAATTTTCAGATCCCGCCCGGCCTGATCCAGCAGGCGCGCGTCACGGCGGGTCACCCCGGCCTCAAGCCCCAGCATGGCCCGCTCCAGCCGCAGCTCGTCGCGGGCGGGCGAGGGCGCATTGCCCAGATCATGCAAGGCCGCGTCCATCAGGGCGGCGGCGTCCAGCAGGGCACCTTGCTTGTCGGTCAGCCGCGCCTGGCGTGCCCGCAGGCGGGCGTGGGCGCTGGCCGCCGTGCGGGTCGGGCCCTTGGCCTCGGCGATGACGGCCTCGGCCTCGGCCAGATGTTCCAGTCCGCCGCACAGGTCGAAGCGTAGCAGCGCGATCTCCGCGCGCTCGACGGCGGCGTGGGCGTGGTCGGCGGCAGTGCGGGCGGCCTTGGTGGCGTCGGCGCAGGCGTTGGATGCGCGCTCAAGGCTAGAACCGACGCCCGTACGCCTTGCGTGTTCGCGCCACAGGGCCGAGGTGCGCATCCAGGCGGCGAAGGGGCGGGGGCAGGAAACGCGCCCGGCATCCGTCGACTGCCGCGCGGCCTCGCCCTTCAAGAGTTCGACGCCGATCAGCTCGACCCAGCCGAGGTCATCGCTTTCGCGTGCCTGGGCGAAGAGTTTCCTCAAGTCCTTGCCGAACTCGAACATGTGACGCGCGCTCCAACCGTCCCGGTTCGGGACCGCAAACGCGATCCCGGGCCGATACACGCAAACGCAGCGCCGCGGCGGCGGTTCGGTCGCTAACCGAGGTTCGGAGTCTGTTGCAGGCAAGGTTCCAGAGCGGCCCGGGGCGGCGGCGTCGCCAGCGGCCAGTTCACGCGCGGCCCGCGCCCGGGCGCGGTTCTGGTCGGCGTCCGCCTGCGCCCGGATTTCGCTCTGGCGGCTTCCGGAAACTGGTCATCTCGACAGCGTCACAATCCCCGTTCAGGGTTCGATCAAGGGGAGCCCGAACATGCGTCTGGCCACAATGACGGTTTTTGCGTTCGCCAGCGTGGCCACGCCAGCGCTGTCGTGCAGCATGTCGAATTGGAACTTGTACGAGAGCTATTTCGAACCCAACGTCAGCCAACTCGTGAACGAGGCGGCGACCATCGACTGGGTGTCCGTGGAGCCACGCGGGCCACGGCAATGCCCTCGCCAGTTCGACACATGGGTCGACGATGATCAGTTGCCGGAAGCCGGACTCGCCGGAACCTGGTCTGAGCAGTGCGATTACGGTGGATCGACACCTTGGCGGCAGCCCGACGCGGCCCTGGTCATCGAGCGCCTGAAGGGCGAGTCTCCCGACCGCTTCTCACTCGCGATACTGCGCCGCCCGTACTTCTATGACGGCGAATGGTCGCAGCCGTTATGGCACGCTTTCAGCGATCTGCGTGAAACCAGCATCTTTCTCGAAGTGCTGGTCCGGCTGAATGAAAAGGCAGTCGCCGCAGGGCGGCACAAGGCGGTGGATTTCTGGGACCGGGGCGCTTCGGAGTTTCGAAACGACCGGACGAATTCTTGCGGCGGTGATCCGACTCTGGATCCCTCGCTGCAGTATCTGGTTTTCCGGGACGCGGACGGCAGTGTACTTGCGCTGGAGCCCGTCGCTTATGACGATGACGTGCTGCTGACGCGTTTGCGCGCCCGACGGGACGAAGGCGCGCGCGACATCCGGGAAAGCTATCCAGTCGATGCCTTCTTCAGCAAGGCGACCGGTCTGGTGCAGACGCGGGTGGATCAGTGCCGCGTGACAGGGCCAAGTTCTGAAGGCGAACACGGTGTCCTGACGGTCCAGCGCGGCGATGCATCGTTCATCCTTGATAGCCAGTGGTCGGTGGGAGGCAGCGACGATCCCGATGTCTGGTACGAACATGGCCCGCCGGGGGCGCGAACCTTCAATTTCAACGACCTGCCCGACTATTTCGCACAGCGCGGTGAACAGTGCCCGGCGCGCGGAGAGTCCGTGCTTATCCTGAGCCTGGACCGGCCCGAAGCGCCGCGCGAAACGCCCGACCTCGGCTGGGTCGAGGCCGAGTTTCCCGGTTGGCTCGAAGCCGTCCCGCAGGACTGGCGGACCTATCTGGCACCCCCAAGCGTGTACAACGGCCCGCACCGGCCCATCCGGGTGTCCGCTGATGGCCAGGTGCGGCTGTCGGACATCCCTACGGCCCTGCGCCTTGAAGGTCCCGAGACGGTGACCGTGGACCAGATATTCCAGTGGTTCGAGGAAGGCCGCGCGGTGCCCTAACCCCGCTCCTTCGTCTTCGTGAAGGCGATGGCGGGGAAGCGTTCGCCGACGTAGCCGGTTTCCCAGCTCGACTTGGCCAGGAAGACGGGGTCGTCATCGATGTCGCGGGCCATCTGGGGGCGGTATTTGCCCATGAAGTCCTCGACGTCAGCCTTTGCACCGCCGATCCAGCGGGCCTCGGCGTAGGGCGACGGCTCGAAGATGACGTCCAGGCCGTATTCCTCGCCCAGGCGGTCGGCCATGACTTCGAACTGCAGCTGGCCGACGGCACCGACGATGAAGTCCGAGCCGATCTCGGGACGGAACAGCTGGGTGACGCCTTCCTCGGCCAGGCCGTCCAGCGCCTTGCGCAGGTGCTTGGCCTTCAGCGGGTCCTTGACCCGCACGCGCTGCAGGATTTCCGGCGCGAAGTTCGGCAGGCCGGCGAAGCGGATCAGGCCGCTCTCGGACAGGCTGTCGCCGACGCGCAGGACGCCGTGGTTCGGAATGCCGATGACGTCGCCGGCATAGGCGTCCTCGGCCAGTTCGCGGTCGCTGGCGAAGAACATGATCGGCGCGTTGACCGACAGCTGCTTGCCGGTGTTCTGGACCTTCAGCTTCATGCCGCGCTTGAAGCTGCCCGACGCCATGCGGAACATGGCGATGCGGTCGCGGTGGTTGGGGTCCATATTGGCCTGGACCTTGAAGACGAAGCCGGTGACCTCGGCGTTGCCCGGTTCGACCGTCAGCTCGACGGGGGCGGGGGCGTTGCGGGTCTCGGGCGGGGCTTCCTTGCGCGCCTTCATGGTCTTGGGCGCGGGCGCCCATTCGCCGATGGCGGCCAGCAGCTCGTCGATGCCGAAGTGGCGCAGGGCAGAGCCCCACAGGACGGGCGTCATGTGGCCTTCAAGGAAGGACTGGCGATCGAACGACGGATAGCCGGCCTCGACCAGCTCCTGCGCCTCCATCAGCGCTTCGTGCTCGCCTTCCTCGAAATAGAGGGCGGCATCAGCCAGCGGCAGGGCCTCGGGGTGGGGCACATCCTCTTTCGAACCGGCGGGCTTCTTGGCGAACGGCTGGAACTTGCCGGTCCCCATCTCGACCATGCCGCGCAGGCGGTTGCCGCTCTCGGCCGGCCACCAGATCGGAGCGGGGTCGAGCTGCAGCCGGGACGCGATCTCGTCCAGCAGGGCCATGGGGTCCTGGGCCTCGCGGTCCAGCTTGTTGATGAAGGTGATGATCGGGATGTCGCGCAGGCGGCAGACCTCGAACAGCTTCAGGGTCTGGGGCTCGATGCCCTTGGCCGCGTCCAGCACCATGATGGCGCAGTCGGCGGCGGTCAGGGTGCGATAGGTGTCTTCGGAGAAGTCCTCGTGGCCCGGGGTGTCGAGCAGGTTGAACATCTTGGCCACGCCGTCCGACGTGGTGTGCTCGAAGGTCATGACCGAGGCGGAGACGGAGATGCCGCGCTCCTTTTCGATCTTCATCCAGTCAGACTGGGTGCGCCGGTTCTCGCCGCGCGCCCGCACGGCCCCTGCCGCACGAATGGCCCCACCGGCCAGCAGGATATGCTCGGTCAGGGTCGTCTTGCCCGCGTCGGGGTGCGCGATGATGGCGAAGGTCCTGCGGCGCAGGGCCTCCTGTTCAAGGGTGAGCTTCGACATGGCGGCGGCAGGTAGCCTGTCAGCGGCCGGAAGTCACGCCGACAGGCTGTCGATCTGGTCGCGGATGTGCGCGGCCTCGCCGGGGGTGTTGGCCAGCGCCACGGCCTGATCAAAGGCGATGCGGGCCTCCTTCGGGCGGTTCAGCTGCTTTAGAAGGGCACCCTTCAGGCCGAAGAAATAGAAATAGCCGTCCAGCGCCTCGGCGAGCGGTTCGATCATGGCCAGCGCTTCTTCTGGCCCGCGCGCCTTCATCACTGCGACCGCGCGGTTCAGGCTGATAACGGGCGAGGGGTTCATGGCTTCCAGCGTGGCGTAGAGCCGCTCGATGCCGGACCAGTCGGTTGCGGCGGCGTCGGCCGCCCGGGCGTGCAGGGCGGCGATGGCGGCCTGGATCTGATATGGCCCGGGTCGGGCGTGGCGCAGGGCCTTGTCGATCAGGGCCAACCCTTCGGCGATCAGCCTGGGGTCCCAGCGGCTGCGGTCCTGATCGTCCAGCAGGATCAACCCGCCCTCGGCGTTGAACCGCGCGGCGGTGCGCGAGTGCTGCAGCAGCATCAGGGCGGTCAGGCCCATGATCTCGGGCTCTGACGGGAACAGCCGCAGCAGCAGGCGACCCAGACGGATGGCCTCGTCGGCCAGGCCTGCGCGCGCGCCCTGGCCGTCGGGGGCGGTGTAGCCTTCATTGAAGACCAGATAGATCATGGCCGCGACAGGCCCCAGCCGCGCGGCCCGCTCGACCGCGTTCGGCGCTTCGAACGGCAGCCCGGCCTCCGCGACGCGCGCCTTGGCGCGGGTGATGCGCTGCTCCATCGCCTTTTCGCCGACCAGGAAGGCGCGCGCGATCTGCGGCACCGTCAGGCCCGAGACGATCCGCAGGGCCAGGGCGATCTGCTGCGTCGCCGGCAGGTCCGGATGGCAGCAGGTGAACAGCAGCCTCAGCACGTCATCGCGGTAGTCGGCGTTGTCCAGCCGCTCGGCCATGGGCGCCTCGACGTCGTCCAGGTCAGACAGCTTCTCCTCGTCGGGCAGTTCCGTCTGCTTGCCCCGCCGGCGCACGCCGTCGACGCCGACGTTGCGGCCCACAAAGATCAGCCAGGCGGCCGGGTCGCGCGGCGGGCCCTTGTCCGGCCAGGTCTGCAGGGCCTTCAGGCAGGCATCCTGAAACGCCTCCTCGGCCAGATCGAGGTCGCGGAAATAGCGCAACAGGGCACCGACCGCCCGCGGGCGAGCGGCGACGAGCGCGGCGTCGATCCAGGCGAGATCGGTCACGCGGTTTGCTGCTCCTTCAGCGTGCTCCAGTCATGGAACATCCGCAGCGGTCGCAGCTCGAACGCGCCCGGAGATCCGCTGGCGGCGGCCAGGTCGCGGGCGATGGCCAGGGCGCCATCCAGATCGTCGGCGTCGACGATGTAGAAGCCCAGCAGCTGTTCCTTGGTCTCGGCGAAGGGGCCGTCCAGCACCACGGGTTTGTCGCCCTTGCGGATGGTGGTGGCGGCGGTGGTGGGCAGAAGGCGCGCCACCGGGCCGATGCGCCCCTGGGCCGCCAGCTTTTCCTGAACGGCGCCGAGGCGGACCATGACGGCCTCGTCCTCGGCCTGGGTCCAGGCACCGACGACGTCCTCGCGGTCATAACAAAGCACGGCGTAAAGCACGGGCGTCTCTCCCTTTCCTCGGCACGACGCCCCAGCATGAAGGGCGCCGACAGAGGGAGGAAGAAAAAGGTGCGGGCTTAAGCCGCCATGCGGTTCCAGACCGCGCGGTCGGCGGTGACGGCGTCGAGGCGGCCCTGGCGTTCGTGGCTGTGCAGCTGGCGCATCACGCGGTCGGGCAGGGCGCAGAACAGGGGCTCGACCAGGGCCGGGTCGCAATCGCATTCAGGGGCGGCGAACAGGGCGGCGTTCACCTCCGGGCTGCGGTCGTGGATCAGCCAGGCCAGACGGCGCGCACGGACCGGGTCGTTCTGATGCAGCAGCGGGTCTTCGGCGAACAGCTCGCAGCCCAGCTCCATGACATAGTCGAAGCCCAGGCTTTCAAAGCGCCGGGCGTCGCCGGGCGAAACCGGGCAGGTCTCGTCGAGATCGAACACCACGTCATTGAGCAGAAACAGCATCGAGAGCACCCACCATCACGTCGGGCTCATATCGGCCCGTTGATGTGACCCTAGGCCCCCGCCACTTTCGGTTCCGTTCGCGAACGCGGTTAAGTCTTTCGCACCGGCGGCGGCGGCGTTAACCGGCTGGTGTGATCCGACCAAAAATTTTTGCTGTTGGAGTCCGGGCGGCCGAGAAGACTCTTACTCCTACTGAAACGCGGCCCTGCGGCGGGCGAGGTTGGCGGGACGATGTCAAAGACCGGGCGCGCATCATACGGGCGCGGCGGGGTGTGCTGCCTATAAAGTTTGAGCGCGCATGGCTCAGACTTCGTTTGCGACCTTTTCAGTGATGAAATGCCGGCCCTCGCGGTCCTCAATCTCCACAACCCAGATGTCGGGATCGTAGCCGGCCTGACGTTGGATATAGGCGTCCAGCTCGCTCTCGAACTCGCTTTCGACGGGCTGCATCCACAGGCGCTCACCGTCGGGGCCGAAGGCCTCGCTATACAGCCGGGCGCGGCGGGTGGAGGTGTCAAAGGCCTTGACGATCACCGTCCCGGCGCGCGCGTCGCCCTTGCGCGCGACCGTGGCGAAGGCCCCGCCGAGTTCCGCCCGACGGATAAGGGCGGACACCCACAGGTCTGTCGAGAGAAGCAATTCGGTAACCCTGCTCGGAAACCGGACCGGAACGCCTGACGGCTAAGGTCCGTCTCATGACGATAGGCCTGAACACGCGAACCGCCAAAGCTGCAATCGCCGCCCTGATGCTGGCGGCTGTGCCGATGCAGGCGTGGGCTGACGCGTCCCAGACCTTCTACGAGCGGACGTTCGTGCTGGCCGCGCACCAGAAGTGCGGCCTGTTCACGGCCCCGGTGCGGTCAGCCCTGACGGCGGCCCAGCGACAGGCGCGGGGCGCGGCCCTGCGCGGCGGTGTGGCGGCCACGGCCCTGAATGACGCCGAGGCGCGGGCGCGAGCGCGGGCCGGAACGGTGGCCTGTGACAACGCCGACCTGCGCCTGGTGAAAAACCGCGTCGAGAACGCCTTCGCCGGCTGGGTGCGGATGCCGCGCATGACCTTCCCCGGGCTGCGGGCGAGCTGGGAGGCCAACCGGGTCGTCTATCGCAGCGCCAACTGGCGGCTGATGCAGGCGTCGATGACCGGCGCCTCGCCCGTGACCTTCGGATATGCGACCAGCCTGCAGGGCGAGAGCCTGTCGGCGGTGGTGTCCTTCTACGGCCGCCCGCGCCCCTATGCGGTGCGGGTCGTCATGCGCGATCCGGGCAAGTCGCCACGGGCATGGCTGGGCGGGGCCGGTCAGCTGCCGCCCCCGGCACTGCAACGGGTGATCTGGTCGTCGGGCATGGCCCAGGCCGAGCCGGGCCTGCTCAGCGCGGGCAAGACCGAGGGCCAGGCCTGGCGCTTCCCGGCGTCGGCAGCGGCGGCCCTCAACCAGCTGGATCCGCGCGAACCCTTCGCCATCGAGTTCGTGTTCCGCGACGAGACCGTGGCCCGCGCCGTGTTCGAGGTCGGCGACTTCGCCGCCGGGCAGGCGTTCCTGGAACTGGGCGCGCTCTAGGGTGGCTGGTGACTGGTGGCTGGTGGCCAGGCTCACCGTCTGGCCCGGCGGGTGCGGGCTGGACGCTTAAGCGTCCGCTGTCGACCCTTAGCGGACACAATACCGCCCTTCATGACTGGTGCCCCACTGCTTTACCCGGGCTTGCGGGGCACGAGCGTTATGAACCACCAGTCGGGCGGCGCTCCGATACGCATCGGCGGGCCACTTGCCCCTAGGCCGCCGGTTACGATGACTGTTTGCCCGTCACCGTCGACGACACCACAGCGGTATCGCGGATCATAGAGCGGCTTGTTCAATAGCGGCGACCGCTCGATCACCGGTCCAATCAGCGGCAGCACCAACTGCCCGCAATGGGAATGCCCTCCCAGCACCAGAGTGACGTCGGTGGGCAAGCTGAATGCCAGATCTGGCGCATGCGTCAGGGCGATCCGGAAACCTGCCAGCATCTCGGCAGACTTCATCGTAAGGCCGATCTGATCGTTACCCGAGAACGCGTCATCGATGCCCAAAATCACAGCAGGTCCGCGCACCGCCGCTGTGTTCTTCAGCACGGTGACCCCGGCGCTCTCCAGCGCCTCCTGCACCGCGTCCGGGTCAGTCCAATGATCATGATTGCCCAGAACCGCGACGACGCCCAACGGTGCCTTCAGTCGCGATAGGGGTGCCGTCAGGTGCGCCGTTGCTGCACGGCCCTCTTCTGGCGAGTGCCCGTAGACGAAGTCCCCGGCGATGAGCACCAGGTCGGGAGACCGGGCGTTCACCGCATCAACGATCCGGTCTAGTCGTCGGACGTCCATCGCCGCCCCGCCCATGTGAATGTCGCTGAGCAGGGCGATGCGGAGCGGCGGAGCGCCGTGGGGCCACTCGGGAACCGAAATCGTTGTCGTCCGGACGATCGGCTCGGACCGCGCCGACCGGTAACCCGCCGCGCCAAGGATGACTCCCGTCAGCAACCCGGCAAGGGCCAGCCAGCCTAGAATCCTCACGAGGCGGTGGGCGCGTGCTTTGGGACTTGCCTCGAACATACTGCGACGGTCGCACTGCAAGAGGTTGTGGGCAACGTCTGCATTTCACCCAGACCCGACCGCCCGCTATCGACCCATTGCGGACTCTTGAGCACCTGCGAAGATGGTCGGTGTTGAAGGAAACTCGCTTGATCATTGCCCACCGCAATCCGATCTATCACGCAAAGTGGGCTGCGATTTTCATCGTGGTCGCGGCTGCGCCGTGGGTAATTCTCGCCGCCTTTCCCGACGTGTCAGACTTAGGTCGCGGGTGGGCAGGGACTGCACTGGTTTCGCCGCTGGCACTCGCTCTATCTGCCCAGGAGCTATGGAAAGCCTTCGGCGGCAGGGCCCGTGCCGTGTGGGTTGATGGAGACGTTATCGTCTCTGATCGATTCCGCAGACCACGGTCAGAGTTGGTGAGCGTGCGGTCTGAGCGTAATCGGCCTCGCTACCGATTGTGGGAAGAACAGTTCGTCGTCTTTGAGTTTGGCGACGGAACGACAGTGCGAGTGCTGGCAAAGCGTCTTTTCGAACCGCCCGATGAAATCGTGAAGGCCGCTTCGGCACTGCCCGGCTGATGTCCGCTTTCGACCCATAGCGGACGCCCCTCCGGTGTGATTTCATCTTAGGATGCAACGGCTCATCCGGTTTGTTTGGTCGACGGTTCGCTGGCGAGGCAGGGCGTCGCGCAAGGCGCTCTATGGGTCGATTGGCCTGTTTTACCTCGTCGGCATTTTAGGGCTGCCGTTCCAAGCGGTTGCGTTCGCATCTACAGGAGGCATCAGGCTGATTGCCGGAGCTGTCTTGTTGCCGCTCGCCGTTCTGTCATTCACGCTGCTGCTTGGCGGTGTTGTGCGCCGCCTTCACGATCGGAACCGGGAGAGCTGGTGGCTCCTCGCCTTCTTCGGCCCCCACGCCCTCCTCGTATCGGTGCTCTCACGCCTAGTCGACACAAGCCATGAACGCATTTTGCCCGTTCTGATTACGGGCCTCTTCTTAGTCGCCCCGCTTATGGCATGGGGCATGATCGAGTTGTTCTTCCTGCGAGGCACGGCAGGTCCAAATCGCTTCGGACCTGACCCCTTGGACCCGGTCGTAGAGCCAGCCACGTCGACCGTCGCCTAGGGTCCGCTTTGTCACCAAAGCCGACTGTCCGCTATCGACCCATAGCGGACGTCGGGTAGTTCGCTCCAGTGCCGCTTGGTTTTTTGGGGGTAGTTCATGTTCGGATGGTTCAAGCCCAAGAGGAGGGCGGTGCCAAGACTACTTGTCGCCGATGATCCTGCCCCGTTGGACAAGCGGATCGAGTTCTCAGCGGATGGTGAGGGCCGATGGGCCGGGATGGGCAACTACGTGCTCGTCTCCCCCGACAAACAGCAGGAGATTGCGCTCCGTTATGTCGGCGAGCCACCTCACGGCGACAGCTTCCATGAGTTGACTTTGGGCGAGGCGAGGCTCCCTGGTTATGTTTGGGGCTGCATCTTCGCGTTCTCTGCCGACTCCCGCTTTTGTGCAGCGAGTTGGATGGCGAAGCTTTTTGAGAGACGCACAATCGTCATCGACGTTACAGGGCGGCGATACTTCGTATTACCTGTCTATATCCATGATTTCGCGTTCCACTGGCCGACACTTACCGGGGTCAGGGCCTCAACCGGTCTCCGGTTTGAGTTCGATGGAACAGAAGTTTGGACCGCGTTCTAGCCTGCGTGTGAGTCCGCTAACCCCCCATAGCGGACCTTCGCGATGTCCGCTCAGGGGGCCTGCCGCCGGCACCGCCGGCCGCCGAACCGACGGGCGCGCAGACTCCCGCAAGAGTTGCTCCGTCCGGGCTTTATGGACATAGTCCGGCTGGTTCCGGGGATTCACATGACCTTGTATTTCGTTGCCGGCGGCGTAGCGCTCGGCCTCTTCGCCATTGGATTCCTGATCGCGCTTGTTCTGCGCCGGGTGGTCCCGACCAACGAGGTGCACATCGTCCAGCGCGGGCGGTCGCGCGTCAGCTACGGCGCCAGTCAGTCGGCCGGAAACGTCTATTACGAGTGGCCGGCCTTCCTGCCCAGGATCGGCGTCCTGGTGACCAAATTCCCGGTCTCCATCTTTGACGTGAACCTGAAAGACTACGAAGCCTACGACACGGGGCGTCTTCCTTTCCGCGTCGACGTGCAGGCCTTCATGCGGATCGCAGAGTCGGACACGGCGGCGGAAAAGGTCGCCAATTTCGACGAGCTACAACACCAGCTGTCCGGCATCCTTCAGGGGGCCGTCCGGAACGTGCTGGCCACCCACAAGCTGGAAGAAATCCTCGAAGCCCGATCGACCCTGGCCGAGGCCTTTACCGCCCAGGTGGACAATCAGCTTCAGGCGTGGGGCGTCGAGACGGTCAAGAACATCGAGTTCATGGACATCCGCGACAGCGCCAACTCGCAGGTCATCGCCAACATCATGGCGAAGGAAAAATCCCGCATCGACCGCGAGAGCCGCGAGGCCGTGGCGATGAACAGCCAGATGGCCCAGACCAAGGAAATTGAGGCCCAGCGCATCGTCGAGGTGAACCAGCAGGACGCCCTGCAGCAGGTCGGGATGCGGACCGCCGAGCAGGAAAAGCAGGTCGGCATCGCCAAGCAGGTCGCCGAGCAGCAGGTCCTGGTCGCCCAGAAGGACACCACCGAACGCGAAATGGATGTGAAGCTGGTCGCCGATACGCGCGCCGCCGACATCGCCAAGGGGGTCGCGGAGGTTCAGGCCGCGCAGGAGCGCGAGGTCACGATCATCCGGGCCGAGGGACAGCGCCAACAGCAGGTCATCGCCGCAGAGGCCGAACGTCAACGACTGGAGCTGGTCGCGCAAGGCACGCTGGCACAGCAGAAGCTCGACGCCGAAGGCTTGCTGGCGCAGGGCCAGAGCCGGGCCGAAGCCGAGCGGCTGCTGCTTCTGGCGCCGGTCTCGACGCAGATCGAACTCGCAAGGGAGATCGGCGGCAATGACGGCTACCAGACCTATCTGGTGCGCGTGGAGCAGATCAAGGCCGGGCAGGCCGTCGGTATCGCCCAGGCCGACGCCCTGAAGGCCGCCGACATCAAGGTGATCGTGACGGGCGGCGACGTGCCCGCGGGCATGAACAGCATCACCGACGTGTTCAGCGCGAAGGGCGGCCAGGCCCTCGGGGCGATGCTGGAGGGGCTGGCCCAGACCGACACAGGCAAGGCCGTGGTGGAGCGGGCGACAAAGGGCGCTGCAAAGCCCAAAGAGTAGCCTCGTTCAGGTCCGTTCGGCCGCCGCCGGAGGGCTAGCAAGCCGCACTGCGCTCAACGCCGGCTCCCGCCTGTAGTGGCTGCGAGCGCGTCTGAGTGTCGGCCTGGAGCTACCGACCCAAAGCGGGCATTGCGACAGCGCTGAGTGCTTCAGAGCCTGTGCCCGAGAACCCTGGGTTCGAGGCGATCACGACCGGCTGGACGACAGCGCGATCGCTCACGCCATAAGCCGGTGCCGGTCCGGTTGATCGTCGGTTGCACCGGCCGTTACACCTTTGACAGCTGCCGCCTTTGGGCTTGACAGCATCGTTTACGCCTGTATTCGTTGGCCGGAGATTACAGGTGTAAACGAATGAGCATCAGTCATGCAGAAAGCCTCGTGATGGAGGCTCTGTGGCGCAAGCACCCGCTGAGCGCCGAGGAAATCGTCGCCGAAGTCGGCCCCGAGCGGGACTGGTCAGAAGGGACAGTCAAGACGTTGCTCAGCCGGTTGCTGTCGAAGCAAGCCATCTCCGCCGAGCCGCAGGGCCGTCGCTATCTCTATTCACCGGTGACGCCCCGGGCGGACTACGTCCAGGTCGAAAGCCGGGGCCTGCTGGACCGCCTGTTCGACGGGCGGCTGGCGCCGATGGTGTCCCATTTCGCCGAAACCAACCAGCTGACTGCCGAGGATGTCGCCGATCTGAAGCGGCTGGTCGCGGAGCTCGACGATGGTCGCTGAAGCGCTTTCGATGTTGATCTGGGGCAATCTGACCCTTGCGGTGGCCATTGTGGTGGTTCTGGCCGTGCGGATCCCGGTCCGCCGCGCGTTTGGGGCCCGCATCGCCTACGGGCTCTGGCTCGCGCCGCCGATGGCCGTTCTGGCGTGGCTGGTGCCGGGCAGGCAGGTCGAGGTCGAATGGGCCGTCGCCACGGTCACAGCCAAGACGCCCATCACCGCCGGTGCCCTTGCGTCGGGTCCCTCGCTCGGTGCTGTCGCCCTGCTGGTCTGGTTGATCGGCGTGGCGCTGACCCTGACGATCTTCACCCTGCGCCAGCGCCGCTTCCTGAAGGCACTCGGGCCACTGTGCCCGCTGACGACGATGGGCGAAGCCGTCTTCGCAACGGAGTCTCGCGCCGGGCCGGTCGTGGTCGGCATGCTGCGACCGCGTATCGTCCTGCCCGCGGATTTTGCGCGGCGGTTTACCCCCGAGGAACGGGCGCTGGTGCTGGCGCATGAGCAGGGCCATCTGGCGCGGCGCGATCCGATGGTCAATGCCATCGCCGTGGTGGTCCGCAGCCTGGGCTGGTTCAATCCCTTTGTGCACATCGCTGCCGCTGCCCTGCGCATCGATCAGGAACTGGCATGCGACGCTCGCGTGCTGGCGGAGACGCGCGCGAGCCGCTGCTACGCGGGTGCCATGCTCAAATCCCACGGCGTCCAGCTGGAGTCCCCGCTCGGCTGCGCCTGGCCCGATCAAGGGTTCCACCCGCTGAAGATCCGGCTCGCCATGCTGAAGCGGCGGGCACCGTCAGCCCCGCGCCGTGCGGCCGGGCTCGCGGCGGTCGCTCTGACCACGCTCAGCGCCGCGACACTGGTCTGGGGGCTCCGTCCGGTAGACGTGGTCGCTGCGACGGCTGTCTCGACCGTCCAACAGCCGGCCGACATGCCCCTCGCATCCATTGCCCGGCCCGAAACGGCGCCCGCTCGCGTCCCGACCACTGTCGCAGTCCAGCGGGCATCCACCCCGGCCCGTGCCGATACGGTGCCTTCCGCAATCCAGACTCATCCTTCGCCAGCCCCGGCACCAGCCGCTGCCTCACCTGAATCCACGCCCATCCCGGTTTCGACTGAAGCGGCGGCCGACATCGCCGCCGTGGTGCCGCAGGAGGCCATCGCAACCCGGGCGGCGGTTGGACGCCCCACGCAACATGAGGCCGCTCTGCGCGCCAATGATGCGGCGCGGGCACGCTGCGAGAGAGCTTTGCGGCGAGGCCCCCTCTTCGGGCCAGGAGCCGCGGAGGCCCGTCTGGGCGCCCTGACCTGCATCGGCGTTCCCGAACCGCCGGCCCGGACCCCCGCCGCACCGGGCTGACCGCCCGGCCGACGCCTACCACAAGTCCCGGACATCGTTCCCTTCGGTCCAGCGCCGACGGCCGACCGCGCGCGTCCGCACCTCCACCCGACTTCAACAAAGGATATCTCCAATGCGTCTGATGTTCCCCCTTCTCCTCCTTGGCCTGACCTTCCCGGCCGGAACCGTCCACGCGTACCAGGCTGTCGCCGTCAGCGCGGCGGTGGAACGCCCCGCGCAGCAAGAGGCGGCCCTGCGCGCCGATGATGCGGCGCAGGCGCGCTGCGAAAGGTCGTTGCGGCGCGGTCCCCATTTCGGGCCGGGGGCCGCCGAGGCCCGTCTGGCCGCCCTGACCTGCGTCGGCGTTTCCGAGCGGCCGGGTCATGCGGCGCGGGCGCGCTGCGAGCGATCCTTGCGGCGCGGTCCCTATTTCGGGCCGGGGGCGGCCGAGGCCCGTCTGGCCGCTCTGACCTGCATCGGCGTTACCGACCGGCCGGTCCCGGTCCGCGACATACCGGGCTGATCGCCCGGCCCCACACCCACGACAATTCCCGGACGTTGACCCCTTTGGCCAAGCGCCAATGGCCGACCGCGCGCGTCCGGACCTGCACCCCACCCCAACAAAGGATCCCTGCGATGCGTCCTGTATTTCCCCTTCTCCTCCTCGGCCTGATCCTGCCTGCCGGCACCGTCCGCGCCGACCCTGCCTGCGCCGCCGTCCTGGGCAAGATCCGTCAGGCGGTGGAGACCGACTATGTCGGTTATGCCGTGGCAATCGCGCCCGAGCCGGCCCGACTGGCCGCGTACCAGGCCTTCGCCGTCGAGGCGGAACGGCGCGCCCAAACCGTTGCTCCCACCGACTGCACCCACGCGTTGCGCCGGTTCGTCGGCTATTTCGACGATCCACACCTGTTCGTCCTGGAGCGGCCGGAGCTGGCCGCAGCCCAGGCAGAGGCCTACCGCACCGCCCATGCGCCGCGCCCGGTCCCGCCCGCGCCTGCGGCGGATCTCGAGGGCCTCCAGGGCGTCTGGGTCGCCCCGGAGTTCGACATCCATGTGGTGCCGGAAGGGACCGGCCGCCATGTCGCGATCGTGGCTGCGGCGCGCGATGACGCCTGGCATGTCGGCGACGTGGCGGCCCGCTTCGTGGAGACGGACGGGACCATTCAGGCGACCGTCTATCGAAGCGAGGACAGGGCCCCGATCCGCTATGCGGCCGCGCTCCAGCGCGATGGCATGATCCTGCATATGCCGCCCCTGAGCTGGGGACGCCGGCTGGATACGGCCGACGCCTCGTCGCCGTTCGACCCGTCCCGGCCGCGCGCGCCGACCTTCGCCCCCTTGGGCGACCGGGCCGCGATCGTCGCCCTGCCGTCCTTTTCCCCTGAGCATCGGCAGGCCATCGTCGATCTCGTTTCGGCCCACGATGCCGACATCCGGGCGCGCCCGCTGCTGATCATTGACCTGCGCGGCAACGATGGCGGCAGCACCGCCCTGGCCCGCCCTCTCGCGCCATATTACGCCAGCGCGAACATGGCACCGGCGACCGGCCCGCGGGTCCATCCCCACGCTGTCTCCTCGCCCCGGATTATCCGCTATTACAGCAATATCCGCGACAGCCTGCCCCAGGGACAGGAACGGGCATTCTATGACGATTTCATCGCCCGGATGCAGGCTCGACCTGGCCGGCTGGTCCCCTATTTCGAGGATCAGGCGCTTGCCGCCATGCTGCTGGCGACGCCGGCGCCGGAGACCATCCACCCGACGCCCCAGCACGTCGCCATCCTGGTCGATCGGCACTCGGTCAGCGCCGCGGAGGCGGTTCTGATCGAGGCCCGGCGCAGTGCCCGTGTCACCGTCTTCGGCGAGCCCACCGGCGGCTCCATCGACTATCAGAACGTGACCATGTTCAGTGTCGGCGAGGGTGAAATGCGCCACCTGCTTGGGCTTCCCGTGGTCGCCGCCTCGGACGAACTTCCCGGGCGCGGTTTCAACGCAACGGGCGTGCCGGTCGATGTCGACCTGACCGGCCAGGCCGATTGGGTGAGCGCTGTGCTCAGTCACTATGGTTTGGCGGACTGAACCACAACCGCAGCACCGCAGCGGCGCCGGCGGCTGGCTAGTCTCCGGTGCCGACGACCCGCAGGGGGATGATCTCGGCGCCGCCTTCGGGCGGGGCGGGGCGGGTGATGGTGACGACGGGCAGGCGCACGGTGACGGCGGAGCCTTCACCGAGGGTCGAGTCCATCGACATGCGGCCGTTGTGCAGTTCGGCCAGGGCACGGACCAGCGACAGGCCGAGGCCGGTGCCCTGGGCCCGCTGGTCGACGCCGCCCGCCTGTTCGAAGGGACGGCCGAGGCGTTTCAGGTCTTCCGGGGCAATGCCGACGCCGGTGTCGGCGACGACGATCTCCAGATACGGGCCGATGACCTCGACCGTGACGGTGACGGACCCGCCGGCGGGGGTGAACTTCACCGCGTTGGACAGGAGGTTGAGCGTGATCTGCTTCAGCGCCCGGCGGTCGGCGGCGACCTCGACCATGTCGGGCGGCAGGACGCCGTGCAGCTCCACGCCCTTGTCCTCGGCCGTCACGCGCACGAGAGCCATGGCGGCGGAGACGACGTCGCGGGCGTCGAAGCGCTCGATCGAGAGCTGGTAACGGTCGGCCTCGATCTTTGAGACGTCGAGCACGTCGTTGATCAGTTCCAGCAGATGGCCGCCGGCCTCGTGGATGGAGTCCGCGTATTCGCCGTAGCGCTCGGGCAGGGGGCCGAACAGGCGCTGGCGCATGATGTCGGCGAAGCCGATGACGGCGTTCAGCGGGGTGCGCAGCTCATGGCTCATATTGGCCAGGAAGCGGGTCTTGCCCATGCTCTGGGCCTCGGCCTCGGCGCGCTGGGTCTCCATGCCGACCTCGCGGGCGTACTGGGCGGTGCCGTCGAAGGCCTGGGCGATCAGGCGCGGGCCGTGCGGATCGTCGAGCCGGCGCACGACGAAGGTGACGCGGCGGTCCAGCGCGGTGCGCGGGGCGAAGCGCGTCTGGGCATCGGCGCCCGCAAGCGCCCGCTCTATGGCTGACAGGACGGCGGGACGGTCGGGCGCATGGACGGCGGCGATCAGGCCGGACTCGAACAGGGGATCGACGGGCAGGGACGGCGGCGGGGTGCCGTAGGCGGCCAGCACCCGGCCGGAGGGTTCCAGCATCAGGGTCAGGCCGGGCTGGGCGGACAGGATGCCCTCGACGCGGCGGACGGAGGCCTCGGCGGCCTCGACCCGGGCGGCGGCTCCGCGCCAGGCGCCGCGAAGGGCCAGCGCCGTGGCCGTGGCGGCGAGAAGGATGGAGGTGATTGCCAGCAGGGGGCGGGGCTCCACCCCCTCGGTCAGCCAGACGGAAACGATGCCGCCGAGAGCCGCCAGGGTCGAACCGACGGCCCCGGCCATGGCCAGCCTCGGCGCACCGAAGGCGAGGCCCGCCGCGAAGGGCAGGATCACAAGGCCGGGCAGGGGACCCGCCGCGCCGCCGGACAGGGCACCCGCGATCAGCGCCGCCACGCCCCAGACGGCCACGACCAGACCCCGGACGGCCGGACCGTCGCGCCACAGCAGGAGCAGCCCCGCCAGCGCCGGCGCAGCCATGGCCAGGGCCGCGAAGAAGACCGGGCCGTCCACATCCCCTAGCCAGCGGGCACCCAGGGCCAGCAGGGCGGCGGCCATGGCGCAGCCGGCATGCCACGCGGTGAGCGTCGGCACGTCGCGAGCCTGAGGTCTGGCTTGCGGCTTCGCAGGGGTGGAAGGCGATGAAGTCAAAGGGTTTCCGGGCGGTGACGTCGGTTTGCCGGCAAAGAGGCCAGCCTTCCCATTCTAGTCTTGCGGGCGAGTCGGCCAAAGCCCGTGCGCCTGTCAGGCGACCGGCGGGACAGGCACGAACGCCGGTCGACCGGGGATGGACACGCCGGTTGTCGTTAACGCCGGAGCGGCCTATCTGGCGCGCCATGACCCCGCCGACGCAAACCCTGGACGAGACCCTGGCCGAACTGGTCGAGGAATTCGACCTGCTGGGCGACTGGGAGGGGCGGATCGAATACGTCATCGACCTGGGCAAGGGGCTGAAGCTCCTGGCCGACGCCGACCGCACCGAGGCCAACAAGGTGCCGGGCTGTGCGGCGCAGGTATGGCTGGCGGTGCGGCGCGACGGCGACCGGCTGTGGTTCGAGGCGGACTCGGACAGCGCGATTTCAAAGGGCAACATCGCCCTGCTGCTGAAGCTGTATTCGGGTCGGACGCCGGAGGAGGTGCTGGCGTTCGACGCCAAGGCGGCGCTGGACCGGCTGGGCCTGCCCTCGGCCCTGACGCGGCAGCGCGCCAACGGGCTGAACAGCATGGTCGGCCGGATCCGCGAGGCGGCGGCGGGCTGACGCGAGTCGAAAAACAGAGTCCGGATTGTCCGGATTGTCCGGAAACCCCCATCAACCGATCCGGTAGTGCTGTGCCAGCAGGTCCAGGCCGGCGATCAGCAAGCGCTTGCCTTCGCGCCGTCTGAGGCCGAGGCCGCGTTCGACGAGCTGGAGCGATGTGCCGTGGATGCAGATCTGCTCGACGATGGCGCGGCGCAGACCGCAGGCGGCCAGGGCCTTCTCGACCCGGCGGGCGGCGGAGAGGGCGCGGTCCGACGGCTCGATCCGGGCGGCGGACCCCCCGCCTGCGCGCGGCAGGGCGTCCCAGCGCATGGTGACGGACGGACCCTTCAGGGCGGCCTCGGCCTCGGCGCGCAGGCGTTCGCCGGCGGCAGTCTGGGCCGGGGTCAGGAAGGGGCGGCCGTCGGCACCCCTGCGCCGGGCCAGCCAGGCGAGGGGGCTTTCACCCAGGTTGGCGGAGCGGGGCGACAGGCGGCCGTCGGGTTGCATCACCGGCCGTTCGCCGGGGATCAGGCCGGGGCGTCCCGGCTCGGGCGGCGCGCTGTCGGCGGGCGGCCGCCGCAGGGTCCAGCCGCCCCCGGGCCGCACAGCAAGGCCGGGCGCGGCGATCAGGTCGCGGAAGGCGGCCTCGTCCAGCGTCAGGTGCAACCTCGCGCCGCGATGGGGCGTCAGACGCAGCGCATAGCCGGCACCGGATGCGGCCAGCCAGGCACCGGGACGGGCGAGAAGGGTGCGGGCACGGTTTGCGCGGCTCATGCGGTCAGCCTGACCTGGCCGCCGCAGACGATGGCGCGCAGGCAGCCCTCGAGCGTCTCGAGCATGGCGTCCAGCGCCGGGTTCTCACGCTGGTCCTCGGCCCAGCGGCAGGCGGACGAGGCCGTCGCCCGGTTCATGCCGAAGGCGTGGCCGACCCGTTCGACCGTCCAGCCGAAGCTGACATGGGCCAGATACATGGCCAGCCGCCGCGCCCGAAGTGGCGCCATGCCCAGCCGCTGGCCCTGGCCGAGCGCCCGCATCGACACCCCGGTCGAGGCCGCCACCAGATGCAGGGCCAGTCCGGCCCGGGTCTCGTCGGCGTCGGTCACCGGCGCCCTGTAAGATTCCATCACTCGCGTCTCTCCTGAATCCACCATCGCTGTCCGCATCATGAGGCGTGCGGATGTTGCGATAGGAATTATATCCTACGAGACTCGCCAGAAGCGGTCGCAGGCCCGGAGCGCGGGGCGGAAAGTTGAGTCAGGACAGGGGATTGGGCGCGTTCGCGAATAAAGTGCGGTCGCTTGACTCGGGACTCTCGACGCCGATTCGCAAATCAGCCTACGATTCGCCTCAATGGGGTGGCGTTAACCTCTCTTAAGGTTTTCAGCGGTTAACGTCGGAACAAGGTTACCCGGCCGTGGACGGTCGGTTCTTACAGCCAAGCTTTGCCTGGAGGGGCATGAATGCGCGTCCTGCTTATCGAAGATGACCACGCGACAGCGCAGAGCATCGAACTGATGCTCAAGTCGGAAGGCTTCAATGTCTACACGACAGACCTCGGCGAAGAGGGCATCGATCTCGGCAAGATCTATGACTACGACCTGATCCTGCTGGACCTGAACCTGCCGGACATGAACGGTCTGGAAGTGCTGCGCCAGCTGCGCGTCGGCAAGGTCAATACGCCGGTGATGATCCTGTCGGGCTCGACCGAGATCGAGACCAAGGTGAAGACCTTCGGCGGCGGTGCCGACGACTACATGACCAAGCCCTTCCACAAGGACGAGCTGATCGCGCGCACCCACGCCGTGGTCCGTCGTTCGAAGGGCCACGCCCAGGCGATCATCACCACCGGCGAGATCGCGGTGAACCTGGACGGCAAGACGGTCGAGGTGAACGGCCACCGCGTCCACCTGACCGGCAAGGAATACCAGATGCTGGAGCTGCTCTCGCTCCGCAAGGGCACGACCCTGACCAAGGAAATGTTCCTGAACCACCTGTACGGCGGCATGGACGAGCCCGAGCTGAAGATCATCGACGTCTTCATCTGCAAGCTGCGCAAGAAGCTGGCCACGGCCGCCGGCGGCAAGCACTACATCGAAACCGTCTGGGGCCGCGGCTATGTGCTGCGCGACCCGTCGGAAGGCGCCCAGAGCGTCGCCGCCTGATAAGGGCGACCAGCTGAAATGACGAAAGGCCCGGTGGTGACACCGGGCCTTTTCCTTTTCAGACGTCCACGATGATGTCGTAGTGGGCGGACAGCGCTCCGCCTTCGGCGGCCGCGCCCGGATTATAGGCGCTGGTGAGACCTTCACGCTCGCGCGGGGTCAGCCGGGCCAGCAGGATATCGCCATCGTTCTGGGGCGCGCCGGACACATAGAGCTGGGTGGTCAGGCGCCGTTCGCCACCGGTCGAGACGATCACGTGGATGTGGGGCGCGCGCCAGATCTGCTCCCCGCCCAGCACCGCCGCATATGACACCGGCTTGATGGTGCGGAAGCGGAAGCCGCCCCTCGGGTCCGTCAGGGCCTTGCCATAGCCCTGGAAGCCCCGGTCGCGCGGGCGGTCGGTGTTCGGGTCGTCGCGGTGGAGGTAGCGGCCGGTGTGATCGCACTGCCAGATCTCAACCAGAGCGCCGCCGAGAGTGCGCCCCTGCCGATCCCAGACCGAACCGGTGACAAGGGCCACCTCGCCCAGGGCCGCGGCGTCCACCCCTGTGACGCGGACAAGGTCGGCGTCCTGATCTGTCGGCTTGTCGTCATAGGGATAGAAGGGGCCCTCCGCTTGAGAGGCGGTGAGCGACCTCGGGGATTGATCCTGGGCCCGGAGTATTGCTGGGGCCGCGAAACCGACCAGTCCGACTCCGAGACCGCCGACAAGCGCCCGTCTGTGCAACAAAGCCATATCCACCCCCTTCGGCAAACCTTGTTTGGTCAGACTGGCGCCAGGGTGAGCCCGAGTCCAGCGAAGGAGACCGATCGCGCGCTACTGCATGTAGAACATCGGCTCGGTCAGCGTCGCGCCTTCGGCGGTGACGGTGAACTTCAGGCCCTGGAAGGTGGGCATGCCCATCAGGGGGCGGCCCTTGTTGGAAAAGGCGAAGCCTTCGGCCGGCATGCCGGAGGGGCTCATGTCGAAGCTGTCGTTGTCGTTGGCGTCGTGCATGACCATCAGGGCGTAGTCGCCCGGCGCGACATTCTGGAAGGTCAGGATCACGGTCCCGGCGGCGTCGCCGGAGACCTGGGCCGTGTAGTCGGCACCGCGCATGAAGGTGGCCTCGGAGTTCAGGACGCCTGACACATGCCCCCCGCGCGCTTCCACGCCGGTCAGGGTGACGGTGACCTGCTGGGCCAGGGCCGGCGCGGCGGACAGGGCAAGGCAGGCGAGGGCGAAGGGGGCGGCGAGGCGGATCATCGGGGAGGCTCCATCGGTTATGATGAAGTGCTTTGTATTTTAAAGTAGCGGGATGTCAAGCGGAGGTCAGAAGGCGCTCGCCACCGCCTGCGCCATCGCATTCGGCCGGCCCGCGGCATCGAACAGCAGGGGGCTGTCGCCGGATCCGGCGTGGGCGTCGCGGGTCAGCCAGCTGTCCGAGTCGCGCAGGCCCCAGACGGTGAAGGCGAAGCGCTGGCGAGAGGGCAGGGCCATGAAGGCCTCGGTCAGTTCGGCGACGCGGGCGGTCTGCTGGTCCTGCTTCTGGCGGGCGGAGCGGGGGTCGAAGCCGCCGTCGCGGCGTTGCGAGGCATCGAGCTCCGAGACATGGATCGGCAGACCGAACTGGGCGGCGTCGCGCAGGAAGGTGGTGATCTGTCCGACGGGGATCTCGATGTCGAGGTGCGACTGGGTGCCGATGCCGCCGATGGGGGCACCGGCCTTCAGCAACCGCTCGACCAGCCGCAGGAAGGTCGCGCCCTTCACCGGATTGTTCTCGAGATTGTAGTCGTTGAGGAACAGGACCGCGTCCGGATCGGCGGCGCGGGCCTGTTCGAAGGCGCGGATGATGTAGCCGTCCTGGCCGAGCATCCGGCTCCAGTGACAGTCGCGCAGGCCGTTTCCGTCCTCGGCCACCGCCTCATTGACGACGTCCCAGCTGACGACCTTGCCGCGATAGCGACCGGCGACGGCGGTGATGTAGCGGTCGTATTCGGCGGCGAAGCGGGCGCGGTCGAGGCCGGCGAAGGGCTCTGATCCTTGCGAATACCAGACGAGGGCGTGGCCGTGCAGGCGCATGCCCCGGGCGGCGGCGAAGGCGGCGATGCGGTCCGGGCGGGTGAAGTCGTACGAACGATCCGCGCCCAGGATCGCCTCCATCTTCATCTCCCACTCGGGAGTGATCTGGTTGAAGTGGCGCGTGGCCAGATCGACCCAGGCGGGGTCGTCGAAATGGCCCGTCATGGCGCAGACGCCGACGGGGCAGGGGGCGATGGATTTCAGCGGCGGGACGGCCGTGGGGGCGGCGTCAGCAGGCGCGGCACCCTGACAGGCCGCGAGTGCGAGGGGAGCGGCGAGGAGGAAGCGGCGGTTCAGGCCGTCAGCCGGCACGACGTCGCAGGCCCA
This sequence comes from Brevundimonas sp., assembly GCA_046294385.1. GTDB lineage: Bacteria > Pseudomonadota > Alphaproteobacteria > Caulobacterales > Caulobacteraceae > Brevundimonas. The sequence goes on along the minus strand of JBKBJW010000001.1, from coordinate 137,741 downwards.
GCTCGTCGAAGGCCGCCGTCTCGCGTTTGCCGGCGGCGATGAGGGCGTTCAGGCGGGTGGTTTCGGCGACGTGCTCGAACTTCTTCAGCTCCTCGAAGGCGCCGGTGAGGGCATCGCGGGCACCCATTTCCTCGGTCTCGATCTCGGCGACGTCGGTTTCAGCCACGGCGCGGCGCAGCTTCCAGCCGCCCAGATAGGCCTGGAGCAGCATGGCGGCGTCACCATCGGCACGGGCGCGCTCGCGCTCGACCTCGACCTCGGCGTCCAGCACGGCCAGGCGCATCTCGGCGGAGGCCCGGCGCGCGGTGATCTCGGCCAGGCGCTTCTGCAGCGTCTCGACCTCATAGTTCGAGATGCGGATCAACGATTGAGCCCAGGCGGTCATCTGCAAACTCCGGTCACTGGATCATGCCCTGGTTCAGGATTGCTTCCAGGCGGGTAAAGGAATCGGAAAGACGCGTGTGGTCGTCCTTGTCCTGGCCGAGGAAAGCCTCGAGCGCGGGGTTCAGGGCGATGGCGCGGTCGACGATCGGATCGGCACCCGAGCGGTAGGCCCCGATGCGGATCAGCTCTTCCATGTTGGCGTAGGCGCTCAGGGACTGGCGGGCGCGCTTGTTCAGCTCGCGCTCCGGCGGGGTCTGGCAGGCGGGCAGGGTGCGGCTGACGGACTTCAGCACGTCGATGGCGGGGAAGCGGCCGCGCTCGGCGATCTTGCGGTCCATGACGATGTGGCCGTCGAGGATGCCTCGCACGGCGTCGGCAATGGGCTCGTCATGGTCGCCGCCGTCCACCAGGACGGTGAACAGGGCGGTGATGGGGCCGGCGGTGGTGCCGTCCGGGCGGACCGGGCCGGGGCCCGCGCGCTCCAGCAGCTTGGGCAGTTCGGTGAAGACGGTGGGGGTGTAGCCCTTGGTGGTCGGGGGTTCGCCGGCGGCCAGGCCGATCTCGCGTTGGGCCATGGCAAAGCGGGTGACGGAGTCCATCAGGCACAGGACCTCCAGATCCTGATCCCGCAGGAACTCGGCGATGGCCATGGTCATATAGGCGGCCTGACGGCGTTTGAGCGCCGGTTCATCGGACGTGGCGACCACGACGATGGCCCGGCGCAGGCCCTCTTCGCCCAGAGTCTCCTCGATGAACTCGCGGACCTCACGGCCCCGTTCGCCGATCAGGCCGACGACGACGGCGTCACAGGTGGCCTGTCGCGCCAGCATGGACAGCAGCACCGACTTGCCGACGCCCGAACCGGCGAAGATGCCCAGGCGCTGGCCCCGGCAGGTGGTGGTGAAGACGTCCATGGCGCGCACGCCGAGGTCCAGCCGCTCGCCCACCCGGCCGCGAGAATGGGCCGGTGGCGGCGGCGCGCGCAGGGGATACAGCGCCGGCCCGGTGGGCAGCGGGCCCTTGCCGTCGATGGGGGTTCCAAAGGCGTCGATGATGCGGCCGAGCCAGGCGGTGGTGGGGCGCACGCCCGCGGCCTGATCGATGATCTTGATGTCGGCGCCGGGGGCCACGCCCTCGACGGGGCCGAACGGCATCAGCAGCGCCTTGGCGTCACGGAAGCCGACGACCTCGGCCGGCAGGGGCGACAGGTGGCGGCGCTGGATCTCGGCCCGGGCACCAACGGCAAGGCGGGAAAGGCCGCCCCGGCTTTCGATCAGCAGGCCGTTCACGCCCGCGACCTTGCCGGTCACGACCAGGGGGTCGATGGCTTCGATCGCCGAGACGAGATTACGCAAGAAGAACGGCCCCTGATGCAGCCGTTAACGAATGCGCCATCGTGGTTAACGGGGGGTGAAAACCGGCGTCGTCAGACCCGTTTCAGCGCCGGCTTCACGCCATAGGTGGCCCAGCGCCAGAGCCACTCGGCGGGGCCGTAGGCATGGCGGGCCAGCCACCAGCGGCTGAATACGACCTGCAGCCCGACGACGACCGTGGTGAAGACCAGGCTGAGCGTCGGCCCCATCCACGGCAGCAGACCGAGGCCGAAGCCATAGAGGACGAAGAAGAAGACCAGACTCTGCATCAGGTAGTTGGTCAGGGCCATCTGGCCCAGCGAGCCCATGCCGGACAAGGCGGCGCGCACCCGGGGCAGGCGACACAGGATGATGATCAGGGCTCCGTAGCCGAGCGCCAGGATGATCTCGTTGATCTGCCCGGCGCCCCGGAAAAAGGGCATGGCCCAGGGCAGGGGCTTCAGCTCGAGCGCATTCATGACCGGACGCATCATGGACAGCATGAGGCCCAAAGGGATGAGGGTCGCCGCCGCGATCGCGAAGCCGGTCTGGTAGCGCTCGGGGTTCTGCAGCCAGCCCTGGCGGAAGATCCAGCCGCCGATCATGAACCGGCCGAGAATCCAGCCCAGATAGCTGAGGGCGATCGGCTGGCTGTAGAACTCGATGAAGGTGCCCTTGAAATGGGCAATGACAAGCGCCGGGTAGTCGTGGCCCATGATGATGGGCCAGCGCGCCTCGGACCCCGCTTCCATCAAGGCGACAAAGCCCGGCGGGCCGTTGGGGTTGGCAATCTGATAGTAGGCCATCACCAGCATCGGCAGGATGCAGGCCAGGGCCACGCCGACACCCAGCAGCCAGCGGTTGGACCAGCGGCGGGTCAGCAGCAACAGGAAGCCCATGGCCGCATAGGCGTTCAGGATGTCGCCCATCCACAGCAGGATGACATGGGCGAGGCCGACAATCAGCAGAACCGTCAGGCGGCGCAGGTAGATGGCGGTTCCGTTGCCGCCGCGCGCGCTGATCCGATCCATCATGATGGCGAAGCCGAAGCCGAACAGCATGGAGAACATCGCCTGCGCCTTGCCGGACACCAGCAGTTGCGACAGGAAGCCGACCACATCCTCCAGAACCTTGAACTGGGTCAGGCCGTGGATCCTGTCGGCCGGGACGAGGAAGTCGCCCATGCCGAAGACGTTCATCCACATCACCCCGAACAGGGCGATGCCACGCAGGATGTCGACCTCGCCGATGCGGTCGGACTGGGCAGTCGGCGTGGCGGCATCGGTCATCTGGTGGCTCCCCCTGACGCTTGCCTAACACGCGTCGGTGAAAACCGGGAAGTCAGCCGAAGAAGACGCCCCACATGAGGCGACCGGGCAGGAAGGTCAGGGCCCCCGCGACGATCAGGCCGCCGACGAACATGCCGGTCATGGCGCGCCGGTGGGCCAGAACACGATGCTTCCTCGCCGCATAGACGGCCATCGGCAGGCCGATGATGGTCCAGCCGCTGAGCAGGTGGATGAAGGAGAAGCTGCCCGGGTTGATCTGGCGGATGAACAGCGAGCTGACGGCCGTGATGGCCATGGCGATCACCCAGGTCCAGCCGATGATCCGGTGGGCGGTCGTGCCCTTGACCCCGATCAGCTGGACCGTGCCGAGCAGGAGCGCAGTCAGGGCGGCGGCGATGTGCAGCTGGATCTGGAACGGCTGGCGCGCCAGCAGGCCGAGGTCGGGCCAATGCGGCTGGAGCGACATACGCGACAGCTGCGGCCAGTAGACAACGGCGTAGACGACGAGGGCGACGACGACGATGCCGCCCATGATCCAGGAGACGAGGTTGCGGCGCGGGGGCAGGGCGGTGGTCATGGCATGTCGGTCCGGTGAGAGAAGGTGAGGCCGGTCTAGCCGCCGCCCTGATGGGCGTCCGCGCGCCTTCGTGGACCACCGCGCGGGTTTCGCCAGTGACCGCGTCCGCCATCCACGAAGCGTGAATGAACAGGCGCCGGGGGATTGCGATGAGTTTCCGTTGAGGAAGGGTTGGACCCGACGGGCGAACCCTGATCAAAGGCGGGGCCATGGGGGCGTTCACCGATCCATTGTCGACCGTGCGCCGGTTCACGCCGGGGGTCCTGCTGTGTCTGGCGGTCACGGCGGCGGCGGTCGCGATCCAGACCATCGAGACGGCGATGTTCGGCCGGCCCTGGCTGGAGGCGCTGGTGCTGGCGATCCTGCTGGGGGCGGCGGTGCGGACGGTGTGGACGCCGCCGGCGGGTGTGGCGGCGGGGGTGACCCTGTGTTCGCGCACCGTGCTGGAGGTGGCCATTGTGCTGCTGGGCGCCTCGGTCAGCGCGGCGACGGTGATGGCAGTCGGGCCGCTGATGCTGGTGGGGATTGTGCTGCTGGTCGCGGTGGCGATAGGCGTGAGCTACGGCATCGGGCGGATGATGGGGCTGAAGCGCGGGATGGCGCTGCTGATCGCCTGCGGCAACTCCATTTGCGGCAACTCGGCCATCGCGGCCGTCGCGCCCGTGATCGAGGCGGATGGCGAGGACGTGTCGTCGGCGATCGCCTTCACGGCGGTGCTGGGGGTGGTCGTGGTGCTGCTGCTGCCGCTGATCGGGCAGGCCCTCGGTCTTTCGCCGGTCCAGTTCGGCGTGCTGTCCGGGCTGACGGTCTATGCGGTGCCGCAGGTTCTAGCGGCGACGGCACCGGCAGGGGCCGTGGCGATGCAGACCGGCGCGCTGGTGAAGCTGGTGCGGGTGCTGATGCTGGGGCCGGTGTGCGTGGTGCTGGCCCTGGGGATGGCGCGCAGAAGCGGCGAGTTCAAGCGGCTGAACCCGATGCGGCTGGTGCCGTGGTTCATCCTGGGGTTCGTGGCGATGGCGGGCTTGCGATCGACAGGCCTGCTGCCGGGCGAGTGGCTGCCGGTCATCGCGGCGGTGTCGACGGCCCTGACGATCATCGCCATGGCGGGGCTGGGGCTGGAGACGGACCTGAAGGCGGTGGTGCGGTCAGCCCCGCGCGCGGCGGCCACGGTGGTGCTGTCGCTGGTCTGCCTGTTCGGGCTGGCGCTGCTGCTGATCCGGGTGACGGCGCAGGGGTGAAGTCTATGGCCGATGCTCGTCATTCGGGGATAGCATGGGGCCCAACGAGGAAGCGGGATGGCTATACGGGTGACGATGACATCTGCCGGGGTATGGAGCCTGCTTGCGGGGCTGGCGTTTGCGACGCCTATGCTCGCGCAGGAGCAGACCGAGGTTGAGCGTCAGGCGCGCGGCCCCAGTTTCCGGGCACCTGCCTGGAAGGACCGGCCGCGGTTTCGACTGGATTTCGGCAATTCTCAGCCGGTGAACATGCGGGACCGCGACCTGACTGCTCGTTGCCGTGCCGAAGTTGATGGAACGCTCAGCAATTGCGTCATCACGGATGACAACGGCGGGATCGTTGAACGGACCCTCAGCCGGAGTATGCAGGAAACGCTGAACCAGGCACGCATGTATCCGGCCATGGAGAACGGCCAACCCGTCGTGGCCAGTGTGCAGATCCCTGTTGCTCTGAGGTTCGATACCTATGCGCCGACGGGCCTGCGTATCGCCGACCCGTTCTGGATGGAGGCGCCGTCGCCGGATCAGATTCAGGCGGCCAGACCCCCCGAAGCCGGCGATCGCTACGGCTCGGCGAGGCTCGATTGCGGTCTGGCTCCGGACGGCAGGCCGCGCGATTGTCAAGTAGGCATGGACAGGCCGCTGAATCGTGGCTTCGGAGAAGCAGCGATGCAACTGGCGCCGCTGTTCCGACTTGAGATGCGGATGCCTGAGGGCAAGACCTACGCCGATGTGCGGGTCACCATCGACGTCAGCTTCCCCAATGCAGAAACGGTCGGAGACGGCTCGCCCTTACGCAATCCAACGTGGGTCGCCACGCCTTCGGCAGAGGTGCTGGCGGAACGGTTTCCTGCCGTCGCCCGTGCCCAAGGGATTCGTGAAGGCCGGGCCACGGCTGCCTGCATTGTACAGGCCGACGGACACCTGGGTGAATGTGAAGTCAGCGATGCAAGCCCCGCCGGGGTCGGGTTCGAAACCACAGCGGCCGAAATAGCGCCGATGTTCGCAGTCTCGCCCTGGCAGAATTCTGGCTCGCCCACTGCGGGCCGCCGGATGCGTTTGCCGTTCGTCTTTGTAGACACCGCTGTGGCTTTGCCGGTGGCTTCCAGCTCGGAATAACAGTTCAATCCCGACCTTTCGGGTTTCAAGGCATTGCTTATCTTGCAGCAAAGCCCCCCACCGGAGATCCCCCATGTCCGACGCCCCCTATGACGCCAGCCGCCGCAAGACCTCGGGGCGGGGCAAGGTCTATGACTCGATCCTGGACACGATCGGCGACACGCCGCTGGTCGGGCTGCCGCGTCTGTCCGAGGCGTATCAGCCGAAAGCGCGGGTGCTGGCCAAGCTGGAGTTTTTCAACCCGATCTCGTCGGTGAAAGACCGCATCGGCGTGGCCATGATCGACGCGCTGGAGCAGGCCGGGAAGATCGGGCCGGACACGGTGCTGATCGAGCCGACCAGCGGCAACACCGGCATCGCCCTGGCGTTCGTGGCGGCGGCGCGGGGGCTGAAGCTGATCCTGGTCATGCCCGAGAGCATGTCGATCGAGCGGCGCAAGATGCTGGCGCTGCTGGGTGCCGAGCTGGTGCTGACCCCGGCGGAGAAGGGCATGAAGGGTGCCATCGCCATGGCGCAGGAGCTGCTGGAGCGGACGCCGGGCGCGGTCTGCCCGTCGCAGTTCGACAATCCGGCCAACCCCGAGATCCACCGCAAGACCACGGCCGAGGAAATCTGGAACGACACGTCGGGCGCGGTCGACATTGTCGTGGCCGGGGTCGGCACCGGCGGCACCATCACCGGCGTGGGACAGGTGCTGAAAGCCAGGAAGCCCTCGGTGCGAATGATCGCGGTGGAGCCCGAGGCGTCGCCCGTGCTGTCCGGCGGTGAGCCCGGACCGCACAAGATTCAGGGCATCGGCGCAGGCTTCATTCCGCCGAACGTCGACCGCAGTGTCATCGACGGGGTGGAGAAGGTGTCCAACGACGACGCCTTCGCCATGGCGCGCAAGGTGGCGCGGGTCGAGGGCATCCCGGTGGGCATCTCGTCCGGTGCCGCGCTGGTCGCCGCCTTCCGCCTGGCATCCCTGCCCGAGAACGCGGGCAAGACCATCGTCGCCATCATCCCGAGCTTCGCCGAGCGGTATCTGTCGACGGCGTTGTTCGAGGGGCTTTGAGCGTCACCCCCGGTTAACCGCATCGGGCCTAGGCTGTCGGCGACATGTCCCAGCCTGCGGCCATACCCGCCGACGGCGCGCCCCAGACGGGGACGCGCGCGCGCAACGCGCTGCTGAAGCGGCTGGCCGACGTCGTGTCGCTGCCCGCCAGCCGGATCAATGCCTTCGAACGCGCGGTGACGGGCGATCTGCTGGTCGAGATGCTGCGGCTGGCGGCACCGCAGGAGCGGTTGCGGGTCGCGACACGGCTGGCGCCCCTGTCGGAGTTGCCCAACAGCGTGGCACGGATGCTGTTGCGGGACACGCCCGAGGTGGCGGGGCAACTGATCGAACAGTGCGCCAGCCTGACGGACGCCGATCTGGTGGGCTGCGCCTGCGACACGGGGCCGGAGCATCGGCTGCTGATCGCGGGACGGCGGGGCATCACCGAGGTGGTCAGCGAGGTTCTGGCCACCCACGAAGAACCCGCGGTGATCGAGGCGCTGCTGAAGAACACGACTGCGCGCCTGTCGCAGGCGGCGGTGGACATCGTGGTCGGCATGACGCGGACCCAGCCGGGGCTGGTGGCGCAACTGCTGCGGCGGGCCGAGCTGAGGCCGTCGGGCGCCTATGTGATGTTCTGGTGGAGCGGGGCGGACGAGCGGCGGCTGATCCTGCAGCGGTTCGCGGTGTCACGGGAAGTGATGCAGGAGGTGTCGGAGGACGTCTTCCGCATGATGGCCGAGGAGGGCTGGAACGACCCCGTCGCGCGCAAGGCGCTGCAGTTCATCGAGCGGCGCCAGAGGAACCGCGCGGCCATCGCCAAGAGCCCGCACGGCTCGCTGGAGGCGGCGATCTCGGTGGCGGCCCAGGGCGGGCTGTCGCGCGAGCTGGCCAGCGAGATCGGATACATGTCGGGGATCAAGCCGCTGACCGGCGCCAAGATCCTGGGCGACCGGGGCGGGGAGCCGCTGGCGATCCTGTGCAAGGCGACGGGCCTGGGGCGCAACGACCTGCTGGGCCTGTGGCGCTCGATGCGGCGGCCTGAGGTGACGGCGGACGGCGCGGTGCATCCCGACTGGGAGCGGGTGCAGACGACCTATGAGATGCTGGCCGTGGACCGGGCGCAGACGGTACTGCGTTACTGGAACTGGTCCCTGTCATCGGCCATGTCGCCGCAGTTGCTGAAGGCCATCCGGGAGGGTGACGAGGCGGCGCTGGACGAATATTCCGCCCCGGAACGCGCGGCCATGATGGCGCTGGCGGAAGACTTTGGCCGCTAGGCTGCTGCAATAAAGACGCGGCCGCTATTCTGCATAGATGATGCGGAACTTCCGAATAGCGGCGGCCGATTGCTTTTGAATGCGATCAGCCCTATTCCCCGCCGAGAGGTTCGGCGAATCCCATGCCGGCATATCTGAAAACAAAAGAACAGGGTGGATACGATGGAAGACAAGTCTGAACTGCTTGAGATGACCGCCGACATCGTCTCGGCCTATGTCAGCAACAACACCCTGCCCGCCGACGGCGTGCCCGCCCTGATCGCCAGCATCCACGCGACCCTGTCGTCGGTGGCCGGCGGCGCGCCGGAGCCGGTGGCCGAGGTCAAGGACCCCGCCGTGCCGGTGCGCAAGTCGATCACGCCCGACTTCCTGATCTGCCTGGAGGACGGCCGCAAGTTCAAGTCGCTGAAGCGCCACCTGCGGACCAAGTACAACATGAGCCCGGAAGAGTACCGGGCCAAGTGGGGCCTGGCCAAGGACTACCCCATGGTCGCCCCGAACTATGCCAAGGCTCGCTCCGAACTGGCAAAGTCGATGGGCCTGGGCCAGGGCGGCCGCAAGCCCGCCAAGACCCGCGCCCGCAAGTAATCCCGGCCGCAAGGCTGGAGCTGAAGCGCCCGCTTCCGGTGACGGAGGCGGGCGTTTTGCTGTCGGGCGTCAGATGAGGTCGCTGACGGCGGCGGCCCAGACCGCCATGACGCCGCCGAGGATCAGGAGGCTGGCGAAGACACGGTGAAGCGGCTGTCTGATCGTCAGCATGACGATTTCGAACAGGGCACCGGCGAGACCCAGCACGAGGCCGGCGAACACGAAGTCGGTTGCCGTCCAGTCGACATCGTTGGTGACCCGCATGGCGGCCGCGGGCAGGAGCAGCAGGCCGCCGATGAACGTCCACAGGACGATCCGCCAGAGCGGGAAGGGGGCGCGGGCGATATCGGTCATGATGGAGACTCTGGCTGAAGGGTGTGACCGCCAACCTGAGCCGCCGCCAGTGCAGCGTCACGTGGATTTGCCGAGGGCTTGCCGTGCAGAGGCCGTGCAGGCCGGTCAGGCCGCCGCCGCACCCCGGCGCATGCGCCAGAAGCGCAGGGTGCGCTGGGCGGCGTCGCGGCTGAGTTCGGAGTACATCCGGGCGTAGCCGTGCGCCTTGCCCATGGCGTCGCCGTCGTCGTTCAGCAGCACCACGGCGTAGGTCAGGAACAGGGCGCGATCCAGATCGGCGGAGCGGCAGACGACGGACAGGGCGTCCAGCTCCTTGCGCTCGATGATCTGCTGGGCCGTGTGGAAGTCGATGTCGGCGAGTTGCGACAGGGCGATCAGGAAGCTGGTCTTCGAGCCCGAGCGCAGGAAACGGGCCAGCATCTGGGGAGTCAGCTGACCGGCGGCCTCCATCTCCTGAACATAGGCCAGGCACTCGTTGTAGTCAGCGGGCAGGGCACCGTCCCCGGACGCCACGCGGGCGCGGCCGGCGGCGAGCGCGCTTTCCAGCAGGGCCGGGTCCATGCGGGCGTTCTGTTCGAGGATCGTCTGACGCAGACGCGCCTCGACCACGAAATACATCTCGTTCAGCAGGTCGGGCGGCAGGGTGGCGCGGTTGACCGTGGCCTCGTGCAGGGCCGGATTGACCTTGGCGCGCTCGATGGCGGCCTCGGACGCGGCGCGCGACAGGCGGGCACCGTCATTGCGCAGCAGGGTCCCCAGGGTCTCGTCGTCGCCGCGCTGGACGATCACGTCGGACACGGCCTCGGAAACATTGGCGCGACCGGAGACGGCACGCAGGTGGGCCTGGCCCTTGGCGCGGACCACGCCCAGCAGGTCGTCGTCGGTCAGGACCGGGGACTGGCGCAGCACGGCGTCCGCGACCTCGGCCTCGTCATGCGCCAGGCGGCGGATCAGGGCACCGGGCGCATTGGCGGCGGGGGCGAAGCGGGCTGAAAGCTCGGCGCGGACGGCCAGCTCCATGTCGGAGGCCAGCTCGGCCAGCACGGTACCGTAGAGGCTCTTTTCCGTCGGCGTGTGGGTCGGTGAGCCGAAGAAGTGGTCGGTCAGCTCGCGCAACAGCGCACGGCGCTTCTGGCTGGATGGCTCTGACGCCAGGGCGATCAGGTCGGGGAGGCGTGATCCGGCGGGGGCGGCGGTCATTGCGGATCCTGATCCTGACCGGGCACGGGGACCAGGCGGCCCTCGGCGTTGCGCATCAGGGTCGGCCCGGCCTGAGGCTCGGAGAGGTCGGCACCGGTGGGCATTTCGGGCAGGCTGAGCTCGTCCAGCGTCACCGGCTCCGGCATCGACACAGGGTCCGGCTGGCGGCCCGTCGGGCGGTGGACGGAATAGTAGCGGGCGGTCTGGACCGGCTGGCCGCCGTCGGTCCGGGCCGCCTGTTGCTGCGGCGGGGATGACGGCTGCGCCCCGGCGGCGTCGCCCTGGGGCCGGTCCGGCTGCTGCATGCGGAAGATGGGCGCGTCGCGGCGCGGGGCCATGGGGTCGGCCGCGTCGAACTCGGGGACCTCCGGCAGGGTCCGAACCGGGGCCGGCGCGGCATCGACGCGGGGCTGCTCGACCGGTGCCGGGCGGGTCGGCGCAGGCGGCGGAGCCGTGCGGACCGGCTGCGGTGCGGGCGGGGCCGGGGCCGGACGTTCAGGGCGGTATTCGGGCTGAGGGGCGGCCGGCGCGGGAGCCGGTGCCTCCGGTTCGGGCGAAAGCCAGGCGCTGGCAGGGGTCAGGCCGGCGCGCTGGATCCGGTCGGGCGTGCGCGGAGCCGAGACGGTCGCCGAGGCGTAGGTGAGGGGCGGAGCGCCGGCTCCGGCGTGGGGGATGACGGCGGCGGGGCGGCGGTTGCCTTCTGCCGATCCTGACTGAAGTCCCGGGGCGGAGGTGTCGGTGGTACGCCCGGCCCAGCCGAGATAGCGCGGACCGGCAGCCGGTTGAGGCTGGTTCTGGGCCATGGCAGGCGCAGCCCAGAGGGCGGCGAAGGCAGCGGACAGGATCAGGGCGCGACGCAAGGGACGGCTCCCAAGGGGAGGGACTGGAGCGTCAGGGTAGGGGCGTCGGGCTTAACCTGTCGCTAACAGGCGCAGTCAACGACCGGTGCGCCGCCGGACATGGGATTCCAGCGCGGCGACGAGGCCGTTGAGGGCCAGCCCCATCACCGCCAGCCAGGCCAGAGACGCCAGCATCTCCGCCGTGCGCAGGCGATTGCCGGCCTCGAGCAGGCGCCAGGCGAGGCCCTGGGTAGCGCCGGAGCCGGAAACGAACTCGGCCACCACAGCGCCGATGACCGACAGGCCGGCAGCGACGCGCAGGCCTTCGAGCGCGAAGGGCAGGGCCGAGGGGATGCGCAGGCGGGTCAGCCGCTGGAGCGGCGTGGCGCGGTAGAGGTCGAACAGGCGCTCCAGGTCCGGGTCCGCCGCCTTGAGGCCCCGCAGCACGCCGGAGAACAGGGGGAAGAAGGCGACCGTCGCGGCCAGGATGACGACGGCGCGGTCGGCGTTGTCCAGCCCGACCCAGATGATGACCAGCGGCGCGATGGCCACGACCGGCGTGACCTGAAGCGCCACGGCCAGGGGGCGCACGGCGCGCTCGGCGGGGTCACTGAGAGAGACGGCGAGGGCGAGACCGCCGCCGATGACGGCCGCCAGCGCGAGAGCCTGAAGCGCCATGCCGAGGGTGGCCCAGGCGGAGGCGGCGAGAACCGGCGCGCGGGTGATCAGGGCCTCGGCCACGTCGCTGGGCGGGGGCAGGATGTAGATGGGCACGGCGAGGGCACGACAGGCGGTCTCCCACACCGCCAACAGGACAGCGAAGAGCAGAAGCGGCGGGAGGAGGTCGCGGAGCCGGGTCATGCGGCCATCGCTTCCGCCATGGCGGCGGTCACGGCCTCGACGGCGGCCCGGAAGCCGGGGTCGGCGCGCCAGAGGGCGGGATGCGGCGCGGTGCCCGGGCTGGGCAGGTCGGCGACCGGACGGCCGTCGGTGGAGGACAGAACCACAACGCGGGAGGCGAGATAGACCGCCTCCTCGACATCATGGGTGACGAAGACGATGGCGGGGCGGGGAGCGCCGGCGACCCAGAGGCGGTGCAGGTCCTCGATCAGACCGCGGCGGGTCACGGAATCGAGCGCGGCGAAGGGCTCGTCGAGCAGCAGCAGGCCGGGGCGGGTGACGAGGGCGCGGGCAAGGGAGACGCGCATGGCCATGCCGCCCGACAGCTGATGCGGCCGGGCGTTCAGGCGGTCGCCGAGGCCGACGGCGATGAGGGCGTGTGCGGCGGCCTTGCGGGCCTCGACCGGGGACAGGCCCTGCAGGTCGAGGGGCAGGGCGACGTTGGTCAGGGCGTCGGCCCAGGGCATCAGGGTCGGGCTCTGGAAGACGAACCCTGTCGCGCCTTCGGGGCGGGTCACGACGCCGGCAGACGGCCGCTCGAGGCCGGCGAGCAGGCGCAGCAGTGTGGACTTGCCGGCGCCCGATGCGCCGACGACGGCGACGATCTCGCCGGGGGCGACGCCCAGATCAATGGGGCCGAGGGGCGAGCGGCCGGGATAGCCGACGGTGACGCCCGCCAGTGCGGCCTGATCAGCCACGGCCGGGCAGATACTGGGTCGTGAAGGCGTCGCGCCAGTTGAGGTTGGCGGGATAGATGCCCGCCTCCGACGTGACGTCGAAGAAGGCCTTCCAGCGTTCCTCGGTCATGGCGCCGAGGCCGTAGAGGGCCGCGTCACCCCCGTCGACGATGTTGTTGGTGCGCAGCTTTTCCCGGGCCTGATCGAGGAGGGCCTGGGTCATCTCCGGATTGTCCTTGCGGATCAGGGCGTCGGCGCCCTTGGAATCCCCGTGGATGTAGTCGCGCCAGCCCTCGACCGAGGCGGCGATGAAGGCGCGCAGGGCCCGGGCGTTGTCACGGGCGAAGGCGTTCGGGGCCAGCACCATGGTGGCGTAGGAGGGATAGCCTTCATCAGCGAGCAGGAAGACCTTGGGCGTGAAGCCCGCCTCCTGCTGGATCGTGTACGGCTCGCTGGTCAGATAGCCCTGCTGCACAGCGCGGCGGTTGGCGATGAAGGGGGCGGAGTTGAAGGTGTAGCTGCGCACCTGATCGTCGGTGAAGCCGTATTTGGCCTTCAGCCAGACCCAGAAGGCGGTCTTGGAGGCGTCGGCCAGCAGGAAGGGGCGGCCGGCGAGATCGGCGATGCCTTCCAGCGACGGATCGGGATGGGCGATCAGGACCTGGGGGTCCTTCTGGAAGAAGGCGGCGACGGCCTTCACCGGGGCACCGCCCGCGACGAGGTTCATGGGAATGAAGCTGTTGGAGCCCATGCCCAGCTCGACGGCGCCGGACGCCAGCAGCAGGGGCACGTTCACGCCGGGGCCGCCCTGGACGATCTGAACGTTCAGACCTCGCCGGGCGTAAGCGCCGGAAGCCAGGGCCTGATAGAAGCCGCCATGCTCCGCCTGGGCCCGCCAGTCGGTGGCGAAGCGGATGCGCACCCGTCCGTCGGTGTCGGGCTCGACCTCGGCGGGCTTGCAGGCCGTGAGGGCCGCGGCGGTCGCGGCGATGCCACCCGCGAGAACGGCGCGGCGGCTGGCGAACGGTCGATTCTGGTCGCGCGACATGGGGCGACGTTAGAGCGGGACCGGAGGGAAAGGAAGGCGGCGCGCGAGGAGCGTCAGCAGCACTGCAGGATCAGCCAGACCCGACTGAAGTCGCCGCTACGGGCGTCCTGTTCGCGAATCCAGAAATACAACATGCCGGAGTCGCCCCACATCATCCCTGTCGCATCGTCACTGTCGACTTGAAGGAGCAGGCGCCAATCGTCTGCACCCGCCGCCAGCGCCTTGGCTCGGGGAGAGCTATAGGCGTCAGGCTTTCCCAGGTTGATGCCATTGGTGACGAGTTCGCACTCCAGTTCCATGTCATCGTTCTGGACGGGCGATGGATAACCACCGACGCGGTGGTCGGGAACAGATGTGCCTGTTTCCTCGAAAAATAGCGTCTCAACAGCGTTGTAGTCATAGTCGGTGCGTAGCTTGAGGCGTTCGGGTTGAGGGTAGCTCCGGGCGGGCCGGGCGACGAGCCGGCGCTCGTCAAATATCAAGACCGGTTCCAGGTCTGTGGGCGGGCCAATGGGATGCCCAGCGACAGCCGCGCTCCAACTGACCAGCCACCCGCCCTGGTCGTTTGGGTCGAAGCCCCAGGGCTGTTGGTCGGCGTCGTAAAAGAAGTGCAAGAAGCCTTCGGAGGGCAGCCAGTCAGGTGCGCCAGCCTTTCGCACTTTGGTCAGGTCCATCTCCGCGATCAGGGAGAGCGGTGCCCCGTCCCGACGAGGCCACGGGATCGGTGGCTGCATACGGGGAAGGCCACCCAACCTCAGGCCCGTCGATCCGCGCCCCTGGACAAAAGCGAGTGTTGGTCGCATGGCCGCGCGCATGGCAGCCAGCACAAGCTCGGTGTCTTCTGGCCATTCGCGGACACGGGGTCGGAGTAGCCGCCTAAGGAATCCAAACAATGTTGCCCCCGAGCTATGCTGGCGAAGTATAACTCGGCCTGATCGCAACCTACAAGGGAGCGCCTGTCGTCAACAATCAGGAGGCGATGATCGCTGAGCCGGACCCCAGAATTGAGCGAGGGGACGAGCAGCCCGGCGAACCGTGCGTCTCGTCCCCTCACCAAGTCCGGGTTGGACTTGGCCATGAGGTTCAGGGCCCTGGCATCAGCACCGGCGGGCGAACCCGGCGATGGTCAGCTGTATCCTGGCGGCTCCTGTCCTGTGGCGTTTCGTTCGGGATTTTCGCCCCGCCCGTCGTCCACCGGTCCTGACCCGGTTCCCTTCCGCTTCCGGCTTTCGCCTTCCGCCTGGGGCCTTGGCCCTGCCCGGGCTTTTCAACCCTCCTTTCGGAGGCCTGATCCCTTGGTCAGAGAGCCGGACCGACCCGCTTGAAATCCCCGGTCTCCCTGGGTTTCCGCGCCGCCGTGTCCCTCGGCCTGATCAAGCTCGCTCCGATTTCGGGATCCGGCAAGCGGGTGAATTCGGTGCCCTGTGCGTCATGGGCGGCCGGGCGGGGGACAAGCCTGTGCACATCTGTGGGCGGAGGAAAATTGGCCCTGCCGATCAGCCGGTTGGCTTGTCCACAGAATCCGGCGTCAGCCGATGATTGAGCCAGTCGCGGATGGCTGCGCGGGCATGGGCGGCGTTGGGGCCGCTGAAGTGCATGAAGCCGTGCGGGGACGCCGGGGCGATGACCAGTTCTGACGGTGCGGCCTCGGCCCAGGCGGCGGCCATCAGGCGGCTGTCATCAATAAGCGGGTCGATCTCACCGGCGATGAAGAGGGCGGGCGGCATGCCGGTCAGATCAGCATAGAGGGGTGAGATGTCGGGCTGTTTGCGGCGGTCCTCGTCCAGTCCGGGGGTCAGGCGGGCAAGATCGGCGGCCATGGTCGGGCCGTTGAGCAGGAGGGTGTCGGGACCGGCGTTGCGCACCGAAGGCGTGCCAGTCAGGTCGAAAGCACCATAGACGAAGACGCAGCCCAGCAAGGCGTCGATCTGGCCCGTCCGGCGCAACTCGAGGGCGGTCAGGGCGGCGAGGTGGCCTCCGGCGGACTCACCCACGAGAAACAGGCGCTCGGTTTGGAAGCATTCGGCGGTCTGGGCGATCAGCCAGCGGGCCGCTGCGAGGCAGTCGGATACGGCGTCCGGCAGCAAGACACCGCGCGGCTCGTTCAGCAGACGGTAGTCGACCGAGACGACCGCGAGACCGGCCTCTGCCACCAGATGGGCGTTCAGGCGGTCATTCAGGCCGGCGCTGCCGACCACCCAGCCGCCGCCGTGGATGTCGAGGACCACCCCGCGAGCCGGGCCTGACGGACGCAGGATACGGAGCGGAACGGTGCCGCCGCCGTTGGGGATTTGCAGGGTTTCGACCGTCACGCCGTGGCGGGTGAGCCAGAGCTCGGTCACCCGCTCGGCGGCGGGGCTCAGGCGGGCGTTCAGCCACTGGCCGGCCGCGAGACGCCAGCCGTCCACCTTCAGGCGGGGCGTGACGGCGAGCACGGCGTTGATGCGGTCGATGACCGTGCGCTCGGCGGCGGTGAATTCCAGGCGGTGGGTCACCAGGCTCATGGGTTCAACCTAGACCATATGACGGGTGCCGTCCTGCGACAGGTCAGCCCGCGAGCGCTTCCCGCTTTTCCTCCAGTGCCAGCCATTCGTCCTCGGCGGCGGCGAGTTTGGCGCGGGCGGCGTCGAGGGCCTTCATGGTGGAGGCGAAGCCGGCGGGGTCGCGGGCGTAGAAGTTGACGTCGGCGAGGCGGGCCTCGTGCGCCGCGATGTCGGCGGGGAGGGCGGCGATGAGGGCGTCCAGCTCCTTGAGGCGGTGCTGGTCCTTGAAGGACAGCTTGCCGGGTTTGGCAGCCGGCGCGGCCGGGGTCGGCGCGGGCGCAGGGGCAGCGACGGGCTTGGCGGCGGTTGCGGCCGCCGGCTTGAGGAAGCCCGGGTTCTGACGGACGAAATCGGTCCAGCCGCCGGGGGTTTCGACGATGTCGCCGCGGCCGTTCATGGCGATGGTCGAGGTGGCGAGGCGGTCGACGAAATCGCGGTCGTGGCTGACCAGGATGAGGGTGCCGTCGTAGCCCTCAAGGAGCTCTTCAAGCTTGTCGAGGGTGTCCATGTCGAGGTCGTTGGTGGGTTCGTCGAGGACCAGCATGTTCGCGGGCTTGGCCAGGGCGCGGGCGAGCAGAAGGCGGTTGCGTTCGCCGCCCGACAGGGTCGAGATCGGCTGGCGCAGCTGGCCCTCCTGGAACAGGAAATCCTTGGCGTAGGCGGCCACATGCTTGGGCACGCCGCGTACGAGGATGCTGTCGCCGCCGCCGGGGGTGAGGGCGTCCCACAGGGTCATGTCGGACTTCAGCCCCTCGCGGGACTGGTCGAGATAGACAGCGTCGATGTTGGCGCCGAGGCGGACCGTGCCCTCGTCCGGCTGGTGCTCGCCGAGCAGAACCTTGACCAGGGTGGTCTTGCCGGCGCCGTTGGGGCCGACAATGGCGAGGCGGTCGCCGCGGATGACGCGGGTGGTCAGGCCCTTGAAGATGGTGCGGTCGCCGAAACGCTTGGTCACGCCCTTGAGATCGGCGACCAGCTTGCCCGAGGCGACGCCGGAATCGACGCCGAGCTGCAGCTCGCGCGGGATATCCTTGACCCGTTCGGCGCGGTCGGCGCGCATGGCCAT
Source organism: Brevundimonas sp. (assembly GCA_046294385.1). Classification (GTDB taxonomy): domain Bacteria; phylum Pseudomonadota; class Alphaproteobacteria; order Caulobacterales; family Caulobacteraceae; genus Brevundimonas. The sequence goes on along the minus strand of JBKBJW010000001.1, from coordinate 120,251 downwards.
GAGGGCGCGGGCACGGCCCTCGTTGCGGGTGCGCTGGGCCGTAATGGAGCGGTAGAAGGTGTAGGTCTCGGCCTCGATCTTCTTGGTCAGGCGACGGAGGGACTCGGCCTCTTCCTCCATGACCTTGTCGGCCCACTCGTCGAAGGCCTTGAAGCCCTTGTCCAGGGTGCGGACCCGGCGGTGCTCGAGCCAGTGGACCCGGTCGGTGACGCGGTTGAGGAAGGCGCGGTCGTGGCTGACCACCAGCACGGCGAAGCGGGCGCTGAGCAGCTCGTTCTCAAGCAGTTCGATGGCGAGGATGTCGAGGTGGTTGGTGGGCTCGTCGAGGAGGAGCAGGTCCGGCTCCTCGGCGAAGGCCTTGGCCAGGGCCGCGCGGCGGGTTTCGCCGCCCGACAGGTTGCGGGCGGGCTTTTCGGGATCGAGGCCGAAGGTGGTCAACCAGGCCTCGGCGGTCCAGGGCTGGGCGTCGCCGGAGGTGGCGTAGTCCAGCAGGGTGTCACCGGCGATCACCGGCTCCTGAGGCACATAGGCGAAGCGGGTACCGGCCTGCACACTGCGATCGCCCGCGTCGGCCTCGATCAGGCCCATGACCAGCTTCATCAGGGTGGATTTACCGGCACCGTTGCGGCCGACCAGAGCGGCGCGGGTGCGCGGCTCGATGGCCAGGTCGACACCGTCGAACAGCGGACGCTGGCCGTCCTGGAGGCGGACGTCCTTGAGGGCAACGAGAGGAGGGCGGGCGGCCATGGGTGCTTTCGGCGGAAAGGCGGGGTATGGGGAGCGCGTGGATGTAGAGCGTAGCGACCCGGCCTCCAAGCCCTTCTGGGAAACCAAGACCCTGGCGGAGATGACTCCGGCGGAGTGGGAGAGCCTGTGCGACGGGTGCGGGCTGTGCTGCCTGGTGCGGTTCGAGGACGAGGACACCGGCGAGGTGATCCCGACGCGGGTGCACTGCCAGCTGTTCGATCCTGAGCGGTGCCGGTGCTCGAGCTATGAAACGCGGCGCGAGACCGTGCCGGATTGCGTGCAGCTGACACCGGGAAACATCGCGGACCTGCCGTGGATGCCGCTGTCGTGTGCCTATCGCCGGCTGCATGAGGGGCGGGGCCTGGCGTCCTGGCACCCGCTGGTATCGGGCGATCCGGAGAGCGTGCACCGGGCGGGCGTGTCGATCCGCAGGCAGACGGTTTCGGAGCTGACGCTGAAAGAGGCCGAGGACGCGCTGGATTTCGAGGCGCCGGAGTGGATGGCCGAGCGGGGCGCCGGCTAGCCCAAGACTGATCTCGCGACGGGTCGGTAACCATTAATTCGCAAGCGACGGTCCACACTGATCCGGATTCGGGGAGTGCATCGTTGACGCGACAAGACAGCCTGGGCCTCGAGACGCCCTTTGACCACCTGACAGCGCTGCTGTGCGGACAATTCGGGGTTCCGTTCGGGCTGGTGTCCTTTGTGCACGGGAGCCATGCGGTCTTTCGATCGGAGTTGGGACTGGGCGAGAGCTCAGTGCCTCGGGACGTCAGCGTCAGCAATCTGCTGGTCGAGATGGGACCGGGCGCGGTCCTGGTCGTCGACGATGTGGAAGCCCAACCCGTTCTGAAAAACCACCCAATGGTGGTCGGGGCCCCCTTCCTGAAGTTCTTCGCCGGCGTGACGGTCAGCAACTCAAGGGGCGAGCCGGTCGGGGCTGTCGGCATCATGGACTGCAAAACCAGGCCGCCGCTGACCGACAAGGAGGTGGAGACCCTCCACCGCATTGCCGCGATTGCCGGAAGCATGCTGGATCAAGTCTCCGCCCAACGCGAGCAGGCCGAGCGAGACAAGCTGTTGAGCATGGCCGAACAGATGTCCGGTGTCGCAAACTGGCGCTATGACGTGGTTTCCGGAAAGGTCACCTGGTCCGACGAGGTCTACCGGATCCATGGGTTCGAGCCGGGCCAGATCGATCCCAGCTATGAAAACGTCATCGGCTTCTACCATCCGGATGACGCGACGGTGTTCACAGAGTCCGTGGGGCGGGCGATCGCGACCGGCGAGGGCTATGACTTCCGGTTGAGATTGCAGCCACCCGGCCGGGACGAGCGCCTGGTCATTGCCAAGGCGACGACAGAGCAGGACGCGTCAGGTCGAACGACCGCTCTGTTCGGTGTGTTCCAGGATGTGACCGAGAGCATCCAGGCGCAGGACCGGCTGAAAGCCAGCGAAGCCGGCTATCGGCTTCTGGCGGACACGGCCACCGACGTGGTGGCGCGTTTCGATCCGACGGGAAAGTTCCAGTACGTCTCGCCGTCCGCCCGGGCGGTCCTGGGGCGTGAACCCGAGGATATGCTGGGCAAGGACTGCTCCGGCATCATCGTCGAAGAGGACCTGGCGGTTATCCGCGAAACCCTGAAGGCCTATGTGGCGGCCGGGCCGGATGCGCCGGCACCGCGATACGAATACCGCGTGATCATGCCCGAAGGCGGGCACATCTGGCTGGAAGCCACGCCGCGTGCGATCTGGGACGAAAGCGGCCGGCTGGTGGGATTCCACGACTGCGTCCGTGATGTTTCGGCGCGTAAAGCACTGGAGCGCGAGCAGGCCGAGTTGCTTGAAACGCTCAAGATGGCCGAGGCCATGGCTGGACTGGGCCACTGGCGACTGGACCTTGCGACCCAGCAGGTGACGTGGTCCGAAGAGGTCTACCGCATACACGGCGTTGATCCGGCGACCTTTGATCCCAGCTATGACGATGCTGTCGGATTCTATCACCCCGATGACCGTCAGAAGGTCCGGGACTGGATCGAGGCGGGCATCCATAGCGGCGAGGCTGCGGCCTATCGCCTGAGGATCATCCGCGCCGATGGCGAGGAGCGCACCGTAACGTCCCAGTGCGTGCCACAGACAGACGAGACAGGGGCGACGACGGCGCTGTTCGGGGTGTTCCAGGACATCACCGACATCGTCCGCAGCCACGAAAAGGTGACGGCGAGCGAGGCGCGCTATCGGCTGCTGGCGGACAATGCCACGGACATCATCGCCACCTACGGCATTGACGGGGTGTTCCGATACATCTCGCCCGCGATCGAGGGGCCTATGGGCTATCGCCCCGAGGAGCTGATCGGGCGACCGTTCTATGAGTTCATGCATCCGGAGGACGTGGCACAGGTCAAGGCGGCCTTCAGCGCCTACTTCCGGGCCGGTGCGGATGCTGAACCGCCGCGTATTGCCTATCGCGGCGCTCCGAAGGGCGGTGGGACGGTCTGGCTGGAAGCTCACCCCAAGCTGATCTGTGACGAGCGTGGCCGGCCGGTCGAGTTCCAGGACGTGGTGCGCGACATCACCGACACCAAGAGGCTCGAGGAGGCGCTGACCGAGGCGCGAGACCGCGCCGAGGAAGGCGGTCGGGCCAAGTCGGAGTTCCTGGCTAATATGAGCCACGAGCTGCGCACGCCCCTGACCAGCGTGATCGGCTTCTCGGGGCTGTTGCAGAAGAGCAAGTCGCTGGGCCCCGATGAGCGGCGCTATGCCGACCGGATCGCGACCGCGAGCGAAGCGCTGCTGGGCGTGATCAACGACATTCTGGACTACTCCAAGCTGGAGGCGGACAAGGTCGAGATGGAGCCGCAGCCGCTGGACCCGCGGGCGTTGGCGACAGGCGCGGCCGTGCTGGTGGAAGCGCAATGCGTATCGGCGGGCCTGGACCTGTCGGTCGAGGTTGATCCGGCCGTGCCGACGGGCCTGATGGGCGATCCGGTGCGGTTGCGGCAGGTGCTGCTGAACTTCCTGTCCAATGCGGTGAAGTTCACCAAGGACGGCGGAATCCGCGTCGACATGGGCGGCGAGCGGATGGGCGACGGGCGCTGGATGCTGAAGGTCGCAGTGAGCGACAGCGGCATCGGCATTCCGCAAGACAAGCTGGCCGAGATGTTCGACCGCTTCACCCAGGCCGACGCCTCGACCACGCGGGTCTATGGCGGCACAGGGCTTGGGCTGGCGATCTCGCGGCGGCTGGTCGAGATGATGGGCGGCGAGATCGGGGTCGAGAGCCGGCAAGGCGAAGGCTCGACCTTCTGGTTCACCGCGCCGCTGGCCGAGGCGGAAGCGGCCGAGGCCCCGCTGGCGGCCGCCGACGAAGGCGTCATGCAACAGGCGCGGATTCTGGTGGCGGACGACGCACCGGCGAACCGCGAGCTGGTCACCGCCCTGCTGGGCGGGATGGGTCTGGCGGTCGAGGCGGTCTGCGATGGATCCGAAGCGGTCGAGGCGGCGCGCGACGGTGCCTATGACCTGATCCTGATGGACGTGCACATGCCGGTAATGGACGGGTTGGCCGCGACGAGGGCGATCCGGTCGCTGGACGGACCCGCAGCGCGGACGCCGATCGTGGCCCTGACCGCCAATGTCGGCGCAGACCAGGTACAGAAATGCCTGGAGGCCGGGATGGACGGTCACCTGTCCAAGCCGATCCGCATCCCGGATCTGGTGGCGGCGCTGACCCTGTGGCTGACGGCGGCCGACGATGACGCTGCTGCTGCATTGAGCGCCTGAACCATCCGCGATCAGCCGGCCAGCCTGTTGATCTGAAAGCGTTTCAATTTTTCTCGAGCCGCTGAACGCGCCCAGGTGCGCTGATGCGCTATGGTTTGGGCATGAAGGGAAATCAGGTCCGGGCGGCGAGCGCCGCCGGGGCCGGCGTTTCCTCAAGCCCGGGCGCAGGCCCGCTTCCCGAAACGTGGAGACGACCATGAGCGCCAGCGATGACGCATACCTGAATCATGCCCGGTCGCCGGGCGATCCGGCGCGGCGTGCGGTTGCGGTGACGCCCGGCGATGCGACGGATCTGATCCCGTACGCCAAGGCGCTGTATCTGGGACAGGGCGGCGACCTGAAGATCATCCCCGTGGGTGGCGACGAGGCGGTGACGCTGAAGAACCATCCGGCCGGCTATGTCGCGGTGCAGGTGAAGCGCGTCCACGCCACCGGCACGACGGCCGCGCATATCGTGGCGCTATACGACTGATGGGCGGGGTCAGCCTGGACATCGGTGCGGCGGCGCCGGGGCTGGATGCGGCGACGCGTTTGGGCTTCCCCGTCGCGCCCGATCTGTATGCGGACTTCGCCGGCGGAGACTACCGGTTCGGCCGTGTGCGCCATGGCGGACAGGCGGGGTGGCAGGCGGCGTGCGGCGGCGGAGGATCAGGCTGGGCGCTGACCTTCGGACCGGTGGTCACGGGCGCCGAACGGCTGGTCAACGGCGGGTTTGACGCGGATCTGGCGGGCTGGGGCGCGGCGGGAGGCTTTCCCGCGAGCCTGTCGTGGCAGGCGGGACGGCTGCGCAACAGCTATGCGGGGGCGGGCCAGACACGGTTCCAGACGACCGTCCCGACGACGCCGGGGCGGGCCTATCGCCTGCGCGGCGTGCTGCATGCGACGACTTCGGGCTCATGTCAGGTCGGGGCCAGTCCGGCGGGGGCGGGGGTTTATGGCGCCAACATCGCCAACCTGACCAAGCCGGCGACAGGCGATGTTCTGTTCGCGGCGGACGGCACCGGCTGGCAGGTCGGGGCGCTGTCGAACCCGACCGGCGCGGGACAGGACGACTGGGACGACTTTTCGGTCCGGGAGGTCATGCCGTTCGAGGGATGGTCGACGGACGGGTTCTCGGTGTTTGTGCGGGCGGTGGCACCGGCGTCGGCGGCGGGGACGCAGGTCCTGTTCCAGGCCGACGCGGGGGGATCGGAGCGGGATCGGGTGCGGCTGGCCTGGGGCGCGGATCAGCGCCTCCGGCTCGTCGTGACGCGCAACAATGGAGAGCAGGCGAACCTCGATCTCGGAGTCGTGGCCCCATCGTCTGCTTTCGAGGTGCGATGCTCGTTGGCCGTGGACGAAATCGCCGGGTCTGTGAACGGCGTGCCGGCGAAGCTGGATGCGGCGGCGGCCCTGCCGGGGATCGGCGTGGTGCGGCTGGGGCGGTCGTTCACGGGGGAGGCCTGGACCGGGGATGTGAAGGCATTCGGTCTGTGGTTCGGGGCGCGGTCGCTGGTGATCGATCCAACGCAGGCGTTTGTGGTGCATGGCGACAGCACAGGGCGTGGCGACGGGGCGGCGACGACCTGGTTCGCAACGCTGGCGGCCGGCTATTCGCCCGCGCGGGCGGTCTACAATGATGCGGCCAGCGGGCAGTCGGTGTTCACCCTGAGAGACCGGATGGTGGCCGACACGCGACGGCGGGACTGGCCGACGATCCTGCTGGACCGACGCAACGGGGGCGAGACGGCGGCGGATTATCTGGCGGCGCTGGAGGCGGCGGTGACGACCCTGACGGGCCGGTTCCTGATCCTGCCGCAGGTGCCGATGGCGGACGGGGCCGAGGCGGCGGACGTGCTGGCGATCCATACGGCGATCAATGACGGCATCCGCGCGCGGTGGCCGGGCAACACCTTCGATGCGGCGGCCGAGGCGGCGCTGCTGGGTGCGTTGTCGCCGGGATCGACGCGGGCGGACGGGCTGCATCGCAACAATGCCGGCCAGGCGATCGAGGCGGCGGCGGTACGGGCCTGGCTCGACACAAAAGGCTGGTGAGACAAGGGAGATGGCGATGACATGGCTGGACCGGCTGACAGGCCGGACGGCGCGGAGAGACGCGCCCGAGACCAAGGACAGCCGCGCCGGGCCGCTGATCGCCCTGACCGGGGCCGGTCGACCGCGGTGGACACCGCGCGACTATGCGCATCTGGCCAGCGAGGGGTTTGCGAAGAATGCCGTGGCCTATCGCTGCGTGCGGATGATCGCGGAGGCGGCGGCCTCGACGCCGCTGGTGGTGTTCGAGGACGGGGCGCGGACGGACGACCATCCGCTGGCGCGGTTGCTGGCCAAGCCGAACCCGGAGCAGTCGGGGGCGGAGCTGATGGAGGCGCTGTATGCGGCAATCCAGACGGCGGGGAATGGCTATCTGGAGGCGGCCGGGGATGAGGTGCCGGAGGAGTTGTGGACCCTGCGCCCTGACCGGATGAAGGTCGTGCCGGGGGCGCAGGGGTGGCCGGCGGCGTGGGACTATTCCGTAGACGGACGGTCGGTGCGGATCGCGCGCCGGTCGGACGGGTGGTCACCGGTGATGCATCTGAAGCTGTTTCATCCGACGGACGATCACTACGGGTTTTCACCGCTGGAGGCGGCGGCGTTTGCCATCGATGTGCACAATGCGTCGGGGGTCTGGAACAAGGCGCTGCTGGACAATGCGGCGCGGCCCAGCGGGGCGCTGGTCTATGGCGGCAAGGACGGGGAGCGGCTGACGGCCGAGCAGTTCGACCTGCTGAAAGCCGAGCTGGGCGAGATGCATCAGGGCAGCGCCAACGCCGGGCGGCCGATGCTGCTGGAAGGCGGGCTGGACTGGAAGCCGATGAGCTGGACGCCCGCCGATATGGACTTCATCGCCGGCAAGCATGCGGCGGCGCGCGAGATCGCCCTGGCGTTCGGGGTGCCGCCGCAGTTGCTGGGGATTCCCGGCGACGCGACCTATGCGAACTATCGTGAGGCCAATGCGGCCTTCTGGCGCGGGACGGTGGTGCCGCTGGTGAAGAAGGCGGCGGGGGCTTTGACCGGATGGCTGGGGACGCGGTTTCCCGGATGCCGGATCGAGGCGGATCTGGATGGTGTCAGCGCGTTGCAGGTCGAGCGGGATGCGCTGTGGGCGCGGCTGAATGCGGCGAGTTTCCTGACCGACGAGGAGCGGCGGCGGATGGCGGGGGTGGGCGCATGAGCGACGAGATCACGCGCGTGCCCGTGGCCCTGATCGTGGCGCTGGTGGTGCAGACGCTGGGCGGGCTGGTTTGGGCCGGCGGGGCGGCGGCACGGATCGCGACCCTGGAGCAGCGCGTGGGCGAGCAGCGGCTGGTGGCCGAGCGGCTGGCGCGGCTGGAGGAGCAGGGCGTGGCCACGCGCCAGGCGGTTGAGCGGATCGAGCGGCGGCTGGAGGGGCGGCAGTGAAGGCTGGTGCTCTGGGTCAGGCCCCCTCCACCGCTACGCGGTCCCCCTCCCCCGATGGGGGAGGATTGAGGATTGAAGGCTATGCCTCCCTGTGGGGCGTGGCGGATCTGAACGGGGATGTGGTGGCGCGCGGCGCGTTCGCGGACAGCCTGGCGCGGACGGGTGCCGCCCCCGGGTCAAGCCCGAGGGTGACGGGGGTGCGGATGCTGCATCAGCATGAAAGCCGGGCGGTGGTGGGGGTCTGGGACGAGGTGGTCGAGGACGCGCGGGGCCTGTGGGCGCGCGGGCGCATCGAGGATTGGTCGGCAGAGGCGCGCTACGCGGCAGCGCTGAGCCGGGCCGGGGCGCTGGACGGGCTGTCGATCGGGTTCCGGGCCGTGAAGGCGCGGCGTGACGGGCGCTTGAGGGTGCTGAGCGCCGTGGAGCTGTGGGAGGTGTCGCTGGTGACGTTCCCGATGCTGACGGGTGCGCGGTTCAGCGTCCGCTCGCGGCTCTGAAGGCCTTGTAGAGATCGACGGCCTTGCGCAGGGCAGCGCGGCCCTTGGGGCGCATCAAGGCGCTGATGAGATAGCCGCCCATGATCAGGACGAAGAACGGCGGGATGTCGAGGAAGACGACCGCGAACAGGCCGATGACGATGATCATGACAACAGCCCCGATGACCAGGGAGGTCTGTTCCTCTGCCGTGGCCTCGGGGATGTCGGGGGTGCCCATTCGCTTGCCGAAGAGGGCTTCGAGCGCCTGTATCCCCACTTCGGCGGCCTTTGGTGGAGGCGTAGGGTCGGCTTCGACAGGTCGGCGAGACCTGGTGACGTGGGGGGACATGCTGTCCCTGGCGGGCACCTCAATCGTCCCGGTGGGCGCAGGCTGTTCGTAGCGTTGCGGTTCCCGGAGCGGGCCGGCGTCGGTCGGGACGCCCGGCTCCCAGGCGACGGAGTTTCCCTGGGCGTCTATGCGGAACAGACTGCCGAGGCGGACGGTGGCGAATTCTATGTCCTCGGTCGGCTCGTCATAGGTCATGCCGTGCAGCGCCGTGAGGCGGCCGCCGATCACGTCGATCTGAAAGGCCATGGGATCGATCAGGCCGGGCAAGTCACCGTGGATGGTGCCGAACCGGCCGGTCAGGGGTCTGTCGGGCGGCGGGCGGCTGCGGTCGATTGTGATCAGGGTGGAGAAGCCGAAGCCTGTGTTGCGGCGGTCGCCGGGAAGGGCCGCGGCGATCTGGGCGGGGAGGTCCGGGAGTTCGAGGCGCAGTTCATCGGCGAGGGCCTCGAGGACGGCGCGTTCGAGGGGGGTGAAGCGGGTCACGGCGTGGCTCGAGGAGGCCGCATCGACGTCAGCGAGATAATCGCCAGGGCGCTTACGGTCAGCCAAATCGTGACGAGCCGGAAATCCGTGCCAAGAAACGCGGGCATCCGATCCCCCAACACATTCCAAACGGGACCAACAGTGATCAGGAGACCGAAGGAGCTGTACCAGAGAGCCCTCAAAGCTTTAAGCCTGACATCTGCTCTGCCGGTCTGACCACGAGAGGGCGTTCGAGGATCCCACGGCGACGGAAGCTGAAGCCTGTTCAGGATCGGGGCTCCCCTGCCAGGAAGTTTGTAGGACGCGGTTGAGCGCTCGAGGATAGCCGCCAGAACAACCATGCCTATAAAGCCGCCAAACACGGCAATGGTCACTACCGAGAAGAGGTCGCTGAAACGTTCGCGATCAACCGACATGGAAAAGCCGACGCCCCAAAACCCCAAAAACGTCAACCACCACAGCGTGCCGAGTGCTGCGAGCACCGACGAGATAATGGGACGATTTGGGGTGAGTTTCGACACACCCCGACCCTAACCGCGTTCCGCGGTTCCTGAAAACCGGAGACATCATGAAAGAGACCAAGACGGCCTCGGGCACGCCCGAGGCGCGCGCTGCCATGCACGAGATGATGGCGGCGTTCGAGGCGTTCAAAGGGGCCAATGACGCCCGCCTGGACGAGATCGAGAAGAAGGCGTCGGCCGACACCCTGCTGGAGGAAAAGGTGGCGCGGATCGACCAGGCCGTGGCGGGGGCGCAGGCGCGGCTGGACCGGGTGCTGAGCGAAAGCCGCCGTCCGGTGATCGAGGCGCACAGCCCCTCCACCGCTTCGCGGTCCCCCTCCCCATTTCATGGGGAGGAAAAGTCGGCGTTTGAGGGCTATCTGAAGACCGGCGCGGGTCTCGGGCTGGAGCTGAAGGCGGGACTGTCGTCGGCGCCGACATCGGGCGGATACGTTGTGCCGGTGGAGACCGAGCGGGCGATCGAGCGTCGCCTCATGGCCGGGTCGCCGATGCGTGAAATCTCGACCGTTCGCACCGTGGGCTCGGGCGTGTTCAGGAAGCCGGTGTCGACGGCGGGCGTCAGCTCTGGCTGGGTGGCCGAGACGGCCGCGCGGCCGGAGACGGACCCGGCGACCCTGAGCCTGCTGGAGTTTCCGTCGGCCGACCTCTACGCCTGTCCGGCGGCGACGCAGAGCCTGCTGGACGATGCGTTGCTGGACCTGGACGAATGGCTGGCCGCCGAGGTCGAGGATGCCTTCGCGGCACAGGAGACCACGGCCTTTGTGTCGGGCGACGGCACGAACAAGCCCAGGGGTTTCCTGAGCTACACCACGGTCGCGGACACCAGCCACGCCTGGGGCCAGATCGGCTATGTGGCGTCGGGGGCGGCGGGGGCGTTCGGTGGGACGGCGGGGGCCGACAGGCTGATCGATCTGGTCTATGCGCCCAAGGCCCAGTTCCGGCCGAACGGGCGCTTCGTCATGAACCGCAAGACGGTGTCGGCGATCCGCAAGTTCAAGGACGCGGACGGCAATTACATCTGGCAGCCGGCGACGCGGGCGGGTGAGACGGCGAGCCTGCTCGGCTATGCCGTCACCGAGATCGAGACGATGCCGGACATTGCGGCCAACAGCCTGTCGATCGCGTTCGGCGACTTCCAGCGCGGCTATCTGATCGTGGACCGGGCGGGGGTGCGGGTGCTGAGGGACCCCTATTCGGCCAAGCCCTATGTGCTGTTCTACACGACGAAGCGCGTCGGCGGCGGGGTGCAGAATTTCGACGCCATCAAGGTGATGAAGTTCAGCGCGAGCTGATGTGACCTGTCTCCTCCCTGTCGCGAAGCGATGGGGAGGTGGATCGGCGGCGAAGCCGACGAGACGGAGGGGTTCTGAGCGGCGGAAAGAACCCCTCCACCACTTCGTGGTCCCCCTCCCCATTCGCCAAGCGGCGAACAGGGAGGAGACGGGCCGCTCTTCTGACATCGGAGATTTCCAAATGACCGCACCCGTGACCCTCACGGAGGCGAAGCTGTTCCTGCGCGTCGAGCACGAGGCGGAGGATGGGCTGATCCAGACATTGATCGATGCGGCGCGGCTGCGGGTGGAGGGGGATGTCGGGCTGGACCTGACGTCGACCTCTCCGGCGCCGCTGAGGCTGGCGATCCTGATGCTGAGCCTGCGCGCCTATGAGCGCGGCGAGGTGGAGATGGCCATCGGGCCGGTGGAGGCCTGGATCGCGCCGTACCGCGTGGTGCGGCTGTGAGGTGGTTGGCAGGGCTGTTCGAGCCGATCGAGAGCGAGACGCCGTTCGGCGGGCGCGCCGTGTCGTGGCAGGCGCGGGGGTCTGCGTGGCTGAAGCTGGAAGGGCGGAGGCGGCGCGAGCGAACCGAAGCGGGCGTGACCCGCGTGATCGAGGCGGCGACGGCTGAGGCCCGGGTCGACGCGCGGCTGATCGAGGGGCGGATGCTGAGGTTCGGCGGCGGGGACTGGACCATCGTCATGGTCGAGACCGACGACACGCGGCCGGGGCGGATGAAGCTGAGCCTGGAGCGGGCGCGATGACGGATCATGAGAACGCGCTGCAGAAGGCGCTGATCGCGCATCTGAAAGGCGACGCGGCGTTGCAGGCATTGCTGGGCGACCCTGCGCGGATCTGGGACCAGCCGGCGGCGGAGCCGCTGTTTCCGCACCTGCTGATCGGGCGGTGCGAGAGCCGGCCGGTGGCGGCGGACGGGTGCGGGGTTGAGCACAATCTGACCCTGACCTGTGCCAGCAGATTCGGCGGAACGGAGGAGGCCAAGGCGGTCAGTGCGGCGGTGCGCGCGCGGCTGTTCGAGGCGCAGCTGACGGCGGACGGGGTGCGGACGGTGAGCCTGCGCGTCGCGTTCAGCGATGTGTTCCGAAGCCCTGACCTGCGGCGCACCTGGGCGGTGATCCGGGTGCGGGCGGTGACGGAAGAGATTTGAGGGAGATCAGACGATGAGCGCACAACGCGGCAAGGACATCCTGTTGAAGATCGAAGGCGCGCCGGGCGTGTTCACAACGGTGGCGGGCCTGAGGGCGCGGACCATCAGCCTGAATGCGCGGACGGTGGATGCGACCGACGGCGACAGCGCCGGGCGGTGGCGCGAGCTTCTGGCCGGGGCGGGGGTGAAGTCGGCGGCGGTGAGCGGGCAGGGGGTGTTCCGCGATGCGGCCTCCGACGCCCTGATCCGCGAGGCCTTCTTCGATCAGTCGGCCAGGACCTGGCGGCTGATCGTGCCGGACTTCGGCCAGCTGGAGGGGCCGTTCCTGGTGGCGGCTCTGGAATACGCCGGCGAGCACGAGGGTGAGGCGAGCTTCGCGATCAGTCTGGCGAGCGCGGGCGCGATCAGTTTCGCGGCGGTCTAGCGGTCAGGCGGAGCATTTCGCGGTTCCAGCGTGCGGCATAGGCCTGTGCCGCACGGTTGAAGGATGGCTCATCCGGCGTGGATCTCTGCTCGGGCCAGGTGCCGACGATGGTACGGCAACCGAGCACAATGGCGTCGTCCCAGCGCGCGGCCGGCAGCATCCAGTGAAAGGTGTCGACGGCTAGGACGGTGGTCTGGCCAGCGGCGAAGGCTTCACGGGCCTTCGGCACGGCGTCGGCGATATCCAGACCCGTGACTGGCGGCGTAGTCCTCTCGGCGCAGAACTGTTCAGGACGGGCAATCTCGGCTGAGGCGAGGATGACCCGATTGTATGCAGGAGCATAGTCGTAGGCGCGCTTGTTGAAGGCCGCCTCTTGCGGCGAACGCCAGTAATCTGAGGTCCCGGCAATGAAGCGAACATCGTAGGGCCAGCTGTCGGCGTTGTAGGGGAACTCGGGCACACTGGCCCCGTATCCGTAAATGCCCAGCAATCCCAGATCGCCACGCGCCAGAGCCGCCCGAGCGTCCGAGATCGCGCGTTCGGGATTGACCTGATCGACGGACAGCTGGACGTCGACCGGGGTCCAGGGCGGGTTCAGGGCGTCCAGCATCAGGATTTCAGAGTTCCACGCCGTGACGTAAGCGGCGACGGCCCGGGTGAGTTCGATATCCCACGAGCCGGTGATCAGATCGAAGGCGCCGGGGATGGTCTTGGAGCCCAGGCGGGCGAAATCCTCTGGCGTTCCGACGAGATAGGCGCAGCCCGCGCCGCAATAGGTCAGCAGGCGCGGGTCGCCACCCAGATAGGCTGTTCGAGCGCGCGATGGGGCATCGGCCGCATCGAAATCCTTCATCCGCTCCAGCGCCTCGAGCTGGGCCTCGATGAATGGGGGAGAGCGCGGTTCCCAGAACTCTGCGCTCGCTCCGAAGTCCATGAAAACCTCATCAGCATCGGCCGCTGGCTCGCCCGATTGTGCGGCGGCCGACCCGGCGAAACCCAGAACAGCAAGGATGAACAGGAAGCGGATCATGCACGATCAATACAGGGCGGCGGTCTCATCTGCCAATGCGGCACGGGGCGAGGTCTCGGCCATGCTGGCGGGTGTCGAGCGGCGGCTGTGTCTGACGCTGGGGGCGCTGGCGGAGATGGAGAGCGGGCTGGGGGTGGACGGGTTCGCCGGTCTGGCGGAGCGGATGCGGACCTTGTCGGCGCGGGACCTGACGGTGGTGTTGAAGGCGCTGCTGCGTGGCGGCGGGGAGCATGAGCTGGCGGACGGGCTGGAGCGGGCGGCGGTGGATGCGCGAGAGGCGGCGGAGGCGGTCGCGCGGGCGTTCTCGGCCGCTGCATGACCCACTGGGGGCCGATGCTGCAGGCGGCGGCGCGGATGGGCGTGGGGCCGGAGGCTTTCTGGCGGCTGTCGCTGAGGGAGTGGCGGTGGCTGACGGCGGGACCTGTGCAGGCGCAGCCGATGGGACGCAGTGAGTTTGAACGGATGGCGGAGGCCTGGCCCGATGAGTGACACCTATCAACCGACCGGTCTGGACGCAGTGCCGGCCAAGGCGGCGGAGGCCGCGGCGGCGCTGGAGGCATTGCGGGAGCCGGCGGAGCGGGCGGCGGCTTCGATCGAGGACGCGTTCGGGCGCGCGGGCGACAGTCTGGTGCGATCGCTGGCGCGGGCGGCGGCCGACGGGGAAGTGACCCTGGCCGAGCTGGCGCGGGCGGTGCTGGCGACGGTGAATGCGGCGGCGGGATCGCAGGGCGGCGGGCTGGGTGCCGCGATTGCGCAGGCGGTCGGCGGACTGTTCACCGGCGCGCGGGCAGACGGCGGGCCGATGGGACCCGGCGGCGCCTATCTGGTCGGCGAGCGTGGGCCGGAGGTGTTTCGACCCTCGGGTGCGGGCGAAATCGGGCCGGTGACCGGCGGCGGCGTGGTGGTCAATGTGCAGGTGGACGGCGGCGCCCCGGCCCTGCTGAGGTCCGAGGCGCAGATCGCCCAGATGCTGGCCAGAGCCGTCGCGCTGGGCGCGCGACGGCTCTGAAGCCGGCCTACATGCCCTTCGGGTTCGAGCCGTATTTGTTCGAGCCGGACTTGCCGTCGGCCAGACCGATCCACAACAGGAAGCCGAGGTTGACCAGGCCCATCAGGCCCAGGATGCCGAGCACCGGCCCGAACAGGGCCAAGACAGCGGCGGGGTCTTCATTCTCGAGCGCCGTGGCGTTCATGAACAACGAAGCACCGACAGTGACGAACATCATGATGAAGCCGACGATGTTGGCGACGATGGGTACGATGGCGACCCAGCCGCTCATGCCCATGTCGTGCAGGCGCTTCACGGTGATGGCCAGGTTCGTCCAGATCAGTCCGATCGAGATGATGAAGCCAACCAGCGGAATCCAGCCGGCGACAACGCCGATGCCGAGGCAGATCAGCCAGCCGATCCAGAAATGCGAGCGCCGTGTGCGGCCCTCGAACGAGAACAGAAGTTTTTGCCAGTCGAACGATTGAACCTGGCTGGAACCTTGGTCGGTCATTTGAACGTCCCCCGCTGCTGATCGGCGACATGCCTTGGGGTGAGCGTGGCGTAACGCCGCTCGCCTGACAAGCGAAAGAGACGCCATTGGATCACTCGGGCGGACGCACGGTGGAGCCAGGGACGGGGCCGTGGGCGTTTTTGGCTTGCTGTGTCGGCAGCACCGACATGATGAGCAGGGCGAAGCCGCCGACGTAGGGAATGATGTTGAGCAGCACCAGCCAGCCGGTGAGGCCCACGTCGTGCAGCCGCCGGATAAGGGCGCAGAAATTGGGCAGGATGGTCACCAGATAGACCAGGCCGCCCAGCACCAGCAGGACGCCGCCAATATTGACCGGGGCTTCGCCAGAGGGATCGACGGCGATGGATATGATCCCGCCCACAAGAAGCGGAACACCGACCAGCAGGACGCGGAACAGGACGAACCACCAGTATTCCGCCGGAGAGGCGCGGCCGTTGCCGTCGACGTATTTGCTCATACAGCGCTTGAAATAGCCCCAGGGCGACGTCGTCGGCTCGGGGCGTTCGAGACGAGCATGCAGGGGCGCGCCGAGGGGTATCGGCGATGCGGACAGAAGTGTGATGTCCACCGCCCGGTCGCCGTCGACCTCGAAGCCGATGCGGTCTCCGACCTGGACGATGAAGGCCCGCACGTCCCGCGTATGGAAGGCGTAGCGGGCATCGTCATCGGCGCGCACGACGCCATCGCCGTCAGGACTGACGGTCACAACTTCACCTTGCATTCCATCCCCCCCGCAGCGTGACGCCGCCGGCAAAGCTTGCCGCAGGACCCGCCGGCTCACAATCAAAAAGCGAGACAACCCATGAGCTTCCATGAAGTGCGGCTTCCGGCGCGGCTGGCGTTCGGATCGACGGGCGGGGTCGAGCGGCGGACGGAGATCACGACGCTGGCGAATGGATTTGAGCGGCGGTCCACGCCCTGGGCGATGGGGCGAAGGCGCTATCTGATCGGGGCGAACCTGAGGTCGCTGGATGACATGGCCGAGCTGACGGCCTTCTTCGAGGCGCGGCGGGGGCGGCTGTTCGGGTTCCGGTTCCGGGACTTCGCCGACTTCAAGTCGTGCGGGCCGGGCGGGACGCCGGCGGCGACGGACCAGGCGATCGGCGAGGGCGACGGGATGCGGGCGGTGTTCGCGCTGGTGAAAACCTATGGCGACCCCGGATCAAGTCCGGGGCAGGTCGTGGCGCGGCCGATCACCAAGCCGGTCGAGGGCTCGGTGATCGTCGCCGTGGACGGTGACGAGGTCACGGCCGAGGTGGACGTGGAGACGGGCGCGGTGATCCTGGAGGCACCACCGGATTTGGGCGCGGTGGTGACCGCGGGCTTCCTGTTCGACACGCCGGTGCGGTTCGACGCGGACCGGATCGAGGTGACGCTGGAGAGCTTCGGCGCCGGGCGGATGGCGGCCGTGCCGCTGATTGAAGTGCGGGTCTGAACCATGCGCGACATTCCGGAAGAACTGGCCGCCCGCATCGAAAGCGGGGCGGCGATGCTGTGTCATGTCTGGCGGCTGACACGGGCCGACGGGACGGTGATGGGCTTCACCGACCACGACCGCGACCTGACAGTGGATGGCGTCCTGTGCCAGGCAGCCAGCGGCTGGACGGCGGGGGCGATGGAGACGGCGGCGGGCCTTGCACCGGGTGAGACGGTGGCGGCGGGCGGGCTGGATGACGCGGCGATCACCGAAGCCGATGCGGCGGCGGGGCTGTACGACGGGGCGACCGTGGAACTGTGGCGCGTGGACTGGTCGGCACCCGCGCTGAGGGTGCGGCTGGCGGTCGCGACGGTGACGCGGATCCGGCGCGAGGGGGAAGCCTTTACCGCCGAACTGGCCGGACCGCTGGCGAAGCTGGAGGCGGTGGTGGGGCGGACATTCGGCCGGGACTGCGACGCGCGGCTGGGGGACGGGCGGTGCGGCGTGGATCTGGACGCCTATCCGGGCGCGCGCTGCGACAAGCGGTGGACGACCTGCGTTGCGGTGTTCGGAAACGGTTCGAACTTCCGGGGATTCCCCGACATTCCAGGCGACGACTTCCTGACGGCCTGGCCGGCCGAGGGCGGACGTCATGACGGCGGGAGCCGGCGATGAGCGCGGTGGTTGAGGCCGCCCGCGGCTGGCTGGGCACGCCGTATCGGCATCAGGCGAGCGTGAAGGGCGTGGGCGCGGACTGCCTGGGGCTGGTGCGCGGGGTTTGGCGCGAGGTGATGGGCGAGGAGCCGGAAGAGGCACCGCCCTATTCCGCCGACTGGGCCGAGGTCGGGGGTGAGGAGACGCTGCTGGAGGCAGCGCGGCGGTGGCTGATTGAGATACCGGTCGGGGCGGCGCAGGTCGGCGATGTTCTGCTGTTCCGCATGAGCGCGGGGGCTCCGATGAAGCACTGCGCGATCCTGAGCGACCCGACGGGGCCGGAGCCGAGGATCATCCACGCCTATTGGGGTCGGTCGGTCATCGAGAGCTGGATGGGGCCGTGGTGGAAGCGGCGTCTGGCGGCGGCGTTCCGGTGGCCTGATCCCGATAGAGGCCAAACACGCCGATACTCCTGAGCTCCCCTTCGTACTGTTCAGTAAGCGTGACGCCGAGCATATCCTCGCGGAAATCAGTGTTGGAATGGCGGCGACGGGCCAGAAGCTCGCGTGGCGGTTCATGGCCGTCGAGGGGTTTGAAGGTATCGCCGTGAACGCGGACGAGCCGGTAGTGCAGGCCGTCGTGCTCAATGATGATGTTGGTGAGCTGAATGCGGACCTCACCCGTCGGCAGTTCGTAGCTCGCGCGCGCGTAGAGATCCGTGTCGGGGTCAAGTCGACGCAGGTCGGCGAGGTCAGCAGGGGAAAGCGGTTCGCGGTTTCCCTCGGGCCGATCCTGCGGAAACGGCACATCCCGCATCCTGAAGCGAAGCCAGGCGAGCCGAAGCTTTTCAAGAATTCTCATCGTCGGAGGTTACACCGAAATGGCGCAGGTCGTGCTGGGCGGAATCGGCGGGGCGATCGGGGGCGGTCTGGGCCAGGCGGTCGGGGCGGCGTTGGGGGCGGGACTGGACCGGGCCATTGTCGCGGGGTTGGCACCGGCGCGGCAGCGGGGTCCGAGGCTGGAGGGGCTGAAGGTCCAGTCGTCGGCGGAAGGCGCGCCGATGGCCTGTGTCTTCGGGCGGGCGCGGGTGACGGGGCAGGTGATCTGGGCCGCGCGGCTCCTGGAGAAGAAGCACACGCAGTCGGCCGGCAAGGGCGGGGCGCGGACAGTCGACTACGCCTATTCGCTGAGCTTCGCCGTGGCCCTGTGCGAGGGGCCGATCGACGGGATCGGGCGGGTCTGGGCGGACGGGCGGCCGATGGACCTGTCGGGCGTGACGATGCGGGTGCATCGCGGGACCGAGGACCAGGCACCGGATGCACTGATCGAGGCGGTGGAGGGGGCGGATGCGCCCGCCTATCGCGGGACCGCCTATGTGGTGTTCGAGGATCTGCCGCTGACGGCGTACGGCAACCGGCCGCCGCAGTTGAGCTTGGAGGTGTTCCGGCGGCCCCGCGGGTCGGTGCCGGCGCTTGAGGACCGGATCGAGGGGGTGTGTCTGATCCCGGGGGCGGGGGAGTTTGTGCTGGCGACCGAGGCGGTGATGCGGCGCGAGGGGCTGACGCGCTGCCGGAGCGAGAACGTCAATAACGCCGAGGGGCGGGCGGATTTCGAGGTGTCGCTGGATCAGCTGACGGCGCAGTGCCCGAACCTGAAGCGGGTCAGTCTGGTGATGGGCTGGTTCGGCGATGATGTCAGGGCAGCGCATTGCCGGGTGCGGCCCGGGGTCGAGCGGCGTGACAAGGCGACGGAGCCGGTCGAGTGGTCGGTGGCGGGGCTGGACCGGAGCGAGGCGCATCTGATTTCGCAGGTCGAGGGCGCACCGGCCTATGGCGGGACACCGTCGGACGAGAACGTGCGCCAGGCGGTGGCGAGCCTGAAGGCGCGGGGGCTGGCGGTGACGCTGTATCCGTTCGTCTTCATGGACTGCGAGGGCTATCCGTGGCGGGGACGCGTGGCCGGTCGGGACGGTGCCGAAGTGGCGGCGGATGTGGCGGCGGTGTTCGGCGTGGCGGACGGATGGGGCCTGAGGCGGCTGGCGCTGCACTATGCGGCGCTGGCGACCGAGACGGGCGCGGACGGGCTGCTGATTGGATCGGAAATGCGGGGCCTGACCTGGACCCGCGATGCGGCGGGCGGGTTCCCGGCGGTGGAGGCGTTCAGGGCGCTGGCGGGGGAGTGCCGGGCGGTCGTGGGGCCGGGGGTGGCACTGTCCTATGCGGCGGACTGGTCGGAGTATTTCGGGCGGCATGACGGAGACGACGTGGTCTTCCACCTCGATCCGCTGTGGGCCGATGAGGCGATCGATTACGTGGGCATCGACTGGTACCCGCCGCTGGGGGACTGGCGGGAAGGCGATGGCGGTGTGGACGCCGAGCTGTTCGCGGGGCCCGCGGATGCGGCCTATCTGGCGGCGCAGGTTGCGGGCGGCGAAGGCTATGACTGGTTCTATGCCGACGATGCGGATCGGGCGGCGCAGGAGCGCACCCCCATCGCCGATGCGGCGCACGGCGAGGACTGGGTGTTCCGGCCCAAGGACCTGAAAGGCTGGTGGTCGAACCCGCACCATGACCGGCCGGGTGGGGTTCGCGCTGCGGTGCCGACAGCCTGGGTTCCGGGGATGAAGCCGATCCGGATGACGGAGTTCGGCTGCGCGGCGGTGGACCGCGGCGGCAATGCGCCGAACCGGTTTGTCGATCCCAAGAGCGAAGAGAGCAGTCTGCCGCCGTTCTCCACCGGTGCGCGGGATGACCGGATGCAGCGGCGGGCGCTCGAGGCGGTGATCGGGCATTTCGGGGAGGCAGAGAACAATCCGGTCTCCAGCGTTTATGACGGGCCGATGCTGGCGGCGATGGACGCCTGGTGCTGGGACGCGCGACCGTATCCGGCATTTCCGGCGCGCAGTGACCTGTGGGCCGATGCGGGGGCCTGGGCGGCAGGGCACTGGCTCAACGGAAGGCTGGCGGGAGAGACGCGCGATTTGCTGGCAGCAATGCTGAAGCGGGCCGGGCTAGCCGACGAGGAGGTGCGGATCGAGGGCGTGGAGGGCGACATCGCCGGCTATGTCATCGACCGGCCGATGCGGACGCGCGATGCTCTGGAGCCGCTGGTGGCGGCGCTGAACCTGACTGTCGCCGAGCACGGGACGCAGGTGGCGGTGAGGGGCGCGCCGGACGTCGTGACGGTATTGGACGAAGCGGCGCTGGCGCTGCCTGACGACGGCGTTTCGGTGCGCGCTGAGCGATCGCTGGAACTGCGTCCGGGCGTGGCGCGGGTGCGGTTCATCGACGAGGCGGCTGACTATCAGACCGGGGCAGTGACGGTGCGCGGCGACGGCGAGGCGGTCCCCGGGTCAAGCCCGAGGATGACAGCGATCGACCTCGACCTGCCGGCTGTGTGCGGCGCAGGACTGGCCCGGGCGGCGGCGGAGCGGTTGCTGGCGGCAGGGGCCGAGGATCGGCTGACGGTGGCGCTGGATCCGCTCTCGGCGCTGCGCTTTGAGGCGGGCGATGGGGTCTCGCTGAGCGGGCGCGAAGGCGACTGGCGGATCGCGCGACTGATTCTGGACGAGACGCCGAGCGCGGTGCTGGAGCCGGTCGTGGCGTTCGGTGTGGCGGCGGAAACGCCGGACTGGCGCGGCCGGGATGATGCGACCGTGGGCGGCGCGCCGTTCTTTCGGCTGCTCGACCTGCCACCCTTGCCGGGGCGGGAGGATGACAGGCGGCCGCTGGCGGTCGTGGCCGCCGATCCCTGGCGGACGATGCAGGTGCATGCTGGGCCGTCGAGCGGGGCGCTGACCCTGCGCGGTGCCGTAGCGACGCCCGCGACCGTGGGAGTGCTGACGGTTCCACTGGCGGCGGGTGTGCGACATCGCTGGGATGAGACCAACACACTTGAGGTCCGTGTGGAGGGCCGGGCGCCGGAGAGCCGGTCGGACGAGGCTGTGCTGGCCGGCGGCAATGCGCTGGCGGTCGAGACGGCGTTGGGCTGGGAGATCCTGCAGTTCCGGCAGGCGACGCCGGTCGGCGGCGGCGTGTGGCGGCTGAGCGGTTTGTTGCGCGGGCAGCAGGGAACGGAAGGTGAGATGGGAGCCGGTACCGAGGCGGGAGCCGTCGTGGTGTTCCTGGAGCGCGATCTGCCGAGGGTCGACAGCAGCCCGGACGAGCTTGGGCTGCCGCTACTCTGGCGTGCCGGGCCGGCGGGAGCGCCGCCGGGCGGGTCGGGCTTCGCCGGTCGGGAGGAGATCGTTCGGGGGCTGCATGAACGGCCATGGAGTCCGTGCAGGCTGCGCGTCGAGGACGTGGAAGACGGACTGCAGTTCAGCTGGACGGCGCGAGTGCGGACGGGCGGGGACCGCTGGGAGCGAGAGGTCGTCCCGGTCGATGCGGCGTGCTGGCGTGTTCGGGTTCTGGCGGGCGATGACCTGGTGCGGATGTTCGAAGTCGACGAGGCGGCGGCGCTCTACAGGACGGTGGATGTCGTGGCGGATTGGCCGGACGGCGTCGGTGACGACGCGGTCGTGGCGGTGGCGCAGTGGGGCCCGGGTTTCGGCTGGGGCGTGGAAACAAGGATGCGAATGATCGCGGACTGAGCGGAATCCCTTTGCACCGGAGCGATGACGCCCTAACTGAAGGGCTCTGATCTGAATGGAGCCAAGGCAGACGTGGCGGGCGATCCCTACAAGGAACTGGGTGTTTCGCGCGGCGCGAGCCAGGACGAGATCAAGAAGGCCTTTCGCAAGCTGGCGAAGGAGCTGCATCCCGACAAGAACCCCGGGAACAAGGACGCCGATGAGCGCTTCAAGCGGGTGACCGCCGCCTTTGACATCATCGGCGACGCCGAGAAGAAGGCGAAGTTCGACCGCGGCGAGATTGACGCTGACGGACGCGAGCAGTTCCGGGGCTTTGGCGGCGGCGGGCCCCAGGGTGGCTTTGGGCGCGGCGGCGGGTTCAACCCCGGCGGTCCGGGTGGTGCCGGCGCGCGGTTCGAGAACATCGACCTCGATGAGCTGTTCGGCGGGATGTTCGGCGGCGGCGGCGGCGGCGCAGGCGCGAGGCCGGGCGGCGGCAGCCGCGGGTTCGCCGCCAAAGGTCAGGACACCAAGGCGACGCTGGAGGTCAGTCTGGAGGACTCGATCTCGGGCGCGACGCGGCGGATCCAGTTCTCGGACGGGCGGACGCTGGACGTGGCCATCCCCAAGGGGGCGTCGGACGGCCAGACGCTGAGGCTGAAGGGCCAGGGTGCGCCGGGTCGCGGGGGCGAGGCAGGTGACGCCCTGATCGAACTCAAGATCGCGGCCCATCCGGTGTTCCGGCGCGACGGCGCGGACCTGCATATGGATCTGGCCGTGCCGCTTTATGACGCGGTGTTGGGCGGCAAGGTGCCGGTACGGACGCCCGAGGGGACGGTGTCGATGACGATCCCGAAGGGGTCAAACTCGGGCCAGACGTTGCGGCTGAAGGGGCGCGGCGCGTTCGCCCATGGCAAGCGTGGCGACCTGCTGGCCAAGCTGATGATCGCCTTGCCGGCCGAGCCGGATGAGGCCCTGACCAGGCTGGCCGAGGGCATGCGCGACAAGAAGCCTTATACGCCATGGCGGTGAAGCCCACGATCAAGCCCGCGCGGCCCTGGTTTTCGTCCGGCCCGACGGCGAAGCGACCAGGCTGGTCTTCGCAGGCGATTCCGCATGCGCTGCTCGGCCGCGGCATCCGTGACCCCGAGGTCGTGGAGCGGTTCGCCTATGGCCTTAGACTGACGCGCGAGGTGCTGCGGCCGCCGGCGGATTATGCGCTGGTCTACCTGCCGGGGTCGGATACCGGGGCGGTCGAGGCGGCTCTGTGGTCGATGCTGGGTCAGCGGCCGGTGCAGGTCATGGCGTTCGAGAACTTCGGCAAGACCTGGGCGCAGGATGTGCGCGACCATCTTAAGATCCAGCCGGAGTTGCTGGAGGCGCCGTGGGGCGGGCTGCCGGACCTGGGGCGGGTCGATCCGACGAAGGATCTGGTGTTTCCGTGGAACGGGACGACGTCGGGGGTGCGGGTTCCGGATGCGGACTTCATCGCGGCGGACCGCGAGGGGCTGACGATCTGCGACGCGACATCGGCGGCGTTCGCCATGCCGCTGGACTGGGCCAAGCTGGATGTCGTGACCTTCTCATTCCAGAAGGCGCTGGGGGGAGAGGCGGGCATCGGCGTGGCTGTTCTGTCGCCGCGCGCGGTCGAACGGCTGGACACCTATGAGCCCCCGTGGCCCGTGCCGAAGGTGCTGCGACTGACCGAGGGCG
Source organism: Brevundimonas sp. (assembly GCA_046294385.1). GTDB lineage: Bacteria > Pseudomonadota > Alphaproteobacteria > Caulobacterales > Caulobacteraceae > Brevundimonas. The sequence continues at coordinate 96,680 of JBKBJW010000001.1, read as the reverse complement.
GGCGGTTCAACCGGGCGCTGACGTCGGGTTCGATGATCAACACCTTCTCGGTCTGGACCATCGAGGACTGGATCGACGCCCTGGAATGGGCGCGGGACGCGGGCGGGCTGGATGAACTGATCCGGCGGACCGAGGCCAACGCGGCGGCGCTGGACGCCTGGGTGCAGGCGACGCCGTGGATCGACTATCTGGCCGAGACGGCGGAGACCCGATCGACGACGTCCGTGTGCCTGAAGATCGTCGACGCGCGAGTGACGGCGCTGAACGAGGACGCGCGCCAGGCCTTCGTGAAGCGGATGAAGGTGCTGCTGGAAACCGAGGGCGCGGCCTTTGACGTCGAGAGCCACAGGAACGCCCCCGCAGGCCTGCGCGTTTGGTGCGGCTGTACGGTCGAGACAGCGGATATCGAGGCGCTCGGGCCCTGGCTGAACTGGGCCTTCGAGACGGCTGTCGGCGATCTCTGACGCTTTTCGTCTCTGCGGCGGGACAGCGAGCGATTCCCCGGCTATAGGCTGCGCCCGCATTCAGCGGAGATGATGCCTTGGCGAACGTGGCGGTGGTCGGAGCCCAGTGGGGCGACGAGGGCAAGGGCAAGATCGTCGACTGGCTGTCGAACCGCGCCGATGTGGTTGTGCGGTTCCAGGGCGGCCACAACGCGGGCCACACGCTGGTTGTCGACGGCAAGGTCTACAAGCTGGCGCTGCTGCCCTCGGGCGTGGTGCAGGGCAAGCCCTCGATCATCGGCAACGGCGTGGTCGTCGATCCCTGGCATCTGGTCGGCGAGATCGAGAAGATCGAGGCGCAGGGCGTCAGGATCAGTCCCGATGTGCTGATCGTGGCCGACAATGCCTGTCTTATCCTGCCCATCCATCCGGCTCTTGATGTTGCGCGTGAGGCGGCGGCGAGCGCGCCGGGCGCGCGTATCGGCACGACAGGGCGAGGTATCGGGCCGGCATATGAGGACAAGGTGGGACGGCGCGCGATCCGCGTCTGCGACCTGGCCAACGCCGAGGACCTGAAGATCAAGATTGATCGCCTGCGTTCGCACCACGATCCGCTGCGGGCCGGACTGGGCATGGAGCCCATCGATCCGGACGCCCTGCTGGCGCAGCTGCTGGAGATCGCGCCGAAGATCCTGCCCTATGTCCAGCCCGCGTGGCGGGTGCTGGATCAGGCGCGCAGGGACGGCAAGAGGGTGCTGTTCGAGGGCGCACAGGGCGCGTTCCTGGACGTGGACCACGGCACCTATCCCTATGTGACCAGCTCGAACACCGTGGCGGGCCAGGCAGCGGCGGGTTCGGGCATCGGGCCGCGCGGCGTCGGCTATGTGCTGGGGATCGTGAAGGCCTACACCACTCGCGTCGGCGAGGGGCCGTTCGCCTGCGAGCTGAATGACCAGGTCGGCGTCCATCTGGCGACCGTGGGACGCGAAGTCGGGGTGAACACGGGCAGGGCGCGGCGCTGCGGATGGTTCGATGCGGTCCTGGTGCGGCAGTCGGTGGCGATCAACGGCATCGACGGCATCGCCCTGACCAAGCTGGATGTGCTGGACGGGCTGAAGACGCTGAAGATCTGCGTCGGCTACCGCATTGGTGGCGAGGTGCTGGATTATCTGCCCTCCAGCCTGAAGGCCCAGGCGGCCGCCGAGCCGGTGTTCGAGGAGATGGAGGGCTGGAGCGAAAGCACCGCAGGCGCACGCAGCTTCAAGGACCTGAACGCCAATGCGGTCAAATACGTGCGGCGGATCGAGGAGTTGATCGGCGCACCCGTGGCCCTGCTGTCGACCAGCCCGGAGCGGGACGACACCATCATGATGCAGGACCCCTTCCGGGGATAAGGCGGGCCGGGGGCAGGCGGCGCGAAACGCGGCCTTAACCCGCGCATGATAGCGGTATGGCGTCCACCGTGGAGGCTGCGCCCACTTGTTTGCTCCTGATCGCCGCGTTCTGAGCCGCATCGAGCCCGTCATCCGGCGGACGCTGATCGTCGACCCGAACCTTCATGCCGCTCGTCTGCTGAGCGAGATCATGAAGGGGCTCGGCGCGCGCGAGATCGTCGTCGAGAACGACGAAAAAGCCGCCATGCGTGCGGCTTCCGAGCTTGAGCCCGGCATCATCTTCACCGAGCACAGCGGACCAAGCCTCAACGGCGAGAGCTTCGCCCGGCAACTGCGCCGTTCGATCCTGGGCTGCCGCCGGGCACCGATCATCATGGTCACGGCGGAGGCCACCGCGAGCAGCATCAAGGGTGCCCGCGACGTCGGCGTGCACGAATTCCTCCGCAAGCCCTTTACTTCCGCCGATCTCTTCAAGCGCATCGAGAACGTGGCGCTGAAGCCCCGCGACTGGGTGGAGGGCGTCGGCTATGTCGGTCCCGACCGTCGCCGCTTCAACTCCGGAGAGTTCCACGGACCCGGCAAGCGCAAGAACGACAAGCCCGCGGCAGGCGCTGACGCCAACGCCGCCGCCAAGGATCAGGCCATGCGGATTCTGGCCGCCGCGCTGAACCAGTTCAACGACGATCCGATGCAGGCTGTCCGCGCAGTGCGCGAGCAGGCGATCAATCTCAAGGCCGTGGCGCTCAAGGCCTCGGATATCCAGCTGGTCGCCGCTGTCGGCGCGCTGGAGGTGACGCTGGCCTCAGGGCCGCCGACCAAGGCGACCCTTGCGGCACCCATCGGGGCGCTGCTGGCCATGCATCAAACGTCGGAACCGCTCAAGCGCGCCGGCTGAGGCCTAGTTGCTCTTACGCTCGCGATGCAGTCGCTCCCTGACTGAGGGTCAGGCGTCGACGAGGTTCCGCTCCATCGCGGCCGCGCGCATGGCTTTCTGCAGCTTCTCGAAAGCCCGGACCTCGATCTGACGCACGCGCTCGCGCGAGACGCCGTACTGACCGGCCAGATCCTCCAGCGTCACCGGGTCGTCCTTGAGGCGGCGCTCGGTCAGGATGTGCTTCTCCCGGTCGGTCAGCTCTTCCATGGCTTCCTGGAGCAGACCCATGCGCAGCGACTTTTCTTCGCTTTCGGCCAGCGCAGTCTCCTGGGAAACGGCGTTGTCGTCGGCCAGCCAGTCCTGCCACTCGCTTTCGCCGTCCGAGCGGATCGGCGCGTTCAGCGAGGAGTCCCCACCCAGGCGGCGATTCATGTCGGTGACGTCCTGTTCCGTCACGCCCAGCTTGGTGGCGATGGCGGACAGGTGTTCAGGATGCAGGTCGCCTTCCTCGAAGGCCGAAATCTGGCTCTTGGCCTTGCGCAGGTTGAAGAACAGCTTCTTCTGCGCGGCGGTCGTGCCCATCTTCACGAGCGACCAGCTGCGCAGGATGTATTCCTGGATCGAGGCGCGAATCCACCACATGGCGTAGGTCGCCAGGCGGAAGCCCTTGTCCGGATCAAATTTCTTGACGGCCTGCATCAGGCCGACGTTGCCCTCGGAAATCACCTCGCCGATCGGCAGGCCGTAGCCGCGATACCCCATGGCGATCTTGGCCACGAGACGAAGGTGGGATGTCACCAGACGGTGGGCCGCCTCGGGGTCCTCATGCTCTGACCAGCGTTTGGCCAGCATGAATTCCTCATCCTTGGCGAGCATCGGAAACTTGCGGATTTCCGAGAGATAGCGCGACAGTCCCTGTTCAGGCGACATCACCGCGAGCGTTGCATTGGCAGCCATAGTGCGTGGTCCCTCCGACCGTTGTACGAGCGGGTCCTTCGGCTTCGGCCACCCAATGTGCACCGACGCCTCACCCCTCAACCGATGACTTGGGGACGGGTTGCCGTCCTTGGTAGAGGCGTATCGTCACAGATCGACAGGATCGTGTCCGAGGCGCCACTTTTCACCGACAAGGCGTTATAGCGTCGAGTAAGTCCTTTTTCAAGACTAACTGTCGGGGCGGGTGTCGTGCGTCCGATACCCGCTCGCTAGGGCCGGTCGTCAGTAGAAGTCCACGTGGACATGGTCGTCATGCCGGGCAGCCTGACACCCGGCAAAGCGCACCTTCGGATGGCCCCATAGACCAAGCCGGCGTTCAAGATGCGGCTCCAGCAACACCCGACGAACGCGGGGATCGGCGACCAGAGTCTCGATCAGCAGCCGGGTCCTCGCCTCGTCAAGACGCCAGGGCCGGTCGGCCGGCGGGTCCGGCTTTTCGGCCAAGCCCACGCGGCCCTGGGGACAGGCGATCTCCTCGCCGGCTCGGGGTGGTTCTGCGGGCCAGTAGCCGCCGTAGGCGCGCGTGTCCGGGAAATCCGCGAGCGGGCGGCCCGCGATGTCGCTGTAATAGAGGGCCAGGTCGATCTGACGCCCGTCGCCGTGGCTGAGATGCGGCTTGAAGGGTTTATGGCCCGTCGATCCTGACGCATCCATGAAGCGCAGCACCTCGCCGGGATATCGGTCTCGCATGGTGCGCGCCGCCGCGATCAGCGCCTCCCGTGTCTGTGGCGTGACGAAGTGTCGGTCACGACGGCAGTAATACGCCTTTGCGGGCTCCAGCGGCGTCGAGCCGTCGCAGGGCAGTGTGACCAGTCCGGCGGCGTTTGGTTCCGTCGACCCGGGTCGGCCCTGCCAGGGAGAGGCCGCCTGGCCGCAGGCTGTGAGCGCCAACAACAGTGCCAGCGCTGCGGCCCTCACAGCGCCGAAAGACCTTCCTCCAGCGCGCGCATGTCTTCCGGCGGTGCCGTCTCGAACCGCAGAGCCTCACCCGTCACCGGATGCACGAATCCCAGCACGGCGGCGTGCAGGGCCTGTCGCGTCAGGCCCGCCTCGGCAATGGCGGCGCGGACGGTGGCGGCTGGGCTGCCTGAGCCGTAGACGGCGTCGCCCAGGATCGGCGAGCCCTTCGAGGCCATGTGCACCCGGATCTGGTGCGTGCGCCCGGTATGCAGGGTGCAAGCGATGCGGGCGGCCAGCGGCGCGGCACCAGCCTTGGCGGGCACACCGAACACCTGTTGCACCACATAGTCGGTGACGGCCTCGCGGCCGCCGGTCTTCAGCACCGCCATCTTCTTGCGGTCGTGGGGCGAGCGACCGAGGCGCGTCTCGATGCGGCCCTTGGCCGGGCTCGGCGCGCCACGGGTCAGGGCGATGTAGGTGCGCTCAATGTCGTGGGTGGCGAACAGGGCCGACAGCCCCGCGTGGGCCCGGTCGCTCTTGGCGGCGACCATCACCCCCGACGTGTCCTTGTCCAGTCGGTGGACGATGCCGGGGCGCGCCACGCCACCGATGCCCGACAGGCCGTCGCCGCAGTGGGCCAGCAGGGCGTTGACCAGCGTCCCGGTCTCGGACCCCGGCGCGGGATGGGCGGCCATGCCGGCCGGTTTGTCGATGACGATCAGATCGGCGTCCTCGAACAGCACTGTCAGAGGGATCGCTTCGGGCAGGGGCGTTGCCGACACGATCGGCGGCAGGGCGATCTGGTAATCACCGACGGCCGCCTTGGCCGAACCGTTGCCCAGAATCTGGTCGCCGAACGATACAGCGCCTTCAGCGATCAGGGCCTGGATGCGGGCGCGGGAAAGGTCCGGGAAGGCCAGGGCCAGGGCCTTGTCGAGCCGCAGGCCCGCCGTGTCGATGCGGGCCTCCAGCACGGACGTATCTGGAATGTCGGATTCGGACAGGGGACGGCCTCTCTGCTGGCCCGCAGTCTAGCATGGGGCCTGCCGTCGCCGCCAAGAGTTGGCACTGACTTCAAGCTTCGCCATTGTAGGGACGAGAAAAGAGTGGGGAACAAGATGCGTATTCTTCTGACTGTGGCCGTCATCGGCCTGGGCGCGCTGGCGCTGAGCGGCTGCGAGACGATCAGCGAGGAGCAGTGCCTTGCCGGCGACTGGATCGGCCGCGGCTACCAGGACGGTCAGGCCGGGCGTTCTGCCAGCCGGCTGAACGACTATGCCGAAGCCTGCGCCGAGCATGGGGTCACGCCGGACCCGGTTGCCTATGACGAAGGCCGCCGCGAGGGCCTGCGGCAATACTGCGTCCCGGCGGTCGGCTATCGCGTCGGGCGTGACGGCGGCAACTACAACAATGTCTGCACGGGCGCGGCAGAGGCGGACTTCCTGATCGGCTTCCAGGACGGGCGTGTTGTCTATGACGCCCAGCAGCTGGCCGCGAACGCCCGCAGCGAAGTCAGCGCCACGAGCGCTCGCCTGACCGAACTCGACGACAAGGTGGATTACTTCCAGGCCCGCGCCCGTGACACCGCCCTGAGCGAAGAGGAACGCGACGCCGCCGGTGACCGGGTCAATGAGCTGCGCCGTGAACGCCGCGACCTGGAGCGGGACTGGCGCCGGGCCCAGGAGGTGCTGGACGAGGCCGAGCGCGACGCTCGTGATGCGCTGTCCTATTTCCGCAGCCGCTACGGCGACTGAAACGAAACGGGCCCCGGCGTTGCCGCCGGGGCCCGTCCTGATTCCGTATCAGCGTCGGCCGGTCAGGTCGCCGAGGCCTTGCCGTAGTGGTGGTCCAGCTGGCCGCTGGCGTAGCGCTTGGCCATCTGGGCGGTGGACAGCGGCTTGATCTTGGACGCCATGCCCTCGCAGCCGAACTCCTGGAAGCGCTGCATGCAGACCTTGCGCATCGCCTCCTTGGCCGGCTTCAGATAGGCGCGCGGGTCGAACTCGCCCGGCTTCTCGGCCAGGATTTTCCGGATCGCGCCGGTCATGGCCATGCGGTTGTCGGTGTCGATGTTGATCTTGCGCACGCCGTGCTTGATGCCGCGCTGGATTTCCTCGACCGGCACGCCCCAGGTCTGGGGCATCTGGCCGCCGTACTGGTTGATGATGTCCTGCAGGTCCTGCGGCACCGACGATGAGCCGTGCATCACCAGGTGCGTGTCCGGCAGGCGGCGGTGGATTTCCTCGATCACGTTCATGGCCAGGACGTCGCCGTCGGGCTTGCGCGTGAACTTGTAGGCGCCGTGGCTGGTGCCCATGGCGATGGCCAGGGCGTCAACGTTTGTCTTCTGCACGAAGTCGACGGCCTGATCCGGGTCGGTCAGAAGGGCCGAGTGGTCCAGCTTGCCCTCGAAGCCGTGGCCGTCCTCGGCCTCGCCCATGCCAGTTTCCAGCGAACCCAGCACGCCCAGCTCGCCCTCAACCGAGACGCCGCAGCTGTGGGCCATCTCGGTGACGCGGCGGGTGACGTCGACGTTGTATTCGTAATCGGTCGGGGTCTTGCCGTCCTCCATCAGCGAGCCGTCCATCATCACCGAGGTGAAGCCGTACTGGATGGCGGTGGCGCAGGTGGCGGGGCCGTTGCCGTGGTCCTGGTGCATGCAGACCGGGATGTGCGGATACAGCTCGGTCAGGGCGTCGATCAAGCGGGCCAGGACCACGTCGTTGGCGTAAGAGCGGGCGCCGCGCGAGGCCTGGATGATGACGGGGGCGTTGACCTCTTCGGCCGCCTCCATGATCGCCAGACCCTGCTCCATGTTGTTGATGTTGTAGGCCGGCAGGCCGTAGTTGAACTCGGCCGCGTGGTCGAGCAGCTGTCGCAGCGTGATGCGCGCCATGTGTATCCCCTGAGGTCGTTTAATTTGCCGGTGGTTTAGCGCCGGGCGACCTCGAAGTCACGCTTTGTAACAGCTCAGGCAGGCGGGCAGCCGGTCCAGTGATCGGCCAGCAACGCCTGCCAGGCGGCCTCGCCCCAGGCTTCTCCCGTCAGAACCAGACGGAAGTCGGCATATCCCGGATGGCTGGGCCGGCCGAAGCGAGCCTCAACCACCGTCCCGTCCTCTGCATCCAGCCACAGATCGCCGCCCGTCTCTCCCGGGAAGGCCTGGCCCTCCATCCGGTAGCGCACCGTGGCGACGCCATTGTGGGCCTCCGGGCCGACAAAGCGGGCTACGGCGCGTCCCAGTGCGCGCATCATCCGGCCGTCTTCCGCGGGTTCGGACCAGATCAGTGCCATGTCGACGGTGATGTCCTGTCCCGGCGTCGGCGCGTCGGTCAGGGCGTTCCAGTCGGCGAAGTCGAAATCATACAGTCGCCAGGGTGCGACTCCCGAGAGCGAGGCGGTCTCGACCGGCGCACCGCCGGGGCCTTCCAGACTGACCGTCAGGGTGTTGGCGTCGGCGTCATGGGTCAGCCAGGCGAAGGCCTGCTGCGTGCCGTCGCGGGTCAGGCGGCCGCCGACCAGGGAGGCCACCCGGTTCCCTGCGGAGTCCAGTTCGGCCGTGACGAGCGCGGCGTTGGTGCACCGCTCGCGCATCTTGTAGACCGCGATCTCCGTCGGCGAGGCGCGGTAGATCGAGACATATTCCGCCTCTGATCCGTCGGCGTTAGAGCGGGTGTAGTGCTGGATGCGGCCCACGGGATCGGGCGCGGCCGCTGTCGGGGCGGCGGTGATGAGGGCGGCGGTCAGGATGGCGGCTAGGGTCATGAAGGTCTCCTGATCGTGAGAGGCCGCCGACTCCCTGTTTGGATGCACTCAGATCCGCAGCGCCTCGACTCCCGGCAACGGCTTGCCCTCCATCCATTCCAGGAAGGCACCGCCTGCGGTGGAGACGAAGGTCATGTCGTCGCTGACGCCCGCGTGGTTCAGGGCCGAGACGGTGTCGCCGCCGCCGCCGACCGCGATCAGGATGCCGGCCTTGGCCAGGGCCGCCGCGTGCTGGGCCACGGTCACCGTGGCGGCGTCAAACGGCGGCACCTCGAACACGCCCAGCGGGCCGTTCCAGATCAGGGTCTTTGACGCCGTCAGGGCCTGCAGCAGGCGTGCGACCGTGGCCGGGCCGGCGTCGAGTATCTTGTCATCGGCCGACAAGGCCGCCCCCGCAGTGACGACACGCGAGGCTGCGCCCGGCTTGACCTCGGTCGCCACGACGAAGTCCACGGGCAGCAGCAGCTGGCACCCCTTGGCCTCGGCCTCGGCCATGATCTCGCGCGCTGTGTCGGCCATGTCGCGCTCGGCCAGCGAGCCACCGATGTCGATGCCTTGGGCGAACAGGAAGGTGTTGGCCATGCCGCCGCCGATGGCGAGCTTGTCCAGCTTGCCGACCAGGTTCTTCAGCAGGTCCAGCTTGGTCGAGACCTTGGCCCCGCCGACGATGCCGATCACCGGCTTCTGCGGCTTGCCCAGCGCCGCGTCGAGCGCATCCAGTTCGCGCCGCATGGACTCGCCTGCGTAGGCGGGCAGCAGATGCGCCAGACCCTCGGTCGAGGCGTGGGCCCGGTGCGCGGCGCTGAAGGCGTCGTTGACATAGACGTCACCCAGCGCAGCCATCTGAGCGGCGAAGGCCGGATCGTTCTTCTCCTCGCCCTTGTGGAAGCGCACGTTCTCCAGCAGCACGATGCCACCGGCGGCGAGGTCATCGATCATGGCCTTCGCCTCATCCCCCACGCAGTCCTCCGCGAACCGCACAGGCGCGCCCAGCAGCCGCTCCAGGTCATCGACCACGGGCTTCAAGCTCATCGACGGCACGCGCTCGCCCTTCGGCCGGTCGAAGTGCGCCAGCAGCGCCACCTTCGCCCCCGCATCCCGCAGCTTCTCAATCGTCGGCAGGGCGACGCGCAGGCGCGTGTCATCGGTGACCCGCCCATCCTCCATCGGCACGTTGAAATCCACGCGGACGAGCGCGGTCTTGCCGGCGAGGTCAGTAGCGTCGTCGAGGGTGCGGAAGGTCATGAGAGCTCTGGCTGGAGGCTTTAAGAAGCGATCACACGATAGCGATCAATTGCCCCGCCGGGGCGTCACGGTGATGGTCGGTCGGGGCAGGTTGGCGCGATAAGGTTCTTCGATCAGGTCTGCAGCGGCCAAGAAGGCCTCCATCGACGCGAACGTTTCTCCCGTTTGCACACCGCCGGACGCCTCGCGTCCACAGGCCGGCTGCAAATAGGACGCCATCGGTCCGTCAATCATCGTGTTGTCGAGATTGGTCTGTGACAGCGGTCGGCCAGTGCGTTCGTACATCACCTGATGAGCCAGCCGATAACGCATCGTGGCGCAGTCGAGATCATAGACGAACGACATCGCGTCGATCTTTGCGCCTCCAAGATGCACCTGTGACGCCGTCTGGGACGTCAGCATCTCGACGACCATTAGCCCCGTCGCAGGATCGCGTGGCGAGCGCACAATCATTCCGAAGACGCTGTGCCTGTCGGTGATGAGCAGCTGGCCAGCGAAGGAGGGAGTCGGCGTGCCCCTCAGATCAGTCACAGTGACGCGCGGCGGCGTCTGTTGCGCGGCCCCGCTGTCGGCTCCGCAAGCCGCCACCGCCAGCCCGAGCAGGACAGCCGCCGCGATACGCATCAGATCAGCTTGCTCATCACCAGCGCCGTGTCGGCCATGCGCGTCGCGAAGCCCCACTCGTTGTCGTACCAGGTCAGGACGCGGGCCAGCTTGCCGTCGACGACCTGGGTCTGGGGCAGGGCGGCAGTTGACGAGGCAGCGATGTGGTTCAGGTCGCTGGACACCAGCGGCTCGTCGGTGGTCGCCAGGACGCCCTTCATCGGGCCGTTCGCGGCGGCCAGCAGGGCGGCGTTGATTTCCTCGACGGTGACTTCACGCCCGGCGACGACCTTCAGGTCCACGACCGAGACGTTCGGGGTCGGCACGCGGATCGACGATCCGTCGAGCTTGCCCTTCAGGGCCGGCAGCACCAGGCCCAGGGCCTTGGCCGCGCCGGTCGAGGTCGGGATCATGGACAGAGCGGCGGCGCGGCCGCGGTACAGGTCCTTGTGCATCGTATCCAGCGTCGGCTGGTCGCCGGTGTAGGCGTGGATCGTCGTCATGTAGCCGCGCTCGATGCCGAACAGATCGTGCAGCACCTTGGCGACGGGGGCGAGGGCGTTGGTGGTGCAGGAACCGTTGGAGACGATGATGTCGTCGGCGGTCAGCGTCTCATGATTGACCTTGTAGACGATGGTCTTGTCGGCTCCGTCGCAGGGGGCCGAGACCAGCACGCGCTTGGCCCCGGCGGTCAGGTGGGCCGAAGCCTTTTCCTTGGTCGTGAAGATGCCGGTGCACTCAAACGCGATGTCGACGTTCAGTTCGGCGTGCGGCAGCTTGGCCGGGTCGCGCTCGGCCGTCACCTTGATCTTGCCCAGGCCCACGTCGATCCAGTCATCGCCGTGCTCGATCGTGCCGGGGAAGCGGCCGTGGACCGAGTCGTACTTCAGCAGGTGGGCGTTGGTGCTCACCGGCCCCAGGTCGTTGATCGCCACCACCTCGATGTCGCGACGGCCATGCTCGACGATCGAGCGCAGGACGAGGCGGCCGATGCGGCCGAAACCATTGATGGCGACGCGGACGGTCATGGGCGGAGCTCCTGGATGGCGGTGTCTTTGATTGCGCGCTTCAATGAAGCCGACGGGCGCGGGTTTCAACCCCGCGCCCGTAACAAGGCGTGATCAACTGTAACGCTTCAGGCCAGCGGCAGGGTCAGTCGGGCCGCCAGGCCCCCGCCCTCACGGTTCGCCAGAACCACGTCCCCGCCATGCGCACGCGCCGCCTGACGCGCGACGGTCAGGCCCAGGCCCGCGCCGCCGGTCTCGCGGTTGCGGCTCCGTTCACCGCGGCGGAAGGGCTCGAAAACGGCCTCCAGCTCGTCGTCGGGCAGGCCGGGGCCTTCATCCTCGACCAGCACCACGGCCTGACCGCCCTCTGCAAACGCCATGACCCGCGCCGCGCCCGCATATTTCACCGCATTGCCGATCAGATTGCCCAGCGCCCGCCGCAGGGCCGCAGGATCGGCCCGCACCGGCAACTCGCCGCCGCCGTCGAAGGTCACGGCCGCACCCGTCTCGATGAAGCCGTCGGCGCAGGCGGCGGCCAGGGCGTCCAGGTCGAACACCTCTCGCCGCTCGGGCGTCGTCTCGCCGCGCACGAAGGCCATGGCCTGGGCGATCAGGGCGTCCATCTCCTCGATGTCGGCGGCCATGCGGTCGCGCACGCTGTCCGGCGACTGCTCGGCCCGGAAGCGAAGCCGCGTCAGGGGTGTACGCAGGTCGTGGGCGATGGCGGCGATGGTCTGGGCCCGCTGGCGCATATGGGCGCGTAGACTGGCCTGCATGTCATTGAAGGCGGCGATGGCGGTCCGCACCTCGCTGGGGCCGGATGGCTCCAGAGGCTCCGCATCGGGATCGGCCCCCAGCCGTTCGGCGGCCTCGGCAAACACCCGGATCGGCCGCGTCAGCCGACGCGCCATCCACCACACCAGCGGTGCCAGCAGAAGCATGGATATCACCAGCGCCAGCAGGACCCGCTGCTGCCAGGGCGACAGCAGTCCCTTCGGAGGCTCCACCGTGGCCCAGCGCCCGTCAGCCTGCTGCACCGAGGCTGCGAAGGGGGCAAACGTCACGCGGTCAGCTTGGAGCGTGAAGTGCCGCGTGGTCGTGTCGACCACGAGCGGCTGCACCTGCGCGCCGCCGCCGGGCGCGACGCGGACCACAGCTCCCTCTGGCAGATTCCTTCGGTTCAGCGTCGTCTCGATCTGCTCGCGCGGCACATGGCGCATGTGCACCTCGGACTGCGTCGTGGCGCTTTCGCGGATGATCACCTTTCCTTCAATCTGCTCGCGCAGCACTTTCCCGGGCGGTGGGGGAGGGCCGCCCGGCACCGTTTCGCCGCCACGCACGAAGACGAAACTCAGTCCGTCGCCGGATTCGTTCGTCGGCCCGGGCCGGCGGCGCGGCTGCGGTCCATGGTCCACCGCGACCCGCACGGCCTCTGGCTGCACGCCCAGCTGCTGGGCCAGACCCGCCGTGATCGCGAGCGCTATGGGGTCAATCTGGTCTTCCCGGCCCGGCAAGACCGGCTCATCCGTCATCCGCCGCTTCAGCGTCCGCCCGTCCGACGTTTCGGCCGGCTTGCCCTGCAAGGCAGCCGCCGCCTGTTGCAGGCTGAAGCCTGCCGGTCGTGGCTCGGGGGCCAAAAGCACCACGCCAAACGCCACGCCCTGGGACATGACGACCGCCAAGGCCGCCAGTGCGCCCACCTGGACAAGGACGGAGAGTGATCCGGTCTTGGGAAGACTTGGCCGCCTCATCGCCGCTCGACCTTTGTGTCGAACATATAGCCCTCGCCGCGCAGGGTGACGATCAGCTCGGCCCCCGACCCGTCGTCCAGCTTCTTCCTCAGACGGCTGATCTGCACGTCGATGGCGCGGTCGAACACATCGGCATCGGCGCTGCGGGCGCGCTCCAGCAGCTGGTCGCGGGTCATGACCCGGCCGGGCCGCTCGGCGAAGGCGCGCAGCAGGGCGAACTCTCCGGCGGACAGCACCATCGCCCCGCCGTCCGGCCGTGTCAGCTCGCGCCGCATCAAATCCAGCCGCCAGCCGGCGAAGCTCAGGGCCGGGCCGTCCGCCTCCACGGTCTCACGTGGCCGCCGCAGCACCGCCCGCACCCGGGCCAGCAACTCGCGCGGATTGCATGGCTTGGCCAGGTAGTCGTCGGCACCCAGCTCCAGTCCGATGATCCGGTCCGTGTCCTCGCCCATGGCGCTGAGCATCACCAGCGGCGGTCCCTTGCCGGCCAGGCGGCGGCACACCGACAGCCCGTCCTCGCCCGGCATCATCAGATCCAGCACGATCAGGTCCGGCTCCCGCGCGGCGATGGCGCGGTCCATCTCGGCGGCCGAGGCGGCACCCTCGGTCTCGTATCCATGCTGGGCCAGGTAGTCGGTCAGGACCTCCCGGATGCCGGGATCGTCGTCGACCACCAGGATGCGGGCAGGGGCGTCGCTCATACCGCCTTTATGCAGGCTGAGTTTCGCCCCGTCATTTCACGCTTGCAACAATCGGCCCTGATCCTGAAACACGCATGCAAGGCCCCGGTGATCAAAAGGGGTCAACGATAATCCGGAGACGCCTCCAATGCTGACCGCCCTCTCTCTCGCCGCCATCCTCTCGGCCCAGTCACAGACCCCGCCTCCGCCGCCGCCGCCTCCGCCCGGTGTGCGCACCGAACACCGCGTGATGGTGCTCGGCGGTCCCGGTGGCGAAGGCCCCGGCTCGCTCGACAAGGACGGAGACGGCCAGATCAGCCGTGAAGAGTTCTCCGCCCCGATGAACGACGCCTTCGGCCGCATGGACACGAACGGTGACGGCCGCCTGTCGGATGAGGAAATGAAGGCCGGCCATGGTGGACCTGACGGCGAGGGCAATGTCATGTTCATGCGCCATCCCGGTCCGGGTGGTCCGGGTGGTGAGAACCACATGGTGTTCATGCGCCATCCGGGCGGCCCCGAAGGCCCCGACGGCCCGGGTGCTCACCGCATCGAGGTGCGCCGCGAGAATGTGAACGGCGAAGAGACCGTCCGCGTCTTCACCCAGGGCGAGAACGGCGAGATGACCGAAGTCGAAGGCGGCCTGGACGGCATGAATATGCCCGAGGGTGCGCACGTCCGCATGATGCAGGGTGCAGACGGCGGTGATCGCGAGATCACCATCGTCACACGCGGTGGCCCCGGCGGCCCCGAGGCCGCCCAGTGGCATGCGGCCCCTGGTGGCGACGGTCGGGTCATGGTCTTCGAAATGTCCGATGATGGTCCGGGCGAACACCGCGTCGAGGTTCACGCCATGGGCGGCCCCGAAGGCCATGGCGGTCCTGGGGCGCCTCGCGTCATGATGCATCGCATGGGCGGACCCGAGGGTCACGGCCCCGGTGACATGGACAAGGACGGCGACGGCCGCGTCACCGAGGAAGAATTCCTCGCCCCGATGCGCGAAGCCTTCCGCGCCATGGACGCCGACCGTTCGGGGGCCATCGAGGCCGGTGAGCATGGCGAGGGGGGTGACCGCCGCGTCCACGTCATCACCCGGACCGAGGAACGCCGCTCGGGCGAGTAGACTGCCAGCACATTCGTGACTTGAGGGGCATGGCCCGGACAGCATAACGTCCGGGCCATGCTTCGTTCCGGTGGCCCCTTCCTGCGAAACCTGGTCGCCCTGGCGGCGGCGGGTTTCGTGCTGACCGCATCGCCTGTTTTCGCCCAGACGGCGGACCCCGCCGCCGCCGCGGACGCCGCCGCCACCGCGGCGATTCAGGCCGGCCCTGACCGGGATCGCGTCCGGTTGAACCAGCAGGTTTTCGACCGGGTCTGGAACGAGGTCCGCACCGAATATTACGACCCCACCCTGAACGGTGTGGACTGGCGCGCCGCGCGCGCCGCCTGGCGTCCGCGCGCGCTCGCCGCCCGGGATGACCGCGAACTCTACCGAACACTCGACCAGATGCTCGATCTGCTGGACGACCAGCATGCCGCAGCGTCCTCGCCAGCCGTGGTGCGCCGCCGCGCGGCCCTACGCACCCGCCGTCCGGTCATCGGCGTCACCGTCGCCCGGCAGGACAGCGGCGACTACCGCGTGGAACAGGTCCGCCCCGGCTCGCCGGCGGAAGAGGCCGGGGTCCGGCTCGGCTGGATGCTGCGCATCGCCGACGGCGGCTGGGCCCCGGAGCAGGACGTCAACGAGGGCGAGCCGGTCAGTCTGACTTTGCGCGACGAGACCGGCACCCCCCACGCCCTGACCTTGATGCCCCGGGTCATGGAGCCGACCCCGGCTTTCACCGCGGACCGCTCACGCCCCGGCGTGCTGGTGCTGCGGGTCGAGGGGTTCGAGCCCGGACTTGGCCTCTGGATCGGCCAGCAGCTGGCCGGTCTTGCACCCGACGTCGATGTGGTTCTGGACCTGCGCAACAATCCCGGCGGCCGCCTGGTCGAGGCCGAGGCTGTGCTCGGTTGCTTCTTGCCCGCGCGTCAGACCTGGGCCGTGCGCACCAACCGCTCGGGCCGGCAACAGACCCTGACAACCGGAACCCCCTGTGGCGAGCTTGAGGAGCCCGTGCCGAACGAGGTCGCGGTGCTGGTCAACGGCGCCAGCCGCAGCTCGGCCGAACTGACGCCCGCTGCGCTGCAGGAGGCGCGTCGCGCCCTGATCGTTGGCGAACGCACGGGCGGGGCGGTGCTGATCTCCCTCGACACGGCCCTGCCGGATGGCGGCAGCCTGTCCCTCAGCCGCGCCGACTTCGTCACCGCCGGCGGAGTCCGGCTGGAAAAGCATGGCGTTACCCCCGACTTGAGCGTGCCCATGAGTACGGACGACCGCCGCGCCGGTCGCGATCCGGTGCTGGACGCCGCTATTGCAGCGCTTGCGGGGTCTGTTCAGGCGGCGACGGCCACGACGCCGAACTAGGTCCGAACGGGCCTCACCCGGCCCGCCGCCTCGCGCGCCCGCTCCCGCGCCTGATCGGTGGTGTCGCCCTTCGCCAAGGCCACGCCCATGCGCCGCCGTTCGAAGGCTTCCGGCTTGCCGAACAGGCGCAGATCCGCCGTCGGCACACTCAGGGCCTCGGCCACGCCCTCGAAGGCGATGCCCACCGCGTCCATGCCGCCGTAGATGACCGCGCTGGCGCCAACGTCACGCCTCGTCACATCGACCGGCAGGCCCAGGATGGCCCGGGCGTGCAACGCGAACTCCGACTGGGTCTGGGTGGCGAGCGTCACCAGCCCGGTGTCATGCGGCCGCGGCGAGACCTCGCTGAACCAGACCTGGTCGCCCTTCACGAACAGCTCGACGCCGAACACGCCCAGCCCCCCCAACGCATCCGTGACCCGGCGGCCGATGTCCTGCGCCGCCGCCAGCGCGGCCGCAGACATCGCCTGCGGCTGCCAGCTCTCGACATAGTCGCCCTTGACCTGCCGATGGCCGATGGGATCGCAGAAGTCGGTGACCACCGCGTCGTTTCGCATCGACCGCACCGTCAGCAGGGTGATCTCGAAGTCGAAATCGATCCGCCCCTCGACGATGACCAGCGTCGTATCCACACGGCCGCTCGCCAGCGCATAGGCCCAGGCGTCTGCGACTTGATCCGGCTCCTCGACGAACGACTGGCCCTTGCCCGACGATGACATCACCGGCTTGACGAAACAGGGGAAGCCCACGGCCTCCGCCCCCGCCGCCAGTTCCTCGGCCGATCCGGCGAAGGCGAACGGGCTGGTGGGCAGGCCCAGCTCCTCGGCCGCCAGCCGCCGGATGCCCTCGCGGTTCATGGTCAGCTGCGTCGCCCGCGCCGTGGGGATGACCCGCGCCAGCCCCGCCGCCTCGATGTCCGCCAGCACATCCGTGGCGATAGCCTCAATCTCGGGCACGATGATGTGCGGTGCCTCGGCCAGGATGACCCCGTTCAGCACCTGGGGGTCCGTCATCGGTATCACGTGGCTGCGGTGGGCCACCTGCATGGCCGGGGCGTTGGGATAGCGGTCGACCGCGATCACCTCGCAGCCCAGCCGCTGCAGCTCGATGGCCACCTCCTTGCCCAGCTCGCCCGCGCCGAGCAGCATGACGCGGATGGCGGTGTCGGAGAGGGGCGTGCCGAGTTTCATGGTCATTTGTGATCCTCCCCAGGAGCGAAGCGAACGGGGGAGGGGGACCGCGAAGCGGTGGAGGGGGCGACCCCATCCACCGGCGCTTGCCGCGGGCCCCCCCCCCCGCCGGCGGTGGGTCGCCCACCCCCCCGGGGGCGGGGGGGGGGGAGTTCAGAGGCCCGCCGGGTCACCCCCGGGGGCGGCCTCGGCGGTTATGCCGAATTTCTCGTACAGCACCTCGGCCGGTGCAGACGCGCCGAAGCCGGTCATGCCGACGAAGCCGCCGTCCTCGCCGATGAAGCGCTCCCAGCCCTGCTTCAGGCCGGCCTCGACGGCGACCCGCACGGTGCCCCGGCCGATGACCGAGGCCTGGTATTTCGCCGTCTGTTTCTCGAACAGTTCGAAGCAGGGGGCCGACACGACCCGCGTCGGCGTGCCCTCGGCCTCCAGCGCATCCGCTGCTGCCAGCGCCAGCGGAACCTCAGTGCCGGTGGCGAACAGGGTCGCTTTCGCCGCGCCGTTCGCGGCCCTCAGCTCGTATGCGCCTTTGGCCGACAGGTTTCCGCTCGCCGCCGTGGTCCGAACCGCCGCCGTCTTCTGCCGCGACAGGGCGAGGGCGGAGGGCGCTTCCCGATGCTCCAGCGCTGCCTTCCAGCACTCCATGGCCTCGATCGTGTCGGCGGGACGGAAGACCAGCAGGTTCGGGATGGCCCGCAGCGCCGCCAGATGCTCGACCGGCTGGTGCGTCGGGCCGTCCTCGCCGAGACCGATGCTGTCGTGGGTCAGCACATGCACCACGCGGATGCCCATCAGGGCCGCCAGCCGGATCGACGGCCGGCTGTAGTCCGAAAACACCATGAAGGTGCCGCCGTAGGGGATCACGCCCCCGTGCAGCGCCATGCCGTTCATGGCCGCCGCCATCCCGTGCTCACGGATGCCCCAGTTCACATAGCGGCCGACATAGTCCGGCGCGTCAAAGATCGGCGTGCCCTTCACGAAGGTGTTGTTGGAGCCAGTCAGATCGGCCGAGCCGCCGATCAGTTCCGGGATCGCGCCGAACAGCTCGTCCAGCGCCGCGCCCGACGACTGACGCGTGGCCTGGGCGGGCTTCGTCTCGACCAGTTCAGTAATCTTCGCGTCCAGGGCATCAAAGGCGCTCGACGGCAGTTCGCCCTTCATGGCGCGGGTGAAGTCCGCTGACTGATCGGACGCCTTCAGCCGGGCCTCCCAGGCCTTGCGCGCCTTGGCGCCCTTGCGTCCGACCTTGCGCCAGGCCGCCTCGATGGGCTCCGGCAGTTCAAACGGGTCATGTGTCCAAGACAGGCCCAGTCGCGTGGCCGCGATCTCGGCGGCACCCAGGGCCGCGCCGTGAGTCTTGTGGCTGCCTTCCATGGTCGCCGCGCCGCGCCCGATCTTGGTCTTGCAGGCAATCAGGGTCGGCTTGTCCTGCCGCGTAGCCCACTTCAGCGCGGCCTTGATCTGCCCCATGTCGTGGCCGTCGATGGACTTGACCGCCCAGCCGCTGGCCTTGAACCGCGCCTTCTGGTCGGTCGTATCCGACAGGCTTACCGCCCCGTCGATGGTGATAGCGTTATCGTCCCACAGCACCGTCAGCTTGTTCAGCTTCAGCCGTCCGGCCAGCGCAATTGCTTCCTGCGACACGCCTTCCATCAGGCAGCCGTCCCCGGCAATAACCCAGGTGCGGTGGTCGACCAGATCGTCGCCGAACCGCGCCGCGAGATGCCGCTCAGCCATGGCGAAACCGACGCTGTTGGCCAGCCCCTGTCCCAGGGGCCCGGTGGTGGTCTCCACGCCCGGCATATGGCCGAACTCGGGGTGACCCGCGGTCTTCGATCCCCACTGGCGGAAGTTCGACAGCTCGTCCTTCGTCGCGGCCTTGTATCCGGTCAGGTGCAGCAGGGCGTAGATCAGCATGGAGCCGTGACCGGCCGACAGAATGAAGCGGTCGCGGTCGGCCCACTCCGGGCGGCTCGCATCAAACTTCAGAAACTTGGAAAACAGCACCGTCGCCACGTCGGCCATGCCCATCGGCATGCCCGGGTGGCCGCTTTTCGCCTTCTCCACCCCGTCCATCGCCAGCACCCGGATGGCGTCGGCCATCTGCTTCGGAGTTGCCTTCACGGAGGCGGCCTTGGGGTCGGACACGGGCAGAACTTTCGTCAGGAGAGCGAAAAAAGGGAGGCGCGCCGCTTTACCCCGGCGCGTTGAGGCGTTCTATACGGATTCTGAAGGAAGCGACCCGATGGACGCCGTCACCGCCGCCAAAGACCGCATCGACAAGGCCATGAGCGCGCTCGAGCGCAAGGTCATGGACCTGAAGGCCCGCGCCGCCGGCGTCGGCGGGGACGACGACCTGTTCGCGCCCCTGCCGTCCAGTGCGGATGCCGCCGCCCGCATCGCCGAGCTTGAGGCTGCCGGTGCCGATGCCGTCGCCGCCCTGTCCCGCGCCGCCGACGCTGTGCGCGAAACCCTGGCGGAGCAAGCCTGATGGCCACGGTCACCGTCGACGTCAACGGCCGCCCCTACGCCGTCGGTTGCGCCGACGGCCAGGAAGAGCGCGTCCGCGTCCTGGCCAAACAGTTTGACGATCATGTGCGCCAGGTCGCGGCCGAAGTCGGCCACGTCGGCGACATCCGCCTGTTCCTGATGGCCGGGTTGCTGCTCGCTGACGAACTACACGAGGCGCGCTTGGCCACGGGCGCTGCGCTGCCCGCGGCCCTGGCGACAGCGACGCCTGCTGCGTCGAACGACAGCGTGGCCGAGGCCCTGAACGCCGTCGCCGCCCGCATCGAGAAGATCGCACAGGGCCTTTAGTCAGCCCGCCATTGTTCCGCCCCGGCTGAAGGACTATCTTGTCCAGCGGCGGGTCATGCTGCGGTTCACGTCGAAGGCGACTTATCCTCGCGACCTTAATTCACTCGAAGGGATCTGTCCCTGTTTGGGCTCGAGGGCCCGGGCACACGGAGCCCACCTGGCTACCCAGGTCGAGAGGATTGAACAGTCCTTCACGGTCCTCGCGGCGCCGCCAACCTTCCCTCTTGGGGCGCTACCGCTCGGCTCGCGGAGCCTCGCTGCTTGAGCGCCGATGAGTTCTGACAAGCACCAGCTTCGATCCGCCATGCGGGCCCTGCGCAAGCAACTGGCCGCAGCCAATCCCTACGCAGCAGAGCAGGTGGTTCAGCACCTGCCAGACCTTCTGGAGATGATGTTCGCCGGAAGCGGCAGCTTCGCCGACGAGCAGAAAGACCGGCGCTTCACCGCAGCCGTCTATAAAGCTCAGGGTTCGGAACTTGATGCCCTTCCGCTGGCCAAGGCTCTGATGGAGCGCGATGTCGATCTCGCTTTGCCGGTGGCGACCGCACAAGAGCAGCCTCTCATTTTTCGCCGCTGGTCGCCGCGCGACCCTCTTGAGATTGATGTATCCGGCGTGCCCGCGCCGCTGCCGCTCGCTGAAGCGGTCACCCCTGACGTGCTCTTCGTTCCGTTGCTCGCGGCCGACGACCGGGGCTACCGGTTGGGGCAGGGCGGCGGCTACTATGATCGGACGCTTGGCGCACTCAGGAAGGCCGAGCCTCGTCTCTGGGCTCAGCCGTGGTTCATCGGCCTCGGCTACTCAGGGCAGATGGTGGAGCGGATTGCGGAGGAGCTTCACGACCAGCCCCTGCATGGCGTTCTGACCGAGACGGGCTATACCCCCGCCCGAAAGGTCTGATTTTCATGCGTCTGGCGTTCTTCGGCGATGTGGTGGGCAAGTCCGGGCGAGACGGGCTGAGCGATCACCTGCCCGCTCTCAAGCGTGACCTGAAGCTGGATTTCGTGGTCGTGAACGCAGAGAACGCCGCCGGCGGTTTCGGCATCACCGAGCATACGGCGAAAGAGCTGTTCATGGCCGGGGCCGACTGCCTGACGCTGGGCAACCACAGCTGGGACCAGCGCGAGGCCCTGACCTATATCGTGCGTGAGCCGCGTCTGATCCGGCCCGCCAACTATCCCCGCCTGATGGACGCGCCTGGCGCCGGGGCCAATCTGTTCGAGACCCAGAGCGGCAAGACAGTGCTGGTCATGAACGTGCTGGGCCGCATTCACATGGACCCGATGGACTGCCCATTCAGCGCGGTGGAGAAGGAACTGGCCGCCTGTCCGATGGGCATCGCCGCCGATGCGATCATTGTCGACATGCACTGCGAGGCGACCTCGGAGAAAATGGCCATGGGCCACTTCTGCGATGGGCGGGCGTCCCTGGTGGTCGGCACCCACACCCATGTGCCGACGGCGGACTGCCAGATCCTGCCCGGCGGCACGGCTTACCAGACCGACGCAGGCGGCTGCTGTGACTACGACTCGGTCATCGGCAACGAGAAGGAAGAGCCTCTCAGGCGCTTCACCACCCGGATCAGCGGAGGGCGCTATACCCCCGCCCACGGCCCGGCCACCATCTGCGGCGTCTATGTCGAGACAGACGACAAAACCGGCCTGGCCACCCGAATCGAGCCGATCCGCGTCGGTGGCCGGCTCAGCCAGGCGATCCCCGTCGTCGCCTAGCCGTTGTCGACGAACGGGACGAAGCCGCCGAAGATCATGGTCTTGCCGTTCATCGGGCCGGTGGACATGTCCATCTGCATGCGCGGGTCGGCCATGACCTTGGCATTGCAGGCGTCGCGGGTCGCCCTGTCCGGGTATTCGATCCACGAGAAAATCACGGTCTCGCCCTCGGCCGCCTGAACCGCGCGCGGGAAGGACGTGACCTCGCCATAGGGCACGTCGTCGGCCTCGGCTTCGACCGTGCGGGTCGCGCCGTATTCCTTCCAGACCGCGGCGGCCTCCGCGGCCATCTTGCGGTAGTCGTCCATGCGACCCTTCTTGATCGCGACGATGTAGCCATCAACGTAAGCCATGGGGCTTCTCCTTGGTTGGTTGCCTACACAGGACGAGCCGGTCCAACCGGTTCCGACAAATTTCCGAAATCAGACTTCAGTCACGCGGGACGAGCCGCTCTCGACCGCATACTTCGCCCGGGTGGTGAGCGTCCCGCCCTTCTCGGATACCTTGTCCAGCACCTTGAATTCGGTCTGCCAGCGCTCGGGCGTCACGTCGCAGACCACATAGCCGCGCTGGGCATTGTTGAACTTCAGGAACGGGTTGTCGGCCAGATAGCGCCGGCCGTCGGCGCGCTGGTCCGTCCCGTCGCCCGATGAACTGACCGAGGTGGTCACGAACTCGGCGGCGATGGGCGCGCCCTCCGGGTGAGCGCCATCCAGATGAAGCTCTCCCGCATAGTTCTGATGCTCGTCGCCGGTCAGTACGACCGTATTGCGGACGCGCCGGTCCCGGATCCGTTGCAGAAGGCGGCCGCGCGGGATGCGGTAGCCGGCCCAGCTGTCCAGATTGTAGCCGGGCTCGGGGCCTTCCTTGCGGTCCAGATCCATGACCATGACCTGCTGGGCCAGCACGTTCCAGCGGGCGCGGGACTGGTCGAGGTTGCGATAGAGCCAGGCCTCCTGGGCGTCGCCCAGCACCTGCACCGAGGGATCAGCCACCGCTGAGCAGGTCTCGGCCCAGGCGCTGTCGCAGGGCTGTCGCGACCGGAACTGGCGGGTGTCCAGCAGGTTCAGGCTCATCAGGTCCCCCCAGCCGGCGGCGCGGTACAGCTGGATGTCCGCCCCGCGCGGGAAGGCGGAGCGGCGCATCGGCATGTGCTCATACCAGGCCTGAAGCGCCGACTGGCGGCGCAGCAGGAAGACCTCGGGCGGCACGCCGTCCTGATCCATCGCCGAGACCCAGTTGTTGTCGACCTCGTGGTCGTCCCAGGTACAGACCCAGGCCGCCGAGGCGTGGCTCGACTGCAGATCCGCGTCCATCTTCGTCTGGGCGTAACGGCGGCGGTAGTCGTCCAGCGAATAGATCTCGCCGCCCACATGCATGCGTGGGTTCTCGATCGTCCCGCCCGAGCCGGTGTAGGTGCGCGTCCCGCGCCCCTCGTAGATGTAGTCGCCGTAGCAGTAGATGAAGTCGAGATCCTCGCCCGCGATCTTCTTGTGAGCGGTGTAGAAGCCCTGTTCGAACTGCATGCAGCCGAGCACGCCGAAGCGGCTCTGGGCCACGGCGGCACCCGGGGCCGGTGCCGTCTTTGCCCGCCCCATCGCGCTGCGTTCGCGGCCGGCGCTGAAGCGGTAGAAATACTCGCGGGCCGGCTCCAGCCCCTCGACCTCGACGTGCACGGCGTGAGCCAGTTCGGGGCGGGCGACGGCCTCGCCCTTCTGGACGACTGTGCGGAAGCCCCGATCGGAGGCGACCTCCCAGTTCACCAGCATCGGCTGCGACGGCATGCCGTGGCCGATCTCCAGCGGGCGAGGGGCCAGCCGGGTCCAGATGACGAAGCCGTCGGGCAGGGGGTCACCGGCGGCAACGCCCAGCTGGAAAGGATAGTCGGTAAAGGCCGGCCCAGCCATCGACTGGCGGTTCTCTTCCTGGGCCCAGGCGGAGCTCGCGCCGATGATCGTGCCGCCGGCACCGAGCTTCAGCAGCAGTCCGCGGCGTGACAGGAAATCGAGGCGGTCCATCGGCAGGTCTCTCTTGGCTGACCCGAGTCTCCTAGCGCGGAACCATGACAGCCGTCACATCCCCCGACCAGGCAACACCAAGGCTGGGCCCGGCGGAGCTGTCCAAAGTTTAACCCCCGGGAGCGCCGCAACTCGCTAGCTTCCTCAGTGTGTGACCTTGGGGAAACTTTTTTCAATGCAAATCGGGAGAAAACGATGTTGAAGCTAAAGTGCCTGGCCGTTCTGGCCTTGCTGTGTCTGCCCCAAGCGGCGCTTGCCCAAACGACTGCCCCCGCACCTATCCAGGTGATGGTGCTGGGGTCTTTCCACATGAACAACCCAGGCCGTGACATGAACAACATGCGGGTCGATTCTGTGACGACGCCGCAAAAGCAGACCGAGCTGGCGGCCGTGGCAGACGCCCTGGCGAGGTTCCAACCGACGGCGGTAGCGATCGAACGGGTTGCGCCGGACCAGACGACCATGCTGGACAATGGCTGGCCCGACTATCGGCCAGAGCATCTGCTGACCAATGCCGACGAGCGGGTGCAGATCGGCTATCGCCTGGCCGCCCGTGCGGGCATCGACCGCGTCTATGCGATCGACGAAAAGGACCGCGAAGGGCAACCGACGTATTTCCCCATGGGGCCGTTGATGGGCTGGGTCCAGGCCAACGGTCGGATGCAGGACTTCCAGGCCATTGGCGGGGCCATCCAGGGTGCGATCGCCCAGATGGAGGCGCGTCAACGTGAACGCACTGTCGGGCAGTTGCTGGCCGAGATCAACGCACCGGATCACCCGATGGTCGGCCCCGCCGGTCAGGGGATCTACTATTCCATGATCGGCTTTGGTGCCGGAGATAGCCAGCCGGGGGCTGATCTCAACGCTCGCTGGTATGCCCGCAACGCCCAGATCTTCGCGAGGCTCGTCCAGGTCGCCAAGCCAGGCGACCGTATCGTGGTCATCTATGGCACTGGCCACGCCTACTGGCTGCGTCACTTTGTTGAGACGACACCCGGCTTCGAACTGGTCGAGCCGACGACCTATCTGTCCGCGAACTAGCCGCCGCGGCGGGCTTGGGAGGCCCCGGTGCCAGACGCCGGGGCCTCCTAGCCCTATCCGCCACGCTCGCGCCTGGCGCTGAAGCGGCGGATATACTCGCGGCACGGATCCAGCCCTTCGACTGCGGTGGGGACGGCGCGGGCTCAGCTCGGGCCGGGCAACGACCTCGGCCTCGCAGTCCCGGCGGCCTTCGCCGGTTCCGGTTACCCGTCCGACTTTGGCCCGATCGCATGGCGGTCGCCTGCCACCCAGCCTTCAGGGGACGAGTTCCACCTTCAGCGTAACGAAATCCAGCGCCACGCGATCCAGGCGGCGCAAGAACCCCGATCCGAGCAGGGCCATGTTCTGTTCGCGGTTCTGCATCGTGTTGAACACGGGGATACCTCCTCGCCGGGCCGGGACATCCGAGAACTCCAGCGATCCGATCGCCAGTCTTTCGACCAAGCCTGTCTGGAACTGAAGAGCTGCGCCGTCCAGACCGCGCGCCGCGGCCGCGTCGCCCGTTTCGCGGAAGCCGGCTGATCGGGCGGAAGACGGGTCAAGCACGAGCTCGGCTGAGGAGCCCGTGTCGATCAGCAGATTCAGCCCGCTCTGTGTCTGGCCCTCCACAAACAGATGCTGGCCCGCGATAGACATCGGCTGACCGGCGTCTGAGGACGGCTCGAACCGCAGCTCGCCCATGTCGGATCCGGCCTCAAAATCGAAGACTACACGCTCGGATCGTCGCAAGACATCCAGACCAATGACGGCCACGATCTCCTCGCCGGTCAGGGTCTTCAGTGTGTCTGCCAGTCCGGCGATAACGAGCACGTCCGTTGGCCCCATCTCGACAGTGCCGATGGACAGGGCATCGAGACCTGCCTCTCCCGCGACGGCCACCGCGCCTCCAGCCCCCCCGATGGCCAGGGGTTCGGTACTTCGTCCGGCCGACGAGTAGGTCGCAATCTGAACCTGTCTGACGTCTGTGCCCGCCGGTACGATGGAGTCTGATATGGCCGTCACTGCCGCGCCTGTGTCCACGACGGCCCAACCAACGACTCGCCCGCCGATGGACAACTGGACGAGCGGAAATCGGCTGAACCGGAATGGAGTCGAACCGATAATCTCGCGCGGTGTGACGCTCAAGGTCGTGTCGGTCTCCACGACGACTTCTCCCGTCCGAGGCATGCCCGCCGCCATGAAAGGATTGAAGACCGGACCGACGGCCGCGGCCGACGTCGAATAGCCGTGGATCAGAAAGGCCTGCTTCCGTTCTGGTGAGGTCACGCTGACGCGGATGTCATAACGAGATAGGTCATCGACCCGGTTGGACCAGCTGGCGATCGTTGATTGTCCATCGGACGAACGGGCTTCCAGTGTGATGACCCCGTTTCTCCGACTCACGATCCGCAGGCCGGTTGCGGGGGTTTCCAGACTGCTTGAGCGCCCGGTAGCCGGCGGCAGCAAGACCGACACGACCTCTGACCCCGGCCCCACCCTGATGACCTGGGTCTCGCCCTCGGCCAAGGGCAGCAGGCTGAGGTGGAAACCGTCGGACGAGCGGTTGAGCAGGAACACGCCCTCTACGTCTGCGGCGCGGCCTACACCGGGCATGAGGCAAACGACGAGCAAGGCCAGGATGAAGCGGAGCGGCATCGACACTGATTTCCCCTTGTCTATCCATCGACGGCGGACAGGCTGGGGCTTCGGTGTTGCACGCTCATTTCAGCGCTGAAAAGAAAACGGCTCTCGCGTTCCGGCTAGCGCCGGCTGGTGCGGGGCAGGATCAGCGCCGTGAAAGCGAAGTGACCCATGGCTCTTCGGCTCAGTCTGAAGAGCGGGCGGACGGCGTCGCGGGCTTCCAGGCGCGCATTTCGGCAATCTCGCGGGTCTGGGTGTCGATGACGATCCGGGCCATGCGGCGGACCTCTGGGTCTCGACTGTCGCGCAGGGCGACCTCGGCCATCGCCACGGCACCTTCGTGGTGCGCGATCATCTTGGCGATATAGGCCTCGTCGATGGTGTCGCCTGAGGCGGCTGCCATGCTGGTGTGCATCTCGGCTTCAGACGCGGCGAAGGCGGCATCGCCCGCACCGGGCTTTGCGCCATGCCCCATGCCCGCGTGGTCGGCGCTGGACACAGCGCCGTCCTTCACCGTGGCGGCCTGTCGTTCAGCCGAGGCGTCGCGCAGGGCCTGTTCGACCGGATCGCCACCGCCGTCGCAGGCAGCGAGCAGAAGGACGGGCAGGGCGATGAGGAGGGCGCGCATCAGGTTCAGCCTTCGATCCAGTTGGGCATCCACGCTTCGTGCATCTCGCGCAGGTGTTCCAGCGGCAGGGTGAACAGCTCGCCGGAGCTGAAGTTCCGCCCCTTGGCCCGGCCGACGACCGAGGCATGCAGGCCGGCGTCATGTGCGGCGGCGATGATGGGCGTCGCGTCCGGAACGGCGACCAGATAGCGGGCCTGATCCTCGCCGAAGAGCAGGATGTGGGCGTGGGTCGCGCTGGTGGCGTCCAGCTCGACACCGCAGTCGCTGGCCAGCGCCATGTCCGCCGCCGCACCGATCAGGCCGCCGTCGCTGAGGTCGTGGACGCAGGTCAGGTCGCCCGCCTCGATCAGGCCGCGCACGAAGTCTCCGGTCTTGCGCTCAAGTGCCAGATCGACTGGCGGCGGGGCACCGTCCTCGCGGCCCAGCACCTCGCGCAGATAGATGGAGGCACCCAGCTCTCCGACCGTCTCGCCGATCAGCACCAGCACGTCGCCCTCGGCCATGGTCGAGAAACCGACGGTGACGTCATAGTTGGGCAGCAGGCCGACCGCGCCCACGGTCGGGGTTGGCGGGATCGCGACCCCGTTGGTCTCGTTGTAGAGCGACACGTTTCCGCTCACGACCGGGAAGTCGAGCACGCGGCAGGCCTCGGCCATGCCATCGATGGCGCGCACGATCTGGCCCATGATCTCGGGCCGCTGCGGGTTGCCGAAGTTCAGGTTGTCGGTGATGGCGATAGGGCGGCTGCCGACGGCGGTCAGGTTACGCCAGGCCTCGGCCACGCACTGTTTGCCGCCTTCATAGGGATCGTTCTGGACATAGCGGGGGGTGCAGTCGCTGGTGACCGCCAGGCCCTTGTCCGTGCCGTGCACCCGCACCACGCCGGCGTCGGCGCCCGTGGCGGAGTCCTGCAGCGTGTCGGCCATGACGTGGCGGTCGTACTGCTCCCAGATCCAGCGCTTGGAGGCCATGTCGGGGCAGGTCAGCACCTTCAGCACCGCATCGACCCAGCTGTCGGGCGCGGGCACGTCGGCGGGCGAAAGGCGCGGATGCAGCGCGGGCTGGACCCACGGGCGGTCATACAGCGGCGCGTCGTCGAACAGGGGCGCCAGTGGCACGTCACAGACGGTCTCGCCGTGATGCTTGAGCACCAGCCGACCGGTGTCGGTCGTCATGCCGATCACGGCGGCATCCAGGCCCCACTTCTCGAAGATGCGGTGACCGTCGGCCTCGCGGCCCGGCTTCAGCACCGCCAGCATCCGCTCCTGGCTTTCCGAAAGCATCATCTCATAGGCGGTCATGCCCTCTTCGCGCTGGGGCACGGCGTTCATGTTCAGCTCGATGCCGACGCCGCCCTTGCCCGCCATCTCGACGGAAGAGGAGGTCAGGCCGGCAGCCCCCATGTCCTGAATGGCGGCGACGGCACCCGAGGCCATCAGTTCGAGTGTGGCCTCGATCAGCAGCTTCTCGGCGAAGGGGTCGCCGACCTGCACCGTTGGGCGCTTGGACTCGGACTCATCGTCGAACTCGGCCGAGGACATGGTGGCGCCGTGGATGCCGTCGCGGCCGGTCTTGGAGCCGAAGTAGACCACCGACAGGCCCGCCGAGGGCGCGGCCGAATAGAAGATGCTGTCGGCCTTCGCCAGCCCCACGCACATTGCGTTGACCAGGATGTTGCCGTTGTAGCCGGCGTGGAAGTTCGTCTCGCCCGCCACGGTCGGCACCCCGACGCAGTTGCCATAGCCGCCGATGCCGGAGACGACGCCCTTGACCAACCGCCGGGTCTTTTCATGGGAGGGATCGCCGAAGCGCAGGGCGTTCAGCAGGGCGACCGGCCGCGCGCCCATGGTGAAGACGTCACGCATAATGCCGCCCACGCCCGTCGCCGCGCCCTGATAGGGCTCGATGTAGGAGGGGTGGTTGTGGCTCTCCATCTTGAAGATGCAGGCGTCGCCGTCATCGATGTCGATGACGCCAGCGTTCTCGCCCGGACCGCAGATGACTCGCGGACCCTTGGTCGGGAACTTGCCCAGATGGATCTTCGAGGACTTGTAGGAGCAGTGCTCGGACCACATGACCGAGAAGACGCCCAGCTCGACGTGGTTGGGCTCTCGCCCCAGCCGGTCGAGGACGACCTGATATTCATTGGGCGCCAGGCCGTATTCGGCGGCGAGTTCGGCCATGGTCTTTTCGGGAGCGCTCATGGGCGCGCCTTCTAGCCGCTCAACAGAGTCGTGTCAGCCGTTGCGGCGCAACATCGTTGCTCTTGCGACCAGCAGGACCGCCGCGACGAGGATCGCGACGGCGGCTCCGGCAGCAACCTGCGCCAGAAGCGGGTTGCGAGCCTGCTCGGCCACATAGACTCCGCCGAGGCCCCAGGCGACGGGGATGCAGAAGGCCAGGGTCCTCAGACGCGCGGTCACGAACACCGCCAGCAACGCCACCACCCCGACTGCCCCTATGGCCACTGTTGTGGGCGAGAGGGCTTCAGGCAGCCAGCCGTTGCCGGTCGCCACGGTGAGCAGGTTCACCGGCGACGCGATGCTGAGCCACCCGGCCAGCAGCGCCAAAGGCCATACGGTCATCCAGCGGTCGGGATCTCCGAGGGACAGGGCGCGGATAGCCCGTGAATGAACCAGCAAGGGAACCAGCAGGACCAGTAGCGATCCGAAGATAAGGCCGATGGTGGCCCACTCCCAGTCATAGGCCGCCGCGACGATCCATACGCCGATGCCGGTCAGGGCCAGGGCCGAGGGCCATCCCAGTCGCGTGAGCAGTGGACTTTGCCGTGTCCCCGGCAGGGCCTGTCGCACAGCATAGATCAGCAGCCCCAGATAGATGATGCCCCAGATGGCGAAGGCGTAGCCGGCAACCCGAAGCGTGGCGTCGCTGTCGGCCGCAAACTCTGCCGGGGACTGGCCCCAGCCCATCAGGATCTGGGCCTGGCCGATGACGATGGCGAACAGCGTCGTTGCCAGAATGATGAGGCGGCGGGTCATGGCGGTTCCTTTGAGGTGAACCAGATACGCACTGATACGGCAAAGGTTCAAACCGCTACGAAGCGACTGTCTGGCGTCAGCCTCAGGCGGCGGCGAAGACGCTCTGGAAAAGGATCGCGCCGTCGGCGGAGCCCAGCTCCGCCTCGAAGGCGCGGTCGGGGTGGGGCATCATGCCCAGCACATTGCCGCGCGCGTTCTGAAGCCCCGCGATGTCGGCGACCGAGCCGTTCGGATTGTCGACGTAGCGGAACACCACCTGGCCCTCGCCCTCGATGCGGGCGAGCGTTTCGGCGTCGGCGAAATAGTTCCCGTCACCGTTGCCCTGGGTCATAACCACCTCGCGCTGGCCCTGGTAGCCGGCGGTGAAGCGGGTCTGGCCGTTGGTGACTTCCAGCGCGATGGGCTTGCAGACGTATTTGAGCCCGGCGTTCCGCAGCAGGGCCCCCGGCAGCATTCCGGCCTCGCACAGGATTTGGAAACCGTTGCAGATGCCGAGCACGGCGACGCCATCGTCGGCGGCCTTCTTCACAGCCTGCATGATCGGCGACTGGGCCGCCATGGCGCCGCAGCGCAGGTAATCGCCGTAGGAAAAGCCGCCGGGCAGGACGATCAGGTCGAGGCCCGGAGGCAGCTCGGTCTCCTGATGCCAGACCATCTCGACCCTCTCGCCGGTCGATCGTTCGACCGCGACCTTGCAGTCGCGATCACAGTTGGACCCGGGGAAGACAATGACCGCTGCGCTCATGGCGCGGGCGTTTAGCAGCGTTCGGGGCGCTTGTCAGCGGGACGTTCAGCCGAGGCCCAGCACACTCGCAGCCAGCGGCTTCCAACCCGGCCAGGCCACCAGCGTCGCAGCCAGATATTGCATCGCCAGCATGAACGGCACCCCGATCAGATAGACCCGGTGCGGCCGCCCCCGGGTCATGACGTCGAACAGGATCGCCACGGCGATGATAACCCACAGCATGCCGTAGAGGTTGACGAACATTTCGACCGGCGGAAGCCAGGGTGTCGGTGGCATCTCGTACAGGTTCATCCGCCCGAACCCCGCGCCCAGCAACTCGGTCGTTCCCAGCAGGATCAAGCGTTTGTGCGCCGCCGAGTCGCGGCGCATCAGCCCGGCCGCTGAAATCAGCACCGTGAAAACCACCAGGTCCAGAAGCGGCACCGGCAGGAAGCCCAATGCGCGGTCGCTGCCTTGCTGCAGATGCCAGCCGGCCATCGTCAGGGCCATCCAGCCGCCGACAACAATCATGGCTGCGGCCAGTCCCAGGCCGAACAGACCGAATCGCTTGTGCAGGCTTGTGTTCCCGGTGCGGATCAACAGCATCTGCGCCGCGAGGAAGGCGATCCAGCCGTAGAACAGCACGGCGTGAACGTGCACCGAAAACGGCGGCCAGGCGCGCTCCCCGGAAAAGATCGTCGCCAGCTTGGGCAGGAAACCGCCCGCTACGGCGACAACCGATACGACCAGAAACCCAAGGAAGAAGTTGCGCTCCAGTGGATGGCTGGCGGCGAACGGTTTGGTCGATTTGGTCATGCATCCCCCCGGATCAGGGGGTCAGCCTAGGTCCGAGACCGGCCTGACACAACGCTGATCGGTGATCAGCCCTTGTTCTCGTAGATGCCGGTGATCGAGGCCTTCGCCAGCGTGTGGAAATGGAGGTTGAAACCGAAGATCGCGCCGGAGCTTTCGGGCGTCAGGTCCAGCTTTTCGACGTCCACCGCGAAGACGGTGAAGATGTAACGGTGTGGGCCGTGGCCGGCGGGCGGGGCGCAGCCGCCGTAGCCGGGTGCGCCGAAGTCGGTGCGGCCCTCGACCGATCCCGCCGGTGCCTTCGCTCCCTCAGCCAGCTCGGTGACCGAGGCGGGGATGTTGGCGACCGTCCAGTGCCAGAAGCCTGAGCCCGTCGGCGCATCCGGGTCGAAACAGGTGACGGCGAAGCTCTTCGTGCCCTCAGGCGCGCCGGACCAGCTGAGCTGCGGCGACTGGTTGCCCCCGGCGTAGATCTGGGCGTCCGACAGGGTAGCGCCGTCGGTGAAGGAGGCGGATGTGACGGTGAAGGTCATGGGATACTCTCTCTGTGCGCTAGTGCGCCGCATCCTTGGCCGCCTGTGTGAAGGCGCTGTCGTCCATCAGGCCGCCGGCCAGTGCCCCGGCGAAGATCAGGCAGCAGATCAGGATGAACAAGGCCAGCAACAGTTTGCCGAGCCGGTTCACGCGACCTCGATGCGGTAGCTTTCGATGACGGTGTTGGCGAGCAGGGTCTCGCACATCTTCTTCGCCTCGGCGGCGGGGTCACCCTCGCCCGCGAAGTCGAACTCGATCAGCTTGCCGACGCGCGCATTGGTGACGCCGGGCCAGCCCAGGCCGTTCAGCGCACCCTCGACGGCCTTGCCCTGCACGTCCAGGACGCCGGGCTTCAGGAACACATGCACCTTCACCTTGGCCATCAGTGCAGTCCCCCCTGAATCACGGTCGGCATCGATTGCATGATGCCCAGACGGCGCGCCACCTCGGTGTAGCTTTCGATCACATTGCCCAGGTCGCGGCGGAAGCGGTCCTTGTCCAGCTTTTCGCCCGAGGCCATGTCCCACAGGCGGCAGCTGTCGGGGCTGATCTCGTCGGCCAGGATGACGCGGGAGAAGTCGTTCTCCCACACGCGGCCGAACTCGATCTTGAAGTCCACCAGCTGGATGCCGACGGCACCGAACATGCCGCACAGATAGTCGTTCACCCGCACGGTGGCGGCCAGGATGTCGTCGATCTCCTGGGTATTGGCCCAGTTGAAGGCGGTGATGTGCTCTTCCGTCACCATCGGATCGTTGAGCTCGTCCTTCTTGTAGTAGAACTCGATGATCGAGCGGGGCAGGGGCGTCCCCTCCTCAATGCCGAGGCGCTGGCTCATCGAACCGGCGACGACGTTGCGGCACACGACCTCCAGCGGGATGATCTCGACCTCGCGGATCAGCTGTTCGCGCAGGTTCAGCCGCTTGATGAAGTGGTTGGCGATGCCGATGCCTGTCAGGCGCGACATGATGAATTCGCTGATCTGGTTGTTGATCACGCCCTTGCCTTCCAGCACCGCCTTTTTCTGGGCGTTGAAGGCGGTGGCGTCGTCCTTGAAATACTGGATCAGGGTGCCGGGCTCGGGTCCCTCATACAGGATCTTGGCCTTGCCCTCGTAGAGCTTCTTGCGCTTGGTGTTCATCGTTGTGGGCCTGGGGCCTTTGGCTGTTCCCGAACAGGAAAAACGCGGCTGGAGTGGGCTCCAGGCGGCGTGTTCATGCATCGGGCGGGGAGATTACAGGGTTCGATTCACCCTAGCGGAATGGCCGCCGGGACACAAACGGCCTGCCGTTCGTTCCGCGTCCGGATGTCGTGTTGCGTTCGCCCGCAGGGCCGCTATAGACGGCACCAGCGTCCCCGTTCGCCGGACGCGTGTGGAGCTTCAGACCGCCTATGACGACCTTCGACGATCGGGAAAAGGGCTTCGAGACCAAGTTCGCCCTCGATCAGGAACAGGAATTCAAGGCGATGGCTCGGCGCAACAAGCTGCTGGGGCTGTGGGCCGCCGAGAAGATGGGCCTTTCGACTGAAAGCGCCGAACAGTACGCCTCGGCTGTCGTGCGCGCCGATTTCGAACAACCGGGCGAGGAAGACGTCTTCCGCAAGATCGCCGGCGACTTCGAAGGCGCGGGCATGGAGGTCCGCGAAAGCGAAATCCGCCGCAAGATGGACGAGCTGGCCTCGATCGCCCGGGATGCTGTCCGCGCCGGCGAATAAGCCTTGGGCACATGACAATGAAAAAGGGCCGCCCCGTCGCCGGGGCGGCCCTTCTCGTTTCAGCGGTGGCTGAGACTCACTTGGGCATCAGGACCGTGTCGATGACATGCACGATGCCGTTTGACTGACCCACGTCGGCCTGGGTGATGGTGGAGGTGCCACCTTTGGAGTCGGTGATAACCCAGGTGTTGTTCGGCCCGGCTGACACCTTCAGCGTCTCGCCCTGAACCGTGGTCAGGGTGGCCGTGCCACCGCCGGATTGCGCCTGGGCGGCGATGTCGGCGGCCGTCAGGCGGCCGGGGACCACGTGATAGGTCAGGATCGCTGCGAGGTCGTCCTTCATCGCCGGGGTCATCAGGGCCTGCCGCGTGGCGGCCGGGATCTTCTCGAAGGCGGCGTTATCCGGTGCGAAGACGGTGAAGGGGCCTGTGCCAGACAGGGTGTCGACCAGACCCGCAGCCTGAACGGCGGCCACCAGCGTGGTCAGGTTCGAAGCCTTGGCGGCATTGGTGACGATGGTCTCGTTCGGGCTCATGGACGCGCCGCCAACCATGGGATCGGCTGCTGCGGGGGCCATCGCCGCATCGGCCGGTGCCTCGGCGGTGGGTTCAGCTTTCGGGCTACAGGCAGCCAGGGCCAGCATCGCGGCGGCGGACACGGTGGCCAGTGTGGAGAAGCGGGTGGGGGACATGAAGCGTTTCCTGAATACAACCCGCTCTCGTGGCGGGTGCATCAGATACTGGTGAGCGACCATAAGGATGCACCGCCGGTCCCGCGCGGGGCGCGACAAGACCGCACAGGCTCAGGCCATCAGAGGCCCGGACAGCCCCGACCAAGCCGCCGCCTTGTCGGCGAATGGCAAAGTGAAGGCGGGGCTGGAAGACGGCAGGTCGATCAGGGTCAACGTCGTCCCGGACAATGACCGCCGCCCGATGCGCGCCGCCGTCTTGCCGTTGAAGGCCACCGCCCGCAGTTCCGGTAGTCCGGAGATCAACTGACGCAGGTTCGCCGCCTCGGCATTGCGGATGGCGCCGTCCAGACTGCCCTGACGCTCCGCCCCCGCGATTACGTCCCACAGGCCGACGCCAGCCACCTTCAGTGCCTCCAGACGCGCCGCATAGGGCAGGGAAGGCAGATCAATCCCGATCACGCCGCCGGTCAGGCGCCAGAAGGCATTTTGCGGATGGGCGTAATACTGCGCCGCCTTCAGCGAGGCGTCGCCGGGCAGGCTGCCTAGGATCAGCAGGCGGGTGTGGGCGTCGATGACGGGCGGGAACGCCGCCTTGCGCATCAGGCCCCGAACACCCGCGCGAACACCGTGTCCACATGCTTGGTGTGATAGCCGAGGTCGAACAGGGCCTCGAGCTGCGCATCGGGCAGGGTCACGCGGGCGTCGGCCTTGAGGAAGTCGAGGAAACGGCCCTCGCCGCGCCAGACACGCATGGCGTTCTCCTGCACGGCGGCATAGGCGTCCTCGCGGCTGACACCGGCTTGGGTCAGGGCCAACATGACGCGCTGCGAGTGAACCAGCCCACCCAGCAGGTCGAGGTTCTTCTGCATATTCTCGGGATAGACGTTCAGCCGCTCGACCACGTTCGCCAGCCGGTGCAGGGCGAAGTCCAGGTGGATGGTCGCGTCCGGGCCGATGCCCCGCTCGACAGACGAGTGGCTGATATCCCGCTCGTGCCACAGGGCCACGTTCTCCATCGCGGGCGTGACGGCCGAACGGACCAGACGGGCCAGGCCGGTCAAATTCTCGGTCAGGATGGGGTTGCGCTTGTGCGGCATGGCCGACGAGCCCTTCTGGCCCTTGTCGAAGAACTCCTCGGCCTCGAGGACTTCCGTGCGCTGCAGGTGGCGGATCTCGATGGCCAGGCGCTCGACCGAGCTGGCGACGACACCGAGTGCCGCGAAGAAGGCGGCGTGGCGGTCGCGCGGGATCACCTGGGTCGAGACGGGCTCGACGGCGAGGCCCATCTTGTCGGCGACGTATTGTTCAACCGCCGGATCGACGTTGGCGAAGGTGCCGACGGCGCCCGAGATGGCGCAGGTGGCGATTTCTTCCCGGGCCGTGATCAGGCGCCGCTTGGCCCGCTGGAACTCGGCATGATAGCCGGCCAGCTTGAGGCCGAAGGTGACGGGCTCGGCATGGATGCCGTGGCTGCGGCCGACGCAGGGGGTCAGCTTGTGCTCCTTGGCCCGCTTTTCCAGCGCCGCCAGGACCCGATCCGTGCCTTCGATCAGCAGATCCGCCGAGCGCGCCAGCTGGACCGCGAAACAGGTGTCCAGCACGTCCGACGAGGTCATGCCCTGGTGCAGGAAGCGGGCCTCGTCGCCCACGATCTCGGAGACGTGGGTCAGGAAGGCGATGACGTCGTGCTTGGTGGTGCGCTCGATTTCGTCGATGCGGTCGGCGTCGAACACCGCGTCCTCGCCCTTGGCCCAGATGGCCTCGGCGGCGCTGGCGGGGATCGTCCCCAGCTCGGCCATCTTGGTCGCCGCATGCGCCTCGATCTCGAACCAGATCCGGTATTTGGTCTCCTGCGACCAGATGGCGACGGCGTCGGGGCGGGAGTAACGGATGATCATGGGCGGGCCGTGTCGGTCTCCGGGCGCGTCGAGTCAAGGTGCGCTTGTGGTTCCGGGCCGCGAACTTGGCCTTACGGGCGTGGCCTGATGAGCGAGTCGGGCTTATGGCTGCGCTGACCAGCAGGAGGGACCCATGGAACTGATCATCGGCAACAAAGCCTTTTCGACCTGGTCGCTGCGCCCCTGGCTGGTGCTGAAGCGCTGCGGGGCCGAGTTCAGCGAGACGGTGGTCCAGCTATATGGCGATGGCTACGAGGACGTGATCCGGGCCATCTCGCCGTCGGGTAAGGTGCCGCTGCTCAAGGTCGACGGCGTCGACATCTGGGACTCCATGGCTATCAGCGTCTGGTGCTCCGAGATGTACCCCCACGTCCGCCTTTGGCCCGCTGACGCTCATGCTCGCTGGCAGGCGCGCTCGGTGGCGTGTGAGATGCACTCGGCCTTCATGGCCCTGAGGACCGAATGTGGCATGGGTCCGGATCATTCGATGGTCGGCCCGGATCGCAGCCCGGCCCCGACCAGCGAGGCGGTCGCCTCCGACATTCGTCGTCTGGTCGAGATCTTCACCGGCATGCGCGCCCGCTATGGCAACGGCGGCCCCTATCTGTTCGGCGAATGGAGCATCCCGGACGCCTTCTTCACCCCGGTAGCCGCGCGCATCCGCCACTTCCAGATCGATCTGGTGGCCCATGGCGACGACGGTACAGCCCGGGCCTATGTCGACACCCTGCTGGCTCAGCCCGACTTCCTGGAATGGTCGAAAGCCGGGCTGGCAGAGATCGCGGCGCGTTAAGGCAAAGCTGAAACCCCGCCTTAAGAGAGCGGCGTTATTCTCGGAACAGTACGGGCAAGGGGTCCGTTACGGAGGCCAGAATGGCTGCTCAGATGAACACCGCGCCGCGCGCCCCGGAAACCGCCTCGCAGCCTTCGATGGTCAGCGTGGGCGTCGGCATTCTGGTCGCCTGCTGCCTGTCCGCGATGCTGGTGTCAGGGCTGTTCTAGGATCCACCTGACGGCGCCGTCTCGGCTGCCTGCACCGGCGGCTGCACCGGCATCACGTCCGCAGGCGGCGGCGGCACATAGTCCAGGCTGAGCGGAATGTGGCCTGCGCCCGCCGCCACGGCGTCCAGGGTCCGCAAGGGCCGGCCCGTCATACGCTGATAGATCCAGTAGGCGGCGACAACCTTTTCCACGTAGTCCCGCGCCTGCGGCACGTCGATCACCTCGATCAGCAGCAACGGATCGGGGTTCGGCCCCAGCTTCCTCAGCGCCGCCAGCATCGGCCCCGGTCCTGCGTTGTAGGAGGCGGCGGTCCGCAGCAGGTCGCCCTGGAACTGCGGCAGGTTCAGCATCCGCGTCACATAGGCCTGACCCACCCGCATATTGACCGCAGGCTGTAACAGACGGCGCGGCTCGCGCACGAAGCCCCGGTCGCCGGTCAGCTCGGCCGCCGTCGCCGGCATCACCTGCATCAGGCCCCAGGCCCCCGCCCCGGACCGCGCCGAGGCGTTGAAGTTGGTCTCCTTGCGCGCGATGGCCAGCAGCAAGGACCGCTCGATGGTGTAGCCGCCCTCGGGCTGCAGATCCGGCATGGGATAGTCGCCGGCGTCGATGCGCTCGACCTGACGGTCTGCCCGGCTGCCCTGGAAGCCCATGGCCTTGGCCAGCCCGGTCCACAGGCGGCGCGCCGGGTCGGTAATGGCGGTGCGGATGCCGGCGCGTAGCTCGCCTTCGTACTCATCGCGGCGGCCGACCTCGTAATAGGCCACGGCGCGGCGGGCGCGCGGGTCTTCGCGGATAAAGGCGTTCAGCTCATCGCTGTCGACGCCGGGGTCCTCGTCGGGCCGGAAGGCGACCTGACGGACGCCCGGCGTGGCGTAAGGGGTGGGTCCCAGCCCCTCAATCGGCGCGTCCTCGCCAAGCATCCGCCCCGCGACCTGACCGTAGAAGGTCGCCGGCCAGCGGGTCGCGAGCCGCAGCCAGCCCTGCACCTGATCCTGACGGCCCGAGGCACCGGCGGCGCGCGCGGTCCAGACGGCGGCACCAGCGCGGGTCCAGGCGTCCTGGGTGGGGTCCTCCGCCACACGTTGGAAGGCGTCAAAGGCGTCGTTGAACTGGCCCAACCGCCACGCGGCCAGACCGGCTGTCCACCAGTCGCCGATCTGGCGGCCCATCGTATAGGCGCCGGTCAGGTCGTCGTTATTGAAGGCGATGCGCGCGGCCTTGGCCGGATCGTCCGGATCAGCCCCGCCGCCGGGCGAGACGGTCAGGGACCAGGCCCGCCCGCTGATGCCCGCGGGGCGCTTTGGCTCAGGTGCGCCGTCCGGGCGGCGACGCAGGGCCAGATTATAGGCGCGCGGGGCGTCCGGCAGGTCCGAGTATTCCTCAAGCCAGGCGGCCAGTTCGTCGTAGGTGGCGGTGTGGTCGGCGTGGAACATCCGCTCGAACTCGACCTGACCCATCAGCACCCTGTCCTCGGCCGCGCGCGCCGCATCCCGGGCCGCGTCGAGGTCGCCCCGGCGCAGGGCGTCGAAGGCGTTGGTGTAGTTGAGGCGATCAGAGGCGCTCAGCGCCGTCGGCCGATTCTGCGCCAAGGCGGGGCTCGCCAGCATCAGGGCGGCGGCCGCAAACATGCCCATCGGCGCGAGGATCGCGCGGCGGAACGGATTCATCCTTGGCGGCCCCCCCTGGACGGCGGCGTGGACCGTCTCGATACGGTCCCGTCACGCGCTTGCGTTCGGTCGTCAGGCAACAAGGGCGCCAACCCCCGCTGCAATCGTCAACAGTCCATGCCGTTTGGGGCGCTTTTGGGTCAGGCGTCCAGCCGTGCCGCCAGCGACAGGATGTCCGCCCAGACCTGGGCCTTGGCCTGGGGCTGTCGCAGCAGGAAGGCGGGATGGAGGGTCGGCAGGGCCGGGGCCGAAACGCCGCCCTCGGCCAGCCGCCATTCGCGCCACTGGCCGCGCATCCGCATGATGCCCTCGTCGGTCTGCAGCACCGATTTCGACGCCGCCGCCCCCAGCAGCAGCACGGCCTTCGGCTGGAGCAGCGCAAACGCCCGCTCAAGAAACGGCAGGCAGACCGCCTGTTCCTGCGGCGTCGGCGTCCGGTTGCCCGGCGGTCGCCAGAAGACGGTGTTGGTGATGAAGACCTTGTCCGTCAGTCCGCCCGCCGCCAGCATCCGGTCCAGCAGCTGGCCCGTCTTGCCCACGAACGGCTGGCCGCGCTCGTCCTCTTCCGCCCCGGGGCCCTCGCCGACGATAAGGATCGGCGCATTCGGATTGCCCCGGCTGAAGACGGCCTGTTTCGCCCCCATTGTGCGCAAGGGGCAACCCTCGAAGGCGGCGATGGCGGCGCCGAGCGCCTCCAGACTGTCGGCGGCGGCGGCCAGGCGGCGCGCCTCGACCGCGGCCTCGCCCATCTGCGGCGCGGTCTGACCCAGCGGCGTGACGGTCGCCGTCGCCCGCGCCACGGCCTTCAGCGCCGGGGCCGGCTCCACATGGGTGCGGTCCACCGGCGCATCGAGATAGCAGGCGTCCACCCCCGCATCGCGCCAGAAGGCGAGCAGGCTTTCGGTCGCGGCGGTGTCGGCGGATGGTGCGTTCATATCGGTCCGCACAGGGATAGGCCTTGACCGCCGCCGCGTCACCTTCCGATAAGCGGACAACGACGAAACGGCGAAACAACGGGGCTGGGACGAACATGGCCGAGCAAGCGATCGAAGGCGGCACAACCAACGCCTGGCAGGAAGCCGTGATCGACAAGTTGCCGCCGATGGAGGCGCTGAGCGGCGTCGAGCGCGAGGTGATGGAATACGACGTCGTCATCGTCGGCGGCGGTCCCGCGGGCCTCGCGGCCGCCATCCGCCTGAAGCAGCGGGCGGAAAAGGACGGAAAAGAAGTAAGCGTCGCCGTGCTGGAGAAGTCGGCCGAGGTCGGCGGGCATATCCTGTCCGGCGCGGTGATCGACCCCAAGGCGCTGAACGAGCTGTTCCCCGACTGGAAGGACCGCGGTGCGCCGCTGGAGACCCCCGTCACCGAGGACCGCTTCCTGTTGTTGGGGCCGGCGGGGCAGGCGGCTCTGCCGATGGCGATGCTGCCGCCCTTCATGCACAACAACGGCTGCTACATCGCCTCGCTGGGCAACGTCACCCGCTGGCTGGGCGAGCAGGCCGAGGCGCTGGGCGTCGAGGTCTATCCCGGCATGGCCGCCAGCCATGTGGTCTGGGATGAACCCTCAGGCCGGGTGAAGGGCGTGGTCGCCGGGGTGTTCGGCATCGACAAGCACGGCAAGCCGACCGACGACTTCCAGCCGGGCATCGAGCTGCACGGCAAATATGTCTTCATCGCCGAGGGCGTGCGCGGCTCGCTGGCCAAGACGATCATGGCCCGCCACAACCTGTGCGACAAAGCCGACCCTCAGAAATACGGCATCGGTATCAAGGAGCTGTGGCAGGTTCCTGCAGCGAACCACAAGCCGGGGCTGGTCCAG
The DNA here is from genome assembly GCA_046294385.1 of Brevundimonas sp. Lineage (GTDB taxonomy): Bacteria > Pseudomonadota > Alphaproteobacteria > Caulobacterales > Caulobacteraceae > Brevundimonas. The sequence continues at coordinate 55,647 of JBKBJW010000001.1, read as the reverse complement.
CATTCGACCGGCTGGCCACTGGATGAGCACACCGGGGGCGGCAGCTTCCTCTACCACTTCGGCGACCGCTACGTGGCCATCGGCTATGTCGTGCACCTGAACTACAAGAACCCGTTCCTGTCGCCGTTCGACGAGTTCCAGCGCTTCAAGCACCACCCCGCCATCGCCGAGCATCTCGAGGGCGGCACGCGCATCTCCTACGGCGCGCGGGCCATCACCGAGGGCGGCCTGCAGTCGGTGCCGAAGCTGGCCTTCCCGGGCGGTGCCCTGATCGGCTGCTCCGCCGGTTTCGTGAACGTGCCGCGCATCAAGGGCAGTCACAACGCCATGAAGACCGGCATGCTGGCCGCCGACGCCGCCTTCGACGCCGTCATGGCCGGCCGCGCGGGCGATGAACTGGTCGAATACCAGACGGCCTGGGAGAAGAGCTGGGTCTACAAGGAGCTGGCGACGGTCCGGAACGCCAAGCCGCTGCTGTCGAAATTCGGCACGACCCTGGGCGGGGCGCTGGGCATGGTCGATATGTGGTCTCGCCACCTGCTGTTCGGCTGGTCGCCGATCCCGACGCTGCATCACACCAAGACCGACGCGGCCTCGACCGAACTGGCGTCCAAGCACAAGCCGATCGCCTATCCCAAGCCGGACGGGAAGCTGTCGTTCGACAAGCTGTCGTCGGTCTTCATCTCGAACACCAACCACGCCGAGGAGCAGCCTGCGCACCTGAAGCTGCTGGATCCGTCGATCCCGATCCGGGTGAACCTGCCGAAATACGGCGAGCCCGCGCGGCTATACTGCCCAGCCGGAGTCTATGAGGTGCTGACGCCCGAAGGCGGTGGCGAGCCGCGGTTCCAGATCAACGCCCAGAACTGCGTCCACTGCAAAACCTGCGACATCAAGGATCCGTCCCAGAACATCGTCTGGACCACGCCCGAGGGCGGTGGTGGGCCGAACTATCCGAATATGTAGAGCCTGACGGGCGAGGGGCCTTGCCGTCGCCGCATATTCCGGAAACTGTCCGGGTCATGCGCATAGCCTGTCTCTCCCTGCTTCTCGCCACAGTCAGCGCCCTGGCGGTTCCCGCCGCTGCACAGGACACGACCGCCAAGCCGCCGGTCGTCGCCGCGCCGACGGCTGAGACCCCGCCGCCGCGCCCGGCCGTGGTCATGATGGCCCCGCCGGTCGAGGAGCCGCCCGTTGCGATCCCCGAGGTCTGGTCGCCGGTTCCGTCCGATAGCGAGGGCCGCTCGGCCTATGGCCTCTATCTGTCCGGCCGTCTGGCCGCCGCGCGGGGTGATGCACAGTCGGGTGCTGCGTTTCTGCAAGCCGCCGAAGGGCTGACGCCAGAGCAGCCGGGCGTGCGCGAGGACGCCTTCATGGCCTCGCTGTTCGGCGGTGACCTGGATTTTGCCGCCCGCATGACGCCCGCGGGGGAGGGGATTTCGCCGGTCCTGACCCAGGCGGGCCGTCTGATCGAGATGGTTCAGGCCTTTGTCCACGGCGACGCCGATGCGGCGATGGCAGTCTACAGGCGCGCGCCGATCGGCAATCCGCACGGTCGCGCCGGCTACTATGCCCGCAGCTTCATCGCCGCAGCCGCCGGGGACCGCGAGACGGCCCTTGCCATGCCGAGCCTGCAGCCGAACGACCCGACCCTGATCTTCGCGCGTTATCACCACGCCCTGCTGCTGGAACACTACGGCGACTTCGCCGGGGCCGAGGCGGACTTCAGGACCCTGATGGGCAACCGCGCGGGGGCCGAACTGTTCCGCCTGGCCTTTGGCGAGTTCCTGGAGCGCCGCGATCGTCGGGCCGAGGCCATCGCCCTGTATGATGCCGCGATCGCCGACGGAACAACCGACACACGGATCGTGGCGGCCCGCGCGCGTGCCGAGGCTCGCCGCCGCCCGCCCGCCGCACCCACCCTGCGTCAGGGCACAGCCATCGCGCTCAAGAACGCCGCCATCCAGGCCTCGGTTGACGGGGCGCACGAGTTCGCGGCGGTCTATCTGCGTCTGGCGTTGAACCTCGATCCCAACGATGACACGCGCCTGCGGCTTGGCCAGACCCTGGCCGAGGCCGAGATGGAAAACGCCGCCCGTGACGCCCTGGATGCCGTGAGCGCTGCCGACGACGGCATTTACGCCGCCGCCCGCACCGAGATCGCCCTCAGCCTGCAACGCGAGGAGCGGGACGAGGAGGCCCTGGTCGAGCTGCGTCGCGCCCACGCCGCCACGCCGGACGACGCCCAGACCGCCTATCTTCTGGCTGCCCAGCTGATTGGGCTGAAGCGATATGACGAGGGACTGTCGATCCTGAACGGGCCGGTGCTGAACACGGCGACCCAGGGGTTCGCGGTCCACTTCCTGCGCGGTGCCGCCTATGAATCGATGGGCGACGTCACACGCGCTGAGGCCGAGCTATGGGCGGCCCACCAACTGCAGCCCGACGATGCGACCGTGCTGAACTACCTCGGCTATCTGTGGGTCGATAAAGGTCTGCGGGTCGATCAGGGTGCCGCCCTGATCGCTCAGGCCGTCGCTGCGGATCCGGAGAACGGCAATTTCCAGGACTCGCTCGGCTGGTCGCAGTACCGACAGGGCCAGTACGAAGAGGCGGTCGCCTCGCTGGAAGGGGCCGTGACCAAAGAGCCTGCCAATCCCGAGATCAATGGCCACCTTGGCGACGCCTATTGGCAGGTCGGCCGCCAGCGCGAGGCCCGGTTCCAGTGGTCGCGCGTCCTGACCCTGAACCCCGACGCCGAACAGCGGGCCGACGCCGAGCGCAAGCTGGCGCAGGGATTGGCCCCGGCCTCGCCGGTGTCTGACGGCGCGGAGCCCTGATGCGGCTCACCGCCCTCGCGCCGGCCAAGGTCAATCTGTTCCTGCATGTCGGCCCCGTGGCCGGCGACGGCTATCATCCGCTGACCAGCCTGGTCGCCTTCGCCGATATCGGCGATGCTGTGACGGTGGAGCCGGGCGAGGGTTTGTCGTTGACGGCTATCGGTCCGTTCGGGAGCGGGCTCGAAGGCCCCGACAACCTGATCATGACCGCGCTCAGGGCTCTGGGCGAGGCCGCTGACATCGGCGAGCCGGGCCTTCGGGTCACGCTCGACAAGCAATTGCCCATCGCAGCTGGGCTCGGCGGCGGTTCGTCGGACGCAGGCGCGGCGCTCAGGCTGGCGCGGCAGGCGCTCAACGTGACGGCCGATGATGCGGCCCTGGGCCGGGTTGCCGCCGTCATCGGCGCCGACGGTCCCATGTGCCTGTTCCCGCAGACCGCCTGGGCGAAGGGCAGGGGCGATGTTCTGACGCACGAGCCGCGACTGCCGCCGCTGCACGCCGTGCTGGTCAATCCGGGTGTTCCGTCCCCCACCGGCTCCGTCTATCGCGCCTATGACGCCGGGCCCCTGCGCGCCGCCGACCACCCCGCGCCGCCCGCCGACTGGAGCGTCGAGACCGTCATCGACTGGCTCGCGGCCCAGCGGAACGACCTGCAGGACCCTGCTGTCGCGCTGGATCCCGCCATCGGCGAGGCCCTGACCGCCGTCGCCGCCACCCCCGGCGTGGCGCTGGCCCGGATGTCTGGATCGGGGGCCACGGTTTTTGGCCTGTGCTTCGATGCCGACACAGCCGCCATGGCCGCCGAACGGCTCAGCGCGTGGCGGCCCGGCTGGTGGGTGAGGGCCTGCGTGCTCGGCGGCCCTTCCGCTTGAGGCCGTGAGGCCTTAGAGCCAGCATTCGATTTGCACTGACAAAGCCGCCCGCCTTGCCCCACACGCCGACTGAACCCCTCTCGTTCCAGGACCTGATCCTGACGCTCCACAAATACTGGGGTGATCAGGGCTGCGCGATCCTGCAGCCTTATGACATCGAGGTGGGGGCGGGGACCCTGCATCCCGCGACCGTGCTGCGCGCGCTCGGGCCGCGTCCGTGGAAGGCCGCCTATGTCCAGCCGAGCCGCCGGCCCGGAGACGGCCGTTACGGCGAGAACCCGAACCGCCTCCAACACTATTACCAATACCAGGTCATTCTGAAACCGAATCCCGACGACCTGCAGGCCCTCTATCTGGGCTCGCTGCGGGCCATCGGAATCGACCCGAGCCTGCACGACATCCGCTTCGTCGAGGACGACTGGGAGAACCCCACGGTGGGTGCCTGGGGCCTGGGCTGGGAGGTCTGGTGCGACGGGATGGAGGTGACGCAGTTCACCTATTTCCAGGGCGTCGGCGGCATCGAGGTGGACGTGGTTTCGGGCGAGCTGACCTACGGGCTGGAGCGTCTGGCCATGTATGTTCAGGGCGTCGACAACGTTTACGATCTGAAGTTCAACAAGGACGGCCTGACCTACGGCGAAGTCTTCCTCGAGAACGAGCGTCAGCAGTCGGAAGCCAATTTCCACGGCTATGACGTGGACGGGCTGAAACGCCGGTTCGAGGACATGGTGGCCGAAGTCTCGCGCCTTCTGGCCATGAAGGGTCCGCAGGGGCAGGCGCTGGTTCTGCCGGCCTATGATCAGGTCCTGAAGGCGTCGCACCTGTTCAACCTGATGGACGCCCGCGGCGCCATCGCCGTGGCCGAACGCCAGAGCTACATCGGGCGGATCAGAGACCTCTGTAAGGCCTGCGCCACGGAATGGGTCGAGCAAGAGCGGGGGCGTGCGTAATGGCCCAGCTACTGATCGAAATCTTCTCCGAGGAAATCCCCGCCCGCATGCAGCAGGGTGCCGCGCGCGATCTGGAGCGCATGGCGACCGAGCGGCTGAAGGCCGCGGGCCTTGAGTTTGAATCCCTGACGACCTTCGCCGGGCCGCGACGACTGACGCTGGTGGTCGAGGGCCTGCCGCATGGCACACCGGACCGCGACGAGGAGTTGAAGGGGCCGAAATCCAATGCGCCGGAACAGGCGATGGAAGGCTTCCTGCGCAAGACCGGCCTGACTAAAGACCAACTGGTCGAGCGCGACGGCATCTGGTTCGCCCATGTGCGCCAGACGGGCGTGCCGACCGCCCGCGTCGTGACCGAGATGGTCGACCAGATCGTGCGCAGCTTCCCCTGGCCCAAGTCGATGCGCTGGGGTTCGGGCACGCTGCGCTGGGTGCGGCCGATCAAGCGGATCGTCTGCCTGTTCGACGGGGTGGTGATCCCGTTCGAGATCGACGGCATCCACAGCGGCGACGTGACCGAGGGCCATCGCTTCCTCGGCTCGGGCCAGCCGTTCGCGGTGAAGGACTTCACCGACTATCGCGCGAAGCTGGCGAAGCAGTTCGTCCTGCTCGACGTGGCCGACCGCAAGCTGCGCATCCTCGATGCGGCCAAGAAGGTCTGCGCCGACAAGGGCCTCGCGCTGGTCGATGACGACGGCCTGCTGGACGAGGTCGCGGGGCTGGCCGAATGGCCGACGCCGATCCTGGGCGACATGGACCCGCAGTTCCTGACCCTGCCGCCCGAGGTCGTGCGGCTGTCGATGAAGGTCCACCAGAAGTATTTCGCCGTGCGCGATCCGGCGACCCACAAGCTGGTGCCCCACTTCGTCGTGGTGGCGAACGTCGAGGCGTCGGACGGCGGCAAGGCGCTGGCGGCCGGCAACAGCCGCGTCCTGTCCGCCCGCCTGAACGACGCCCGCTTCTTCTGGGACGAGGATCTGAAGACCGGCTTTGACGCCTGGTCCAAGAAGCTTTCGGGCGTGACCTTCCACGCGAAACTGGGGACGCTGGCCGAGCGGGTCGACCGTATTGCCGCCCTGGCCCGCGAGATCGCCCCGCTGGTCGGTGCCGACGCCGATCAGGCCGAGGCCGCCGCGCGCATCGCCAAGGCCGATCTGGCCAGCGGCATGGTCGGTGAGTTCCCGGAGCTTCAGGGCGTCATGGGCGGCTACTACGCCCGCGCCTTCGGTCAACCGGACGCCATCGCCGACGCCGTCCGCGACCACTACAAGCCGCAAGGACCCGCCGACACCGTCCCGACCGCGCCCCTGACTGTCGCCGTCGCCTTGGCCGACAAGCTCGACACCCTGGTCGGCTTCTTCGCCATCGACGAGAAGCCCACAGGGTCGAAGGACCCGTTCGCCCTGCGCCGGGCGGCGCTGGGTGACATCAGAATCCAGATCGAGACGAGCGCAAGGCTCCCCCTCGCACAAATTATCAGAACACATGTCTCTAGGTTTGACCGGGGCAGCTTCTCCACTCCCGCCGTATGGGGGCATGACGAGAATAGCGTGCATTCAACTGGTGGTGTTATCCACGCACCGATTACAAACCTCCGTACGCCTGACGAAGTCGCCGCCGATCTCGTCGCCTTCTTCGCCGACCGCCTAAAAGTGCTCCTCCGCGATCAGGGCAAGCGCCATGACCTGGTAGACGCCGTGTTCGCGCTCGGCGACGACGACCTGGTCCGCATCGAGCGGCGGGTCGAGGCGCTGGACGCCTTCCTGGCCACCGACGACGGGGCCAACCTGCTGGCGGGCTACAAGCGGGCGTCCAACATCCTCAAGGCCGAGGAGAAGAAGGGGCCGCTGCCGACCGGCGCCGTCGCCACCGGCCAGCCGAACCAGCCCGAGGCCGAGACCGCGCTGGCCTTCGCCGCCGCCGCCGCCGCGACCGCCGTGGACACCGCGCTGGAGACCGAGGACTTCGCCGCCGCCATGACCGCCCTGGCGGCCCTGCGGGCGCCGGTGGATGCGTTCTTCACCGGGGTGATGGTCAATTCGGACGTCCCCGCCGAGCGCGAGAACCGGCTGAAGCTGCTGGGTCAGGTGCGGGCCGTGATGGGCCGGGTGGCGGATTTCGGGATGATCGGGGGGTAAAGAACCCTTCCTTTCGTCATTCCGGGCGAAGCGCAGTGTAGACCCGGAACCCAGTGGCGCCGCGACGGCGGCGAAAAGCCGTCCTATCGGCAAGCAACGGCACTCTCGACAGGTTCGCGCTCTCGCGCGCCGCTGGGTTCGGGGTCTACGAGCCGCTGCGCGTCTCTTCGCCCGGAATGACGAAGGAAAGAGGCCGGTTACCCCAGCCCGAAACCTCCATTCACGCCTTGTTACAACCCGACCCTCGCCTTCGCGGGCGCAGCACGGTAAGGCGGGGGATCACGACAAGGCAGGGCTACAGGCATGACGCAGTGGGTGTATGGCTTCGGCGGCGGTTCCGCTGACGGCGACGCTTCGATGAAGAATCTGCTGGGGGGCAAGGGGGCCAACCTGGCGGAGATGTCTTCGCTGGGCCTGCCGGTGCCGCCGGGGTTCACGATCACCACCGAAGCCTGCGTCCACTATTATTCCAACGGCCAGACCTATCCGGCCGATCTGGCGGGTCAGGTCGCGGCGGGGCTCGCCAAGGTCGAATCGATCACCGGCAAGTCGTTCGGCGATCCGGCCAATCCCCTGTTGGTCAGCGTCCGCTCCGGTGCCCGGGCGTCGATGCCGGGCATGATGGACACGGTGCTGAATCTCGGCCTCAACGACGCGACGGTTGAGGGGCTGGCAAACCTCTCAGGCGACCGGCGCTTCGCCTTCGACAGCTATCGTCGCTTCATCACCATGTATTCGAACGTCGTGCTGGGCCTTTCCCACGACGACTTCGAGGAGGTGCTGGACGACCACAAGGACCGGCTGGGCGTCACCATCGACACCGACCTGTCGGCTTCTGACTGGGAGAAGGTGGTCGCCGACTACAAGGCCGTGGTCGAACGCGAGCTGGGCCGGGAATTCCCGCAGGATCCGAACGACCAGCTGTGGGGCGCGGTCAGCGCCGTCTTCGCCAGCTGGATGAACGACCGGGCGAAATTCTACCGCCGTATGCACGACATTCCCGAGAGCTGGGGCACGGCGGTGAACATCCAGTCGATGGTGTTCGGCAACATGGGCGAGACGAGCGCCACCGGCGTCGCCTTCACCCGCAACCCGTCGACCGGCGAGGCCAAGCTCTACGGTGAGTTCCTGATCAACGCCCAGGGCGAGGACGTGGTCGCGGGCATCCGCACCCCGCAATCCCTGACAAAGGCCGGCCGCGAGGAGATGGGCGAGACCGCGCCTTCGATGGAAGAGGCCATGCCGGTCGTCTTCGCCGAGTTCGTCGAGGTCGTGGGCCGCCTCGAAAGCCACTACCGCGACATGCAGGACATCGAGTTCACGGTCGAGCAGGGCCGGCTTTGGATGCTGCAGACCCGCAACGGCAAGCGCACGGCCAAGTCGGCGCTGAAGGTCGCGGTCGATCTGGCCGCAGAAGGCGTGATCACCCAGGAAGAGGCGATCAGCCGGGTCGAGCCGTCGGCCCTGGACCAACTGCTGCATCCGACCCTGGACCCGAAGGCCGCCCGCACCGTCATCGCCGCCGGCCTGCCCGCCAGTCCCGGCGCGGCGACCGGAAAGATCGTCTTCGACGCCGACGAGGCCGAGCGGATGAGCCAGCTGGGCGACGCCGTCATCCTGGTGCGCGAGGAAACCTCGCCTGAGGACATCCACGGCATGCACGCGGCACGCGGCATCGTCACGGCGCGCGGCGGCATGACCAGCCACGCTGCGGTGGTCGCCCGCGGCATGGGCCGCCCCTGCGTCTGCGGCATCAACGAGCTGTCGATCAACGACAAGGCGGGGACCTTTACGGCGCGCGGCCGCACCTTCAAGGCCGGCGACATCATCACCATCGACGGGTCCAAGGGCGAGGTCCTCGATGGGGCCGTGGCTATGATCGAGCCCGAGCTGACCGGGGACTTCCAGACCCTGATGGCCTGGGCCGACAAGGTGCGCAGGCTCAAGGTCCGCGCCAACGCCGAGACGCCGCTGGACGCCAAGACAGCGCGCGGCTTCGGCGCCGAGGGCATCGGCCTGTGCCGGACCGAGCATATGTTCTTCGACGACACCCGCATCGCCGCTGTGCGCGAGATGATCCTGGCCGACGACGAAGCCGGGCGCCGCGCCGCCCTGGCGAAGATCGCGCCGTTCCAGAAGTCGGACTTCGTCGAGCTGTTCACCATCATGGCCGGCCTGCCGGTGACGGTGCGGCTGCTGGACCCGCCGCTGCACGAGTTCATCCCGCACACGGACGCGGACATCGACGCCCTGGCGGCCTCACAGGGACTGGACGCCGCCAAGCTGAAGCGGCGCGCGAAGGAGCTGCACGAGACCAACCCCATGCTGGGCCATCGCGGCTGCCGCCTGGGCGTCGCCTATCCCGAGATCTACGAGATGCAGGTCCGGGCCGTTCTCGAGGCCGCGCTGGCGGTGAAGGCGGCGTCGGGCGTGGCCCCGATCCCGGAGATCATGCACCCGCTGGTCGCCATGGGTCTGGAGATGAAATACCTGCGCGAGCTGACCGACCGCACGGCCGAGGCCGTGTTCAAGGATGCTGGCGACACGGTCGAATATCTGGTCGGCACCATGATCGAGCTGCCGCGCGCGGCGCTGCGCGCCGGGGATCTGGCCGAGCATGCCGAGTTCTTCAGCTTCGGCACCAATGACCTGACCCAGACGACGTTCGGCATTTCACGCGACGATTCCGGACGCTTCCTGCAGGCCTATATGGACAAGGGCATCTTCGAGACCGACCCGTTCGTGCGCCTCGACCAGGAGGGCGTCGGCGACCTGATCCGCATCGCCAAGGAGCGCGGCTCCGCAGCGCGGCCGGGCATCAAGACCGGCATCTGCGGCGAACACGGCGGCGATCCAGCATCGATTGCCTTCTGCGAAACAGTTGGCCTGGATTACGTCAGCTGCTCGCCCTACCGCGTGCCCATCGCCCGGCTGGCGGCTGCGCAGGCGGCCCTGGTCGCCCGGGGTGGCGAGGCGCGTGAGAAGGACCGGTAGGGATTAGATCAGGCGAAGCCCGGTGCCAGCGCCCAGCGCTGGGACCCCTCGCCGAACGGGCGCACGAACATGTCGCGGTAGCGTTCGAATATTTCGATGATCTGGGCAGCGAGGTCCGGCTTGGACACGGGCGCGCCGCGTTCGCGCTGCATGGCGGCGACGCAGTCGATGACCACGGTCTGGTGGGCGGAGCCGCCCATGCGTTTGAGCACCGCCGCGATATCCCACGCGAGCGGATCTTTTGTCCCTGAGTTGTGACCCTGAGTCTGAGCCATAAGGGTTCTCCCTTGTCCTCGACGCGCAAGGCAGTCGCAAAAACCCGTCGGGAGCGCAAGCGTGACCGCGAAATCGTGAACAGGGCGAGCGCTTTGCTGTGGATGACTGATATCCGTGTTCCGTGTAGGCGCAAGGGATGACGGGGACGATTCGCAGCATGGACCTGACACGGAGGGCGGCACTGGGCGGTGCCGCGCTGGCCGTGCCGTCACTCGCCTGGGCCACACCTGATACGCGCGTCTTCGCCCAGCCGCCCTGGGCCGGATACCGTTCATCCGCACGCCGTCAGCTGGAGGCGATGCGGCAGCTGTCGGCGACGGACCTGGCCGTGCCCGCGACGGAGTGGCGCGCTGATCTGGACCTGTCGGCGCTGGCGGACCACCCGGCGGCGATCAAATTGCTGGACCGGGCCGAGGACGACCCCACGCGGCAATTCCGGCTGACGACCCGGACACTGGCGGCCCTTTTCGCCGCCAACGGGCTGGACCCCGTCGAGACGCGCGAGCGGCTGGATGAGCAGATGATCCTGTTCGCCCTGCGTGGTTGCACTCTTGTCGATCCGGCGATGACGGGCCTGCCGGTCAAGGCGGTCACCCTCTCGGTGCAGCCGGTGGATCACGTCGCGCCCCGCTGTATCATCGGCGTCTGGCGCCGCGACCAGAAGCGGATCGCGGTTTTCAGCGGCTCGACCGTGCCCAACCGCTGGGCCATGGCGATGCAGGCGGCGGCCTTCGCCCAGCCGGGGCGAACGGTCTGGCGCATGGCCAATGTGCTGGCGACCGGGCGGCATGACTTCATCGTCGGCGCTCACGGCGGCTGGCAGCCCTCGGCCCTGATCTCGGCGGGCCGTGACGGCCGCGCGGTCCCCCAGCCGGCCTTCCGGTCAAAGTCTGGATCCCTGACGAAGGCGGAGATGGTCCTCGACCCCGTCGTGGTGCTGGACAATATCCATCCGGCCCTGACCCCCGCAGACCCGCAAGGCGCGGCCTTCTCGTCCGAGGGGTGCCTGACCCTCGCCGAGCGCACGCCGCCGCAGGAATGGACGCGCAGCCCGCCTGACTGGACCGCCTTCTCGGAGCTGGCCCGGCTGCGGCGTCTGTCTGCGCGGGAGCGCAAGCTGCACGGGCTGGTCCTGCTGACCGGCGCCGAGGCGTGGATGGCAGCGAACAGGCAGCAGGTGGAGCGGGTGCGATACGGCTCGCGTGGCCCGGCGGCCGAGGCGGCGCGGCGGGCGGCGGGGTTCCGCAACGGCGACCTGATCGATCTGGCCGCCTACGCCCGGCTCAACGCTTCCTGACGAAGACCGTCCCGGCGGAATAGCCCGCGCCGAAGCTGCAGATCAGGCCGACGTCACCGGTGGCGATGCCTTCCTGATGCAGGTGGAAGGCGATGATCGACCCGGCCGAGCTGGTGTTGGCGTATTCGTCCAGGATGATGACGTTCTCGTCCTCGGTCGGGTCGCGGCCCAGCACCTTGCGGCCGATGAACTGGTTCATGTTGATGTTGGCCTGGTGAAGCCACAGGCGCTTCAGGCCCGTGGGGTCGAGGCCCAGGTCGCCCGCATGGTCGATGATCATCTCGGCCACCATCGGCACCACGTCCTTGAACACCTTGCGGCCCTGCTGGACGAACATCCGGTCGGTCAGGCCGTCGGCGCGCTCGCTCCGCTCAGGCTCGTGCCGGTTCAGGAAGCCGAAATTGTTGCGGATGTTGTTCGAGAAGACGGTCTTCAGCCGCGTACCGACAATCTCCCAGCCACCGGGCGCGGCCGTATCAGCGGACTCCACGATCACGGCAGTGGCCACGTCGCCGAAGATGAAGTGGCTGTCGCGGTCCTTGAAGTTCAGGTGGGCCGAGCAGATCTCGGGGTTCACCATCAGCACGGCCTTGACCGAGCCCGAGGCGATGAAATCCGCCGCCGTCTTGATGCCGAAGGTGGCGCTGGAGCAGGCCACGTTCATGTCGAAGGCGAAGCCGTCGATCCCCAGCGCCTGCTGCACCTCGATGGCCATGGCGGGGTAGGGGCGCTGCATGTTCGACGCGGCGCACAGGACGGCACCGATCTCGCTGACCGGCTTGCCCCAGGCGGCGATGGCTTGCTGCGCCGCCTTCACGGCCATTTCGGCCAGCAGCGACAGCTCGTCGTTGCCGCGTTCGGCAATGCGCGGCGACATGCGGTCGGGGTCGATGATCCCGGCCTTGTCGACCACGAAGCGCGACTTGATGCCGGACGCCTTCTCGATGAAGTCGATGGATGACGGGGTCAGGGCCTCGACCTCGCCCTCGGCGATCTCGGCCGCGTGGGCGGCGTTGAAGCGTTCGGCATAGGCGTTGTAGGCGACGACCAGCTCCTCGTTCGAGATGGACTGGTCGGGCGTGTAGAGGCCGGTGGCGGCAATAACAGCAGAGGTCACGGGGGGTCCGTTTCGTTGACGAACGGCCTTAGTAGGCCGGTGGAGGCCTGCGGTCGAGACTGGCGAGCAGCCCACGCGGCCAGCGGTGCGCGCGGCCCTTCAAGGACGGGGCTGCGGATGCGTCGGCGGCCAGCCGTTCCACCAGATCCTCAGCCTCGCAGGGCCAGCCCTCGGGGGTGATGTAGAGCGGATAGCGGATCAGGGCGGCGGCCACGATTTCGTTCAGCGTGGCGCGGCGGGTGCGGCGCGGCACGGGCAGGGCGTCCTCGGTCAGGACCCATCCGGCATAGAAGGGCCGACCCCAGCACATCACCCGCTTGCCGCGCAGCAGGGCCTCGAACCCAGTCAGGGAGGTCAGGGTCGCCACGGCGTCGCAGGCGTCGATACAGGCCAGGATGTCGAGGTCGTCGGCGCGGGCGTCGAGCAGAGCGCCCGCCGCGTCGTCGAGGCGGCCGACGCGATTTCCGGCCCGCACGTCCGGGTGGTCGCGGTAGATCAGGAAGGCGTCGGGATGCTCGGCCCGCACGGCCCGGACCAACCCGGCGTTGGTGCGGATGTCGCCGCATCCCAGAAGGATCGACCGGTCATCCTCGACCTGGCCGACGATCAGGATGCGTTGGCGACCGCTCGGCCAGTCCGTCGGTGCAGCGCCCGCCAGATTGTATTTGCTCAGCGCCGTCTCGACGATGCGGGCGCGCAGGGCGGCGGCGCGGGCAAGCAGTACCGGGTCGGTCTCGCCGCCCTGGATCAGGCTTTCCAGCCGCGAGGGGCCGGTGGTGTCGTAGTAGATGCCCTGATCATCCAGCGCGACCGAGAGGGCCTCGACGAAGTTGGAGCCGAGGCCGCGCGAACGGATGAACCCGTCCTCCATGCGGATTACCGGGCCGGGGAAGGCGGCGGCGATGGCGGCGAAGTCAGGGCTTTCCTTCCCGGCCCAGACCAGCAGGCGGCCGTTGCGGACACGCGCGGCCTCTGCGGCGGCTTGCGGCGTATCGAAATAGCGGAGGTCGGCGCCCGGGGCATTCAGCAGGCGGCGCACGGCCTGACGCTTGGCGACCGCGAAACCGGTCCCGGCCCAGAAGCCCTCGAGGCGGCGGGCGCGATCGCGGAACTGGATCAGCCGCTCGACGGCGGTTTCGGCCTCGCATCGTTGGCCGGTGACCGGATCGATGTAGCGGCTGTAGCGGATCAGGGCGGCGGCGCAGACCTGTTCCAGATCGCGGGCATCGCCGCGTCGTTCGACCGGCACCTCATCCTGCGTCAGGCCCCAGCCGGCATAGAAGGGCGCACCGAAGAGGCGGACGGGCAGACCGCGCATCAGGGCCTCGAAGCCGAGGCCGCTGGTGACGGCATAGACCGCATCGACGCTGGCCAGCAGGTCGACGGCGCGGACATCGTCCAGCACGGTGACGCCCGTCAGGTCCGTCTCGGCGATGCAGCCCCGCTTCCTGCCCGCGGCGACCGCAGGGTGGCGCTTGACGATCAGCTGGGCACCGGGCTCGTCGGCGCGGGCGGCGGCGATCATGCGGGCGAAGCTGGCGGCGTCAGCGAGTCCGCCCGCGATGGATGCGTCCCCCCGGGTCTGGTCGGCGATCAGGATGCGGCGGCCGGGTCTGAGCACGGCGGGGTCGAGGGGTTTGCCGGTGTTGGTCTTTGACAGGCCCGCCGTCGTGATCCGCTCGATCAGGGCGCGCGACCGGGCGCGCATCGCGGCGTCGCACCAGTCGGGCGCTGTCTGGATCAGCTGTTCCAGCCGCGAGGGGCGGCGGGCATCGTAATGTATGCCGAGGTCATCGACCGTCAGGCTCAGGCTCGTCGCGCCGGTCTCGCCGAGACCAACGGAGCGCAGGAAGCCGTCCTCGACCGCGAGGTAGGGCAGTCGAGACATCTCGGCCCAGCGGCGGCCCCAAGCCGCCGTGTCGCGCGCGCCCCAGCCGATGACGGCACGGGCGCTGAACGGCAGGGCCTGCAGCCCGTATTCCGGCAGGAAACGGTCGAGGAAGGGCTTCTTCCTCAGGCCCCGGGTGCAGACCCAGGCGGGAGTCATCCGGCCTGACAGGCGGCGTGGCGGGCCAGCAGGCGATGGGCGGCGTCGAGGTGCAGCCGTTCGACCATGCGATAGCCCACACGGATGGCCCCCTTGCCCTCAGCGTCGGCACTGGAGAAGGCGGCGACGACCTCACGGGCCCAGGCCACCTCGGGCTCGGACGGTGCAAAGGCGGCATTGGCGGCGTCGATCTGGGCGGGGTGGATCAGGCTCTTGCCGTCGAAGCCATAGAGGCGGCCTTGAGCGCATTCGGCGGTCAGGCCCGCCGTGTCGTCGATGCCGTTGACGACTCCGTCGATGGCCATCAGCCCGTTGGCGCGGGCGGCGGCCACCGTCGCGGCCAGCCAAGGCTTCAGCGGTTCGCGATCCGACGAGCCGCCGCAACCCAGCGCCGCTGACAGGTCATTGGTCCCGAACATCAGGGCGTCCAGCGCGCCACCCGCGCCCGCGATGGCGTCGAGCCGCAAGACGGCGGCCGGGGTCTCGATCATGGCCCACAGGGCGCAGGCCTCGGGCAGGGCGGCGGACAGGGCACGCACCGCCTCGGCGCTCTCGACCTTTGGCGCGACGATGAGGCGGGCGGCGGTCAGGGCCTTGAGGTCGGCCGCACCCCAGGGCGTGTCGAGGCCGTTCACGCGCACCCCGACCACGCCGCGGAAACCGCCCTCGGCCAGGGCCTGAACGGCGGCCGCGCGGGCCTCGACCTTCATCTCGGGGGCGACGGCGTCCTCGAGGTCGAGGATCACCACGTCGGCGTCGACGCCCCGCGCCTTCTCCACCGCCCGCGGGTTGGACGCGGGCAGATAGAGGACGCTGCGGGCCAGGACGGGGCGCATCAGACCTTGCCGGTCACGGGGATCAGGGCACCGGTGACGGCGCGGGACTCGGGCGAGGCGAGGAACAGCATGACGACCGCGAGATCGGAAGGCTGGACCCACTTGGCCGGATCGGCATCGGGCATGTCCTTGCGGTTCTGGGCCGTGTCGAGGATCGAGGGCAGGACAGCGTTGACGGTGACCGAGGTATCCTTGAGCTCTTCGGCCAGGCTTTCGGTCAGGCGATGCACCCCGGCTTTGGAAGCGGCATAGGCCCCCATGCCGGCGGCCGACTTAAGGGCTGCATTGGCTCCGACATTGACGATCCGACCCTCAGCTACGGCCTTCAGGTGGGGCAGAGCGGCACGGCTGGCGTTCAGGGCGGTGGTCAGGTTCAGGCGGAACATCTTCTCCCACGCCGGCTCAGCATCGTCGGTGGTCTGCCAGACAAAGCCGCCGGCGATGTTCAGCAGGGCGTCGAGACGGCCGAAGCGGGCGACGATGGCGTCCATGGCGGCCTGCGCCGCCGCCGGATCGGTCAGGTCGACGCCGCCGAGTTCCAGCACCCCGTCGGGAACCGCGTGGCCGCCGGCGTGGTCAATGACCGCGACCCTGCACCCCTCAGCCAGGGCCGCCTCGACCACGGCCTTGCCCAGCACGCCGTGGCCGCCGGTCACCGCGATCACCCGTTCCGTCATGGTCGTCCCCTGAGCGATCAAAAAACACTGTCCGGATTGTCCGGATTGTCCGTTTGCCCTGATAGCCCGTTCGTCAGGCGGCGAACACCTTGGCCATCAGCCGTTCAAGCGCCGTAGCGTCATCGGCGTCGAAGGCGTTCTTATAAACGGCGTCCACGTCAAAAACGGCCATGAGTGCGCCCGAGGCGTCAAACACAGGGACCACGATCTCGCTGGCCGAACGGCTGTCACAGGCGATGTGGCCTGGGAAGGCGTGGACGTCCTCGACGATCTGCGTCTGACGGGTGGCGGCCGCCGCGCCGCAGACGCCGCGTCCAAAGGCGATGCGCAGGCAGCCCAGGGTGCCCTGGTAGGGACCGACCACCAGCTCATCGGGCTTGTCCGGATCGACGACGTAGAAGCCGGTCCAGAAGTAGGCTTCGAAGGCGTCCGCCAGCATGGAGGCCACCGTCGCCATGCGCGCGGTCACATTCGGCTCGCCGTCCAGCACGGCCAGGATCTCGGCCTCGACCTCGGCATAGCGGGCGGCCTTGTCGGCGGGGCGGTCCGAACGGGCGACATAGGACATGAGACGGTCTCCGGCTTTTGCCGCCATATAGGTGTGGAAAGGTCGCAGTGCGAGGCACCTGCTCGCCCTAGGGGCGAATCCCAACACCCTGTTTTGGCGAAACATCTAAGGTCGCGCCATAAAAGGGCCGTCATGCGGCAACGCTATGCCCTTGAGTGGCGTTAACCTTGACAGCGAGTTAACTGGACCCGACCCTTGGTTTCGGAAATGGTTAACGCGCCGATCAAGGCGGTATGTGTTTCCGGTGGGGTGAGGGCGTAATGGGCGAAGGCCACGGCAACGAGCATGATCGTGCGTCCGCCCGGCGTTCCCGTGCGCCGTGGGCGATCGCCGGCGTGGCCGGTGTGCTCGCCGTCGCCGCCCTGTCGATGGCCGCCTGTGGAGACAGCGGGCCGTCCTTTTTCCGCAGCAACGGCGATTCGGCGGCGACGGACGCCTGTCCGCGTCCGGCATCCCTGACGGGTGCCGAATTCAACGCCCAGGAAACCGGATTGCGGGCACTGCGCCGCGCGGCCTTCCGCGGCGACTTCTTCGCCCAGCTGGAGCTGGGCGGTCGCTATGGTGCCATGCGGGCCACCGACAAGAATATCGAAGACCCGATCGAGAGCTCGGTCTGGTACGCCATGGCCCTGGCCAACGAGGAAGGCTTCGCGCCGATCAACCGGGTGGAGCGCGGCCTGTTCGGCGGGTTCAAGCCCCTGTCCGGCTATGACGACTGCCGCGCCTTCGAACGCCACACGGCCTATGAGCGGCTGAACAATCTGCTGGGCCAGATGACCCGCGAGGAGCAGGAAGCCGTACGCGACCGCGTCATCTATGTGCTGTCGACCCAGGACGCCGAGGGTTTCCGCACCCTGGCCCGTCTGCATGACGGCCTCTACGGCCCCTTCGGTGAGCCTGAGGACAATCCGCAGGCCCGCGAAGCCTGGGGCCGGGGCGGCGAACAGCGCGAGGGCCAGCGCCGCCGCCGGGGCGGCTACGGTGCCGCGATCAACCTGTTCCAGCGCAACGACGTCGACGCCTATCTCTACAACTACCTCGCGGTGCAGACCGGCGATGTGGGCGCTTATGTTCTGCTGAAGGACTTCGAGCGCTCGACGCCCGGCCGTTCGCGCTACGCCCGCTTCGTCGAGGCCAAGGCGCGGCAGTGGACGCCGCCTTTCGAATTCTATCCGAATACGGCACCGGCCTCGGGCGTGCCCTTCTCGGACGAGAGCCGTCCGCGCGGCGACGCCTATGAATATGCCCTGTCGCGCATGACCGAACTGCCGTTCGTCCATGTCGCGCGCGCCATGCGCTACCTCGGCATCGTCGACACCGTGCCGGTCAAGCCAGAGGACCTGTCCAAGCGCCAGATCGAAACGCTGGAGGCCATGCTGGGCCACCCGATGGAATCGCGCCTGTCGTATCTGGAGCGCGTGCGCGCCATTCAACTGGCGGCGACCAACGGCTCGTCCGAGGCGCAGCTGGTGCTGGCGGTCATGTATTCCGAAGGGATCGGCGTCCCTGCCGACTACGCCCGCGCCTATCACTGGTACCAGGAGGCGGCCCGACAGGGCAGCCCCGAGGCCAAGTTCGCCCTCTCGACCTTCTTCGCCCTCGGCGTCGCCGGCGTCGCCGATCAGGACAAGGCCGAGGCCGTGGTCCAGCGCATCGATTCCGCCCTGTCCGGGTTCGGTCCGACTGCGGGACGACTGCAGGCCATCCTGAATCAAGTTTCCCGTTCACAGCGCCGTTAGGAGGGCGTGACACCATGAGCATCCGCCACCTCCTCCACCGCACCGGCCTCGCCGGCATCGCCGCCGCCGCCGTGGCCCTGACCGGGATGATCGCGCTCGCGCCGTCCGACGCCCAGGCCCAGTCGGCCGCCCGCGTGGAAAGCCAGACGCGCCCGAACTTCGGCGCCCTGCTGGATCCGCCCAGCCGCAGCACCCGCGCGCGTGGCGGTCACCGGCGTGGCAACTACGGCGACCACCGGCCCGGCTATCGCCCCGGCCCGCCCCGACAGGGCGGCGAGGAAGTTGTCCTGATCGACTGCGGCGGCAATCCGGGCACCGGTGCCGTCGAGGACGCCGTGCGCCGCGTGCGCCCGGGCGGCACCCTGATCATCCGCGCGCGGGGCGGGGCCTGCGTCGGCTGGCTGAACATCGACAAGCCCATGACCATTCTGGGCGAGGGCCGCATTGATCTGGACGACTGGAGCCGTGGCATCGAGCCGACGCTGCAGGCGCCGGACGGTTATCCCTGCCTCAGCGTGGCACCGGGCGTGCGGGTCGAGGTCCGCGACATCGTCTTCGCTGCGCCCCAGGCCGGCCGTGCCGCCTGTATCGACGGGCTGGACGCCGAGATCCTGCTGAACAATGTCGGCCTGCGCTACTCGGGCGAGGAAGCCGCCATCTACGCCGAGGGCGGCCTGCTCGACATGCGCAAGGTCAAGATCGACGCCCAGACGCGCTCGGCTTCGATCGTTGCCGACCGGGCGACCCTGACCACCGACGACCTCATCCTGGCCGGATCGCTGATCGGGATTGAGATCGTGCCCGGTGCCGAGCGGGAGTCGGCCCTGTCGCGCACGCGCTTCGTGGGTCCCAACACCGTCGATGAGGCCGGCGCCAACACCATCGGCCTGCTGATCGGCGGCGGTCGCACCTTCGGCCGGGTGAACCTGAACAACGTCACCATCTGCGGCTACAACGACCTGATCTCGGTCGAGAACGCGGGGGTGGTCATCAACCGCTCGCGCCTGTGCGCCGCCAAGCGGGGCATGATCATCTACAGCGGCTCCGGCGTGATCCGGGATTCCCGCATCGCTCGCGTCGACGAGGGTGTGCTGGTCGGCCTGGGCGACGCCTCGGTGATCGGCAACGTCTTCGCCGGTGTCTACAACCCCGTGGTCGGGCCCGCCGAGGTCGCCAACAACCGCGTCTGGTCGCGGGGCGACATGTGCAAGCCGCGCATGGTCCAGCGCTACCGCGACCGCTACTCGCCCTCGTGGGAGGAGCGTGGTGGCTACCGCTGCGAAATCAGTGGCTATCCGCAGGCCTGGTGGGAGCAGGACGAGGGGTCTTACGGCTACCCCTACGAAAACTACGCCTACCGTCAGGACCAGTGGGACCGCTATCGCGACGGCTGGGGCTGGTACGACTGCCGCGGCCAGTATGTGAACAACAACCGCCATCGTGGCGACGACCGCTGGTCGCGCGGTGGCTGGGGTTCGGATCGCGAATGCCGCGAACGCAGCAACGGGCCTGGCTTCCGCCTCTTCCCGGAGGTTGACGCCTGGCTGGACGTGGATGCCGGCCTGTCGATCGGCTGGTAAGTGACGCCCGACGACCTGCCGCCCGAGCCGCCCAGCCACTACCGCGACAATCGCGAGCGGCTGGCCGATCTGATCGTCCACCTGACGGGGCTGGGCCTCGCCCTGTTCGGCGGCGGCATGCTGCTGGGGATCGCCATCGGCTTCGGCCATGTGGGTCGGCTGACGGCGGCGGCGATCTATGCGGGCGGCCTGCTGGCCATGCTGTCCCTGTCGACGGCCTACAATTTCGCCCCGGCGAGGTATCAGCCGCTGCTGCGCCGGTTCGACCACGCCGGCATCTTCATCATGATCGCGGGCTCCTACACCCCCTTCACGACCCAGCATCTGACCGGGGCCTGGGCCTGGGGCATGACCTCGGCGGTGTGGGGCATCGCCGGGCTGGCGGCCCTGGCCAAGCTGCTTCTGCCCGGCCTCGGCAAGGGGTTCTGGATCGCCATCTATCTTGTGCTGGGCTGGCTGATGGTCATCGCGGTGCAGCCGATCCTGCAGGCTCTGGGCCTGCCGCCCCTGATCCTGATGGCCGTCGGCGGGCTGCTCTATTCGGTCGGCGTGATCTTCTACGCCAACAAGAAGATGCGCTATCGCCGCGCCATCTGGCACGGACACGTCGTCGTGGCCGCCGCCGTCCACTGGGTCGCGGTGCTGCTGGCGGTGCTGAAATAGGCGTCGGTAGGCGCGGAGGGACTCGAACCCCCAACCAGACCGTTATGAGCGGTCGGCTCTAACCATTGAGCTACGCGCCCTCCGTGAGCGGTGGCTAGCAGCCCGCACCGGAATACGAAAGCCCGTCTTCAGTCTCTGTATTCACAGGTGAGACAGACTGAACCCTCGGCCTGGGCCGCCAACTCAGGGACGCCGGAGCCTGTCCAAGCTTCGTCGACTGGAACGTCAGCCTCCCGGAGTTCGACCAATGGATGAACTGTGCGGTCGAATCCGTCGCTGGCGATGGGCGGGCCAAAACCCGTCAGCACGGCATCTGTGACCGTGGGCCTCCACTGAGCGGCAGCTGTGCCGGCGGCGAGCGTTGCTGCTGCGCCAATGGTAGCGCAGATGGCAAATCTCGCGCTCGCCGGGCCTGTTCGAGTCCTGATCACCAGCTCCTGACCGTCAAGTCGTAGGTGCAACTCAGGAAGACGGCGGTTCGCGACACGGCATCAAGTGCAGCCTGGTCGGTTCGAAGTTGGGCCAAGGCTGGCCCGCCCCAGTCGTCCGAAACATCATGCCATGCCGGAGCCAGAACGACATCCTGGAGCAGACCGAAGCCATAGGGGAAGTCGGTGGCGATGCACGACGGAACGGCGCAATCTGCGCTGTCGGGGTATAAGGCCTGGAAGCGCCTTTCCAGATCGGGGGCGATCCGATCGGGCCAGACGGCTGCGTTTCGGTCGAACCGGGTGGCCTGCCCGTTCAGGCGATAGAACAGACTGCTGACCCGTCCCTCGTGCAAATGGACTACAACATAGGGGACATCACGACCGAGCATGGTCGTTCTCGGCGTAAACCAGACTGACTGAGTTTGGGCTGCGTTGGAAAAGTTGGGACCAAGAGACGCCAACGCTTCATCGGCCGTCGCAGGGCAGTGAGCCTCGGCGCTCCCGGCGAAGAGCAATGCGGTACCGACGACTGACCCTAGCAGGCGCATTCAGTGTACCCTCAACTCTGCCCAGCGAGCCTAGAAGGTCGGCGTATTGGGTCAACCATCAAACGCAAATGCCGTTTTCGGCTCTTTGCGCTGTGCCGCGATTATGAATGGAAACTGCAACGCTCGCCGGGCGTTGGTTCAGCACAGAACCGCCAAGGTTCGGCCACGGCGGGGGAACAGTCTCGCGCCACCGACCTTGCTCACGGAGTATTCGACATGACCCGCACCCTTCGCGCCCTGATGCTGGGCTCGACCCTTCTGGCCTTCACCGTTCCGGCCGCCGCCATGGCGCAGGAGATGCCTCAGGGCGGCATGCACATGATGCAACCGGCACCCGTGCTGAACCTGTCGGCCTATGGCGAGGTCAAGGTCGCGCCGGACATGGCCACCATCAGTTTCGCGGTGGTGACCGAGGCGTCGTCCGCAGCCGAGGCCATGCGCATGAACGCCGCGCGTATGACCCAGGTGATGACGGCCCTGCGCCGCGCCGGCATCGCCGAGCGTGATGTCCAGACCTCGGGCCTGAACCTGTCGGCGCAATATGACTACGTCCAGAACGAGCCGCCGCGTCTGCGTGGCTATCAGGCCCAGAACCGGGTCACGGTGATCATCAACAATCTCGACGCCGTGGGCTCGACCGCCGATGCCGTCGTGGCCGCGGGCGTCAATCAGATCGACGGCATCAGCTTCGGCCTGAAGGATCCGTCCGCGGCCGAGAACGCCGCCCGCCGCCTCGCTGTGCGGGCGTTGCAGGGCAAGGCCAGCCTGTATGCCGATGCCCTGGGCGTGCAACTGGCCGGCATCCGGTCGCTGAGCGAGGGCGGCGGTTACGCCACGCCGGTTCCCATGCCGATGTACGCCCGCGCCGAGATGGCGATGGACGCGGGTTCGACCCCGATCGCGGCCGGTCAGCTGACCGTGCGGATCGACATCACCGGTGTCTACGACATCGCGCGCTAAGTGCGGGACGGTCCCGGGTCAGCGATCCGGGACCGTCAGCCCGCCAACATGCGCCCGACGCCGACGTTGAACATGTAGCCGACGGCCAGCAGGGCGAGGGTCGTCACCGGGTCGAGGGGAATCAGCCAGGGCACCAGGCTCCACGGCAGGCTCATGATCTTGGCGGGCAGGAAGGTCAGGGACTCAATCGGCAGGCCGAGGAAGTTCAGGCCTCGCGGCGACGCCATCATCAGGGCCACGGCCCCGCCGATCGCATAGGCGATGAACAGCACCCAGCGGGTTATGTGGAGCACGCGTTCCATAGACATTCCCTCCGAACCACCGGGAGGGGAGGGCACCGCAGGGCCGGCGTCAAGCGGCGCGCTTGATCCGGTTCCCGTCGTCCAGCAGCACCACGACCGGATTATAGTTGCGCGCTTCCTCAGCGGGCAGCTGGCCGTAGGTGACGACGATGATCTTGTCGTTCTTCTGAACCAGACGGGCCGCGGCACCGTTGACGCCGAAGGTGCGCGACCCCCGCGGGGCCTCGATGGCATAGGTGGTGAAGCGCGCGCCAGTGGTGATGTTCAGCACATCGACCTGCTCGTGCGGAAAGATACCGGCGGCATCCAGCAGATCGGTATCGATGGCGATGGAGCCTTCGTAATCGAGATCCGCCTGCGTCACCGTGGCGCGGTGCAGCTTGGACTTCATCAGGGTGACCAGCATGGGGAGTGCGGCCCGACGTGACGCGGGGCGATAAGCCCCCGCTCGCAGGCGGCTGATATAGGCGTTTCAGCGCGCGGCTTCAATGACGATGTTGCGGTGCAGCGAACCGCAGCGCTCAAGCAGCGAGGCTCCGCGAGCCGAGCGGTCGCGACCGAATACGCGGCATTTCGCCCCTTACGGGACGTTCATTTGACGGTGACGTGTGCCGCCCTATGGTCGACCTCGGCCAACCTCCCCGGCTGTCAGTCAGGATCGACCACACGTGAAGCAATTCTTCCTGACGATGGGCGGCGTGTTCGCCGGACTGCTGCTCTTCTTCGTGGTTTTGCCCATCATCCTGATCATGATGCTGGCGGGTGCCGCTTCGTCGAAGCCGGAGGCTCCCCGCAATGCGGTTCTGGAGCTGGATCTGCGTGAAGGTCTGACCGATCAGGCCCCCACCAATCCCTTCGCGGCCTTCGGCGGCTCTGGCCTGTCGGTCGTGCAGGTCGTGGACGTGCTGGCCCAGGCCCAGGACGACCGCCATGTGAAGGCGCTGCTGATCCGCCTGCCGGAAGGTGGCATGACCCCCGCCGCCGCCGATGAGGTGCGTCAGGCCGTGCGTCGCTTCCGCGCCTCGGGCAAGCCGGTGATCGCCCACAGCCAGGGCTTCATGCCCGTCGGTGCCGTGATCTCAAGTTATATGGTCGGGGCTTCGGCGTCCGAGCTGTGGATGCAGAACACGGCCAATTTTGCCGTCACGGGCCTGTCCACCGACAGCATCTTCCTGGGCCGGGCGTTCGAGAAATATGGCGTCCGCGCCGATTTCGAGCAGCGGTACGAGTACAAGAACGCCGTCAACGAATACACCCAGAGCGATTTCACCGAGCCGCACCGCGAGGCGATGACGGCCTGGATGACCTCGATCTACACCAGCGCCATCGCCAACATCGCCCAGGACCGCAAGACCACCCAGCCGGTGCTGCGCGCCGCGCTGGAGGCCGGTCCGTGGAGCGCCGAACAGGCCCTGCAACGCAAGCTGATCGACAAGATCGGCCAGGTCGAGGAGGCTGAGGCCGAGGCCAAGCGCCGCGCCGGCAAGGGTGCCGAGATCATCGAGTTCGGCGACTACGCCGACAGTCAGGGTGAACGCGACGGGTCGGGCCGCAATGCCATCGCCATCATCGGCGCCGAGGGCGCGATCATGACCGGCACGGGCGGCGGTGCCTCGCCCTTCGGCGGCGAATCCTCGATCATGTCCGACGATCTGGCCGAGGCCATCTATCACGCCATCGAGGACAAGGCCGTGAAGGCCATTGTGCTGCGGGTCTCGTCGCCCGGCGGTTCGCCCGAGGCGTCGGAACAGATCCTCGCCGCCGTGCGCGCGGCCAGGGCGGCGGGCAAGCCGGTGATCGTCTCCATGGGGGCCTATGCGGCGTCGGGCGGCTACTGGATCAGTTCCGAGGCCGACTACATCGTGGCCCAGCCCTCGA
Organism: Brevundimonas sp.; assembly: GCA_046294385.1. Lineage (GTDB taxonomy): Bacteria > Pseudomonadota > Alphaproteobacteria > Caulobacterales > Caulobacteraceae > Brevundimonas. The sequence continues at coordinate 30,934 of JBKBJW010000001.1, read as the reverse complement.
CCCTGACCGGGTCCATCGGTGTCTATGGCGGAAAGTTCGTGCTTGCCGACGCTCTGGGTCGCTTCGGCGTGGACATGCGCGGCCTGTCGGTCGGCGGCGACTATGCCGACGCCTTCTCGCCGACCCAGGGCTACACGCCCAGCCAGCGCGCCGCCTTCTCCGCCTCCATGGACCGGATCTACGAGGACTTCGTGGCCCGTGTGTCCAACGGCCGACGGCTGCCGCCCGCCCGGGTGCGCGAGATCGCCCGCGGGCGCGTCTGGACCGGAGCCCAGGGCAAGGAATTAGGCCTCGTGGACGAACTCGGCGGTTTGTTCGAGGCGATCAATGCGGCGCGGCGTCTGGCGAAAATCCCGGCCAATGAGTCCGTACGGTTCAAGCGCTACCCCGAGGTCGGTTCGCCGTGGGAGGCCCTGTCGGCCGCCTTCGGCGTGCAAAGCGAGGCGGCCCGCGCCCTGGTCATGCTGGGGGGCGTCATGTCGGACCCCGAGGTCCGTGCCGTCACCCGCCAGGCCCAGGCCGAGCGCATGCGCCGCGACGGCGCCGTGGTGCTGGCGGATCAGCCGCTGCGTTGATGCGTCGCACTCAGACGTGAAGGGCCTGTTCCTTGACCGTTCATCCGCATGAGACGACATTGAACCCTTGGCGTCCTCCTCATGCGCCGGCCTGAGTTTAGCGATGACCCAGTCTGACCGCTTTGCCCACATCGGCTTCGCCGCCCGCCGTCGTCCCGGCGGCGGCATCCTCGCGCCGCTGTTCTGGCTGGCCGGGATCGTGGCCGCCGCCTGTGCGATGGCCGTGGGTGCCCTGCTGGCGGTCTTCGCCGCCGCCGCTGTGGCTGTGTTCGCCCTGGTGGGCGGCGTGGTCGTCTTCCTGACCGGTCTGGCCATGCGCGCGCGCCGCACCGCCGCCCCCGCCCGTCGCGCCGACGACATCATCGAGGCCCGGAAGGTCGAGGGCACCTGGGTGACCTACGGCTGGGACCGGAACGGCCGCTGACCGCGTGGCCCTGACCGTCACCGAGGCCCTTTCCCCGAATTTCGACGCCCGGCGCGCGCCGCCCGACATGCTGGTGCTGCACTACACCGGCATGCAGACAGCCCAGGCGGCCATTGACCGCCTGCGGGACCCCGAGGCCCGGGTCAGCGCTCACTATGTGATCGATGAGGACGGCTCCATCCTGCGTCTGGTGCCCGAGGAGCGCCGCGCCTGGCACGCGGGCAAGGGCGTCTGGCAGGGCGAAACCGACTGCAACGCCGCCTCCATCGGCATCGAGATCGTCAACCCCGGCCACGAGTTCGGCTATCGCCCGTTCCCGGAGGCGCAGGTCCGGTCGGTGATCGATCTGGTCGCCGACATCCGCAGCCGCTGGTCGATCACTGATGCGCGGATCATCGGCCACTCCGACCTGGCCCCCGACCGCAAGGAGGACCCCGGCGAGCTGTTCCCGTGGAAGCGGCTGGCGGGCGAGGGTCACGGCCTGTGGTTCGAGCCGCCGGCGGAGCGGATCGCCGCGCTCGGTGGCCTCCTGCAGGTCGGGGACGAGGGGATCGGGGTCGTGGTTCTGCGCGCGGGCCTGCACCGGCTGGGCTACGGTCTCCAGCCCGGTTCGACCTATGATGAGGAAACCGCGACCACCGTTCGCGCCTTCCAGCGCCACTGGCGACAAAGCCGCGTCGACGGCGTCGCCGACGGTGAAACCCGGGCGACCCTGATGGGCGTGCTGCAACTGGCGACGGCCGAGAGCGTCACGGGCGTTCTGAACTGAAATTTGACCCGGCGGCGCTATGCGCCCACTTAGCGCCCGTCAGACGGCCGGGCGGTCGCGGCGGTTTCGGCTGTCGAGGAAAGTCCGGGCTCCACGGTGAAAAGGCGGCGGATAACTTCCGCCCGGGGCGACCCGAGGGATAGCGCCACAGAAAGCAAACCTCCGGCCTTGCGAGGCCGGTAAGGGTGAAAGGGTGGGGTAAGAGCCCACCGCGTCGGCGGCAACGTCGGCGGCATGGCAAGCCCCGCCTGGAGCAAGACCGAATAGGGACGTCGCGCGGGGTTCGCCTCGCAGGGTTCACCGCCCGAGGCGTCCGGGTAGGTCGCGAGAGCCGGTCAGCAATGATCGGCCCAGAGGAATGATCGTCGCCGCGCTTCGGTGCGGAACAGAACCCGGCTTACAGGCCGTCTGACATTTTCCTTGTGCTGTTCGCGACGCCGGCTCGCTGCCAGGGCAGACCGATGTACGCTCCAGGAGCGGAACGCGCATAATTCTGCAGGATTTCATCCACCAGGTCAGCAGGTTATGGCGCTACCTCCGCGCTGAGCGCGCCTGGGAAGGAGCTGGTGCTAACATCGGCTCTTCAGTGGCTGCTCCGATGTCCCGCCAGGCTCTTCTGATTCATCCGCTTCATTCACTTCATCCGCTGCAACGCATTTTCCGCCTCCATGGCCCTCGGCCCGGCCGGCTTCGCCGTTAACCCTTGTGTGCGGATCGGCGCGCAAACTGGGGTCTATACTGTCGATGTTCTTTTTATGTTCTGGATTTCAAGTGTTCCCGGGCCGGTGAACCGCGAATTACGGTTAAGAAGTCCCCTCTGATCCCATTGTGACCCATTTCATCCCATGCTATCCCAGAAAGGTGATTTGGGGATGAGCGCCGTGGGGGCGTTTCACGGGATTCAGGGGGCGGGCCGACGAGGTCCGGCAGGCGCGTGTTTCTCTCGACCTATGAGAAACAATTGGACGGCAAGCGGCGCCTGCTGATCCCGCAGGAGTTCCGCACCGCCGACAACGGCGCCGAGCACGGGGTCTTCTGCTTCTTCTCCATCACCGCCGACTGCCTCGAAGCCGGGGGCGACAAGCTGATGGCCGAATACGTCGCCCGCATCGAGGCCCTGCCGTTCGGCAGCGACAAGCGCACCGCGCTGGAAGAAGCCTTCTACGCCGGCCAACGGCCCTTGTCGTACGACGGCGGCGGCCGGATCACCCTTCCCGAGGGCCTGTGCCAGGACGCCGGCCTGGGCGAAGACGTGGTGATCGTGGGTCTCGGACCGCGCTTCCAGGTCTGGGACCGCGCCCGCTGGAACGCCCGCAAGGCCGCCAGCCGTGCCATGGCCCGCGATGTCCTGTCGGAGGGCGCATGAGCCCTCACGCCCCGGTCCTGATCGACGAAGTGATCGAGGCTCTGTCGCCTCAGCCGGGCGACACTATCGTGGACGCCACTTTCGGTGCCGGGGGCTACACCCGCGCCATCCTGGCCTGCGGCGCCCGCGTCATCGCGCTGGACCGCGACCCGACGGTCCAGCCGCACGCCGAGGCCGTGGCTCGCGACTTTCCCGGTCAGTTCAAGCTGGTCCGCACCCCCTTTTCGGGCCTTGCCGGTGCCGTAGAGGGTGACGTGCTGGACGGCGTGGTCTTCGACATCGGCGTCTCGTCGATGCAGCTGGACCAGGCCGAGCGCGGCTTCTCGTTCATGCGCGACGGCCCCCTGGACATGCGCATGTCGGACGAGGGCGAGACCGCCGCCGACATCGTCAACACCTGGGACCACGGGCCGATGGCCCATATCTTCAAGCTGTACGGCGATGAGCGCCAGTCTGGCCGGGTTGCCACCGCCATCCTGCGCCGCCGGGTCGAAAAGCCGTTCGAGCGGACGCTGGACCTCGCCGCCGTGGTCGAGAAGGCTCTGGGCGGCCGTCGTGGTGCCGCCATCCACCCCGCCACCCGCGTGTTCCAGGCCCTGCGCATCGCCGTCAATGACGAGCTGGGCGAGCTGCGCGCCGGCCTCGAAGCCGCCGAGGCGACGCTGAAGCCGGGCGGCCGTCTGGTCGTGGTCACCTTCCACTCGCTGGAAGACCGCATCGTGAAGGCCTTCCTGACCGAGCGCACCGGCAATACCCCCGGTGGCTCGCGCCACGCCCCCGTCGCCATCGAGACCCGCAAGCCCAGCTTCACCCTGTCGTTCAAGGGCGCACGCGAGGCCGGCGAGGCCGAACTGGCCGCCAATCCGCGCGCGCGCTCGGCCAAGCTGCGCGCCGCCGTCCGCACCGACGCCGCGCCCTGGGGGAGGATCGCCGCATGATCGCCGCCGGATTCAAGCGCCTGTTCGACTGGAAAATCCGCGGCGTGCGCTGGGTCGAGATCATCGGGTTCGTGCTGGTCGCGGCCATGATCTTCTCGGTCTATGTGGCCAAGGCCGCCGCGGCCCGTGAGGGCGGACGCATCAGCGACATCGAGCGTCAGATCGCCGAAAACAGCCAGCGCGTCCGCCTGCTGCGCGCCGAAGTCGCCAGTCTGGAGCAGCCCGCGCGGCTGGAGGCCCTGTCGCGTCAGGCCGGTCTCGGACCGGTTGATGTCCGTCGTCAGGCCGAAGAAGGCTCCCTGACCAAGCTGGCACCGATCCCGGATCCCAAGCCGGTTATCGTCGAGCCGACCCAGCCGATCGAGGACGCCGCCCCTGTTCCCGTGGAGCCGGCTCAATGACCGTGCACCACGACCGCGACTGGAGCCGTCCTGCACCCCAGGCTCCTGGTGCCCGCCGCATCGCCCCGACCTGGCGCTGGCTGGCCGAGAGCATCTGGTGGATCGAGCACGCCTTCGAGCGCGCCCGCGCCGACGCCCGGCCGGAAGAGGACACACGAGTCCGCATCTTCCTGATCCTGGCCGCCTTTGCCGCGGTTTTCAGCTGCCTGGCGCTCGGTGCCGCCTATGCCGCCTTGCTGGCACCCAAGGGGGTCTCGGCTGCGGGGGCACAGGCCGGGGCGCTGGTGCGCGCCGATCTGGTGGACCGCGAGGGTCGCCTGCTGGCTGCCAACATCACCCACTACGGCCTCTACATCGATCCGGCCGAGGTCTGGGACCGCCGCGCCGCCTTCAATCAGATCCGCCGCGCTCTGCCGCGGGTCCCGGCGAAGCGTCTGAACACGGTGCTGAACGGCGACCGCCGCCTGATCGTCCTGAACGCCCTCACGCCGGCGGAGCGCAGCGCGGTTCATGCCCTGGCCCTGGGCGGGGTTTCGTTCGAGCCGGAAGACCGCCGCGCCTACCCGCTGGGCGGCTCGGCCAAGCATGTGATCGGCAGCGCCGACACGGGCGGGCAGGGGATCTCCGGCGCCGAGCTGGCCTTCAACGACGCCATCCGCGAGGCCGGTGCCAAGGGCGAGCCCTTCCAGCTGTCGATCGACCTTCGCGTTCAGGGCGTGCTGGAGAACGAGCTGGCCGCCGCCGCCGCCGAAACCGGCGCCAAGGGCGCGGTAGGCATCATCACTGACGTCCAGACCGGCGAGGTTCTGGGCATGGCCAGCTGGCCGACGTCCCAGGGCCTGAACCGCGCCACCTCGGCTCACTACGAGATGGGGTCGGTGTTCAAGAGCTTCACCGTCGCGGCGGGCCTCGACACCGGCCGCGCCGACATGGGCACCCTGTTCGACGCGTCCCAGGCCTTCATGATCGGCAACCGCAAGATCACCGACTTCCACGCTACCAATCAGGTGCTGACGCTGGAGGAGGTCTATCTGCACTCGTCCAACATCGGCACCTCGCGCCTCGCGGTCGAGATGGGGCCGACGGTGATGAAGGACTATTTCACCCGCCTGGGCCTGCTGGACGCCGCCCCGATCGAGCTGAAGGAATCCGCCCGGCCCCGCCGTCCGCACGACTGGTCGGACACGACCCTGGCGTCGCTGTCGTTCGGCTACGGCATCATGATCACCCCGGTTCAGATGGTGGCCGCCATGGGGGCCTTGACCAACGGCGGGCGCTACATGCCGCTGACCCTGCGCAGAGGCGGCAACGCCGGCGTCGAGGGACGGCGCGTGGTGTCGGAGGCGACCTCCGCCACCCTGCTGGACCTGATGCGCCGCAACGTCGTGCGCGGCTCGGGCACGCGCGCCGACGCGCCGGGCCTGCGGGTCGGCGGCAAGACCGGCTCGGCGAACAAGCTGGTCAACGGCCGCTATGACGCCACCCATGCCGTCGGTTCGTTCGCGGCGGTCTTCCCTGTCGATGGCCCCCTGAACGCCCGGCGCTATGCCATCTTCGTGCTGGTGGATGAGCCCGCGACCTTCCCGCGCACCGGTGGCTTCGTCGCCGCCCCCGCCGTGGGCCGCATTGCCGACCGCATCGCGCCGTTCCTGAACATCGACCGCCGCTCGGACCGGTGGCGCGACGCCTGGGGCCGCCCGACGCCTGAAGCCCTGATGAATCCGGCGGGGGGGCGATGAGTTCGGTTCGCCTGTCCGAGTTGTTGCGTCGGGATGTCCCTTCCGACCCGGTGATCACCGGGGTCACCGCCGACAGCCGCAAGGTTGCGCCGGGGTCGCTGTTCGTGGCCCTGCCCGGCGCGGTGGCTGACGGCCGCGCCTTCATTCCCCAGGCCCTGTCGGCGGGCGCCGCGGCGGTGCTCGCCCCCGCCGGCACCCCGAAGGAGGCCGCACCCCTGCTGGTCACCAGCGGCGACATCCGCCGGGCCTATGCTCTGGCCGCGCGCGGCTTCTACGGCGCCCAGCCGAAGACCTGCGTTGCCGTGACCGGCACCAACGGCAAGACCTCGGTCGCGACCTTCTGCCGCCAGATTTGGGCCGCGATGGGCCTGAAGTCGGCCAGCATGGGCACCCTGGGCGTCATCAGCCAGAAAGGCACGGTGAGCCACGCCCTGACCGGCCCCGGCCTGACCAGTCCCGACGCCGCCGACGCCGCCCGCCTGCTGGCCGAGCTGGCGGCCCTGGACGTGACCCATCTGGCGCTGGAGGCATCGTCCCACGGCATCGACCAGCGGCGTCTGGACGGTGTGGCGCTGAAGGCCGCAGCCTTCACCAACCTGACCCAGGACCACCTCGACTATCACGGCGACATGGACGCCTATCGCGCCGCCAAGCTGCGGCTGTTCGAGACCCTGCTGCCGCGCGGGCGGACGGCGGTGCTGAACGCGGATTCCGAGGCCTATTCCCGCTTCGCCGCTGCCGGGCTGATGTCCGGCCTGTCGATCATGGGCGTGGGCGAACGGGGGCGCGACCTGACCCTGACCCGGCGCGTCGCCGTGCCGGAGGGCCAACGCCTGACGATCGACATCCGGGGCCAGGCCCGCGAGGTGCTGCTGCCGCTGGCCGGCGCCTTCCAGGCCTCGAACGCGCTGGTCGCCGCGGGCCTGTGCATCGCCGGCGGCGAGAGCCCGGATCGGGTGTTGGCCGCGCTGGAGAAGATCGAGGGCGCGCAAGGGCGACTGCAACGCATTCCCGGTCCGGGCCAAGGACGCCGGGGGGGCGAGGTCTATGTCGACTACGCCCACACGCCGGACGGGCTGGAGACGGTGCTGAAGGCGCTGCGGCCCCATGCGACGGGGCGACTGATCGTTGTCTTCGGTGCCGGCGGCGACCGCGACAAGGGCAAGCGGCCCCAGATGGGCACCATCGCCGGTCGTCTGGCCGATATCGCCATCGTCACCGACGACAATCCGCGCACCGAATCCGCCGCCGACATCCGTCGTCAGGTGCTGGCCGGCTGCCCCGGCGCCGCCGAGATCGGCGACCGCCGCGCCGCCATTCAGGAAGCCATTGCGATGATGCGCGACGGAGATGTGGTGGTCATCGCCGGAAAAGGGCATGAACAGGGTCAGGAGATCGGAGGCGTGAAGCATCCGTTCGACGACGCCGCCATAGCCGCCGAGACACTCGCCGCCCATGCCTGACACCTCCGTCCCGCTCTGGACCGCGCCCGACATCGCCATGGCGACCGGGGGCCGGATCGAGGGCGGTGCCTTCGACGCCTTCGGAGTCACTTTCAACAGCCAGGAGGCCGTGCCCGGCGACCTGTTCGTTGCGCTGAAGGGTGCGCGTGACGGCCATGAGTTCGTGGGCAAGGCCTTCTCCGCCGGTGCCGTCGGGGCCATGGTCGAGCGCCCGGTCGAGGGCGGTCCTTGCATCGTCGTGCCAGATACGCTGAAGGCGCTGGAGGCGCTCGGTGCCCTGGCGCGCGACCGCGCGCCCCAGATCCGCCGCGGTGCCGTCACGGGCAGCGTCGGCAAGACCAGCGTCACCCAGGCGATCAAGGCGGGTCTCGACCTGGCCGGCCCGGCCCACGCTTCGGTCAAGAGCTACAACAACCACATCGGCGTGCCCCTGACGCTGGCCCGGATGCATCCGTCGGTCGAGCGCGCGGTGTTCGAGATCGGCATGAATGCGCCCGGCGAGATCGGGCCGCTGTCGAAGATGGTCCAGCCGCACGCGGCCTGCGTCACCACCGTTGGGCCTGTCCACATCGAGGCCTTCGCCGACGGCGAGGCCGGGGTGGCACGCGAGAAGGCGGATGTGTTCGAAGGCCTCGGCCCTGCGGGGGTGGCCGTGATCAATGGCGACAATGCCTGGACCGATCTGCTGCGACAGCAGGCGCTGCGGCGCGGGGCGCGGGTCGTGGTGTTCGGCTCGGCGCCTGAGCATGAGGCACGGCTGATCGATTTCACGCCCGACACCACCGGCGCGCAGGTGAAGGCCGAGGTGTTCGGCCGCCGTCACGCCTTCCGCCTCAGCCAGTCAGGCTTCCACTGGGGGTTGAACAGTCTGGCGGTGATCCTAATGCTGGACGCGCTGGATGTGGATATCGAGACGGCGCTGGCGGCCCTGGCCGGGTTCCAGCCGCTGGCGGGCCGTGGCCAGATCAAGGGTGTCCGCATCCGCGGCGGCGCCTTCACCCTGATCGACGAGAGCTACAACGCCAATCCGCTGTCGATGAAGGCCGGGTTCATGAGCCTGGGCGCACGGCCCATTGCGCCGGGCGGGCGCAAGGTCGTGGTCCTGACCGACATGCTGGAGCTGGGCGACCAGTCGCGCGCGCTGCACGCCGGCCTGGCCGAAGCCATCGAGGCGGCGGGCATCGAGGTCGTCCACGCCGCCGGATCCGAGATGCGCCACGCCTGGGAGGCCGTCGCCCCGGAACGGCGCGGCGAGTGGCGCGCCACCGCCGCTGAGCTGGCCGAGATCGCCACGGAGCTTGTGGCCCCCAACGACATCATCATGGTCAAGGGATCGAACGGATCGAAGGCTTCGGCCGTCGCTGCCGCCCTGGCCGACCTCGAACGGCGCCTGGACGCCGACGCGATGGAGAGCGTCTGAAATGTTCTACCTGCTCTACCTCTATTACGCTGACATCGCTCAGGATTATCCGCTGCTGAACCTGGTCCAGTACCAGACGGTGCGCGTGGCCCTGGCCATGGCCACGGCCATGATCGTCGCCGTCGCCATGGGCAGCCGCTTCATCGCCTGGATGAAGGTGAAACAGGGCAGGGGCCAGCCAATCCGTGACGACGGACCGCAGACGCATCTAGCCAAGGTCGGCACCCCCACCATGGGCGGGTTCATGATTCTGGCTGGCATCGCAGTCGCGGTGCTGCTGTGGGGCGACCTGACCAACCCCTACATCTGGATCGTGTCCGGCGTGACGGCGGCGTTCGGGGTGCTGGGCTTCGTCGATGACTACGCCAAGGTGACCAAACAGACCTCCGCCGGCCTGACCTCTAAACAGAAGCTGGTGGCCCAGATCGTGGTGTCGGTCATCGCGGGGGTATTGATGGTGCTGCTGATGCCGCCGTCGCCGACTTCGCCGGGGCTTGAGACGTCCATCGCCTTCCCGTTCTTCAAGGACGTGCTGCTGAACATCGGCTGGCTTTATGTGGCCTTCGTCGCCTTCACCGTCGTCGGCTTCTCGAACGCGGTGAACATCACCGACGGGCTGGATGGCCTGGCAATCGTGCCCGTGATGATGGCCGCTGCCGCGTTCGGCATCATCGCCTATGTAGCCGGCAACTTCATCTTCTCGGACTATCTGCAGATCCATCACGTGCCCGGCTCGGGCGAGCTGGCCATTTTCTGCGCCGCCATGATCGGTGGGGGCGCGGGCTTCCTTTGGTACAACGCCCCGCCGGCCAAGATATTCATGGGCGACACCGGCTCGCTGGCTCTGGGCGGCGCGCTGGGCTCTATCGCCGTGGCGGCCAAGCACGAGCTGGTGCTGGGCATTGTCGGCGGCCTGTTCGTGATCGAGGCGGCCTCGGTGATGATCCAGGTCGCCTACTTCAAGGCGACGAAGAAGCGCATCTTCCTGATGGCCCCGATCCATCATCACTTCGAGAAGATGGGCTGGGCGGAGTCGACCGTGGTGATCCGGTTCTGGATCGTCTCGGCCATGCTGGCCCTGATCGGCCTGGCCACGCTGAAGCTGCGCTAGATGATCCCGGTTCCGGGTTTCGAGGGACGCCGCGTTGCGGTCTTCGGCCTGGGGCGGTCGGGGATCACGGCGGCGCGCGCACTGCACGCCGGCGGGGCCGTCCCCATCCTGTGGGACGACGGCGTCTCGGGCCGGATGCAGGCCGAGGCCGAGGGGTTCACGGTCGAGGATCTGAGCCGCGCGGACTGGTCGGACTTCGCCGCGCTGGTGCTGTCCCCCGGTGCGCCTCTGACGCACCCCAAGCCGCACTGGACCGTCGACAAGGCGAAGGCGGCGGGCGTCGAGATCATCGGCGACATTGAGCTGTTCGCCCGCGCTCTGGCGCGCACGCCCGACCGGGTTCGGCCGAAGGTCATCGCCATCACCGGCACCAACGGCAAGTCGACCACAACGGCCCTGATCGGATGGGTGCTGAAACAGGCCGGCCTGAAGGTCGCCGTCGGCGGCAACATCGGCATCGGCGTCCTGGCCCTGCCGGCGCCGGCTGAAGTCAGTTTCTACGTGCTGGAAGTATCGAGCTATCAACTGGACCTGACGACAAGCTTCGCGCCCGACGTGGCGATCCTGACCAACATCAGCCCCGACCATCTGGATCGGCATGGCGGGATGGCGGGGTATGTGGCCGCCAAGCGCCGCATATTCCAGGACCGCCACACAGCGCCTTATCTCGGGGTCGATGAGTCGGAGACCGAGGCGGTATGGCGCGACCTCGTCGCTGACGGTCGCGCCGTGGACCCGGTCAGCGTGGTCCGTTCCATGACCAATGACCTCGGCATGTATCTGCTGGACGGCTGGCTGACCTATAACGCAGGCGGACAGCCCGTGAAGATCGTGGACCTGTCCAAGGCACGATCTCTGGCAGGCCGGCACAATGCCCAGAACGCCGCGCTCGCGTTCCTGGCCATCACCGATCTGGGCATACCGGAGGAAGTGGTCGTGCCCGCGTTGCTCTCCTTCCCCGGCCTCGCCCACCGCATGGAGGAGGTCGGCCGCCTGGGCAGCGTCCGCTTCATCAATGACTCCAAGGCCACCAACGCAGACGCCGCGCGGCAGGCGCTGTCGTCCTATGACCGCAGCTTCTGGATCGCTGGCGGGCGCGCGAAAGCTGGCGGCATCGACGACCTTGAGGATCTGTTCCCGCGCGTGATGGAGGCCTTCCTGATCGGGGAGGCCGCCGGGCCGTTCGCGGCGCGGCTGGGCGACACGCCACACCGGATCAGCGGCGATATGGCGACGGCCGTGAAGGCGGCTTACGAGGCCGCCACCGCCACCGGGCGCGAGGAGGTGGTACTGCTCAGCCCCGCCGCCGCCAGTTTCGATCAGTTCCCGGATTTCGAGGTCCGGGGCGAGGCCTTCCGCGCGGCGGTTCTTAACCTTGGAGCTACGCCTTCCGGGCATGGTTAGCGGAATATGACCGCGCAAACCTACAGCCCCGCCTTCTCGCGCCTCGACCAGGGGCCGATCGCCAAGTGGTTCTGGACCGTGGACCGCGGCCTGCTGGGTGCCGCGCTTGCCCTGATGGGTCTCGGCGTGGCCCTCAGCTTCGCCTCAAGCCCTGCCGCCATCCTGGCCGACGAGTCGATCACCGACCCGTTCCACTACTCCTGGCGCATGATCGTGTGGGCGACGGGCGGCGTGGGGGCGATGCTCATCATGTCGCTGCTATCGCCGCGCGGCGTGCGTCGGATCGCGGTGCTGGCCCTGCTCGGTGCCATCGTGGTCATGGCGCTCTTGCCGTTCATCGGCGACGAGGTGAAGGGCGCGGCCCGCTGGATAAACCTCGGCCCGTTCAGCCTGCAGCCGTCCGAGTTCGCCAAGCCCAGCCTGATCGTCTTCGCCGCCTGGATGTTCGCGGAATCCCAGAAAGGGCAGGGCGTGCCCGGCGTCTCCATCGCCTTCGGCGTTTGGGCCCTGGTCGTCGCCCTGCTGCTGATCCAGCCCGACATCGGCCAGACGCTTCTGGTCACCACCACCTTCATGGCCGTCTTCTTTATGGCCGGGGTGCCGCTGAAATGGGTGATGGCCATCGCGGCGGCAGGTGCAGCCGGGCTTGTCGGAATCTTCATGAGCTTCAGCCACTTCCGGGACCGTCTGGCAGCCCACGGATCGACGGACGCTGACGCCACCTTCCAGATCGACCGCGCCTCGGAGGCTATCCGCGCCGGGGGTCTGGTCGGGCGGGGCGTGGGCGAGGGCGTGATGAAGCGCCACGTCCCCGACCTGCACACCGACTTCATCTATTCCGTCGGCGCCGAGGAGTTCGGTCTGGTGCTGTCGCTGACCATCATCGCGCTCTACGCCTTTATCGTACTGCGCGGGATGCGCCGGGCGATGAAGCTGAACGACCCGTTCGAGCAGACGGCGGCGGCGGGCCTGTTCATGCTGATCGGGCTTCAGGCCTGCATCAATGTGGCGGTGAACCTGAACCTGATCCCGACCAAGGGCATGACCCTGCCGTTTATCAGCTATGGCGGCTCGTCGATGCTGGCGATGGGGCTGACCATGGGGTTCGCCCTGGCCTTGACCCGGCGTCGGCCCGGCGCTTACGAGCCGGGGTCGAGCCTGGCACCCCGCCGCATTCTTCCCTGACCCCTGTCTGAGCCGCTCATGACCAAGACCTGCGTCGTCGCCGCCGGGGGCACCGGCGGGCACATGTTCCCGGCCGAGGCCCTGGCGAGGACGCTGGCGGGGCGCGGCTGGCGCATCATCCTGGCCACCGACCATCGAGGCGAGGCCTACGCCCACGCCTTTCCCGCCGAGGAACGCATGGCGCTGGACGCCGCCACGGGCCGGGGCCCCATCGGCATGCTCAAGGCAGGTCTGACGATCAGCAAAGGCGTGATGCAGGCGCGCAAGGTCATGGCGAAAGCCGACCCCGCGGTGGTCGTCGGCTTCGGTGGCTATCCGTCGGCACCGGCGCTGATCGCGGCGCTGACGCAGGGTCGCCCGACCCTGATCCATGAGCAGAACGCCGTGCTGGGCCGCACCAACCGTTACCTGGCCCCCTATGTGCGCCGCATCGCCTCGGCCTTCCCCGGCCTGCGCCGCACGCCGTCGGAGCCGGTGCTGGTCGGCAATCCGGTGCGCCCCGACATCCGCGCCCTGTTCGACCGGGCGTGGAAGGCGCCGACGGCGACCGGCCCGATCCATGTGCTCGTCACCGGCGGCAGCCAGGGCGCGCGCATCCTGGCCGAGACCACGCCGCGCTCGCTGGCGGCCCTGCCTGAGGCCCTGCGCAAGCGGCTGAAGGTCATGCAGCAGTCGCGGCCCGAGACACTGGAGGCGGCGCGTCAGATCTATCTCGAGGCCGGCATCGACGCCGAGGTCGCGCCCTTCTTCCGCGACATGGCCGAGCGTCTGTCGAAGACGCATCTGGTCGTGGGCCGCTCCGGTGCCTCGACCTGTTCGGAACTGGCGGTGGCGGGGATCCCCTCGATCCTGATTCCGCTGAAGATCGCCATGGACGACCACCAGCGATTCAACGCGCAAAGTCTGGTCGATGCCGGCGCGGCGCGGGTGATTCTTGAGGACGACCTGACTGTCGACAGCCTGACCACCGTCCTCAATGTTGTGCTGTCCGATCCGGCAGGTCTGACCGCCATGTCGGCAGGCGCTCGATCCGTGGCCCTGCCTGACGCGGCTGAACGGTTGGCCGATCTGGTCGAGGCGACGGCGGGTTAGGCGGGTTCGCGGCCCCCGGCGATGCACAGATCCTCGATCGGCTGCCAGTCCGCGATGACGGCGTAGCGGCCGCTGGCGTCCGCAGCGGCGTTGACTTGACCCAACAGGGTGTCGGCGACCTCGGCGGCGCGTTCCACATGACCATCCGTGCCCTTCCCTTCGCGCGCAGCCAGGATTTCGGCGCGCCTCAGGAACACCCGGACCATCTCCTGGTAGGCTTGAACGCCTTCCGCATAGCCCGCGTTCTCGGGCAGGGTAGACTGGGCGTAGGCCAGGCCGGCGCAGATCAGCGAGTCATCCACGCTCAGAACCGGCGGGGCTTCCTGGGCCCTCGCCGCGCCCGCGGTCAGGGTCAGGGCGGCGGCGGCCGTCATCAGTCGTTTGAACATGTATTCCTCCTCGCCGGAGCATCCGACCGGCCCCATTTGCCGATCATGTCAGATATCCGGACCGTGTCGAACTGACGAAACCCCTCAGCGGCTTCAGTCGGCGAGGGCCGCGCGGCCCCGGCGAAGCGCCTCCTCGACAGAGCGTGCATCGGCTGCGGTGTTCAGAGCCTGGCTGCAAGCAATGTCCAGGAGTTCCGCGGCCTCTCCGCCCGGCGCGGCGTCATAGGCGGTGGCGTCGTCGGGGAAAGGGGCGGCCGTCTCGCCGCCCTCCTTGACCGAGGCGAAGTCGAGCCGGTCGACGGTGCGGGCACTGCAGTCGAAACGCCAGCGGGACCAACCGCCCCAATAGGCCTGGCCACCGACTTGAAATCCGGCGTCGGCGATCTGAAGTGCGCGCATCGTGGCGGTGTCGCCCTGGCGCTCGATGCTGGCCCGGTCGGCGAACACGGCGAAGCGGCCGAGGTGGGCCAGGACGAAGTCGTACCCGATGTCCTGCGCCGCCGCGCCCGCCGCGGCCAGGGCCAGGGCCAGCGCCGCTGTCGAGGCTTTCATTAACCGCATCCGCAAACCAGACCTTCAGCCGACCCGGGTTATCCCCCGTCGCCATGTATCATGATCGCGCCAGTTTCGATCTCGCCGCCGCCCTTCCGGATCGCCGGACGCGGGCGCGTCGCGCCCATCGCGCCGCCCGCCGCGCCAGTGAGCGGGTGCAGATGCTGGGCGAAAACATCGACCTTGTCCGGCCCGAAGAGGTCATGCTTCACGTCGAGCGCTGGGTCGCCACGGGCCAGAAGGCCGTAATCGCCAATCACAACCTGCACAGCCTGTATCTGCTGCGGCGCGACCCCTCCATGCGACGGTTCTACGATCTGGCCGATCTGGTGGAGCTGGATTCCGCGCCGCTGGTGCTGTTCGGGCGGATGCTGAAGCTGTCGAGCCGGCCGTTCCACCGCTGCACCTACCTCGACTGGCGCAAGCATTTCTGGAGTGTGGCCGACCGGCAGAACTGGCGCGTCATGTACATCGGCGGTGCCGAAGGCGTGGCGGCGGAAGCGGCGTCGCGGCTTACCGCCGACTATCCCAACGCTGTAATCGAGACGCGCTCTGGCTATTTCGATGCTGCGGCCGGGTCCGAGGGCAATGTGGCGATGGTGCAGGCCGTGCGCACGTTCAAGCCGCACATCCTGTTCGTCGGGATGGGCATGCCGCGCCAGGAACGCTGGATCGCCGAGAACTATGAGGCGTTGCCTGACTGCGCCATCTTCTCGGTCGGCGCGGCCTTCGACTATGAGGCGGGGGTCCAGAAGGCCGCCCCGCGCTGGATGGGACGGCTGGGCATGGAGTGGGCGTTCCGCCTGTTCGCCGACCCGAAGCGCCTGTTCACCCGCTACTGCGTCGAGCCGTGGTTCCTGATCGGTCCGGCGCTGGCCGACCTGCGCCGCGCGGCGACGAACGCCTAGGCCGCGACCAGCCTCTCGGCCTGATGCAGGTCGACGCTCACCAGCTGTGACACGCCGCGTTCTGGCATGGTGACGCCGTAGAGGCGGTCCATCCGGCTCATGGTCACCGGATTGTGGGTGATGACGATGAAGCGGGTGTCCGTCCGTTTGCGCATTTCGTCCAGCATGCGGCAGAAGCGGTCGACGTTGGCGTCGTCCAGCGGCGCGTCCACCTCGTCCAGCACGCAGACCGGCGCCGGGTTTGCCAGGAAGACGGCGAAGATCAGGGCAGCCGCCGTCAGGGCCTGCTCGCCGCCCGACATCAGGCTCATGACCGACAGACGCTTGCCCGGCGGGCAGGCGAAAATCTCAAGCCCGGCTTCCAGCGGATCGTCACTCTCGACCAATTTCAGCTCGGCCTGACCACCGCCGAACAGGGCCTCGAACAGGGCCTTGAAGTTGTCATTGATGATGTCGAAGGCGGCGATCAGGCGTTCGCGGCCTTCGGCGTTCAGTTCGTCGATGCCGTCGCGCAGCTTGGCGATTGCGCTGGTCAGGTCGCTGCGCTCGACCTTCATGGTCTGCAGCCGGCCGCCGTATTCCTCTGCCTCTTCCTCGGCCAGGAGATTGACCGGCCCCATCATCTCGCGCTCGCGCTCGAGGCCGTAAAGCAGGCTTTCGGCCCCGGCGGCGTCCGGCGGGCGGGCGATGGCGTCGTCCTGCAGTTTCTGGCCCAGGTCCTCCGGCGACATCTGCGCCGTCTCGCGGACATTGGCATCGGCGTCGCGCAGCCTCTCTGCGGCGGCTTCCGAGCGGGCCGACAGTCCGGCGCGGGCCTCGCGCGCCTGGCTGGCGGCGGTCTCGGCGGCGCGGGCGGTGCGGTCGGCTTCGGCGGCGGCCGCTTCCGCCACGGCCAGGGCGTCGGCGGCGGCACTGCGGCGGGTTTCGGCGGCAGTCAGGGCGTCCAGCAGCGAAGAACGTTGGGCCGCCAGGGCTTCCGGGGCGGCCTCGGCGGCGGTCAGGCGTTGTGCGGTTTTCCCGGCCTCGGCCTCAAGCCCCTTGATGCGGACTGCGCTGTCTTTCGCCCGAACGGCCCAGCCGTCGCGTTCGCGTGTCAGGCCGTCCAGGCGCGACTGGCGGCTGGAGACCTCGCGGGCCTCGGCGTCGCGTTCGACCCGTGCGGTGGAGGCCGTGCCCCGGGCGGCATCCGCGGCCGCGCGGGCGGCAGCCAGATCGGCGCGGAGCGCATCCAGAGTCTCGGACGGGGCGTCGGTCCCCTGGGCTTCCGCAAGGGCGTCTTTCGCTGCCTCGACCTCGGTGGTCAGCCGCGCAAGGGTCTCATCCAGCGCCTGGGCCCGCGCCTCCTTGCGCGCCTGATCCCGGGCCAGGGTTTCGACCCGGTCGCGGGCGGTGGTGACAGTCTTGTCCAGGGTGAAGGGCGCGGCACGGGCGGCCTTCACTGCCTCGTCTGCGAGCCGCAGGGCGTCGGCGGCACTCTTCAGCGCGCCCTGGGCCGCTTCCAGCGCCGGCTTGCCCGTGTCGATCTCGGCCTCCACCTCCGACAGGCGGGTGCGCTGGGCCAGGCGAACTGCGGCAGGACGCGGTGCCTCGGCGCGCTGCACGAAGCCGTCCCAGCGCCACAGATCGCCCTCGACGGTCACGAGCCGAGCGCCGACGGGCAGGGATGCCGCCAGCGTCTCGATCGCGCCCCTCGGTGCCACCCCGCACAGAGCCAAACGCGCCTTCAGCTGATCGGGCGCGGAGACGTGGTCCGCAAGCGGCTCCACCCCCTTCGGCCAAGCCGGCAACGGAACCTCGGCTCCGGCCCAGTAGGCGGTGGCCCGCGCGTCCAACGCGGCGTCCAGATCATCGCCCAGGGCGGCGGCGAGCGCGGCTTCGTAACCCTTGTCCGCCTGGACCTTGTCCAGCGCCGGAGCATGCTCGCGCCGGGTCTGGACCAGCAACTGCGCCAGACCCCGCGCCTCTGTCTGCAGACGGCCCAGACGGTCCTCGGCTGCGCGGCAGGCCTGGCGGGCCTCGGCCTCGGCGCGGGCCTTGTCGGCCCGGTCGGCCTCGGCAGCTTCGACGGCGGCGCGGGCGGCGGCAGCGTCAGCGCGCGCGGTCTCCAGATCAGCGCGGGCGCTTTCCAGCTCCGGTGTCTCCATCGGACCCAGGGCTGCGCGTTCAGCCTCGGCGGAGGCCAGCTGGTATTGCGCCCGTTCGACCCGGGCCTCGGCGTCGCGCTTCCGCGCCGTCTCGGCGTTGACGCGGGCTTCGACCGAGGCGACGGCCCCGGCCACCCGCTCGACCTCGGCGTCCGCGGCGCGGCGGGCGTCCTCGGCGGCGGTGAGGGCGCTTTCGAGTTCCGGTCCGCGCGCCGGTGCGGCGGCGATCTCGGCCGAAAGGGCCTCGAACGCAGCGGTCAGACGAGCCAGTTCGCTTTCGGCGTCGGCCGTCATGCCGGTTTCGCGCTCGATGTCGGCAGCAATGCGCTGAGCCTCGGCCTTTAGCCGCTCGACCTCGGCGCGCGCCTGCTGCTCAGCCATGTCGAGGCGGTCGCGTTCAAGGCTGGCGCGGTGCAGCAGGGCACCAGCGACGGCGTCCTCCTCACGGGCCGGCTTCAGGCCCTCCTGTGCGGCGAGGGCAGCGGTCTGTGCGCGGGCAGAGGCACCGGTGAGTTCGGCTACGGCGCGGTCGGCCTGGGCCAGTTCCTCGGCCGCGGCCTCGGCGGCCAGACGCGCATCATTCCAGCGGACGTAGAGCAGCGCAGACTGCAAGGCCCGGATCTCGGCGGAGATCTTCTTGTATTTTTCGGCCTGTCGCGCCTCGCGCTTCAGACGCGCCAGCGTCGTCTCCAGTTCGCGGCCTATGTCGTCGAGGCGTTCGAGATTGGTCTCGGCGGCGCGCAGACGCAGCTCGGCCTCATGCCGACGGGTATGCAGACCTGCGACTCCGCCCGCTTCCTCGAGGATGCGACGGCGGTTCTGGGGCTTGGCGGCGATCAACTCGCTGATCTGGCCCTGACGCACCAGGGCCGGTGAGTTGGCCCCGGTCGAGGCGTCGGCGAACAGCAGCTGGACGTCCCGGGCGCGGACTTCCTTGCCGTTGATGCGGTAGGTCGAGCCCTGGCCCCGGTCGATGCGGCGCGACACCTCGATCATGGCCGCATCTGTGAACGGTTGCGGTGCCTTACCCTGCGCATTGTCGATGGTCAGCTGGACCTCGGCGTGGCTGCGGGCAGGTCGACCGCTGGCTCCGGCGAAGATTACATCGTCCATGCCCTGGCCGCGCATGGCCTTTGCCGAGTTTGCGCCCATGACCCAGCGCAAGCTTTCCAGCACGTTTGACTTGCCGCAGCCGTTGGGGCCGACCACGCCGGTCAGGCCTGGCTCAATATGCACCTCGGCCGGATCGACGAACGACTTGAACCCGACGAGCCGAAGGCGCTGGAACTGCATCGCTGATCAGTGAGCCGCCAGTAGCGGCTGCACCACGGCGTCCAGGCTGGTCACGTCCCAGACCTCCGCGCGCTGGCCGTTCACGAAGAAGGTCGGGGTGCCGGTGACACCGTCTGCGTGCGAGGCGTCGATACGGGCATAGAACGCGTCCCAGTTGGCGTCCGTGCTGAAGCAGCTGTTCATCTGATCGGGCGTCATTCCGCCGGAGACGCCCGCATTGCCCAGCCAACGGATGACGCGCTCGCGCTTCTGGTCCTCAGTCTCGGTCGGGGTGCCGCGCAGGGCCCCTTGTGTGCGCAGCAGGGTTCCCAGCACCGTGTCAAAGCGTTCGGGTGCCGCGCAGCGTGCGATCAGGGCACCCGCCTGGGCCGCGTCGACCGGCGGCGTCGGCAGGTCGCGATAAACGATGCGGATCTGGCCGGTTTCGACATATTTGGCCGCGATCGCGGGCAGGTAATTTTCATGCCAGTCGGCGCAGTGGCTGCACGTCGTCGAGACATAGGCCGTCAGGGTCACCGGTGCGTCCATGGAGCCGACGACCCTATCGTCCGGGCGAATAGTCGCCACGGAGGCCGGGGTGGGCGCTTCGTGCGTGTGTTCCTGGGCCTGGGCGACCGATGGAGTCAGCACAGCCAGGGCCATGGCCACGAAAAGTCCGGTGGAGCGGTTCATCACTTGGCCAATTCCGGTTCGATGGCGGCTTCCAGAAGCGGCATGGGCGGGCCCTCACCGCCGGTATAGGCGACCGTCTTGCCGTTGACGACGAAGGTGGGCGTGCCGGTAATCCCGGCGGCCATAGCCGTCTGGATGCGCTGCTCCAGGGCCGAGATGGCCTCGGGGTTGCTGACGCAGGCCATGAACTGCTCTTCGCTGAAGCCGAAGTCCTTGGCGGTCTTCAGCAGGCTGGCGCGCGGCTCCATCGGACCGCCCTGCCACTCCTTCTGGTTCTCCATCAGGGCGTGCATCACTTTGAAATACCGCTCTTCGCCGGCGCAGCGGGCCAGCAGGAAGCCGGCGTAGGCGATCTCGGCCGGCGGCGTCGGCAGTTCGCGGAAGACATAGCGGACCTTGTTGGTGTCCACGTATTTGGCCTTGAACGCCGGCCAGGTGTTCTGCTGCCACAGGGCGCAGTGCGGGCAGGTGGGCGAGGCGTATTCGACCACAGTGACCTTGGCGCCCTCGGCGGCACCCATGGCCATGTCACCCTCGGCAACGGCGCTGACCTTGTTGCAGCCGGCCAGCGTCAGGGCGGCGAAGGCCAGGGCGGCGGCCGCCAGAATCTTCATGCCGGTCTTCACTTGGCCAGCTCCGCATCGATTGCAGCCGACAGCCCTTCCAGTGAGGAGTCTGTGACCTTGTTTCCATTGACGAAGAAGTTGGGGGTGCCGGTCACTCCGGCGCTGACGCCGGCCTGGATGCGTTTGCCCATGGCGTCGATCGCGGCCTTGTCATTCACACAGGCCTCAAACTGGGCCTCGGTCAGACCCGCAGCCGTGGCCACGCGGACCAGGGTGGTTCGGGGTGCGACGCCTGCTTGCCATTCGCGCTGGCTGGCCATGATCTCGTGGATGACATCGAAATACTTGTCTTCACCGGCGCAACGGGCGGTCAGGAAGCCGGCGACGGCCACGGCCTGCGGATCGGTGGGGAACTCGCGGAACACGTAGCGGACCTTGTTGGTGTCGACGTACTTGGCCTTGAAGGCGGGCCAGACCGTTTCTTGCCACAGGGCACAGTGGCCGCAGGTGACCGAGGCGTATTCCACCACCGTGACCTTGGCACCCTCAGGGGCACCCATGCCCATGTCGCCCTCCGCCGGGGCCACGCT
Organism: Brevundimonas sp.; assembly: GCA_046294385.1. Classification (GTDB taxonomy): domain Bacteria; phylum Pseudomonadota; class Alphaproteobacteria; order Caulobacterales; family Caulobacteraceae; genus Brevundimonas. The sequence continues at coordinate 9,933 of JBKBJW010000001.1, read as the reverse complement.
GCCTCCGCCGCCGCAGCCGGCCAGCGCCGCCATCGAGGCCAGGGCCGCGGCGGTCATCGCCGCACGGCGGCTCATCGAGGCGTATCGGAACTTGGCGGCCATCGGCGGTGTCCTGTCTCAATCGGGAAGGGTCGGGAGCATCGCGCGATTCCCCGTTGCGCGCGCCCATCACAGGTTTTCGAGAACAGGTGCGGCGAAGTTTTGTCAACGGGCCGGATCGTCGCCCCGACCGAGAACTGAGCGGCCGAGCCGCTGAAGCGCGGCCCTCAAACCGTCCGGCGCGGCATTAATGGAGGCGTTGAGCTCGGCCTCGGCGGCGGCCGGCAGCGGCGGCGCGGGCTTTCCAATGCGGCGCGGGGGCACAGCCGTGGCGGGCAGAGGCTTCACCGGACCCTGGGCGATGCGCAGCTTTGTCACCGTCCCTGCGCCGAGGAACAGGTTCACGCGGGCCAAAATATCCTCGGCCTGGTGCTGGACCAGCAGGGCGGCGGGGCCGGCGACCCGAAGCTCCAGCGTTCCGCCCTGACCGTCGCGGCCCTTGGTGAGCTTCTGCGGGCGGCTGACCCCGGCAAGCCGGTCGCCGACGATTTCGCGCCAGCGGGGCTCCAGCGCCGAAGATCCACGCCCGAACCGCTCATCCAGTTCCTTGATCAGGCCCTGCAGCGCACGACCGGCGCGTGGAGCGGGTCGGGGCATGGGTCGCGTGCGGCGGCGCGACAGGATTTCGCGGACCTCGGCGTCTGTGGGAAGCGTGCGGCGCATTCCTCGTTTATAGCCATCGCGATGCCGTCCGTCCCGCCCGATGTAGCCAAGCCGCGCCGAGCCCTGCTGGACTGGTACGACACCCATGCGCGAGCGCTGCCCTGGCGCTCGCCGCCCGGGACCAACGAGCGCCCGGATCCCTATCGGGTGTGGCTGTCCGAGGTGATGTTGCAACAGACCACGGTCCCGCACGCGACGCCCTATTTCCATGCCTTCACCGCGCGATGGCCGACGGTTCAGGATCTGGCCGCCGCAGCCGACGCCGACGTCATGGCCGCCTGGGCGGGCCTGGGCTACTACGCCCGCGCCCGCAACCTGCTGGCTTGTGCCCGGGCGGTGGCTGAGCAGCATGGCGGTGTGTTCCCGGACACGGAGTCAGCGTTGCTGGCTCTGCCCGGGGTAGGTGCCTACACTGCTGCAGCCGTGGTCAGCATCGCCTTCGACCGGGCGGCCAATGTGGTGGACGGCAATGTCGAGCGGGTCATGGCCCGGCAGTTCGCGGTGGAGACGCCGTTGCCGGCGGCAAAGCCTGAACTGAAGCGTCTGGCGGCGTCGCTGGTCACGGACGACCGGCCCGGCGACTGGGCGCAGGCGCTGATGGACCTGGGCTCGACGGTTTGCCGGCCGGGGCGGCCGTTGTGCGAGTTATGTCCGCTGACCGGCTTCTGCGCCGGGTTCCGGTCGGGGACGCCGGAGCGGTATCCGCTGAAGACGAAGAAGGCCGAGCGGCCGAGGCGGCAGGGCGTGGCCTGGGTGCTGCTGGACGGGCAGGGGCGGGTGGCGCTGGTCCGGCGGCCGGACAAGGGTCTTCTGGGCGGGATGCTGGGCCTGCCGACGACGGATTGGGCTGCAGAGGCTGAGGAGGCCGCGCCGCCGGTCATGGCCGACTGGTTCGAGGTCGGCGTGGTTGAGCACGTCTTCACCCACTTTGCCCTGACCCTGACGGTGCGGATGGCGACGGGTGAGGGCGACTTCATTTGGACCCCGTTGGACGCCGCACGGCGAAGCCTGCCCAGCGTCTTCAGGAAGGCCCTCAACGCAGTGTCCGCACCCTGACCTCGCCGCTGCGGCGCGCCGGGGCGACAACCACATGCCCGTCGATGCGCTGGAAGACGAGGTCCAGCACGGCGGCGCCGACCCGCAGGTTTGAGACCGTCAGACGGTCGATGCCCGGCGGCAAGGTAGGATTGTCGATCTCGACCACGCCCTCGATGGCGTCGATGCGGACGCCGAGCGCGGATTGAAGCATCAGGAACACCGACCCAGCCGCCCAAGCCTGGGGGAGGCAGGCGACCGGATAGGCGATGGGCGGCTCGCCCGCCTCGCGGGCGAAACCGCAGAACAGCTCGGGCAGGCGCAGGCGGAAGTGGGCGGCGGCGGCATAGATCTCGCCCAGCAGCTGGGCCACCGAGTCGCGCTCGCCGTAGCGGGCCATGCCGGCGGCGGCCAGGGCGGTGTCGTGGGGCCAGACCGAGCCGTTGTGGTAACTCATCGGGTTGAAGCGGGCCTGCCCGATCGCCAGCGTTCGCAAGCCCCAGCCGCTATGGAACTCGGCCGACAGCAGCCGCTTCGTTACCGTCGTCGCCCTGTCGGCGGAGGGCAGGCCGGTAAACATCAGGTGCCCGGCGTTCGATGCGATGCTGCGGCAAGGCTGGCCGTCGCCGTCCAGCGCGATGGCGTAGAAGCCTTCGTCCTCCATCCAGAACTGGTCCTCGACCCGGGTGCGGAGGGTCTCGGCGCGGGCGGTCCAGTCGGCGGCGCCGGCTTGTCCCGTCAGCTCCGACAGATCAGCCATCGCTCGCCAGGCGGCGAAGGCGTAGCCCTGAACCTCCAGCAGGGCGACCGGGCCCTTCGGGAAGCGGCCGTCGGCGTGAAAGATGGAGTCGAACGAGTCCTTCCAGCCCTGATTGGAGAGGCCTGTCTCGGCCGCGCGGGCGTAGTCGATCAGGCCGTCACCGTTGCTGTCGCCCCAGGTCCGCATCCAGTCGCAGGCAGCGATCAGGTTCGGCCACAGGGCGCGGATGGTCTCAAGGTCGCCTGTGCGGCGGGCGTAGGCACCGGCCAGGGCAACAAACAGGCAGGTGGTGTCGACACCGCCGTAGTAGAGGCCGAACGGAACCTCCCCCAGCGCGCTCATCTCGCCGCCGCGGGTCTCGTGCATGATCTTGCCTGGCTGGGCGTCCATGAAAGCCGAGACCTCCGTCGCCTGACGCGAGGCGAGGTAGGTCAGCACCCCCTTGGCCAGTGAGGGGTCGAGCCACAGCATCTGCCAGGCACAGATGATCCCGTCGCGACCGAACGGCGTCGAGAACCAGGGCGTCCCGGCATAGGGGTAGGGGCCGGTGGGAAGGTCGGTGGTCAGCAGGGCCACGTCGGCCCGCGACTGGTCCAGCCACTCGTTGAAGCGCGGGCTGCGCGGACCCCGCACGCTGGCACCCCGACGACGCCGGGCGCGCATGGCCAGGCGCGACTCAATGTTGGCGATGCGCCAGCGCTGTTCGGACGGAACCTCGCAGCTGTCGGCACCGCATTCGAGGTAAAGGTCGACGCGCTTGCCCCGTGGCAGGCTGAACATGAAGTCGGCCCGACCGGTGGTCAGGCGAGCCGGTGGTTCCGAGAACGACAGGCAGCTGGTTCGCTCGACCGCGTCCAGCCCGGTGTAGCGGAAATGGACCCGGCGGCCGTCGTCGGTGGGAGGGTGGAGCGCGCCGCGCTTCGGGCGGACCGTGCCCCGCACCTGGAAGATGTCGGCGAAGTCGGCGGCGAACTCGATCGCGACGGGGGCCAGCACATCCTCGATGCCGTGGTTGGACAGGCGCACACGCTCGAAGAGGCGGCCAGCACGCAGGAAGCGGCGGCGCTCGATGTGGATCACGCCGGCAGGGGCCGAATGGCCGCCCATCGGCGGCAGCGGCCGGTTGGTGCCATGGCAGGTGAAGGCCACGTTGTCCCGCGACACGCCCGAGCTGAGCCGTGAGGGCCGGGCGGCGCCGACCTTCAGGGTCAGGCGCGACAGGATGCGGGTGTCGCGGAAGAAGAGGCCGTCGGCGCCTTCCTTGAGGTCGCCCCAGCCGTCGGCGACCAGGAACAGGTCGCCGTCCTTCAGCGCCTGGAGTTGCTCGAAGCCCTCGGGCTCGCCGGCCTCGAGGGCTGTTGTCTGCACCGTATAGGCGTCGTCCATGCCGGGTCCTGCGCTCAAGCTTCCCAACCTAATGGCTGGGACGGCTTTGGGTTCAGGCGATGGAGGCGAAGCTGCGGTCTTCGTCGAGCGGCCGGATCGGCGTGACCACCTCCAGCAGGGGCTCCTCGGCGAAGGGCCGGCGGGCCAGAAGGCCGCCGTAGACGTCGAGGTAGGACCGGGCCATCGCCGTGGCCGAGAAGCGCAGCTCGAACCGGGCGCGGATCGCCTCGCGGTCCAGCTGGCCGACCCGTCCGGCGGCGGCCACGGCCTGTTCCAGCGTATCGACAAGGAAGCCGGTCTTGCCGTCCTCAATGACCTCGGTGGTCGAGCCGCAGCGGAAGGCGACGACGGGCGTGCCGCAGGCCATGGCCTCGATCATCACCAGGCCGAAGGGTTCGGGCCAGTCGATGGGGAACAGCAGGGCCTCGGCGCCGCCGAGGAAGGCGGACTTCTGGTGGTCGCCGATCTCGCCGACGAACTCGATCAGGGGATTGCCGTCGACCATCGGCTTGATGGCCGTCTCCCAATAGACCTTGTCGGCGGCGTCGACCTTGGCCGCGATCTTCAGCGGCTTGCCCAGCTTGGTGGCGATCTCGATGGCTCGGTCTGGCCGTTTCTCGGGCGATATGCGGCCGAGGAAGGCGAGGTAGCCGCTGGACCTGGGCGAGAAGCGATAGAGATCGGCGGGCATGCCGTGATGGACGGTGGCCTTCCAGTTGCCGAAGGGCAGGGGCCGGCGCTGGTCGTCAGATATCGAAACGAGCCCGAACTGGCTCCAGCGCTCGTAGACGCTGGGCAGGTCCTTCATGTCGAGCCGACCGTGCAGGGTGGTTATGGTCTTGTCGGCGAGGGCCGAAAAGAAGGGGAAGTGGATCATGTCCGTGTGGAAGTGGATCACGTCGAACTGGTCGGCGCGCTTCAGCACCTCGGACAGCATCGTCATGTGGGCGGCCAGATCCGACTTCAGCGGCGAAGGGTCCAGCCGGATGGCCTGATCCCGGACCGGGACCAACCGGGCGCGGGTCCGGGCGTCGGCACCGGCGAACAGGGTCACATCATGGCCGAGCTCGACCAGGGCGTCGGTCAGGTGGGCGACCACCCGCTCGGTGCCGCCGTAGAGCTTCGGAGGCACGGCCTCATACAGGGGCGTGACCTGGGCGATCTTCATGGTGCAAGGCTCCGGCGCCCCAGCAGGCGCTGGAGTCAGAACCTTCGCAGATGCAATGAGTTCCTTGCGGAACGGGGGTTACTGCATCCCCGCCCGGACCTCGGCCCGCAGGGTGTCGATCGAGCGCAGGCCGGTGTCGGACTTGAAACGCCAGTAGGTCCAGCCGTTGCAGGCGGGGGCGTTCTCGAACAGGGCACCCATCTTGTGGATCGAGCCGCTGAGCTCGCCGGAGACCAGCGAGCCGTCGGCGCGGACGCGGGCCTCGCGCTCGCCCTTGGGGCAGTACAGGCGGTCGCCGGGACGCAGCAGGCCGGCCTCGACCAGAGCGCCGAAAGGCACCTTGGGCTCGGAACGCTTGGAGCCCATGACAGCAAGGTCTTCGGGCGCGGCGGGGACGACGGCGGCGATGCGCTTCTCGGCCACCTGGGCATAGCCCTCGTCGCGCTCGATGCCGACGAAGTGGCGGCCAAGGCGCTTGGCCGCGGCTCCCGTGGTGCCGGTGCCGAAGAAGGGGTCCAGCACGACGTCGCCCGGCTTGGTCGCGGCCAGTAGCACACGGTGCAGCAGGGCTTCGGGCTTCTGGGTCGGATGCGCCTTCTTGCCTTCGGCGTCCTTGATCCGCTCCTCGCCTGTGCACAGGGCGAATGTCCAGTCCGAGCGCATCTGGGTGTCTTCGTTGAAGGCCTTCAACGCGTCGTAGTTGAAGGTATAGCGCTTCTGATCGCGCGACCGGGCGGCCCAGATCAGGGTCTCGTGGGCATTGGTGAAGCGCGTGCCCTTGAAGTTCGGCATCGGGTTGGACTTGCGCCAGATGATGTCGTTCAGCACCCAGAACCCCAGGTCCTGGATCGCCGTGCCGAGGCGGAAGACGTTGTGATAGCTGCCGATCACCCAGATCGAGCCCTCGGGCTTCAACACCCGGCGGCATTCCTTCAGCCAGTCGCGGGTGAAGGCATCATAGGCCGCGAAGCTGTCGAACTTGTCCCAGTCGTCATCGACCGCATCGACCAGGCTGTTGTCCGGCCGCAGCAGGTCGCCGCCCAGCTGGAGATTATAGGGCGGGTCGGCGAAGACCATGTCGACGCTGGCGTCCGGCAGGGCGCGCAGCTGCTCTATGCAGTCGCCGCGCAGGACGGTGTCGATGGGAAGATCGGACATGAAGAGGCGGCCCCGGCTGGATTCAGGAACCGAGTGGTGAATCATCGCGGTTAAGGGGCGGTTACGGATGGGAGCCGTCAGCAGGATGTGGCGGGAATTCAGGACCGCCATCCCGCCAAATCCCGCCATCCCGCCAAACTGAAGTTGTCGGTGTCTGTCAGTCTGAATCGGACTGACAACTGACAAACACTGACACCTGAATTGTTGTTTTTCAGTGGGTTGGCCTTTTGAGCGGTGGCGGTCCCGCCAAAACATCCCTGTTTTTCTCCAGCTGACCTGATGCGAGGCGCGATTATAGAGGAGCCGGGGACCAGGGCGCGTTCAGCGGCTCGAGAAAACCTGTTCGTGTGCAATTACAACGGGCTGAATTGCTGAGCGCGCATAGTTGGCGGATTCAATGTGGCGCCGGCCGGCAGGGGAAGGTTCGTCACAAAGGGCACGAAGAGATCACAAAGAACACGAAGGCATCGCGCCTGAAGCGCCGCAGGCGTGCGACCTTCACCGGCGTCATGAATGAAGGCGCTACGCGCGGCCAAGGGCTCCGGCCCCGTTGTGCCCTCTGTGCTTCCCTTCGTGCTCTTCGTGATGAACCCGCTGCGCGGGGCAACAATCACACCCGACGGAGTCACCCCTCCACCCCCGGGCTGAATCGCCCGGCTGTCCCCCTCCCCATTCGCAAGCGCGAACGGGGAGGAGACAGGGGGTCGTGCATTCCTGCATGACCCTTGCTAAGCCGCCCCCATGATCGCTCGCCTTCGCCCCGTCCCGTTTGACCTCGGCCCCGTGCATTTCGTCGGTATCGGCGGGATCGGCATGAGCGGCATCGCCGAGATCATGCTGAAGATCGGCTATTCGGTTCAGGGGTCCGACGCCAAGTCGTCGGCGAACACCGAACGGCTGGAGAAGCTGGGCGCGCGGATCTTCCTGGGGCACGACGCCGAGCACATCGGCGAGGGCGTGTCGGCGGTGGTCTATTCGACGGCGGTCAAGGCGGACAATCCCGAGCTGAAGACCGCGCGTGAGCGGCGCATCCCGCTGGTCCGCCGGGCCGAGATGCTGGCCGAGCTGATGCGGCTGCAGTTCTCGATTGCGGTGGGTGGCACCCACGGCAAGACCACGACGACCTCAATGGTCGCGGCGGTGCTGGACGCCGGGGGACTCGATCCCACGGTGGTCAACGGCGGGATCATCAATGCCTATGGCACCAACGCCAAGGTCGGCGACGGCGACTGGATCGTGGTCGAGGCCGACGAAAGCGACGGCAGCTTCCTGCGCCTGAAATCCACCGTGGCCATCGTCACCAATATCGACCCGGAGCACCTTGATCACTGGGGCGACTTCGACGGGGTGCGCAAGGCGTTCTGCGACTTCGTGGAGAACATCCCCTTCTACGGCTTCGCCGCCGTCTGCCTCGATCATCCCGAGGTGCAGAAGCTGGTCGCCCAGATCGATAACCGGCGTCTGGTGACATACGGGCTGAACCCCCAGGCGATGGTGCGGGCCGAGAACGTCGAGATGGCGCCCGACGGTTGCCGCTTTGACGTCGTCATGGGCGACAGCAGCGTGATCGAGGGGCTGCACCTGCCGATGGCGGGCTGGCACAATGTCTCGAACGCCCTGGCGGCCATCGCCGTGGCGCGCGAGCTGGATGTGTCGGATCAGGCCATCAAGGCCGGGCTGGCCGGATTCGGCGGGGTCAAGCGGCGCTTCACCACCACGGGTGTCGTGGGCGGGGTGCGCATCGTCGACGACTATGGCCATCACCCGGTCGAGATCGCCGCCGTGCTGAAGGCCGCCCGTCAGGTTGCGGAGGGCCGCGTGATCGCCGTGGTCCAGCCGCACAGGTTCACCCGGCTGCGCGACCTGATGGAGGATTTCTCGACCTGCTTCTCCGACGCGGACTCGGTCATCGTGGCCGACGTCTATGCGGCGGGCGAACAGCCGATCGAGGGCGTGGACAAGGATGCGCTGGCCGACGGCATCCGCCGCTTCGGCCACCGTTCGGTCGCCGTCCTGGAAGGCCCTGCGGCCCTGGCGGGGGTGATCGCGGCGGAGGCGCAGGCGGGGGATCTGGTCGTTCTGCTCGGCGCCGGCGACATCACGACCTGGGCCTATGCCCTGCCGGGGCAGCTGGAGGCGCTGGGGTGATCGACGCGCAGTCCTTGCCGGAGTTCTGCGCGGAGTTGCAGCGGCTGGCGGCCGTCATTGAGGCACGGGCCGAGGTGCTACCGTCTTGCGGAGGCCCGGACGTCGGTGGGCTGAGGATCAGCCTTTCGGAGCGCGCCGCGTACGTCCTGACCTACAGCGAGAAGGATATGACCGATCAGCTGGTCGAAAGCGCTGATCCTGACGTTGTCATGGAAGAGGTGTTCGTGCGGGTGACTGAGCGAATGGCCTCGGAGCAGGTTTCCGACGAGGCATCGCCAGCGTCAGTCGAAGATTTTCAGGCTATGGCCAACTTGCCGGTCGCTGAAATACGAGAGCGCGCGCTGGTCCTTCATCGCGAGGTCAGCCGCATTCAGGAGGCGATGCTGGGCCTACTTTCGACGACATGGGCGCAGCGACAGGCCGCAAGGAACGCTGATCGAACCAAACAGATCGAGGGCTTTTTCGCACTATGAGCTGGAGTGACTCTCTCCCCGTCATCCGCGGCAAGCTGCTGCGGGACGAGCCGCTGGGGCCCTACACCTGGTTCCGGGTGGGCGGGGCGGCGGATGCGCTGTTCATTCCGGCGGACGCGGACGACCTGGCGGACTTTCTGAAGGCGTTGGATCCGGGCGTGCCGGTTACGGTTCTGGGTGTCGGGTCGAACGTCATCATCCGCGATGGCGGGGTCGAGGGCGTGGTGATCCGTCTGGCGCGGGGGTTCAATCAGGTCCAGGTCGTGGACTCCATCAGCATCTCAGCAGGCGCTGCGGTCCCGGACGCGATCCTGGCGCGGAAGGCGGCGGAGGCCGGCATCGCCGGGCTGGAGTTTTATGCGGGCGTGCCCGGAACGGTCGGCGGTGCCGTTGTCATGAATGCCGGATGCTATGGCTCGGACACCTCGATGGTGATCGCCACGGCGAACGTGATGGACCGTGAGGGCAATAGCTTCCTGATTGGCGGGGACGGCTTCGGCTATACCTACCGCCACAGCGTGTTCCACGAGCGTAGCGACCTGATTGTGCTGTCCGCCCTGTTTGAAACCCAGACGGGCGATCCGGCAGAGATCAAGGCACGCATCGACGAGATCACGGCCCGGCGCGAGCAGACCCAGCCGATCCGCGAAAAGACCGGCGGATCGACCTTCAAGAACCCGCCGGGACATTCGTCGTGGAAGCTGGTGGACGAGGCGGGCTGGCGTGGGAAGCTGCATGCCGTGACCGGCGGCGGCGCGATGTTCAGCGAGCTGCATTCCAACTTCATGATCAACCCGGGCGAGGCCACCGCCGCCGACATCGAGGGGCTGGGCGAGGCGGTGCGCGCGGACGTGCTGGCCAAGACCGGCGTGCAGCTGGACTGGGAGATCAAGCGGATCGGGCGCGCCTCTTGAGAAATTTCGATTGGTAAACCCGGCGTAAACCTCAACGAGGCATGAAGGGCGTCTGTCTGTTCGCGAGCCCGCCATGTCCCGCAGCCCTGCCGAAACCCACGTCGCCGTCCTGATGGGCGGACTGTCGTC
>JBKBJW010000008.1:0-67362 GCA_046294385.1 Brevundimonas sp. | reverse complement strand
CGACACGTCTGACCGGATCTGGCCTGTCGATTACCGAGTGGAAGCCGATCCTCGGCGCGATCCCGCCGATGACGCAGGCTGACTGGATGGAGGCCTTCGAGAAGTACAAGGCCATCCCGCAATACCAGCAGGTCAACGCAGGCATGAGCCTGGCGGAGTTCCAGGGCATTTTCTGGTGGGAATGGGCGCACCGGCTGTTGGGGCGGCTGATCGGCGTCGCCTTCGCCGTGCCGTTCCTGACCTTCATGCTGTTCCGTCTGCTGCCCGCGCGGTCGATCTTCGCGGGTGCCGCGATGCCCGACCGGCTGATCTGGCGCTGTGCGGTGCTACTGGTTCTCGGCGGCCTTCAGGGGTTGATCGGCTGGTGGATGGTCACCAGCGGTCTGTCAGAACGCGTCGATGTGGCCCCGGAGCGGCTGACCGTCCACCTGGGCCTCGCGCTGCTCATCTTCATGGGACTTGTCTGGACCGGACTGGAGGCCCTGAACGGCGAGTCGCACACCCGTTCGCCGGTCGTCTGGACCCGCGCCGCAGCGGTGCTGCTGGTCGCGGTCTTCGCACAATGCCTGCTGGGCGGTCTGGTGGCCGGGGCAAAGGCGGGCTTCGTCTATACGGACTGGCCGATGATGAACGGAGCGATTGGTCCGGCCGTGGACTGGTCAAAGGGCGCACTGGCGTTCCTGCATGACCAGGCCCTGGTTCAGTTCAATCACCGCATCTGGGCCTATGCGCTGCTGATTGGCGGCACGGCCTATGCGATTCAGGCCTGGCGCTGGCGGCTTGCCGAAGGGCTGGGTGCCTCGGCGTTCCTCATCGCGGGTCTGTTGTGGGCGCAGGCGGCGCTGGGGATCGTCACCTTGATCCACGCCGTGCCGATCTGGCTTGGCACGATGCATCAGGCGGGGGCGGTGCTTGTGCTGGCGGCCGCGACGATAAACCTCTGGCTGGTGCGGCGGTCGCAGGGGCGGCTATTCAGCTCGGGCCCCCGCGTCTGATCGTCGCTCAGGTGCCCCGGACGCTTTCCCAAGGTCCGCGGATCGCCAGGGTGATGCCCGGGAACTGGATGTTGACGAACAACACCTTTCCGTCCGGCGAGAAGCAGCACCCGGCCAATTCGGAGTTGCCCTGGAACACGTTCCGACCAATCGTATAAAGCTTGCCGCCCGGGGTTACGCCCTTCAGGTGGTTCCGGATCTGGGCCGAGTAGTTGTCCTCACAGACGATCAGATGGCCCCACGGCGCGACGGTCAGGTTGTCGCCCATGTTCATCTTTTTCTCGTCAAGCGACTCGAGGAACAGCTGGATGCGACCCGGGCGGCGGCGTTCGCCGCGCTTGCCCTCATCGAGAGACGGATAGTAGCGCATGATCTGGCCGCGCTTGATCGGGCCGCCGTCCTTGAGCGTGAAATACATCTCGCCATCAGAGAAATGGATGCCTTCGCCACCGTTGAAGATGGCAGCGCCCGCGGCCCGGCCGCGCATGCGCAGGTCGCCCCTGGGGCTTTCGACATCGTCGAGGTCGAACCACACCACCTCGCGCCAGTCGCCGACTGACCAGACCAGCGTTTCGTTGTTCGAGGTGTCGATCCCGGGCGCATCCTTGATGCCCATTGCCTGTAGCTTGCCGCCTTCGGCCAGCCGGCCCGGGACGTTCGGTATGAAGCGGTAGAACAGGCCGTCTTCCTTGTCCTCGGTCAGATAGGCGATGCCGGTCCGCGGATCGATGCAGACGGCCTCATGCTCGAACCGGCCCATCGCCTTCAGCGGCACGGGGTCGACCAGGCCGGTCGCCGTGGCCGGCACCTCGAAAACGTAACCGTGATCCTTGTTGACGTTCTCGATGGCAGGGGCTGCCTCGGTCTCTTCGCAGGTCAGCCAGCTACCCCAGGGGGTTGCACCGCCACAGCAGTTGGTTGCCGTACCGGCGAGGCTGAGGAACTGGCGGACCGTCTGGCGGGTCTCGAGGTCGTAGATCAGGGTCGTGGTGCCGCCTGGCAGGACGCTGCCGTCCTTGTAGGTGTCATAGGCCTTGGACGCGTCGAGCAGATGCAGCTTTTCCTGGTTGAAGCCGCCGGGGCCCCAGTTGAAATGGGTCCGCGACTTCGGCGTCAGCTCGTGGTTGCGCACCAGGGCGACCTGCGAGCCTTCCAGCGGAAAGCAGCCCATGCCGTCGAACTGGCCTGGAGCCAGCAGACCGTCGTCCATCGTCTCGCCGCCCTGGGAGATGACCTGGTATTCGAACCCCTCCGGCAGGTCGAACAGGCCGTTCGGATCCCTGATCAGAGGGCCGTAGCCGGGAACCTCGTTGATATAGGTCTCCGCCTCCGGCGCGGTCTGGGCGTGGACGTTGCGGGCCAGGCCGGTGAAGGCCAGGGCGGCGGCGCCGGTGGAGAGGACGTCGCGGCGGAGGATGCGCATTGAGGACTCCAGATAATGCTACGCCGCTTATGCCGGGGCTGCCCGGGGCGGTCATCATCGTTCTGTGACGGTTCAAGGGACGTAGAATGATGAGGTATTTTAATACCGTTTCGATAATTGTGCGTATTATCAATGCGGTGCGGGAATATGGGGGTGACTCTACGCATTGACGCACCGCTCTGAGTGCTCTATCAGCGCGCCTTCCGCTCGGACCAGCCGGTTCGGGACCCGTCACCTTCCCCAGGAACCTACCGATGCTGAAGAGCACAACGGTCGCGCTGAAGCCGGCCGAGGTCGAGAAGAAGTGGATTCACATCGATGCCGAAGGCGTCGTGGTGGGCCGCCTCGCGACCTTCATCGCCAACCGTCTGCGCGGCAAGCACCTGCCGACCTACACCCCGCACGTGGATTGCGGCGACTATGTCGTCGTAACCAACGTCGACAAGGTGGTGTTCACCGGCAAGAAGAACACCGACAAGGTCTACTACCGCCACACCGGCCACCCGGGCGGCGTCAAGGAAACAACCCCGGCCAAGGTGCTGGGCGGCCGCTTCCCCGAGCGCGTCCTTGAAAAGGCCGTCGAGCGCATGCTGCCGAAGGAAAGCCCGCTGGCCCGCAAGCAGATGACGCACCTGCGCCTGTTCGCCGGTGCCACGCACAGCCACGAAGCCCAACAGCCGGAAACGATCGACTTCGCGTCGAAGTCCGCCAAGAACGTCCGGAGCGTCTGATCATGACCGATGTGACCACCGACGCCGGCCTGACCGGCTTTGACGCCCTGAAGGGCATGGGCACCGAGAACGAAGCCCCCGTCTACGTCCAGAAGCTGGATGCCCAGGGCCGCGCCTATTCGACCGGCAAGCGCAAGAACGCTATCGCGCGCGTCTGGCTGCAACGCGGCACGGGCAAGATCACCATCAACGGCAAGGATCAGATGCAGTATTTCGCCCGCGAAATCCTGCGAATGATGATCGCCCAGCCGCTGACCGTCTCCGACCGCGCGACCCAGTATGACGTGATCTGCACCGTCGAGGGCTCGGGCCTGTCGGGCCAGGCCGGTGCCATCCGCCATGGCCTGTCGCACGCCCTGACGCACTTCGAGCCGGAGCTGCGCAAGGTTCTGAAGCCGCACGGCTTCCTGACCCGCGACAGCCGCGTCGTCGAGCGCAAGAAGTACGGCCGCGCCAAGGCCCGCCGTTCGTTCCAGTTCTCGAAGCGTTAATCACAACCGCGACTTGGATTTCAAAGGCGCTCCGGGGCAACCCGGGGCGCCTTTTTCTCTGGCTGCAATCAGGAGGCATATCATGCACTGGCAGGACCTCGTTCTTCTGGCCCTCGGCGCGTTTCTGACCTGGACGAGCTTGAGGGACGTCGTTGCGGCATGGCGCGCGCAATGTTTCCAAAAGAGTTCAGTGCAGATGTGGGATGTCCGTCGCAGTGAAAAGCCGGTGACATTCTGGTTTCTGATCGGCGGCCACCTCGTGATGGCCGGATTGGGTGCCTATGTCGCGGTATGGAAAGGAGCGGCGATCCTGGCGTCGATATCATCGCAATGACCCACACCATCTTCATCGACGGCGAGGCCGGGACCACAGGGCTGGAGATCCGCGAGCGGCTGGAGGCGCGCGGGGATCTGGAGCTCATCCTGCTCGGCGAACGGCGGCGCGATCCGCAGGCGCGGCGCGAGGCGCTGAATGCGGCGGATGCGGTGATCCTGTGCCTGCCCGATGATGCGGCAAGGGAAGCCGTGGCGATGATCGAGAACCCGGACGTGCGGGTCATCGACGCCTCGACCGCTTATCGGGTCGCGCCGGGCTGGACCTATGGCTTTCCGGAGTTGGCACCGGGCCAGCGTGAGGCGGTGGCGGGGTCAAAGCGGGTGTCGAATCCTGGCTGCTATCCCACCGGCTTCCTCGGCCTGGTCGCGCCGCTGGTGCGCGCGGGTTTGATCCCGAAGGACCATCCGATGACCGTCAACGCGGTCAGCGGTTATTCCGGCGGCGGCAAGAGCATGATCGCCGAGTTCGAGGGCGGGGAGGGCGCGCCACCGTTCCGCGCCTATGGCCTGTCGCTGATGCACAAGCATGTGCCGGAGATGACGAAGCACGCCGGCCTGTCGCGGCCCGTCATTTTCGCCCCCGCCGTCGGCGCCTACCGCCAAGGGATGCTGGTCGAGGTTCCGCTGCACCTGTCCGCCCTGCCATCGTCGCCGTCCATCGAGGTCATCCACGGTGCCCTGGTCGAGGCCTATGATGACCATCGCTTCGTCGAGGTCGCGGAGCTGGACGACACCGACGCCATGACCGGCATCTCGCCCGAGGGGCTGAACGGCACCAATCGCTTGCGCCTGCACGTCTTCGGTGACCGCGACGGCGAACAGGCCCGACTGGTGGCCCTGCTCGACAACCTTGGCAAGGGCGCGTCCGGCGCGGCGGTTCAGAACCTGAACCTGATGCTGGGGCTGGATGAGCGTACCGGGCTGACCTGACCCTTCTGACCGGAGGAGAGAAGGTGAGGGACTTGAAACTTCCGCGTCTCCGCCGTCGTATAGACAGCCATGACCCACACCCATCTCCATCGCCGTCACCTCCTGCTCGGTGCCAGCGCCCTCGTAGCCGGGGCCTGTTCGCCCGGCGCATCTTCGGCACAGGATAGCCGCTTCGCCGGCTCGCCTATTCGCCGCATCACAGACGCCCAGTGGCGTGAGCGGCTGCCGGGGCTGAGCTATGACGTGCTGCGGCATGAGGCGACCGAGCGGCCGTACACCAGTCCGCTGAATGACGAGCAGCGCAGCGGCACCTATGTCTGTCTCGGCTGTGACCTGCCGCTGTTCATCTCGGCGTGGAAGTTCGACTCAGGCACTGGCTGGCCCAGCTTCTGGCAGGTGAACCCCGAGCATATCGGCACCAAGACCGACTACGCCATCGGCGTGCCGCGCACGGAGTACCACTGCGCCCGCTGCCTCGGTCATCAGGGCCATGTGTTCGATGACGGCCCGCGCCCGACGGGCAAGCGCTACTGCAACAACGGCGCTGCGTTGAGGTTTATTCCGGGTTAGCCGCCCTGCGCCGTGCCTCCAGCGCAGATTCCGCTGTCAGCCCCGTGAACACCGCGGCGATGATGATCATGAAGCCATAGTCCGCCGTGGGGGCCAGTAGCGGCAGCACGGACGAGAGCAGCACCACCATCGGGAAGATCGCGGCCAGGATCACCACGCCGGGATGCTCGGCGCTGATCAGAACGCGCGGCTTGCGCTTGCGCGCCGCCATGAAGGCCTTGTTCAGCAGCACGAAACCCGCCGAACAGGCGATGGCCAGGCCGACATACTTCAGCGCCGTCATCATCGGGGCGGAAAGGCTGGCGGTCACGACCATCAGCATCAGGGCGAAAGCCGTGGCCACGGCCAGCAGCAGATTGGGTTCGATACGCTTCAAGACTTGACCTTCACATAGCTGCCGGGGGCCGGTTCGAGCGGCTGCAGCGGACCCTTTAGCGGATCGCGGGCGTCGCGCCAGTCACCAGACTTTTCATGCAGCCAAGCGGCCCAGTGCTCCCACCAGCTGCCGGGATGTTCCTTCGCTCCGGCCTGCCATTCCACCAGGGTCTCGGGCAGGGCGTCGTTGGTCCAGTGCTGGTACTTCTTCGCCGACGGCGGGTTCACCACGCCCGCGATATGGCCCGACCCGGCCAGGGTGTAGGTCACCGGCCCGCCATACAGCCGCGCCGAGCGGTAGACCGAGTTCATCGGCGCGATGTGGTCCTCTCTGGAGGCCTGGAAATAGAGCGGCGTCTTCACCTTCGACAGGTCGATGCGGACCCCGCCGATCTCGAACTCGCCCTTCGCCAGCTTGTTCGCCCCATACATGCTGCGCAGGTAGTTCATGTGCAGGGTCTTGGGCATCCGCGTCTGGTCGGCGTTCCAGAACAGCAGGTCGAAGGCCGGCGGATCCTTGCCCATCAGGTAGTTGGACACGAAGAAGGACCAGATCAGGTCGTTGGCCCTCAGCGCATTGAAGGTGTCCGCCATGGCCGCGCCAGGGAGAACGCCGCCGGCCGCGTCCATCTGCTGCTCGATCTCGTTCAGCCAGTGCTCGTCAGTAAACAGAAGCAGGTCGCCGGCCTGTTCGAAGTCGTGCTGGGCCGCGAAGAAGGTGGTTGAGCTGACTCGGTCATCGCCCTTGGCCGCCATATGTCCCAGAGCCGCTCCCATCAGGGTGCCGCCGATACAGTAGCCGACGGTATTGATCCGCTTGGACCCCGACTGCTCCAGCGATTTCTCGACGGCGCGGTAGATGCCCTTTTCCAGATAGTCGTCGAAGCCGTAACCGGCCTTGTCCTTGTCAGGGTTCACCCAGGAGCAGACGAAGACCGTGAACCCCTGCGCCGACAGCCAGCGGATCATCGAGTTAGCGGGCTGGAGGTCCAGGATGTAGAATTTGTTGATCCACGGCGGGAAGATCAGCAGCGGGATGGCACGCTGCTTGTCCGTCGCCGCGTCGAACTGGATCAGCTCGAACAGCTCATCGCGCCACACCACCTGACCCGGCGCGGTGGCGACGTTCACGCCGACCTCGAACCGTTCATAGTCGGCCTGGCTGATCTTCAGCTTGCCGTGGCCGCGCTCCAGATCGGCGGCAAAGTTCTGCATCCCCTTGACCAGGCTCTCGCCGCTGGTTTCCGCAAGCGCCTTGAGGGCGACGGGGTTGGAGGCAAGGAAGTTCGACGGCGAAAACGCGTCAGTCAGCAGTTTGGTGAAGAACTCGGCGCGACGCTTGGTGCGCGGATCAACGTCCTCGACCGACGAGACCAGCCCGTTCATCCAGTCCGAGGTGACCAGATAGGACTGGCGCATCACATCGAACATCGGGTTTTCGGACCAGGCCGGGTCCTTGAAACGCTTGTCGGCCGACGGCGGGGCCGGCGGCTCCTCACCCGAGGCGCGGCGGGTCGTTGTGGCCCACAGGTCCATGTAACGGCTGAACAGGTCGGCTTGGGCCTGGAACAACTTCTCAGGTCGAGCGGCAAGGCTGGTCATCACCGATGTCATGGCCGGGGTGATGTTGAACGGGTCGGGGGACAGGGCGGCGGGCCGGTCGGCCTGGCTCAGGGCCGCCTCGGCGATGGCGGCCTGGGCCGTCATGGCCGCCTTGGCCAGGTTCATCGACAGGGTCTCGATCATCTGCCGCTGGTCGGCGCCGGGGAAGGCGAAGGCATCCTGCGGGGGAGGGGCGGTCGCTTCGGGCGTCGCCTCCGGCTTCGGCTTCGGCTCGGCCTTCGCTTTCGCGGCCTTCGGCGGACGCGGTTTGGCCGACGTGGGGCGGCCCGACTTGCGCGGGACACGGGGTTCGGCGGGAGATTTCGACGGGGCCTTGGCCATGGACGGGGCTTCCAGTTGGTCAGGATTGGTCGCAAGGGCGATGCACCGCCCTTCCGCCGTCGGCGATCATGGCATAAGACCGGGGCTGAAATGAACGCAGCGCTCGCCAAAAATGTGATCGCCCTCTCGGCGGCCTTGTCGGGCCTGCTCCTGTCGGCCTGCGCCGCCAGCGGACCCGCTACTGAACCGGCAGCGCTGGAGCCCCGGATCGCCGCCCTCGTGGCCGAGAATCGCGACTACCCCCGCTGGGCTGACTTCCCTGCGTCGACGTCTGTGCCGGAGCCGGTCGAGGTGGCGGCCCGCGTGAACACTCTGAATGTCTCGGGTGCCACCCTGGAGGGCGAGGCCGCACGCATCGCCTGGACGCTTTCGGATTCGGAGTCTTTCGCTCGCCAGGTCGCCGCCCGTGTCATTGCCACGCCGATCGCGCCCGAAACCCGCGCTACCCAGGCCGATATCGCCGCCATTGCCCAGCAGCTTCGCGACCGGGGCCGCGCGCCACCGCCGGTTCCCCGGCGCTGACCCTCATACGATTGTCGCCCGGACATGAGAATCCGGGAATCATTGCTTCAGGAGAATGACCCATGGCCGGATCGGCCCCCTATTCGTCGAGCCTCGCCACCGACGCTGCCCGTGTCACCGAGCTGGCGGCCATCGCCTCCTACGCCGGGGTCGGCCGGGGCGATGAGAAGGCCGCCGACCAGCTGGCGGTCGACGCCATGCGCACCGCCCTGAACGCGCTCGACATCGACGGCAAGATCGTCATCGGCGAGGGCGAGCGCGACGAGGCGCCGATGCTGTTCATCGGCGAGAAGGTCGGCACCGGCGAAGGCCCGGCCATCGACATCGCCCTGGACCCTCTGGAAGGCACGACCCTGACGGCCAAGGCCATGGCCAACGCCCTGTGCGTGCTGGCCATGTCGCCCGGGGGCGGCATGCTGCACGCGCCCGACACCTATATGGACAAGATCGCCATCGGCCCGGGCTATCCCGTCGGCACGGTCGATCTGGACAACAGCCCGCAGGACAACGTCCGCTCACTGGCGAAGGCCAAGGGCGTCGAGCCGCGCGACATCACCGTCTGCGTCATGGACCGTCCGCGCCACGCCGACCTGATCGCGGCCCTGCGCGAGGTCGGCGCCAAGGTCATGCTCATCACCGACGGCGACGTGGCCGGGGTGATCCACACGGCCGAGCCTGAGACCGGCATCGACCTGTATCTGGGTTCCGGCGGGGCGCCCGAGGGCGTTTTGGCAGCGGCGGCGCTGAAATGCGTCGGCGGTTTCTTCCAGGGTCGGCTGATCTTCCGCAATGACGAGGAGCGCGCCCGCGCCAGCCGCACCGGCGTCACCGACTTCGACCGCAAGTATGACCTGCATGAGCTGGTGTCCAAGGATGCCATCTTCGCCGCGACCGGTGTGACCAAGGGTGCCATGCTGGATGGAGTGAAGGTCGAAAACGGCTTCGTCACCACCCACACCCTGGTGATGGATTCCAGCACCCGCACCGTGCGCCGCATCCACACCAGCCGCCCGCTCTGATGGCCGACGGCGGGAACGCACAGGCGTTTCTGGGCGTCTCTCGCTCTCTTTCCGGTCGTGCCTGGCGTCAGCGTCCCGCCGATGCCTCCGTCATCCGTGCGCATATGCAAGGGCAGGGGCTCAGCGAGCTTCTGGCCCGGGCGCTTGCTGCGCGCGGCGTGCGGGCGGATCAAGGAGCGGATTTCCTGACCCCCACGCTGAAGGCCCTGTTCCCCGACCCGTCCAGCTTCATGGATATGGACACGGCGGCGGGCGCGATCCTGGATGCGTTTCAGGCAGGTCAGAGCATCCATGTCTTCGCCGACTATGACGTGGACGGTGCCTCCAGCGCGGCGCTGCTGGTGCGCTGGTTCCGGGCGTTGGGTGCCGACCTTCCCATCTATGTCCCCGACCGCATGACCGAGGGTTATGGGCCGAGCGCCAAGGCGTTCGACACCCTCAAAAGCCGCGGGGCCGATCTGGTCATCACCGTCGACTGCGGCGCGGCGGCGAATGAGGCGGTGGCCCATGCGGCGGCGATCGGTCTCAAGGTGGTGGTTATCGACCACCACATGATGCGCGAGGAGCCGCCGCAGTGTCTGGCGGTTGTCAATCCGAACCGTCCGGGCTGCAACTCGGGCCAGGGCAATCTGGCGGCGGCGGGGGTGGTGTTCGTTCTGCTGGCTGCCCTGAACCGCGAGGGGCGGGCGAGGGGAGTGTTCGCCGACACGTCGGAACCTGACATCCGCCAGTGGCTGGATCTCGCAGCCTTGGGCGCGGTCTGTGACGTCACCGGGCTGACCGGTTTCAACCGGGCGCTGACGGCGCTGGGGCTGAAGGTTATGTCGGACTGGAAGAACACGGGCCTGCGTGCCCTGCTGGCCGTCGCGGGCAGCGAGCCCGGACCAGCAAAGGTCAACCATGCGGGCTTCATTCTCGGGCCGCGCATCAACGCCGGCGGCCGTATCGGCAAGTCGGACCTCGGCGCGCGCCTGTTGTCTACCGAGGACGAGCACGAGGCCCGCACGCTGGCCGAGGAGCTGAACGCCCTCAACATCGCCCGCCGCGAGATCGAGCGGCAAGCGACCGATGCCGCCGTGGGTCAGGTCGAGGCTGTCGGCCATCACGAGGACGGCTCGGCCGTCGTGGTCGTGGCGGGCGAGACCTGGCACCCCGGCGTGGTCGGAATCGTCGCCGGACGGCTGCGTGAGCGCTGGCGCAAGCCTGTTGTTGTCATCGGCGTCGATGCCGTCAACGGCATTGGCAAGGGCTCGGGCCGATCCCAGCCGGGGATGAACCTGGGCAAGGCGGTTCAGGCGGCGTGGGAGAGCGGCCTGCTGATGGCCGGGGGCGGCCATGCCATGGCGGCGGGCCTGACGGTCGCAGTGGGCCGCATTGACGCACTGCGAGACTTCCTCAACGACCGCATGATCGGCGAACAGGCAGACGCTGTGGCGCTGGACTGGGTCGAGGTCGACGCCCTGATTGATCCGTCAGGTGCCACGCGCAGCCTGTTCGAGGATTTCGAACGGCTCGCCCCCTTCGGCCCCGCCAATCCGGAGCCGCTGTTCGCCCTGTCGGGAGTTCAGGCGCGGGATTCCATGACCATGAACGGGGGGCATGTGCGCTGCCGTCTGGTAGGCGCGGACGGGGCCGCAGTGAAGGCTATCGCCTGGCGTTGCGCCGACTTGCCGTCGGGCGAGGCGCTCTTGTCAGGGCAGGGCGGGTTGAACGTCGTCGGACGGCTCAAGGCCGATGACTGGAACGGCCGCCGTGGCGTGCAATTCGAGATCGAGGACATTCACGATCCGAGACGCGTTTAAGGGCCTTGCAACGCCCGGAATCGGCGGCTATATCGCCCGCTCTCGCGCAGCGGTCCCTTCGTCTATCGGTTAGGACGTCAGGTTTTCAACCTGAAAAGAGGGGTTCGACTCCCCTAGGGACTGCCACGCGGGGTGCCCCTTCCTGACAATAAAATCCTGCTCTGCGCTGGCGGCGCCACAGCTGGATTTTGCCGTGCTACGGGGCTTTGCCGCCGCTTGGGGGATTATTTCAGCGCGCATTCGCCTCGTGCGCGAATGAAAACCTGCATTTTTCGCTTTTCCAGCGTTCACAGAACCATGTTAAATGGAAATCGCTTGCGAGCTTTGCAGGCAGGGGGTGTGCGTTGTCTGACTTTGAGGGGCTGGACGCGCCGGCAACGGTGCGCGTCGTCGGGAAGGTGAAGTGGTTCGATCCCGGCAAGGGATACGGCTTCATTGTGCCCGATGACCCGGGCCAGACCGAACTCAAGGACATCCTGCTCCATGTCAGCAGCCTGCGTGACGCGGGCCGCGAGACGGCGGACGAGGGCGCGCCCATCACCTGTGACTGTGTGCAGCGGCCCAAGGGTTGGCAGGTGGCTCAGGTCTTCGATATCGGCGAAGGCGACCCGTTGTCCGCCCCCGTGCGTCGCACGGGCTATGATGGACTGCGCGCCTCGGCCGGCTCCCGCCGCGAAACGCCGGACGCCAGCGGACCGCTGGAGACCGCCACGGTCAAATGGTTCAATCGCACCAAGGGGTACGGATTCGTGGTGCGCGCGAACGAACCGGGCGATATCTTCGTGCATGTGGAGACGCTGCGTCGATGCGGGCTTGACGACCTGCTACCCGGCGATGCCGTATCCGTCAGGTTTGCCGAGGGTCCCAAAGGACTCGTGGTGGCCGAAATCAAGCCGGGCGGCTGAACCCGCCCCATAAGGCGGTAGAGCATGATGACCAACCGACGCACGATCCTCGCGGGCCTCGCAGCCCTTATGCTGACTGCCTGCGCCCAGAGTGGCCCGGTCGATTCGACCGGGCGTCCGCTGGAAGAACTGGTCTTCGTCACGTCGACCGGCGAACACAAGTTCATGGTCGAGATCGCTGACGAGGAGCCGGAACGCCAGCGCGGCATGATGTTCCGGCCGCCTTTGGATGATGACCGTGGCATGCTGTTCCAATTCCCGGACGTGGCCGAGCGCAGTTTCTGGATGCACAACACGCCCAGCTCGCTGGACATCATCTATGTCGGCCAGGACGGAAAGATCGTCTCCATCGCCGCCAACGCCCAGCCCTATTCGGACCAGAGCCTGCCGTCGAACGGTCCGGCGTCTGGCGTGGTCGAGATCCGAGGCGGGCGCGCGGCCGAGATCGGCGTCAAGGCGGGCGACACCGTGCAGCACCCCTTCTTCCGTCCCGGCGGCTAATCTGGCATTGCACCGAAGCCCGGTTGCTGGCAGACCGCTCCGCCGGAGTGTAGCGCAGCCTGGTAGCGCATCTGGTTTGGGACCAGAGGGTCGGAGGTTCGAATCCTCTCACTCCGACCATCATCCTTGGGACTACCGCTCGGTTCGCCAGTGCTCACTTCTTGAGCGCGTCGACGGCGCATTATAAGACGACGCATCGACCGCCGAGAGACTCCCATGGCCCTTGCCCGCATCTACAGACCCGCAAAGACCGCGATGCAGTCGGGCAAGGCCAAGAGCCGTGACTGGCGGCTGGAGTTCGAACCGGCCTCGGCGCGTTTCGCCGATCCGCTGACGGGCTGGACCGGCTCCACTGACATGAATGGCCAGGTGCGGCTGACTTTCGACAGCAAGGAAGAGGCGATCGAATACGCCGAACGTCACGGCATCGCCTTCCGCTTGCATGAACCACAGGAAGCGCCCGTTATTCTAAAGGCCTACGCAGACAACTTCGCGCCGGGCCGCAAGGTTTCCTGGACGCATTGAGCGGCTAGCCACAACTTGCGGCGCGAGCGGTCGTCGCTTGAGCTGCAGAGATGATTGCCCTAGCCACGGTTTTGGCGCCCATAGCTCAACCGGATAGAGCACCCGCCTTCTAAGCGGACGGTTGCAGGTTCGAGTCCTGCTGGGCGCGCCAGACCGCGAGCCCTTTTTCGAGGTCAGCGATCAGATCGGTGGGGTCCTCCAGCCCGACATGGAGCCGAAGCAGTGGTCCTTCCAGCGTTGGCGGATGTTTCCGGGCCCGCATCTGGTGTGTCTCCAGGGTGATCAGGCTCTCAAAACCGCCCCAGGAATAGCCCAGACCGAACAGGCTCAGGCCGTCGAGCAGGGCGACGGCTGCGGCCTCTGACCCGCCCTTCATCACCACGCCGAACAGAGACGCCGCGCCGGTGAAGTCGCGCCGCCACAGATCATGCCCGACCGATCCGGGCAGGGCGGGATACAGAACCCGCGCCACCTCGGGCCGGGCTTGCAGCCATTCCACGACCCTCAATGCAGACCGTGCCTGCTCTTCATAACGCAGCGGCAGGGTGCGAAGGCCCCTGAGCGCCAGCCAGGCATCATCGGGCGACACGCGCACGCCAAGATCCTCGATGGCGTCCCCCACGGCCCGGCCCACAGCAGGATCCTTCGTCGAGATCGCACCCAGCAAGAGGTCCGAGTGCCCGCCTACATACTTCGTCACGGCCTGAACGCTGACATCCACGCCGTGCGCCAGAGGCCTGAATGCCAGTCCGGCGGCCCAGGTGTTGTCCATGACCGTCAGCACGCTTCGCGCGCGACAGGCAGCGGCCAGCGCCGGCACATCCGGCATCTCGAACGTCAGCGACGCCGGGGCCTCGATCAGCACTAGCCGCGTGCGTTCGGTGATCATCCCTTCGATCTGGTGGGCGCTCGCGTCTGCGGGGTGGAACACCGTCGTCACCCCTTGCGCCTTCATCCGCCGGTTCAGGAACCGTCGCACGGGGCCGTAGACGGCGTCGGTCGTAAGCACCTCGTCCCCCGGCTGCACCAGCGCCAGGATCGGCAGGGTCACGGCCGCCAGCCCTGACGGGACCAGCAGGGTCTGCGCCGCCCCCTCCAGGTCGGCCAGCGCCTCACGCAGGGCCAGCGCCGCGCCGAGATCATCGATGCCGTAGACCGGCCCCGGTGCCGCATCGCGCATGGCGTCGGCGTTGTCGCTCAGCATGGTCGAGGCGCGCTCGACCGGCGGGCTGACCGGGCGGCGGCCGCGTCCCCGCGCAGTGGCGGGGGCGATCAGCCGGGTTCGGTCCGAATGCTTCCTCATGAAGCGCCTCACGGGTTGCGGATTATCCGCTACTGGCCTCTAAAGCGGCGGGGGCGCAAGTCGCGCGAGGGTGTCTATGATCAAGCTGGCAGCAGCGGGAGTGATCGCGGCGGCGCTGCTGGCCCTGTCCGCCTGCGCCCCGCGCGACCGCGAGGATCCTGATTCTTCCGCCACCGCCGGCCAGACCAAAACCGTCGCCGTCACGACGCGCAAGATCGACAGCCCTACGCTGCAGGCCATCAAGCGCCGGGGCCGTTTGACTTGTGGCGTGCACGAGGGGCTCGTCGGTTTCGCCTTTACCGACAATCGGGGCCAGTGGCGCGGTTTCGACGTTGATTTCTGCCGGGCGCTGGCCGCCGCCATCTTCGATGATCCCGACCGGGTGCGCTTCGTGCCGCTGAACAACGCGCGTCGGCTGGAGGCCCTGCAAAGCGGCGCGGTCGATGTCCTGTGGCGCAACACATCCTGGACCATGACCCGCGATGCGGGTCAGGGCTTCGCCTTCGCCGGTGTGAACTACTACGACGGCCAGGGATTCCTCGTGCGCCGCTCGCTGAACCTGAACAGTGCGGCCGAGCTGAACGGCGCTCGCGTTTGCGTGCAGGGCTCGTCTACCAGCGAGCTGAACGTCGCCGACTATTTCCGCGCCCGGGGCATTGAATACCGTCCTGTGGTGTTGAGGAGCGAAGAGGAGGCGCGTCAGGCCTATGAACGCGAGGATTGCGACGCTTTAAGCGCCGATGTGTCGGCCCTGGCAGCCGCGCGCACGACACTTTCTAACCCTGAACAGCACGCCATTCTGCCAGACGTGATCTCCAAGGAGCCTCTGGGCCCGGTCACTCGCCGCGGCGATGAGCAATGGACCGCCATCGTCCGCTGGACCCTGAATGCCGTTGTCATGGCCGAAGAGCTTGGTGTCACCCGCCAGAATGTGGACGCCACGGTCCGCGACTCACGCAGTCCGCAGGTGCGCCGACTGCTGGGGGTAGAAGGCGCGTTCGGCGAGACCCTGGGCCTGTCCAACGCATGGGCAAGACAGGCCATCAAGGCCGAAGGCAACTACGGTGAAATCTTCGACCGCAACATCGGGGCTGATTCGGCTCTCGACCTCGCACGCGGATTGAACGCACAATGGAACGCGAGGCCGGGCGGCCTGATCTACGCCCTGCCCATTAGATAAGAAGAAGGCCTGAGGGGGAAACCATGGAAACGAAGCGCGGCGGGATTCCGCTTTACGTCTGGATGTTGCTCGGCTTCGTGGTCGGCCTTGGGGGCGGGCTCTACGTCAACCTGAACGGTCTGGTGATCGCGCCGTGGATCATGGATTCCATCCAGTCGGTCGGCCAGATCTTCCTGCGACTGCTGTTCATGCTGGTCTTGCCGCTTCTCTTCTCGGCGCTGGCGATCGGCGTGGCCGAGATGGGCGACCTGAAATCCCTGGGCCGCGCGGGGATCAAGACCCTGCTCTTCACGATCGTGGTCTCGGCCATCGCCGTTGGCATCGGCTTGGGCATGGTGAACTACTTCCGTCCTGGCGACGGGGTTGATCCTGCCCTCGCGGCCAAGCTGCTGAGCGAAGGGGCCGAAGGCGCAGCCGCGATCGTCGGCAAGGCACCGACCAGCATCGAGGCCGGCCAGTTCTTCCTCGACATGATCCCGTCCAATGTCGTCACCGCCGCGGCCGATAATCAGATTCTGCCGGTGATGATCTTCGCCCTGTTCTTCGGCATCGGCATGGTCATGGCCAAGTCGAAGGCTACGGACGCCCTGCAGGAAACGCTGCAGGGCCTGTTCGAAGTGATGATGAAGCTCATCAACATGGTCATCAAACTGGCCCCCATCGCCATCGCCTGCCTGATGTTCAATCTGGCGGCGGTGTTCGGCTGGGACCTGCTGCAGAAGCTGGCCGCCTATGCCGCCGTGGCCGTGGGTGCCATGGCAATCCATATGTTCATCGTCTATCCGCTGGTCGTCTGGATCGCGGGCGGCATGAACCCGTTCAAGTTTTTCTACGGCGTGCGCGAGCCCTTCGTGGTGGCCTTCTCCACAGCGTCGTCGAACGCGACCCTGCCGGTGTCACTGCGGGTCGCCGAGACCGAGCTGAAGCTGCCGCGCCGCATCTCGCGCTTCGTCCTGACGGTCGGTGCCACCGCAAACCAGAACGGCACCGCCCTGTTCGAGGGTGTGACGGTTCTGTTCCTCGCCCAGTTCTTCAACATCGACCTCAGCCTGCATCAGCAGCTGGTGGTGATGCTGGTCTGCATCCTTGGCGGCATCGGTACGGCGGGCGTTCCGGCTGGCTCGCTGCCGGTCATCGCTCTGATCCTGGTCATGGTCGGCGTACCGGCCGAAGGCATCGGGCTGATCCTCGGCGTCGACCGCTTCCTCGACATGTGCCGCACCACGTTGAACGTCACCGGCGACCTGGTCTGCGCCACTGTTGTTTCTCGTGGCGAGAAGGACGTCCCGGCCGACGACGCGGGTCCGGAGCCGGTCGCCCCGCCGGCGTCCTAGGCGGTTTGGATGGGGGTGTCCTCGCGGCTCCCCCATTCAGCCCAGCTGCCGTCATATAAGGCTGAGGTCCGCCCCAACGCGGCCAGCCCGAGACTCAGGATCGCCGCCGTCACGCCCGAGCCGCAGGTGGTGATGACCGGCTGATCGAGGTTCAGCCCCGCATCCCCGAACGCAGTTGCCAGCGCGGCGTCGCGCTTCATGGTTCCATCAGGATTAAGCAACTGCGCGAACGGCAGGCTCAGCGCCCCGGGCATGTGACCCGACCGCAATCCCGGACGGGGCTCCGCCGCTCGGCCGGCGAACCTATCCCCAGCGCGGGCGTCCAAAACCTGGACCCCACCCGCCAGCGCGTCCCGCACACCGCCTATGTCTGTAACCAGGTCAGGATCAAACTGCGCCTTAAAGGCGGCCGGAGCCGGTTCGGGCCGAACGCCGCTTTCGACCGGCAATCCCTCCGCCCGCCACTTCGGCAGGCCCCCGTCCAGTACCCGCACCTGCACTGCGCCGAACAGCTTGAACATCCACCATGCCCTGGCCGATGACCGGATGCCGACGGTGTCATAGACCACAATATCATCGTCATCTGCGATGCCGAGCCTGCCCATCCGCACGGTAAAGGCATTCGGCGACGGCGCCATGTGGGGCAGGGGACTGTGCTGATCCGAGCTGGCCTCCAGATCGAAGAAGACCGCACCCGGCAGCCTCTCCGCATCGAAATCCGGCCGGCCGTCACGCCCGTCCAGGTGCCAACTGGCGTCCAGTATGCGAAGGCGTGGATCGCCGAGCTGCGCTGCCAGAGCACCGGTCGATATCAGAGGAGAGGCTTCGGGCATGGTGAAGGATAACACGCCAGCCCGCCTTCGCCTCGTTCTGGGTGACCAGCTAAGCAACAGCCTGTCGGCACTTCGCGATCTCGACCCCTCCTGTGACGTCGTCCTGATGGCCGAGGTTAACGACGAAGCCACCTATGTGCGCCACCACAAGCAGAAGCTGGCGATCACCTTTTCGGCCATGCGCCACTTTGCCAACCGGTTGCAGAAGCGCGGGGTTCGCGTGCGATACATCCGCATCGACGATCCGGGCAACAGCGGCTCTATCCCCGGCGAGCTGAGCCGCGCCCTGGCGACCGGCCCCTTCGATTCCGTCACGATGACTGAATGCGGCGAGTGGCGGCTGGAACAGGCCCTGAACGCGTGGTCTGTCCGTTACGGAGTGCCCGTGAAACGGCTCGCGGACGACAGATTCCTCTGTTCGCTCGAGCGGTTCCGCCGCTGGGCGACGGGAAAACGCCAGCTGACCATGGAGTTCTTCTACCGCGAGATGCGGCGAGAGACCGGCATCCTGATGGACGGCGCGGATCCGGCTGGCGGTCGCTGGAACTTCGACACCGAGAACCGCAAGAAGTTGCCGCGCGGCCTGCGTCCACCGCGCCGCCTCCGCATTGCACCCGACGTCATTACCCGGGAGGCCATCGCGGATGTGGAGCGCCTGTTTCCCGATCATTTTGGCACCCTGGATGCCTTCGGCTGGCCGACTACTGCCGAGGAAGCCGAGACGGTCTTCGCCGATTTCCTGACTGATATCCTGCCGGCCTTCGGTGATTGGCAGGATGCGATGAGCGCCGGCGCGCCGTTCATGTGGCATGGCCTCATCGCGTCAGCTCTCAACCTCGGCCTGCTTGATCCGCTTGACGTCTGCCGCCGCGCGGAGGCCGAGTGGCGCGCTGGCCGCGCGCCCCTGAACGCCGTCGAGGGCTTCATCCGCCAGATCCTGGGCTGGCGCGAGTTCGTACGCGGCATCTACTGGCTGAAGGTCCCGGAATACCGCGCCCGCAACTTCCTCGACGCCGACCGCACCTTGCCTTGGTTCTACTGGTCCGGCGAAACCGACATGGGCTGTGTCGCCGACACGGTCGCCGCGGCGCGCGACCATGCCTATGCCCATCATATCCAGCGGCTGATGGTCACCGGCAACCTGGCCATGCTGCTGGGCGTGCATCCCGACGCCGTGGACGACTGGTATATGGTCGTCTTCGCCGATGCCTATGAATGGGTCGAAATGCCCAATACGCGCGGCATGGCCACCTTTGCTGACGGGGGCATCATGGGGACCAAGCCCTATGCGGCGTCCGGTGCCTACATCAACCGCATGAGCGACTACTGCACCGGCTGTCGCTACGACGTGAAGGCGAAGACGGGTGAGGGGGCTTGCCCCTTCAACCGCCTCTACTGGGGCTTTCTGGAGCGTAACCGCCCGCGCCTGCGCGACAATATCCGCCTGGCCATGCCTTACCGCACCCTGGATGGCATGGACGCCGCCCGGCGCCAGGCTTTGGTGGACGAGGCCGAGGCCTGCCGTCAGTCGCTGGGTGCCGTCAGGCCCGCGACAGGGTCAGCTGAATGACGTCCGTCCTCTGCGACCGGAACCCCGCCTCGCAATAGGCCAGATAGAACCGCCACAGCCGCCGGAACCGTTCGTCGAAACCGCCCATCTTGCGGATGTCACCCCACGCCGCCTGGAACCGCTGGTCCCAGGCTTTCAGGGTGTCAGCGTAGTCCAGCCCGAACCGCTCGACGCCCTGCCAACTCAGGCCCGCCGCCTCGACGACCGGTTGCAACCGCCCTTCAGACGGCAGCATCCCGCCGGGGAAGACGTATTTCTGGATGAAGTCGGTGCGGGCGTTGTACTCCTCGAACAGGGCGTCCTCGATGGTGATGATCTGCAGCCCCGCCCGCCCGCCAGGCTTCAGCGCGCTGTGTATCTTGTCGAAATAGGCGGGCCAGTATTGCTTGCCGACGGCCTCGAACATCTCGATCGAGGCGACCCGGTCGAACTGCCCCTCGACATCGCGATAGTCGATCAACTTGATCTCGGCCCGCTCGTTCAGCCCTGCCGCTGCGATGCGGGCGCGGGCGAAGTCGTACTGTTCCTGCGAGATGGTGATGGCTGTGACTTTCGCCCCGACCTCGCGCGCTGCGAACTCGGCGAACCCGCCCCAGCCACAGCCGATCTCCAGAACCGATTGCCCGGTCTGCAGGTCCATGTTCCGCGCCAGGCTGGCGTATTTTCGCGCCTGTGCAGCCTCCAGCGGCTCTTCGACCCCGGCAAATCGCGCCGACGAATAGGTCATGCTGCCGTCCAGCCAGGCCTGATAGAAGGCGTTGCCCAGGTCATAGTGGGCGTGGATGTTCTTGCGCGATCCCTTACGGCTGTTGCGGCGCAGATTGTGCGACAGCCAGTTGACCACCAGCATCACCGGATTGCCGTCGAACAGCCGCCGGATGTGGTCGTAGTTGCGGACAATGGTCTCCAGCAGCAGCGCCAGATCAGGCGTGTCCCACTCGCCGGCCATATAGCCCTCGGCGAAGCCGATATCGCCGCTGGCCAGCACCCGCCTCGCGAAGCGATAGTCCTTCACGTCCAGTACAGCGTGTAGTCCCGGCTCCTTGCCTTCCAGTCGATGGCTCTCGCCGTTGGGCAGCAGCACGGTCAGACTCCCGGAACTCCAGTTGTCTGACAGCAGACGCAGGAGCATGGCGAACCCGCGCGGCGTGCGCGCCGGCATGGAAACGGTCTGGGCATGCACGGCGCTCATACGGCGAAACCCTCACGCATCAGCCAATCCCTTGAGGGCCTCGAGCGCTCGATCCCGCGCCAATCCGTGTTCGACAATCGGCTTTGGATAGCTCCTGCCCAGCGTGACGCCCGCGCCTTGCAGGTTTTCCGCGGGTGCGGTCCAGGGGGCGTGCAGCCATTTGTCGGGCAGGCGCGCCAACTCGGGAACCCATCTACGAACGTAACGACCGTCGGCATCGAACTTCTGACCTTGCGTGACCGGATTGAAGATACGGAAATACGGAGCGGCGTCGGCTCCGGATCCCGCAACCCACTGCCAATTCTGCACATTGGAGGCCAGATCGGCGTCCACAAGGGTGTCCCAGAACCAGTTTTCCCCGCGCCGCCAGTCGATCAGCAGGTGTTTGATCAGGAAGGATGCGACAATCATCCGCACCCGATTGTGCATGAAGCCAGTGGTCCAGAGCTCGCGCATCCCGGCGTCGACGATGGGATAGCCGGTCATGCCCCGCGTCCAGGCCTCGAACCCCGCGTCATCGTTGCGCCAGGGCATGGCGTCATACTTGGGCTGGAAGGCTTGATCGACCATCTGCGGGAAGGCGGCCAACAGGTGCGCCGAGAACTCGCGCCAACCGATTTCAGCCACGAACTTCTCGATCTCGGCCGGGGGCGCACCCGAAGCCCGAGCCCGCGCCACCGCTCGCCACGGTGCGATCTCGCCAAAATGCAGGTGGGGTGACAGGCGACTGGTTCCCGCAACGCCAGGCAGGTCACGCCCATTGCTGTAGTTGTTCAGTGCCTTGACGACAAAGTCTGCCAAAATACCCGATGCCCCCACCTCGCCTGGCACCCAGTCGAAGCCGCCCGACCAGTCCGGCCGCCGGGGATGCAGTCCCCAGCCATCTAGCGCGTCGGACTCGACGCCGGACACACCCTCGATGCGCTCCGGCGCGGGCATGGGCGGCGGGATCTCTAGCTGCTCCAGCAGTGCCCGGTGAAACGGCGTAAATACCCTGTACGGCAGGCCCGACCCATTAAGCACCGCCCCCGGGGTGCGTAGCAATGAGCCGTTGAAGCCCCGGCACTCCACCCCCTCGGCCTTCAGCCCATGAGCGATGCCGGCATCGCGGGCAAAGGCATCCGGCTCGAACAACCGGTTCAGGAACACAGTGTCAGCGCCGGTTTCGCCGATCAGTCGGCGCAACTCCGCTTCGCTGTCGCCCCGGCGCAGGACCAACTGGGTGCCACGTTCGCCCAGATCGGCCGCCAGCGCCCGCAATGACTTGTCCAGCCACCAGTCTGACGCCGCGCCTGCACTGCGAATCGTCGAGCCCTCGTCGCGTATATAGACCGGCAGAACAGGCCGCCCCGCCTCAACCGCCCGGTTGAGCGCCGGATTGTCCGCCAACCTTAGGTCCCGCCGAAACCACAGGATCACGGGCGCCGGGGTCTCAGTGGTCACGCGCTCGGTCTCCGTGATAGGTTGCCGAACACTAAGTCCGACGCCACCTGATCGCCGCATACCTGCGGCAAACGCCCCGCGTCGCCAAGCCCAACCGGAAAGACATCGTGTCCCAGCCCAACGCCGTCATCGACATCAAGCATGTAAAACGCCCTGTCTCCATCGGCGGCGGCCAGCGGATCGTCGTGATCGCCGGCCCTTGCCAGCTGGAAAGCCGCCAGCACGCGCTTGAGATGGCTCACGCCCTGAAGGAGATCGGTGAGCGGCTGAGCCTGGGCATCATCTACAAGACCAGCTTCGACAAGGCGAACCGCACCAGCGCCACCGCAGCCCGCGGCTTCGGCCTGGAAGGCTCGCTGCCGATCTTCGCCGAGATCCGCGAGGTCACTGGGCTGCCGGTCCTGACCGACGTCCATACGGAAGAGCATTGCCGCATCGCCGCCGAGGCCGTGGACGTGTTGCAGATCCCCGCCTTCCTCTGCCGCCAGACCGACCTGCTGTTGGCCGCCGCCGCGACGGGCAAGGTTATCAACATCAAGAAGGGCCAGTTCCTCGCCCCCTGGGACATGAAGAACGTGATCGCCAAGGTGTCCGGCGCCGGCAATCCCAACGTCATGGCCTGCGAGCGCGGCGTCAGCTTCGGCTACAACACTCTGGTCAGCGACATGCGGTCCCTTCCGATCATGCGCGAGATCGGTTGCCCCGTCGTCTTCGACGCCACCCACAGCGTGCAGCAGCCAGGCGGCCAAGGGACGTCCTCGGGCGGACAGCGCGAGTTCGTGCCGGTTCTGGCCCGCGCGGCCGTGGCCGTCGGCGTCGACGCTGTGTTTATGGAAACGCACCAGGATCCCGACCACGCCCCGTCGGACGGCCCCAACATGGTGCCGCTGAGCCAGTTCGAGGCCCTGTGTACCGAACTGCTGGCCTATGACGACCTGACCAAGGCCCGGATGGCGTGCGGGGCGTGAATCCGTTAGTCCGGGGACATGGCTGAACGCACCCTTGATCTCGGCGGACTTCAGGCCCTTCTGGAGCGCGTACGCGACCTGAAGGTCGCCTGTGTCGGCGACCTGATGCTGGACCGCTATGTCTATGGCGAGGTCACCCGCATCTCGCCCGAGGCGCCCATTCCTGTTCTGAAGACGAAGCGCACCGTGTCGATGGCGGGTGCTGTCGGCAATGTCGCCCGCAACGTCGGCTCGCTCGGCGGACTGGCGCGGCTGGGCGCAGCCGTGGGCGATGATGCCGCCGGGGCCGAACTCCTGGCCCTGATCGACGGCGAAGATGGCGTCGAGAACTTCGTCGAGGCCCGGACCGGCGCCGCGACAATAGTAAAGACGCGCTATGTCGCCGCCGGCCAGCAGCTGCTGCGCCTGGATGAAGAGGAGGCCGCCGATCGCCGCCTTGCGACCAACGCCGTCTTCGATAACACGGCCGCCATCCTGATCTCCGACTATGCCAAGGGGGGCGTCGATGCAGGCCTGATCGAAAGCGCTCTGTCGGCGGCACGGACATCCGGAGCGCCGGTGATCGTCGATCCGAAAGGTCTGGACTTCGCCCGCTACGGTGCCGTCGATCTGATCAAGCCGAACGCTAGCGAATTGGCCGGCGCTACGGGTCTGCCGGTCGAGACGGATGCGGACATCGAGGCGGCGCTGAACGCCCTGCTGGCGGCCACGACGACGAAGGCCGTCGTTGTCACGCGCGCCGGCAAGGGTATGAGCCTGATCCGGCGCGGCGAGGCGGCAAAGCATTTCCCCGGCCGTGCGCGCGAGGTGTTTGACGTCTCCGGGGCTGGCGACACCGGCCTTGCGGCGCTTGGTCTCGCGCTGGGTGCCGGCGCGCCGCTTGAGACAGCTGTCGAATTCGCCATCCTCGCTTCGGGCGTGGTCGTGGGCAAGGCGGGCACGGCCGTTGTTACGCCCGCCGAACTGATCGACGCCGAGATGAGCCAGCATGCCGCCGGCGCCCACGCCAAGGTCATGCCGCTGGATGAACTGGCCCATGTGGTCGAGGGCTGGAAGCGCCAGGGGCTGAAGGTCGGATTCACAAACGGCTGCTTCGACATCCTGCACCGGGGGCACGTCGCCTATCTGGCCCAGGCGCGCAGCTGGTGCGACCGGCTGGTAGTGGCGCTGAACACCGACGCCTCGGTCAAGCGGCTGAAGGGCGAGGGGCGGCCGATCAATGATCTCGACAGCCGCGCCGTCGTCATCGGCGGCCTCGCCAGCGTGGACCGTGTCACCAGCTTCGATGATCCGACGCCGCTGGCCCTGATCGAACGGCTGCGGCCCGATGTCCTGATCAAGGGCGCAGACTACACGCGTGAAGGTGTGGTCGGCGGCGATCAGGTGGAAAGCTGGGGCGGAGTGGTCCGGCTGGCGACGTTTGAGGACGGCTATTCGACCACCAGCACTATCGCGAAGATGAAGGACGAAACATGAGCCGCCGCATGATCGTGGTCACCGGCGGTGCCGGCTTCATCGGCTCGAACATCGTCGCGCGTCTGGCGGGTGAAGATAGGCGTGACATTGTCGTCTGCGACAGGCTGGAGGAAGCCGATCTCGCCAAGTGGAAGAACATCGCCAAACACCCGATTGCCGATTTCTGGCATCCGGACGAACTGTTCGACCAACTGGAGCTGCACGAGGAGCGCATCGCCGCCATCGTCCATATGGGGGCCATTTCTTCGACGACGGAGCCGGACGCCGACCTGATCCTGAATACCAACTACAGCCTGTCGCGCGACCTGTGGGACTGGTGCGCGGTCAACGGTGTGCGCTTCATCTACGCCTCTTCGGCCGCCACATACGGTGACGGACTGGAGGGCTTCGAGGACGATAGTTCATTTGAGGCACTTGCTTCGCTTCGACCACTAAATGCTTACGGATATTCGAAATACCTGTTCGATCAATATGCGGTGCGTCAGGCTGAGCGGGAGCATGCGCCACCTCAGTGGGCCGGGCTCAAATTCTTCAATGTCTATGGCCCGAACGAATACCATAAGGGTGGGATGAAGTCGGTCGTGGCGCAGATTTGGCCCAAGGTCGCGGCCGGAGAAACCGTCTCTCTGTTCCGCTCGCACAATCCGAACTACGCCGACGGCGGCCAGTTGCGCGACTTCGTCTTCGTCGACGATGTGGTCGACATTATAGAGTGGCTTCTCGACACACCGGACGTTTCGGGTGTGTTCAACGCCGGCTCCGGCCAGGCCCGATCTTTCGCAGACCTGGCGCGCGCCACCTTTGCGGCCGCGGGCAAGGAAGCGTCGATCGATTATATCGACATGCCCGAGGTCATCCGCGACCGGTATCAGTATTTCACTGAGGCGAAGATGGACCGCATTCGCGCCGCTGGATTCCCGGGGCAGTCGACCCCGCTCGAGGAGGGCGTGCGTCGTTACGTCCAATCCTTCCTCGCCACGCCGGACCCCTATCGGTGAAGCTCCCCGCGCTGCCCCGTCTGACGCCGCGTCAGTGGGCCGGCTACGTCGGCATCGGCTTCGTCCTGCTGCTAACGGCAGCGGTCGCTGTGTGGCGTGGCGACATCCTGCGGGCGGCGCTGGACCCACAGATTCCCTTCCAGACCTATCAGCCCCCTCCGCCGCCCGACTATGCCGCGCCTGAAGCCTGGGCGCTGCGAGAGGCGAGGGCACCGAACGCCGGGCCGGCGGCGATCTTCTTCCTGCATTCCACGACCTACGACGGCGGACGGGAATGGAATGGGCCGATCGGCGACGAGCGCGCCGACGCCTATTTGCGCCGCGTCATCATCCCGAACTATGCCGGGCCGTTCGCCCGCGCTGGTTCCATCAGCGCGCCGCGCTACCGTCAGGCTAGCCTGTACGCCCGCCTGACCCTGCGCGATGACGCGCGCGAGGCCCGGGCCTTCGCCTATGGCGATGCGCTGGCGGCATTTGATGCCTGGCTGGCCCGTCACCCGGACGGGCCGCTGATCCTCGCGGGAGTGGAGCAGGGTGGTCAGCTTCTGGAGCGCATCGTGCGGGAACGGATCGCGCCGGACCCCGCTCTACGCGCCCGGCTGGTCGGTGCGTGGTTGATCGATGTGGTGGCTGCGACTGATGGGTTCTCGCCTCTGGTCCCGCCCTGCGTGGCGCCTGGCCAGACCGGGTGCGTCATTGCGTGGTCTCCGGTGGGGCAGGACAATGACGGCGCGGCCCAGCGGCGCCTGCGCCGAGCACTTGTGTGGAACGAACGCGGCCGCCTGGTCGAGCTCGACGGTCGGTCCACACTCTGCGTGAACCCCGTGAACGGCTCGAGCGCCCCCGTGCGGGTCGAGGCCCGCGAAAGCCGTGGTGCCACCAACGCCACCGGCCTTGAATGGGGCACTCGCCCGGCCTTGATGGCGCGCGAGGTCGCCACTGAATGCCGTGGTGGTCTGTTGCGTCACACCGAGCTGAAGATGGAGTCTTTCCGCGAACAGGGCAGTTGGGCAGATCGGCGAAAAGCACGTCCCTACAATCTGTTCTATGGTGATATTGAGAGAGATGTTCAGGATCGTCTTGCCCGCTGGGTAGTCAGCAGATTGCGCTAGTCCAGCCCTGACCTGTCATTGCGCCAGTCGAACAGCGCCTCCAGCACCTGCACCGACTGACCGCGCTGGCTGACCAGATCGGGATCGCGGCCCAGCACCAGCCGCGCATCGTCTGCCGCTGCCAGCATCAGGCTTCGATGGCGGATCGGATCGGCGAATCGATAGGCGGGAAAGCCGCTCTGCTTCAGGCCCAGAGGATCCCCGCCGCCACGCAGCCGGAAGTCCTCCTCGGCGATCTCGAACCCATCTTCGGTGCGCCGCAGAGTGTCCAGCCGCTGCCGGGCTGTTTCGCCTAACGCACCGTCTTCGCCACCGTACAGCAGGATGCAGGCGCTGGCCTTGGCTCCCCGGCCGACGCGTCCGCGCAGCTGATGCAACTGGGCCAGGCCGAAGCGGTCAGCGTGTTCGATGACCATGATCGAGGCGTTGGGAACGTCGACTCCGACCTCCACAACCGTGGTGGCAACCAGCAGCGAAATGCGGCCGTCGGCGAAGTCAGCCATCACTGCCTCGCGCTCGGCCCCCGGCATCTGGCCGTGGGCCAGGCCGACCTCGATCTGCAGGATGCGCCTCAGGTCCGCCGCCCGGGCCTCGGCCGCCGCCAGATCGATGGCCTCAGACTCGGCCACCAGCGGGCAGATCCAGTAGGCCTGCGCCCCTGCGTCGATGGCCGCTTTCAGCCGCTTGGCCACCTCGCCGATGCGCACCAGCGGCAGTACCGCTGTCGCCACCGGCGTCCGTCCCGGCGGCTTTTCCAGCAGGCGCGACACCTCCAACTCACCGTACTGGGTCAGCTCCAGCGTGCGCGGGATCGGTGTGGCCGACATGGTCAGCAGATGCACCCCGCCGGTCATAGGATTCCCCTTGGCCTGCAGCCGCTGTCGCTCATTGACCCCGAACCGATGCTGCTCGTCGATCACGGCGAGCGCCAGCCGGTCGAACCGTACCGCGTCCTGGAACAGGGCGTGGGTGCCGATCGCCACCTGGGCCTCGCCGCTCGCCAGCGCGCTCAGCCGCTCGCGCCGTTCCGCCTGCGTGTCCCGGCCAGTCAGCAGCACGGCGCGGACGCCTGCGCGCTCCAACATTGGGCTCAGCCGCTGGAAATGCTGCCGGGCCAGGATCTCCGTCGGTGCCATCAGTGCCGCCTGGAAGCCGCTGGTGGCCGCGTCCGCCATGGCCAGGGCCGCAACAGCCGTCTTGCCCGAGCCCACATCCCCCTGCAGCAGCCGGCCCATCTGTTCGCCCGACGCCAGATCGGTGCGGATTTCCGCCACCGCCTGTTCCTGTGCGCCGGTCAAGGTGAAGGGCAGGGCGCTCAGCAGGGCCGCCGACGCTTCGCCTCGTGTGATCCTCGGCGCCGGCGTGATCTGTCTCGCCCGTCTGCGCCGGGCCAGGGCCAGCTGGTGCGCGAACAGCTCGTCATAGGCCAGCCGCTGCCGCACCGGCGTGTCGGGCATGAGATCGACCTCGCCGGCGGGGTGATGCAATGCCTCCAGCGCCGCGCGCCAGCTGGGCCAGCGCTGCTTGGCCAGCCACGCGGCGTCTTGCCATTCCGCCAGCATCGGAGTCTGCGCCAGCGCCGACTGAACCAGCTTGCGGATGACCCGAGAGGTCAGCCCCTGTGTCGCCGGATAGACCGGCTCAACGGCGGCGATATCGCCCGCCTCGTCCGGCTTGAAGATGTCCGGGTGCACGATCTGCACCTCGTTGTTGAACCGCTCGACCTTGCCGGCCACCAACCGCCGCTCGCCCTTTGGCAGCAGCCGGTCGATGTGCTGGGCCGAGCCGCCGAACCAGACAAGATGCACAAAGCCCGTGTCATCAGACGCCCGTGCCTTGATCGGCACGCCGGGCTTGCCGGGAACCATCACCCGGTCGATGATCACCTCGAAGATCCCGACCTCGCCCTCGACCGCGTCCACGGCCGTCATAGCCCGCCGCACAATCACCCCTGTCGGCGGCAGAAAGGCCAGGTCGCGGACCAGCGGGCCGGCGACCTTCTGTACCAGAGGCGCGACCTTGGCCCCCACGCCCTTCAGGCTGGTGACCTCCGCGAACAGGGGAAAGAGAATCTGCGGCCGCATTTCCGCAGGCTACAGCACCCCTGTAAGGGGGTCATGTCTGTCAGCGGCGCTTGTCCTTCTGATCGTGCGGAACAGGGCAAACCCGGCGCGACCCGGTCTGCCGGAACGGCGACAGCCTGAGCTTGGCCTCATGGTCGGCCGGGCCGCGGCGCCCATCCGGATGAAGGCCGCGGAAATAGTGCTTCTGCCACTTGTCGGCGGGTGCCGCCTTGGGGTTCGCGCGGACCCAGTCCTGGAAGTCCTTCCGTCTGGCGCTCCATTCGTCGAACGTCGTCAGAAGCTCGGGCTGGTCCTCGAGGGGTCGAAGTTCGGGCTTGAGTCGATCGACCACCCCGCGCGGGTTTGGGAAGAAGAAGCAAAAGGGTTCGTTCTCTTCGAACCGGACCCAGACGTCCGTGCGCGTGAAACGCCAGTTCATGGTGAAGGTATAGGGCGACCAGTCGGTCTCGATCGTGCCGCTGAGCGGGGCAATGCCGTCCTTGGCCGCATTGGGCGGGCCCCCGACCCAGAGGTTCCAGCCCTCGGACGTCCGCAGAATGCCATCGATGTGGAATGTGAGCGTCCCGGCACCGAAGAGAGACATCGGCGCCTTTTTCGGATTGCTTCCCGGATCGAGGACGATCTCGACGGAGCGCGCATCCTGGCCTCCGTTCCACCGGGCCGAGAATCCGCAGGGGCTGAGCATTTCCCAGCCATGGCTGTTAGCGATCGACAGAGGAAGGCAGCGATAGGCGAAACTCTCGGTCGTGGCGTCCATCCAGTCGCGTCTCGAAGTTGCTGGGACAACACGCGGAGACCAGCCCTCACGGACGTAGCAGACGAGCTCAGTCTCTGCTGCGCGGGGGGAAACGCCACGGGGCCGCTCGGGGGCCGATCCCTTCAACCGCTTCGTCATCGCATGCCTCGCATCGACCTCGCGGGCTTATGGCACGGGCCGCTGCGCCTGATAAGGCGATCTGTCGGACTCGGACTGCGACGAAGGTGGCGAAAGCCCGCTCAACGGCCTATGTCCGGGCCAGTTTCCAGATGACGGACCGGGCAAGGATTCTTGTGGCCGATACGAATGCGTGTGCGATGACCTCTGAAAGACTCGGCCGGATCACCTTCCGGGCCTGGCGGCGCGGCTTTCGCGAGGCCGACCTCGTGCTGGGTCCGTTCACGGATCAGGTCGGACCGACCCTGACCGATGAAGAGCTGACGGATTTCGAGGTCCTGCTCGCGCAGGACGACGACCACGAGCTCTATGGGTGGATCATCGGAACCATCCCGACGCCGGCCGAATACGAAACCATCCTGATGGCCAAGATTCGGGCCTTCATGCGCGCCCATGTCGCCGCCGCCGTCGCGGACGGAGCGGGCTGATGGACGGCGGTTCGCCAACCCGCACAGACACAGTCCTCGGCGGCGCGCCAGAGGGGCTGGACGCCCTGCTGGTCGCAGAACGGGTCAAGAAGTCGGGCGGCGTCGGCCTGTTCGTCGCCCGCGACTTCGCCCGGGCGGGCGTGTTCGTGCAGGCGCTGCGGTTTTTCGACGAGGACATTGAGGTCCTCGAATACCCCGCCTGGGACTGTCTGCCCTATGACCGCTTGAGCCCCTCATCTGCGGTGTCAGCCCAGCGGATGGCGACCCTGACGCGGCTGGCCGGCCGTCCCGACAGCGACCGCTCGCCCCTCCTCGTGGTCGCCACCTCTGCCGCCGCCATGCAGCGCACCCCGCCCCGCGAGACGACCCAGGCCGCCGGCTTTGACGCCCGCGTCGGCCGCGACCTCGATACCAAGGCGCTGGAGCTCTATTTCGCCGTCAACGGCTACATCCGCGCATCGACCGTGTCCGAGCGGGGCGAGTACGCCGTGCGCGGC
This sequence comes from Brevundimonas sp., assembly GCA_046294385.1. GTDB lineage: Bacteria > Pseudomonadota > Alphaproteobacteria > Caulobacterales > Caulobacteraceae > Brevundimonas. The sequence goes on along the minus strand of JBKBJW010000008.1, from coordinate 36,941 downwards.
GGCGTCATCGACGTCTTCCCCCCGGGATTCGAGGAGCCGGTACGGCTCGATATGTTCGGCAGCGAGCTGGAATCCATCCGCGCCTTCGATCCCCTGACGCAGCGCTCCACTCGCCAGCTGAAGGCTGTCGAGCTGGCACCGGTGTCGGAGGCCTTGCTGGACCCCGATAGCATTTCGCGCTTCCGGACCGGCTATCTGAACCTGTTCGGCGCAGCGGGCGACGATCCCCTCTATGCCGCCATCAGCGAGGGCGCTCGCCGGCAGGGCATGGAGCACTGGCTGCCGCTTCTCTATCCGCGGCTCGAGACCCTGTTCGACTATCTGCCCGACACGGCACCCGTGTTTCTGGACAACCAGGTCGAGGCAGCGAAAGCTGACCGCTGGGCCCTGACCCGCGATGCCTATGACGCCCGGCTGGAGGCGTCGAAGACCCGGGGCGGGGCGGCCTACCGGGCCCTGCCGCCGGACCGGCTGTATCTGGATGACGAGGCGTGGAACAGCGCGCTGGCGGGCCGGAACGTGCGCCGCCTGTCGCCCCTGACCGGCGGGGGGGAGGACGCCGGCGGTCGTCTGGGCCATACCTTCGTCGCTGAGCGGGCCCAGGACAGCGTCAACCTGTTCGAGGCCGTCGCCCGCCACGCAGAGACCATGCAGGCCAAGGGTCGCAAGGTCCTGTTCGCCAGCTGGACCGAGGGCTCTTCGGAGCGGCTTGCCGCCATGCTGGCGGACCACGGGCTTGAGCACGTCATCGCCGTGCGCGACTGGGCCGATGTGCAGGCCGCACCCGACGGCATGATCCTGCGCGGAATCCTGCCGGTCGAGCACGGATTCACGACCGATACGCTGGCGGTGATCTCCGAAACCGACATTCTTGGCGACCGGCTGGCGCGGCCGAAGCGTAAACGCCGTGCCTCGAACTTCCTTGCCGAAGCCTCCGCCCTGACCGCCGGGGATCTGGTCGTCCACCTCGACCACGGCATCGGTCGCTACGAGGGGCTTAAGACGCTGGATATCCAGCAGGCGCCGCACGACTGCCTTGAGCTGCTCTACGCAGGTGAGAGCAAACTCTACCTGCCTGTTGAAAACATTGACCTCTTGACCCGATATGGGGCCGAGTCCGACGGGGTGCAGCTGGACCGTCTGGGCGGCGCGGCCTGGCAGGGGCGCAAGGCCAAGGCCAAGGCTCGCCTGCGCGAAATGGCAGAGGGACTCATCGCCCTCGCGGCCAAGAGGGCCCTGCGCGAAAGCGACCCGGTCACCCCGCCCCACGGCCTGTTCGACGAGTTCTGCGCCCGCTTCCCCTACGACGAGACCGACGACCAGCTGAACGCCATCGGCGACGTCCTGGAGGATCTTGGCAAGGGTGCCCCAATGGACCGCTTGATCTGCGGTGACGTTGGCTTCGGCAAGACGGAGGTCGCGATCCGCGCCGCCTTTGTCGTGGCCATGAGCGGACAGCAGGTGGCCATCGTCTGCCCGACGACCCTGCTCGCCCGCCAGCACTTCAAGACCTTCACCGAGCGCTTCGCCGGCTGGCCTATCAAGGTCCGCCACCTGTCACGCATGGTCACCGCCAAGGACGCGGCCGAAACCCGCGCGGGCCTGAAGGACGGCAGCTGCGAGATCGTCGTCGGCACCCACGCGGTGCTGTCGGACCAGGTCGGCTTCAAGGACCTGGGCCTCGTGATCGTCGACGAGGAGCAGCACTTCGGCGTCAAGCACAAGGAGAAGCTCAAGAGCCTCCGCGCCGACGTGCATCTGCTGACCCTGTCGGCAACGCCGATCCCGCGCACGCTGCAGATGGCGCTGTCGGGCATCCGCGACATGTCGATCATCGCCACCCCGCCGGTCGATCGGCTGGCCGTGCGGACCTATGTCACGCCGTGGGACCCGGTGCTGGTCCGCGAGGCCCTGCTGCGTGAGAAGTATCGCGGCGGTCAGGCCTATTACGTAGCACCGCGTCTCGCCGACCTGCCGGACATCGAGAAATTCATCCGCGAGCAGGTGCCCGAGGTGAAGTTCGTCGTCGGCCACGGCCAGATGTCGCCCACCCAACTGGAGGACGTGATGAGCGCCTTCTACGACGGGTCGTATGACGTGCTGCTGTCCACCACCATCGTCGAGAGCGGCCTGGATATCCCGACGGCCAACACCCTGATCGTGCACCGCGCCGACATGTTTGGCCTGGCGCAGTTGCACCAGATCCGGGGCCGTATCGGCCGGTCAAAGGCCCGCGCTTTCGCCTATCTGACCACCGATCCGGTCAAGCCGCTCAGCCTGTCAGCCGAGCGGCGGCTGCAGGTGCTGCAGTCGCTCGACAACCTCGGTGCCGGCTTCCAGCTGGCCAGCCACGATCTGGATCAGCGCGGTGGCGGCAACCTACTGGGCGACGAGCAGTCGGGTCACATCCGCGAGGTCGGCGTCGAGCTGTACCAGCAGATGCTGGAAGACGCCGTCGCCGAATTGCGTGAAAAGGGCGAAGGCGGCGCGGTCGACCGCGGCTGGTCCCCGGCCATCAATGTCGGCGCGGCTGTACTGATTCCAGAGGCTTATGTCCCTGACCTGAATGTCCGCCTCAGTCTTTACCGCCGTCTGTCGGACGCCGAGCGCAACGAGGACCGCGAGGCCATGGCCGCCGAATTGATCGACCGGTTCGGCCCTCTGCCAGACGAGGCGAAGCAGCTGCTTCGTATTGTTGGGGTCAAGGCCAACTGCCGCACGGCCTGCATTGAGCGCATCGACATCGGGCCCAAGGGCGCGGTCATGACCCTGCGCAACAACGCCTTCCCCAATCCCATGGGGCTGGTCGGCCTTATCCAGAAGAACCACGCCAGCTGGAAGATCCGCCCGGACCAGAAGATCGTCGTCATGGGCGAATGGCCGACGCCTGACGACCGGCTGAAGGTCGCCGAACGTATCACCGCCGACTTGGCGCGGGTGGCGGGGGCCTAAGCGGTCAGGCCGGCGGAAGCGCGATCCAGCAGGTCAGCTGGGCTCTCGCCATACCGCAGTTCCGCGACGCCGATGTCGAAACCGACCACGAAGGGCGAACGGCCCGATCCGGCGTCGAAGGCCGTGCAACCGATGACAGCGGCGATACGGTCGGCGGCGATACGCGCCGGCCCCTCCGCCGTCGCCGGCAGGGCCAGGGCGAAGACATCGGCCGACAGCCGCGCGGCGGTGTCCTCGACACGGATCAGACGCGAAACCATGGCCCCCAATTGGGGCAGGGCGCGCTGTAGCCATCCACCGCCGCGTATCTCGGCCAGCTCTGGGGTCTCTGTGATGCGAAGGACGCAGACCGACAGGCGCCGGCGTCGCGCCCGTGACGACTCGGTCACCCGGGCAAGATGCGCGGCAAACAGCTGTGGCGTGAACAATCCGGTCGCCGGGTCGGTGAGGCCTGAATGCCGGGCCGCTTCCAGGGTGCGGCGAATGGCCAGGTGCCGGCGATGGGTGCGAGCCAGGGCGATGACCCGCTCGGCCGTCTCCTGCTCGACCGTGTCGGCGGTGGCGACATCGGCAAAGCCTCGACCGTAGAGTTCGGCCAGATTGATCTCGCCGGGGCCGCTCACATAGAGCACCGCCGGAATGTGGTAGAGACGGGTGTTCCGCTTCATGCCCGCCGCGATGGACTGGGCCGGAGCATGATCCTCGCCGCCCCACAGCACCACGGCGTCGAACGCCCGCTCATGCAGATAGTCAAAGGCGGTATAGGGCGTCGGCGCCGCCACCACCTCGCATCCGGCGGCCGTGAGGGCGTTGGACAGGGCCAGGAAGCGATGATCGGGCTTGCCTGCGGCCAGCACGCGCAGCGGCGTGTCTTCGGCGTCTTGATGGGTCAAGGGCATGCCGCGTGCGGCGAAGGTGGCCTCGCGCTGGGACACCTCCTCCTCGGCAATGGCCGCGCGGACCAGTTGCTCCAGACGCAGGGCCGCCTGTGCCGGATGCGGCGGCAGGCTCATGGCGAGATCGACCGCTTCTGGCCGGCTGAAGGGTTGGCCCTCAGTGAAAACGATAACCGGAAGGCGGCGGGGCTGGGCTGTGCGCTTCAAGGCCTCGGCGGCGTCGGCGGCGTCGGCCATGCGACCGTCGATGATCACGCCCTCAACTGGTAGATCCACGACGGCGGATACGGCGGCCCCCAGGGAACGAGCCGTGACCGTGCGCCAGCCAAGCGCATCGAGGCCCTGGCACAGGACGCCGATCCGTTCATCGTCAGGCGCGATGACCAGCACACGCGGATCGGAACCCAAGGCTGCCTGCTCCATGCCCGGCGCGGCCCCGGCCACGCCCTTTGAAGGCGGCCGGACCATAGCGATGCCCGCCCTGCCGAAGCAACGCCCGTCAGGTGAATTCGCGGGTGCTTTCCTGTGTGGCGAATTGGAGTAGGTTCTACGACACGGACGGCTGTAGGACCGAGGGCTTGAGCAAAAGTGCGCTTTTTAGCGGGGCGGCGTTTTTCGGGCGTCTCTCCGTCCGGGCCTTTACCCGCAGTTGGGGCCGCGATGTGATGCTCTACACGGGCGGCGTGTCCTTCTTCGCCCTGCTGGCCGTGTTCCCCGCCATCGCCATCTTGATCGGCTTCTACAAGGTCGGACTGTCCATTGGTCAGGTCAGCGAGCAGGCGGCGGCTCTGGCCGACGTGCTTCCTGCAGCGGCGCGGTCGATTTTCCAGGCCGAGATCGAGCGCCTGGCCAGCACGTCAGCCCGCACCGTTTCGGCACAGAGCGCCTTCGCTTTGATCGTTGGCTCGTACGCCGCACATCGCGGGTTCAAGGCACTGCTGGCCGGGTTGAATCTGATCCACGACGAAACCGAGCCGCATGGCTTCTTCAAGTTCAACCTCCTAGCCTTCTTCGTCGCCCTGTTCGCGTTCGCCCTGTTCACCGTGGTTTCGGGTGCCGTGGTCACCTTCCGCCTGATCGAACATGCGGGTGCCGCTGCCACAGCTGTCCCCAACAACGGTGGCGGACTGCCGTTCGATGGGTTGGTGCCGGCGCTGGGCCTCGCCCTCGGGCTGACCGCCCTCTACCGTTACGCCATGTCTCACCGGGCACCGGTGGCCTGGTGGCCATCAATATGCGGAGGAGTGGTGGCGACGGTGATGTCGACGGTCTCGTCCTGGCTGTGCGCCATCTATGTCGAGCAGATCGCGCCGCTGGGTGCGACCTATGGTTCTGTCGGTGCCGTGGTGGTGCTGCTGATCTGGCTGTCGTGGAACGTCAACGCCATCTTCTACGGCGGTGCCTTTGCCACTGAGATGGAGATTGCCGACCGGGCTCGCGGCGCGCCCGAACTCGATCCCGCCCCCGATGCCACAGCCGAGGTGGTTAGCCTTTCGGCTAGGCGGGCATCTCGACGGTGATCCTGAGGACGCCCGCGACGGTCATGATCGATGCGACCGTGCCTCCCAGCTCCTCCACCATGTAGGGCACGTCGATCCGCGCCATGGGGTCGGTCGCCAGTAGCAGGAAGGTCGTGCCGTCCGGCGCGACTTGAATGGCCTTCTTCAGGCGCAGGCTCGGCACCGGGCATTTGTGACCGCGGGCGTCGACCATGATCGGCGCGCTCATGCGCCCAGCCTTTCCAGCAGCATCTCCAAGGCGACCCTTACGCTGGCGGCCCGGACCGCCTCGCGGCCGATGTCGCCGAACTGGCGCGCCTGATGGATCGTCCCCTGTGGACCCGTAGCGGCAAAATGCACCAGACCCACGGGCTTTTCATCCGATCCACCGCCGGGCCCCGCGATGCCGGTGACGGCGACGGCGACCTCCGCCTCGGACAGAGCCGCCGCACCTTCGGCCATTGCGCGAGACACCGGTTCGGACACCGCGCCGTGGGCCTCGATCAGTTCCGGCGCGACGCCGAGCATCGCGGCCTTTGCCGCGTTGCTGTAGGTGACGAAGCCCCGATCCAGCGCATCGGACGATCCGGCGACGGCGGTGATTGCACCGGCGACCAGCCCGCCAGTGCAGCTTTCAGCCGTGGCGACCATCAGGCCCGAGCGGCGGGAGGCCGCGACGACGGCCTGGGCCAGGTCAGTGATGTCGGAGGAAAACATGGCGGCTATCCGGGGCGGCGAGTCGGTCTAACGTGCCGTGCGGGCAGAGGTATGTCGATCATGCCCGGACATCAGAGACGGGGCCCCGATGACCGACGCCACCCTCGACCAGCCGAGTGCGCCACCCGACCGCGTGACGCCGATCCTGTTCGCCCTGGCCATATTCACTTCGGCGGCGCTGGTGTTCGTGGTCCAGCCCATGGTGACCAAGCTGGTCCTGCCCATGCTGGGCGGCTCGCCGTCGGTGTGGAACACGGCAATGGTGTTCTTCCAGGCGGCACTTCTGGCCGGCTACGGCTATGCCCACGCTCTGCAGAGGCTGCCCTCAATCCGGACGCAGGTCGGGGTGCATCTGGCGCTGCTGACCGCGGCGGCGCTGTTCCTTCCGCTGCACATCAACAACGTATTGGGCGACCCCAACCCGGCGGCACCGATCGGTTGGCTGCTACCGACCCTGGCACTGTCGGTCGGGGCCCCGTTCGCAGTGCTGTCGGCGACGGCCCCGCTGCTGCAGGCCTGGTATGCACGGGTCCGGGCGGGCCATGCGGACGGCCAGAACCCCTATGTGCTCTACGCCGCGTCGAATCTGGGCAGCTTCCTGGCCCTGCTGGCCTATCCCGTTCTGATTGAGCCGCTGGCGACCCTGAGCGGTCAAAGGATGGGCTGGAGCGGGGGCTATGCGGTCTTCATGCTGATGGTCGCCACCCTGGCGGTCGTAGTGTGGCGCAGACAGCAGGATCGCAGCGTCGAGCCGGCTCCTCTGCCCGTCAGCGCGCCGATCAACTGGCGTGAGAAGGCCATACTGGTCCTCCTCGCGGCGGCACCTTCGAGCCTGATGCTGGGGGTGACCGCGCACCTGTCGACGGATGTAGCCTCGGCACCCTTCCTTTGGGTCATCCCTCTGGCGCTGTATCTGCTGACCTTTGTCATCGCCTTCCAGGCCCGGCCGTGGATTCCGCTGTGGCTGACCCTGTTGATTTCTGCGGCGCTGGGCGCGGTTTGCGTCAGCGTGGTGGCGTTCCGGAACGGCGAATGGACGATCCTGTTCGCCATCCATCTGGCGACCTTCTTCTTCACCGCCCTGATGTGCCACCAGACGCTGGCGGCGCGCCGGCCGGCACCGGACCGGTTGACCGAATTCTACCTTCTGATGTCGCTGGGCGGCGTCGTGGGTGGAGCCTTCACGGCCCTGCTGGCCCCCGTGATCTTCCCGACCGTATGGGAGTATCCGTTGGTGCTGGTAATGGTCGGACTGGCCCGGCCATGGGGCCAAGGAAAGTACAGCCTGCGGGACGCCTATTTCGTCCTGGCAGCCGGGTTTATGGTCCTTACCCCGCCGATCGGCATGGAAGTGGTGCGGACCACAAAGGCGCTGTGGCCCCTGTTCCAGGACACCAGCCTGCTGGTCCTGGCACAGCTGATCCTTGGCGGCGCGGCGATCTGTGCCTTCATGGTGCGGGACCGGGCCCTTCTGTTCACAGGCGTTCTGGCGATGATCGCCCTGTCTGCCCAATACGTGGCGCGCGGCTATGACTGGAGCCTGACGGAGCGGAGCTTCTTCGGCGTCATGCGAGTGGCGACAATCCAGGACAAGGGACTGGGCGGGGACGTCCATGTACTGATGCACGGCACGACCTTGCATGGGTCGCAGGCGAGGGCCGATGCCTTCGACTGCATCCCGACGCTCTATTACGCGCCGGCGACGCCGATCGGGCAGGCGACCGAGGCGATCCAGAGCCGGGGCGATCGGGCGAAGATCGGCGTGGTGGGGCAGGGGTCCGGGGCCATGGCGGCCTACAAGCGGGCCGGCGACGAGATGACCTTCTTCGAGATCGACCCGATGGTCGACCGGATGTCGCGGGACCCGGAGTGGTTCACCTTCATCTCAAGCTGCGCGGCCGGACCGATCCGGACGGTGCTTGGGGATGCGCGCCTGACCCTGCAGCGGGAGCAGCCCGGCAGCTATGACCTGCTGCTGATCGACGCCTTCTCGTCGGATGCTGTGCCGACCCATCTGCTGACGCAGGAGGCCATCGAGGGGTATCTGAAGCTGCTGAAGCCAGACGGGGTGGTGATCCTGCACCTGTCGAACCGGAACCTGGAGATCACGCAGCCGGCGCTGGCGGCGGCGCGACGGCTGGGGGCGGCGGACCTGCACCAGATCTACATCGAGCGGGAGGGCCTGCCGGACATGGCGGAGGCGTCGACCGAGGCGCTGGTGCTGTCGCCGACGGCGGCGGGGCTGGCGGAGCTGCGGGCTGACACGGGCGGGATCGAGGGCGGATCGCGGTGGCAGCGGCTGGAGGACACCGAGGTCAGACCGTGGACGGATGACTACGTCAATCTGTTCGGGGCGATGTGGAGAAATCTGCGCTAGCGCTTGATTTCAAAGATTTTTGCCCGGTGTGTGGCCGAGAAGACTCCAACTCCTACAGGACTCCTACAGAGGGGGCTGTGGCGGGGTTTTTTGGGGCGATGTCAAAGGCCGGAATGCCTATTGTAGGGGCATTTCAGGCAGCGCTAGGTCGAATGTGGGCCTTGGGGGGCAAGGCCTTGATCTGATGGGGGATCAGGCCGGGTGATGCGGTAGCTCGACGGTGCAGACGGCCTGGGCGGCGAGGCCTTCGCCGCGGCCGGTGAAGCCCATGGCTTCGGTCGTGGTGGCCTTCACGCTTACGGCGTCGAGTGGGAGTCCTGTAAGACTCGCGAGGCGCTCTCGCATGGCCTGACGGTGCGGTTTCACCTTGGGCTGCTCGCAGATCAGGGTGACGTCGACGTTGATCAGGCGGCCGCCGCGGGCCGTGACGCGATCGACGGCGTAGGTGAGGAAGCGGTCGGATGAGGCCCCCTTCCACTGCGGGTCGCTAGGCGGGAAGTGGTCGCCGATGTCGCCGTCGCCGAGCGCACCGAGGATGGCGTCGGTCAGGGCGTGGAGGCCTGCGTCGGCATCGGAATGGCCGATCAGGGTCTGGCTGTGGGGGATTTCGACGCCGCAGAGCCAGACGGAGGTTCCGGGGCCCCAGCGATGGGCGTCGAAGCCCTGGCCGATGCGGACCTGTTTGGGGATCAGGGCTTCGGCCATGGCGAAATCCTCAGGGAAGGTGAGCTTCATCAGGCGCGGATCGCCGGGAATGATGCGGACGCGCCCCCCGGCGCGGCGCACGGCGTCCGCTTCATCGGTCGGGCTGTCGCCGGGCGGCAGGGCGGCGTAGGCGGCGCGCAGCACGCCGAGCGGAAACGCCTGAGGCGTCTGGGCGCGCCAGAGATTGTCGCGGTCCACCCCCTCGGCCAGCAGGCCGTCGGCACCGCGTCGCAGGCTGTCGGCTACGGGCAGGGCAAGGAGGGCCCCGTCGGCGCCGGACAGGGCGGCGAGCAGTTGCTGGATATGCGCGGGGGTCAGAAGGGGGCGAGCGGCATCGTGAACGAGCACGGGCGTGTCGGGCGCAGCTGTCAGGGCGTCGAGACCGGCACGGACCGAGGCCGCGCGCTCAGCCCCGCCGGTGACGGCACGCCATCCGGTCAGGCCGTCGAAGGCTGTGGCGGCCACGGACTCGTCTCCAGCGGCGATAACCACCACGACCTCGGCGGCGCCGGCGGCCAGCAAGGCCTCCAGCGACCAGCGGGCGACGGGCTTTCCGGACAGGGCGCGCCACTGTTTGGCACCACCCGCACGGGAACCGGAGCCAGCGGCAACGATGACGGCAGAGAAGGTCATGTGGCGGGAAATAGGTGGTTTGGCGGGAAGGGTCCACGTCGCTTTTCTTTCGTCATCCTCCGGCGCGCGGAGCGTGACCGGGGGACCCAGCGGCGCGCGATAGCGCGACCCTGTCGGGACCAAGGCTGCCGAAACATCGCCTTCGGCGCCGCTGGGTCCCCCGGTCTGCGCGGCTGCGCCGCTTGCCGGAGGATGACGAAAGAAATGAAAACGAAGAGCAGTCAGGGGTGTCCGTAATGCTGACGCAGCTTGTGCCGCATCGACCGCCAGCCATGATGGAAATGGCGATGGAGGTGCGGTGAGCAGGTGTGGAGTTTGACCGCACGCTCCCGGGCGGCCAGCATCCAGGAAAAGGGAGGGTTCGATGCCGTATTCAATTCTGGCGCCCGTGGTGGCGCTGGTTCTGTGGTCGATGGTGATGTGGCTGTGGCTCTACGCGACCCGCATACCGGCGATGCTGGGTGCCAAGACCAAGCTGGATCCGCGTTTGCCCAAGGAACAGATGCTGGGCGGATTGCCGCCGCGGGTGCGGTGGAAGGCCGACAACTACAATCACCTGATGGAGCAGCCGACCCTGTTCTACGCCACCGCCCTGGCGCTGGCCGTGGCGGGAGCGGGCGAGGGGCTGAACGCGTGGATCGCCTGGGCCTATGTGGGCCTGCGGGTGCTGCACAGCCTGATCCAGGCGACCGTGAATGTGATCCTTGTGCGCTTCACGGTGTTCATGCTGGCCAGCGTTGTGCTGGTGGTCCTGGCCCTGCGGGCGGCGATGGTGGTGTTCGGGCTGGATTTCGCAGGCTTGGCGTGACCTGAGGCGGCAGGCGCCCTATCTCACCGTCCATGACGCCGCCTCTTATGATCGGCGACGTGAGCATTCCGGGGCGGGTGCTGACGGCGCCCATGACCGGGATCACGGACCTGCCGTTCCGGCTGCTGGCCGCACGGCTGGGGGCGTCATATGTGGCGACCGAGATGGTGGCGTCGGCGGAGCTGGCGCGGGGTCGGCCCGATGTGGTCCGGCGCGCGGCGGTGGGCGACGGGCTGCCGCTCACGGTCATACAGCTGGTGGGTGGCGATCCGGCAACGATGGCCGAGGGCGCACGCATGGCGGCGCGGGCCGGGGCCGACATCATCGACCTGAACTTCGGCTGTCCGGCCAAGGAGGTCACGGGCGCGGCCTGCGGATCGGCTCTTATGCGCACGCCGGACCTTGCCTGCCGCCTGATGCAGGCGGCGGTCGAGGCGGTGGACGTGCCGGTGACGGTGAAGATGCGCCTGGGCTGGGACGACGCCTCGCGCAATGCGCCGATGCTGGCGAAGCAGGCGGAAGAGATCGGCGTGAAGGCCGTAACCGTGCATGGCCGGACGCGGCAGCAGTTCTATACCGGCGCGGCCGACTGGCGCGCGGTCGGCGAGGTCAAGGCGGCGGTGGGAATCCCGGTCATCGTCAACGGCGATATCCTGACGGTTCAGGATGCGCGCGAAGCGCTCACGCAGTCCGGGGCAGACGCCCTCATGCTGGGCCGTGGGGTCTATGGGCGACCCTGGCTGCCCGGGCGGCTGGAACAGGCGCTGGCAGGCCTGGATGTGGCGGCCGAGCCGGACCGCGAGGAGCGGCTGGACATCGTGATCGGGCATCTGAGAGCGTCGGCGGCCTTCTATGGGCTGCCGCTGGGGCTGAAGATGTTCCGCAAACATCTGGGTTGGTACATCGAGCAGGCACCCTGGCCCGGGGATGCGGCAGTGCGGCGCGAGGCCAAGCGTGAGATCTGCCGGCTGGAGACACCGGAGGCGGTTGAGGCGGCGCTCACGCAGTTGTGGGGTTCCAACGTGACGCTTCCGGGCAACTCTGATGTTGATTTTCTGCCACAGCTGGTCAAATCTGATGCAGCATGAGCACAGCCCCCGCACAGCTGACGACTGAGACTGCCGGTGAGCCTGCGGTCGAAACGCCGTCGTTCTGGGGACGGCTGACGCCCGAACGCGCGCGGCCGCTGTTCGGCGCGGCCTATGTCATCGCGTTCCTGATCACGGCCGCGGCCATCTGGCTGGTGGCTGTCGCGCCCGATGCGTCGAGCGCAGGCGGGGCGGCACAGGCGGCCGCCAGCCGGGCCGTTCTGATCATCCTGACCGTCAATCTGCTGCTGATCGGCGGGCTGGCGGCGTTTGTGGGCCATCAGGTTCTGGAGCTGGTCCGGGCAAGGCGGGCGGCGGGATCGCGGCTGCACCTGCGGTTCGTGACCTATTTCTCGCTGGTGGCCGTGGTGCCGGCGATCCTGATCGCGCTGGTATTCGGGGTGCTGGTCAACCGCGGCGTCGATCAATGGTTCAGCGAAAACGTCTCCTCATCGGTCCAGAACGGGGCCCTGATCGGCCAGGCCTATGTCGCGGACGTGGGCGAGGAGCTGACGCGCGATCTCGGGTCCATCGCCAATGAGCTGGGCGGCGTTCGTCCGGCGTTTGAAAACCGGGTGCAGTTCACCGGCGCCCTGACGCAAATCGCGGAGTTCTTCGGCTATCCGGCCATCTACATCCTGGACGGCGACGGGCAGGTGCTGGCGAGCGCGGAGCTGTCGGGAGCGCCCCCCTATGTCGCGCCGCCACTTTCGGCGCTTGAGGTCGCGTCGGAAGGCGACGAGGCCCCGGTGCAGGTGACCGAAAACCCGGACACGGTGCGGGCGCTGTATCCCCTGCCGGAGTACGGCGACGCCTATCTGTATGTCGTGCGACCGCTGGCGCCGGGGCTGGTGGCGCAGATGCGCACAGCGGTCCAGTCGATCCAGAGCTATCGCGCCGCAGAGGACAGCCGGGCGCGCATCCAGGCGGCCTTTGCGCTGAGCTATCTGGAAACGGCGCTGCTGGTTCTGGTGGGCGCGGTCTGGCTGGGGATGTCGGCGGCCAATGCGATCTCGCGGCCGATCGGGCGGCTGGTGCAGGCGGCGGATCAGGCGGCGGGCGGCGACCTGTCGGCGCGGGTCGACAGCGACGACGACGGTGGCGAGATCGGTGTTTTGTCGCGCGCTTTCAACCGTATGACAGGCGATCTTGAGAGACAGCAGGCGGCGCTGAAAACGGCGAGCGAGGAGGCCCAGGCGCGCAGCCGGTTCATCGAGACGGTGCTGTCAGGCGTCAGCGCCGGGGTGATCGGTCTGGACCGGCGCGGGCGCATCTCGGCCATCAACGACAGTGCCGGTCAGCTGCTGGGCCTGACCGACGAGGCCATGCTGGGGCGGTCGCTGAAGGACCTGTCGCCCGAGCTGAGCGCGCTGCTGACGCGGGCCGAGGCGCATGTGGAAGAAGACATCGACGTCACCCGGGCGGGCGAGACGCGGCGACTGCGTGTGCGCATCGAAGGCGGGGTCGGCGGCGAGATGGTGCTGACGTTCGATGACATCACGCGTCTGGTGACGGCCCAGCGCAACGCCGCCTGGCGCGACGTGGCGCGGCGCATCGCCCACGAGATCAAGAACCCGCTGACGCCGATCCAGCTGTCGGCCGAGCGGCTGCGCCGCCGTTATCGCGGACAGGTGATGGATGATGTCGAGGTGTTCGACCGCTGCACCGAGACCATCATCCGCCAGGTCGGCGACATCGGCCGGATGGTGGACGAGTTCTCGTCCTTCGCCCGCATGCCAGCGCCGCGCTTCACCGCCGAGAATCCGGCCGAACTGTTGCGTGAGGCGGTGTTCGCCCAGAGGGTGGCGGTGCCGGACATCGAGGTGTCCCTGGCCGACGCCCTGCCCAAGGCGGTGCTGCAGGCGGACGGGCGGATGGTCGGCCAGGCCCTGACCAACATCCTGAAAAACGCGGGCGAGAGTGTCTCTGCGCGCCGGGCCATGGCGCCGGGGCCGAACGATGACGGACCGGGCATTATCGCTCACCTGACGGTCGAGGACGGGGTGGCGACCTTTGTGATCGAGGACGACGGCGTCGGCCTGCCGGCCAAGGACCGCGATCGCCTGACCGAACCCTATGTGACCACGCGCGAGAAGGGGACGGGCCTCGGCCTGGCCATCGTCAAGCGCATCTGTGAAGACCACGGCGGCGAGCTGAAACTGGCCGACGCCGAGCAGCTGACCGGCGCGCGCGTCTGTCTGATTTTCCCCCTGAAACCGATCGCCGCCGCCCGTGCCCCAGAGGCCAAGGCGCGGACGGCCGCGGCCGAATAAGCGAGGACCCATGCGACCCACTGGCGCTGACATTCTTGTCGTTGACGACGAGGCGGACATCCGGGACCTGGTCTCGGGTCTGCTGGAGGACGAGGGGCACGCGGTGCGTGTGGCCGCGAACTCGGACGAGGCCCTGGCCGCGATCCGGGCGCGGAAGCCCTCGCTGGCCCTGCTGGACATCTGGATGCAGGGCGGGGGCCTGGACGGGCTGGAGCTGCTGGATGTGATCAAGGAGCTGGATGCCGACCTGCCCGTGGTCATGATCTCGGGCCACGGCAATATCGAGACAGCGGTCAGCGCCCTGAAGCGCGGGGCCTATGACTTCATCGAGAAGCCGTTCAAGTCGGACCGGCTGGTGGTGGTGATCCAGCGGGCGCTGGAGGCGGCGGCGCTGAAGCGCGAGAACAGGCGCCTGCGGGCCGGCGCGATCCACGCCTCCGGACTGATCGGGCGGTCGGCGGCGGCGCAGACGCTGCGGAGCACCATCGCCAAGGTGGCGAACGCCAACAGCCGTGTTCTGGTCTCCGGCCCTCCGGGATCGGGCAAGGAGCTGGTCGCGCGCCAGATCCACGAGGCCAGCCCCCGGGCGAGGGGCGAGTTCGTCGCCATCTCGGCCGCCGGCATGACGCCCGAGCGGCTCGACAGCGAGCTGTTCGGCGAGGAAGGCCACGACGGCCGTCCGCGCAAGATCGGCGTGTTCGAGCGGGCCCATAACGGCACCCTGTATCTGGACGACGTCGGCGACATGCCGCGCGAGAGCCAGAGCCGCATCCTGCGCGTGCTGGTCGAGCAGCGCTTCCGCCGCGTGGGCGGCGAACAGGACGTGCAGGTCGATGTGCGGGTGGTGTCGTCCACCTCGCGCGACCTGAAGACCGAGATCGCCGAGGGGCGGTTCCGCGAGGATCTGTTCCACCGCCTGAACGTGGTGCCCATCCGGGTGCCGCCGCTGTCGGAACGGCGCGAGGACATCGCCGAGCTGGTGGAGTATTTCGTCGACACCCTGTGCACGTCGCAGGGCCTGCCGAGGCGGCGGGTGGGCGACGACGCCATCGCGGTGATGCAGGTGCATCCGTGGCCCGGCAATGTGCGCCAGCTGCGGAACAATATCGAGCGGCTGCTGATCCTGGCCACGGGCGATCCGGGCGAGCCGATCACCGCCGACATGCTGCCGCAGGAGGCCACCAACGCCGGTGCCAGCGGCGGGCTGGGCTCTGAGCGGATCATCGCCCTGCCGCTGCGGGAGGCGCGCGAGGTGTTCGAGCGGGAGTATCTGACGTCGCAGATCATGCGCTTCGGCGGCAATATCAGCCGCACGGCGTCCTTCATCGGGATGGAGCGGTCTGCGCTGCACCGTAAGCTCAAGTCGCTGGGGGTCACCCCCAGCCGCGGCGGCGAGGATGAGGACGAGGGGGGCGAGGCCTGATGTCACGCGTCGCCTACGTCAACGGGGTCTACCGGCCGCACGGCCATGCCAGCGTGCATGTGGAGGATCGCGGATTCCAGTTCGCGGACGGGGTCTATGAGGTCTGGGCCGTTCTGGACGGCCGGCTGGCGGACTATGCCGGGCATATGACGCGGCTGGCGCGCAGCCTCGGCGAACTGCGCATCCCCGTGCCCATGACGCGCGAGGCGCTGACCAATGTGCTGATGGAGACGGTGCGCCGGAACCGGGTGCGCGACGGCATGGTCTATCTGCAGGTCACGCGCGGCACGGCGCGGCGTGATCACCCGTTCCCGGCCGAAGGCACGCCGCCGAGCGTGATCGTGACCGCCAAGAATTTCGACATGCGCAAGATGGAGGCGACGGCGGCGAAGGGCGTGGCCGTGATCACCCAGCCCGACATCCGCTGGGGCCGTTGCGACATCAAGACGGTGGGTCTGCTGCCCAACGTCCTGGCCAAACAGGCGGCGAAGGAGCGGGGTGCCTATGAGGCCTGGATGGTCGACGAGATGGGGCTGGTCACCGAGGGGTCATCGACCAACGCCTGGATCGTCGACGAGGACGGCAAGCTGCGCACGCGGGATTCGCAGGCGAACATCCTGAAGGGCATCACCCGCGGGACGCTGATGGAAATCCTCGAGGAGGACGGCCTGGAGCTGGACGAACGGCCGTTCAGCGTCGATGAGGCCAAGCGGGCGAAGGAGGCGTTTTTCACTGCCGCCAGCGCCTTCGTCATGCCGGCGGTGTCGATCGACGGGGTGAAGATCGGCAACGGCAAGCCGGGGCCGATAACGGTGCGGCTGCGGCGGGAATACCTTGAACGGGCGAGGCGAGACGCCATCTAGGCGTTGCAGGGCGGGGCGGGCCCCGTCTAAGCTGGCATCACGGACAACCGATCCGGCCCGCGGCCTCCCTGTCGCGCGAAACAACAAAGAACAGGCTGAACCTGCCATGTCGCAAGACAAGTCCAAGAACCTTCAGGACACCTTCCTCAACACCGTCCGCAAGACGAAGACCCCGCTGACCATCTTCCTGGTGAACGGCGTCAAGCTGCAGGGCATCGTGACCTGGTTCGACAACTTCTGTGTGCTGCTGCGCCGCGACGGCCAGTCCCAGCTGGTCTACAAGCACGCCATCTCCACCATCATGCCCTCCGCGCCCGTGCAGATGTACGAGCCCGAGGCCGACGAAGACTGAAGAGGTGGCTGGTGACTGGTGACTGGTGACTGGCTCCCCACGTGCGGCGACGGCTGTTCGTAACTATATGGGGCTTCGGGCGTTTTCGTCCGCTGGGTCGCCACCAGCCACAAGCCACCAACCACCAGCCACCCGAGCCGCTCCCTGACCTCCAAGCACATCGACCACGCCGTTCCGCTGATCCGGGCGGTCGTCATCCATCCCGAGGGCCGCAGCGATAGCTCGCGGCGCCCTGAAGAGCGTCTGGAGGAGGCCGCCGGCCTGGCCCGGGCGCTGGACCTTGACGTGCGCGCCGAGGAGATCGTGCGCATCCGCAAGGTTACGCCCGCGACCCTGTTCGGGGCGGGCAAGGTCGACGAACTGGCCGCCCTGATCCGCGCCGCCGACGCCGAGGCCGCCGTCATCGACGATGACCTGTCGCCGGTGCAGCAGCGCAATCTGGAGAAGGCCTGGGACTGCAAGGTCATCGACCGCACGGGCCTGATCCTCGAAATCTTCGGCCGCCGCGCGCGGACCAAGGAAGGCCGGCTGCAGGTCGAGCTGGCGCGGCTCGACTATGAGAAGTCCCGCCTCGTCCGCACCTGGACCCACCTGGAGCGGCAACGCGGCGGCACCGGCTCGACCGGCGGCCCCGGCGAAACCCAGATCGAGCTGGACCGCCGCCTGATCGCCGACCGCATCGTCAAGCTGAAGGGCGAGCTGGAGGAGGTGCGGCGCACGCGCGGCCTGCACCGCAAGCAGCGCCAGAAGGTGCCGTTCCCGACCGTGGCGCTGGTCGGCTACACCAACGCCGGCAAGTCGACCCTGTTCAACCGCCTGACCGGCGCCGAGGTTCTGGCCAAGGACCTGTTGTTCGCCACCCTGGACACGACCCAGCGGACCATCCGCCTGCCGCAGGGACGCCCCGCCATCGTGGCGGACACTGTGGGCTTCATCTCCGACCTGCCGCACGAACTGGTCGAGAGCTTCCGCGCCACTCTGGAAGAGGTGGGCGAGGCCGACCTGATCCTGCACGTCCGTGACATCGCCACGCCGGACTCGGATGCGCAGGCGAAGGACGTCGAGGCGGTGCTGAAACAGATCCCGATGGTGGAAGGCAAGCCGCGCCGCATCCTCGAGGTCTGGAACAAGATCGACCTGCTGGACGACGATGTCCGCGAGGCCGTCATGGGTCAGGCCGAACGCCTGCAACGCGAGGGCAAGGCCGTGGCGGTATCGGCCTGGACCGGCGAGGGGATCGAGACGGTTCGGGAAGTCATCGCCGCCAGCATCGACGACGACCCGGAGATCCGCCTGACGCTGGACCCGTCACAGGGCGAGGCGATGGCCTGGCTGTACGAGAACGGCCGGGTGACGAGCCGCGAGACGGACGAAGAGGGCCGGACGCACGTGGTGGTCAGGCTGCATGCGGCGGCGTTGGGGCGGTTTGAGCGGGTGTTTGGCGCGGTCTGACGGCCGCATTCCTTTGCGGCCCCCGGCTTGTTAGGTTGAGACCATGTCCATACTCGCCACAACGCTCGCCGTTCTCACCCTGGCCTTGCAAGACCCGGCCATGCCCGGCGTGGCGATGGCCGATAGGGTGGGCGCGCAGTCGCAAAACGCCACCGCCGAGGGCTGTGATCTGTCCGTAAGCGAGTCCGATGTCCGAAACGCCGAGGGGCTGTTCGTCGGGGCCGCCGTGTGTTTCGGCGTTGACCGCGAGGACGATGCCATCTTCCTTCTGCTGGCAGCACAATCCCGCGCGATGGCGGATATGGAACTGGCCATGCCCGCGAACCTGCCTGAGGCTGACGAGTATGGCGTGATCGACTTGTCGAATGTGCCACAGCCGCCATTCGGCGTGATCGATCTCTACGGCTTTATTTATGGGTACGGCGGCGGACCAGGCCCGACCGTGTTCTATCGGGACGTGGCTCGAACGGATCACCTGTTCGCCCGTCTCAGAGGGTGGAGCCCTGTTCGACCAGAGGGCTACAATCCGGGATGGGGCGGATCGAGAGAAGCGTCGGATGAGACCTACGCAGCAAGCATTCAGGCAAACGTCGAACATCGCATCGGGCAACTGACTCCTTTGGCGATTCTGCTCCGCGATGATGCCTATTATGCGCTGAACCAGGAAGCCGAAGCGCTTCGCGAGGCGAACAACAGCACCTTCACGGAAGGCACGCCGGAATTCGAACGCCACAGAGAGTTGGACACCGCCATGGATCGGCGACGTCGGGAGCTCGGCGTGGAATTCTGACCCGTGCCGGCCGGCGGACATTCGGAACTGTGGCCGGTTAGAGGTGTTGTGCTAGGACTGAGATGCGCCCTGGACGGCGCAGAACTACAAGGGTTCAGGCGAGCGCGAATTTCGCGCACCGTGGTTGAGCACGGGGCCGGGCCTGAAAATGTCGAACAACGAAGCCACCCAGCCAGCCTGGGACGCCCGCGATCTGTTGCGGGGGCTTGAGGCCGCCGGTGTCGCCCTGTGGTCGTGGAATGTCGATGACGACACTTTCGCGATGGACGATGCGGCGTTCCATCTTTGGGGCATGCCGCTGCAGCCCAGCGTGACCTTCGAGGATTTGTCGGCCCACATCCACCCGGCCGACCGGGACCGGGTGCGCGCGGCATTCGCCGCTACCCGCGCCGTGGTGGGGCCGTACGAGATCGACTTCCGCATCCTGGTCAACGACGATGTCCGCTGGATTTCGGCGCGGGGTCAGGGCGACGACCTGGGCATGGTCAGCCGCAAGATGTTCGGCATCTTCATTGATGTGACGGGCCGCAAACAGGCCGAGGAGGGCCATGAACTTCTGGCCGGAGAGATGAGCCATCGGGTCAAGAACCTGCTGGCCATCGCATCGGGACTGACGGCTATCACATCGCGCTCGGTGGGGACGACGGGGGACATGGCGCGAGAGCTTACCCAGCGGCTGACGGCTCTTGGCCGCGCGCACGACCTGGTTCGTCCATTGCCGGGCGAGGAAGGTAAGGCGGCATTGCTGGGCGATCTACTGTCAGTGCTGCTGGCTCCCTATGACGATCTCGGTGCCTTCGCCGGACGAATACGGGTGTCAGTTCCCCGAATGGGTGTCGGCGAACAGGCTGCGACGACCCTGGCGCTGGTGGTGCACGAACTGGCCACCAACTCCCTCAAATACGGCGCTCTGTCGACCGAGGCCGGTACGCTGGACGTGTCCTGCTCGGCCCACGACACCGATTTGGTGATCGCCTGGACGGAGCAGGGCGGCCCGCCTGTCGTCGCCCCCGAAAACGCCGACGGCTACGGCAGCAGGATGGTCGAACGCGCTATCGCCCGTCAGCTTGGCGGCTCCATCGAACGCGACTGGTCGTCCCAGGGTCTGGTGGCCCGCATCCGCATGAACAAGGACCGGGTGGCGACCTAAGGCATCCACCGCACCAGCGGCGTGTCCGCACGCTATCCGCAAGGGCGGACGGGGAGGAGGCAGGCACCGGAACCGTCTCCTCCCTGTTGCGAAGCAATGGGGAGGGGGACCGCGAAGCGGTGGAGGGGACCCTAGCTGCCGCTCCGGTCGCGGACAGTACGGGCGATGAACGCCAACACCTCGTCCAGATTCACGCGGACGTCCTCGGCAGCGATGCGTATAACGCGAACGCCCTGGGTCGCGAGCCAGCGGGTTCGGCGCTGATCCTTGGCTGCCTGTTCAGGCTGACTGTGAACCGAGCCGTCGACTTCCACGGCGAGTTTGGCCTCGGGGCAGTAGAAGTCGAGGACGAAGGGGCCGATGGGGTGCTGGCGGCGGAAGCTGACGCCGTCCAGCTGGTCGCCTCGAAGGCGGGTCCACAGACGAGCCTCGGGTGGCGTAAGGCGACGACGAAGACTGCGGGCCTTCAAGACGGTTTCGCGCGTGGCCATTTTCCCCTCCACCGCCTGCGGCGGTCCCCCTACCCATTGCTTCGCAACAGGGAGGAGACGATCAGCCCTGCGGCGTCCACCGCACCAGCGGCGTGTCGGCCTTCAGATAGAGCGGGTGTTTCGGGCTGCCGTCGCCGTTGGTTCCGAAGCACCACAGGTCTACGCCGTCCTCGGTGAGGGCCTCGACCAGCGCCTGGCCCGCGGGGGCCAGCGCCTTGTTGAGCTTGCCGTGACAGAGGATGACCTGGGCGGCGCCGGCTGCGGCGGCGCGGATGGCGGGAAGGTTGGCGGGGGAGGAAGCGACGACGCCGGGCGCCAGCAGCATCTTCGGGTCGGTGGCGCGGTAGTCGCCGACATTGGCCTTGACCATGGCGTCGAAGCCTTCGCGCCTGGTGAAGGTCCATTCGCGGCCGCAGGTGGGGTCGTTGACGGTGGCGTCGGCGGTGGAGGGGTTCATGCCGATGAACAGCAGGTAGCGCTCCGGGAAAACGTCCCCCAGCCAGCGGCGCATCAGGGGGCGATGCCGGCCGTCCTCGCTGAACTGGGCATCGCCCCGGACGCCCTCCATCAGGGCCAGTCGCACCTTGCCGCCGGGGTCGTGCCCCTGACCGGAAAGCGAGGAAGCGGTCATGCCCGCTCCGCCGCCTTGGCCGCGTCCCACAGGCCGTCCATCTCGGCGAGATCGGACTGTTCCGGCGTGCGGCCGTCCCTGGCCAGCTCGGCCTCGATGAAGCCGAAGCGGCGGACGAATTTGGCATTGGCGCCGCGGAGCGCATCCTCCGGTTCGACGCCGAGTTTGCGAGCCAGATTGGCCATCACGAACAGCAGGTCGCCCAGCTCCTCGCGCGCCTTGTCCAGATCGCCGGCGGTGATCTCGACCTTCAGCTCGGCGACCTCCTCATCAAGCTTGTCGAGAACCTCGGCCGTGGAGGGCCAGTCGAAACCGACGCGGGCGGCGCGTTTGGTCAGCTTGGCGGCGCGGGCCAGGGCGGGCAGGCCGACGGGGACGTCGTCGAGAACGCCGCCCTGTGACTTGGCCTTGCGCTCCTCGGCCTTGATGTCCTCCCAGCGCGCCTTCTGGGACCAGGCGTCGGGCTTGGCGTCTTCATCCGCGAAGACGTGCGGGTGGCGGCGGACCAGCTTGTCGGACATGGCGTTGGCCACATCGTCGAAGGCGAACAGGCCGGCCTCCTCGGCCATACGGGCGTGGAAGACCGTCTGGAACAAGAGGTCTCCGAGTTCGGACTTCAGCTCGGCCATGTCGCCGCGCTGGATGGCATCGGCGACCTCATAGGCCTCCTCGATCGTATAGGCGGCGATGGTGGCGAAGGTCTGCTCCAGATCCCAGGGGCAGCCGCCGTCCGGGTCGCGCAGGCGCGCCATGATGCCGTTCAGCCGGTCGATGGGCGTCATGCAGGCTGACCCTCCCGGGCGGCCAGACCGGCGCGGATTTCCTCATGCCGGGCAGGCGTCAGGGGATAGCCCTTCAGCACCCAGGCGGCCGCGGCGATCAGGACGGCGGGCACGGCGACGAAGAAGATCTGCAGCATCATCAGGGACAGGTCGCTGTTGCCGCCCGGCGGGGGCACGGCCTGGAAGCCGAAGGCCCAGCCGAGGACGATGTAGGGCACGACCGCGACCACGTGGCCGATCTTGGTCGTGGCCGACAGGATGGAGAACATCAGGGCGGTGCGATCGACGCCCGTCTCCAGCCGCACCTCGTCGCCCGCGTCGGCCATCATGGCGCGCAGCAGCAGCAGGCCCGCCGCATAGGGCAGGCCGGCGATGAACATGGCCACGGCTGTCAGGGCGAAGTTGCCGCCGGGCAGGAGGGTGGCCACGAAATAGAGGCCGGCGAAGATCAGGCTGGCGATGGCCAGGGCCTTGTGCTTGCCGACCTTGCCCGCCAGCACCGTCCAGATCGGGGCACCGACAAGGCCTGCCACGAAGTATAGCAGCATGAAGATCGAGGCCTCGGCCCGGCCGTAGCCCTTGATCTGGTCAAAGAAGAAGAACAGGAGGGCACCGGTGATGCCGGGCGCTATGCCCAGCAGCAGATCGGCGGTCAGCAGGCGGCGCACCGTGCCGCGCTTGAACAGGTCGAGGTAGGCGGACAGGCCGCCGTGGGGCGCAGCGCCCGCGTTGACCGGCTCCGGCACGGCCGAGACCGCCAGGCCGATAGCGAGGGGCAGGGCGATGATGATGGCCCAGCCCATGATGTGGACGCCCGCGACATAGTCTCCGAGCTTCAGCTCGATGATCGCCGCCGGCAGGACCAGGATCAGGATCACGCCGATGATGTTGAAGGCCTGCCACCATCCGTAGACGCGGCTGCGCTGGTCGTATTGCGGGGCCAGCACCGAGGCCCAGCCGAGCTGACCCAGGGTCGCCACCGAGAAGCCGAGGTAGAGCACAAGCAGCCAGGCGAACAGATAGACAGGCCCGGCCCCCGGCTTGACCATCACGAACACCATCAGGGCGGCCAGCATCAGCACCGGCGTGGAGGCCGCCATCCACGGGCGGTAGCGGCCGAAGCGGGTGCGGGTCCGGTCCATCGCCGCGCCGATCATCGGATCGAAGAAGATGTCGATCAGCCGCACGGCCATGAAGACCACGCCGACCAGACCGATCTCGATGCCGACATGGGTGGCGTAATACTCGGGCAGGGTGACGGGCAGGGCGACCCCGAACGCCGCCAGCGGCAGGCACGGGCCGGAGAAGGCGGCCAGAACGGCGTTTGAACGGCGGGCGGGAGCTGGTGCGGTGTCGGTCATGAACAGGCCCGATGCGCGGCCCTGAGTCGGCCGCAGGCTCACCATGCCGGGTTTTTACGCGCGGCGGGAGCGGGCGCTTGCGGTGAAGCGCGGGTGCGGGCCTACTAGGCCGATGTTCGGGCGGATGATCCTGCTGGTTGTAGCGGCTGTGGCGCTGGCGTTCGTGACGCCGGCGGCGGCGCAGTCGCGTCGGTGCGGCGCCACCGACGGCGGCGACTGGCGCGGCGCGGCCTTTGCCAACACGGTCTCGATCTATTCGATGGAGTGGGCACCGTTCGGGTCGGAGGAATGGGGCTGGGAGGCCTATCTGCCGCTGATCCAGGAGGAGCTGGGGACGCGCTGTGCGCCGGGCACAGAACGCTTTGCTCAGGAGTTGGCCGGGTTCCAGGCCAAGCACGGTCTGCCGTCGGCGGGCGGGTTTGACGCCGCGACCTTCCAGGCGTTCCGCGGCGTGTGGCAGGAGCGGCGGCCGTTCGTGATGGCGCGGGTGAGGGGGGAATGCCCCGATCCGCCGCGCATCCGCGACCTGGGATACCTCGTCGAGGAGGAGGAGCACGCGGACCGGCTGACCCGCCTGCTGCGTCGCGACGTGCTGGAGGCCTATCGCCGGATGGTCGCACAGGCGCGACGGGACGAGCCCGAGATCGCGGCCAATCCGGAGCTGATGCAGATCTTCTCCGGCTTCCGTGATCCGGAGGCGGACGCAGCCCGGTGTGCGGCCCAGGGCAATTGCGACGGCGTGCGCCGGGCCGTGTGTTCGCCGCACCGAACCGGGACGGCGGTGGATCTTTACGTCGGCCAGGTCGAAGGGCTGGGGGTGGACAACACCTCGGCGCGGAGCCGGCTGTTCATGACCCGGGGCGTCGCCTACCGCTGGCTGGTGCGGAATGCCCACCGGTACGGCTTCGTGCCCTATGTATTCGAGCCCTGGCACTGGGAATGGGTCGGACCCGAGAACGCCCAGGCGCAATGATCCGGAGCCTCACCGAAGGCGAGGCGGCGCTGGCGCGTGAGATGTTCGGCGAGGCGCTGAGCCTGGACTGCATCCGCATGGTCGCTGCGCCCTGGCCGGTGTTCCGGGCGTTCGTCGCCGGGCGCTGGTTCGGGCGGGACTGGGTGGTGTGGCCATGGGCCGAGGCGGCGGAGGATTTCGCGGCCCGGACAGTGCGGGCGCAGTCAGTCTTCATCCATGAGCTGGTTCACGTATGGCAGGCGCAGGCGGGGGTGGGGCTGGCACGGGCCAAGCTGAAGGCGGGCTTTTCGGATGCGGCCTACCGCTATCCGGCTGCACCCTGCGGCTGGGAGGCGCTGAACATCGAGCAGCAGGCGATGGTGGTGCAGCACCGGTTCCTGGCGTCGCGCGGGATCAATGCGCCGCCGGAGCACGCCCATTTCGACCGGCTGTGCCCGCTGGCGAAGCGGATGGAAATCTGAAGGGGGGCCTTGCGCGTTCAGATAGAGGAGCCATATCTGGCACTGTTGGTGTTACGGTAACATCGACCCGATATTCAGGAGCCCCCCATGACCCGCGTTCTGGTTCTCTATCACTCCACCTACGGCCACATCGAAACGATGGCGGAGGCCGTCGCCGAAGGTGCGCGATCGGTGGAGGACGTGCAGGTGGACATCAAGCGCGTTCCGGAACTGGTGCCCGAGGAACTGGCCATCAAGAGCGGCTACAAGATGGACCAGAAAGCGCCGATCGCGACGGTGGCGGACCTGGAAAACTATGACGCCGTGATCGTGGGGGCAGGGACGCGCTTTGGCACCGCAGCGTCACAGATGCGCAACTTCCTGGATCAGACGGGCGGGGTTTGGATGAAGGGCGCCCTGGTCGGCAAGGTCGGCGGCGCCTTCACCTCGACCGCGACCCAGCACGGCGGGCAGGAGACGACCCTGATCGGCCTGATCCAGACGCTTCTCCACCACGGCATGGTCATCGCGGGCCTGCCTTATGCCTGGGCCGGCCAGTCGCGCATCGATGAGATCACGGGCGGTAGCCCCTACGGCGCGACCACCATCACCGGCGGCGACGGCTCGCGTCAGCCCAGCGAGAACGAGCTGGAGGGCGCGCGCTGGCAGGGCCGCTACATCGCCGAGACGGCGAAGAAGCTGGCCGCGTAATGCGCCAGCCGGCGATCTTCTTCGGGCACGGCTCGCCCATGAATGCCCTGGGCGGGCCGTATGCCGAGGTTTGGCGCGCGGTCGGTGAGGCCGTGGGCAGGCCGAAGGGCGTGATCATGATCTCGGCCCACTGGGAGACCGAGGGGCTGGGCGTCACGGCACAGGAGCGGCCGCGCACGATCCATGACTTTGGCGGCTTTCCGGCCGAGCTGCACGCCATGCAGTATCCGGCACCGGGGTCGCCCGAACTGGCCGCGCTGGTGTCGGACCTGACCGGCGCGGTCCAGACCCATGACTGGGGTCTGGACCACGGGACATGGTCGGTGCTGGCGCATGTGTGGCCCGAGGCGGATGTGCCCGTGGTGCAGCTGTCGCTGAACCGGCGGCTGGACGCGCAGGGGCATTTCGACTTGGCGAAGCGGCTGGCGCCGTTGCGAGACGAGGGGGTGGTGATCGCCGGGTCCGGCGACTTCGTGCACAACCTGCGGACCTGGAAGCGGGCCGGTGGCGAGGCCTATCCGTGGGCCGCGTCTTTCAACGAGGCGGTGAAGGCGGCGCTGGTGCGCGGCGACGACGCGGCGCTGATTGACTGGGTCGGTCTGGCCGAGGATGCGCAGCTGAGCGTGCCGACCGACGAGCATTTCCTGCCTCTGCTCTACGTCGCCGCCCAGCGGCTGCCGGGCGACGACGTGAGCTTCTTCAACGATGTCATCGAGGGCGGCTCGATCTCGATGACGGGGGTCAGGATCGGTTAGGCGCGCTTCATCGCGGCGTCGACGGACCAGACGCCCGGGCCGGCGAAGCCGAGGTAGAGGAAGACCCAGCAGTAGAGGGCCGCGAGCTCACCCTTGTTGACCATGGGATAGAGGCCGCCGGGGGCGTGGAACTGGAAATAGGCCACGGCCATCATGCCGGACAGCAGGATGGCCACCGGCCGGGTGAACAGGCCCAGCACGATCAGGGCACCGCCGACGAGTTCGAGCACGCCGCCGATGCCCATCTGGGACATGATGTCGAACGGCATCATGGCTTCGGCCGGGAAGGCGAAGATCTTTTGCGTGCCGTGCTGCATGAACATGAGGCCGCTGACGATACGCAGTCCCGACATGACCTTCGATGCGTGCGGATTAAGCCTGGATGCGAGATCCATGATGGAGTCTCCCCCTTAGCGACTCCCCGGTGGAGCCATGGCGCATACTGCAACGGACGGTGTGACAGTCAAGTGTTCCGATAGAGCCCGTCACCCTCGGGCTCTTGTCCCCAGGGCCCATGCCGGATGGCGCCCGACGCCACGCGATGACGCAGCGACAACGGGACAGCAGCCTCGCTCGAGGTCGGGCAGAGATGGGTCCTCGGGACAAGCCCGAGGATGACGGTGAGGGGGACGGTTAAGCCGCCTCTTCCAGATCGACCATCTGCTGGATCCGGACGTAGTCGGTCTTGCCGGTGCCCAGCACGGGGATTTCCTGCACGCGCATGATCTTCTTGGGCACCGCCAGATCGGGGGCGCCGTGCTCTTTCGCCCATTGGGCCAGGCGGGTGCTGTCGGCGTCGCGGCGGTCAGTGACCAATATCAGCTTCTCGCCCTTCCTCGCATCCGGGATGGAGATCACGGCGTGGCGGCTGTCGGGCCAGACGGCGCTGGCCAGACCCTCGACGGCGGTCAGGCTGACCATCTCGCCGCCGATCTTGGCGAACCGCTTGGCGCGGCCGAGGATCGAAACGTAGCCGTCCTTGTCGATGTCGACGATGTCGCCGGTGTCGTGCCAGCCACCGACCAGTGGCTCGACCACGTCCGGATCGTCGGCCGACAGATAGCCCTGCATCACGTTCGGCCCGCGCAGGAACAGGCGGCCACCGTCCGAGATGCCGTCCACCGGATCGATACGCCACTCCATGCCAGGCAACATCTGGCCAACGGTGCCGGGACGGTTGCGGTCAGGGTGGTTCACGGCGACCACAGGCGCGGCCTCGGTCGCGCCGTAGCCCTCCAGAAGCTTCAGGCCGTGGAACTTGGTATTGTAGAGGTGATAGGTCTCGTCGCGCACCTTCTCGGCACCCGCGACGACGAACTCCAGCGTCGAGAAATCGTCCGGCGAGGCCACCCGCGCCCACTGGTTCAGGAAGGTGTCGGTGGCGAACAGGATCGACGCCTTGATCTCGGGCAACAGCTCGACGATCTGCTTGGCGTGCAGAGGCGAGGGATACTGGAACGCCTTCAGGCCCCGCAGAAGCGGCAGCAGCACGCCGCCGGTCAGGCCGAAGCAGTGGAAGGTCGGCAGCGGGTTGAACAGCACCCATTCCGGCTTCAGGTCGATGTGCTGGGCCACCTGACGGCAGTTGGCGACCAGGTTCGCCTGGCTGAGCACCACGCCCTTGGGTGAGCCGTAGCTGCCCGAGGTGAACAGGATCACGCCGGGTGACGACGGCGAGGTCTTCACGCGGAAATTCTTCGGGAACATGCCGGCCATCAGGCCGAACAGTTTGTCCGGCAGGCCGATGGTCTTGCGCACGTCGTCCAGCCAGACGATCTCGGCCACAGTGGACAGGGCGTCCAACAGGTCGTCGAGTTTGGCCTGGGTGACAAAGCGCTTGGCCGACAGCACCTTGGTGACGCCCGCGGCCTTGATCGCCGCCTTCAGGTTTCGCTCGCCCGAGGTAAAGTTCAGCATCACCGGCACGCGGCCGAAGGCGTGCAGGCCGTAGTAGGTGATGACCACGCCGTTCGACGACGGCAGCAGGATGCCGACCCGCTCGCCCGCCGTGGTCATGTCGGCGATCTTCTTGCCCAGGACGAAGGCGGCGCGGATCACGCCGGTGTAGG
Source organism: Brevundimonas sp. (assembly GCA_046294385.1). Classification (GTDB taxonomy): domain Bacteria; phylum Pseudomonadota; class Alphaproteobacteria; order Caulobacterales; family Caulobacteraceae; genus Brevundimonas. The sequence goes on along the minus strand of JBKBJW010000008.1, from coordinate 8,750 downwards.
TCAGGGGCTTGCGATCGATGTCCTCGAGGATCTCCTTGTCGCCAAAGGTGTCTCGCGCCGCGATCAGGGCGTCGAAGATCGTGTCGTCACCGGTCGACGGGGCCAGGGCTTCGCGCAAACGCATCCTCCTTCGGAGGGTCTGACGCCCTCTCGAGTTCAAGCGGACCAACCTAGAGGTGGGGCAGGCGATTGAAAAGAGTGGTTACATTGCGTGACCAGGCGGGCATGCAAAGGGCTGAACCTTGCCTTTCAGGCTCCGAAAGACGACATAGCGGCTTCAATCCCCGGAGCCGGCCCGCCTCGATGGTCACCCTCATCGACACATTGAAAACCTCGCCGGCCGCACTGCGTCACCCGGAGAAGCAGAACCGCCCGGAAAGCGTCGTGCTGAAGAAGCCCGATTGGCTGCGGGTCAAGGCACCGGGGTCGGGCCAGTACAACGCCACCAAGTCCATCGTGAAGGACAAGGGGTTGGTCACCGTCTGCGAGGAGGCGGCCTGCCCGAACATCGGCGAGTGCTGGAGCCAGAAGCACGCCACCCTGATGATCATGGGCGACACCTGCACGCGGGCCTGCGCCTTCTGCAATGTGAAGACCGGTCTGCCGCAGCCGCTGGATCCGGAAGAACCGGCCAAGGTCGGGCTGGCCGTCGCCCAGCTGGGCCTGAACCACGTCGTGATCACCTCGGTCGACCGGGATGACGTGTCCGACGGCGGCGCGGCCCACTTCGCCGAGGTGGTGCGCCAGATCCGCATCCAGGCGCCGAACACCACCATCGAGATCCTGACGCCCGACTTCCTGCGCAAAGACGGCGCGGCCGAGGTGATGATCGACGCCACCCCGGACGTGTTCAACCACAACCTGGAAACCGTGCCGCGGCTCTATCTGAAGATCCGGCCCGGTGCCCGCTACTTCCACTCGCTGCGCCTGCTGCAGATGGTCAAGGAGCGCGACCCCAACCAGTTCACCAAGTCCGGCATCATGGTCGGCCTGGGCGAGACCAAGGAAGAGGTCATGCAGGTGATGGACGACATGCGCTCCGCCGGCGTCGACTTCATCACCATCGGCCAGTACCTGCAGCCGACCCGCAAGCACGCGGCCATCGACCGGTTCGTGACGCCGGAAGAGTTCAAGGCGTACGAGGCCATCGCCCGGGCCAAGGGCTTCCTGATGGTGTCGTCATCGCCCCTGACGCGCAGCTCGCACCATGCCGGGGATGACTTCGCCCGGCTGAAGGCCGCGCGGCTGGCTCAGACCGGGCGCTGAGCCCCGCTTGGCCGTCCATCGCGTCACCCGCATTCTGCCCTATGCGCCTGACCAGCTGGCGGTGCTGGTGGCCGATGTGCGCGCCTATCCGGATTTCGTGCCCTGGGTGACGTCGATGCGGGTGTGGAATGCGCGGGAAGAGGCTCCGGGCGTGGACCTGCTGGATGCCGAGGCGGGCGTCGGGTTCTCGTTCCTGAAGGAGCGGTTCTCGACCTGGGTGCGGCATGACCGCAATGCGCCGATGGTCGAGGTCGGGCTGATCCGGGGGCCCTTCCGGTCGCTGAGGAACCGCTGGGAGTTTCATCCGGAGGCGGGCGGCACGCGGGTCGAGTTCATGATCGACTTCGCCTTCAGGTCGCGCCTGCTGGACGGGATGCTGCACGCGAACTTCGATCGGGCGGTCAACGCCCTGATCCGCTGCTTCGAGGCCGAGGCGGCGCGGCGGTACGGCCCGAAATGAGTTTCGACTTTGACGCCGTTGTCGTGGGGGCGGGGGCCGTGGGCCTGGCCTGCGGACGGGCACTGGTGAAGCGGGGCCTGTCGGTTCTGGTGCTGGAGCGCGAGGCGCACATTGGCCAGGGCGTATCGTCGCGGAACAGCGAGGTCATCCACGGCGGGCTGTATTATCCGACCGGCTCGCTGAAGGCCCGGTTCTGCGTCGAGGGACGGCGGACGTTGTACGACTTCCTCGACAGCCACAAGGTCGACTACCGCAAGTGCGGCAAGCTGGTCGTGGCGACGGATGAGGCCGAGGTCCCTCGCATCGAGGCCATCTATCAGCAGGCGGTCGAGAACGGCGTCGAGGGGCTGGATCACCTGACGGGCGCACAGGCGCGGGCGCTGGAGCCGGCGCTCAATGCCCATGCGGCCATCCTGTCCCCCGAGAGCGGCGTGTTCGACAGCCACGGATACATGCTGGCGCTGCAGGGCGAGATCGAGGACGCGGGCGGATCGGTCGTGGTCTCGACGCCGTTCGAACGGGCCGAGCGGCTGGCCGGCGGCGGGTTCACCATCACCGCGGGCGGGGAGGGCGGGGCGACCCTGACCACCCGGCTGCTGGTGACCGCGCCCGGGTTGCAGGCGCAGGGTGTGGCGGCCCTGATCGAGGCTTATCCGGTGGATCGCATCCCGGCCGGTCATTTCGGCAAGGGCGTCTATTTCCATCTGAGCGGCAAGGCACCGTTCGAACGGCTGATCTATCCGCCGCCGATCCCGGGGGCACTCGGCACCCACTACCGGCGTGATCTGGGCGGGCAGGCGGTGTTCGGGCCGGACCTCGAGTATGTGGCCACCGAGGATTACTCGGTCGATCCGGCCAAACGGGACGAGTTCGTCAGCTATATCCGTCGCTTCTGGCCGGGTGTTGAGGCGGAGCGCCTGACGCCCGACTATGCGGGCATCCGGCCCAAGCTGCACGGTCCGGGTGAGGCGCAGCCGGATTTCCAACTGCATGGAGCGGATGTGCACGGGATTGAGGGACTGGTGGCGCTGTTCGGGATTGAGAGCCCCGGCCTGACCAGTTCGCTGGCTATCGGCGAGGCGGTGGCGGGGATGGTGGCCAATGGATGACGTGACGTTCCGCCCGGCGACAGCGGCCGATGTGCCGCTGATCCAGCCGCTGGTGCATCACGCCTATCGCGGCGACCGGGCCCGGGTGGGATGGACCCATGAGGCCGACCTGCTGGACGCGGCGCGTATTGATGAAGAGGCGCTGGCGGAAAGCGTGGGTGACGGGGGGCAGGTCATCATCCTGGCCGAGCGCGGCGGTGTGCTGATCGGCTGTGTGCATGTGACCGACAAGGGCCGGGGCCTGGCCTATCTGGGCATGCTGACTGTGGACGCGACGCTCCAGGGCGGCGGGCTGGGACGCCGGTTGATCGATCAGGCGGAGCAAACCGCCCGCGCCCGGTTCGGCGCCGACCGGATGGAGATGACGGTCATCGTCCAGCGCGCCGAGTTGATCGCATGGTACCAGCGCCGCGGGTATCAACTGACCGGCGAGACGAGGCCGTTCCCGACGACGGATCCCCGGTTCGGCGTGCCGCGTCGCAGCGATCTCGCCTTCGTAGTGATGGAACGGGCGCTGGGCTGATGCGGATCGTGACGGAGCGGCTGGTGCTGCGCACAGCGGAGCCCGGAGACCTGGAGGCGATGCATCGGGTCCTCTCGAAACCCCGGGCAATGACCTGGTGGTCCAGCCTGCCGCACGAGACGCTGGAGCAGACCGAGGCCTGGCTGGCCGCGATGATCGGCAACGGGCCGGATCATCCTGACTTCGTCATCGAGAAGGACGGGCAGGTGATCGGCAAGGCCGGGTTCTGGAAGCTGCCGGATGTTGGCTACATCCTGCATCCCGACCACTGGGGCCAGGGGCTGGCGCGCGAGGCGGTGGGCGCGGCGATCAACCACGTCTTCGCCACGACAGACATCAATGATCTGACCGCCGACGTCGACCCGGAGAACGTGGCGTCGATTCGACTGCTGGAAGGGCTGGGCTTTGTGAAAACCGGTTTCGCGGAGCGCACCTGGTGCATCGGCGGGGCCTACAAGGACAGCTTCTACTACGGGCTTGCACGGTCCGACTGGTCCGCGCGTCTGAAGGCTTGAACTCTCCGGCCGGTTCAGGCATAAGCCCGCGCTCGCTGGCGGCTCTTCCGAGGGCCGCCGCTGTTGTTTTCGCGCCTTCGCCGGCGCCGCCTTAGAATACGAGAAGAGACGGACATGGCCGTTCCGAAGCGCAAAGTATCGCCCTCGCGTCGCAACATGCGCCGCGCCCACGACTCGCTGGGGACCAACCCCTATACCGAGGACAAGGACACGGGCGAGCTGCGCCGTTCGCACCACATTGACCTGAAGACCGGCACCTATCGCGGCCGCCAGGTCCTGACGCCCAAGGAAGACTAGTCTTCCACCAAGGCTGATGATGAAATTTGACGGCGCGCGGTTCGACCGCGCGCCGTTTTCGTGCGTTCTGCTCCCTGAAGCCTCACCGGGAGAGCAAAATGATCCGCACATTCGCCATCGTTTCCATGGCCGCCCTGACGCTGGCGGCCTGTCAGCCGCCGGCCGGGCCGACACCCGCGCCGACCGAACCGCCCGTCACCACGCCGACGCCGCCGGTCGATGCCAATGCCGTGACGGGCGAAGGCTGGGGGGCCTTGCGGATCGGCATGACCCTGGCAGAGATCACCGCGGCGCTGGGACCGGACGCCGATCTCGCCGCGGTCGGCGGTGCCGATCCGATGGCCTGTGACCAGTTCCGGCCGGAGCGGGCACCCGAGGGGATGTTGCTGATGGTCGAGGAGGGCCGGCTGAGCCGCATCTCCCTGATCCGCGCCAGCACGCTGAAGACCGATCGCGGTTTCGGGCTGGGCGACAGCGCCGCCGCCATCAAGGCCGCCTATGGCTCAGGGGCCGTCGCCTCGCTGCACAAGTATGAGGCCCCGCCGGCCGAATACATCACGGCCTGGAGCAAGGCGCCCGGCGATGTTCCCGGTGCGGAACGCGGCATCGTCTACGAGATCGGCGGCGACGGCCTGGTGAAGGCCATCCACGCGGGCGGACCGTCGATCGAATACGTCGAGGGCTGTTCGTAAAGGCGGGACGGTGGCGATTCGGCGGGGCTTGCGCTAGACCCCCGCCACACCCTCTTTGCATCGCCGAAAGCCGCCGCCATGACCGACATCGCCGACATCGTCGCCCGCCAGATCCTCGACAGCCGGGGCAACCCGACGGTGGAGGTGGACGTGACGCTGGAGGACGGCAGCTTTGGCCGTGCCGCTGTGCCCTCAGGGGCTTCGACCGGCGCGCATGAAGCCATGGAGCTGCGCGACGGCGACAAGGACATGTGGGGCGGCAAGGGCGTTCAGAAGGCCGTCGACGCCGTCAACGGCGAGATTTTCGATGCCCTGTCCGGGATGGACGCAGAAGACCAGCGCCGCATCGACGAGGCCCTGATCGGGCTGGACGGCACCGAGAACAAGGGGCGGCTGGGCGCCAACGCCATCCTCGGCGTGTCCCTGGCCTGTGCCAAGGCCAGCGCGATCAGCTCGAACCTGCCGCTGCACCGCTATCTGGGCGGCGTCTCGGCCCGCATCCTGCCGACGCCGATGATGAACATCATCAACGGCGGGGCGCACGCGGATAACCCCATCGATATTCAGGAGTTCATGATCCTGCCGACCGGTGCCGAGACCTTCTCGGAGGGCCTTCGGATGGGCGCCGAAATCTTCCACGCCCTGCGCAAGCAGCTGAAGGACGCCGGCCACAACACCAACGTCGGCGACGAGGGCGGTTTCGCCCCGAACCTGGGATCGGCCGAGGAGGCGCTGAGCTTCATCACCAAGGCGGGGCAGGCGGCGGGCTATCTGGCGGGGGAGGACTTCCACCTCGGTCTCGACGTCGCGGCCACCGAGTTCTTCAAGGACGGCAAATACGTCATGTCGGGCGAGGGCAAGACCTTCGATCAGGACGGCATGGTCGGCTATCTGGCCGATCTGTGCGCCCGCTTCCCGATCGTGAGCATCGAGGACGGCTGCGCCGAGGATGATTTCGACGGCTGGAAGCTGCTGACCGACCGCCTGGGCGACCGGGTCCAGATCGTCGGCGACGACCTGTTCGTCACCAACCCGGCGCGTCTGGCCGCCGGTATCGGCGAAGGCCTGGCCAACTCGATCCTGATCAAGGTCAATCAGATCGGCACGTTGTCGGAGACGCTGGATGCGGTCGATATGGCCCACCGCGCGGGCTACACCGCCGTGATGAGCCACCGCTCGGGCGAGACCGAGGACTCGACCATCGCCGACCTGGCCGTCGCCACGAACTGCGGACAGATCAAGACCGGCTCTCTGGCCCGTTCGGACCGGACGGCCAAGTACAACCAGCTGCTGCGCATCGAAGAGATGCTGGGCGACCAGGGCGCCTATTTCGGCGACGGGATGCTGTTGAAATAAAGAGGGTTAACGGACAATCCTGCAACGGCTTAGCTAGGATTTGTTAGGCATTTCCGGGCACGTTTCGGCAACTTTGTATTCGCTCAGAAGGAGCGTCCCAAGTGCTTGAACGGATGAAGCCGTACGCCCTGTCCGCCTTCCTGCTTCTGCTCGTCGGCTATCTCGGCGTTCAGGCCCTGACGGGCGAGCGGGGACTCCTGAGCGGCGGCGAACGCTCCGCCTTGCTGGAGGCGCGGGAAACGCAGCTGGAAGCCCTGGCCGAAGAGCGGCAGGACCTGGAGGTCCGGGTCCGGTATCTGCGAACCGACAGTCTTTCGCGCGACCTGCTGGAAGAACGGGCCCGGGCGGTGCTGGGGTTCAGTGACCCGCGTGACTATGTGATCCGCGTGACGCATCAGCCGGCGGTTCCGGCCAAACAGCGCGAGTCCTGAACTATTGTTACAGCCTGACGGGCGTGCTTTGCGTTTCGGGAACGAAGGCTGCTAAAGCCCCCTTTCCGTAACGATAAGAGGCCTCCGGTTGACGGCGGCCCAGCCCGGAGACGCCGGATGGCGAAAGCCCCCGCCAAGACCGCTTCGAAGTCGATTCCCAACACGCCCCAGGCCTCGAAAGAGGACCTGCTGCGCTTCTATCGCGAGATGGTGCTGATCCGCCGTTTCGAGGAGCGGGCAGGGCAGCTGTACGGCATGGGCCTGATCGGCGGCTTCTGCCACCTGTACATCGGCCAAGAAGCCGTGGCCGTCGGCGTTCAGGAGAGCGTCAAACAGGGCCACGACAAGATCATCACGGGCTATCGTGACCACGGCCACATGCTGTGTGCCGGCATGGACCCGAAAGAGGTCATGGCCGAGCTGACCGGCCGCATCGGTGGCTCGTCCAAGGGCAAGGGCGGGTCGATGCACATGTTCGACACCGCGACCGGCTTCTACGGCGGCCACGGCATCGTGGGGGCGCAGGTGGCGCTGGGCACGGGCCTGGCCTTCGCCGGGCGCTATCGCGGCGATGACAGCGTGGCGTTCGTCTATTTCGGCGACGGGGCCTCGAACCAGGGCCAGGTCTACGAGAGCTTCAACATGGCCCAGCTGTGGAAGCTGCCGGCCATCTACATCATCGAGAACAACCAGTATGCGATGGGCACCAGCATCGAGCGGTCCTCGTCAACGACCGAACTCTATCAGCGTGGCTCCAGCTTCGGCATTCCGGGCGAGCAGGTCGACGGTATGGACGTACTGGCCGTGCGTGACGCCGTCGCCCGCGCCGTGAAGCGCGCCCGCGAAGGCGGCGGCCCCTTCATCCTGGAAATGAAGACCTATCGCTATCGCGGCCACTCCATGAGCGATCCGGCCAAATACCGCGCCAAGGAAGAGGTCGACGAGGTCAAGAAGACCCGCGACCCCATCGACCATGTGAAGATGCTGCTGGAACAGGCCAAGGCCACCGAGGACGAGATCAAGGCCATCGACAACGAGGTCAAGGCCATCGTCGCCGAGGCGGTCCAGTTCGCCCAGGAAAGCCCGGAGCCGGACCCGTCCGAGCTCTACACCGACGTCTACGTGGAGGCCTGAACCGTGACCGACATTCTGATGCCGGCGCTGTCCCCCACGATGGAAGAGGGCACGCTGACCAAGTGGCACATCAAGGCGGGCGACACTGTCTCCGCCGGCCAGGTGATCGCCGAGATCGAAACCGATAAGGCGACCATGGAGGTCGAAGCCGTCGACGAGGGCGAGGTGCTGGAAATCCTCGTCGCCGAGGGCAGCGAGAACGTGAAGGTCAATACGCCAATCGCGCGTCTGGCTGGCGAAGCCGGTGCCGCTGCGCCTGCGCCGAAGGCTGACGCACCGGTGGCCGAGGCGGCTCCTGCCGCTGCACCGGTCGCGGCTGCGCCCAAGGTCGAGCTGCGTGACCCCGAGCTTCCGGCCGGTGCCAAGCTGGTCAAGACCACCATCCGCGACGCCCTGCGCGACGCGATGGCGGAAGAGATGCGCCGCGACGAGAGCGTGTTCCTGATCGGCGAGGAAGTCGCCCAGTATCAGGGGGCCTACAAGGTCAGCCGTGAACTGCTGCAGGAGTTCGGCGACAAGCGCGTCGTGGACACCCCGATCACCGAGCACGGCTTCGCCGGTCTGGGCGTCGGGGCGGCGATGGCGGGGCTGAAGCCGATCGTCGAGTTCATGACCTTCAACTTCGCGATGCAGGCCATCGACCACATCATCAACTCGGCGGCCAAGACGCTCTACATGTCGGGCGGCCAGATCCGCGCCAGCATCGTCTTCCGCGGGCCCAACGGTGCCGCCAGCCGGGTGGGTGCCCAGCACAGCCAGGACTACTCCGCCTGGTATGCCCAGATCCCCGGCCTGAAGGTCATCGCGCCCTATGACGCCGCGGACGCCAAGGGCCTGATGAAGGCCGCGATCCGCGATCCCAACCCGGTCGTCTTCCTCGAGCACGAGATGATGTACGGGCTGGAGTTCGACGTGCCCGAAGTCGACGACTGGGTCGTGCCGATCGGCAAGGCCAAGGTCCGGCGCG
>JBKBJW010000015.1:6439-12450 GCA_046294385.1 Brevundimonas sp. | reverse complement strand
CCAGGTTGATCGCCCCGTCGCCGCCCACCTGGCTGAAGTTGGCCTGCGCCTGGGCGAAGCTGGTGAAGAAGGCCGAGACGTCCATGCGGTCGTTCGCCAGCTGGAAGTCGCCGATCACGTCGCCGCCCGACCCGGCCGAGAAGGCGAAGACGTCATTGCCGCCCTCGCCGAACAGCACGTCGTTGCCCGCGCCGCCGTTGATCGTGTCCGCGCCTGCGCCACCCAGCAGATAGTTGCCCGAGGCGTTGCCGGTCAGCAGGTTGTCCAGCTCGTTGCCGACCCCGAAGGCCGTGGTCCCGATCAGCACCAGGTTCTCGACGTTGGCGTACAGATAGACCCCGCCGTTGGTCACCCGTACATCGGCATAGACGGTGTCCGTACCCCCACCGATCGCCTCGAAGGTCAGGTCATCGCCCGTGTCGACATAGTAGGCGTCGTTGTCCGCGCCCCCGTCCATCAGGTCGTAGTCACCCAGGGTCGAGTCACCGCGCAGGATGTCGTTGCCGGCCCCGCCCGTCATGATGTCGGTGACGAAGCCCGTCCCGCCGATCAGGGTGTCGTTCCCGTCCTCGCCGAACAGATTGTCCGCATCCGCGCCGCCGTCGATGACGTCATTGCCGATGCCGCCGACGATGTAGTCGATGCCGGCCTCGCCGTTCAGCACATCCGCGCCGTCCTGGCCGTAGATCGCGTCATTGCCCAGCCCGCCGTTGACCGTGTCGATCCCGCCGCCCGCGATCAGCAGATTGCCGCCCGCATTGCCGGTGATCACGTTCGCCAGATCATTGCCGACCCCGAAGAAGTCCCCTGAACCCGCCGCCAGCGTCAGGTTCTCGATGTTGGCGTACAGATAGAAGCCCGCCGAGGCGATCACAGTATCGGTCCCCTCGCCCACGCCCTCGAAGATCAGGTCTGCAGCGCTGCTGGCGTAGAAGGTGTCGTCACCGGTGCCGCCGCCCATCAGATCATCGCCGCCACCGCCGTCGATGATGTCGTTGCCGATGCCACCAGTCAAAGTGTCGATGCCCGAACCGCCGAACAGTGTGTCCGCGCCATCGCCACCGTTCAGGGTAGAGCCGCTGAAGATGATCGGCTGGGCCGTCTGGCTGGGCGAGGAGACGTGCATCGTATAAGCCCCGCCGGCCGCAGGCGGACCGCTAACCAGCGCGGCACCGGAACCCGACACCCACTGCGACACCTGGATGTAGTAGGTCCCGGCGGCACCAAAGGTGAAGCTGAGGAAGGAGTCGGTGCCGCCGCCCTCGCCGGCAGCCGGACCGTCATCATTGGTGGCCAGCACGGTGTCGGCTGCATCGACAATGCGAAGGACGGAATCGAAGGCCGCACTGTCGATATCGACGTTGATCGTCTCACCCGCCACGACGGTGATGGCGTAATATTCGACCCCGCCGTGCGTGGTGCCGACGACCGTCGCGTGCGGAATGGTCGAGGCGTCGTTCACGCCCGTACGGGCCCGCAGATCAAAGCCGCCAGTCAGGGACACGGCCGTGCCGATCGAGCTGTTGGCCGTCGATTGCTGCTTGATGATGTCGTCGGCTCCGCCTCCCTCGCCCGGCGCGCCGGCATACAGGGTGTCGTTTCCGCCGCCGCCATTGATGGTGTCGATGCCGCCGCCGCCGCGGATGATGTTGGCGTTGTTGTCGCCGGTCAGGGTGTCATTGTAGATCGTGCCTGTGATGTCCTCGAGCGCGGACAGGGTGTCATTGCCGGCACCGCCCGTAGCCTGGCCCGTGGTCAGGTTGACGGTCACAGCGGCCCCGGCACCCGAATAGTCGGCCAGATCCGTGCCGTTTCCGCCGTTCAGGACGTCGTTGCCCAGTCCGCCGATCAGGATGTCGTTGTCGTCGCCGCCGTTGACGGCGTCATTCCCTGAGCCGCCGTTCAGGGTGTCATTGCCGGCCAGACCATTGATCGTGTCATTGCCGCCCATGCCGCCGATAACGTCCACGGACGCCGTGCCGTTGATCGTCTCACTGGTGATGTCGCCGGACACCATGAGGCCACCCGTCGGTGCCGCCGCGATGGTCATGTCGTCGAAGGCGAGGAACTCGACATTGGTGATGGTGTCCGTGCCGTCCGGACCGGTCACCTGGCCGATACGGCCGTTCCAGGTGATGGTGTAGGCCGCGCGGTTGCCGGCGAACACCACGGTGTCCGATCCCAGGCCGCCGTCGATGGTGTCATTGCCCGCATTGCCGGTCAGGCGGTTATCCGCCGAGTTGCCACGGATGGCGTCCGCACCCGAGCCGCCGATCGCATTTTCGATCACAGCACCGACGGCGATGGCGACGTTGCCGGTCAGGCCGCCGACGCTGGAGAAATTGCCCTGGCCCAGATCGATCAGCTGGCTATCCGAGTAACCGGAGAAGTCCAGGGTGTCGGTCCCGCCGGCGTCCCAGACGGCGAAGATCAGCTCGCTGAGTTCATTGTTGGCATTGTACCAGGCCCGACCGGCGTTCGAGTTGAAACCATAGATCGTGTCCCCGGTGCGGGTGGTCATATTGGCACCGTACAGGCGCTGGGCCGCGGCGATATCGTCCATCAGAACCGAGGCCGGATACCGTCCCGAGCCGAACTGGGCACCGGTCCAGGTTTCGTCGAAGTAGCTCATCACCGTGAACTGCAGCGAATCCTCGAAATAGGTCGCGTGATCCGTGTAGGTGATCGTGACGCCGGCCCCGGCGTTATAGGCCGCCGGGTGGCTGAGGCCGATGGCGTGGCCAATCTCGTGCACCAGGACCAGCTGGCCGTAGGCCTGCATCACCGGCGTCGCATTGTAGCCCAACGAGCTGTTGACCCACACATCCCCGGCATTCAATCCCGGAGTGGAGTTGCCCGGCAGATAGGCGAAGGCCGCCGCGCCGTCGGCACCCGAGGAGTAGTTGCCGAAGACGATGGTGGCGTTGTTCGAATATTCCGACCCGCTGTCATTGACCCGGGTGAAGGTGATCTGGGCCACGTCCGACCAGGCCGCCAGGGCCAGCAGGGTGGCGGCGATCTGAAGCGTCGAGAACTGTGTGAACCCCGCAGTGTCGTCGGGCATCGACACGGCGGTGTTGCGGAACGAGAAGGTGACGTTCGCCGCGGTGCCCATGCCGCCCGAGCCCCAGCGAGCGTTGGTGCGGGTAATCTGGGCACCGGCGTCGGTCGGGCCGAGGGAGGGCTTGCCGTTGGGGCCGAAGCCACCGCGATCATCGGCGTTCAGCAGAATCCCCGGACCATCCGTGCCGTCCTGCATGGCGTGGAAGGTGCCGCAGCAGCCGCAGGTTCCATAGCTGGAGACCCCGCCGAAGATCGAGTTCGATCCGGAGCCGCCGCCTTCAACAAAGCGAGCAGTGGAGGTGGAGCTGTCACGGCTCCCGGCAAAGGCGTCGAACATGGTGGATTTCCCCAAGGATATAGAGCCGATTGTTCCCCAACCTGCCCCGTAGCCGATCAAACGACAAGCTGCGCCGAACAGCGAGGTAGTTCAGATACGCGTGAGCCATGGTTCCGGACGCCCGCCCGGGCCCCCGATGCCTTCCCCTCAGGCCGAAACCGCACTAGGGAGCGCCGTCATGGACGAGCACGAACGACAATCCGAGGAACGCGGCTGGGACACCGCAAAGACGCTGGCCGAGGCGCTGCCGTTCATCCAGATCTATGACCGCAAGACCGTCGTCATCAAATACGGTGGGCACGCCATGGGCGACAGCGCCGTGGCGAGGCAGTTCGCCGCCGATGTCGTGCTGCTGAAGCTGATGGGGGTGAACCCGGTGGTCGTGCACGGCGGGGGACCGCAGATCAGCGCCATGCTGGACAAGGCCGGGGTCAAGTCCGCCTTCGTCGACGGCCTGCGCGTCACCGACGCCGACACCATGCAGGTGGCCGAAATGGTCCTGTCCGGTGCCGTGAACAAGGAAATCGCCCACTGGATCAGCGTGGCCGGCAAGGAGGCCGACGTGCGCGGCATCGGCCTGTCCGGCAAGGACGCCGGCCTGCTGACGGTCGAGAAGACCAAGCGGACCAAGCGTGATCCCGACAGCATGATCGAGCACGAGGTCGATCTGGGCTTTGTCGGCGAACCGACGAAGGTGGATCCAAAGCTGATCGTCCGGCTGCTGGAATCCGACGCCGACTGGGTGCCCGTCATCGCCCCCGTGGGCGTGGCTGAGGACGGCCAGACCTATAACGTCAACGCCGACACTGTGGCCGGTGCCGTCGCCGGGGCGCTGAACGCCAAGCGTATGCTGCTGCTGACCGACGTACCCGGGGTGAAGGGTGCGGACGGCCAGATCATCCGCCAGATGACGCTGGAGGAGGCACAGGCCCTGATCGACACCGGCGTTGCCACCGGCGGCATGATCCCCAAGCTGGAAACCGCCATGGCCGCCGTGCGCAACGGGGTCGAGGCCGTGGTCATCCTTGACGGACGCCGCCCTCACGCCATGCTGGTCGAACTGTTCACCGAGCACGGTGCAGGGACCCTGGTGAAGGCGTCTTGATCGACCTGTCCCACATCCGCAGCTGGGTGTTCGACATGGACGACACCCTCTACCCGCCTGAACAGGGCGTGATGAGGCTGGTCCAGGCGCGGATCAACGCCTTCATGGTCCAGGCGGTAGGCCTTCCCTCGGACGAGGCGCGGGCGCTGCAAAGGCAGTTTCTGGATGAGCACGGGACCACCCTTGCCGGCCTGATGGCCAACTACGCCGTCGACCCCGAGCATTTCCTGCACGACGTCCATGACGTGCCGCTGGACAGTCTGGAGCCCAGTCCCCGGCTGGCCGACCTGCTGCAAGCCCTGCCCGGCCGCCGCTTTGTCCTGACAAACGGCGCCCGCTGCCACGCCGAGCGGGTGTTGGACCGGATCGGCATCACTGATCTGTTCGACGGCGTCTTCTGCATCGAGGACATGGATCTGGTCCCCAAGCCCGCGCCCGCGACCTTCCGCCACTTCCTCCAGCGCTTCGGCGTCGATCCGCATCAGGCGGTGTTCTTCGACGACACGCCGAAGAACCTGCTGCCGGCCAAGGCGCTGGGCATGACCACCGTCCTGACGAATGACGGACTGGGCCGCCCTCTCGTCGGTGGTGCCGATCTGACCGTCGGCGACCTGACAGACTTCCTTGAAGAGCTCGTTCCCACACTGAAGACCGGGGTTCCCGCATGACTGACCGCGCCCATCTTGAAGCCGTCATCGAGGCCGCCTGGGACGACCGCACGGAAATCTCCGCCGCGACCCATGGCGAGGTCCGCCACGCCGTGGAACAGGCCCTGGCCCTCCTGGACTCCGGCCAGGCCCGGGTCGCCACCCGCGGCGAGGACGGCGTCTGGACGACGCACCAGTGGCTGAAGAAGGCGGTGCTGCTGTCGTTCCGCCTGAACGACAACCAGATCCTGCGCGCCGGCGACCGAGGCCCCACCAGCCACGCGCCCGGTATCGGCCCCTTCTGGGACAAGGTGCCCAACAAGTTCGGCGACTGGACGAGCAACGACTATCAGGCCGCCGGTTTCCGCTCCGTGCCCGGGGCCATTGTGCGGCAGGGCGCCTTCATCGGCCGAAACGTTGTCCTGATGCCCAGCTTCGTGAACATCGGCGCTTACGTCGATGAGGGCTCCATGGTCGACGCCTGGGCCACGGTCGGCTCCTGCGCCCAGATCGGCAAGAACGTGCACCTGTCCGGCGGTGCCGGCATCGGCGGCGTACTTGAGCCGCTCCAGGCCAATCCGACCATCATTGAGGACGGGTGTTTCATCGGCGCCCGCGCCGAAGTCGCCGAGGGCGTGATCGTTCGCGAAGGCGCGGTCCTGGCCATGGGCGTCTATCTGTCCGGCTCGACCAAGATCATCGACCGCGCCACCGGCGAGGTGTTCCGCGGCGAGGTGCCGGCCTATTCGGTCGTCGTCCCGGGATCGCTGCCCGACCCGAACGGCGGCCCGAGCCTCTACTGCGCCGTGATCGTCAAGCGCGTGGACGCCCAGACCCGGGCCAAGACCGGCGTGAATGA
>JBKBJW010000015.1:0-6339 GCA_046294385.1 Brevundimonas sp. | reverse complement strand
CGGCCTATTCGGTCGTCGTCCCGGGATCGCTGCCCGACCCGAACGGCGGCCCGAGCCTCTACTGCGCCGTGATCGTCAAGCGCGTGGACGCCCAGACCCGGGCCAAGACCGGCGTGAATGAACTTTTGCGCGATTGATCTTGCCGTGCCACCCTCATTGCGGGAGGCGGCCATGATTGAAGCGGTTCAAAGAGCGTTCAGCGTGAAGGGACGGCTCAGCCGGCTCGGCTACTGGCGTTGGCAGTTGGCGCTGCTCGTCGTCGCTGGTGCAGGATTCGTGGGCGCGGCGGCGCTGACGATGAGCGGCGCGCCGAGAGCGTTTGCCGCCCTCGCCTTCGCCCCAGCCGTCGGCGCCTACGCTGCATCCTTCTGCGTCATCATCCGCCGCCTGCACGACCGGGGTCGCGGTGCCTGGTGGCTGATCCCTCTGCAGATCCTGCCCTGGGTGCTCCATGGCGGCAGCGCATACGTGCAATCGACCCTGTATTCCGAGGCCGACCCCAGACTGCCCATGGCTATCGGCGCGGTCCTCCTCGCACTGCTGCTGAACCTCTGGGCCTTCATCGAGATCGGTGTGCTGAGGGGCCAGAAGGCGGCGAACCGCTTCGGCCCGCCGGTCTAGCGGCTCACCCCCGCTCCACGCACATCGCCACGCCCATGCCGCCGCCGATGCACAGGGTGGCGAGGCCCTTCTTCGCGCCCGAGCGCTTCATCTCGTGCAGAAGGGTGGTCAGGATGCGGGCACCCGACGCCCCGATCGGGTGGCCGATGGCGATGGCGCCGCCGTTGACGTTGACCTTGGCTGGATCCAGCCCCAACTCGCGCAGCACGCACAGGCTCTGGGCCGCAAAGGCCTCGTTGGATTCGACCAGATCGAGATCGGCGACGGTCCAGCCGGCCTTCTCCAGCGCCTTCTTCGAGGCCGGGATCGGCCCCGTGCCCATCACAGCCGGATCGACGCCCGCCGTGGCCCACGAGGCGATGCGGGCCAGAGGTTCCAGCCCCCGCGCCTTCGCCTCATCCGCGCTCATGAGCACAAGGGCAGCGGCGCCGTCGTTGAGGCCGGAGGCATTGGCCGCCGTCACCGAACCCTCCTTGTTGAAGGCGGGGCGCAGGGCCTGCATCGCCTCGATGGTCGCGCCGTGGCGGATGTACTCGTCGGCATCCACGACCGTGTCGCCCTTCTTGCCGGGGATGGTCACCGGCGCGATCTCGTC
Source organism: Brevundimonas sp. (assembly GCA_046294385.1). Lineage (GTDB taxonomy): Bacteria > Pseudomonadota > Alphaproteobacteria > Caulobacterales > Caulobacteraceae > Brevundimonas. The sequence continues at coordinate 5,123 of JBKBJW010000015.1, read as the reverse complement.
CACGAACTTCCCGGCCTTCTGGGCGGCCTCGGCCTTGTTCTGGCTGGCGACCGCGAACGCGTCCTGATCGGCGCGGCTGATATTGAACTGGGCAGCGATGTTCTCGGCCGTCTGGCCCATGTGATAGCCGTTGAAGGCGTCCCACAGACCGTCGCGCACCATGGTGTCGATCAAGCTGATGTCGCCCATCTTCTGGCCGTTGCGCAGTTGCTGCGCATGCGGCGCCTGGCTCATGCTCTCCTGCCCGCCGGCGACGACGATCTTCGCATCGCCCAGCGCGATCTGCTGCGCCGCGATGGCGACGGCGCGCAGGCCCGAACCGCAGATCTGGTTCAGGGTCCAGGCTGGCGTCTCCCTTGGCAGGCCCGCGCCCATCGACGCCTGACGCGCCGGTCCCTGCCCTGCCGCCGCCTGCAGCACATGGCCCAGGATCACCTCGTCCACGTCGGACGGTGCCACGCCCGCCCGCTCCAGCGCCGCCTTGATCGCCACCGAGCCCAGCTTTGACGCCGGCAGGCTCGACAGTCCGCCCAGGAACGATCCCACAGGCGTGCGGGCGGCGGAGACGATGACGACGTCGGTCATGGGCGTGATCCTTGTTTTGCGCGGCCTCAAGCAGCCCCAAGGGCGTCAGGCCAAGAGTGAATCAGTCTTGAAGCACCGGGAGGAGCGTTAGGCGGCTCGAAATGAGTCGTGGCTTCTGTGCCGCATCCAGCCGGTTTCGTCATCCCTGACGTGCGTTTGCCCCTTTCCGTTCAGGCGATGGTCATTCCGCCTGGCCATTCTGTCGGGAACAAATGACGGCAGACCCGATTGAGGGAACCATGCTGACGGTGATGAAGGCCTTTTTCGCCCGGATCTGCATTCCGGACGCGCTCGACATGATCGAGCACTATCAGACGCGCGGCGAACGGCTGGCGGACCTCTGGGTTCATCTGATCGGGCTGGCGCTGGCTGCCGTGGGCGGCATCGTCCTGGCCGTTCTGGCGGCCCTGTACGGCGGTTTCGGCGCGGTGATCTCTACGGCCATCTATGCGATGTGCCTGATCGCCATGCTGGCCTGTTCGACAGTTTACAATCTCACCCATCCCTGCGCCGCCCGGCCGGTGCTGCGAAGGCTGGATGAGGCGGCCATCTTCCTGATGATTGCCGGCAGCTACACGCCCTTCACGACCCAGCGGTTCGAGGGGGGCTGGGCGATCGGCTTCACTGTCCTGGTCTGGGCCATTGCGCTCTCCGGCGTCTTCGCGAAACTGGTGGCACCGCGCATTTCCGACGCCTTCTGGAGCGGGGTCTATGCCCTGTTCGGCTGGCTGGCGGTGATCGCCCTGAAGCCGATGCTGGACACGGTGCACCCGATCGCACTCGGCCTGCTGGTGCTGGGCGGGCTGATCTACACCGCCGGCGTCCTGTTCTTCATCAGCCCCAAGCTAAAGTTCCGGCGCGCCATCTGGCACGGCTTCGTCGTCGCCGGCGCGGGGGTCCATTGGGCCGCGGTTCTGGTAGGCGTGGTGCTGGCCCCGGCGGCGGTTTGAAACTCACCGCTGGCGTCCACCTTCGCAACGCGGGATAAGCACCGCAACGCAACAGCGAGAAAACCCGCGTGCCAGACAAGACCAGCAAGACCGGCAAGGACGGCGGCGCCGTCATCGTCAAGAAATACGCCAACCGGCGGCTCTACAACACGGCCACCAGCACCTACGTCACGCTGGAAGACCTCGCCGCCATGGTGCGTGAGGGGACCGAGTTCCTGGTCTATGACGCCAAGACCAACGAGGACCTGACCCGTCAGATCCTGACCCAGATCATCTTCGAGGAGGAATCGCGCGGTGAGGCTCTGCTGCCCGTGCAGTTCCTGCGTCAGCTGATCGGCTTCTACGGCGGCCAGATGCAGGGCGTGCTGCCCAGCTACCTTGAGATGTCGCTCGACAACTTCTCCAAGCAACAGGAGCACCTGCGCGGCCAGTTCGCCAAGGCATTCGGGGCCACCCCTGGCGCGGGGCTGATCGACGAGGCGGTGAAGCGCAACATGGCGATGTTCGAACAGGCCATGAAGATGTTCCCCGGCTTTGCCTATGGCCGCACAGACACTCCGGCCCCTTCGGCGGCGCCGAAGCCCGAGCCCGCTGACGACCCCATGGCTGAGATGCGCCGCCAGATGGACGAGATGCGGGCCCAGATCGACCGACTGGCCAAGGGCGGCGAGTGAGCGGCGACCGGCGCCAGTCTGACCGCCGCGCCGGCTCGGCGTCGCGCGACCTGGTCCCTGTCGGTCCGGTTGAAACCGAAACCCCGGCAAGCCCTGCCGCCACGCTCGCGGCTGACCCGGCGTTTTCCGCCCAGCTGATGGGTCAGACGGGCCAGAAGCGCGGCCTCAAGGGCGGTGCGCCGGTTCTAGACGCCGCGCGCTCAACCTATCTGGGGACCGAATATTCGGGTTCCAACGAGCGCCGCCCTGCCGCAGGTCGCGCAAAGAAGACCGAGGTCTGACGCGACCCTCCGGATCGGCACGACCCTTGCTGAACGCAGGGTTCATCGCCGCAATCCGGAACGCGTCCCATGCCCCACATTCTCAGCCTCGCCGCCCGCGTCGTCGACGTCACGGTCGTTGCCCTGATCTTCGTGGCGTTCTCGTAAGCACGCGCAGGCGCGCGGCCCACCCATCCCTCGCGACGCGGTCGCTCTCTCCTTGAGGCGCGAATGCGCCCGGCGCTCAAGCAGCCGACCACCGCGTGGGCGGCGATAGCGCCTGAATCATGCGCTCAGGCAGTGAGCTCGCCGCGCGGCGAGCGATAGCGCCAGAATCCCGCGCTCAAGCAGCGAGGCTCCGCGAGCCGAGCGCTAGCGCCAAGAACGACGTCACGCCCCGCCGAAATCGAGGTCTTTCCGGGCGGAGATGATGGTGACGATGAAGCCGGCCAGCACATCCAGCATGACCATCGTCAGGATCAGGAAGAAGGTCGAGGTCGTGAAACCCTTCACCAGCAGGAAGGCCACCAGACAGGCGATGAACAGGATCATCGACAGGGCGTGATTGACGATCGCCACCTTCTGGCTCGACGTCGACTTCAGAAGTTCGAAGAACAGCAGGACCAGCGACAGAAGCAGGATCATGTCGCCCGCGCCGACGTTCCAGGGCACGCCCGAGACCATGGGAATCGAGAAGACCGGGTTGCGCAGGGCCTGTTCGGCCGCCACCACGCCGTCGGCACTGAGCAGGCCCCCGGTCAGGACCACAATCAGATAGATGATCACCGGAATGACCAGCAGGGGAATGGCGATCAGCATGGGTCGATCCTCCGAAACGGCTCGCTCGCGCGGCCAAGCTCGTTAACGATGAATACCCCCGTTCGCTCCATACGGCTACGGTGCCTCGCCTGATGAGCGAGTAACGGGCACGCGCCCCATGCAGGAGCGCCCGCGGCGCGAGCGTTAGCGCCCTTAAAATTCAGAGATTGCGCCAGGACGGCGTGATCTCGACTTCAGCCACATCACGCCCATCAGGTCCGAGACCGAGGCGCGTAGACGTCCCCAGTTCGTATACTTCGACCTTCCAACCTCGCGGTGGCGGTGACCGACGTCGAGATAGCGGTTTTCGAACCCCTCGCGGATCATCAGCGCCGGCAAATAGCGGTGGATGTGATCGAAGTAGGGCAGGCGCAGAAACACGTCGCGCCGGAACGCCTTGAGGCCGCACCCGGTGTCATCGGCGTCGTCGTTCAGCAGGCGGCGGCGGATGCGGTTGGCCCAGCGCGAGGCCCAGCGCTTGGCCTCGGAATCCATTCGGCTGGCACGGCGGCCGCCCACGAGCGCCACCGTCGCGGGCGCGGCCAGCAGCGCGTCGACCAGACGCGGCGCATCGGCGGGCGGGTTCTGGCCGTCGCCGTCCAGGGTCACCACCACCGCGCCCCGCGCCGCCAGCACGCCAGTGCGCACCGCCCGGCTCTGGCCCGCATTGGAACCGTGGGCCAGCACCCGCAGCGCCGGCAACTCGGCCATCAGCGCGCGCAGTTCGTCCAGGGTCGAATCACGACTGGCGTCATCGACGAAAATCATCTCGTAGGAGCGCCCCTCGAAGGCCCCTGCGATCTCGCGCGCCAGGGCGGCACCGGCCCCGGCCTCGTCATGGACCGGGACAACGACAGATATTTCGGGCGTTTCGGACTTCATGAAGCGCTGTCTAGCCGAGAATGCTCTTGGGCGCACCCAACCCTCTTCGCGCGCACCTCCGCAACCATTTCGAGTTTAGGCAATCTATGGTTTGCGGCTATTCATGTGCGGCAAGCATGGGGATGGGGCATGCCCAAATTTACAGCGTATGTAGCTGCAATCAGTCTAGCGGCGATGGCGAGTGCAACATCAGCGCAGAATTACAGCACTGATCGATACGACGTCGGCGAGCTTCGAGACAGCGAAGGCTGCTTCATCGGCGGGGATTGGTCACTGCCCGGACGATCACAAATCAATTTTGAAATCGATCAGCTTACCAATGGCGAACTCTATGTTGGCGTCTGGTCATACGGATGGTCCCGTCCCACGGCTGACACCAGCAAGGTGCTAGGGGTTGTCTTTTGGCCAACAGGTGGAGGGGAACGGCAGGTTTTCGTCATGATCGCCGTGCCTACCGGAGTGCAGTTGGGGGACGGTGAACCTGGCTTGTTCGCCATAGTTCCAGAAGAACGTCGCGCCGAATTTCTCAGTACATTTTCCGGCAGCCAGTCCTTTACGGTAGTTACGCGTGATATGGACGCCGCCGAAGGGACGCCGTTTGACACGATCCTTGAAGGCAACCTTGCAGGCTCGTCGCTAGCGGTGTCGAGGATGCAGAATTGCGTCAGAGATGTCCGACAAAGAGAGGACGCTCGGCGGCAGCGTGAAGCCGGGGTGGCTCACATTGAGCGCGATCCCTTCAGGCGTGGCGAATAGCCATCGACAATTTGGATGTGGAGTCTGGGCAAAGTCAGCCGCAGGTTTCTACAGGATGATGCGGCCCTAATCGGATGTGTTAGGACAGGTCCCATGCAACGTCCCGATCTCGACCGTTACATCGCCGGATGGCGGGGCCCCGTTCTGGCGGCGCTGGTCGCCCTGATAGCCGGTCTGCCGACCCTGCTGCTGCTGCC
>JBKBJW010000028.1:0-2848 GCA_046294385.1 Brevundimonas sp. | reverse complement strand
CCGATGCAGACACTGGAGCGCTCCGGCGTGCAGTTCGACATGTGTCCCAGCTGCCGGGGCGTCTGGCTGGACCGGGGCGAGCTGGAGAAGCTGATGGAGGCCGCCGGCGCCGAAGGGCGCGCCTCGCCTCCGCAGGCCGCTCCGCCGCCGCAGGCTCCGCAACCGGCGCAGCAGCCCTGGGGGGGCGGCCACCCGCAGCAGCCCCAGTATCGCGACGACCGCTACCGGTCGGACGACGACTACCGCTACAAAAAGAAGAAGCGGATGGACATCTTCGACATCTTCGACTGAGGCGCAGCCGAAGGGCCCGGGACGTGACGGCCTAAGGCACCCGGCAAACGACATTGCAAATGCGAATGCTTCTCATTAAGGGTCGGGTGTTCCCGAGTTCCTGGAGTTGTCATGCGTTCGTTGCTGTTTGCCGCCGTCTCAAACCTGGCCCTGGCCGGAGCCGTACAGGCCCAGAGCGGTCCCGCAGACCCGAACAGCCCGACCGACGTGGATCCCATCGTCGTTACCGGACAGGCGCGCGGCTATCTGGCGCTCGACACCGTCACCGCCACCAAGACCGAAACACCGCTGCTGGATGTGCCGCAAAGCGTGTCGGTGATCACTGCCGAGCAGATTGACGATCAGGCGATGGAGAGCATGGGCGACGTGCTTCGCTATGTGCCGGGCGTCATTGTGGGCCAGGGCGAGGGCAATCGCGACCAGATCACCCTGCGGGGTCAGAACACGACCGCCGACTTCTTCATCGATGGCGTGCGCGACGACGTCCAGTATTACCGGCCGCTCTACAATCTGGCGCGGGTCGAGGTGCTGCGTGGCCCCTATGCCCTGACGTTTGGCCGCGGCGGCGGCGGCGGCATCATCAACCGCGTGCAGAAGGCGCCCGGCCTCGCTCGTGCCTTCGTCGAAACGCGCGGGTTCATCGACGACTTCGGCGGCTCCGGTGCCTGGATGGACTGGAACCAGCCGCTCGGCGATCGGTCAGCCCTCCGGCTCAACGCCATGGCCGAGCGCAGCCGGAGCTTCCGCGATCATGTCGACGGGCGGCGGTTCGCCGTGAATCCGTATTTCGCCACCGAGTTCGCACCCGGCTGGAACCTGGGCCTGTCCTATGAGCGGGTGGACGATGAGCGGGTCAACGACCGGGGGGTCCCGTCCTTCCAGGCGCGTCCACTCGAGGGCTTTGACGAGCGGTTCTTCGGCCTGCCCGGAGTCAATGAGACGACGCTTCAGGCCGACGTGGCCAAGGTGCGTCTGGATGGCCGGATCACCTCGAGTCTCAGCCTCAGCACGACCCTGGTCGCCGCCGCCTACGACAAGGCCTATGTCAATGTCTTCCCCGGCGGTCCGGCCACCTCGCCGACGGGGACTGTGCCCCTGTCGGCCTATGCCGACGAGACGGCGCGCGACAACTGGTTGTTCCAGTCCAATCTGGTGTGGGAGGTTCTGGGCGGCCCCATCGAGCACCGGGTGATGGTGGGCGTGGAATACGGCGACCAGGACACGCGGGGTTCGCGTCTGAACGGCGTCCTGTCAGACCGGAACTTCAGCCTCACCAACCCGGTCTTCCCAACCGTGGTCTTCAACACGCCGGCCCGGGACGTGGAAAGCCGGGTGCGCACAGCCTCGGTCTATGCCCAGGACCAGATCGGTCTGGGGCAGTTTATCGACGTCATTCTGGGCCTGCGCTACGACCGGTTCGACATTTCCGGCACGGACTTCCTGCCGACCCCGGATCGCGCGTTCGGCCGTGTCGATGAGATGATCTCGCCGCGTCTGGGCCTGGTCTGGAAGCCGGTCGAGGCGGCCTCGGTCTACGTCAGCTACAGCCGGTCCTTCCTGCCGCGCTCGGGCGAACAGTTCGCGTCCCTGACGCCAACGACCCAGAACCTGGAGCCGGAGGCGTACGAGAACCTGGAACTGGGTGCCAAGTGGCGCCCGATCCCGGGGCTGAGCCTGACGGCCGCCATCTTCGAGCTGCGCCGCACCAACGCCACCACCCCCGATCCGGCCAATCCGGCGGCCACGATCAATGTGGGCGAGACCCGCACGACGGGCCTGGAACTCGGCCTGGTGGGCCGCGTGACGGACCGATGGTCGATCTCGGGGGGCTATGCCTGGCAGGACGCGCACCTGCGCGGCAATGAGACCGTCGAACTGGCCCATGTTCCCGAGCACAGCCTGGCCGTCTGGTCGCGCCACAGCGTTACCGAGCGTCTCGGACTGGGCCTGGGCGTGACCCACCAGTCGGCCCAGTGGGCGGCCATCCGCACGACGCCCGTGACCACCCGCCTCCCAGGATTCACCCGGGTGGACGCGGCGGTCTTCTATGCGCTGACACCGACCACCGACCTGCAGCTGAACGTGGAAAATCTGCTGGACGAGGACTATTGGGCCGACGCTCACAATAACAACAACCTGACCCCGGGCGCGCCGCGCAACGCCCGCCTGACCCTGTCCGCCCGCTTCTGACAGCCTCCGCATCCGGGTGATCGGGCGGCCCCGGCAGGGCCGCCCTTTTCGTATGTCCGGCGCAGCAAAAAGCCGGCGGGGGTGATGGCCCCCGCCGGCTCTTCAGTGGTTGGTCCTGTCGAAGGTCAGAAGGTCTTGGACAGGGTCAGGCGCAGGGTGCCTGCGGTCTGGTTGGTGGAGAGGCGGGCCCCCAGTTCGGAGGCGACCTTCCAGCCGTCAGCGGTGGTCACGTTCAGGCCGAGGCCCAGGTTGATCTCGCTGCGGTCCCAGCCCGCGGACTGGATCTGGTAGGTCGGGCCCGAGAGCCAGTCGGCGTACTGCAGGTTCTGCACCCCGCCGTCGGCGAACTCATGCCGGTACTCGAAGC
>JBKBJW010000014.1:0-13016 GCA_046294385.1 Brevundimonas sp. | reverse complement strand
GGATTGGCCAGTTTCGCCAGCACCGCCCGCGCCTTCTTCGGGTCCGGCTGTCGGTCGGCGAACGGATCGAGCCGGGCCGCAATGTCGGCCCGTGTCTGCGGCCCCAGCACCACAAACCGCCAGGGGAACAGCTTGCCGTGATCCGGCGTGCGGGCACCGATCTCCAGAATCTCTGTGATCTGGTCCGCCGACGGGCCGGGCGCGGCCAGCCCCTGCGCCGGGGTCGAGCGACGGGTGGCCAGCCGGGCGAGCAGTTCGGCGGACGGGACGGGGAGGGGCAGGGCGTCTTCGGACATGGTCCCTAGCTAGGCGCGGCGGCCCGCTTGCGCCATACCGCCCGCATGACCAGCCCCAACAAAGACCTGCAACCGGCCTGGGCCGAGGGCCTGACGCAGACCCCGCCCTGGCAGTCGCATGGCGAGAGCGTGGTGTTCGAGAACCCGTGGATGACCATCACCCGTCACCCGGCCACGGCACCGACCGGCATGTCCGCCGACTATGTCGTGTTCAGGCCCACCAATGTCGGCACCGGCGTCCTGCCGATCCACGACGACGGCACGGTGGTCATGGTCGGCCAGCAGCGCTTCGCCCTGATGAACTACAGCTGGGAAATGCCCGAGGGCGGCGCGCCAAAGGACGAGGATCCCTTCGACGGCGTCCGCCGCGAACTGGCAGAGGAAGCCGGGCTGGAGGCTGCGCACTGGGTCCAGGCGCTGGACATGGAGCTGTCGAACTCCGTCACCGACGAACGCGCCGTGACCTGGATCGCCTGGGGACTGACGCCCTTGCCGGTCGCCCCCGATCCGACCGAGATCATCACCATCGCGCGGGTGCCGTTCCGTGATCTGCTGCACGAGATAGGCCGCGGCGCGATCCGGGACGCCATGACGGTGGCCACCGCCTACAAGGCCTACCATATGGCGGTCGAAGGGCTGCTGCCGCCCGCGCTGGCGAAGGCCATGCTGGGGCGGTAGGATAGGGGCGAACGGAGCATCCATGGCCAAGCTCGAAATCGTGCCCAACGAAGCGGAATTCACCGGCCTCGGCCTGTGGGCCCGCTTGCGCGTGGCGGCGCAGGACGCTGTACGCGACGAACCGCATCTGGCGTCACAGCTGAACGCTGTGATCCTGTCCCACAGCGACTTCGCCGGCGCGCTCAGCTTCCAGATCGCCCGCAAGCTGGGTGACGCCGAGCTGGGCCCCATGACCGTGCGCGAAGTCTGTCTGGAGGCCTTCCGCGCCGATCCGGGCATCGTGGCGGCGGCCGAGGCCGATCTGCAGGCGGTGCTGGAGCGGGACCCGGCGATCAAGTCGCTGCTGCAGCCGTTCCTGTATTTCAAAGGCTATCAGGCGCTACAGGCCTGGCGCGTGGCCCACTGGCTGTGGGCGCAGGGGCGCGAGACCCTGGCCTTCCATATCCAGAGCCGCATGTCGGAACTTTTCCAGGTCGACATCCACCCCGGTGCGCGGGTCGGCTCGGGCGTCTTTATAGACCACGGCACCGGCGTGGTGATCGGCGAGACCGCCGTCGTGGGCGACGAGGTGTCGATGCTGCATGGGGTGACACTCGGCGGCACCGGGGCCGAGCGCGGCGACCGCCACCCCAAGATCGGGCGGGGCGTCCTTCTGGGCGCGGGGGCCAAGGTGCTGGGCAACATCGTCGTCGGCGACTACGCCAAGGTAGCCTCGGGTTCGGTGGTGCTGAAGCCCGTGCCGCCCGGCTGCACCGTCGCCGGCGTGCCCGCGCGCCTGGTCAACTGCCCCACCGAGGCCGCGCCCGCCCGCACGATGGATCACACCCTGGCCGACGTCGTGTATGACTTCGTGATCTAGGGTTTCAAACCCGACGGCCCTTCTCTAGGGTCCGCGCCAATTCAAAACCGCCTGAGGCTCCCCCCGTGAAAGACACCGACATCAAGCGCCTCGAGACGCACCTCAAGCGCACCTTCAACCACGGCGGCATCCAGGTGAAGTCGCGCAAGCAGGAAGACTCGGCCGAGGTCTATGTCGACGACGAGTTCGTCGGCATCGTGTTCGAGGACGAGGACGGCGACGGCAGCTTCCAGTTCCAGATGGCTATTCTGGGCGAAGACCTGCCGGCCTGACCGTCGCGCATCGCGCAAAGAAAAAGCCCCGGACGGTCCGACCGTCCGGGGCTTCTCTTTTCAGTCCGCGGAACTCAGTTCTTGCCGAAGATCGCGTCGGCCAGACCGGCGAAGAAGCCTTTTTTCTTGGCCGGAGCGGCGGGCTTCGGCGCAGGGGCCGGAGCGGGCGCGGCAGCAGCGGGCTTCGGAGCCGGAGCCGCAGCGGCCGGAGCAGCAGCGGGCTTCGGCGCGACGGCGGCCTTGGGAGCCGCAGCCTTCTTCGGAGCGGCGGCCTTCTTCGGTGCAGCCGGCTTCTTGGCGGCAGCAGGCTTCTTCACGGCGGCCGGCTTCTTGGCAGCAGCGGGCTTGGCGGCGGGCTTGGCCGCGGCCTTGGGAGCCGCAGGCTTCTTTGCGACCGCAGGCTTCTTGGCCACGGCGGGCTTCGCTGCGGGCTTCTTGGCCGCAGCCGGCTTGGCGGCGGCCTTGGGCGCAGCGGCCTTTTTCACGACCGGAGCCTTGGCGGCGACGGGCTTCGCAGCCACGGCCGGCTTGGCCGCGGGCTTCTTGGCCGCCGGTGCCTTGGCGGCCGGTTTGGAAACGGCGCTCGACTTCGCAGCCGGTTTAGGCTTGGAAGCGGCGGAACTCGACTTGGATGGTGCTTTGGCCATGGACGACCCGACCCCTCGGTTATTGCTGGCGGAAGAGCGCACGCCAGCGCGTGTCTCGATTCGCAATGATAACGGGGTTTGAGAAATGTCCGAGTCCGCATTGCAGATAATCGCACACGGGTCTCGCAGCGTCGCGGAAGCGGCGGCCGAGGCGCTGGACGCTGACCCCATGCTGGAGGGTGCGACCTACTCGATCCTCGAGGAAGACGAGGATCGTGGCATCTGGCGCATCGACGCCTTCCCGACCACGGCTGAGGAGGCTGCGGGCATCGAGGCGCGCCTGTCCGAACACTCCGGGCTGAAGGTCACGGTCGAGAAGCTGGCCGATGCCGACTGGCTGGCCATGTCGCTCTCGGGCCTGCCGCCGGTCGAGGCCGGGCGCTTCTTCGTCTACGGCGCCCATGATCAGGGGCGGGTGCCGCCGAACCGTGTGGCGCTGAAGATCGACGCCGGCGCCGCCTTCGGCACCGGCCACCACGGCACGACCGTCGGCTGCCTCATGGCCTTCGACGACCTGCTGAAGCGCGAGAGTTTCGAGCGTGTGCTCGACGTCGGCGCCGGCACCGGCGTGCTGGCTATCGCGGCGGCCAAGACCGGCAGCCGCATCGCCGTCGGCACTGACATCGACGAGCCCTCGGTGCGCATCTCCAACGAGAACGCCGCGATCAACGGCGCCAAGGCCAGCTTCGTCCACGCCTCGGGCCTGAACGACGTGAAGATCCGCGAGCACGGCCCCTACGATCTGGTCTTCGCCAACATCCTGGCCCCGCCGCTGGTCGCCCTGGCCCAGGATATCAAGGGCGCGCTGAAGCTGAACGGCGTGGCCATCCTGTCAGGCCTGCTGCGGACCCAGGAGCGGCGCGTTTCGGCGGCCTATCTGTCGCGCGGCTTCGTGCTGGAGAAGCGCATCCACCGCGACGCCTGGAGCTGTCTGGTTCTGCGCCGGGTCGGTTGACCGGAACCTCCACCCCCGCCGCGCCTTTGGTTCGGCATCAGTGGAGGATTTCGACGTGACCCATCAGGACCCCAACCTCGATCCCAACTTGCCGCAACCGCCGATCTATACCGAGACGGTCGAGACGGTGGTGGTGCGCGAGTCCAGCACGGGCTGGTGGATCGCCGGCATCCTCGCCGGGCTGGTCATCCTCGCGGTGATCTTCATTCTGTCCACGCGCACCGAGACCGAACCGGTCGATGATGCCCTGCTGCAGGCCCAGGCGGATGCGGCGGCGGCCCAGGCCCAGGCGGATGCGGCCCTGATCAACAGCCAGATGTCCGGCACCCAGGCCAGCGTCGACATCGCCCGCTCCGACGCCGCCCGCTCGCAGGCCGAGGCCCAGCGCGCCGACGCCGAGGCCCGCGCTGCCGAGGCCCGCGCCGCGACACCGGTCGTGATCGAACGCGAGGTCCCGGCGCCCGCCGTGGTCACGCCGACATCGCCGCAGAATTAGGTCACGACGGACCTCTTTCTTTCGTCATTCCGGGCGAAGCGTAGCGGAGACCCGGAACCCAGCGGCACGCGATAGCGTGAACCTGTCGAGAGCGCAGTCGTCTGCCGATGGGCTTGTGTTTCGCCGCCGTCGCGGCGCCGCTGGGTTCCGGGTCTGCGAGGCTTCGCCTCTCCGCCCGGAATGACGAAAGAAAGGTCGAGGCTGAGCCCCTCCCCATGACGCTGGCGGACCGCTATACCGCTCTCCATGCGCCAGTCCTTCGACGAAACCACAGATCCGTCCTTCGGGGCCAAACACCTTCCGCTTGTTCGTGCCCGCATGGCGGAACAGGGGCTCGACGGCCTGCTGGTCCCGCACGAAGACGAGCACCAGAACGAGTATCTGCCCGAGGCCAATGACCGCCTCGCCTGGATCAGCGGCTTCACCGGCTCGGCCGGCGCCGGCGTGGTGCTTAAGGATCGTGCCGCCGTCTTCGCCGACGGCCGCTACACCGTGCAGGTCAAGGCCCAGGTCGACCCGGCCCAGTTCGAAATTCTCGACCTCGTCGAGGGCGGCGTGCCGGCTTATCTGGAGCGTGCGCCGAAGGGTGCGGTGATCGGCTACGACCCGCGCCTGCATAGCCCCGACGCGCTCGCGACCTTGAAGCGCGCGGCGGAAAAGGCCGGCGCCGAGCTGAAGCCGGTCGAGCCCAATCCGCTGGACCTCGCCTGGGGCGACGCCCGTCCGCCGCAGCCCACCGCCCCCGTTGTCCCGCACGAAGACCGCTATACCGGCGAGAACGCGGCCTCGAAGCGCGCCCGCATCGGTGCGGCGGTCAGCGCAGCGGGTGCCGATGCGGCGGTCATCACCGCCCCGGCCTCGATCGCCTGGCTGTTCAACATCCGTGGCGGCGACGTGATCCGCACGCCCCTGCCGCTGGCCCAGGCCATCATCCGCAACGACGGGGCCGCGCGGCTGTTCCTCGACCCGGCCAAGGTCACCAACGAACTGCCGGGCTGGCTCGGCGACGCGGTGACGCTGGAGAATCCCTCGGCCCTGCCTGCTGCGCTGGATGCCTTGGCAGGCCAGTCGGTCATGGTCGATCCGGGCCAATCGTCCGCCTGGTATTTTGATCGGCTGACGGCGGCGGGTGCGACCGTGGTTCGCGGCATGGATCCCTGCACCCTGCCGCGTGCGGCCAAGAACCCGGTCGAGATCGAGGGGACGCGTCAGGCCCACATCCGCGACGGAGCGGCCCTGACCAGCTTCCTGCACTGGGTCGATACGGTGGCCCAGAACACCCTGCCGACCGAACGCGAGATCGCCGAGGCGCTGGAGGGCTTCCGCGAGGCCACGGGTGCGTTGAAGGACCTGTCCTTCGACACCATCGCGGGTGCCGGTCCCAACGGCGCCCTGCCGCACTACAAGCCCGTCGCCCGCACCCTGCGCCGCATCGAGAAGGGCTCCCTGCTGCTCGTGGACGGTGGCGGCCAGTATCTGGACGGCACCACCGACGTGACCCGCACCATGGCCGTGGGCGAGCCGTCCGCCGACCAGCGCCGCATGTTCACCCTGGTGCTCAAAGGCCATATCGCCATGGCCACCGTGCGCTTCCCGGCGGGCACCACAGGGCATCAGCTGGACGCCCTGGCGCGTCTGCCCATGTGGATGGCGGGCCTCGACTACGACCACGGCACCGGCCATGGCGTCGGCAGCTATCTTGGCGTCCATGAGGGGCCGCAGCGTATCGCCAAGGGTGTGAACACCCAACCGCTGCTGACCGGCATGATCCTGTCCAACGAGCCGGGCTATTACCGCGAGGGCCACTGGGGCATCCGCATCGAGACGCTGCAGGTCGTCACCCCGCCGACGTCCATCCCCGGCGGTGAGCGGCCCATGCATGGCTTCGAGCAGCTGACCTTCGCACCGCTGGACCGCCGTCTGATCGACGTCGCCTTGCTGACCCCGGACGAGCGCGCCTATGTCGACGCCTATCACGCCGAGACCCTTGCCAAGGTCGGCCCGTTGCTGAGCGCCGAGGTTCGCGCCTGGGCCGAGGTTCAGTGCGCGCCGCTGTAGCGGCCATCCTGCTGGCGGCGATGCCGCTGACGGCGCAGGCGCAGACGCGTCTGCCGGTCGAGACGTTTGACGTCATGCCGCCGGAAGGCCGCGTCGCCGGTCGTCCTGGCCAGATGTATGTGGTTCAGCGCCAATGCCGGGTCGGACCGACGTCATGGGCGCGGCGGCGCCTCGTCGACGTGGCGGTTCAGGAGTGGGCCGTCTTCGGCTTCCAGACCGTCGACGCCCGCCCGGTCGAGGTGCGGCGCCTGCCTGACGGCGTCGTCCCAGAGGCCCTGAATCCGGAGCGCCCAGCGCCCCGACTGGCGCGTCACATGCTGCGCTTCGGCAACTGGGAGGATGAGCGGCGACTGTATGCGACCGTCGCCGGCTACTGGTCCGCCACGCCCGACGGCGAGGAGATCATCGCCCGGCAGAACCGCCAGTGGAACACCGCCGAGGGCGAGGTGAACTGGGTCGAGCCCTGGTCCGCCGCCTTCATCAGCTGGGTCATGTGCGAAGGCGGCCTCGGCGACCTGACCCAGTTCCGCCGTGACATCGCCCACCGCGTTTATATCGACCAGGCCATCAAGGCACGGGACGGGGAGGGCGAGGGCGCGGCCTACGTCGCCTTCGACCCCGGCGAGGCCGAGATCGCGCCCGGCGACCTGATCTGCAACGCCCGCGGCGGCGTGACCTACCGCACCCTTGCCGACCGCCGCGCCGACATGGGCCGCGCCGTCGGAACCCACTGCGACATCGTCGTCCGCGTGGCCGACGACCGCATCAACGTCATCGGTGGCAATGTCATCAACGGCGTAACCCTGACCATCCTGCCCATGATGCGCGAACGGGACGGCGCCTTCGCCCGTCCCCTGTCCGTCGATGACATGGACGGCGCCCGCACCATCTTCGCCCACCTCAAGCTCCAGGCCGACCCCGTCGAGCCCGAGGCGATGGACAATTCGCCGACGATCCGGGCCCTGGCCGCGCCTTGAAATCCAGCCGCCCCGCGCCCACCTGAAGCTTCACCGCTCAAGGCTCCCCGTTGGAGTAAGAGTAAGAGTCTTCTCATGCGGGCCGAGTTTTATTGCTCTAGCTTTCAACACCTTATCGTTCAAATCCAGTAGGAGCCTCCTTTGAAGACTCGCACACTTGGCCGGAGCGGCCCCGAAGTCTCCGCCATCGGCCTGGGCTGCATGGGCATGGCGGCCTTCTACGGCCAGCCGTCGGACGAAGGACAGGCGGCGGCGGTGATCCACCGCGCGCTCGACCTCGGCCTCAACTTCTTCGACACGGCCGAGATGTACGGCCCCCACACCAACGAGATCCAGATCGGCAAGGCGCTCGCCGGCCGCCGCGATCAGGCCTTCGTCGCCACCAAATTCGGCATCGGCTACAACGCCGACCGCACCGCGCTGAAAGTCGATGGCTCGCCCGCCAACGTCCGCCGCGCCATCGAGGGCAGCCTGAAGCGGCTGAACATGGACCACGTCGATCTCTACTACCTGCACCGCGTCGACGCCGACACGCCGATCGAAGAAACGGTCGGCGCGATGGGCGAACTGGTGAAGGAGGGCAAGGTCCGCTTCCTGGGCCTGTCCGAGGCCTCGCCGGCGACCCTGCGCCGGGGCCATGCGGAACATCCGATCACGGCGCTGCAGACCGAATACTCCCTGTGGAGCCGCGAGCCCGAGGATGAGCTGTTTGCGACCTGTGATGAGCTCGGTATCGGCTTCGTGCCCTACAGCCCGTTGGGTCGGGGCTTCCTGTCCGGCGAGATCAAGTCGGTCGACGACCTGGCCGCCGACGATTTCCGCCGCTCGAACCCGCGCTTCCAGGGCGAGAATTTCCAGAAGAACATCGACCTTGTCACCGCCGTCTCGGCCATCGCCGCCAACAAGGGCGTGACGGCGGCGCAACTGGCGCTGGCCTGGGTGCTGGCGCAGGGCGACACGCTGGTCCCGATCCCCGGCACCCGCCGCATCGCCACGCTGGAGGACAACATCGCCGCTGCCGACATCACCCTGACCGCCGAAGACCTCGCCCGCATCGACGCGGTCTTCCCCAAGGGTGCCGCCTCCGGCCACCGCTATGCCGAAGCGGCGAGAGGGTCGCTGAACCGCTAACCCCCGATCAGAGCCAGCCACTCGTCCTCGGTCAGCACCGTAACCCCATGCTTCTGCGCCTCGGCCAGCTTGGAGCCGGCGCCGGGGCCGGCGACGAGGTAGTCGGTCTTCTTCGACACCGACCCCGACACCTTGGCGCCGAGGCTTTCGGCCCGCGCCTTGGCCTCGTCGCGGGTGAAGCGCTCGAGGCTGCCGGTGAATACCACCGTCTTGCCGGCCACGGCGGTGTCGGTTCGTGTCGGTTGAACTGGTTGAATCTCGACCTCGCGGCTAAGATTTTCCAAGATCAGCTGTGTTTTCTCGTTTCGATAATAATCCGCGAGATTGTTTATCGCAGACAGCCTGATTTTCTCGATGGGAATGAGCGATCGGTAGGTGTGTTCGGCGGTGTTGATTGCTTCGGAAGCCGTTCCTGCCAACAGTGGCAAACTCACTCGTACTGGCGCAGAACCTCCAAATATTTCTCGCGACAACTCCCGGACGAAACTTGTCCAAGTGACGACGTATCGGTCGGCGTACCGATCAAATGCCGCGACAGCATTCTCTTCAGACCCATAAAAATTATTAAGTCGAGCGTCTCTTTGGAGAGATCCGGTGAGGCTAGGCCGCGTGAGCGTTTTTTCACTTTGAAGGTCGCGTTTGACTAGCCAGTCAATAACCCACTTGTTCGCATTAAGTGGCCCAATCCCATCCACTCCCTCCAAGCGACTAATGTCCTTTCTCGCTTGGATCATCACCGACGTGACCATCTGGGCAACCAGCCAAGGACGATATCTGTCGTTCCAATTTCCTCCGCCAAAGAGGAGACCAAACAATCGATCGGTAACAGCGTTCCAATGGTTTTCAGCGACTTGGATTAAATGCCAAAGCGCGCCTTCAAATGCTTCTTTGGAGAGAAAATAACGAGCCAGTTGGCCGGAGGTAGTTTCGCCGAGATGACGGATGCCGAGTGCCACAATGAATCGGTCGAGATCAGTGGTGTGACGTCGTTCTTCGATACCGCTGATAAGCTTTCTTACGCTTAGCTCGCCGTACCCATCTTCAGCCCGAAGCTGGTCTAATTTTTCATTGTCGCGAGCGAGACGAAAAATGTCCGCTGGCTCGTTTATCCATCCGCGTTCGTGAAAAGCGATGAGTTGTTTCTCACCCAAGCCCTCGATGTCGAAGGCGCGGCGGCTGACGAAGTGTTTGAGGTGTTCGATGCGTTGGAAAGGGCAGGCGAGTTCGCCGGTACAACGACGTACGACAGTCTCGGTGCCTGAGGCAGTAGTGTCCTTGATGAGCGCAGTCTTCAAAGGGCAGGCGCAATTGCGCGGGAAGGCGAACTGAGCGCCTCGCCCCTGTCGATCGCCATCCACTACGGCCACAATTTGAGGGATCACGTCACCTGCCCTTTGCAGGGTGACGGTATCGCCGATGCGAACATCGAGACGCGCGATTTCGTCGGCATTGTGCAGGGTGGCGTTGCGCACGACCACGCCGCCGACGGTAACGGGATGCAATCGTGCTACGGGAGTGTGCGAGCCGGTGCGGCCGACCTGGATATCGATGCCCTCCAGCACCGTCTGGGCCTGCTGGGCCGGGAATTTGTGGGCGATGGCCCAGCGAGGGCTGCGCGAGACGAAGCCGAGACGCTCCTGCCAGTCCAGCCGGTCGACCTTGTAGACCACGCCGTCGATGTCATAGCCGAGCGCCGCCCGATCGGTCTCCAGCCCGCGGTAGAGGGCGATCAGACCCGCTGCGTCCTCGACCCGCTGTGACCGCGCATTGACGTTGAAGCCCCAGCTCTTGAGCGCCTCCAGAGCGCCGTGCTGGGTTTCCGCGAAGGGCGCGGAGACCTCGCCCCAGGCGTAGGCGAAGAATCGAAGGGGCCGCGTCGCCGTGATGGCCGCATCCTTCTGGCGCAGGGACCCGGCGGAGAAGTTGCGGGGGTTGGCGTAGGTGCGCTGGCCTGCGGCCTCGGCGGCGGCGTTGAACGCGTCGAAAGCGTCGTTGGGGGCATAGACCTCGCCCCGCACCTCGATCAGATCGGGCCAGCCTGAGCCGGTCAGACGCGGCGGGATGTCGGCGATGGTGCGCAGGTTGGCGGTGACGTCCTCGCCCGTCCGGCCGTCGCCCCGGGTCGCGCCTTGGACCAGCACGCCATGCACGTAGCGCAGATTGGCGCTGAGGCCGTCGATCTTGGGCTCGGCGGTAAAGGCCACGGCTTCGTCGGCGGGCAGTTTGAGAAAGCGGCGGATGCGGGCGACGAAGTCAGCGACCTCGCCCTCGTCGAAGGCGTTGTCGAGCGACAGCATGGGCACGCCGTGGCGGACTGGTGCGAACTGGCTGGAGGCCGCGGCACCCACGACCTGAGACGGCGAACTGGCTGAGGTGAGGTCGGGATACGCGTCCTCGATCTCCAGCGCGCGGCGCTTAAGGGCATCGTAGTCGGCGTCCGAAATCTCGGGTGCGTCCTCGCCATGATACAGCGCGTCGTGGCGGGCGAGTTCGGTGGAGAGACGGTCCAGCTCGGCGCGGGCCTGGTCTTCGGAAAGCTGGTCGACGGGCACCAAGGACATCAGAAGGGGGCCATGGGAATCGCGGGCTGGATGGACTGGACTGTTATCTAGCATCGGGCGATTGCGGCCATGACAGGAAAGTAAGCAGACGCAGGCGGCCCGGGCGATTAGGCTCCATGGGAATCGTCAGGAGTTCCCATGCGTCCCTTCCATCGCTCGTTCGTGGCCCTCGGGCCCATCGCCGCCGCACTTATGCTGGCCGGGTGTTTCGGCGAGGCGGCGCAGGCTCCGGCTGCTGCGGTAGATCCGACGGCGGCTTACACCCAGCTGCTGGACGACGTCCGCATCCTGTCGGCGGACGACATGGAGGGCCGTGGTATCGGCACGGGCGGCGGCGAGCGGGCGCGCAACTACATTGTCGGGCGGTTCGAGGCTTTGGGTGTCGCGCCTTCGCCCATGGGGCGGCTTCAGCCGTTTGAGGCTCAGGGCCGTTCGGCGGCCGGAACGCGGACGTTCAGCGGCGTGAACATCCTTGGCGTCATTCCGGGCACGCGCCGGGGCGATCGCTACATCGTGGTCACCGCCCACTATGACCATGTCGGGACCAACGACGGCCAGATCTACAATGGGGCGGATGACAACGCCTCCGGCGTGGCGACAATGCTAGAGATCGCGGCGCGGTTGAAGCGGCAGGCACCCGAGCACAGCGTGATCTTCGTGGCCCTGGACGGCGAGGAGCGAGGGCTGCTGGGGGCGAAGCATTTCGTTGAGGCCCCGCCGGTGCCGCTCGAGTCGATCGCCATGAACCTGAATTTCGATATGACCGCGCGGGCCGAGACGGATGGCAAGCTGTGGGTCACGGGGACGTACCAGCACCCGAACTTCCGGCCGATCCTTGAAGGCATCCCGGCCAATGGCGCGGTGAGCCTGGCCTTCGGCAAGGACACGCCCCAGGACACGGGCGCGGACAACTGGGTCGAGGCGTCCGACCAGGGTGCCTTCTTCCGGGCCGGGGTCCCGTTCCTGTATCTGGGCGTGAACTACCACCCGGACTATCATCGGCCTTCGGATGATTTCGAGCGCATCACGCCCTCGGTGTTCATCAGTGCGACCGAGCTGTCCTGGGCCGCGTTCCAGGCGCTGGACCGGTCGCTGGACCGGTAGAATCGCGAGCGCGTTTCGCTCGCAAAGACAGGGCTTGAATTGGTTGTCGCCAGGGCGTTCCGTCCGCGAAACGGAGACGACTCATGACGGCGACGCCCCTGGACCTGCGCACGGTTCAACTGATCCGCAAGGCGGCTGTGTTCGCAGCCCTGATCGTCCTGATCGGTCTGTCGATGGTGACCCAGTCGATCGGCGGGGTGGACGGGCCCTGGCATGAGTGGACGGAGCGGGCGGGGCTGGCGGCGATCATCCTGGCCATCGTCGGGCGCGCCTGGTGCTCGCTCTACATCGGCGGGCGCAAGAAGGCGGAGATCGTGGCCCGCGGCCCGTATTCAGTCAGCCGCAACCCGCTCTATGTGTTCAGCTTTATCGGCGCCTTCGGCATGGGGGCCCAGACGGGCAGCGTGACCGTGGCCCTGCTGTTCGTGGCGGCGGCCATCTGGATATTCAGACAGACGGTGCGGCGCGAGGAGGGCTTCCTCAGTCGCGAGTTCGGCGAGG
The DNA here is from genome assembly GCA_046294385.1 of Brevundimonas sp. Classification (GTDB taxonomy): domain Bacteria; phylum Pseudomonadota; class Alphaproteobacteria; order Caulobacterales; family Caulobacteraceae; genus Brevundimonas. The sequence goes on along the minus strand of JBKBJW010000014.1, from coordinate 481 downwards.
TCTATGCCCGGTATGTCGAACGGACGCCGCGGTTTGGTCCCGATTTCAGACTGTGGCGTGATGAGCCGGAGTTGACGGTTCGGCCCGAGTTTTTCCTGACCACCCTCCGCGACGGTCTGATGCTTCTTGTCGCCTTGCCGGTGTTCGAGTTGATCGACAAAGGCCAATCCGATGGATGGTTGCGCGTCCTGCTACACCTGCCTTGAGGCTGGACAGGGGGCGGCGTCCGTGGTGGCGTGAGTGACTGCTCGGGAGCCGACCATGCGCAAGACCTTCGCCCTGACCCTGACCCTCGGCGCCCTTCTGGCGCTGGCCGCATGCGACAAGCCCAAGGAAGCGGTGCCGGCTTCCGAGCCCGCCGCCCCGGCTGTCGCGGCGTTCAGCCATGCGCTGACGGTGGATGCCTCGGGCTTCTACATGCCGGTGACCGAGCTGAGCTTCGGCAAGTGGCGGCTGCGAGATATCGCGGTGGGACAGGCGA
>JBKBJW010000027.1:0-3424 GCA_046294385.1 Brevundimonas sp. | reverse complement strand
AGCGGATCATAGTGGGAGGTGATGGCGACGATGCCGCTGCCGCTCAGCTTCACATTGAACAGGCCGCCGGACATCATCCCCGCGACCCGCTTCATCATGGTGATCTGGTTGCTGACGCCGGTCTCCAGCGCCAGCACGTCGTTGCCGTTGGCGAAGATGGTCTCGTTATCGAGCCGCAGCAGGGTGATCTTCTTGCCCATATCGGCCAGATAGACGCGCCCCTGGCCCTCAACCTTCATCAGCACCATGCCCTCGCCGCTGACCGCCTTCTTCAGCAGGTTGCCGAGGCCTTGCTCCATCAAGCCCTGGCGCGTGAACTTCACCTGCCCGGTTCGCGCCACCATAGTCCCGGCCTTGGCCCACACCGAACCGTTCAGCCGCACCTCCAGCAGGTATTGGTTCTCCAGTTCGAAGGCGTCCGGGCTGACGTCCTTTTCCTTATAGGCGGCGACGAATTCGGCGACGGTCTTCACGGGCATGGAACCTCCAGAGCGGTGATGTCTGAACCGCCAGCCTGCCCGTCAAAGCCATGGTCGTGCAAGCCGAAATGAATTGCAAACAACTCTCATTATTATAATCTCCGCCCGAAATCGGAGGACGCCCCCATGACTCGACCCAACCTCCACGCTGGCCTCTTGGCCTCCATCCTGGCGGTTTGGAGCGCCGGGGCGGCCCAGGCCCACTCCCCCTATCTGCGGCCGAACCTGTTCGACGCCGGCCGGCGCGACCATGTCACGGTCGAGGCCAGCTTCACGGAAGACGTCTTCAACGCTGAGGTGGTCATGCGCTCCGACGGCTTCCACGTGGTCGGTCCCAACGGCGACACGCCGATCAGCGCCGTCACCTATCTGCGTGACCTGGCGGTGTTCGAGGCCCCGACCCCGGTGGACGGCCTCTATCGCCTGTCGTCCGGCCCCCGCGCCGGCCGCGTGGCCAAGATGTACAACACCCCCTCCGGCTGGAAGATGGTCGGCGAAGAGGACGGGCCTCCCCCGCCCGGCGCCGAACTGGTCGATGTCCAGAGCATCACGGTCGCCGAGGTCTATGTGGTGCGCGGCGCCCCCGACGACGCGGCGCTGAAGCCCACCGGCCAGGGCCTTGAACTCCAGCCCCTGATCCAGCCGAACGACATCGTCGCCGGCGAGGACGCGACCTTCCGCCTGCTGTTTGACAGTCAGCCTCTGGCGAACACGCCCGTCACCGTCTTCCGCGAAGCCGGCCAGTACGACGGCAAGAAGATCGAGGCCGAAACCGCCACCGACGCCTCGGGCTTTCTGACCCTGCGCGTCTCGACCCCCGGTGCCTATATGACCCAGGTCCGCTATCGCACCGCCGCGCCGGCCGGCGCCCCCGCTCCCTACCGCAGCTACACCCACACCCTGACCTTCATCGCCGACGCAGGATGAGGCGGCGGACCGCGCCCCGGAACACGTCGAAGCACCGCGGCGGATCCGCTTCAGAAGGATGACCGCGTCAAGCGATACGCCTCGCACGATATCTTAAGCTCAAAGCGATAGGGGTGCCTGGGAGAAAGGCCCCCGATATGAACGTCCTAACCAGAAACAATGTCCGGATAGCGGGGACCAGCCCCCACCATCTTATCTTCGCCCATGGCTTCGGGTGCGATCAATCCATGTGGCGGCGCGTCGTCGCCGGCCTGTCGGATCGGCACACCGTCGTCCTCTTCGACCATGTTGGTTCGGGGGATTCCGACTGGTCCGCCTATGATGCGACGCGACACGGGTCGCTGACAGGCTATGCCGCAGACTTGGTCGAGATCTGCGAGAACCTTCCCCCCGGAAACGTCACCTTCGTCGGCCATTCGGTGGGTGCGACGATCGGGATTCTCGCAGCAAACCAGCGCCCGGATTTGATCCAATCGCTCGTTCTGATCTGCCCATCGCCCCGGTTCAGCAACACAGACGACTATGTCGGAGGCTTCGCGCCGTCCGACATCACTGAACTGCTCGACCTCATGGACAAGAACCACCTCGACTGGTCGGCACTGATGGCGCCGACGGTCATAGGCGCGCAAGACATTCCAGAACAGGACGAGTGGCGCAACAGCGTCTGCAGGATCGATCCTGCGATCGCAAAACAGTTCGCCCGTGTCACGTTCGAAGCCGACAATCGCACGGATTTCGCCGCGAACACGACCCCGGCGCTGGTGATCGACTGCAGCGAGGATTCCCTGGCGCCCCCTTCCGTCGGCGATTTCCTCGCCCGCGTCATGCCCGCCAGTCGTCGCGTCACGCTACAGGCGAGCGGCCACTGCCCCCACCTCACCCGAGCAAGCGACGTGGTGGCCGCCATCGAAGCCTTCGCCGATGAGAGACGCAGTGTCGATATCGCCGCCTGACGCCTCAAAGCCAGACCATGAAGCCCTGCTTTCGGCCATGCCTGCGGGGATCATCCTGCTCGATCTGGAACTTCGGGTGCTGTGGGCCAATCCTTACGTCGAGGCGCTGAGCGGCTACGACCTGGCGACCCTGACCGACGGCCGGCGCCTGACCCAACTGACCAGCCTGGCGGGCCGCATCTACCTGGAAAGCCAATTCCAGATGGAGATGGCCGGCGCCGGCCGGGCCGAGGAACTGGCCATTGATCTGGTGACCCCGACCGGCTTGCGTGTGAGGGCTCTGATCAACGCCGTTCGGACGCGGGTGGCGGGAGAAGAGCGCATCCTGGTGACGGTCATCCAGGCCGCAGCCAGGCGCGCCTATGAGGAGGAAGTCCCCAAGGCTCGGCAAGCGGCCGCCGAGGCCGAAAGCGTCAAGTCCGACTTTCTCGCAAATATCAGCCACGAAATTCGCACCCCGCTCAACGGCATTTCCGGCGTCTCGGGCGCTTTGGCTCAGACGGAATTGAACGCCCGCCAGCAAGAGATGGTGGCGCTGATCCAGTCTTCGTCTCAGACGCTGACGCGTCTCGTGTCCGACATCCTCGAAATCTCCCGCGTTGAGGCCGGCAGTCTGACGCTCGAGCCTGTGAGCGTGGATCTGCAATCCGCACTCGCAAGCGTGGTCGAAGCCGCCCGGCTGAGAGCCGAGACCAAGGGCTTGCGGTTCCATAGCCGACTGTCGGGGCTGGACGTCCTGGTGCTGGCGGACGCCACTCGCCTGAAGCAGGTCCTGGGCAACCTGCTCGACAACGCCTTGAAGTTCACGGCTGCGGGTTCGATCACGGTCGTGATCAGGTTCGACCGATCTCGCGCACAGCTCAACCTCCGCGTCTCCGACACGGGCATTGGTTTCGACGCGTCAGAGACCGACGCCCTGTTTGAAAAGTTCGTTCAGGCCGACACCAGCATCACACGGCGGTTCGGCGGGTCCGGCGTGGGCCTGTCTATTGTCAAGGGTCTGGTCCAGTTGATGGGCGGGGGCGTTTCCGCCACCTCTGAACCCGGCCGGGGAAGTCGCTTCAC
>JBKBJW010000026.1:0-3532 GCA_046294385.1 Brevundimonas sp. | reverse complement strand
ACGAAAACCAGCGTGCGCCTGGCCGCGAGGGCCAGCCGCCGCGTCCGGCAACCGAGCCGCGCGGGTCCGAAGGCTCGTCCAATTCCGGTGAAACCGCCACCGACCCCGCGACAGGCAAGCCAAACGACTGACCGCCGTTCTGGAACAGGCGAGGCGCTGGGGGATTCACCAAGGCCAAGCTGTCCGGAGCCCGCATGTCCCTTCGCCTGATCCTTGCTACCGGCCTTCTCGCCCTCGCCGCCTGCGGTGCGCCCGATCGCAACAGTCCGGCAGAGGCCCGGCGGGTCGCGGTCGACTTCCCCTTGTCGGGCCGGTCCATCGAGACCGCGACCTGGGCACCGCCGCCGCCCGGTGCCCCGAAACCCGCTGATCCTGCGACCGACCCGGCCGACCCTGCCCCGGCCCGGCCCGATGCTGTGCTGGTCCGGGCGCAAGTCCTGCTGGAGCGCGCCCGCTTCTCCACCGGTGCCATCGACGGGCTGGCCGGGTCCAACATGCATCAGGCGCTGAAGGCGTTCGAGACAGCGCAGGGGCTGCCGGCCGACGGCGAGCTGGACGCGTCGGTGTTTCAGCGGCTGATCCAGATCGGCACCGGCGCAGTCACCATGGAATACCGCATCACCCAGGCCGATACTTCCGGCCCTTACCTCGGCGTTGTCCCGACCGAGCTGGAAGCCCAGGGTCGCCAGGCCGCCATGGGGTTCGGCAATGTAGTCGAGGCCCTGGCCGAACGCTTCCACGTCACCGAGGCCCTGCTGCGCGCCATGAACCCCGGTGCCGACTTCACGCGCGTGGGCCAGACCCTGTCCGTGCCGGCCGTCGACCGTCGTCCCCTGCCGGCACCGGTGGATCACATCGTCATCGACAAGGCCGAAGGGTCGCTCCGCGCCTTCGCCGAAGACGGGACGCTGCTCGCTTACTACCCCGCCACCATCGGCTCGAGCGACAACCCGACCCCGTCCGGAACGGTCAAGGTCAACGGAGTGGCCCGCAATCCGGACTATGTCTACGACCCGTCAAAGCTCAGCTACGGCGAGACACCCCACCGCGTGGTGGTCAAGCCTGGCCCCAACAACCCGGTCGGCGTCGTCTGGATCGACCTGAACCGCCCCAGCTACGGCATCCACGGCACACCGGACCCGCACAAGGTCGGCAAGACCGCCTCCCACGGCTGCGTCCGCCTGACCAACTGGGACGCCTGGCGGCTGGCCGATGCGGTCAAACCCGGCGTTACGGTCCGCTTCGTCTAGCTTCCGACGATCCGCGCCACGGCCAGCCCGCCCACGATCAGCAACCAGATGGTCCAGGTGATCCACCCCGCGCTCTTCTGGGCCGGGGCCATCTTGTCTCCCTTGAAGGGCACGACGAAGGAGATGCCGTTCAGGCCTCGCGCCTTGTTGACGAACTCGCGGTAGTCCTCGGCCTTGTTGGCGGGCAGCAGCGGTTCACCGACGGTCAGACAGAGTGTGTGCTTGCCCTCGGTCTTGCCGGTCCACTGGAAAGCACTGTCCAGCACCAGCCCCGCTGGGCCCTTCACCGTTTCGCGCCAAGGCGTGACCTGCACCGTCGTGGGGAAGCGGAAGATGCGCGTGGTGGCGACGCGCCGGGCGACGCCAAGCTGCAGCGGCTCGCGGCGGCGGTCCGGGCCAATGTCGCCCAGTTGCGGCCCGACCACATCGTCCCGCGACAGGAAGATCATCTCGCCCGTACGGTCGTGTTTCTGGAAGGGCCGTTCGACCTCATAGCGCTCGACCATGGTGACGATGTTGTTGGCCGTGTCGTCCGTGATCTGCACCGGCTGGAGCGCGCGCAGGGGCGACTGCACGTCGCGCTCCAGCCCCTCGCGCAGGTGGCGGTCGACGTTCTGAACGCCTTCGTTGGCGGCCCAGCGGCGCACGTTGTCGGCCCTCCAGCCGCGCGAGACCGTGGTCATCTCCAGGTCGGCCGGACCCTTGCGACGGTTGAAGGTCCAGACCTCGGTGGTCTCGACCACCGTTTCCAGCCTCGGCGGAGCCATGGCCTCCAGCCTTGCGCCGTCCTCAAGCGGCAGGGCCCAGTGGAAGTCGGCCTGGCTGACATGATCGATGTCCCCGGCCTGGGGCGGGAGGGTGGAATCCAGCCACAGGCTCCGCCCGCCCACCCGGGCGCGGACGATGCAATGGTTGAATGACATCGGATTGGCCGGCGCGTTCTGCAGGTCGTCGCCATACGCCGTATTGACCAGCGCACAGACCGCCTCGATCCCAAGGCGCCTCAGCACCGCCGTCAGCAGTACCGAGCCGTCCTTGCAGTCGCCGTAACGGGTGGTCCAGATCGTCTCCAGCGGCCGGGGCCGATAGCCGCCCTCGCCAACGCTGACCGAGTGGTAGCGCAGCACGCCCTGCACCAGACGCAGGCCCTCCATCAGCCGCTTGGCCGGCTCGGAATGGCGCGCGGCGATGGCATCGACCTCGGCCGAAAGTTCGCCGGGCAGTTGCGCCGGCGGCTCATAGATATCGCGGAACACTCCGGCCACATCGGCCCAGCTCATCTCGTCGGCCACGTGGACGGCGGCATAGCCCACATAGGACGCCGGCGAGCCCCGGTCCGGTACATAAGAGGCCAGGTCCGTGACGCGCCAGTCCAGGGTGCGCACCCCGTCGACGGTCGTATCGACCGGATCAGGGGCGGACGCCCGCTTGCGGATGGTCAGCTTGCGCCCCGCCGCCGTGCGGATGGTGCAGCGGGTCTCCACCACTGGATCGGCCCATTGCAAGATGAACCACCAGGCGAAACAGCCCTTCAGAACCGGATTGGCCCCGATGACCGAATAGAGGGTCTCGATGACGTCGCCCTCGCGCACGTCGGGGATGACCATGTGCGCGGTCATGCGGCCGTCGTAGACCGCGCGCTCCATGTTCAGCTCGCGCTGGATGACCTCGAACGCCTCGGGCACGCCCGCCTCGCGCACCTCGCCGGCGCGATGCACCCGGACGGCGTGCACCACCACCCGCTCGTGCTGGGGGTTGAAGGTGGTTTCAAACCGCGCAGCGGGCTGCAGCCCGTCACTGCCGGTGACCTGCAGGATCGTGCGGTGTGTATGGACCGGCTGCGGACCCGTCAGGTCCGCCTGGGCCTGGCTCAGCCAATGGCACAGGCCGCGGCTGCTGAGCGCCCGGGGATCGCGCGTCCCATAGGCGAAGGGCGTGGTGTCGAATGACGCCGGCGCGGGACCGAACTCCACCCGCGGCCGAGGCGTCGCCTCGCCTTCATATCCCATGACGTCCTCCCCTTGAGGCCCAACCATAGGATGCGGAACAACAACTTGAGAAGGCCGTCCGGAGCGAGAGGCCCGGAGTGTGCCTTGCCCCACACAGCAAAACGGCCCCCGGATCGCTCCGGAGGCCGTCCTGTATCTGGATCGTCAGACTATCGCTTAGGCGATGATCTTGGCGACGACGCCGGCGCCGACGGTGCGGCCGCCTTCACGGATGGCGAAGCGGAGCTTCTCTTCCATGGCGATCGGGGTGATCAGCTCGACGTTCAGCTCGGC
>JBKBJW010000007.1:0-103962 GCA_046294385.1 Brevundimonas sp. | reverse complement strand
GTCATCAGATGCTGAAGAACTTCACCCACGGCATCGCCGGGCTGAAGGGCGACTGGACCATGGCGGCCTATCGCGACGAGCAGATCGCGAAGATCCGGGCGCAGGTGGGGTCGGCCAAGGTGATCTGCGGCCTGTCGGGTGGGGTGGATTCCTCGGTGGCGGCGGTGCTGATCCATGAAGCCATCGGCGACCAGCTGACCTGTGTGTTCGTGGACACCGGGCTGTTGCGCAAGGATGAGGGCAAGCAGGTCACGCAGCTGTTCCGCGAGCACTACAACATTCCGCTGATCCACGTTGATGCGTCGAAGGAATTCCTTGGTGCATTGGCGGGTCAGTCGGACCCCGAGACCAAGCGCAAGACCATCGGCCGGGTGTTCATCGAGGTGTTCGACCGCGAGGCGAACAAGATCGAGGGTGCCGAATTCCTGGCCCAGGGGACGCTGTATCCCGACGTGATCGAGAGCGTCTCTTCGTCGAGCGGCAAGGCCCATGTGATCAAGAGCCACCACAACGTCGGCGGCCTGCCCGACTATATGAAGCTGAAGCTCGTCGAGCCGCTGCGCGAGCTGTTCAAGGACGAGGTGCGGGCGCTAGGCCGCGAGCTGGGCCTGACGGACGCCTTCGTGGGACGCCATCCGTTCCCTGGGCCGGGCCTGGCCATCCGCATCCCCGGCGAGATCACGCCGGACGCGGTCGAGACCCTGCAACAGGCCGACGCGATCTACCTCGAGGAGATCCGCAAGGCGGGCCTGTACGACAAGATCTGGCAGGCGTTTGCGGTGCTGCTGCCGGTCAAGACGGTCGGCGTCATGGGCGACGCGCGGACGTACGAGAAGGTGCTGGCCCTGAGGGCCGTGACATCCACCGACGGCATGACGGCAGACTTCTTCGAGTTTCCGTGGGACGTGCTGGGCCGCTGCGCCACGCGGATCGTCAATGAGGTGCGGGGCGTGAACCGCGTGGTCTATGATGTCACGTCCAAGCCGCCCGGGACGATTGAGTGGGAGTGATCCTTCAATCCCGATCCGGGGCCCCCAGCGGGAAGTAGCTGCGGAAGGGGCGGGCGTCGTCGACGCAGCGGGCCATGGACGGGCGGGCGAGCAGGCGGGCGCGGTAGGCGAGGAGATGCGTCAACTCAGCCGGAATCCGGTGGGTCCAGTCGGCGTAGAACAGGGACGGGGCGGCGGCGCAGTCGGCGAGGCTGAAGCCGTATCCGGTGGCCCATTCGCGGCCGGCCATGCGGTTGTTCAGCCAGACGTAGATCTGATCCAGCATTGTCCGCGCCTCGGCATCGCCGAACGGGTCGCGGTCAGCCTCGGGCCGGATGGCGTTGAAGACGATGCGGCCCTGGGGCGTCATGACGTAGTTGTCGAAGACCCGGTCCATCATGCGGACCTCCAGCGCGGCCTCTGGATCGGCGGGGATCAGGGTGACGGGACCGGGGTGATGCACGGCCAGGTGCTCGATGATGGAGGTGGCCTCCATGACCGTGTGGTCGCCGTCGACGAGGACCGGGAAGCGCTTTAGAGGCCACAGGGCCGTCAGTTCGTCCATCGCGCCGGGTTCTTCAAGCATCCGGTACTCGAACGGCGTGGCGTTCTCATAGAAGGCGATCTGGGCCTTCCAGCAGTAGGACGAGAAGGGGTGGGCGAAGAGCTTCATCGTTGATCCTCAGGCGGCGTCGAAGGCGCGGCGGATGGCGGCGATGTCGAGGCGCGTCATCTCCATCATGGCCATGGAGGCGGCGCGGGCCTTGGCGGGGTTGTCGGAGGACATCATCTCGATCAGGGCGCGGGGCACCAGCTGCCAGGACAGGCCGAACCGGTCCTTGATCCAGCCGCACTGCTCGGCCTCGGGGACGACGGACAGGGCCTCGGTCAGGCGGTCGTATTCCGCCTGGTCGATCACGTCGATCTGGAAGGACACAGCCTCGTTGAACTTGAAGAAGGGGCCGCCGTTCAGGCCGGTGAATTTCTGGCCGGCGATGGTGAACTCGACGATCAGGACCTGACCTTCCTTGCCGCCGCCGGGATTGTCGGACGGTGCCTTGACGATGTTGTCGATGGTCACGTCGGGCAGGACCGAGGCGTAGAAGCGGGCGGCGTCCTCAGCGTTCCCGTCGAACCAGAGGCAGGGGGTTATCTTGGGCCTCGACATGGCGGTCTCTCCTTTGTTGATCGGTCGGCCTTTGCCTTGCCCACAGGACGAACCGACCTGAAGTCATCCGACATTTTGGTTTTCGGCGATGCGCGCTATCGGGGGAGATAACCAGAGAGGCTCGGCGTGGTCACGATCTACGGCATCCCCAACTGCGACACGATGAAGAAGGCCCGCGTCTGGCTGGACGACCATGGAGTCGACCATGTCTTCCACGACTACCGAAAGGCGGGCGCGGACCGGGCGCGGTTGGAGGGCTGGGTGGCCGAGCATGGGTGGGAGACCATCCTGAACCGGTCAGGGACGACGTTCCGGGCGTTGCCAGACGCGGCCAAGGCGGACCTGAACGCGGCAAAGGCCGTGGAGCTGATGCTGGCCCAGCCGGGTATGATCAAGCGGCCGGTGCTGGATCTGGGCGACCGCCGGATCGTGGGCTACAAGCCGGCGGTCTATGAGGCCGTGTTCGGGCGCTGAAAAACACTGTCCGGATTGTCCGGATTGTCCGTTTGCTCCGTGTCTGCGCCCGCAAACTGGACGAGCGACGGTATTGTTTCACAGTTCCGAACCAGGGCGCGTTCAGCGCGGGTTGGCCGCCTCAATGCGTTGAAAACAATAGAGACTGCACGTGGAAATGTGCGCTTCGGGCCGTTGAATGCAGCAGGGTTCCGGCGGCCGCGTGCCTAGCCGACTACCTCGGCGTCGGGCCGGTCGTGGCCGTCGGCGCGTTCGGTGACCCAGTTTCCGTCGCGGTCGGCGTATTCGATCATCGCCGTCTGGTCCGGCACCCGCTGTTCGCGCGAGGCGGCGACGGCGGCGGCGCGGGCAGCGTCATGGCTGGCGAAGGTCTCGGAGAAGCTGTCGCCCAGCCTGTAGGCCCAGCCCCCGTCATGTTCGACGATGCGATAAACGATGTGGGTCATGGCGGTCCTCAGGGCAGGGGCGGGGATGCAGCTTTCTAGATAGGGCGTCCCGTCGCACAAAAAAGTGGAGCCCCCGCATCCGGTGGCGCAACCGGCGACGACTACCCTATGAAAGCGCAAGGGCGATCGTCGCCGCGCATCGGGGTTGAAGACCATGGAAGACCTGTTTCGTCAGTTCTGGTGGCTTATCTTTCCGCTCGGCTGGATGGTGGCCGGCGGCTTTTCGAGCCTGCTGAACTACAATCGTCAGCGGGATACGTTGAAGCTGATCCAGACCTATGCCGAGAAGGGCCAGGAACCGCCGGAGGCGCTGCTGAAGGTGCTGGACCGTCCGATCGACGTGGACTCGGAGCATCGGTCCTATTCCGGCAACCGGGGTGCCGAAGGCACCTGGTTCTCGGTGGTGCTGTTCGGTGTGATGGCCGGCGGTTTCGGCTACGCCAGCTACACCGACATGTATGGGCTGGGTGAAGCCTTCCTGATCGTCACCTTCGTGCTGGGTGCCTTGTCGTTGGCCTCTCTTGTCCAGGCCCTGATGCGGGGCGGCCGCAAGGGCTGATGCCGGACCGGGATCAGGGCCATGGGGGGCATTCTGACCGACGCCGAGCTGGTGGGCCGCGCGCTCTCCGGCTCGGACGCCGCCTTCGCGCAGCTGGTGTCGCGGCATCAGGCCGGGGTGCGGGCCTTCATGCGGCGGATGCTGGCCAGCGGCTGGGCCGAGGCGGACGATCTGGCCCAGGAGGCGTTTCTGGCGGCGTGGCGATCGTTGAGGTCGCTGAAGGAGCCGGCGGGGTTCAAGACCTGGCTGTTGGGGATCGCCTGGCGCAAAGCCCAGGACCGCATTCGCAGCGCCCGGCGGCACGCGGCCCGGGACCATGTCTGGCTGGAGGCCGGAGAGGTACCCGCCGGGGTATCGGCCGAGGACCGCATCGCGATGGCCCAGGCGATGGCGGAGCTGGCGCCGGACGTGCGGGCCTGTGTCGCCCTGTGTCTCGCCGACGGCCTGTCGCATCCGGAGGCGGCGGTGGCTCTGGGCTTGCCATTGGGGACGGTGAAGTCCCATGTAACGCGTGGTCGGGCGCGGCTTTTGAAGGCGCTCGGAGGTTCAGATGACGCCTGAGGACAAACTCAACGCCCTGTTCGCCGCCGAGCGGCCGAAGACGCCTGACTATGTGTTCCAGGCGGCGGTGGCGCAGAAGATGGCGGTACGCCGGGCCTGGCTGACGGTTCTGGCCATGGCACCCTGGGCCATAGCGGCGGCGGCGGGGCTGTGGGCGCTGCAGCCGGTGATCGAACCGTTGAGGGACAGCCTCAATGTCTTCCTGCCCACGCTGGCCGGGACTGTGCTGGTGGCGGGGACGACGGCGGTGGCCGCCCTGTGGCTGGCGCGGACCGGGGGACGGGTCGGGTTTCGTCGGTAATTTTCCTTCTCCCCTCGAGGGAGAAGGTGATCGCGCGAGCGATCGGATGAGGGGGCTGGTTCAGCCCGCTCATCGTCAGAAGGTCAGCCGTAAGTCTGGCAGCCCCCTCATTCGGCCCTCACGGGCCACCTTCTCCCTCGAGGGGAGAAGGAAGAGGAGGCCTTCACCGCATTACGAACAATTCACGTCGCGTCTCGCATCCGTAGGGTGCCGTCGCCGCCTCTTGTTCACAGAAGGCCGGGGCATCAGGCTCCGGTTCAGGGAAGAGGGAAAACACAATGGACGTCACCCCCGTTTTGATCGTCGGCATCTTGTTCGCCTCGATCGTCGCCATCATCGTCGGGCCGGGCTATCTGAAGTCGCGCGAACGGCGCGAGATGCAGGAAACCGTGCGCCGCGCCATCGACAAGGGCCAGCCCCTGCCGCCGGAAGTCATCGAAGTGATGAGCAAGGACGTCAGCAAGAACCTGCCATCGCGCACCCGTGACATCCGTCGCGGCGTGATCTGGCTGGCCTCCGGCATCGGCATCGCCGCCTTCTCGGCGATCAGTGATGCCACCTGGAACCACAATGACGGCCCGTTCAGCAGCGACGCGCCTTTCGCCGGCGGCCCACTGCTCGGCTTCGCCGCCATCCCGATCACCATCGGCCTCGCGTTCATCGTCCTGAGCTTCTTCAACAAGAACAAGGACTGAGCGCGGTCTGACAGGGGAAACGCGTGATGGCCCAGGCCCTCATTGACCGGCACGACGTCGAGCTCGCCGCCCTTGCGGCGGCGGGTGGACGGCGTGAGTTCGGCGAGCTGGTCCGACGGCACGGCTCTGCCGTCCGCGGCCTTCTGCGCCGGATGGGAGCCGAGGGCGCGACCGCCGACGACATCGCCCAGGACGCCTTCATCCAGGCGTTCCAGCGGTGCGCCGAGTTCCGGGGCGAGGGCACCTTCGCCGCCTGGGTCAAGCGGATCGCGGCGCGGCTCTACATCAAGCGGCGGGCCAAGGAAGCCCGCTATGTCGATGAAGCGGCCGCCACCGATGAAGCCACGCCGGCCGTCGATCATGACGGCCGTGTGGACCTGGACGAAGCCCTGAAAACGCTCAGCGAGCCCGAGCGGCTGTGCGTTTCGCTCTGTCACGGAGCCGGGATGTCGCACCCCGAGATCGCGACCGCCCTAAATCTGCCGCTCGGCACGGTGAAGTCTCATGTCAAACGTGGTCTGGATAAACTCCGCGCCCGGCTCCAGCCGGAGCCGGAAACCCAATCAGGGTCTTTGGGGAGGGCAGCCAATGTCGGCTGACGAGTTCGATCCCTTCGTCGAGCGGCTGTTCAACCAGTCGCCGGCCATGCCGGACGCCGAGCTGTTCGCGGCGACGCTGCAGGCGCGGCTGGAATCCGGCAACCGGGTGCGGGCGCTGGTTCTGAGCCTGGCGGGCCTGGTCGGCGGTCTTGTGGCGGTGCGCGAGACCGTGAGCGTCAACCTCAGTGGCGGTGGTGGCGAAGGCCTGGTGGCCGGGCGCGCCATCGGCCAGGGCTTGAACGCCCTGACCCAGGCGGCGCAGGGCACGGTGCAGTCGAGCCTCGACCAGATGGGTGTCTCCGGATTGGAGTTTGGTTCCATGGGGGCAATGCAGCTATTCTGGGTGGCCGCCGGGGTGCTGATCACCATCGCCGCCGCCGGAGTGATGAAGCTGTCCCAGGAGGGCTGATTGTCCAGCCAGAAGCAGGAAACCGTTCGCCGCATCGCCGCGCCGGACATTCTGGCCCGAAAGGGCGGCGAGCCGATCGTGTGCCTGACGGCCTATGATGCGCCGACCGCCGCCATTCTGGATGATCACTGCGACCTGCTGCTGGTCGGGGACAGCGTCGGGATGGTGGTGCACGGGATGCCCAACACCGTCGGTGTGACCCTGGAGATGATGATCCTGCACGGGCAGGCGGTCATGCGCGGCGCGAAGCGGGCCATGGTCGTCATCGACATGCCCTTCGGCAGCTACGAAGGCGGCAAGGAGCAGGCCTACGAGAACTGCGCCCGCGTGATGAAGGAAACGGGCGCCCAGGGGGTGAAGCTGGAAAGCGGTCCGACCGTGGCCCAGACCATCGAATATCTGGTCCAGCGCGGCATTCCGGTGATGGGCCATGTGGGTCTGCGGCCCCAGGCCGTGCTGACCGACGGCGCGTTCAAGGCCAAGGGCCGGACCGAGGAAGAGCGGCTGCGGGTCATGTCGGAGGCCGAGGCCACCGCTGACGCCGGGGCCTTCGCCGTGGTCATCGAGGGCGTGGCCGAGGGGTTGGCCGCCGAAATCACCCGGGCCATCGACAAGCCCACGATCGGCATCGGGGCGTCCGCGGCGTGCGACGGCCAGATCCTGGTGACGCCGGATATGCTGGGCCTGTTCGACTGGACCCCGAAGTTCGTGCGCAAGTACGCCGGACTGCGTGGCGAAATCGACCGTGCGGTCGCCAACTACGCCGCTGATGTCAAAGCCCGCCGCTTTCCTGCCGAAGTCGAGACCTACTTCTCGAAAAAGCCGGTCGCCTCCTAGCGTCAATGCGTTGCGGGGGCGGGGTGGACCCTCTAGGGTCGCGCCGGTTTGCTGAATAGCAGTTTTGGGGCGACGTATCCGTGTCTGATGTCTTCGAGCAGGTCGAGGAGGAGCTCCGCTCCGATCGATACACGCGGCTGGCCCGCACCTGGCTGCCGGTTGCCGGCGCTGTGCTGGGGGTTGCGCTGGTCGCTGCCCTGGCCTGGTGGGGCTGGGACAGCTGGCAGACAGGCCGCGCCGACGCAGGCTCGGCCGCCTATGAGCGCGGCATCGAGGCGCTGGAGGCCGGCAACGAGGCCGGCGCTCTGGGCGCGTTCACCGAAGCCGCCGAAAAGGGCAACGGCGCCTACAAGGCCATGTCCCTGCAGCAGCAGGCCGGTCTGGCGGTCAACGCCGGCGACTTCCCGAAGGCGATCGAACTGTTCGACCAGGCCGCCAAAGCCGGGGGCGACCCGATCCTGTCGGACATGGCGGCTCTGAAAGCCGTGTTCCTGGTGATGGACACCAATGCGACGCTGGCGGACATCGACGCCCGTCTGGCCCCGCTGATGAAGGACAAGCGCCCGTTCCGCGCCTATGCCCAGGAGGCCTCGGCCATGGCCCGCCTCCAGTTCGGCCAGATGCAGCCGGCCCGCGAGATCTTCGTCCAGCTGCAGCTGGGGCAGGACGTGCCCGACGACATGCGTGAGCGCGCCCGCGCCGCCATCGCCCAGATCGACGCCGGTACGGCCGCGAGTCTGGCGGGCATCGCCAAGGCCGCCGCCAATCTGCCGCCTCCGCCCGCCGTTGCGGCGCAGGGTGCGCCCGCCCAGGCCGCCCCCCAGGCGGCCCAGTGAAGCTTCAGGACAGGAAGTCCCCGATGAATCGCGTTCTGAAAACGGCCCTGATCTGCGGTGCCGCCGTGACCCTGGCGTCCTGCGGCACCGTCCGCGAGATACTGCCCTTCAATCTGGGCCGCACCCATGACGCCCAGTCGGTCGCATCGGAAGGCCAGCGCATCTCGGTGCTGGAGTTCGAACAGCAGCTGACGCCGTCAGCCGCCCTGTCGGGTCGCGACTTCTTCCTGCCGGGGCCCCAGGCTGCGGTCAGCTGGCCCAACCCGGGCGGCACGGCCGAGAGCTCGGTCGAGCATGTGATCGCCGCGCCCGAGTTCGCCATCGGCTGGCGCCGCAGCATCGGCACCGGATCGACCGACACCCGTCAGGTCATGGCTCCGGTCGTCGCCGACAGCGGCAAGGTCTTCGTCATGGACGGCGAATCGCGTGTCTCGGCGCTGGACGCCACGACCGGTTCGCCCGCCTGGGAGGCCAATGTCCGTCCGGAAGGCCGTGAACGCGGCGGATTCGGCGGCGGCCTGGCCGTCGGCGGCGGCAAGGTGTTCGTGGCCTCCGGCTACCGCACCATGACCGCGCTGGATCAGAACACCGGTGCGGTCCTGTGGCAGTCCACGGTCGATGTGCCGATGCATGGCGCCCCGACGGTGGCCGGCTCGCGCGTCTATGTCATCGACATCGACAACCAGCTGATCGCCTTCAACGTCAACACCGGCCAGCAGGACTGGTCGTTCCGGGGCATCGCCGAGCCGGCGCGGGTCATGCGGGCCTCCAGCCCGGTCGTGACCGGCGACACGGTCATCGCGCCGTTCAGCTCGGGCGAAGTCATCGCCGTGCGCGCCTCCACCGGTCAGGCCCTGTGGCAACAGACCCTGTCGCGCACCAGCCGCACCAGCGCCCTGTCGGAAATCCGCGACATCGCCGGTCGTCCGGTGGTGAGCCGCGGCGTCGTCTATGCGATCAGCCATGCCGGTGTCCTGTCGGCCATGGAAGTCCGCTCGGGCGAGCCGGTCTGGCGCGCGGGCAACACACCCGTGACGATCCCGGTCGCCGGCATCAACGCCCCGCTGCCCGTCGGTGACGTGATCTATGTGGTGTCCAAGGACGGCGAGCTGGTGGTGGTGAACCGTCAGTCGGGCCAGATCTACTGGTCCAAGGACCTCAATGAGGGCCGTGTGCGTCAGGAGGGCGGTTTCCTCGGCTTCTTCGACCGCACGGTTCGCCCCAGCTGGTCCGGCCCGATCCTGGCGTCGAACCGTCTGGTGCTGGTCAATTCGGACGGCGAGGCCGTGGCCTTCAATCCGAAGACCGGCGAGCAGCTGTCGACGCTGAAGCTGGGTGCCCCGGCCTATATCGCCCCGTCGGCCTACAACGGCATGCTGTATGTCCTCACCGACAAGGGCGAGCTGATCGCGATCCGCTGACGGATCGCACCGAACTGGGTTAGAAGGCCGTCATGGCATTGAAAGTCGCCATCGTCGGCCGCCCCAATGTGGGCAAGTCGACCCTGTTCAACCGTCTCGTGGGCAAGCGTCTGGCGCTCGTTGACGATCGCCCGGGTGTGACCCGTGACCGCCGCTATGCGGACGGGAATATCGGCGACATGGACCTGACGCTGATCGACACGGCGGGTTACGAGGACATCGACGACGACAGTCTGGAATCGCGGATGCGCGAGCAGACAGAGGCGGCGCTGGAAGACGGCGACATCATCCTGTTCATGATGGATGCGCGCGAGGGCGTGACGTCGCTGGACCGCATCTTTGCCGACCGGCTGAGGAAACAGCACAAGCCCGTCATCCTGCTGGCCAACAAATCCGAGAGCCGTGAGAGCGGCGGCGGCATCGGCGAGGCCTACTCTCTGGGCTTCGGCGAGCCGGTCGCCATCTCAGCCGAGCACGGCGAGGGCATGGCCGACCTCTATGCCGCAGTCACCACAGCCTCGGCCGGGATCTGGATCGAAGAGATCGACGAGCCGGACAAACCGATCCGTATCGCCATCATCGGTCGCCCGAACGCCGGCAAGTCGACCCTGATCAACCGCCTGATCGGCGAGGACCGGCTGCTGACCGGTCCTGAGGCCGGGATCACCCGCGACTCGATCTCGGTAGACTGGGAGTACGAGGGCCAGAACATACGCCTGGTGGACACCGCCGGGATGCGCCGCAAGGCGCGGGTGCAGGAGAAGCTGGAGAAGCTGTCGGTCGCCGACACCATCCGCGCCATCACCTTCGCCGAGGTGGTTGTTCTGGTGATGGACAAGGACAACGCGTTTGACGTGCAGGATCTGCAGCTGGCGGATCTGGTCGAGCGCGAGGGCCGGGCGCTGGTCTATGTCGCCGCCAAGTGGGACCTGGAGGACGAACCCCAGGCCAAGATGGCCGAGCTGAAGCGGCTGGCCGAGGACAAGCTGCCGCAGCTGAAGGGGTCGCCGTTCGTGGCCCTGTCGGCGCACAGCGGACGCGGCGTCGATCGCCTGATGCCGGCGGTTCTGGCCGCGCACGCGACCTGGTCGGTGAAGGTCAAGACCAAGGACCTGAACGACTGGCTGGCCATGGCGACCCAGCGGCATCCGCCGCCCGCCGTGGACGGAAAGCGCATCAAGACCAAGTACATGGCCCAGACCAAGGCCCGCCCGCCGACCTTCGTGCTGTTCGCCAGCCGGGCCGCGTCGCTGCCGGACCACTATCTGCGCTACCTGACCAACTCGCTGCGCGAGAGCTTTGACCTGCCGGGGACGCCGCTGCGGCTGACCATCAAGTCTAACTCTCCCAATCCCTATGCAGAGGGCGGGTCCAAGTCGGGACCGGAGCGCTACAAGGGCGACGCCAAGACGGCCCCGCGCCGGGTCAAGAAGGCCGAGAAGGAAGAGGCTCTGTCCAACCTGCCGGGCAAGGCGCTGGAGCAGAAAAAGACACGCAAGGTTCAGCCGCGCGTCATCAGCGGCGTGAAGTCCAGTTCGTCCAAGAAGGCCGGCTCGTCCGTCGCCGTCCAGAAGGGCGCGCGGGGCGGCGCGAGGCAGGTGTCGCGGTCAGGACGCGTGCGGACCGGCCAGAAGCACGCGCCGAAGAAGTAGGGCCTCAGCAGGTCTCGATCATGAAATCGAAGACGGCCCAGAGCATTTCCGCGAGCTCGGGGCTGGAGACGATCAGAGCCCCGTATTCGTCATCCGCCATGTGTGCCGCTTTAAAGACGACGTAGTTCTCGTCGTAGTCGACTTCCGAGACCTGGCTCCAGTCGATGGCGTAACCCGGCGCGACGTTTAGGCCCGGGGTGGCTTCCAGAGTGGTGGTGTTCAGCTGAAGGAAGCAGGCACCTGTGGCCTGGGCGCTGGTGACCTGACGCGCCATGTACCAGTCGTTGGGGCCAGCACTGTTACCGTCGCCGCGTTGATTGAAGATGATGGTGTTCCCCTCGGAGAACATCTGGACCATTGAGCCCTGAAGTTCCGAGGCGGTCGTGTCCTGCGCAAGGGATGCCGTCGGCGCGGCCAGCAGGGCGAACAGCACAAGCAGCCGGGCCACAATCATTCGAACCATCGCGACTTCCCCCGTTCGAGGCAAAGCCTAACAGCCGCCTGCGACCTGACAAGCCTCAGATCAGCGCCGCCACGCTCGGTCCCGACGACCAGTCCCTGAAGCTGACGGTCAGGGGCGGCTGCAAGTCCGGTCGGGCCAGTTCCACGATCAGGGGGCCGACAGCCGAGGGATGGACGACATCATTCGGGTCTTCGCCGGGGTAGGCCTGGGCGCGCATCTGGGTGCGCATGCGGCCGGGGTCGAGGATGGCGGCGCGGACGGGGGTGCTTTCGATCTCGTCGGCCCAGCATTTGAAGATGGCCTCGGCGCCCGCCTTGGTCGCGGCGTACATGCCCCAGAAGGCTTTGGGCGCGCTGGCGACGCTGGTGGTCAGATAGACGGCGCGGCCGGCGTCCGACGCGCGCAGCAGCGGCTCCAGCGAGCGGATCAGGCGATAGACGGCGGTGAAGTTGACCTTCTCGACCTTGGCGAACTCGCGAGGGTCGGCGTGGCTGACCGGCGTCAGGCCCGACGGGCCCATGGTCGCCGCCGCCTGGACCCAGACATCGAGCTTGCCGAAGCGTTCGAAGATGGCGCCGCCCAGCCGGTCGATGGCGCCGCCGTCGACCAGGTCGAACGGGACGAGGGTCGCGTGCTTGCCGGTGGCGGCGAAGATGGCGTCGTCCAGCTCCTCAAGGCCCCCCTGCGTGCGGGCCGTGGCGACCACATGGGCGCCGGCTTTCGCCAGGGCCAGCGCGCTTTCAAAGCCGATGCCGCGCGAGGCGCCCACGACGAGGGCGATGCGGTCGTTCAGGGGAAGGTCGGACATGGCACCTGATAGCGCGCCGGACGGCCGGGGGCCAAGCGCCTAATCGGCGAGGCCGGGCGCGGGTTGCCACAGGCCGAAGCTGACGCCCTGGTCATCGCTGACGGTGACGGAGTGGCCCGAGGCGCTTTCGGCAGGCACCGCCGCCTTGCCGCCCAGCTCGATCACGCGGGCGCAGGCGGTGCGGATGTCCGCGACGTGGAAGTACAGGTGCGGAAAGTCTTTCTTCTCACCCTTGCGGATGCCGAAGGATGGATCCTGATGACCATGGACGCTGTGGACGTGGGCATAGCCGGGATGCGAGGCACCCTCGTCGAAGGTCCAGCCGAACAGGGCGGAATAGAAGGCGCGGGCCTTGTCCAGGTCGGGCGTGTCGAGGGTGAAGTAACCCAGGCGGTTGGTCATGCAGCTTAAGCGCTGACCAGCAGGGAAAGTTGCCGCTGGGCCATGTCGTCGCGGCCGCCCTCCTCGATCTCACGATCCAGCAGGCGGGTGGGATAGTCGCCGGTGAAATAGTGGTCAGTGAACTGGGGGTTGGCCGGGTCGCGCGGGCCGACGCCCATGGCCTCATACAGGCCGTCGATGGACAGGAAGCCGATGGAGTCGACCTCAAGCGTCTCGCGCATCTGATCCAGCGTATGGGTGGCGGCCATCAGTTGGGACCGCTCGGGCATGTCGATGCCGTAGAAGTCGGGGAACAGGATCTGCGGGCTGGCCGAGCGCAGGTGGACCTCGGTGGCACCGGCGGCGCGGACGGCGCGGACCAGCTTCAGCGAGGTGGTGCCACGCACGATGGAGTCGTCGATCAGCACGACACGCTGGCCCTGAAGCGCCGCGCGGTTGGGGCTGTGCTTCATGCGCACGCCCTTCTGACGGGCGCCCTGGCTGGGCTGGATGAAGGTGCGGCCCAGATAGTGGCTGCGGATGATGCCCATCTCGTAGGGGATGCCGCTTTCCTGGGCGTAGCCGAGGGCCGCAGGCACGCCGGAGTCCGGCACGGGCACCACGACGTCGGCCTCGACGCCATGCTCGCGGGCGAGGGCGCGGCCCATCGCCTTGCGCACGTCATAGACGGGGCGGCCGTCCAGAACGCTGTCGGGGCGCGAGAAATAGACGTACTCGAACAGGCAGGGTCGGGCGGCGCGGGTCGGGAAGGGCTTGATCGAGCGCAGGCCCTCATGGTCGATGACGATGATCTCGCCATGCTCGACGTCGCGGACGAAGGTCGCACCGATGGTGTCCAGCGCACAGGTTTCGGACGCCAAGACCCAGGCGTCGCCGATCTGGCCCAGCACCAGGGGGCGGATGCCCAGCGGATCGCGGGCACCGATCATCTTGGTGCGCGTCAGGCAGACCAGGGCGTAGCCGCCCTCGATCCGGCCGACGGCATCGATGAAGCGGTCGACGATCTTGGCCTTCCGGCTGCGGGCGATGAGGTGGAGGATGACCTCGGAGTCCGAGGTGGACTGGAAGATCGCGCCTTCGCCGACCAGCTGGCTGTGCAGGTATTTGAAGTTGGTCAGATTGCCGTTATGGGCGATGGCGATGCCGCCCTGGTCCAGGTCGGCGAACATCGGCTGGATGTTGCGCAGGAAGCTGCCGCCGGCGGTGGAGTAGCGGGTGTGGCCCACAGCCGCCGTGCCGGGCAGGCGCTCGTCGAGGCCGGCTCCGCCGAAGGCCTCGCCCACAAGACCCATGTGGCGCTCGGTGTAGAAGCGCTGATCCTTGACGCTGGCGATGCCGCAGGCCTCTTGCCCACGATGCTGCAGGGCGTGGAGCCCAAGCGCGATGATCGAGGAGGCGTCGTCCTTGTCCGCGCCCCAGACGCCCACGACGCCGCATTCGAGACGCAGCGTATCATCCGACGGATCACGCCAGTGTTCACGGTGGACTTTCGGGTCGGCGATCTGGTGGCGCATCGTCGGGGCTCCGATGGGCGAACTACTGGTCGGCGTCGTTGCGGCGCGAGTTAGGCGTGGATTGGGACGGGGGCAAGGCGTCTTCGCCCGAAATCCCTTCGCGGACGGAAGAATTGACAACGGGGGCCAGAGCGTCCGCGCCCCGGCCTATGCCGGGCAAGACAAACTGGATGGCGCGGGCCGAGCCGGCACTGACCTTGTACAGCGCGGCTTCACCGAGCCACCGGGGAGTCTTCTCCCCCGGCAGGGCGGCGACCACGACCAGATGGATGGCTCCGAGCAGCACCAGCGAGCGCCCGGCACCCACGATCATGCCGAGGAAGCGGTCGACGCCGCCGAGCTGGGGATGGGCCTGCGCCCGCTTCGACAGCTGCGAGCCGAAGATGCGGATGCCGAAATAGACCAGCATGAATGACACGACCGCCGCCGCGATTGTGCCGGCCCAGTCCGGATTGACCAGACCCCGCCCGATCGGTGCCGTCAGGGGCAGGGCCACCAGCGCCAGAAAGGCCGCGAGGATGAAGCTGAGCAGGGTGATGATCTCACGCGTGCCGCCGCGCACCCAGCCGGCAGCGGCCGAGGCCAGGATGACCAGGATGGCGAAGACGTCGTATCCGGTCACGCGCGCGGGCCTCGCTTATGATTCAGCGGCCCATCAATACCTGTTCTGCGAGATTCTATCGACCGCTTCTGTCAGTCGGCTGACAGGCGACAGCTTCACCCCCTTGTCCTTGACGGTCAGGGGCGGAGTCAGGGCCTGGTCGAAGCCCAGTTTCTGCGCCTCGCGCAGGCGGGCCTCGGCGCGGCCGACGGCGCGGATCTCGCCGGACAGGCTGATCTCGCCGAAGACGATGCAGCCCTGGGGCAGGGGCGTGTCCGTGACCGAGGAAATAAGGGCGGCGGCAGCGGCGAGGTCGGCGGCCGGTTCATTGATGCGCAGGCCGCCGGCCACGTTCAGATAGACATCCTGATTGCCGAAACCGACGCCGCAGCGCGCTTCCAGCACCGCCAGCACCATCGCAAGCCGCCCCGTATCCCAGCCGATGACGGCGCGGCGGGGCGTGCCGTAGGCGGAGGGGGCGACCAGGGCCTGAACCTCCACCAGCACGGGGCGACTGCCTTCGATGCCGGCGAAGACGGCGGCCCCCGGTGCGCGCTCCTTGCCCTCACCGAGGAACAGGGCCGAGGGGTTGGAGACCTCCCGCAGACCGCTGTCGCCCATCTCGAACACCCCGATCTCGTCGGTAGCGCCGAAGCGGTTCTTGCCCGCGCGCAGGATGCGGAAGGGATAGCCGCGCTCGCCCTCGAAGCTGAGGACCGCGTCGACCATGTGCTCGACCACGCGCGGCCCGGCCACCTGGCCGTCCTTGGTGACGTGGCCGACCAGAACGACGGCGGGGCCGCCCGCCTTGGCCAGCCGCACCAGCTCGCCGGCGCAGGCGCGGACCTGGGTCACCGAACCGGGGCCTGCCTCATGGGCGTCGGACCACAGGGTCTGGACCGAATCGACCACGACGATGTCGAACTTGTCGCGCTTCAGGGTGCCGAGGATGTCCCGCAGTGACGTGGCGGCGGCGAGGTTCACCGGAGCCTCGGCCAGGCCCATGCGCTTGGCACGGGCGCGGATCTGCTCCACCGCCTCCTCGCCCGAGATATAGGCCACCCGCGCGCCTCTCAGCGCTGCGCGCGCGCAGACGTCGAGCAGCAGGGTCGACTTGCCGACGCCGGGATCACCGCTGAGCAGGATGGCCGAGCCGGGCACCACGCCGCCGCCGCAGACGCGGTCGAACTCGGTCACGCCGGTGACGATGCGCGGCGGTTCCGGGGTGTCGGACTGCAGGGTCTCGAAGTTGAGGCCGCGGGCCTTGGATGCGCTGACCGGCTTCAGGGCACCCGGCGGAGCGGAACGGCTTTCCTCGACGATCGAATTCCACTGGCCACAGGCGCTGCATTGGCCCGCCCACTTGCCGTGGACCGCCCCGCAGGCCTGACAAACATAGATTGCGCCGTCTCTCGCCATGGGGTTGGCTTACAGGAGTCGGCGGCGGTGGGGCAGGGGGCTCCGCAAGGCCTGCGACCGAAGGTGACGTGGGATGTCCAATCCTCTGCTTATCGGCCTGTTCGGCCTCACCTGGCTGGCCGGCATGGCCTACGGGCTAAGCGCATGGCGATTGCTTGCGGCTGTGCAGGCCGCGCAGGCGCGGGGTGTGGCGCCCGATGCGCCAAACGTCCTGGCCGAGCCTTGGAGGATCTTCGAGTATCTGAAGTGGCTGGTGACCGGGCGCTATGGCGAGGTCGAGGATGACGCCGTGCGTCGTTGGGCCGGAATCACCCAGCCGCTGTTCTTCCTCGCGGGGCCGTTGATCCTGGGCATGTTCGCGGCGGTCGGGCTGGGTCTGGTTCAGCCGACGTAGACGCGCGGCACCCGGGCGGTGATCGAGGTCAGCAGTTCGTAGCTGATTGTGCCTGCCGCCGCGGCGGCGTCGTCAATCAGACGATTGGGCCCGAACAGCTCGACGGGATCGCCGACTGCGACGTCCAGCCCCGTCACGTCCACGGCGCAGACGTCCATGGAGATGCGGCCGACGATGGGGCGGATCATGCCGCCGACGAAGACCTGGCCGCGCGGACTGTAGCTGCGCATCACGCCGTCGGCGTAGCCCGCCGCGCAGGTAGCGATGCGGCGGGGCGTCTCGGCGACATAGCCGCGCGAATAGCCGACGCTTTCGCCCGGCGGCACGTCGCGGACCTGAAGCACCTCGGCGGCAAGGGTCGCCACGGCGCGGATGCGGTCGTCGGGACGGCCCTCGGGTCCGCCGCCGTAGAGACAGATGCCCGGCCGAACGGCGTCGAAGGCGTAGTCGCGCCCCAGGAAGCAGCCGCCGGAGTTGGCGAATGAGCGGGCTGCGCCGGGAAAGCGTTGGGCGGCGATCTCGAAGGCGTCGCGCTGGCGCCGGTTCATCTCGGCGGAGGGATCATCGGCGCAGGCCAGGTGGCTGAGCACCAGATCGAGCCCCGCGAACGGTTCCGGAGCATCTTCCGACCGGAAGCCGAGCCGGTTCATACCGGTGTCGATCTGGATTCCGCAGGTACCGCCGCCCGCCGCGCGCCAGGCCTGAAGCTGGCCAGGGTGGTTGATCACGGGCCGCAGATCGGCGGCGATCAGGGCGGGAGCCGCGTCGCCGATGCAGCCGTCGAGAATGTAGATGTGAGGCTCGGGCCCAAGCGCCGCGCGCAGGGTCTGGCCGCCGCCCAGCCGCGCCACGAAAAAGGTGCGCGCGCCTTCGGCCATGAGGCGTGTGGCGCAGGCGACGGCACCGAGGCCGTAGGCGTCGGCCTTGACCACCGGATGCACGGGCGCGCCGGACACCGCCTCCAGTGCATGGAAGTTGTGCGCCAGGGCGTCCAGATCGACGGTGAGCGTGGCCGGGGAGGGCATCCGGCCCTTATGCCGCAATGCGTCGGCGGGACAAGACACGGCGGACAATTGCAAAGGGGCGGAAGTCGCCTTCCGCCCCTTCGGGTTATTCACGCCTTGATCAGCGGGCGCGCTGGGTGGCCCGGTTGGCGTCCCGAATGGCTTCCATACGATCGTTAGCTGACTCCGACGTCGCGGCGGTGTTGCCGTAGGTGGAGAAGGAGGTCGCGTCCCCCGGCGTGGTGACATAGGAGCCGGCCATAAGGCCCGCGCCGACGCGGGTAACGATGCGGCCGTCGGCCATGGTCTCGACGACCTCATCGACGCCTTCGAGGCTGGGCACGGCGGTCTGGTTCATGTCCAGCAGGACGTAGCGCGCTGCGAAGGCGTGGGCCTTTTCGATCTCTGCCTTGAGCAACTCGCCGTTGTTGCGGGTCCATTCGCGGGTCAGGAAGATCGCGATCTCGGCGGACGTCAGTTGGTCGTCGGCGGCCTCTTCAAGCTCTTTCATCATGGCCTTGTAGGCGTCCGAGCCCTCGGCGGGCGGAGCACCGTTGGCATCGAGGTTGCTCTCGCGGATGGAGGCGATCAGTCGCTCGCGCAGTTCCGAAGTCAGAACCGGAACCTGCAGTTGCGGCGAGTAGTAGGTGAAGCTGTTGCGATAGACCGGTCCACGCGTCTCTTCCTTCGGCGGCGAACCTTCGAAGGTGTAAGGCGTCTGATAGGGAACCTGAGGGTTCTGGTAGGTGGCGGTGACGACCACACGCAGGGTGCTGGCGTCTTCCGAAAGGGTGTAGCCGACGGCGACTTCCAGCGCGTCGTCAACGGCGTTCGGCGCGGTGAGCTTCTGAACCATCACGACATCGGAAACCGTCACGACGTCGGCCGGCGCAGAGGCCGGAATCTGGCTGCGCAATGCATTGGCGAGCGAGGCGTTCAGATCTTCGGGCCTCATCACCGTGGCCAGTTCGTCAGCCGCCGCCTGGGCGCGCTTGCTGGGGCCATAGTTGATGATGGCGTTCATGGTGGCGGTGACAAGCGCGCCGATCAGGCCATAGGCGGCGCCGGCGGCCGAGGTGTCCTGATAGAACCAGCTCTTGGTCACCCCGGCGTTGGCCTCGGCGACGGCAACCTGGGTCGGGCCAATGGCGGCGATCTGGCTGGCGTTCAGCGGCCGTGCATTTGGCACGGGTGTGCCCGCGCAGGCGGCAAGAGAGAGCGCGGCGAGCGCAGCGACGACAGTACGCATGGATGACCCCCAACGTTGTCCAACAGGACAATCAACGGCTTATGCCTATCCTAGAGGCCCTGCCGGGAGTCAATCGGGCGCGACGGAAGGTCGCTGAACTCTAGTCGCGGTAGCCGCTGTCATACCGGCTGTCGCGGGCCAGGTTGCCGAAGCGGGTGGTGTCCTCGTCGAAGCTCAATTTCACAATGCCGATAGGACCGTGGCGCTGCTTGCCGATGACGACCTCGGCCTGGTGGCGCAGGCGGTCCATGTCCTCCTGCCATTGCAGGTGTTCGGGCGAGCCTTCGCGCGGCTCGGTGCGGCCGAGGTAGTAGCTTTCGCGATAGACGAACATGACGCAGTCGGCGTCCTGCTCGATCGAGCCGGACTCCCGCAGGTCCGACAGTTGCGGCCGCTTGTCCTCGCGCTGCTCGACCTGACGCGAGAGCTGTGACAGGGCGATGATGGGCACGTTCAGCTCCTTGGCCAGGGCCTTAAGGCCGCCGGTGATCTCGGACACCTCCTGCACGCGGTTCTTCTGGCCGTTGCCCTCGCCGACGGTGATGAGCTGAAGGTAGTCGACGATGATCAGGTCGAGGCCCTGTTCCATCCGCTTCAGGCGACGCGCGCGGGCGGCGAGCTTGGAGATCGCCAGGCCGCCGGTGGCGTCGATGTAGAGCGGGCTTTCGCCGATCTCGATGGCGGCGTCGCGGACGCGGCCGAAGTCACTGGCGTCGATCTCGCCCTTGCGCAGTCGGTCGGAGGACACACCCGAGGCGTCGGCCAGAATACGCATGGCCAGCTGTTCGGCGCTCATTTCCAGCGAGAAGAAGGCGACCACGCCGCCGTTGACGGTCTTGCGGCCCTCGGGCGCGGGCTCCCAGCGGTAGTTGCGGGCGATGTTGAAGGCGATGTTGGTCGCCAGCGCCGTCTTGCCCATCGAGGGGCGGCCCGCGAGGATCAGCAGGTCGGAGGGGTAGAGGCCGCCCAGCTTCTGATCGAGATCATCCAGATGGGTGGCGAGACCGGCCAGCTTGCCGTCGCGCTGATACGCTTCGCCCGCCATCTGCACGGCACCGGCCAGCGCGGTCGAGAAGCTGACGAAGCCCGACGAAGGAGCACCGGTCTCGGCGAGGGTGTAAAGCGTCAGTTCCGCCTGTTCGATCTGGTCGATGGCGGCCGTTTCGGGATCGGGCGCATCCTTGATGATGTCGCCGCCGATGCGGATCAGGTCGCGGCGCAGGGCCAGATCATAGACGAGGCGGGCGTAGTCGGGGGCATTCGCGGCGGGCGGCGCGCGGTCCACCAGATCGGCGAGATAGCGCAGGCCGCCGAACTCCTCGAATGCCGGGTCCTGGCGGAACCGCTCCATCAGGATGGTCGGCTCGGCCAGCAGGCCCTGGCGGATGTGGTCCTCGATGGCCGTGTAGAGGCGCTGGTGGAACGGTTCGTAGAAGTGGGCTCCGCGCAGGCGATCGGACAGGCGCTCGAACACGGCGTTGTCGAACATCAGCGCGCCCAGCAGCGCCTGCTCGGCCTCCAGGTTGTGAGGCATCGAGGGGATGGAGCTCGGGTCGATCTGGAAGGGGGACAGGGCGTTCATGGGTTAACGCTTACCCATGCGCGCACGTTACGACATGCGCGGACGCAGCCTTGGCGGGGGACAAATCCGCGACCCTGTGGATGCCGGGCTAAATCCGCAGGCGGATCAGTTCCGGCTCAGCTTGAGCAGGGCCAGCGGTTGGCCATCCAGGAGCGGATGCCGTCGGTGACCGTCATGCGCTGACGGCGGGTCTGGGGGATGGCGTTCAGGTAGGCCAGCATCTGTTGCGGGTTCAGGCTGATGCGGTCTGGCGGGCAGGCAGGCGGCGTTCGGCCTGCGGCGCGGGCGTCGCTGATCTCGGCACCGACGGCGCGGAAGGCGCGCTCGGCCTCGGACTTCAGCCGATGCGCATCGGGCATCAGCATGGCGGCGGGGTTCATCGGGATGCGGTTGGCCCGGGTCACGAAGGAGTCCAGCGTCATGGCCGACTGGGCCGTGACGGCCGTGGCCAGCATGGTGACGGCGAGGCCGAGGGCCAGCGCGAGTTTCTTCATGGTCGAGACCTCCCCGGAACGCCGTCATATGGGCCGGTATTTGCGGCAAAAAAAGGGGCGCAGCCGTCGCCGGATGCGCCCCTCATTCTCTGGTCAGCGATGCCGCTGGATCAGGCCTCGGAGCCGAGACCGTCCTGCTGGCCGGCGCCGCCCTCGACCATGTCGCGAGCCTGTTCGGCAGCCGCGTTGCGGTCCTCGTCATAGGCCGACTTGATCACGTCCTCACCGGCCGCCTGACGCGCGGCTTCGTCGGCCGAGCGGGCGATGTTGATCTTGACGGTGACGGTGACCTCGGCGTGCAGGCGAACCGGCACTTCGTGGACGCCCAGCGTCTTGATCGCGGTGTTGAGCACGACCTGGCTGCGTTCGATCTTGCCGCCTTCGGCCTGGACGGCCTCGACGACGTCACGCGCGGCGACCGAGCCGTACAGCTGACCCGTTTCACCGGCCTGACGGATCAGGACGTAGGTCTGGCCGTCGATCTTCTCGCCGATCTTGCCGGCCTCAGCCTTGTTCTTGTCGTTGCGCGCCTCGATGGCGGCGCGTTCGACTTCGAAGTTCTTGAGGTTGGCGGCGGTGGCCCGACGGGCCTTGTCGCGCGGCAGGAGGAAGTTACGGGCGAAGCCATCCTTTACGGTGACGACGTCGCCGATGGCGCCGAGGTTGTCGACGCGTTCAAGCAGAACGACCTTCATCTTACTTCACCACATACGGCAGGAGGGCCAGATAGCGGGCGCGCTTGATGGCCTTGGCCAGTTCGCGCTGCTTCTTCTGGGAGACGGCGGTGATGCGCGAGGGCACGATCTTGCCGCGTTCGGAGATGTAACGCTGCAGCAGCTTCACATCCTTGTAGTCGATCTTCGGCGCGCCGGCGCCCGAGAACGGGCAAACCTTGCGGCGACGATGGAACGGGCGACGGGCGGGGCCGGAGCCGGCCGGCGCGCCCGGGACGGGGGCGGTGGTGTCGGTCATTGATCCAGCTCCTTAAAAGGCTTCGACGGGGGCGTCTTCGCGGGGACCGCGCTCACGCTCACGTTCACGCTCGCGCTCACGGCGGGCCAGCAGCGGCGACAGCTCCAGATCGAGTTCCTCGACGCGGACGGTCAGCCAGCGCAGCACGTCCTCGTTGATGCCGAGCTGACGCTCGACTTCAGCCATGGCGGGCGGGGGGCAGTCGATGGCGAGGAGCGAATAGTGCGCCTTGCGGTTCTTCTTGACCCGATAGGTCAGGTTGCGCAGACCCCAGTACTCGATCTTGGCGACGGTGCCGCCGCCCGCTTCGATCAAGCCCTTGATGGTGTCGTTCAGCGCTTCAGCCTGTTGCGCCGAGATATCCTGGCGCGACATGACCGTGTGCTCGTAAAGAGCCATGCGGTATTCTCCCTTGTAGAGCCTCGGCGCGAGGGGACCGGGTAAAGTCCTCTCCCACGATGGATCCCGATGCGGCGGCCAGGATGACTTCCCGAACCCTTTGGAGCTCCGCGACCGGGACCGAAGCCCTGGAAAGGCGGCGCGTATAGGGGAAAAGAGGCCGGGCAGCAAGGCGATGCGGACTCTTACAGGCAATGCATTGTTTCACGGAGGAAAAGTGAAACGGTCGGCCAAGAAGACTAGCACTCCCACTCGCACACCGGGCGGGCGGCGCGGGAGCGGAGTGGAGATGGGTGCGGGGCGGTTGCAATCAAGGGGCGAACGGGGACACATCAGGGTAGGGGAGAGCGCACGTGCCCGGTTCACTGTTTACGCATGACTATCTGGCGCAGGGCGTTCGCGAGACGCAGGACTGGCGCGACGCCCAGGCGCGTGTTCCCGCGTTCCGGGAAGCCCTGAACGCCGCTTTCGGGGCTGTGGCCAAACCGGCGGGCGAAGTCGAGGCGCAGATCGAGTTGCGCATCGTCCAGCCTGTGCTGGAAGCGCTGGGGTGGAAGGGCCTCTACACCGTCCAGGCCAAGATTGATCAGAAGGGACGCAAGAACGTCCCGGACTATCTGTTCTTTGCGACGCCTGAGGATCACGCCAAGGCAGACGCGCTGACGAACCACGGCGACCGCTATCGCCACGCCATCGCGCTGGGCGACGCCAAGGCTTGGTCGATCTCGCTGGACAAGCGCGGCGGGGGCGCAGGGCTGGACGAAGCGCCGACAGGTCAACTGCTGCGCTACATGGACGCTGCCAGCGCCGCGTCGGACCGGCGCGTACTGTGGGGCCTGCTGACCAACGGGCACGTCTGGCGACTGTATTTCCAGGACGCCCGCTCGCGTCTGGATGACTATTTCGAGGTCGATCTGGCCTGGGCGCTGGAGCGGCCGGGCGCGCAGGGCGAACTGCGAGACCCGGACACCTCGCCCGCCGACTTGCTGGCCCTCTTCCTGCTGTTCTTCGAGCGCGAGGCGTTCCAACCGGGCGCGGGTGGACGGACACGGCATCAGGTCGCCCTGGAAGAGGGGAAGCGCTGGGAAGCGCGCATCCGCGACGACCTGTCGGAGGTCGTGTTCGGCAAGGTCTTCCCGGGCCTGATCCGCGCCATCGTGGCCGCCGACCGGCAATCCCGCGTGGACGATCCTGCTTATCTGTCAGAAGTGCGCGAAGCGGCGCTTACAGCGCTGTATCGGCTGCTGTTCGCCCTCTATGCCGAGGACCGCGACCTGTTGCCCACACGGTCCAAGCGGTTTGACGACTATTCGCTGTCGTTGCTGCGAGACGACGTCGCTGTGCGTGTAGCCGACGAGGACGCCCTGAGTCCCCGCGTCGGCCCCATCTGGTCCAAGGCGCGCAACCTGTTCCGCCTGATCGACGAGGGCGACGACAGCCTGGGGGTTCCGCCGTACAACGGCGGGCTGTTCGCGCAGGACCGGTCGCCTCTGCTGGAACGGGTCGAGCTGTCGGACGCCGCGTTCGCCCCCCTGCTGCACCTGCTCAGCCACGTGGACGGCAAGCGGGTGAACTATCGCGACCTTTCGGTGCGCGAACTGGGTTCGATCTACGAGCGGTTGCTGGAGCACGAGCCGGTGGCCGATCCGACCGCCGAACAGGGCGTCGATGTCCGGCTGAGCGTCTTCGCCCGCAAGGGATCGGGCAGCTATTACACCCCCGATGTGCTGGTGAGCCTGATCATCGAGCGCACCCTGACGCCTCTGGCGGAAGAGGCTGAGGCCGCTTTCGTCGCAGCGCTCAAGGCCTTGCCGACGCGCGCGGACCCGGAAACCGTGCGCGCAGAGCTGGACGACAAGGACCCGGCGGGCCGCATCCTGTCATTCAAGGTGGTCGATCCGGCCATGGGGTCGGGACACTTCCTGGTCAGCCTTGTGGACTGGCTGGCGGAGCGGGCGTTGCTGGCCGATGACGCGGCGACGCAGGCCGCGCGGGATGCGGGCCACGACTGGTTCTCACCGGCGACGCGCGAGATCGTCGCCTTGCGCGCAGCGGTGCGGAAAGAAGCCGACGACAATGGCTGGGAGGTGTCCGAGGCGCAGCTGTCGGACGCCAATCTGATCAAGCGGTCGGTGCTGAAACGCTGTGTTTATGGCGTCGACAAGAACCCCATGGCGGTGGAACTGGCGAAGGTCGCCCTGTGGCTGCACACCTTCACGGCGGGAGCGCCGCTGAGCTTCCTCGATCACCATCTTAGGTGTGGAGACAGCCTGTTCGGTGAGCGAGTGCATGACGTGCTGCAGGAACTGCAGACGCGAGGCTCGCTGCTAATTGCCCAAGCGGTGGGCACTGCCCAAGCCTCGGTCAAGGCGATGGAGCATATCGAGGGCCTGTCGGACGCGCGGCTGGAGGACGTGAAAGAGTCCGAACGCAGCTTTGCTGACGTCACCCATGCCACAGCACCTCTGGCCGCATTCCTGGACCTTTGGCACGCGGCGCGCTGGTTGAAGCCGGCGGGCGATGATCTGCGGGCGTGGCATGGGCTACTGGACGGCCAGTTCGGCGACCCCTTGGCCATCGCGTCCGGCGCGGCCGAACCGAACCGCCCGCGCGATTTGCCGGATGACGCCACCGTTGACTGGCTGGACCGTGCCGAGGCACCGGACCAACCGGACCTCTTGGGGGCAGGCGCATCGACTCTCGACTACCTCCGCCTGACGCGGCTGCTGGCGCGCGCACGGGCGCTGGTCGTCGACCAACGGTTCATGCACTGGCAGGTCGCTTTCCCGGGGGTGTGGAAAAACTGGAGTTCGAGCGAGCCACAAGGCGGGTTCGATGCCGTCATCGGCAACCCGCCGTGGGATCAACTCGACTTCGAAAGCATCAAGTGGTTCGAGGTGCGCGCGCCGCAAATCGCTAACGAGCCTACAGACGCCAAACGTAAGGCTGCAATTGACAGGGAGGTCGAAAGTAGCTCGGCGCTGGGGTGGCAATTCGTCAAGGCACGTGACACGGCGACAATGGCATTGGCGGCGAGCAAGGACCGCTTCCGACTGTTTGGTGGGCGCAAATCCTATCTGCACCAATCGTTTGTCGAGCAGGCTATCGCGATAGCCTCTAAGGCCGGCCGCATTGGTTTGCTGGTTCCGTCGGCAACGGTGACGGCGAACGGAGCGGGGCCTTTCGTGTCGAAGTACGCGGCCGAGGGGCGCATTGAAGCAGTCATCGATTTTGAGAACCGCGGCGCGCCGGAGGGAATGTTCTTCGCCGAGATTGATGCGAGGACGCGCTTTTGCGCACTGTTGATCTCGCCCTCGGGTTTGAAGACGCCGATCGGGGTTTCATTCTTTACGAATATTGCCCTCGATCTCGCAGAGCAGATTTTCGATCTCAACCCTTCCACGCTGAAGATTGTGAGCCCCAGCACGGGCGTGATCCCGCCGGTCACGTCAAAAGCCGCGTTGGATATTCTGGAGCGATCCTTCACGAACGCGGCGTTTTTCGGTGATGCTGAGGCGGGCCGACCATGGCAGCTGACCTACAGTCAGATGTTCAACCGGAGCACCAGCTCGAATGAATTCAAGGACGCTGATGCTCTCAAAAAGCTCAGCGCCCTGCCGCTTGATGGTGAAATCTATCGGAAGGGCGACGACCGCTTCCTGCCCCTGTTCGAGGGCAAGATGGTCAAGCTGTACAACCATCGTGCTTCGAGCGTTCAGCGGAACGTGGCCAACATTCATCGACCAGGTCAGTCCGTTGCATCTACGGATCTTGAGCTAGCCGACCCCAGCTTCGCCTCGCGGCCCGATTTCTGGCTGAACAAGAAGCTGTTGGATGAAAAGACATCGGCACAGTGGCTGATTGCGTTCAAGGACATCACCGCAGCGACGAATTCCCGGTCGATGATCGCGGCGCTGCTTCCCGCACGACCGGCTGCCCATACGCTGCCTGTTTTGCTTCAGGACGAGGCCGTTCCCGCTGAGGAACGAGCCAGAGATGCCTGTCTGGTCATCGCCACGTTGAACTCCTTCATGTTCGACTATCTCGTGCGACAGAAGCTGGGCGGCACCCACATCACCTCAGCGCTGCTGAAGGAAACGCCTGTCCTTCCCTGGGAGCGTCTGTCTGACGAACTCCAGGAGGTGATCGTAAGGTCCGTCCTGGAGCTCACGTTTGTCGCCAATGACATGGAGCCTTTTGCCAGGGCGCTCGGCCATTCGGGCAAGATTTTCGAGTGGGACCTCGCCCGACGTCGGCTGGCTATGGCCCGCATCGACGCCGCCATTATGCTTGCCTACGGCATTGAGGATGAAGACCTGCTCGAAACGATCCTGAGCGCCTTTTCTTCGATCCGGACAGCAGACACGAGGCACTTCGGCGGCCAGTTCATCACCCTTGAGCTCATCCGGTGGTTCCACCGCGCATACAAGTCTGCAGTATTCGACGAGCCGCCGAACGCAAAGCTGATGGCTCAACTCAATGAGGGCCTCACTCCATGACCGACACTCCATCCCCCACGCCCCCCCGCAAGCGCATATCCCTGATCGGGCCCGGCATTGTCGTGGCGGCGACGGGGGTTGGGGCCGGGGATCTGGTGGCGACGCTGATTGCGGGGGCGGAGTATGGGTATGCGCTGCTGTGGGCGGCGGTGCTGGGGGCCGTGGTGAAGGTGGCGCTGGCCGAGGGGGTGGGGCGGTGGACGCTGTCGACCGGGCGGACGATCTTTGACGGGTGGTCCAGCCTGGGGCCGTGGGCCAGCGTGTATTTCGCCCTGTATGTGGTGATCTGGGGCTTTGTTTACGGGGCGGCGGGGATGACGGCGGCGGGGCTGCCGCTGGCGGCGCTGTTCCCCGTACTGGGCCTGAAAGAGTGGTCGATGATCTCGGGGCTGGTGGGGCTGGGGATCGTATGGCTGGGGAACTACGGCCTGTTCGAGAAGCTGATGGCGGGCCTGGTGGGGGTGATGTTCGTCACCGTCGTGGGGCTGGCGATCATTGTGACGCCGGATATTCCGAGGCTGTTGACCGGGCTGTGGCCCACGCTGCCGGAGGGGTCGGTGTTCTATACCCTGGGCCTGATCGGCGGGGTGGGGGGCACCATCACCATGGCCGCCTATGGATACTGGCTGAACGCCAAGGGGTGGCGGACGCCCGAATGGATGGGTGTGATGCGGTGGGACAACCGCGTGGCCTATGCCGTCACCGGGGTGTTCGTGATTTCGATGCTGATCGTCGGGGCCGAGCTGCTGCATGCCACGGGCATGGCGCTGGCCAAGGGGGATCGCGGGCTGCTGGACCTGAACCTGATCCTGCACGCGCGGTTCGGGCCGGTGGTGGCGGCGATGTTCCTGATCGGGTTCTGGGCGACGTCGTTCACATCCGTGCTGGGGGTGTGGCAGGGGGTCAGCCTGATGTTCGCCGACTTCTATGCCCATTTGCGGAAGCGGGCGGGGGATGAGGCGTTGCGGGGCGAGGCGAGCCCGGCGCGGCGGGGATACCTGTTGTGGCTGACGTTCCCGCCGATGCTGCTGCTGTTCATGGATCGGCCGTTCGGGCTGATCATCGCCTATGGCGTGCTGGGCAGCCTGTTCATGCCGTTCCTGGCGGGGACGCTGCTGTGGCTGTTGAACAGCGGGCGGACGCCGGTGGAGTGGCGGAACGGCTGGGTGTCGAATGTCGGGCTGGGCGGGGCGGCGGCGTTGTTCGGCGTGCTGGCCGGGCG
Source organism: Brevundimonas sp. (assembly GCA_046294385.1). Lineage (GTDB taxonomy): Bacteria > Pseudomonadota > Alphaproteobacteria > Caulobacterales > Caulobacteraceae > Brevundimonas. The sequence continues at coordinate 75,993 of JBKBJW010000007.1, read as the reverse complement.
CGAGCTGCTGGGGATGCTGGGGTGACGGGTGGCGGGTGGCTGGTGGCTGGGAAGGAACGGCTTCCGGCTTTCTGCTAATGCAGGCGGGGGGTGACGAGTCTGTGCGGAGGCACTAATCACCAGCCACCAGCCACCAGCCACCAGCCACCAGCCACCAGCCACCAGCCACCCGCCACCACTACCGGAGCTTCCTACATGACCCTGGCGCTACTCTTCCCCGGCCAAGGCAGCCAGAGCGTGGGCATGGGCGCGGCGCTGGCCGACGCCTTCCCCAGCGCGCGCGAGGTGTTCGCCGAGGTGGACGAGGCGCTGGGACAGCGGCTGTCGATGCTGATGCGCGAGGGGCCAGAGGATCAGCTGACCCTGACCGAGAACGCGCAGCCGGCGCTGATGGCGGTGTCGCTGGCCGTGGCGCGGGCGCTGAAGGTCGAGTTCGGGGTGGACGTGTCGCGGGCGGGGTTCGTGGCCGGGCACTCGCTGGGGGAATATTCGGCCCTGTGCGCGGCGGGGGCGATCAGCCTGGCCGACACGGCGCGGCTGTTGAAACTGCGCGGGCAGGCGATGCAGCGGGCGGTGCCGGTCGGCAAGGGGGCGATGGCCTCCCTGATCGGGCCGAAGACGGATCTGGCGCTGGCGGAAGAAGCGGCGAAGGCGGGGTCCGAGGTCGGCGTCTGCGTCGTCGCCAATGACAACAACGCCGGCAATATCGTGATCTCGGGCGACAAGGCCGCTGTGGATCGCGCCATCGAAAAGGCCAAGGAGCTGGGCGCGCGGGCGATCCCGCTGAACGTCTCGGCACCCTTCCACTGTCCGCTGATGCAGCCGGCGGCGGACGAGATGGCGGCGGCCCTGGCCGGTGCGACGATCGTGTCGCCGGTGGTGCCCGTGGTGGCGAACGTGACGGCCTCGCCCGTCAGCGACCCCGAGGTCCTCCGCCACCTGCTGGTCGAACAGGTCACCGGCCGCGTCCGCTGGCGCGAGTCGATGGAATGGATGGCCGGTGAGGGCGGCGTGACCCGCTTCGCCGAGGTGGGCTCGGGCAAGGTCCTGACCGGCATGGCCAAGCGCATCGCCCCCGACGCCGAAGGCATGGCTCTGAACGCGCCGGAGGATCTGGAAGCGTTCGCGGCGTCGCTGAATTCGTAAGGAGAAGATCATGTTCAATCTCACCGGCAAGACCGCCCTCGTGACCGGGGCGACCGGCGGCATCGGCGGGGCCGTGGCGCGGGCGCTGCACGCGCAGGGGGCGACGGTTGTGCTGTCTGGCACGCGGGAGGCCGTGCTGTCCGAGATCGCTGCTGAGCTGGGCGCGCGGGCCTTCGTGGCGGCGGCGAACCTGTCGGACGCGGAGTCGGTGGACGGGCTGGTCGGCCGGGCGGAAGAGGCCGCGGGCGCGCCGCTGGACATCCTGGTCGCCAACGCCGGGATCACCAAGGACGGCCTGCTGATGCGGATGAAGGACGAGGACTTCCAGTCCGTCCTGACCATCAATCTGGAAAGCTATTTCCGCCTGTCGCGCGCGGCCATGAAGGGCATGATGAAGCGCCGGGCGGGCCGGATCATCGGCGTGACCTCGGTCGTCGGCGTCACCGGAAATCCGGGCCAGACCAACTATGCGGCGTCCAAGGCCGGGATGATCGGGTTTTCCAAGTCGCTGGCCCAGGAAGTGGGCTCGCGCGGGATCACGGTGAACTGCATCGCCCCGGGCTTCATCGCCTCGCCCATGACCGACGTGCTGAACGAGCAGCAGCGCGAGACGATCCTGAAGAACATCCCGGCCGGGCGGCTGGGGACCGGTGACGAGATCGCCGCCGCCGCTGTCTATCTGGCGTCGGATGAAGCCGCCTATGTCACGGGGCAGACGCTGCACGTGAACGGCGGGATGGCGATGATCTGATGAAAATCCTGCGCATCATCGCCACCATCCTCAGCGGGCCGTTGCTGCTGATCGGGATCATCTGGGTGCTGCAGGGGCTGAATGTCCTGCCGGGCAGCTTCATGACCGGCCAGATCATCTGGGCCGTATACGGCGCGCCGATGGCGCTGGTCGGCGGGGCGCTGGTCTGGTGGGTGAACCGGCGCTAGCCGCTGTCTCCTCCGCATCTTGATGGGGAGGGGGACCACGAAGTGGTGGAGGGGTTCTTTCGGCCGCACCGGCGCTTGAAGTCCAGAGCCCCTCCGTCACGGCGCGTATTCGCGCCGCGCCACCTCCCCATTGCTTCGCAACAGGGAGGAGACAGGACGAGGACCCCCTTCCACCAAGCCACGGCTGTGCTAAAGCCGTCGCAACCGTGCGGTTGAGTCTTCGATATGGACTTGCGCCGTCGTCGTCGTCGTGAGACGGCAAACATGAGACCACCGCCGCCGTGGCGGCTATAAAAGGCGAATACACATGTCCGACACCCTCGAGCGCGTCTGCAAGATCGTCATCGAACACCTGGACGCTGACCCTGCGAAGGTGACCGAGAAGGCCAGCTTCATCGACGACCTGGGCGCTGACTCGCTCGACAACGTCGAACTGGTCATGGCCTTCGAAGAAGAATTCGACGTCGAGATCCCGGATGACGCCGCCGAGCACATCCGCACGGTCGGCGACGCCGTCAAGTTCATCGACGGCAAGCTGGCGGGCTGATCCCCTCCATTTTGCAACGGCACTGATGGCCGCCGTGGCGCGCCCCTAGCGGGGCGGCCCGGCGGCCATTACTGTTTGTGGCCAAGCCTGTAGATTTCGGGCTCTCGGATTCTGTTGAAAAGGGAGGCGCTCCATGCGCCGCGTGGTCGTTACCGGTCTGGGTCTGCTGACACCCCTGGGGTGGGGCGTGGAGCATTGCTGGAAGGGCATCCTTGAGGGACGCTCGGGCATCGGGCCGATCACCAATTTCGACACCGAAGGCTACGCCTGCACCATCGCCGGCGAGATTCCGTCGGTGGACGGGCGGGGCGGCGGCGCGCCGGGCCAGCCGGGTGTGTTCGACCACGAACAGGTGATGTCGGCCAAGGACCGCAAGCGGGTCGACGACTTCATCGTCTATGCCATCGCCGCCGCTGACGAGGCGCTGGCCGACGCCGGCTGGAAACCCGAGAGTGACGAGGATCGCGAGCGCACCGGCGTCATGGTCGGCTCTGGCATCGGCGGCCTGGGCCCCATCGCCGAGACGGCCGTCATCCTGAAGGAACAGGGCCCGCGCCGGGTCAGCCCGTTCTTCATCCCCATGTCGCTGATCAACCTGACCAGCGGCCAGATCTCGATCCGCCACGGCCTGAAGGGGCCGAACCACTCGGTCGTGACGGCCTGCGCCACCGGCGCCCACGCCATCGGCGACGCGGCCCGGATGATTGCGCTGGACGACGCCGATGTGATGGTGGCCGGCGGGGCCGAAAGCAGCATCGTGCCGATCGGCATCGCCGGCTTCCTGGCCTGCAAGGCCCTGTGCACCGCCTTCAACGACACGCCCGAGAAGGCCAGCCGTCCTTACGACAAGGACCACGCCGGCTTCGTCATGGGCGAGGGCGCGGGCATCGTGGTGCTGGAGGAATACGAGCACGCCAAGGCGCGCGGCGCGAAAATCTACGCCGAGGTCGTGGGCTATGGCATGTCGGGCGACGCCTATCACATCACCGCCCCGTCCGAGGACGGCGACGGCGGCCTGCGCGCCATGAAGGCGGCGCTGAAGCGGGCGGGGCTGGAGCCGTCGGACCTCGACTACATCAACGCCCACGGCACCTCGACCATGGCGGACTGGATCGAGGCCAGGGCGGTCGAACGGCTGGTCGGTGAGCATGCGAAGAACGTCACCATGTCCTCGACCAAGTCCATGACGGGCCACCTGCTGGGTGCCGCCGGGGCCATCGAGTGCATCTTCTCGATCCTGGCCATCCGCGACCAGATCGCGCCACCGACGATCAACCTGGACAACCCGGAGCATGAGACGGCGCTGGATCTGGCACCGAACAAGGCCCGGCCGCGCAAGATCGATGTGGCCATGTCCAACAGCTTCGGCTTCGGCGGCACCAACGCCTCCGTGATTTTCAAGAAGGTCGACTGATGGCGCTTTTCCGCAGAGGGGCGGGGGCTCCGCGGGTGGAACGGTCCGGCATGGGGGTGGCGCTTCTGACGGCGTCGGCGACCTTCAGCCTGTTCCTGATCGGGGCGCTGATGTGGGGATGGAGCGTGTTCTACGCGCCCGGTCCGTCGGCGCGGGTGGGCGAGAGCACCATCGTCAGCCTGCCCAGCGGGGCGGGGGTCTCGGCCATCGCCGCCAATCTGAAGGCCGCGGGCGTGATCCGTTCGACGGACATGTTCAAGGCGGCGGCCAGCCTGACCGGCGCAGACCGCAAGCTGAGAGCCGGGGAGTATGAGGTGCCGTCGGGGGCGTCGCTGCGGTCAGTGCTGAGCCTGCTGGTGGACGGGCGGGTGGTGCGCCACTTCGTGACCCTGCCCGAGGGCTGGTCGTCGGCCCAGGCGGTGGACATCCTGATGAAGGAGGCGGTGCTGACCGGCGAGGTCGAGGTTCCGCCCGAGGGCAGCCTGTGGCCCGACACCTATGAGATCAGCCGGGGCCAGACGCGGGCGTCCGTGATCGCGCGGATGCGACGGGCCCACGACGAGAACCTGGCCGCCCTGTGGGCGCGGCGGGGTCCGAACAGCGTGGTGCGCACGCCGGAGGAGGCGGTCATCCTGGCCTCTGTGGTGGAAAAGGAGACCGGCGTGGCGTCGGAACGGCCGCGCGTAGCGGCGGTATTCTCGAACCGGTTGCGTCAGGGGATGCGGCTGGAGAGTGACCCCACCATCATCTATGGCATCACCCAGGGCAGACCGCTGGGGCGGGGCCTGAGGCGGTCCGAGATCGACCGGCCGACGGCGTGGAACACCTATCAGATCGACGGATTGCCGCCGACACCCATCGCCAATCCGGGCAAGGACGCCATCGCGGCGGTGCTGAACCCGCCGAGGTCCAACGACATCTTCTTCGTCGCCGACGGGACGGGTGGGCACGCCTTTGCCGCCACCTATGACCAGCATCTGGCCAACGTCGCGCGTTGGCGGGCCATCGAGCGGCAGCGGGCCGGATTGCCGCCGGAAGCGGCACCCGAGGCTCCGGCCGGGGATGACGGCGCGCCGACACTGGTCGTGCCGCCGGGTGCCAAGGTGATCACGGTGCCGCAGCCGTGAGCCTGTCCGGCATGACCGGCTTCGGTCGCGCGGACGGGTCCGCCGAAGGCTGGAGCTGGTCGGTGGAGGCGCGCTCGGTCAACGGGCGCAATCTGGAGGTCCGCTTTCGCGGCCCGCCGGGCTTCGACAATCTGGAACGGCTGACCAAGGCGGCGGCGCAGACGCGGCTGAGCCGGGGTCAGGTCACAGTCGGCATTCAGGCGAAACGGGCCGAGGCCGGGGCGGCGGGCCTGATCATCAATGAGGACGTTCTGGGCCGCTATCTGGCCCTGGCCAACCGGCTGGCCGAGGACGGGGCGACGCCGCCGTCAGCGGACGGGCTGCTGGGCCTGCGTGGTGTGCTTGAAGCCCCCGAAGAGGAAGAGGACGCCGAGGCCCGGGCGGCGGTCGAGGCCGCCATGACCGCGTCGGTCGAGGCGGCGCTGGATGCGCTGAAGATGTCGCGTGAGCGGGAAGGGGCGCAGCTGACGCCCGTGATCAACGACTTCATCGCCCGCATCGAGAAGCTGGTGGCGGAGTCGGAAACGCGGGCGGCGGCTCAGGTCGAGCATATCCGCGACCGCTTCACCCGGCGGATGCAGGAGCTGGCCCCGGACGCGCCGGGGCTGGAAGAGCGGGTCTATCTGGAGGCGGCCGCCCTGGCGACCAAGGCGGATGTGCGCGAGGAGCTGGATCGTCTGACGGCGCACGTGGCTTCGGCCCGCACCCTGATGCAGCAACCGCCGGCCGGGCGGAAGCTGGATTTCCTGATGCAGGAATTCATGCGCGAGGCGAACACCCTGTGCTCGAAGTCGGCGACGACGGCGCTGACCGGCATCGGGCTGGAGCTGAAGGCGGTGATAGAGCAACTGCGCGAGCAGGTTCAGAACGTGGAGTAGCCGCTAGTTCGGCGTCGCCTGTGGGGTCGGTTCCGGTTCGGCGGGCGTGGCCTCCGGGGCTGGTTCTGCGGCTTCGGGCGGGGCGGGATCGGGGACGTCCGACGCGTCCGTGGCCGGCGGATCGGTCGGCGCCGGGTTGGCGACGGGGACATCGAGGATTCCCGGCAATGAGCCCGGCGGGTTCAGCTCCACGAGGGTTTCGAGAAAGCCGGACGGGCTGAGGTGCGATCCCGGCGGGACCTTCAGGCCGATGGTCCCGGCGATGTCCGCGAGGAAGGCGATGCAGTTCTGGGACCAGGCGTCGTAGCCGCCGTTCTCGTTCTCGTTCCAGTATTTGAACCGCAGGATGACGGCGTCCAGGGACGCGTCCGGGATCTGGACGCTGAGGAAGGGGGTTACGCGCTCCCACTCGATCTCGGCCTCGGGCTCATCGACGACGGCGCCCCGGACGCGGTCGCCCAGAACCATGAAGGCAGAACCTTCGGCGGGCATGAAGCCGAAGGTTCGCTGGATGGCCTCGCCCGACTCGGTCGTGCCACCGATCCGCAGATACGAGTGGGGGACACCCAGGCTGCTCTCGGCCCGTTTTGCTGCGAAGGTCAGCACGACCTGGGCGGCCGCGCCGGATGGCAGCGCCAGACCCAGAACGAGGGCCAGGGCCAGGCCGAAACGTCTCAGGACGGACCCCTCACACATGACCAAGAACCCGAATGCCCCGAAACGCAGGATGGACCAGAAGAAAGCCTGATCAGAGCCTTCAAGACAACCAGGCCGGCCACCTTACCGCGAGCAGGCCGCGCCCGATCAGTCAGACTTGCCGGAGTCGCTCGCGACAACGCCCGTGACAGCAAGGATAGTGAGGCCTGGAACTGCGACCTCCGGAGGGAGAGGATAGGGCCTTTCGACACGCTCACATTTGATCTTGGCGAGAAATGAATCCACAGGTGCCACCTTCCCTTTGTCACCTCCCGGTCCAAATCTCTTAGCGCACGTCTCCTGCTCGGAAACCGCATCCAGGGCCAGATTGTAGCGCCCGGTTTCGCCCGACAGGCGGTCCGTGACCGGGATTTCGCGGCGGGGCGCGCCGGCGGTGAGCTCATCCGACCCAAAGACCGGGTTCCCGGAAGCCATGTCCAGCGGCGTATAGGCGGCGTCGAACGTCGTGGCCGGCCGGTTCACAGATTTTGCGGTCGGGGCAACCGGGGCTGCGGCAACATCACCCTTGGCGGTCGCGTCGACCCGGTCCAGCGGGTTGTAGGCCGCCGAAACGGCGGCTTGCGCCACAACCAGCAGGGCACCGGCACCCGCTGCGATCAGAAGCTTTTTCATTGGCCCACCCCCCGGGAATTAAAGCTTAACCATACTAGGGCCGGCAATCACTTCGTCAAACCCTGTTTGGTGAGATCACGCATTTTTTGAGCCGCCCCGTTCCACGCAATGAGTCTTGCGCGCGCGACGGTGAGGTAGGATGGGAAGGCGCTGTCACGCCGCGTGACTCGTCCGGTCCACGCGATGGAGCTGAAGGTCCGCCCATGTCGAATGAACGCACTCCCCGCCGCGGCGTCCTGCTGATCGTCGCCAGCCCGTCGGGCGCGGGCAAGACCAGCCTGTGCCGCCGCCTGATGGCGGACCACGGCGGGCTGGAGCTGTCGGTGTCGATGACCACGCGTGGCATTCGCCCGGGCGAGGTGGCCGACCGCGACTATCACTTTGTTGATGACGCCGAGTTCCAGCGCCTGATCGACGCGGACGCCTTCCTGGAATGGGCCGATGTGCATGGTGCGCGCTATGGCAGCCCGCGCGCGCCGATCGACCGGGCCCTGGCCGAGGGGCGCGACGTGCTGTTCGACATCGACTGGCAGGGTGCGCGCGACATCGCCGCCAAATGCCCCGGCGATGCGGTCCGGGTGTTCATCCTGCCGCCCAGCCTGGCCGAGCTGCGCCGCCGTCTGGTGACGCGCTCACAGGACGCCGATGAGGTTATCGAGCGCCGCATCCGCAACGCCAAGGGCGAGATCGAGCACTCGGGCGAGTTCGACTACGTCTTCGTCAACGACGACTTCGACCGCAGCTATTCCGAGCTGGCCCACATCTATCACGCCGAACGCAGCAAGCGGGCGCGCAACACCTGGGTCGGGGCCTATACGCAGGCGCTGCTGACCGAGGCGGTATAGGCGGCAACCGCCGGGGCGCTCGCGCTTTCCTTTCGGGGAGAGCGGAGTGGCCTGATGATCTGGACCAGAACCCATACGGCCGTCACGGCTGCCGCTATCGGCGCCGTGGCCCTGGTCGGGGCGGCTGTGCTGGTGCTGATACCGTCGCGAGAGAGCGTGGCGCGCGCCGGCGGGCCGGCGGTCAGCATCGCCCTGATCGAGCCGCGCGAGCCGGTGGTGACACCGGGTGGGGTGATGGAAGTCGGGACGCTGAGCGACGGCTATGAGCATCAACCGGTGGTCCAGACGTCGTCGTATGATCCTGCGCCAAATGAGGAATACCGGGACGCGCCCCTGCCGATGCCCGAGCCGCGCCGATGGACGTCGCAGCCGCCGGTCGAGCCGCCGCCGAGTGAGGCTGTTGTGACGGTCCGGGGCGAGGGACGGCCGATGTCGTTCGGCTTTGACGAGCCGCAGCCGGACTTTGACGCGCAGCGGCGCGAGCGGCAGGCGCGGATGGATCGGATGGCGGTCGAGGAGGCGAGCTGGGCGCAGGCACCGGCGGGCGCGGAACTGGACCCCGAGGCGGAGTTCTACTGACTTCTTCTTTCGTCATTCCGGGCGAAGAGGCGCGTAGCGACTCGCAGACCCGGAACCCAGCGGCACGCGATAGCGTGAACCTGTCGGGAGCGTCGGTGCTTGACCTTGCAGAGCCGGTGTTTCGCCGCCGTCGCGGCGCCACTGGGTTCCGGGTCTTCGCTGCGCTTCGCCCGGAATGACGAAAGGAAGGGAGGGGCCTTCTACCGCTCCAGCGCCGCCGCCAGCCTGAGGAACCCCGGCACATCCACCACCTCGGCCCGGGCGTCGGGCTCGATGCCGGCGGCCTCGCACAGGGCGGCCCCGCCGAGCTGCTTCAGGCTGGAGCGGAGCATCTTGCGGCGCTGGCCGAAGGCGGCGGCGGTGACGCGTTCCAGCTTCTTCAGCATCGCCGGTTCGGGCCGCACGGCATGGGGCGTCAGGTGGACGACGGCCGATGACACCTTGGGCGGCGGGGTGAAGGCGGCGGGGGGCAGGTGCATGACCAGCCGCGCCTCGCACACCGCCTGGGCGATCACGGCGAGGCGGCCGTATGCGTCGTCGCCGACCCCGGCCACGACCCGCTCGGCCACTTCCTTCTGGAACATCAGCGTCAGGCTGTGCGGCAGCCAGGGGCCGGTCAGCCACTTGATCAGCAAGGGCGTGCCGACGTTGTAGGGCAGGTTCGAGACCATGTGCGCCGGGCCGTCGACCAGATCGGTCTCACGCACCTTCAGCGCGTCGCCCTCGACGATGCGCAGGCGGCCCGTGCCGTCGTCGAGTTCGGACAGCAGGGGGATGAAGCGCGGGTCCTTCTCGACCAGCACGACCGGACCGGCGTCGCTTTCCAGCAGGGCGCGGGTCAGGCCGCCGGGTCCGGGGCCGACCTCGATGACCGCGCGACCCTCGAACGGACCGGCGAGGCGCACGATTTTGCGCGTCACATTGAGGTCCAGCAGGAAATGCTGGCCGAAGCTCTTCTTGGCCAACAGACCGTGGGCGTCGAGGCTTTCGCGGAGGGAGGGGAGGTCAGTCACGCGCGGGTTCTAGACCGCCGCGCGCGCCACCGCCATCTGTCCCGCCAGACGGATCGCGGCGATGAGGCTGTCGGGACGGGCGACGCCCTTGCCGGCGATGTCGAAGCCGGTGCCGTGGTCGGGCGAGGTGCGGATGACGGGCAGGCCCAGGGTGGTGTTTACGCCGCCCCAGAAGTCGAGCGTCTTCACCGGGATCAGGGCCTGGTCGTGATAGAGGCAGATCGCGGCGTCATAGGTCGCGCGGGCCTCGTCATGGAACATGGTGTCGGCGGGCAGGGGGTCAGTGATGGCGATGCCCTCGGCGCGCAGGGCGGCGGCGGCGGGGCGCAGGACCTCGATTTCTTCCAGGCCGATGGAGCCGCTTTCGCCCGCGTGCGGGTTCAGGGCCGCCAAAGCCAGCCGGGGGCTGGCGATGCCGAAGTCGCGGCGCAGGGCCTCATGCACCACGCGGGCGGTGCGGATGACGCGTTCGGCGGTGACCAGTTCGGGAACCTGAGACAGGGGCGCGTGGATGGTGACGAGGCAGGCGCGCAGGTCGCGGGCCGTCAGCATCATGACGGGGCCGCGCGTGCCGCTGAACGGGGCATCAGCGGTCAGATCGGCGATGAACTCGGTGTGGCCGGGGAAGCGGAAGCCGGTGGCATAGAGCGGCGCCTTGGCGATGGGGCTGGTGACGACACCCGACGCTTCGCCCGAGAGGGCCAGGCTGACGGCGGTCTCGATCCAGTCGGCGACGGAAGCGGCGTTGGCGGCCTCGGGCCGGCCTGGCGTCACCGGCGCGGGCAGGGGCAGGTCCAGCACGGGCAGGGCGCGGCCGAAGACGGCTGGGGCCTCGCTGATGGATGGCACAGCCTGAACCGGAACGCCTTGGGTCCGCATCAGGGCGGCATCGCCGATGACGCAGAAGGCTGGCCCCTCGGTGGCCAGGGCGCGCCAGGCGGCGGCGATGATCTCGGGCCCGATGCCCGCCGGCTCCCCCAGCGAAAGAGCCAGAGGCGCCGGCGTCGGCATTACTTGAACTCGATCAGGGCGTCGGCGCGGAGGTCGCGCATATAACGCCGGCCCAGCATGGACAGGTTCGTGCGCTGAAGCCGGCCCTCGATGTCGCGATAGGTCGGGGCCGTGGCACCGCCGACGCGACGGCCGCACAGGGCCAGGAGGTGGACGCCAAGCGGCGAGCGCACCGGGGTGCTGATCTCGCCGACCCGAGCGGTCTGGGCGAAGTTCTGGAAGGCCGGGAACAGGTTGGCGACGTCGCTTTCGCCCAGATCGGCACCCAGCAGGCCCGCTTCCGAGGTGGCGCGCGGCAGGATGGTGTCACAGGTCAGTTGCGGCCGCAGACCCTCGAGACGCGCGGTCGCGTCGGCGATCTGTTCCGTGGTGGCGGTATCGGGCGCCTCGATCATGACCTGCTTCAGCTGGACCATGCTGGTTCCCGCGCCGTCCTGCTTGTCGATCATATAGATGATGTAGACACCGCCCTCGACGACGATCGGGTTGGACAGCTGGCCGACCTGAAGGTTGTCGAACGTCGTTTGCAGGGCGGGCAGCATCGAGCCCTCGACCAGCCAGCCGGAGTCGCCGCCGCGCACGGCAGAGGGGGCGGCCGAGAATTGTCGGGCCACCGACTGGAACGGGGCACCGGCGATCATCTGCTGGACCAGCTGCTGGGCACCGTTGACGGCCTGCTGCATGCCGCCGACGCGGGCGGCCTCGATGTAGATCTCGCCGACGCGGTAGCGCTTCTTGGCGGCCGATTCGGCCTCCTGGCGCAGGGCCTGCTCCACCTGGGCGCGGCTGACGCGCGAACGGTTGCCGAAGCGGCCGCCGACCAGCTCGCGCCAGCCGATCGAAATGCGCAGGTACTCGCGCAGGGTCGACGCGCGGATGCCGCCTTGTTCCAGGAAGCCGATGAAGGCCTCTGGCGCGGTGCCGGCCTCCTGGGCCATGGCCGCGATCTCGGCGTTCACCTCTTCATCGGAGATGACGAGATCCTTGTACTCCGCCAGCTCCTGGGCCTGCAGCCGCTCGTCGACGAGGGCGTTCAGGGCTTCCTGCTGGATGGCGGGCAGGTTTTCCTCGGTCGGCTGGACCTCGCTGAGCGCGATGACCAGCAGCATCCGCTGGCGCAGGTCGAAGCCGGTGATGATCCGGTCATTGACCGTGGCGATGATGCCGTCAGCCAGGGCGAACTGGGCCACCGGCTGGGCGCGCTGGGGCGCATTGGCGGCGGCGGGATTAAGCCGCCCCGCAACCTGACCGGTCGGCGCGGTCTGGGCCATGGCTCCGGTCGCCACAAGCGTGCTCATCGCAACGCACGCTGTAAAACGCATCAAACGCATCGTTCGTCCTGGTTCCTCAAAGCGGTGCGTCCCCGGTGCTTTGCGTTATTTTGCAAAGCCTTGCGAGATTCCGCACCCCCCATTTGCGTCTCTACCAACGCTGGTCGCCCCGTCCATAACCTGAACCCCCGAAAGTGGCGAGGTTTAGGCGGATATAAACACCGTCGGACGGGCCGGAGGGGCGCACCTGGGTGTTGTCACGGCGGTAGCCGATCTCGAAGCGGAAGCAGTCGTCGTCGAACAGCAGGCCGACCTCGGAGCGGGTGATGGTTTCGCGCTCAAGGTCAGCCACCCCGGCAGCGGTCACGCCCCAGTTGCCATAGACGAACTGCTGGGCCGACAGCTGAACGAACTCGTAGTTGCGGTTCAGGCTGGAGGCGAGCGGATTGGAACGGTCGACGATGTAGCTGACGCTGGCCAGGTTGCGGCGGCCCCACCGGCCGTCGACCGAGGCTTCGGCGCGGCGCACGTCGCCAGAGCCGTCGATGGTGGCGTGGCCCCAGCCGCGGATACGATCGGACGGCGAGAATTCGCCCTGGACCACCCAGTCGGAGGTCTGGGCTGCCAGGCCGGAGGGGTCATAGAGCTGCACCGGGCCTGGAGTCGGGTTCGGCAGGACGGCCAGCAGGCCGGGCAACTCGTCCTCGCGCCAGCTGCGGCCGATGAACAGGCTGGCGCTGCGGCTCTCGTCCCACCGCAGGGTGGCGCGGGTCCCGGCGGTCAGGCGGGTGCCGCCCTCATAGAGGTCGTAGCCGGGGAAGCGGTCCATGCGGAACAACGAGCTCTCGTCCAGCTCGATCGTATGGCTGTCCTCGACCGGGATGCGCGGATCAAGGTCGGCCTTGCTTGAGACGGACAGCTGCACCATCGGCTCCAGCACCAGATCGGCACCGGACTCAAAACGGCGGATCATCGGATAGCTGACGTCCAGACCGGCGCTGAATCGGTTGCGGCTCACGGTTTCGCCGTCCAGGCCCAGGAAGGGCGGCAGGTCGTCTATGGAATAGATGTCTGCACGCAGGTCGACGAACGGCTCCCATCGCACCCCGGCGGGGGAGATGAGCGCGCGGCGCCAGTCCAGCTGGCCGGTAACCCGGCGGGTATCGACGCCGGGCAGGCCGGTCGTCGGGCCGACCGGAATGATCCCGGGCCGCAGAACGGGGCCACCGACATAGGCGTCGCGCGTCAGGGCCACCGACGAACCGCGCAGGCGCAGGCGGCCGCCGAACACCGGACCGTCGGGCTCCCAGCGGGCCTCGATCAGGGGCGCGACGAGGGGCAGGCTGTCGTCGCTTTCGAACACGTTCAGACCCGGCGCGTCCTCGATGGCCGTCTGGACCCGCAGGCTCTGCATGTCGAAGGCGGCGACGGAGACGTAGGATCGCGCGGTCTGGTGCTCGGCGTAGATCTGGCTGATCAGGCGGCGCTGGTCGCCGTAGTAGAGGCCGTTGTCCTGATAGGGATCGCGGATGTCGTAGCGGTCGAACAGGGTCTTGTCCGAGGTGCGCTCGATGGTGAAGCCCCAGCGCCACGGCCCGGCAGGATCAAAGGCGCCGTTGGCCAGCAGATAACTGCGGTGTTCCTGATCCAGCGGAACGTCGGGATCGGTGTCGACGTCGCCGAAGGGCGGATCGCGGTCAAAGTCGCCGAAGTTGCGGGCGTAGGTGTAGCCGCCGCGCGCCACGATCATCCCGTCCGCGAAGCGCCGGCGCCACTGGGCGTTCAGCAGGGGTGGGACCTCAGTGTTGACCTGGGGGCTGATCAGCCAGTCCTCGGAGGGCGAGACGACGATCAGATAGGGTTGTTCGTAGCTGACGCCGCGGTCCTGATCGTAGTTGACCGTGGGCACGAGGAAGCCGGAGGCGCGCTCGACCGTCGGGTCGGGGTGGGCGAAGACCGGCAGATACAGCACCGGGACGCCGCCCACCTTGAACAAGGCGTTGGTGTAGATGACGGCCCGCAAGCTCTCGTCCTGGACCACCCGCTGGGCCTGGATCGAGATCGACGGCTCCTTGGGCGCGCCCTTCTCGTCGCAGATCGGACAGGGGGTGAAGACGACGTGATTCAGCTCGTTCAAGGTCGGCGAGCGGCGCACGGCGGTGGCGGCCATCAGACTGGCACCGTCGGCGGTGCGCGTGGCGAAGTCGACGGCCACGCCGGCCTCGAGATCCTGATCCAGCTCCAGCAGACTGGCGTAGATGCGGTTACCCTGGGGATCGACCAGCTCGACGCTGCCGGCGGCGGCGGCCGTGCCGTTGCTCATGTCATAGGCCACGCGGCCCGCGCGCAGGAGATGACCGCGGAAGCGGGCCGTGACGCGCTCGGCCCCGGTTCCCTCGGCGGTGATCAGATCGCCCTGACGGCTGGCAGTCGCGGCGTCGATATAGACGGCCTCGGGCGTCAGGCCGTCCGCGCCCGTCTCGGGCGGAGTCTGCGGCGCGGTCTGGGCCAGCGCCGCCGTCGCCAGCCATGGTGCACAGGTCAGGGCCGCGACACCGGCCAGAAGCCGGGTGCGCAGAGCTCCGTGACGGGCGCGAGGGGGACGCTGCATGCGGGCTGGACTCATCGGCTCGGGTTAGCCGTCTTCGGTATAGAACAGCAAGGTGAAGGCCGCGAGCGCCGTCAATATGGCAGGCAGCCAGGCGGCGACCACCGGCGGTATGACCTCGGCCGCGCCGAAGGCCGCCGACGACTGGTTGACGAAGAAGAAGCCGAAGCCGAGCACCACGGCTGCCGCGCTCATCCGCGCCAGATCCCCCAGCCGCATGAGCCGCAGGGAGAAGGCGGCCGCGAGGATGGCCATGGCCGCGAACATCAGCGGCGTGGCCAGCAACTGTTGCAGACGCAGGCGGTAGGCGGTGGATGAGAAGCCGGCGTCCTCAATGCGCGTGATCTGGCCGGGCAGGGACCAGAACGGCGTCGACTGGGGCCGGGCGAACCGCTCGAACGCCTCGTCATCCGCGAGCGCCGAGGGCAGGTCGAGAACGGCGTAACGCACAGCGCGCTGGCCGGTCTGGGCCCCCACCGCGTCCACCAGACGCCAGCGGCCGGCAGCGAGCGAGGCCGAAGCCGCGTCGATCCGCTCCGAGAAGGCGCGGCGGCCGTCGGGGTCGGTGGTGTAGATGAAGAAGCTGACGCCCAGCAGGCGAGCGTTGGCGCGGTCCTGACGCTGGGCCCGGATGACCATCTGGCGACGGGCATCGCCTTCGCGCAGCCAGACCGCCTCCGGACGCTCGGCGCCGCGCGCCGCGCCGGAGATGCGTTCGCGTTCACGCTGGAAGAGGCCGTCGCCCGAGGCGGCGAGCGGGCCGATGGCGACCACGGTCAGAACGCCGAGCGCAAGCGCCGCGCCCGCCGCGGGCAGCACGAAACGCCAGGCTGAAACACCCGCCGCGCGCATGGCGATCAGCTCGCTGCGCCGGTTCAGCCCGACGAAGGCCGCAAGCGTGCCGAACAGGAAGACGAAGGGCAGAAGCTGAACGATCACCGCCGGTGACTTCAGCAGCATCAGGCCGAGAATGCGCATGCCGGACAGGTCGACGTCGGAGCCGACGCCCCGCGAGATCTCGACAAAGTCGATCAGCATCACCAGCGCCGCGATGATCGCCAGCGCCACGCCCAGCGAGCGCAGCTGCTGGATCAGCACATAGCGTTCGATGCGGCCCAACCGCAGGAAAGCGGGCCGGCTCATGCGAACCTTGCCTTCAGGAAGGCCGGGAGGGGCCAGTTGCGCTGTCGACTGGGCTTCAACGCCGCGAACAGGACGCGCAGGGCGATGAAGGCGGCACCGAGCGGCAGGAGATACTGGAACACGTTCAGCCAGGCGTTCCAGCCGCTGGCGGTGACCAGGCCGTAGCCGACCACGCGCACGACCAGGAAGGCACCCGAAGCCTTGGCGATACGCATGGCATAGCCGGTGCGGCTGAAGGCCCCTCCGAGGATGGCGGCCAGAGCCATGGCCATGGCGGTCAGGGCATAGAGCGGCGCCGAAAGCCGGGCATTGGCCTCGGCCAGCAGTTCGCCGCGCGAGCCGGTGTCACGCAGCAGGGCAGGGCTGGGGTTGAACAGGTCTGTCAGCCACAGGTCCGAGGTCTTGAACTTCACCCGCTCGTCATTGCTGGTGAAGGGCGACAGGTCGAAGGCGTAGCGGTCGAACGAGAAGTGACCGAGCACGCCGTTCGATGAGTATCGCTGCATCGACCCATGCTCCATGGTCAGGATCGGCAGACCGTCGACGCGGCCGAAACGAGCCTCTGCGGCGTCCCAGGTCGTGACCGTCTTGCCGTTGTCCAGGTAGATGAAGAGGTTCTTCAGCAGGCCGTTCTGCTCGATCTGCTGCACATAGACGGTCAGGCCGTCAGGCCCCTCCACGAAGCGGCCTTCCTCGACAAGCAGGGCGGCGAGATCGGTGCGCACGGCGAAGGCCTCGCGCCGCGCCTCGCGCTGGGCCCAGGGCTGAAGCGTTGTGCTGGTCAACAGCGCCAGGGCCGCGACCATGAAGGCCAGGCGAACGGCGGGGCGGATCACGGCCCAACGGGTCATGCCGGCGGCGAAGGTTGCGGTCAGCTCCTGTTCCCGCTGCAGCCGGGTCAGGGCCATCAGGGCACCGACGAACAGGCCGATGGGCAGGATCACCGCAAGTAGCTGCGGCGTCGCCAGCAGGGTCAGCTTCAGCATGACCCACAGGCTCTGGCCCCGTTCGACGATGATCTCGAGCTGGTCGAGGCTCTGGCTCAGAATCCCGATTCCGGCCAGCGCCGCGCATGCCGCCACGACGGGCAGTGCGATCTGGCGGAAAAGGTAGCCTTGAATCAGGGTCATGGGCGGTATGAGATCGCCCGGTTGCAGGCGGCGGCGTTGCGGCGCATCTAATACACACCCGGGTGCTTCGGCGAAACACGCTGACTCGCCCTTGTCATCCAGTATCAGGACCGGGGCGAACCCGGCCGGAGTGAGTGTTTCATGAAAGTCGAATTCGTCGCTGAAGCGGGTGCCGCTCAGGTGCTGGCCGTGCTGGTCAATGAAGGCAAGGCGCTGGACGGTGTTCTGGGCCGTGCCATGGCCGCCAGCCGCTTCACCGGCGGGCTGAACAGCACCCTGGTCGTGGCGGCACCTTCGGACATCAAGGCCGACACGGTGGTGCTGACCGGCGCGGGCGATGCGGGCAAGTTCGACGATCTGGCGCTGGAGGCTGCCGCAGGTGCCGCCTATCACGCGGTCAAGCTGTCGGGGGCAGAGACCCTGACCATCGAGGCCGGTCATCTGTCGGCCGATCAGGCCGCGCGGGTCGGGTTCGCCGTGCGTCTGGCCGCCTACCGCTTCGACAAATACCGCACGACGATGAAGCCGGAGAAAATTCCGTCGATCACCACGGTGCGCGTCGTTGCCGCTGATCCCAAGGCGGCCGAAGCGGCTTACGGCCCGATGTCGGCTGTGGCGGACGCAGTGGTCTTCGCCCGCGATCTGGTCAGCGAGCCGGCCAACGTTCTGTATCCCGAAGAGTTCGCGCGGCGGGTCAAAGGTCTGGAGACGCTGGGTCTGAAGGTCGAGATTCTCGGCGAGGCCGAGATGGAGAAGCTGGGCATGCGCACCCTGCTGGGTGTGGGGCAGGGCAGCCGCCGCGACAGCCAGTTGGCTGTCATGACCTGGAACGGCGGCAAGGCCGGCGAGCAGCCTATCGCCTTCGTCGGAAAGGGCGTGACCTTCGACACCGGCGGCATCTCCATCAAGCCCGCAGAGGGCATGGAGGACATGAAGTGGGACATGGGCGGCGCTGCCGCCGTGACCGGCCTGATGCACGCGCTGGCGGGCCGCAAGGCCAAGGTCAACGCCGTCGGCGTTCTGGGCCTGGTCGAGAACATGCCTGACGGCAACGCCCAACGCCCGGGCGATGTGGTGATCTCCATGTCCGGCCAGTCGGTCGAGGTGATCAACACCGACGCCGAGGGCCGCCTCGTCCTGGCGGACGCCCTCTGGTACACCCAGGAACGCTTCAAGCCGAAATTCATGATCGATCTGGCGACCCTGACGGGCGCGGCGATCGTGGCTCTGGGGCTGGAATACGCGGCTCTCTACGCCAATGACGAAGCCGTGGCCGGGCCGATCCTGGACGCCGCCGGCAAGGTGGGCGAGAATTTCTGGCGCATGCCGCTGCCGAGCCAGTACGAAAAGCACATCGACAGCCCCATCGCCGATGTGAAGAACACCGGCAACGGCCGCGCCGGCGGCTCGATCACCGCCGCCCTGTTCCTGCAGCGCTTCATCAACGGCACGCCCTGGGCGCACCTCGACATCGCCCCGACCGCCTGGGTGAACAAGAGCACCAACCCCACCGTCCCGGACGGCGCCGTCGGCTTCGGCGTGCGCACGCTGGATCGGATGGTGGCCGACGCCTACGAAGGCTGATGGCCGAAGCGGGCACGGAAATCTGGTTCTACCACCTCGAGCGCTCGTCGCTGGATCAGGTGCTGCCCGGACTGCTGGACAAGACGCTGGAGCGGGGTTGGCGGGCGCTGGTGCGGGTCGCCGATCCGCGCCGGCTGGACGAGATCGACGAGCGGCTGTGGACCTGGCGGGATGACAGTTTCCTGGCCCACGGCCGGGCCAGCGCCGAGCATGCCGACCGACAGCCGATCCTGTTGAGCGAGACGGGCGAGAACCTGAATGCCGCTCAGGCGCTGTTCATCGTGGACGGGTCAGAACTGGGGCCGACGGAGAGCTACGAGCGATGCTTCATCATCTTCGACGGACAGGACGAGCAGGCGTTGACCGGCGCGCGCGAGCGCTGGAAGGCGCTGAAGGCGGCCGACGCGAACCTGGCCTACTGGAAGCAGTCGCCCGAGGGACGCTGGGAAAAGGCGGCCTGATCGGTCTGATGGCGCTGGCGGCCTGTTCGTCATCGCCCGCGGCGACGTCACCCGGACCCGAGGCAACGGCCCCTGCCATCGTCGAACAGGCCGAGCAGAGTCGGCCGGTCAGCACGCCCGCTACCCCGCCGGACGGCGATCTGTGCAAGGCCAGCGAGTTGCAATGGCTGGTCGGGAAACCCAGGACCGAAATCCCCGTTCCGGTGGAGGTGGTGAACCGGCGCGTGGCCTGCACGACCTGTCCCATCACCGAAGATTATTCGGTTTATCGACTGAATATTTTCTATAATTCTGAAACCGATCTGGTCGAACAGGTTCGGTGCGGCTGAGCAAGGGCGAGACCCATGAAGACGATCCTTATGCTGGCTGGTGCCCTGATGCTGGGCGCCTGCGCCTCTGAACCGACCGCGCCGCCGCCGATGTCTGACGCCCCTGACCAGTGCCGCGCGAGCAGCTATCAGCGCTTCGTCGGCCAGAACCGCAGCACCCTGCCGGCGCAGCCTGCGGGCGAGACCTGGCGGGTGGTCTGCTCAACCTGCGCGGTGACGATGGACTACAACCCGTCGCGGCTGAACGTCATCTATGACATCGACACCAACATCGTGACCCAGGTGAACTGCGGATGAGATCGTTGCTCGCCCTGACCGCCATCGCGGGCCTGGCTGCCTGCGCGCCTGTCGAAACGCCTGCGCCCATCGGGCCTCAGCGCTGCGACATCGAAAGCGCGCGGTCGCTGGTCGGCACACATGTGGGCGCAGTCAGCTTCCCTGCGGACGCCAATGTGCGGATCGTCTGCACCACCTGCCCGACGACCAAGGATCTGAGGCTCGACCGGCTGAACGTCCGGTTCGACGAGACGACGGGTATCATCCAGTCGGTGGACTGCGGCTAGGCCCCGCGCTCCAGGCCGAGAATGGCCTCGCCGATCTCATCTGACTTCTTCGCCACGACCGCCTGGGCGTCATAGAGGCCGCGGTTGTAGAAGAACGGGCCGATTTCGCGGCCGAGGAAGTCGAGCAGCATTTCGCCCGGAAGGGCGGGAAGGTCGACCTCAAGCTCGTCAAGGAGATATTCGCGCAGTTTCGCCGTGATGGCCGCGCGCTCTTCCTTCGAGAATTCGATGGGTTTCATGTCAGCTGACCTCGGCGAGGGCTTCTTCGGCGGCCATCCAGGCGGATTCGGACGCGTCCAGATCGGCCTGGGTCTTAGCCCGGGCGCGGCTTAGGCCTTCGAGGGCCTTGGGGTTGGAGATGGCAGCGTTGGCCATGTCGTCGTCGATGCGGGCCAGCTCTGCTGTAAGGGCGGCCATCCGTTCCTCAGCCTTCCTGACGCCGTGGCGAAGGGTCGACGGAGAGGGGCCGCCCTTCTTCTGCTGGGGCTTGGCGGCCTGCGCAGGCGCAGCGGCCGCAGTGGCTGCAGCGGCCTCGGCCTTGATCTGTGATGGGCGCACGGCGGCCTGTTTGGCGCGGTCGAGGACGAATTTCGCGTAGTCGTCCATGTCGCCGTCGAACGGCTTGACCGTGCCGTCAGCGGCCAGCCACAGCCGGTCGGCGACCATCTCCATCAGCGAGCGGTCGTGGGTAATCAGGATCACAGCGCCGGAATAGTCGTTGAGGGCGTCGAGCAGGGCGCGGCGGCTGTCGATGTCGAGGTGGTTGGTCGGCTCGTCGAGGATCAGGATGTGCGGCGCATCCATCGCCACCTGGTTCAGCAGCAGACGCGCGCGCTCACCGCCGGAAAGAGAGGCGACCGTGGTCTCCTGCTTCTCATAGCCCAGACCCCATTGCGCCAGCTTCGACCGGCGGCTGCTTTCGCTCGCGTCCGGCATAGCGCGCCGGACGATCTCCAGCGGCGTGTCTGTGGGGTCCATCGCCTCGATCTGGTGCTGGTGGAACCAGCCCACGCGCATCTTGCGGTCGCGATGCAACTCGCCGTCGGAGACGTTCAGCGCTCCGGCGATCATCTTGGCAAAGGTCGACTTGCCCGCGCCGTTGACGCCCAGCAGACCGATGCGGTCGTCCAGGTCCATGCGCAGGTTCAGGTTCCGCAGGATCGGCTTGCCGGTCTCATAGCCGACATTGGCGCGCTCCAGCCGGATCAGCGGCGGGGCCAGCGGGCGTGGCGGGGACGGCAGGATGAAGGGCGCGACGCGCTCCTCGATTGTCGTGGCCACGGGCTGCATCTTGGCGAGCCGCTTCATGCGGCTTTGGGCCTGGGCGGCCTTTGATGCCTTGGCCTTGAAGCGGTCGACGAAGGCCTGAAGGTGGGCGCGCTCGGCGTCCTGCTTGGCCTTGGCCGACAGCTGCAGCCGGGCCTTCTCGGCGCGGGCCTGTTCGAACTGGTCGTAGTTGCCTGTGTAGAGCGTCAGGTTGCGGTTCGCGAGGTGCAGGATGTGGGTGCAGACCTCGTTCAGCATCTCGCGGTCGTGGGAGATGATCAGGGCCGTGTGCGGATACTTCTTCAGCCGCGCCTCGAGCCACAGGGCACCTTCCAGATCGAGGTAGTTGGTCGGTTCGTCGAGCAGCAGCATGTCCGGCTCGGCGAACAGGGCTGCGGCCAGCGCTACGCGCATGCGCCAGCCACCGGAGAACTCTGACATCGGTCGCTGCTGGTCGTCGTGACCGAAACCCAGGCCGACCAGGATTTCAGCGGCGCGCGCCGGCGCGGCGTCGGCGTCGATCTCGATCAGGCGCGCCCAGATCTCGCCCATCTCTTCCGGCTCGGCCGTTTCCAGCCGGTTCAGCAGGGTGTGGCGCTCCGTGTCGGCCTCGAGAATGGTCTCCAGCACGCTGACGGGCGTGGCCGGGTGCTCCTGGTCCACCGAGCCGATGCGGGCGGTCTTGGGCAGGCTGATCTCATCGCCGCCGGCCGCGAGCTCGCCCAGGATCAGCTTGAACAGCGTCGACTTGCCGATGCCGTTGCGGCCCACCAGCCCAACCTTCGCACCGGGCGGCAGGCTGACGGAGGCGTCCTCAAGGAACTTGCGGCCCCAGGCGTTGAAGGTCAGGTCGTTGATCTGGAGCATGGTCGTCCGGTGCGTTCGCGCAACGCCGTTGGCAGCGCGAACAAGGCAAAATTGTGAGGCGGTTGGAAACGCGGGAGGGCGCGTCTATAAGCCCGCGACCTTCAATCTCCCAAACAAGAAGTCACTTTCCATGACCGAACGCACCTTCTCGATCATCAAGCCCGACGCCACGCGCCGCAACCTGACGGGCGCCATCAACGCCGTGATCGAGGGCGCAGGCCTGCGCATCGTCGCCCAGCGCCGCGTCAAGCTGACCACTGAGCAAGCCCAGAAGTTCTATTCCGTCCACTCGGAACGTCCGTTCTACGGCGAACTGGTCGGCCAGATGACCGCCGAACCGGTCGTGGTTCAGGTGCTGGAAGGCCCGAACGCCGTTGCCGCCTATCGTGAAGTCATGGGCGCCACGAACCCGGAACAGGCCGCCGAAGGCACCATCCGCAAGCAGTTCGCCCTGTCGATCGGCGAGAACTCGGTCCACGGCTCCGACAGCCTTGAGAACGCCGGCATCGAGATCGCCCAGTTCTTCACGGACGCCGACATCGTCGGCTAAGGCGCGCCAGCCACAAACAGTCTGAATGCGGCCGGGTCGGTAACGATCCGGCCGTTTTCGTGTCAGGCTGCCCCCGGTCAAGGGAGTCGCCGTGAAGGACTATAGCCGCAAGGGCGTGATGCTGGCCGCGAGCCTGTCGGCCCTCGCCGGCTATGTCGACGCCGTGGGCTTCATGACCCTGGGCGGCTTCTTCGTCTCCTTCATGAGCGGCAATTCGACCCGGCTGGGCGTCGGCCTCGCCACGGGGGCATGGGATGAGGCGGCGGTGGCGCTCGGCCTCATCGTCCTGTTCGTGGTCGGAGTGGTGATCGGTGCCACGGTCGCCCGGCGCTTCGGCGAAGAGCGGCGATCCGCTGTGCTGGCGGTTGAGGCCGGCCTGCTGCTGGTCGGCGCGGCCCTGTGCACGATGGGATTTCGCGAAGTCGGCATGGTGGCCGTGGTGCTGGCCATGGGGGTCGAGAACGCGGTGTTCCAGCGTCAGGGCGACGTCGGGGTCGGCCTGACCTACATGACCGGCACGCTGGTACGGATGGGCCAGAGGATCGCCACGGCCTTGCATGGCGGGGCGCGCTGGGACTGGGTTCCCTTCCTGCTGCTTTGGACCGGCCTTGCGACGGGCGGCGCGATCGGGGCGGTCAGCTTCCTGCGCTTTGACGTGCTGGCGCTGTGGCCGGCCTTCGCCGTGACGCTGGGCCTAGGCGTGGCTGTGCGGTTGGCAGAGATGCGATCGGAAAGGGCGGGGGTTCAGCCCTGAATCCTAAATTTCCGCCGAAGCCCTTGAGTCTGCTCCCGGACCGTTTCGTTCTCGGAACCTAGAAGACCCAGCCGCCCTGGTCGTAAGGAAGGAATGCCGGGGCGTCGGGACCAGGCCCGGGCGGTTGATCGCCGGCCTCGACGAACAGTCTGGACAGATGTGAGGTCAGGCCGGGACGAATGGCACCTGTGTCGAGGTTGTCCAGCAAGGGTCCGGGCAGGATCTCGCCGCCGACATCATCGACTTTGGGACCGTCCGGGACGCCCGGCAGAATCTGGCGGCCATCAGTGTCCAGGGATTGCCACCCACCGCCGTAAAGCCGGGCCAGATCGAAGATACCGCCGTCATCAAAGCGCAGAACCTCGACGCTCGTCAGGCGATCCAGCCCATCCGGTCCCTTGATCAGGAAGCCGTCGTCGGTGATCAGAATCCGGTAATCCGTTCGGGCACCCCGCACCAATGCCGTGTCCCAGCCGTCGCCGCCGTCGATGTTGTCGTTGCCAAGGCCGCCACGCAGGGTGTCGTCTCCGTCAGCGCCGAATAGCCGGTCATGGCTGTGCAGGCCGCTCAGGACGTCTGCGGCGTCTGATCCTATGATGACGCCCTGTCCCGGCTCACCGGCGACATTTCGCGCGAAAGCCTGGAACAGTATGGGATCGATGCTCGTCAGGAGTGTCGGGTCGCGGACGATGGCAAGTGCCGCAGGGTCTCCGCGCAGCCAGGCATCGAGGAAACGATCAATGCCCAGCGTGATCGCAGCGGTCAAACCGGCGATATCGGTGTTGCCGCCGACGTCGTCATGACCGGCACCCCTGTAAACCAGGGCCAGGGTGGCCCCGTGGTCGCTTTGCCGAAAGGCGTCGAGCCGTCCCTCCCATCTCCCGGGTCCCCCCAGAGGTTCATCATCTTCATCGCCCGTGATGATGAGGGTCGGGACCGTGATGTTGTCCCAGGCGGTCGCGCCGAGACGGGTCCATGAGGTGTCCTGACCCTGGGGCGAAATCAGGATCAGTGCGGCGAACCGGGCGTCAGTGACGCTGGTCAGGCCGTAAGGGTTGCCCGGCTGCAGGTCATAAGACGCAGCGCCGGTAGTCAGTCCGCCGAGGACGGCTGTGGTGAAGGCCCCGTTGCTATGTCCGGCCGCAACAGGCGCAGAAAGGTCCACCCCGTAACCGGGGGGCAGCCGGGCAGCCAGAGTGGACGCCTGCGTCAGGACGAACTGCATGTCCGCTGCCCGGTGGAGGCCCGACGCTGTGTTGAACACGGTGAACTGGCTGCGAATCCAGTCCGGATAAAGGGCGATGCTGTCCAGATGGTTCGGCATCAGCACGATGTAACCGAGGTCGGCCAGCGCCTGTGCCGTCAGACCGGCGCCCTGCGTCGAGACACTGCTGCCACCATGCCCGTGACTATAGACGATCACGGGGTAGGTGCCCGGTTGGCTGGGGGCATAGACGCCCACAACCAGCTCACGAACAGAGCTCGCGGGTGCACCTGACGGCAGGATGTAGCTGACCGTATGAGCCGGGTTGGTCAGGGTGACGTTCACAGATACCGGCATCGCCGCTCCTCAGGCCTGAATGTCACACGCTGCATGACCATCATTCCGTCGAGCGCCGCTTCAAGTCCTTCAGCCGCGCGCCCGGCAGAATTCCGTCAGCATTGCCGGATAGAGCTGATGCTCCGCCACCCGAACCCGCTCAGCCAGCGATAACGGCGTGTCGTCTGGCAGCACAGGCACGCGGGCCTGGCCCAGAACAGGGCCCTCATCGACGCCTTCGGTGACCAGATGCACGGTGCAGCCGGCCTCGGTGTCTCCCGCTGCGATGGCGCGGGCGTGGGTGTCGAGGCCGGGGTATTTCGGCAAGAGGCTGGGGTGGATGTTCAGCATCCGACCTTTCCAGCGGCCCACCAGCCATGGGGTCAGCAGGCGCATGTAGCCGGCAAGGGCCACAAGCTCGATGTGATGGGCCTCCAGAAGTCCCTGGACGATGCGCTCGTGGGCCTCGCGGTCCTTGCCGAACGGGCGATGATCGACCGCGACGGCCTTCACGCCCTTGGCCCCGGCAACGGCGAGGCCTCCGGCGTCGGGGACGTTGGCGACCACCAGCGAGACCTCAAACGGCACATCGGGCCGTGCAGCCGCGTCGATCAGGGCGGCCATATTGGAGCCGGTGCCTGAGATCAGGACGGCGACACGGACCTTTGTCGTCATTGGGCCGGGCGGGGTGCCGGGTCGCCGACCGAGACAAACGAGCCGGCCGGGCCGGGGAAGACCACCGGGCTCTCGTAGCCGTCTTCAGATACCGCCGAGACGCCGAAGAAGTAGTCGTCGATGACCACGCCGGGCAGAACGATCTGGGTCGCGTTTCCGGCCCAGCGGCTGTGGGTCCACTGGGGCGCGGTGGTCGAGCGCCACCAGACGCGATAGCCGGCGGCAGCCGGCACAGCCTGCCATTTCACCGTGGTGTCGGGGCGGACCGCGCCCTCGATGGTGACGCCCAGCGGGCTGGCGGGGGCGTTGCCCAGTGCCGCCATTGTCGCGATGTTCAGCCGGGCGACCTGACCCAGATAGGCGAAGTCCACACCCTCGATCGTGTCGCCGTATTCGACGCCGTTCTCGGTACGCAGGTCCTGATGCTGGCGGTCGTAGTTCTCCGCGCCTTCGGAGATGCGGACGGCGGGGAAGCCGTGGCGCAGCATCTCGACCTGATCGCCGCCGCGGCCGTAACGGTCGGTGCGATAGATCATCTCGACGTCGAAATTGCTCAGATAGCGGTCGGCGACGCCGTCAATGAAGCGAGCGAGGTTGCGGGACGAGGAGTCGACCTCGCCGCCGTTGTAGCGTCGGCGTTCCTCCTGGGCCTCGGTCTCGACGGTTTTGGTGCCCTCGGAGAAGACGCGGACACGGGTGGTATCGCGGACGCCGGACTGGCCTTGCGAGTTGCCGACGATGTCGTTGTTCAGGTTCGCTTCCACCCGCCAGCCCTGCGCCTGGGCGTACTGGGCCAGGATCTTGCCGCCCAGCAGGCCCTGCTCCTCGCCCGACAGGGCGGCGTAGACCAGGGTCGCCTCGAACTGGTGTTGCGACAGCACCCGTGCAGCCTCCAGCACCGCCGCGACACCGGAGGCGTCGTCGTTGGCCCCCGGCGCATCGGCGGTGAAGTTCATGACGTCGGTGACACGGCTGTCGAGGTGGCCGGAGATGATGATGACGCGGTTCGGATCGCCCGTGCCGCGCTGGATGGCGACGACGTTCACCACCTCGGTCGGGGTCGGCACACGCGCACCGGTCACGGTGTCGGAGGGGGTGACGATCTCCAGGCAGCCGCCGCAGGTGCTGCTGATGGTCTGGAACTCACCGGCCACCCAGCGGCGAGCGGCTCCGATGCCACGAATGTCGGACACGGTCTCGGACAGGGTGTGACGCGTGCCGAAGCTGACCATCATCTCGATGTCGTGGCGCATCCGCTCGGGCCGAACCTGAGCGACGACGTCGTGCAGCAGTTGCTGCTCCCGGGCTGCCGAGGTCTGGGCGAGGGCCGCGCCGGGCAGGGCGGTGAGCAGGGCGGCGATTGCGAGGACGCGCATGGTGACAGCCTTCCGAAACGAACCGGCGGACAGTGGCTGGCGGTCGCGCGTGAGTCTAGGCCGCGACCAACTGTCCGCACACGAAGGCGGCCTCGCCGTGGGTCAGCAGACCCTCCAGCACCGCTTCGACGTTCTCGGGCGCGACGATCAGGATGAAGCCGATGCCGCAGTTGAAGGTGCGGCGCATCTCGTGGTCGCTGATCCCGCCGGTCTCACCCAGCCACTGGAACACGTGCGGCAAGGGCCAGGCGTCCCAGTCGAACGAAGCCTGAAGCCCCTCGGCGATGCAGCGGGGCGGATTCTCGATCAGGCCGCCGCCGGTGATGTGGGCCGCGCCCTTGATCAGACCGGCCTTCATCAGGGGCAGCACCGGCTTCACATAGATGCGGGTCGGCTCCATCAGGGCCTGGGCCAGGCTGCGGTCTCGGGCGAAGGGCGCGTCATCGCCCCAGCCGAGGCCCGACTTCTCGACCACCTTGCGGATCAGGGAGTAGCCGTTGGAGTGGGGACCGGACGAGGCCAGGCCGATGATGACGTCACCCGCCGCCTGACGATCCAGATACGGCAGGGCGTGGCCGCGTTCGACAGCCCCGAGGCTGAAACCCGCGAGGTCGTAGTCGCCGCCGGAATACATGCCCGGCATTTCCGCCGTCTCGCCGCCGACGAGGGCGCAGCCGGCCTGACGGCAGCCCTCGGCGATGCCGGCGACCACACGCTTGGCGGCGTCGATCTCCAGTCGCCCGGTGGCGTAGTAGTCGAGGAACAGCAGCGGCTCGGCGCCTTGCGCCAACAGGTCGTTGACGCACATGGCGACCAGATCGACGCCGACGCCGTCATGACGACCCGTCTCGATGGCGATCTTCAGCTTGGTGCCGACGCCGTCGGTGGTGGCGACGATCAGCGGGTCCTCGAAACCGGCGGCTTTCAGGTCGAACAGGGCGCCGAATCCGCCCAGCGAGGCGTCCGCGCCGGGCCTGCGAGTGGACCTCGCCAGCGGCTTGATGGCGTCGACCAGCATCTCACCGGCGTCGATATCGACCCCCGCATCGGCATAGGTCAGGCCGTTCTTCAGGCTATCGGGGGTGTCGCTCATGGGGCACAGGCCTGAATCAGGGGGCGAAATATGCGCCGGGTCTTGCCACAACCGGCTCGCGCGGGGCTATAGCATCCGAATGACGCCGATCACCACCACCGAGGTGCTGCGCGAATTCTGCGCGCTCCTGGCCAACCAGCCGTTCATCACGGTCGACACCGAGTTCATGCGGGAAACGACCTATTGGCCGAAGCTGTGCCTGATCCAGGCCGCCTCGCCGACGGACGCCGCCATCATCGACCCGCTGGCCGAGGGGCTCGATATGACGCCCTTTCTCGACCTGATGCGCGACGAATCGATTCTGAAGGTGTTCCACGCCGCCCGGCAGGATGTGGAGATCTTCGTGAAGCTGGGTGCCATGCCCAAGCCGATGTTCGATACCCAGGTCGCCGCGATGGCCGCCGGATTCGGCGATCAGGTGTCCTATGAGGCGCTGGTGCGCCAGATGCTGCGCCAGGAAGTCGACAAGGGCAGCCGCTTCACCGACTGGGCCCGGCGGCCGCTGTCGGAGGCGCAACTGGTCTATGCCCTGGGGGACGTGACCCATCTGGCGGCCCTGTATCCGAAGCTGCGCGACCGGCTGCAGAAGGAGGGGCGTCTGGACTGGGTGATGGCCGAGATGGGCGACCTGACCGATCCAGCCCTCTATGACACCGATCCCGAGAAGGCCTGGAAGCGGCTGAAGCCGAAGAAATTCTCCGCCAAATACCTCGCCGCCTTCGTGGCCACGGCCCAGTGGCGCGAGCGGTCGGCCCAGGATCGAGACCAGCCGCGCGGACGCATCCTGAAAGACGAGGCCATCGACGAGATCGCGTCTCAGACTCCTACGGATCCGGAGGCGTTCAATCGTCTTCGGTCCGTGCCCAAGGGCTTTGGCGGATCGCGTCTCGGTATCGAGCTGGCGGCCGAGCTGAAGCGCGTTCTGGAAGACCCGGAGGCCCATGCGCCCAAGCTGGAGCGTCCGGCCCATAATCAGCCGGCACCGCCGTCGGTCGTCGAGCTGTTGAAGGTTCTGCTGAAGGCCAAGAGCGATAACGCGGGGGTGGCGACCAAGCTGATCGCGAACGTCGCCGATCTGGAGAAGATCGCCCTGTCGGACGAGGCTGACGTCGACGCCCTGAAGGGCTGGCGCCGCCAGCTGTTTGGGGAGGACGCGCTGAAGCTCAAACGCGGCGAGATCGCGCTGGTGCTGAACGGGGCGCGCGTCGAGGTGGTCGAGATCGAGGCTGACTAGGCCGCCGCCGGCTGCCACAGCTCGATCTGGTTGCCTTCCGGGTCGCTGATGCGGGCGAAGCGGCCGACTTCCGGCATGGCGTCCCATTCGGGCTTGGTGATCACCTCGATGCCGGCGGCCCTGAGGCTCGCCATCAGTCCGTCAAGGTCATCGACGCGGAAGTTGATCATCCACTGCTTCTCGGCAGGGAAGTAGTCGCTGTCAGCCTTGAACGGCGAGAAGACGGTGGGACCGGCCTGCTGGTTCCAGATCCAGACACCTTCGGGTGCGCCGACGCCGAGGTGCTCCAGATACCAGGCCGCCTGGGCCTTCGGATCCTTGCAGCGGAAGAAGAGTCCGCCGATTCCGGTCACCGCCATGTCATGTCCCTCCTGTGTGGAGTCAGACTGCCTCGGGGCCGCGGCCCATGTCGAGCTTCAATCCCATGGCGTCGGCCAGCGCCTTGGCCCGCCGCCGCGACTGTTCGCCCAGCAGCAGGTCTGCGTAGCCCGACGCCGCGCCGAGCTTCAACGTTCCGCCCTCCACCCTCGCCCAGGCATTGGCCAGCAAATGCGCCGACCGGCCCGACAGGTCGCAGCCCAGGCGGATGGCCAGTCCGAGAGCGCGGGCGGCATTGCGCTGATCCTCATCCAGCAGGCGGGTGATGGTATCCGGTTCCGGCGTCGCCGCGCCGCCGCCGTAGCGGGCGTTCAGCGCGGTGGCGAGGAAGGCGCGTTCGGCGTGGGTCTGGCCGGGGATCGGCGCGCGAAGAACCTGATCAAACACCAGCTCAACCCGGTGGTCCGGGTGCAGCCGTGCGCCCAGATCCGCGAATTTGCAGGCGGCGGCGGCCAGCACCTGATCCCGCTCACGCCCGAAGGCGGAGGGAAGGGCGGCGGTCACCTCCGCGATCCAGGCCGTCAGGGCACCCGCCAGCGTCGGGGACACACCCTGACGCGCCCCCAGTGCGCCCGCACCGGCCAGCAGCGGATCCTGCCGGGCATCCTCGGCGTCCAGCGCCTCGAAAAGCAGGCCCTCGCGCACGCCCCAGGCCGAGAAGCTGACCCGCTTCAGCGGCAGTCGGTCGATCAGACCCTCCAGCACCAGGGCGGCGTAGGGCAGGGTCTCGGCACGCTTGCGGGTAACGCCCGGCATCTTGTCCAGCGACTGCCTCGACTGGCGCGCCACAAAGCCAGCGACATCGCGGGCGTCGGCGGCGGACATGGCGTACTGGTGCACGATCTTCAGCGGATAGCCGGACATGGCCATGTGCATCTGGGCCAGGCTGCGCCAGGCACCGCCGACGGCGTGGAGGGTGTCCGCGCGATAGGTGTCGGACAGGGGTTTCAGCCGCTTGCCGATGACGCCGCGCAGCCTGTCGGCGTCGAAGCCCCTGGCGTCAGCCAATGAGAACGGCCCGAGTGGCAGGGTGACGCCGTCAGACACGCTGCCGTCGCCGATGCGCGTCAGTTCCAGGCTGGCCCCGCCCATGTCGGCGGCCACCCCGCCGGCATCGGGCGCGCCGGCCAGGACACCCAGCGCGGCGTAGCGGGCCTCTTCCTCGCCGGAAAGGACGCGGACGATCAGGCCGGTCTCGGCAGCCACGGTGGCGCAGAAGGTCTGGCCGTCTTCGGCGTCGCGCACGGCGGCCGTGGCGGCGACGAAGGTCCGTTCGGGGCGCACGCCCTCGATCACGGCGGCAAAGCGCTTCAGGGCGATGCGGGCGTCGGCGGCCCCTTGCGGCGACAACTTGCCGGTTGCGCCGATGTCCCGGCCCAGACCCGCCAGCACCTTCTCGTTGAACACGGTCCAGACTGCGCGGCCCTCCAGCCGGTAAAGCACCAGACGGACGGAGTTGGAGCCGATGTCGATAACCGCGATCTCGCGCGGCGGGACAAGAACCGTCACTTGCGCGGCCGTTCGTAACGCAGGGCCAGCGGCAGGTTCTTCACCTTACGTCCCCGGCCCGACAGGCTGGGGTTGGTCATGAAATACTTGTGCGCCGAGAAGGGATGGTCCGGGTCTGCAGGCGTCACCCGCTGATATTTGCCATCAGACTCCAGAACCCAGCTCTGGGCGTCGTCCAGCAGACTGGCCACCATGATCTGGTCCAGCACCTGATCGTGGACGGTGGCGTTCAGCACCGGCGTCATCAGCTCTACGCGGCGGTTCAGATTGCGCGGCATCCAGTCAGCGGACGAGATGTAGAGCTTCGCCTTGTCATGCGGCAGGTCGTGGCCGTTGGCGAAGGCAACGATGCGGCTGTGCTCCAGGAAGCGACCGACGAT
Organism: Brevundimonas sp.; assembly: GCA_046294385.1. Taxonomy (GTDB): domain Bacteria; phylum Pseudomonadota; class Alphaproteobacteria; order Caulobacterales; family Caulobacteraceae; genus Brevundimonas. The sequence continues at coordinate 44,454 of JBKBJW010000007.1, read as the reverse complement.
CGACTTGACCCGGATATTCTCGGACAGGCCCTTCACGCCTGGACGCAGGCAGCAAATGCCGCGGATGACCAGTTCAATGCGCACACCGCACTGGCTGGCGCGATACAGGGCGTCGATGATCTCGGGGTCCACGAGGGCGTTCATCTTGGCCCAGATGGCGGCGGGCTTGCCCTTGGCGGCGGCCGACATCTCCTTGCCGATGAGGTTCAGCAGGGTCGCCTTCATGTTCAGCGGGGAAACCACCAGCGCCTCGAGCTCGTCAGGCGCGGCGTAGCCGGTGATGTAGTTGAACACTCGCCCCGCATCCCGTGCCAGCGAGGGGTCGCAACTGAACAGCGACAGGTCGGTGTAAACCTTGGCCGTCACCGGGTGATAGTTTCCGGTGCCGAAGTGGCAGTAGGTGCGCAAGGCGTCGCTCTCGCGCCGGACGACGACGCTGAGCTTGGCGTGGGTTTTCCACTCGACGAAGCCGAAGACAACGTGGACGCCCGCCCGCTCCATCGCCCGGGCCCAACGCAGGTTGGCCTCCTCGTCAAAGCGCGCCTTGATCTCGATAAGGGCGGTGACGTTCTTGCCGTTCTCGGCCGCCTCGATCAGGGCGGCGACGATGGGGCTGTCCTTGGAGGTACGGTAGAGCGTCTGCTTGATGGCGATGACGTTGGGGTCGCGCGCCGCCTGGCGCAGGAACTGCACCACCACGTCGAAGCTCTCGAAAGGATGATGGATCAGCAGGTCCTTTTCCCGCACCGCCGCGAAGATGTCGCCGCCGTTGTCGCGGACACGCTCGGGGTAACGCGGCTCATAGCCCGGGAATTTCTGGTCGGGATGGCCTCCCGGGATCAGCTCGGACAGCTGGGCGAGGCCCAGCATGCCGTCGACCAGCACGATGTCCTGCGGCTGGGCGTGCAGTTCCTCAATGATGAAGTCGCGCAGGTCCTGAGGCATCGAGGCCTCGATCTTGATGCGCACGACCGAGCCGAGGCGACGCTGCTTCAGCGCTTCCTCGAACTCCATGACGAGGTCCTCGGCCTCTTCCTCGATCTCGATGTCCGAGTCGCGGATCAGGCGGAACACGCCGCGCTCCAGCACCTCGCAGCCGGGGAACAGGTGTTCGATGAACAGCAGGAGGATGCTTTCCAGCGTCACATACCGCTTCAGCCCCTTCTTCGACCGGCCATCGGTGGCGAGCGGCCAGAAGCGCTTCACCTGGGTCGGCACCGGCACCAGCGCGTAGAGCACCCGATTGTCGCTTTGGCGGCGCAGCTTCAGGGCCAGGGAGAAGCCGAGGTTGGGCAGGAAGGGGAAGGGGTGGGCCGGGTCGATGGCCATGGGCGTCAGGATGGCGAACAACTGGCTGAGGAACTCGGGCTCCAGTCGCTCCCGCTCTGTGCGGGTGGTGCGATCGCCGTCGACCACCTCAATGCCCGCCGCCGTCATCTCCCGGCGCAGCTTGCGCCAGCGCTTCTGTTGTTCCGCCATCAGGGCACCGGCGGCGTCATTGACCCGTTCAAGCGCCTCGGCGGGGCTGAGGCCGTCGGGGGACACGACCCGTACGCGTTCGCGCACCTGCCCCTTCAACCCGGCGACCCGGGTCATGAAGAACTCGTCCAGATTGTTGGCCGAGATCGAAAGAAACCGCACGCGCTCCAGCAGCGGGTGGTCGGGGTTGGCGGCTTCCTCCAGCACCCGGGCGTTGAAGGCCAGCCACGAGAGCTCGCGATTGAAGAACCTTTCGGGCGAGGCGATCAGGGCCTCGGACAGCGCCAGCTGGGGTGCGCGCGACGTCGGCACGGCCTCCAGCACGGCGGCCTTTGCCGCAGGGGTCTTTTCGCGGATTCCGGCGTCTTCGCTCATGATCCGGTTCTGGCGCGTGTGGATGACCGCTGCAACCTCGCGGACGCGATCAATCGAACAGGACGCCGCTTTCTTCGAGAACCTGCCGCGCCAGAATCCGGGTCACGGGACGGTGCAGGGCGTCCAGCCGATCCACGACGGCCGCCGCCGCCTCCGCCGAGCGGTCGATGCGCTTGACCAGATAGTCGATGGCGTCCCTGGGCGCGGCGATGCTGCGTTCGGCGAATCGGGCGTTCAGGATTGCGGCCATGACCGCGTCGTCGGGCGGCTCCATCGCCACGGTCACCACAGCGTCCAGCCTCGAGCGCAAGTCGGGCAGTTGGACCTTCCATGCCGCTGGTGCCGACCGCGAGACCAGCAGCAGGGCTCCGCCCGGTCCCTGCGCCAGATTGATCAGGTGAAACAGGGTCTCGTCGTCGGCGTCCTGAGCCCGGTCCAGCAGCACAGGACGGCCTTCCAGCTCCAGCGGATCGGCCAGGGCGGCCTCGGTGCCGTCCAGCGGCAGGGCACCGACCCGCTCTGCCCAGAGCTGCGCCAGATGGCTCTTGCCACTGCCGGCCGGACCACACAGGGCCACCACGCCGCCGACCGGATTGGGCCAGGTCTCCAGCAGCGCCGCAGCCGCGCGGTTGCAGTCGGACACGACAAAGCCCGCCTCCGACGCGGGCAGGTCGCGTTGGAGGGGCAGTCTAAGCTGGTCTGTGGTCGCGGTCCTCGCGGTCATGGCCGTCTCATAACAGATGGATGCGGCGAAGCGTTGCCGGTTCCATCACCACAGGTGGACAACAGAACAGGCCTGTGGATGCTCCGCCATGCCCGCTGACCTTGACTTTCCGGGGGGATGATGCGCCCTTCCGCCCCTCCCGAATTGCGCCGTTTACGGCCCCAAATCCAAGACGAACCGACCATGCACGCCTATCGCTCCCACACCTGCGGCGCCCTCCGTTCGACGGACGCCGGCGCGAATGTGCGCCTCTCGGGCTGGGTTCACCGCAAGCGCGACCTCGGTGGGCTGTTGTTCGTCGATCTGCGTGACCACTACGGCATCACGCAGCTGGTGCTGCACCCGTCGACGCCGGGGTTCGAGATCGTCGAGCGCCTGCGCGCCGAAAGCGTGATCCGTATCGACGGTGAGGCGGTGATGCGGGACGCGAGCACGGTGAACGCCCTGCTGCCCACCGGCGAGGTCGAGGTGCGCGTCGCCGGCCTCGAGGTCCTGTCCGAAGCCGCCGAACTGCCGATGCCGGTCTTTGGCGAGCAGGAGTATCCCGAGGAAATCCGCCTCGCGAACCGCTTCCTCGACCTGCGTCGCGAGCGACTGCACAAGAACATCGTCCTGCGCTCGAAGGTCATCTCCTCGATCCGCCGTCGCATGGTCGACCAGGGCTTCCTGGAATACCAAACGCCGATCCTGACCGCCTCGTCGCCTGAAGGGGCGCGCGATTTCCTGGTGCCGTCGCGTCTGCATCCCGGCAAGTTCTATGCGCTGCCCCAGGCACCGCAGCAGTTCAAGCAGCTGCTGATGGTTTCGGGCTTCGACCGCTACTTCCAGATCGCACCCTGCTTCCGGGATGAGGACCTGCGCGCCGACCGTTCGCTGGAGTTCTATCAGCTCGACGTCGAGATGAGCTTTGTCACGCAAGAAGATGTTTTCGCGGCGATCGAGCCCGTCATGCACGGCGTGTTCGAGGAGTTCTCGGACGGCAAGCCGGTCTCGCCGATCAACGGCAAGCACACCTTCACCAACGACTTCGGCGAGACGTTCGAGCACGCCGGTTTCGAGCGCCTGACCTATGCCCAGTCGATCGCCTGGTACGGCACCGACAAGCCGGACACCCGCAATCCCATCAGAATGCAGGTGGTCTCTGACCACTTCCGCGACGGCGGCTTCGGGCTGTTCGCAAAGATCCTGGGCGCGGAAGAGAAGAACGCCGTCTGGGCCATCCCGGCTCCGACCGGCGGCTCACGCGCCTTCTGCGACCGCATGAACTCGTGGGCCCAGGGCGAAGGCCAGCCGGGCCTCGGCTACATCTTCTGGTCGGACGACCAGAATGCCTGGGGCGGCCCGATCGCCAAGAACCTTGGGCAGGAGCCGACCGAGGCACTGATGGCCTCACTGGGCCTCGGCAAGGGCGATGCGGCCTTCTTCGTCGCCGGTCTGCCCTCGGCCTTCGCCAAATTCGCCGGTCTGGCCAGGACGCGCGTGGGCACGGAGCTGAAGCTGGTCGCCGAGGACCAGTTCAAATTCTGCTGGATCGTCGACTTCCCGATGTTCGAGTGGTCGGAAGAAGAGAAGAAGGTCGACTTCAGTCATAACCCCTTCTCCATGCCGCAGGGCGGTCTGGAGGCGCTGGAGAGTCAGGATCCGCTGACCATTCGCGCCTATCAGTACGACATCGTCTGCAACGGCTATGAGCTGTGCTCGGGCGCGATCCGGAACCACAAGGCCGAGATCATGCTGAAGGCCTTCGGCATCGCCGGCTATGACGCGGCGGTCGTCGAGGAGCAGTTCGGCGGCATGCTGAACGCCTTCCGCTACGGTGCGCCGCCGCACGGGGGCCTGGCTCCCGGGATCGACCGCATTGTCATGTTGCTGGCGGGCGAAACCGCCATCCGCGAGGTCATCGCCTTCCCGCTGAACCAGCAGGGCGAGGATCTGCTGATGAACGCGCCCACCGAGGCGGCCGAGCGCCAGCTGAAGGACGTGCATATCCGCACGGCGCTGCCGCTGAAGGTCTAGGGGACCGGAAGAGGCGGTGGGATCAGTTCCCGCCGCTCGCCATCACGAAGTGACGGACCCGCGGCGGGGCCGGGGGTTGGGGCGGGGCCGGAGGGGCGACCCGAACGGCGATACCGCGGCAGGTCCGGGCCGTCAGGCCGCGGGGCAGGCGGGTGGTGGCGTCGCCGCAGGCCCGGCCGACCTGGGCCTGCGTCAGGCCGCGCGCACCGGTCAGGTCGGCGCCGCGCACGTCTGTGCGGTTCAGGGTGGCACCGGTGAAGTCAGACCCCGCGAACTGTCCGCCGGTCAGACGGGCGCCGTCCAGGCTGGCTTCACGGAACGAGGCCGAGCGGAAATCGCCGTTGGCGAGGTTCGAGGCGTTCAGCGAGCTTTCGCTGAAGTTGGCCGAGCGCGCGCTGACGTTCGCCAGGGTCACGCCGAACATCTCGGCGTCCGAGATGTCGCTGCGTACCAGAGCCGCGCCGTTCATGTTGGCACCGCTGAAGTCGGAGTCCGACAGGTCGATTCCGGCCAGATTGGCGCGCACGAAGACGGCCCCCGTGGCGTCCAGGCCATTCATGCCGGCACCGGTGAAGGTCGAGCCCGAGAAGTTGCTGCCCACCAGCTCTGCGCCCTGCAGGTCGGCGCGGGTGAAGTCGGAGTTGGAGAAGTTCGAGGTCACCAACTCGGCACCGCGCAGGTTGGCCCCGACGAAGGTGGCCGAGGTGAAGGTGGCGGCGGTAAAGGTCGCGCCCGACAGGTCGCGGCCCGACAGTTCGCAGCGGTTGCAGGCCCCGCCCAGCGACATCGAACGCTGGGTGTCGCGGTCCTGCCATCCGAACTGGGGAATGTCGCCGGCGAAGGCCGGGGCTGCCGCACCCGCCATGCCGAAGGCGGCGAGGGCGAACAGCGGTCGGGCAAGGCGGCGATTCATGATGCGAACCTGTTTCACGCTCTTGTCATGCCGCCCAACGCCCTAAAACCCTACTTAAATCGCGGTAAGGAAAAAGGTCTTCAGCAGGCCGGAATGCGAAGCGAGCCGGGCAACACAGTCGCCTCGTCGCCGCAGGCGCGGTTCAGCTGGCTCTGGGTCAGGCCGGTGGCGCGGCCCATCTGTGCTCCCGAAAAATTGGTTCCGGAAATCGTCGCGCCCGAGAAGTTCGCGCCGTCCAGATAAGCCCCGACGAAGCTGGCGTTGGTCAGGTCCGCACCGCGGAAATTCGAGCTGGAGAAGACGCCGCCGAACGCCTCTACGTCGCGCAGGTCGGCGCGCGAGAAATTGGTGCGGTTCATGACGCTGAGGCTCAGGTCCGCCTGACGCAGCCGCGCCCCCGACAGGTTCAACCCGCGCGCCTCCAGCCCGCCGAAATCGCCCTGGAACAGGTTGCAGCCGGCGCAGCTCGAGCCCCCGCGTACACGCGCGATCTGCCCGGCGTTCTGGGCCATGGCGGGTGCCGCCAGGCTGGCGGCGGCGAGGGCGGCGATCAGGAACAGTCTCATGGCAGCAAGCTCCGGTCGTTCACGCCCCGCGATGCAAGGCGTGAGACAAGCCTAGCGTCAGACCGTTACTTATCCCTGCATGTGACGAACGGCTTGTGTAGTCGGTTGGTGCGCGCCAGCCTGTGCGTTGGGGGGAAATCATGACAGCAGGCAGTCCGGTCGAGGTGAGGCGTTCGCCATGGGCCACTTGGCCGTGGCTGGCGTGTGCGGTCGTGTGTGTCGCTGTCGCTCTCTCGGCCGCGCCGGGCACGTCGAGGCCCGGCGCGGTCAGTGTGCCCGTCGTGCTGCTGATGGGCGCGACCGCTTCCCTGCTGACGTTTCTGGTGTTCCGGGCCGAAAGGCTGGTGCTTCGCGCGGACAGGGTCGAGCGGATTGGCCTATGGCGCGCGCGATCTTTGCGGAGGGACGAGATTCTGGGGTTCAGGCGGCTGGAGAGCGAAGTCCTGCTGTTCGACCGGGCGAAAGCGTGCCGTCTGACGATTCCCCTATACGCCTTCAAGAACCCGGAATGGCGCGCGTGGATCGAGGGCTGCCGGAACCTAGAAATCGAGGAAATCAACGACGCTCTGAAGGCGGCCGAGGCCAACCCGGACCTTGGCCACAACGTTGCTGACCGCAGGCGGACGCTGGATCAGCGCCTCTGGATGACCCGCGGGATTATTGTTTTGATGGTTGGGCTGTTTGCTTGGACCATCGTCTGGCCCAGGCCATCGGGCTTGCCGGTCTATCTGTCCAGCGCCGCCCCGTTTGTTGCGATCGTGCTGTCCACAGTACGCCGGGACCTGTTCGCGATCCTATCGGGCGAGCAAGTGTCGACACGGATCGACCTGTCGACGATGTTCCTAGGGGCGACTGGGCCTGCACTTGTCGCGATGAATCTGCCCCTGGCGGACTGGTGGCAGCCTTTGCTGGTCGCCACCCTGATCGGCGTTGTATTTGCACTCCTGACCCTGAGGCTCGGGGCGGAGATGGTCCAGCAGCACTGGGTCATCGGCGCGATCATTGGCCTCACTGTCCTCGCCAGCAGTTGGGGCGGGATGCTGGCGCTCAATCAGGCCTTGGATGACCAGCCTCCCATGCTGGTGAGAGCAACCGTCCTCGGAACGCACTGGAGCAAGGGCAGGCCCACGCTGGACGTCGAAATCGGCGGCCCACGGCCATTCCGCATGAGCGACGTCAGGGTCTCAGGTGAGGTCTTTCGGGCATTCGAGGCCGGAGCGGATTTGTGCGCAGGCGTGTACCCGGGGCTCTTCGGCTGGCGGTCCGTCAGGTTGGTGAAGTGTGAAGCCGTAGTTCAGCTTCCACAGAGCCCGCGCCTTTAGCGTTCGATGGGGCACGCTCAGTTCTAGCCCTGCATGCTTGGCGCGGCACCGCAGGTGTCACAGACCCAGCCGGCACCGCGTTGCTGCAGGGTGAAGTCGCCGCAGGCGGGGCAGGCGACGGCCTCGGTGGCGCTGGCGGTCCGCGCCGGCTCCTCGGCTTTGCGCCCGAACGGCAGAACCACGAGGTTGTCGGGCGCGGCCCCGCGGGCGAAGCCCTTGGAGATGAATTTCGCGGCGGGCACGGGCTCGGGTGTTTCGCCGGTCAGGGTGTCGGCGGTGGCCTCTGGCTCGGCGTTCGCCAGTTCGTGCCGGTCCAGATACGACACCCCCAGCTCGCGGAAGATGTAGTCGAGAATCGAGGTCGCCGACTTGATCGAGTCATTACCGGTCACCCGCCCCGCCGGCTCGAACCGGGTGAAGACGAAGGCGTCGACGAACTCCTCCAGCGGCACGCCGTGTTGCAGACCCAGCGACACCGAGATGGCGAAATTGTTCATCAGCGACCGGAAGGCGGCACCCTCCTTGTGCATGTCGATGAAGATCTCGCCGAGTTCGCCGTCTTCGTACTCGCCGGTGTGGATATAGACCTTGTGCCCGCCGACGGCCGCCTTCTGGATATAGCCCTTGCGGCGGTCGGGCAGCTTGCGTCGGGCGCGGTCGCGCACGACGACCTTCTCCACCACCTTCTCGACGACTTTTTCGACCACCCGTTCAGCGACGCGCGGTTCGGGCTCGTTCCGCTGGCGTGCCGGCGTGGCAGGTTCAGGCAGATCCAGCAGGGGGCCGACGGGAGCGGCACCGCGCAGTAGCCGCACCGCGCGCCTGCCTTGCAGCGCCGCCTCGCCCAGCCGCCGCGCGGCCTGGAGCGGGGTGGTGTGCCAGTCCAGCAGGACGGGACGGGCGTCAGGCGCTTCACTGAACCGCTCGACCACGACGCCGAGCCAGGCCTCGAACCCGGCAGGATCGGCAAGGATGGCGCGCAGGCCTTCCGGCGTGTCGGTCCAGAGCGACAGGTCGCGGTGGCCCAGCGCCCAGGCCTCCGCCGCCGCGACAGCCTCTGCATCGAAGCCCAGCCGCGCGAGCAGGTCCGGAGTGTCCGCCTCAAGCCCAAGCACATCGAAGATGAAGCCGGGGTCCAGAACCGGAGAACGGAAGGCGTCGGCGAGGCGGTCGACCTGGGCGAGAGCGAGTTCCACGCCCTCCAGCTCCACATCCGTAAAGCCGCGCGCGCGCAGCGCCGAATGATCCACGCCCGGGGCATCGACCAGGGTGCGACGGCCGGACAGATGCCGCTCGGCCGCTTCCATGTCGCCGCCCGCAGCCTCGATGGCTCGAGCGAGGGCCGGGCGCAGACGCCGCACAATCTCGCCGTCGGCGGTCTCGAACAGGTCCGTGGCCGCGAAATCGGACAGGCCCAGCCGCAGGGCCGCGTCCGGATCGTTAGCGGTGAGGGCGATGGTCCGGTGTCTCCGACCCGCTTCGGGGTGGACCGTCGCCAGCAGGCCGCGCGAAAGGTCGCCTGCCGGACCGACCACGCTCTGGATCCGCGACGCCAGCGTCGCCAGCGCCTGACCCGAATCCTCCACTTCGCCGCCGCCCAGCGATCTCGCCAGCTCATGCGAGGTTGCGGTCGCCGCAGCCGCGACGACGGCCGCGTAGCCGGATACCTCGATCTCGGCGTCGAACAGGTCTGTCCCGTCGGCCAGGCCGCCCAGCCCGAACGAGAGCGCCCCGGTCGGCGCCGACAGGTCCAGCGACACGGTCCATAGCCGGGCCAAAGCGGCCAGGGTCTCGTTTGTGTCGCCGGGCATGGCGGTGATGGCGGCGAGGTTCAGGATCACGCCCGGAGCGATCAGGGCGCTGGCCGCGGCCTCGGCGTCCTGGGGCTCGAAGGTCAGGATGAGTTCGCCGGCCAGCGCCGTCGACACCGCATCGACCGCGCCCGCGCCGATCAGGGACCGGTCGGCGAGCACCACGAGCGGCGGGGCTTCGGTGTGTGCGATAGGCGCGACCGCGAACCGCTCGCCCTGGATGGCGCGCAGGATGTCGGCATCACTTGCGCCCGCCTGACGCGCCCGCACAGCCGCCCGGGCCAGTGCCGGATTGCTCTGGGGATCGGCGCAATCGGTGGCAGGGCCTTCACAGCGAGCGACGGCGTCGGCCACGAAGTCCAGCGCTTCGGCAGTGGCCAGCACAGCTTCGGCGGAAAGGCGCCCGGCGCGCCGCTGGGCCAGTGACGCCTCTATCGCGGCGTTCGCACCCGGCTCGTTCAAATCGATGATCGTTGCAGGTCCGACGCGCTGGATGATCGGAGCCACCAGCCCCAGCTTGAGCGTCGCCGCCAGTTCGGCGGCGAAAGCATGGGCGTGGGCACGGCCGAGCAGGCCCAGGGTCACGCCGCGTGCGCCCAGTTCCTCGGCCCAGTGGTCCAGCGCGCCGTTCAGCATGCCCTTGCCGGCCGGCATACCAAGGGCATCCGCCCAGTCCAGCCAGGCTTCGACCCGCGCTTCACTCCAGCCTAGGGGAGCAGTGGTGACGTCGACCCGGTCGGCGCGCTCGATCTCGCGCACACTGACGGCCACGCGGTCGGCGAGTGCGGTGAAACGGGCGTCGAAGCGCATGCGGCGGTCTCCACGAAAACCGAGCCCAAGGTAAAGGGCAGCAACCGTGCCTCGCAATAAATCTGGCGTGCGACGGCAGGGTTACCCCCAACATATTGATTGAAGCCTCCGCCGGACGGCGCTGGACGCCGGGCCTCGCGGTTTCTATGATTGCACCAACGCCGCCGGATGCTCCGCGCGGCCGGATTCGAAGCGGAATTCCCGACGTGCTGGCAAAGATTTTCGGTTGGTGGAGCGGCGCGACCATCGGCACCTACTTCACCGTGGGCAAGCGCGGCGTGCTGGTCGGCACGGATGAGCAGGGCAACCGCTACTATCAGTCGCGCGACAACGTCAGCTATGACGGGCGCAAGCGCCGCTGGGTACTCTACAACGGCTATGCCGAGGCCTCGAAGGTCTCGCCCGACTGGCACGGCTGGCTGCACTACACCTTCGACGAGCCGCCGACCGAGCAGCCGCTGCGCCGTCAGAAGTGGGAGAAGGACCACCTGCCCAACCTGACCGGTACGCCGATGGCCTGGGTGCCGCCGGGCTCGCTGGCGGGCGAGGCCAAACGCCCCGCCGCGACCGGCGACTATGAGGCCTGGAAACCGGAATGAAGCGCAGAGCGGTCATCCTGACGGCGGTCCTGGCCGCCACCCTGATCGGCAGCGGGGGCGTCATCGCTTCGGCCTTGCAGGATCAGCCCCAGGATGCGCGTCCGGCTGACCCCGTCGCCGACCTGAACCGCCAGAACACCCCGGTCGAGACCGCCCCCGCGGGCACGCCTGCGCCGGGCAATCCCGTGGCTGTCGCTGTTCCCGGCGGTGCCGATGCGGTGGCCGCCGCCGACGAAGCGGCCGCCGAGGGCGAGGACGAGACCAAGGAAGCGACCGTTCCCGCCAGCACGGTCACTGAACCCGAGACCCCGCCCAAGCGCCAGCGCCGCCGCATCGCCATTGTCCAGGCCATCGACAAGGTCACGGCCGAATCCTACCGCTTCGAGGTCGCCGTCGGCGGCCGTCCGGTGCGGTTCAACCAGTCGCTGATCTTCACCGCCCGCGCCTGCGAGGTGTCCTCGCCCGGCGAGCGCATGCCCGAGGCCGCCGCCTACCTGGAGGTCTCGATCCAGCCCCGCGGCACGGCCCAGCCCACCGAGGCGCGTCAGATCTTCCGCGGCTGGATGTTCGCCTCAAGCCCGGCCGTCAGCGGTCTGCAACATCCCGTCTATGACGCCTGGATCGTGGGCTGCAAGGCGTAGGCCAGGGCTTCGGCGCCCGTCATCGGCGCTGCCAGCACGGACTTGTCGGGCGTGACCCGCCGCGCGGGCCTCAGAAGCTTCAGATAGACCTCTTGCGGCGTCTCGACCGCACCGAACTGGCTGAGGTGGTTGGTCAGGAACTGGGCGTCCAGCAGGGTCCAGCCGCCTTTCCGCAGCCGCGCCACCAGGTGCACCAGAGCGACCTTTGAAGCATCCCGCTCGAGGCTGAACATGCTCTCGCCGAAGAAGGCACCGCCCAGGGTGACACCATAGAGGCCGCCGACCAGCGCCCCGTCACGGCGGCATTCCAGGCTGTGGGCATGGCCGTCGCCGTGCAGCTTCAGATACAGCGACCGGATCGGGCCGTTGATCCAGGTGTCCTCGCGCCCCGGTGCCGAGGCGGCGCAGGCGTCCAGCACCGTCTCGAAGTCCGTGTCGACCGAGATCTGGAACCGGTCCTGTCGCACGGTACGGGCCAGCCGCGACGGCACGTGGAAGGCGTCCAGCGGGATCAGGCCCCGCTGCTCCGGCTCGATCAGGAAGACGCTGGGGTCATCGCGCGTCTCGCCCATTGGAAAGACGCCCGAGGCGTAGCAGCCGAGCAGGTCAGCGGGCGCGAAGCCGACGAACGGCCCCGATGCGGCGTAGTCGCTCAGGCGGGTGCCTTCTGGCGCTTGGCCCAGTTCTCAAGCCAGTGGATGTCATAGTCGCCGGACAGGATGTCAGGCTCCTGCAACAGCCTCTGGAACAGCGGGATCGTCGTATCGATGCCGCCGACCACCATCTCGCCGAGGGACCGTTTCAGACGCGCGATGCACTCCTCGCGGTCGCGGCCGTGGACGATCAGCTTGCCGATCAGGCTGTCGTAATAGGGCGGGATCGTGTAGCCGGCGAAGATGGCGCTATCCAGCCGTACGCCCAGGCCGCCCGGGGCGTGGAAGTCGTTCACCGTGCCCGGCGAGGGGGTGAAGGTCTCCGAGTTCTCGGCGTTGATGCGGCACTCGATGGCGTGACCCTCGAAGGTCACATCCGACTGCTTGAACGACAGCGGCAGGCCGGCGGCGATGCGAATTTGCTCACGCACCAGATCGACGCCAGTGATCATTTCCGTAACGGGATGCTCGACTTGCAGGCGCGTGTTCATCTCGATGAAGAAGAACTCGCCGTCCTCCCAAAGGAACTCGATGGTGCCGACGCCGAGATAGCCGATCTTGGCTATGGCCTTGTTCACCGTCTCGCCGATGGCCGTGCGCTCTTTCGCCGACAGGGCGGGCGAAGGGGCCTCTTCAAGGATCTTCTGGTGCCGGCGCTGCAGCGAGCAGTCGCGCTCGCCGAGGTGCACAACGTTCCCGTGGCTGTCGGCGATGACCTGAAGCTCGATGTGGCGGGGCTTCTGGAGGTAGCGCTCCATATAGACCGCGCCGTTGCCGAAGGCCGCCAAGGCCTCCGACTGGGCCGTCTGGACAGCCTCGACAAGGTCATCGGCGGTCAGGGCGACCTTCATGCCACGCCCGCCGCCGCCGGCGGCTGCCTTGACGATCAGGGGGAAGCCGATGGTTTTGGACGCCTTGATCGCGGCCTCGATGGTTTCGACTTCGCCCTTGGAGCCGGGAACGCAGGGGATGCCCGCATCCAGCACCGTCTGCTTGGCAGAAATCTTGTCGCCCATGACCCGGATATGCTCGGGCTTCGGCCCGATGAAGGTCATGCCGTGGGCCTCGACGATCTCGGCGAAGCGGGCGTTTTCTGACAGGAAGCCGTAGCCGGGATGGATCGCCTGGGCACCCGTGATCTCGGCCGCCGCGATGATCGACGGGATGTTCAGATAGGATTTGGCCGCCGGGGCCGGGCCGATGCAGACGCTTTCATCGGCCAGCCGCACCCACATGGCACCACGATCGGCCTCGGAGTGGACGGCGACGGTGGAGATGCCCATCTCCTTGCACGCGCGGTGGATGCGCAGCGCGATCTCGCCGCGGTTGGCGATCAGAACCTTGGTGAACATCTGGGGCTCAGGCCTCGAGCACAGCGAGACGTTCGCCGAACTCGACCGGCTGGGCGTCGCCAACGACCATTTCCAGCAGCACGCCGTCACGCGGGGCCTGGATAGGGTTCATGGTCTTCATGGCCTCGATGATCAGCAGGGTCTGGCCCTTCTTGACCTTGTCTCCGGCCTTCACGAACGGATCGGCACCCGGTGCGGGCGACAGATAGACGGTGCCGACCATCGGCGACTTCACGTCCTCGCCCGAGCGCGAGACGATTGTCGCCGGGTCCGACGGCATGGCGGCCGGGGCCGGCGCGGCAGCGGCCGGAGCAGGGGCGGGCGCGGCTTGCGGCGCGGCAGCGTAGTGAACCGGCGCGGCCATGGTGATCTCTCGGGCGACCCGGATGCGAAGTTCATCGCGCTCGACCTCGATTTCGGTCAGGTCGGTGTCCTTCAGGATCTCGGCCAGCTGGCGCACCAGCGTCGCGTCGATGCCGGCGTGTTCGTTCTTCAGGGTCTTCTTGTCGTCGGCCATAAGCTCGAAGCCTCGTTTTCTTTTCTCATTAGACGAACGGCGTCAGGCCGTCGCCTGTTCCTGCGCCAGTTTGAGAGCGGTCTTCACCGCCACAACATAGCTTTGTGCGCCCAGCCCCGCGACCACCTCATCGGCGGCCAGCGAGACATAGGAGCGATGACGGAAGTCCTCGCGCGTTTTCGGGTCGGACAGATGGCACTCAACCACTGGAATAGTCAGGGTTTTCAGCGCGTCCAGAAGGGCGATGGAGGTGTGGGAGTATGCCGCAGGGTTGATCACCAGGGCGACGGCGTTCGTCCGCGCCTCCTGGATCCAGTCGACCAGAACGCCCTCGTGATTCGACTGGCGGAACTCGACCCGGACGCCGTCGGCGGCCGCTTCGCACAGCGCTTTCACGTCCGCGAGCGTCTCGCGCCCGTAGATGTCCGGCTCTCGCACCCCAAGCAGGTTGAGGTTGGGGCCGTTCAGGACGTAGAGGACTGGCGTCTCGGTCATGCGCTCCAGCGCCGCGTGAATCGGGCGGGCCTTTTAGCTGACGGGCGGCGCGGGTCAAACCGGCCGTAGTGAGGTTGACCTAACGTGATGCGCATCCAAGTCAACGGCGAACCCCGGGAAGTCGACGCGTTCACCATCCTTGACCTCGTTCAGGCGTTATCGCTTGACCCCCGCAAGGTCGCCGTCGAGCGCAACCTCGAGATCGTGCCCAGGTCCCTGCACGCGACGACACACCTCGCTGACGGCGACCGCATCGAGGTGGTGCAGTTCGTGGGCGGGGGGTGAAGGCTTGCCTTCGGCCGCCGTTTCCGGCGAGCCTGCGTCTTCAAGAGACGGAATATCAGGGGTTCGGAATGCGCTTCGCCTCAATAGCGGTCGGTCTCGCATTGCTGGCGGTGCCCGCCAGTCAGGCCGTCGCCTGTTCGGTCACCCAGGATTTCGTGCGCGCTACCAGCTTCGAACTGGTCGAGGGTGCCGACGCCGTCGTGGTGGCGCGCGCGATCAGGCAGTCTGGCGGTGAAGAGGGAAGGGGCAGCGAGGTCATCTTCGCAGTTGAACAGACGTTTATGGGGGTGGCACCCGACGTTGTGAGCATGGGCTGGGCGGAACTGGGCTCTACGTTTCCCAGCGATCCCGACGACCTGAGCACGGCGCACCCGGAAAGCTACATGGGGCCGTGCAGCCGCAGGACATTCGAGCGCAACGGCCAGTATGTCCTGTTCCTGCGTCAGGGGCAGGGTGAAGCCGAGGGCGAGCCTGAAGGCTGGTACGTGATGAGCCCCACTTTCGCGCGCGGGACCGAAGACTACGCCGGCCTCGATAGCCTGTGGGTACGGGTGCTGCGCTACTACATCGAGGTTCAGGCCGAGCCGGATTCGATGGTTGAACTCGAAGTGCTGGCGGCCCGGCTTGCAGTGCTGGAAACGCCCGGCGCCAGCGCGGCCGACCGGCAGATGGCGATGGATATCCGCGATCATCTGAGTTCGCTGTCGCCCTCCAAGCCGACGCCCTATCTCGTCGCGGCCTATGAGGCGCTTGAACGGGGTGAGACGCCGAGATTCAGCGTGCGCGGGCCGGAGGCGAACCGCGAGGGCGGGATGGCAGACGCCATGACGGACGCGATCTTTGACATCCGGCATCCGGATTTCGACAGTGATCGGATGAGGATCTCGATCCTGCGGTCGCTGGTCAACGGCGACCACCCGGACGCCGCTCCGTTGTTCGAACGCATTCTGGCATCCGGCCCTGACGCGGCGGAGCTGGGCATGGTCATGCGCTTCCTGTCCACGAACGGTTCGGTTCGTCGGGCGTATGACCTAGTCGAAACCGAGGTGATGCGCCGTCTGCCCGCCTTGCCCGACATAGAAGCCCAGATGCTCGTTGGAGACGTGCGTGACGCCATGGAAGGCGATAACCGCTACGGCGAACAGAAGCAGGCTTGGCGTTCGGATGCCTATGTCGTCGCCCGCTGGCCGGAAACGGCGCTGAGTCTGTACTGGGATGGCGAGAAGCGGGGCGGTGGGGGCTACACCTTCTTCGAAATCGCCGAGCTGCGGACAGCCGATTTCCGGGACCGTCCCGAGGTCACGCTTGCCCTTGTGAAACAGTTTGACGAGGGCGCTGTGACATGGGCGATCACAGAGATTGACCGGCTGGCGGCGGGATCGAACTGGCTGGACGATGACGACTCGCTCTGGCTGCCGCTGCGAGCGGCCGTGAGGGCGTTTGGCGACGAGAGAGATCAGGCGCTGGTCAGGGCATTCTGCGCCGGGGACTCAAGCCGGCTGATGCTGGTCCAGACCCTGGCTGTCTGGGGCGATGCACTGGACGATGAGTTCCTGATTCAGATGTTGGTCACACCAGGGCAGGACGCCGAACAACTCGGATTCGTCAGACGCGCGCTCGCCAGTCTCTACGGGCGTCATCTGCGCGATACAGGCGGCCTCGTCGGGGGCAGTAACGCGATCGAGGCAATCGAGGCCTCACTGACGGGTCAGCCGGTGATGATGTGGGACGATCCCGCCAAACCCATTGCCTGCCCTGCGGCATGATCGTGTGCCGGCGCTTCGCATGCGCGTATCGACCCGCTAGAAGCGGCGCATGACCACTTCCCAAGACTCCTGGACCGTCGCCGGACGGACCTTCTCGTCCCGACTGATCGTCGGCACCGGCAAATATGCCGACTATGCCCAGAACGCCGCCGCCGCGGAGGCTGCGGGGGCCGAGATCGTGACGGTGGCCCTGCGCCGCGTGAACCTCAGCGACCCCAGCCAGCCGATGCTGGTCGACTATGTGAAGCCTGACCGCTTCACCTTCCTGCCCAACACCGCCGGGTGTTTCACCGGCGAGGACGCGGTGCGGACCCTGCGTCTGGCGCGCGAGGCGGGGGGGTGGAACCTGGTCAAGCTGGAGGTGCTGTCGAACACCGCACACCTCTATCCCGACATGACAGAGACCCTCAGAGCGCTGGAACTGCTGGTCGCCGACGGCTTCGACGTCATGGTCTACTGCACCGACGACGTAGTGTTCGCCAAGCGGCTGGAGGAGGCGGGGGCCGCCGCCATTATGCCCGCCGCCGCGCCGATCGGCTCGGGGCTCGGCATCCAGAACCGCGTCAACATCCGTCTGATTGTCGAACAGGCCGGGGTGCCCGTACTGGTCGATGCGGGCGTCGGCACGCCCTCGGATGCGGTCCTGGCGATGGAGCTGGGCTGCGACGCCGTGCTGATGAACACCGCCATCGCCGGCGCCAAGGATCCGATCCTGATGGCCAGCGCCATGAAGCATGCGGTGATCGCCGGGCGTCAGGGTTATCTGGCCGGGCGGATGCCGCGCCGGATGTATGCGGACCCGTCGTCGCCTCTGGCGGGCCTGATCTGAGGCTTGACGACCGCGGCCGAGCGGCGCATCGTTCCTGAAATGTTCCAGGAAGGGCGATCATGCGGGCGCTGACGACGCGAGGCTATCTGGCCCTGATCCTGCTCGTGGGCGCGATTATCGCGGGTGTCGGCTTCGCCGGGTCGGCGCTGGCGCAAGACCGCGTGGTCATTCACGCGACGGGAACCTTCGATGTGCAGATGGCGGTGGGGGACGAGGAGGCGGTTGAGGCCGGGCTCGGTCTGTCACGCTACACTCTGAGCAAGACCTTCTCCGGAGGCTTGAGCGGCACGGGTGTGGGCCAGATGCTGGCGGGCGGCCCGGCCGGATCGCAGGACACCGGAACCTATGTGGCCATTGAAAGGGTCGTCGGTGTTCTGGACGGCAGGGAAGGGGCCTTCATGATGGCCCATCGCGGTGACATGACGCCGGAGGGCTACACTCTGTCGATCACCGTGGTGCCGAACTCGGGCACCGGCGCGCTGACGGGGATTGAGGGTGAGTTCGTCCTGACTGTTACTCCCGACGGCGAGCACCACTACGACCTGGCCTACAGCTTGCCGACGCTCTGAGGGGTTGGCGGCGGCGCCGGATTGATCGACACTCTCCCAGAACCTGGGGGAAAGTTCATGCGACACCTGCTTCTGGCCGGATCGGCTCTTCTGGCGCTGGGCGTGGCGCCCGCTGTGGCGGATTCCACGGCCGATGCTGCGGCCGAGGCGGCGGCTCTGGCCCTGATCGAACGGCCGCAGGTCTGCGGTCCGGCTGGTCAGATCAGCGGCGCGCCGGTTGGCGACATGGTCATGGTCGATGGCTTCGGCTCGGGTGGCTTTATCATCGACACGACCAACCCCGAGGCCCAGGCCTGGTTCAATCACGGCGTTCGCCTGCGCTGGGCGTTCGAACACTCAGAGTCCGTGCGCGCCTTCCGCCGGGCGCGGATGATCGACCCCGCCTGTGCCATGTGTGCCTGGGGCGAGGCCTGGGCGATGGGGCCAAACCTGAACGGCGGCGGTGGCGGGGAGGAGGCGCGCAAGCAGGCGCTCGCCATCGCCCGGGACGCCCGACGCATGGCGCGTCGTTCCCCGGCCCTGCACAAACAGATGATCGACGCCCTGATCCAGCGCTACTCGGGGCGCGAGGATAGTCGCGCCGCCCGGTTCGCCCGCGCCATGGACCGCATTGCCCGCCGCAACCCCAACGACATCAGCGTCGCCGCCGTCACCGCCGACGCCTGGATGATGCAGGCCGACGAATGGTGGGATGACGACGGCAAGGCCGCCGACCCCGGTATCACCCGTGCCATGGAGATACTGGAGGGCACGCTGGCCCATGCGCCCGATGATCCCGGCGCGATCCACCTCTACATCCACCTGACGGAATGGTCGGACGACCCGCACAAGGCCATTCCCTATGGTGAGCGGCTGGCGGCCCTGGCCCCGGGTGCCAGCCATCTGGTGCACATGCCGTCGCACACCTTCTATCGCGTGGGCCGTTACAAGGACGCCATGCGCTCGAACGTGAACGCCGTGGCGCTGGACCTGCGCTATGACGGGCTGGCAAGGCCGCCGGGCGGGGTGCCGGGCATGCCGCTGCACGGGCACAACATCCACTTCGGCATGGGCGGTGCCCTGATGGCCGGCGGGGCGGGAGAGGGTCTGGCGCTCGCCGAGTGGTTCCTGAAAACCTATCCTGACACGCCCGCAGACAACCTGTGGCGTAAGATGATGGCCAACAACGCCTATGCCCTCTACGGACGGTACGGCGATGCAGCGCAGGTGGCGGCCCTGCCTGAGCCGCCCGAGACCCATCCCCTGCTGCGCATCAGCTGGCGTTACGCCCGGGGCGAGGCCGCCGCCCGCGCCGGGGACGCCGCCGCCGTCCGCGCCGAGGCTGAAGCTATCCGGCAAATTCGCGACACCGAGGGCTTCAAGACCGGCCCGATGGCCGACGCGCGCCAGGAATTCACCGAGATTTCTCAGCGCGTGCTGGAAGGCCGCGCCGCCATGATCGAGCGCGACTGGGCCGCCGCCATGACTGCCTTTGGCCGTGCCGCCGAGATCCAGGGCAAGGAAGATGAGGGCGGCGACCCCCCGATCATCTGGTACCCGACGCGGCGCAGTCTGGCCGCCGCCATGCTGGCCTCCGGAGACGCCGCGGGTGCCCGTGACAAGGTGCTGGAACTGCTGAAGGACTGGCCGGGCGATCCCTACAGCTACTTCGTGCTGGCCGAGGCCGAGGAGGCGCTCGGCAACGCCGCCGGTGCTGCCGAGGCGCGCCGTCTGTCCCGCGTCGAATGGATCGGCGGAGCGATGAGCCTGGCGCTGGCCTAGCCCTTCTTCGCCGCCTCGATTGCCGCGTTGACCTCGTCCGGCGCGATGCTCTTCGTGGTGCGGCCGTTGATGAAGAAGGTCGGGGTTCCGATCAGTCCAAGGGTGCGGCCGACCGTGTGGATGTCCGTCAGGTGCCGGGTCATCTCGGGTGAGTTCATCGCCGCTCGTGCCGCGGTCATGTCAACGCCGTTGGCCGCAAGAATACCGTCGATGCTCTCGCGGGTCAGGCCCGGTTCGGCCAACAACGCCTGGTAGACCGGCAGGTATTTGCCTTGCCGGTGCGCCGCCAGCGCCGCGCGGGCAGCGTATTGCGAGGTGTCGTCATCGGGCGAATCCAGGATCGGCCAGTCCTTGAACACGAAGCGCACGTCGGGATGCGCCTCCATCAGGGCCACGAACTCCGGTGCCACCGATTTGCAGCCCGGGCATCGGAAGTCGAAGAACTCGATCACTGTCACCTTGGCGTTGGCGGGGCCGAAGGTGGGATCGCGCGGATCGATGGCCAGCAGGCCCGGATTGGCGGCGGCGGCAATGTTCACGGCCTCGGCGCGCTGCTCGGCCTCGCGCTGCTGCAGGGCCGTGTTCACCTCGACGAGTATCTGAGGATTGGCCAGCAGATAGGCACGCACCCGGGCGTCGAACCCGCCGAAGGCCTGCACGCCTGTCAGCACCAGAGCCATCACGGCGATGATGAGGGCTGCAGGGGCCAGCCAGGGCGAATTCAGCCAAGCGGACGGAGCGGCGGGCCGGGAGGTCTCGTCGGTCATGGGAACCCTGTGGTCTTTAGTGGACGCCGCCGGGCGCGATCACGCCCTGGGGACGACGGCGTTCTTGCTGCCGATCCATCGCTTCAATGTCGTCCATGGTCGCGCCCGAGGCCAGGACGATGTCCATGGCGCGCCGCCATTCGATGGTGTTGCGGTCCAGCATGTCCCGGGCGCGGAGGGCGAACTGGGTCGCCTGATCCTGACGTCCGATCGAGAAGTAGTATTCGGCCGAGGCCAGACGCGCCTCGCCCTCCTTGCCCTGGCTGGCGTAGGCCTGACCCAGCAGGCGCCAGGCCAGAGAGTTTTCGGGCTCCAGCGCCGAGGCACGTTTTAGCTGGGCGACAGCGTCTTCCAGGTTTTCGGGCTTGTTGGTCTCGATCAGGGCGTGGCCCAGATTGATGCGCAGCAGCGGCGCGTCAGGCTTCAGCTCGACCGAGCGGCGGTGGGCGACGACGGCCTCCTCGGCGCGGCCTTCCTCAAACAGGATCTGGCCCTTCAGCTCCCAGAAGTAGGGGTTGTCCGGCTGCTCGCCCAGCATGGCGTCGATAGAATCCAGCGCCTTGTCAGTCTGGCCGTCGCGGTACCACGCGATGGTGCGGGCATAACGGGCGGCGGGCGAGGTGTCGGACGACGGATAAGTCCACAGGGTTTCCGTCGGCGAATTCATGAAGGCGCGGATCTTGGCCACGATCAGGGCGTGCTGGGCCAGCTGTTCCGGCGTGTCCACGACAGCGTAGTTTGCGGCCTGCTCAACCGGGCGGCGCAGCGCCTCGATCCGGTTCGACGACAGGGGGTGGCTGCGGAAATAGGGATAGCGTCGTGCGTCCGAGAACACCTCCTGCGAGCGGAAGTTCTCAAAGAATTCCATCAGACCGCGACCTGACAGGCCCGCACGATCCAGGGCGCGCAGGCCGCTGAGGTCGGCCTCGCCCTCCTGGCTCTGCATGTAGCGGAGCGCGCTGAGGGTGCCGAAATACTGGCTGCTGCCCAGCAGAACGGCGGCGGCGTCGGGTGCACCCGCGGCGGCGGCCAGGGCACCCAGCGCCATGGTCATCAGCATCGGCTGCATACCCGCCTGTTGGGCCCCGTCGCGCAGGGTGTGGCGGTTCTTGATGTGCCCGGCCTCGTGGGCGATGACGCCCAGCAGCTGGTTCGGGTTCTTGGTCTGCAGGATCAGGCCCGTGTTCAGGCCCAGGATCCGCCCACGCGTGGCGAAGGCGTTCAACTCGCTGTCGTTGATCAGCAGGATCTCGATCTCGTCCGGCTCGAGACCCATGGCCACGAAGACCGGGTCCGACCACTCGCGGATGATACCCTCGACCTCGGTGTCACGGATGAAGGACTGGGCCTGTGCGGGGACGGCGGCAGCCATTATGGCGAGGGCAGTGCCGACGGCGGCTGCCGTGCGGGCGGCGACGCGGGAAAGCCAGGTCATGACGGACCTCCTAAGCGACTGACGCCCCCGTCCCGCTGCACCAACCTAGTCCGTCATTCTCACCGACGCCACCACCCACGTTTGGGCTTTTCAGGCGGGGCGGCGATCTGGGCCGGGTCGTCAGCGATAATTGCGGCGATATCGACCTCGGGCTCGGGCTTTGCGATCGGCTCTGCGACCACGACAGCCTCAGGTTCGGGGGCAGGTTCCGGCTCAGCCTCGACAGCGACCTCTTCGGCGGCCTCTTCAGCGGCCTCGACCGGGGTGACGTCCAGTTCGACGGCTTCGGCTTCCGGCGCGGCCTCTGCGGCGACGTCAGAGGCGGCCTTGCGGCGCACCCGGCGGCGCTTGGGCGCTTCGGCGGCCTCTATGGGAGCCGTCTCTTCAGCCGCTTCCTCGACCCGGGTTGCGATAGGGGCGTCGATGTCACCCTCCAGCGTCATGCCTTCGGTCGCGGCACGGGCCTCCTGTCCGGTGCCACGCTCGCCCCGGCCCCTGCCGCGGCGGCGACGGCGGCGGCCGCCTTCGCGCTCACCG
Source organism: Brevundimonas sp. (assembly GCA_046294385.1). Lineage (GTDB taxonomy): Bacteria > Pseudomonadota > Alphaproteobacteria > Caulobacterales > Caulobacteraceae > Brevundimonas. The sequence continues at coordinate 22,232 of JBKBJW010000007.1, read as the reverse complement.
TCCGGACCGGCATCGGCAACAGCCGCGAGGCTCTCTGGCCGCTCGGCGGTCTCGGCGCGCGGCGCGTCGCCGTGCGGATTGATCGGGTCGAACCAGACATAGGGGTCTTCCAGCGACGGGGTGCGCCCGCGCACCCAGGTGAAGCCGTCGCGGTCGCCGTCCTCGCGCACGCGGCGACCGCCCCGGCGGCCCCGGCGGCGGCGCCGGCCGGCCTCGCTGTCGTCATCGTCGTCGGATGCGGCGGCGGGTGTTGTGCCCTCGCCGTCAGCAGAGCCGCCCTCGCTGCGGCCACGACCGCTGCGGCCACGACCGCGGCCCCGACCGCGATCCCGGCCACGGCTTTCGCCGCCACGCTCGGAGCGCTCGCGCGCCTGGTCGTCGTCGCTGTCCTCGCGATCCTCGTCCTCGTCCGGGCCGAAGTCCTCGTCGTCTTCCTCGTCCTCGTATTCGTCGACGAAGCTGTCGTCGAAATCATCGTTCAAATCGATCGCCGCGACCGGATCGGCGGGAACGAAGTCTTCGTTGGTCTCGGTGCGATCGATGCCATGCTCGCCCTGGGCCAGACGGTCGTCGATCTGGATCACCACGTTCAGGCCGCGGCGTTCCAGCAGGCGCTGCAGATAGTCCCGCTTGTGGTTCAGGATGTAGAGGGCGACGTTGGTGCAGACGCGCAGGTTGATCGACCCGGCGCCGTTGCGGCCCGCCTCGATGTCCACGGCGCGCAGCACCATCAGGGCCGCGCTCTCGGCCGAGCGGATGCGTCCGGCACCCTGGCAGTGCGGGCAGGCCTCGGTGGCACCCTCGATCACGCCCAGTCGCCGGCGTTGCCGACTGATCTCCATCAGGCCGAAGCTGGAGATCTTGCCCATCTGGATGCGGGCCCGGTCGGTGGACAGGGCGTCCTTCAGGATCTTCTCGACCGTGCGGTTGTTCTTCGACTCATCCATGTCGATGAAGTCGATGACGATCAGGCCGGCGAGGTCGCGCAGGCGAAGCTGGCGAGCGGCCTCTACGGCGGCTTCACAGTTGGTCTTGAACGCCGTGGCCTCGACGTTGCGCTCCTTGGTCGACTTGCCGGAGTTGACGTCGATCGCGACCAGGGCCTCGGTCTGGTTGATCACCAGATAGCCGCCGGACTTCAGCGGCACGACCGGCTGGTGAATCTGGGTCAGCAGCTCTTCGATGCCGTTGGCCGCGAACAGGGGCTTGGAGCCGGTGTAGAGGTGCACCTTCTTCGACTGTGCAGGCATCAGCACGCGCATGAAGTCGCGGGCTTCCTTGAAGCCTTCGACGCCTTCCACCTGGATGCCGTCGAAATCCTTGTCGAACATGTCGCGCACGGCGCGCCGGACCAGGTTCTCTTCCTCGTAGATCAGCGAGGGGGCGTGGGAGGCGAGGGTCGTCTCGCGGATCGTCTCCCACAGACGAAGCAGGTATTCGTAGTCGCGCTTGATCTCGGCCTTGGTGCGTTTGGCACCGGCCGTACGGATGATCAGGCCCATGCCGTGCGGCACGTCCAGGGCGGCCGCGGCGGCCTTCAGGCGCTTGCGGTCTGTCGCCTGGGTGATCTTGCGCGAAATGCCGCCGCCCTTGCCGGTGTTGGGCATCAGCACGCAGTACCGGCCGGCCAGCGACAGCCAGGTGGTCAGGGCCGCGCCCTTGCCGCCACGCTCGTCTTTCACGACCTGCACCAGCATGACCTGCCGGCGCTTGATGACGTCCTGGATCTTGTAGCGGCGCATCAGGCGGCGCTTCAGGCGTTCCTCTTCGGCCATCCCGCCTTCGGAGTCGCCGTCGTCGCTGTCGCGGGCGTGCTCGTCGTCGTGATCGTCGTCCGAATGCGCCTCGGCCATGATGGCTTCGCGGTCGGCGACCGGGATCTGGTAGTAGTCCGGGTGGATCTCGTTGAAGGCCAGGAAGCCGTGGCGGTTGCCGCCATACTCGACGAACGCAGCCTGAAGGCTGGGCTCTACGCGGGTGACCTTGGCGAGATAGATATTGCCGCGAAGCTGGCGCTTCGCGCGGGATTCAAAGTCGAATTCCTCGACCTGACGGCCCTCGACGATCGCGACGCGGGTTTCCTCCGCGTGGGCGGCGTCGATCAACATGGTCTTTGACATGGATAGTCTCTCTCTGGCGCGCTCGGGCCGTGCCTTCTTGGGCAGTGGCGGCTCGCCGAATGGGTAGGGGGGAATGGGCGAATGCGCGCGAAGTCCCGTCGCCCGGCGCGAAGCCGTGGGCGAAGATGGTCGTGTCAGACCGGGTGGGAGCGCAGGCGGTCAGGCCCATGGTTATGCAGCGTCCTGGGACCGGACGCGCCGATAAGGGCGTCCCGATCCCGGTCGTCGAAGCATCCGGCCTGAGCCTGACGTTTCTCGGATCGGTGAAAGTCCGTCGGCGGTGAGGGCGCGTCCTTTGCCGTATGGCGGACGCGATCAAACGCTGACGGAACAAAGCATAGTGACGCGACACGTGAATTGAAAGGCGCATGGACCCAGATCAGGGCCTTAACCGAATGGACAGGCTCTTCTGCCAGATTGATCCCAACGAATAAGGTGGGTCTCCGTCAGAATGACCGGGCAAACGCGTCTTAACCTGTCGCAGTGGGGCGTCCGCGAGTGGTCGATGACCGCGCTTGCGATGGCAGTCGTGCTGCTCGTCGGCCTGTTCGCCGGCCGTGGTCTGGCGACGGGCGCTGCGGGAGATGTGCTGCAGATCCGCTTCGGCGGTGATGCAGAGCGCACCCGCGTCGTGGTCGATCTCGAAACCTCGGCCCGAGGCGAAGTCGTTGAGGCGGGTGGTGCCGCCCGCGTGGTCTTGGGCCTTCGCGGCGTTCAACCGGGCCGCGCCCGGGGCGGGCAGGGTTCTGGCCTCGTACGCGGCTGGCGTGTGGCAGGCGCGGTTGGAAACGCGCGCGTCGAGCTGGATCTGGCCGGTGCCGCCGAGATCGAGCGCCGCTTTCTGCTGCCTCCCGGCGACGGGGTGAACCACTACCGCTACGTGATCGACCTGAAATCCACGGGCCGCGCGACGCCGCGCCAACCCGAAGCGACCCGTCCTACCGCCCCGCAGCGACCGTCAGCACGCGCCGAGCGGCCGCTGATCGTTATCGACGCCGGTCACGGCGGCCATGACCCGGGGGCCTCGGGGGCCCATTCGCGTGAGAGCGCCGTGACCCTGGCCGCCGCGCTGGCGCTGAAGGGCGAGCTTGAGCGCACGGGCCGCTATCGTGTCCGCCTGACCCGCGAAACCGATGTCTATGTCGATCTCTACCAGCGGGTCCGCATCGCCCGGAACGCCGGGGCGGACCTGTTCATCTCTCTGCACGCTGATGCCGGGGCCGATCCGGCCACCCGCGGGGCCTCGGTCTACACCTTGTCCGAACAGGGCGCGGGTCGGGCGGTGCGCGAGTTCACCCGCCGCGACGACTGGCACCGCAGCCTTAATCTGCCGGGCCGAGACCCGTCGGTGGACCGAATCCTGCTCGACATGACCCAGCGCGCGACCCAGAACCGCTCGGCCCAGTTTGCGCGCACCCTGCTGACCGAGATCGAGGAGGCGGACCATCCGCTGCTGCGCCGCAGTCACCGTGACGCCGGCCTGGCCGTGCTTCTGGCACCCGATGTCCCGGCGGTCCTGCTGGAGATGGGCTTCATCACCAATCCCGAGGACGAGCGCTTCCTCAACGACAGTGGCCATCGGCGTCAGTTGATGCGCGCGGTGGCCCAGGGAATCGACGCCTATTTCACCGAATTATCGGCCCCGGTGATGTATGCCGGAGCGCCGGAAACCGGCGGCGCGCGCTAGCTCTTCCCGGCAGCCCCGACGCGGGCTAAACCGGTCAGATGCGTCTGTCGGATTTCAAGGTGAAGATCGCCGAGCGGTGGCTCGTCATGGCCGGTATCGGCCTGTTGGGCGCTATCGCTGTGGCTGGACTGGTCCTGGCGATCTACGCCGCCTGGCTGTTCCATGACCTGCCGGATGCGGGAGAGTTGGCTGACTATCGCCCGGCGACGGCCACGCGCGTCTACGCCGGCGACGGCACCCTGATCGGCGAGTTCTCGGAAGAGCGCCGCATCTATGTCTCCTACGACCAGATCCCCACGACGGTGGTCGAGGCCTTCCTGGCTGCCGAGGACCGCAACTTCTTCACCCACGGCGGCATCGACGTATCCGGCATCGGCCGGGCCATGTTCAAGAATATCTTCAACGTCCTGACCGGCCGGCGGCTGGAGGGCGGTTCGACCATCACCCAGCAGGTGGCCAAGAACGTCGTCCTGTCGAGCGAAGCCAGCCTGAACCGCAAGCTGAAGGAGGCCATCCTTTCCAGCCGGCTTGAGGCGACCCTGTCGAAGGAGCAGATCCTCGAGCTTTATCTGAACGAGATCTTCCTCGGCTACCGCTCCTATGGCGTGGCGTCGGCGGCCTACAACTACTTCGGCAAGTCGCTGCAACAGCTGACTCCGGCTGAAGCCGCCTTCCTGGCTGCCCTTCCCAAGGGGCCGAACAATTACGATCCCCGTAAGCACCCCGAGGCCGCCAAGGGCCGCCGTGACTGGGTGCTGCGCGAAATGAACCAGAACGGCTTCATCGATGATGCCGAACTGACTCTGGCTCTGAACACGCCGCTGAAGGCCAATGAGGCCCCCCAGCGCGCCGCCTACCGCGACGCCGATTACTTCGTCGAGGAGGCCCGGCGCCAGGCCACGGCTCGCTTCGGCAAGGAAAAGGTCAATGGCGGCGGCTATTACCTGCGCACCACGCTTGATCCGGAGCTTCAGTCGGCGGCGCGCGACGCCCTGATGAAGGGGCTTGAGAATTACGATCGCCGCCACGGCTGGCGCGGTGCCTGGGGTACAACAGATTTTGCGGAGGGCTGGCAAGCCGCTGCCCTGAAGAAGACTGTCCCCGCCGAACGCCGTGCCTGGCGTGCCGCCGCAGTGGAGAGCGTGTCAGGTAACACCGTCCGCGTCCGCACCGCCAAGGATAACGAGACCGGCACTCTGATTGCGTCGGACGCCGCCTGGGCGAACGCTAACCGCCCGCTGAAGCGCGGCGATCTGATCTTCGTCGAGCCTCAGCGCGGCCAGTTCGCCCTGAAACAGGTGCCGGCCGTCAACGGTGCGCTGGTGGCCATGGATCCCCAGACCGGCCGGGTGCTGGCGATGGTGGGCGGCTATTCCCACGCGCTCTCGAGCTTCAACCGTGCCACCCAGGCGAAACGCCAGCCGGGCTCGGCCTTCAAGCCGATCGTCTATGCGACGGCGCTGGAGGCGGACTACACCCCGGCCTCGATCGTGCTGGACGCCCCGATCAGCTTCGCCGGCGGCCCCAACGGCACGCGCTGGAGCCCGGAGAACTACAGCCGCGAATACTACGGCCCGCAGACCCTGCGCCGGGGGCTGGAGTTGTCGCGCAACGTCATGACCGTGCGTCTGGCCGACGACATCGGCATGCGAAACGTCGTCGCCCTGGCAGATCGTATGGGTGTGGCCGACAACCTTCAGCCCAACCTGTCGGTATCGCTGGGTGCGGGTGAGACCACGCCCTACAAGCTGACTGCCGCCTACGCCGCCTTCGTCAACGGCGGCCGCCGCATTGAGCCTTATCTGATCGAGATGATCCAGGACCGGAACGGCGAGACCATCTATCGCGCCGACCAGCGTCAGTGCCGCGAGTGCGGCCGCCCGTTCAACGGCCAGGAATCGCCTCGTCTGGCCCAACGCGGCGAGCAGGTCATCAACCCGATCACCGCCTATCAGATGAGCTCGATGCTCGAAGGCGTGGTCCAGCGCGGAACCGCCGCCAGCGCTCGCGGCCTGGGCCGTTGGGTCGGGGGCAAGACCGGCACCACCAACGAATACCGTTCGGCCTGGTTCGTTGGCTTCACCACTGACATCGTGGTCGGGGTCTTCATCGGCTTCGACGACAACCGCCCCCTGGGCTCGGGCGAGACCGGCGCAGCGACGCCCGTGCCGATCTTCACAGACTTCATGCAGGTGGCCCTGAAACGCCGCCCGGCGCGGCCCTTCATCCGTCCGCGCGATGCGGTGTTCCGCACCGTCGGCGGCATCGAGGAGGCCTTCCGCAAGGGCACTGAGAACCGTCACCGTGAGGTTCCGGTCGAAGAGCCGCTGCCCCCCGGCCCGCAGAACTACGAGGATGTCGTCCGCCGCGAGCAGGAGGAAAAGGCCCGCCAGGAAGCCGGTCCGCCCCCGACCACGGCCCCGCCGCCCCGCAAGGAGCCGGCGGAGGACTTGAGCGGCCTCTACTAAGCCTCTAGGTAAGCCCCATCGCCGCGCCCCGTGATCCATCGCGGGGCGCGGCCCATTTGTATCGCCGGAGATCGCGATGAGACCGGATGTCGAGGCCATGAAGGCCGACATCGAGCAGAGCATCGCTCTGCTCAGGAGGCGTCTTTGACTGGGATGTCGCCCTACGAAAGCTCGATGAGCTGAACGCCCGGGTCGAGGACCCGACCCTGTGGGACAACCCCGAGGCCGCCCAGGCGGTATCGCGCGAACGCTCCAAGCTGGAAGCCTCAGTCACCACGGTCCGCGAAATGGAGACCGGGCTGGAGGAGGGGGTCATGCTCTCTGAAATGGCCGATGAGGAAGGCGACGAGGCGACGCTGGAAGAAGCGCGCGCCCAGCTGAAGGCCATCAAGGACCGCGCCGGTCGCGCCGAGCTCGAGGCCCTTCTGTCCGGCGAGGCCGACGGCAACGACGCCTATCTGGAGGTAAACTCCGGTGCCGGCGGCACCGAAAGCTGCGACTGGGCCGGGATGCTGCTGCGTATGTATTCCCGCTGGGCCCGCGCCCACGGCTATGAGGTCACCATCGAGGCCGAGGAATCGGGCGATCAGGCTGGCATCAAGTCGGCCACCATCCTGATCGAGGGGCCGAACGCCTATGGCTGGCTGAAGTCGGAATCGGGCGTGCACCGTCTGGTCCGCATCAGCCCCTATGACGCCGCCGCCAAGCGCCACACCTCCTTCGCCTCCATCGGGGTGTCGCCGGTCGTGGACGACGCCATCGAGATCGACATCAACCCGTCCGATGTGCGCACCGACACCTATCGCGCGTCCGGTGCCGGCGGTCAGCACATCAACAAGACGGATTCAGCCGTGCGCCTGACGCACGTCCCCACCAACACCGTCGTCGCCTGTCAGGCCGGCCGTTCCCAGCACCAGAACCGTGAACAGGCCTGGAAGATGCTGCGCGCGCGTCTGTACGAGCTGGAGCTTCAGAAGCGCGAGGCTGCGGCCCAGGCGCTCGCGGACGCCAAGACCGACATCGGCTGGGGTCACCAGATCCGGTCCTACGTTTTGCAGCCGTACCAGATGGTCAAGGACCTGCGCACCAACGTCGAAACGTCAGACACCCAAGGCGTTCTCGACGGCGACCTCGACGCCTTCATGGGCGCGGCGCTCGCGGCTCGAGTGGGTGAGACGCGGGGCTCGACAGTCGACTCATGAAAAAGGCCCCGGATCGCTCCGGGGCCTTTTGTCTTCTCAGGTTTCGGTCGGCTTAGGCCGCCGGGCCCATGCTGATGACCTGCGGCGCGGCCTCGGGGGCAGCCGAGGGGGCCGGAGCCGACGGACGCGGCGCATCGCGGCGGCCCTGGATGCAGCGGCCCTGGAAATAGGCGCCGACGTCGATCGAGAGTTGCTCGGCGGTGATGTCGCCGTCGACATAGGCGGTCGAAACCAGCTTCACCTGCTTGCCGTTGACGGCACCGACGATGCGGCCGCGCACCTCGAGATAGTCGGCGGTGACGCCGCCCTCGATGGCGCCGGTCTCACCGACGATCAGGCGGCCGACGCGGACGTCGCCCTTGATCTGGCCGTCGACCTGCAGATCGCCGCCGCCCGAGACATTGCCTTCAAACTGAAGGTCGCCGGACAGGGTCGAGAGGCCGCGCGCAGGGCCGGGCGACGGGGCGGCCGAGCGCACTGGCGCGGCGCCGGGGCTGGGCAGATCCGGCAGCGGCGGGATCGCCGGGCTGTTGGAACGACCCGTATCGGCCGGGGCGGGGGATTTGGTCTTATTGAACAAGTTGGTCTCCGGCTCTCATGAAGCGGGCGGGGTTTTGGGGACGGCCGTTCATCCACACCTCGTAGTGAAGGTGGACGCCGGTCGATCGACCGGTGGTTCCCATGGCGCCGATGCGCTGGCCAAGCGTGACCGTCTGGCCGGCTCGTACCGCCATGGAGTTCAGATGGGCGTAGCGCGTCTTGAAACCGCGACCATGGTCTACCTCAACGGTGTTGCCATACCCTGAACGGACGCCGACAAAACTCACAACTCCGGGAGCCGTCACATAAATCGGCGACCCCAGCGGTGCCGCAAAGTCCTGGCCCTGGTGCAGGGCGGGCCGTCCGTTGAACGGATCGAACCGCACGCCGAAGCCTGAGGTGGTGCGCGCCTGTGTCGGACGGTGGAAGGGCAGCCCTTCGGCGGCATCGGCCAGGTTGCGCATGTCCGACAGATTGTCCGCCGCATGGCGAATGCGGATGGCAAAGGGCTCATCCACGTCCAGAATGGCCGCCAGCGCGCGAGGATCGCCCGCATCAACCAGCGGCCCGCCCAGACCCTTGCCCTGAGGCGAATAGGCGGACGGGTTCAGGCCGGCCAGGCGGAAGGCGAGGCGCAGGCGCTCGGCCCGCGTCTGGGCCACGCTCTCGGCGCGGTCGATCAGTCGCTCCTGGTCCATGCGCACGGCGACGATGCGCTGTACCGGCGTGCCGTCGGCCCTGGGAGTGGCGGGGCGCAGTTCATGCTCCGCGCCCTCGACCCCGTGGAACATGGTCATGACGGTGGTCAGGGCCGCGTGTCGGCGCTCAACCATCTGGGCCATCTCGTCCAGCGAGCCGGTGGTGGCGCTCATGCGCACGATGGCGGTGTCCAGCCGGGCCTGAAGGTCGGCGTTCAGTCGCTCTGACGCGGCCCGTGCCTGTGACAGGGCGTCGCCCGCCTTGGCCTGGTTGACCATGTCGAAGACAAAGCCGCCCGACGACACCACGGTCCATCCGGCGAAGGCGAGGGCACCGAGGGCGATCATGAGCTGGCGCCCTGGGGTCAGGGCGACCGCCTTCACATCCTCGCCACTGCGAAGATAGAGGTACCGAACGGGAAACCACCGATCAAAAAGCGATCGATTCCCGGAACTCTGCTGATCGTCCATACGCAACGCCCCAACGTTGGGACGACGTTATGCGACCCCCGTGGCGCCACAGCAATACTGTTCACGCATTCTTAACCATCTTTACTTGGCCACGCACGAATAACGGTGGTCACTTGACGAGATTCTCGCCTCTCAGGCGTATCCGCGAATCTGATTTCCCGGTTCGGCGAGCAGTGTCCGCTGCCGTGCGAACAGATTTACAGGGCGCGGACGGCTTCCAGCACCTCGGCAGCGTGACCCTTGACGGACACCTTGCGCCAGGTCCGCTTCACCACACCATCGGCACCGATCAGGAAGGTCGCCCGCTCGATGCCCATATAGACGCGGCCATAGAGCGTCTTCTCGCCCCAGACGCCCCAGGCCTCGCACGCCGCGCCGTCCTCGTCGGAGCCCAGCACGACCTTCAGGTCATATTTGGCCTTGAACTTGTCGAGCTTCTTCACCGTGTCCTTGGACACGCCGATGACCGTCGCGCCTGCCTTGGCGAAGTCGCTGATCAGGGCGCTGAAATCCTGACCTTCCGTGGTGCAGCCCGGGGTGTCCGCCTTGGGGTAGAAATACAGCACCACCGGGCCCTTCAGTCCGACCAGCGAAATCCGCCCACCGCCGTCGGTGGCGAGGTCGAAAGCGGGGGCAGGCGATCCGGGTTCGATGGTCATAGGGGCCTCACCAAAACGATCTTCTTCTTGCCGGCGGCCAGCTTGATGACGCCGTCTTTCATGTCGCCCGTCTCGATCAGGCGCGCGCCGTCCATGATGGCCTCGTCATTCAGACGCAGGCCGCCGCCCTGGGCCAGGCGCCGCGCCTCGCCGTTCGACGCCGTCAGCCCGGCCTTCGTCGCCACCGCCGCGACCATGGCACCGATCACCTCGTCCGAAGGCAGTTCGACGGTCGGCAGGTCGGCCGACACCGTGCCGCGTTCGAACGCGCCCTCGGCCGCAGCGCGTGCCTTGGCCGCTTCATCCGCGCCATGCAGCATGGTCGTCGCCGCGTCGGCCAGGGCCTTCTTGGCGTCGTTGATCGCCGCGCCCTCCAGAGCCTCCAACCGCGCGATCTCGTCCAGCGGCAGGTCGGTGAACAGGCGCATGAAGCGGCCAACGTCGCCGTCCTCGGCATTGCGCCAGAACTGCCAGTAGTCATAGGGGCTGAGGCTTTCGGCGTTCAGCCAGACGGCCCCCTGGGCCGTCTTGCCCATCTTGGCGCCTGATGCCGTGGCCAGCAGGGGCGTGGTCAGGCCGAAGGCGGCCTTGCCGTCCACGCGCCGGACCAGGTCGACGCCCGAGACGATGTTCCCCCACTGGTCCGACCCGCCCATCTGCAGGGTCACGCCATTGCGGCGGTTCAGCTCCAGGAAGTCCACCGACTGCATCAGCATGTAGTTGAACTCGAGGAAGGTCATCGGCTGCTCGCGCTCGAGCCGCAGCTTGACCGAGTCGAAGGCCAGCATCCGGTTGACCGTGAAGTGGGTGCCGTAGTCGCGCAGGAACTCGATGTAGCCGTACTTGGACAGCCAGGTGTCGTTATCGATCAGGATGGCGTCGGTCGGCCCGTCGCCGAAGGTCAGGAACTTCTCGAACACGGTCTTGATCGAGGCGATGTTCGACTGGATCGTCTCGTCGGACAGGTGAGGGCGCGAGGCGTCCTTGCCGGTCGGATCGCCGACCTTGGTCGTGCCGCCGCCCATGATGACCACGGGCTTGCCGCCCGCCTGCTGCAGCCGGCGCAGCATCATGATCTGGATCAGGGATCCGACATGCAGGCTGGGCGCCGTGGCGTCGAAGCCGATGTAGCCGGTGACCACGCCCGTCGCCGCCGCCTCATCCAGCTCGGCCGGATGGGTGATCTGGTGGATGTATCCGCGCGCCTGAAGCGTGCGCAGGAAGTCGGACTTGAAGGCGGTGTCGGTCATCGGATCAGGCTTGGCTTGGGAGGGAAGGGGCGTGTAGCACAGGCTTGGCAGCCCGCCCAAGGAACCGTCGATCCGTGGCCATCTCCCTCCAGCACTTGTCCGACGGTGCGGCCTCCCTGGAGTTCGGGACCGGCGATGCCGAAGCGGTTCGGGCCGCTATCGCTGCGCGCTACGGCAAGATGCGCCGCCGTCGGTTCGTACTGGCGGCTGAGGTCACCATCGGCGGCGAGCGTTTCGCCTTTCAGAACCAGTGGAATGATCCCTGCCTGATCTCTCGCTCTCAGCGCGGGGCGGAAATGCTGGAACGGATTGCTAATGATCTCGGGGCGTAGCTTGGACCGCGTTTTCCTGACGCCCCATCCGGAAACGCCGGGGCCCGAAATTCAGATCGCCGTTTCGGTGGGACGACCCCGCCGACAAAGCCTGTCACTGGATTTCGAGATCACCGGTGACGTCGCCGGCTTGCGCATCCCCGGCTGGGTCCGGTGGTCACGGGCCGACGAGCTCTGGCGCACGACCTGTTTTGAAGCCTTCATAGCGCGGCCGGAGGGTGGCTATCTCGAGTTCAATCAATCGCCGTCGGGCCAGTGGGCCGTGTATGCCTTCGACGGCTACCGGCAGGGAATGAAGCACCAGCCCGGCGTCGAGATAACGAACAAGCTTCGTGAACAGGACCATGATCGGCTCTTTGTGTCGGCCCAACTTGATCTGGACCGCATGAACCTTGGCGACGGGGCTTGGCTTCTCGGCCTCTCGACGGTCATCGAGGACATCAACGGCGTCATCTCTTATTGGGCTCTCAACCATCCGCCGGGTAAGCCTGACTTTCATCATCCCGACTCGTTCGTTCTGGACCTTCCATGAAATTCGGCATTGACCGGCTGCTGACCGAACCCGAGCTGCGCGCGGCGCTGAAGGGGCGGCGCGTGGCCTTGCTGGGGCATCCGGCCTCGGTCACGGCGGACCTGACCCATTCGATGGATGCGCTGGCGGCGTGCCCGGACATCACCCTGAGCGCCGCCTTCGGGCCGCAGCACGGGATGAAGGGCGATCTCCAGGACAATATGATGGAGAGCCCGGACGAGACCGATCCGGTTCACGGCATTCCGGTCTTCAGCCTGTATGGCGAGGTCCGTCGCCCCCGCGGGCAATGGATGGGCACGTTCGACGTCCTGCTGGTGGACATGCAGGACCTGGGCTGCCGCATCTACACCTTCGTCACGACCCTGCTTTATGTGCTCGAAGCCGCCGCCGAGCACGGCAAGGAGGTCTGGGTTCTGGACCGGCCCAACCCCGCCGGCCGCCCGGTAGAGGGCCTGACACTTCTGCCCGGCTACGAAAGCTTCGTCGGTGCCGGGCCCATGCCGATGCGCCATGGCATGACTCTGGGCGAAATGGGCCACTGGTTCATCGACCGGTTCAAGCTCGACCTGGAATACCGCGTCATCGAGATGCAGGGCTGGGCCCCCGACGCCGCCCCCGGCTACGGCTGGCCGCTGGGCGAGCGCAGCTGGATCAATCCCAGTCCCAATGCCCCGAACGTCTCCATGGCCCGCGCCTATGCCGGGACGGTAATGCTCGAGGGCACGACCCTGTCGGAAGGGCGGGGCACGACCCGGCCGCTGGAGCTGTTCGGCGCCCCCGATATCGATGCCCGCGCGGTGATCGCCGAGATGCAGGCGTTTGCCCCGCAGTGGCTCAACGGCTGTCGCCTGCGCGACATCTGGTTCCAACCTACGTTCCACAAGCATGCAGGCCAGCTTTGCAACGGGGTTCAGATCCACGTCGACGATCCGGCCTATAGCCATGCGGCCTTCCAGCCCTGGCGGGTCCAGGCGCTGGGCTTCAAGGCGATCCGGCGGCTGTATCCCGACTACGCCCTTTGGCGCGACTTCCCGTACGAATACGTCTTCGACAAACTCGCCATTGACGTCATCAACGGCGGCCCGGGCCTGCGCGAATGGGTCGATGACCCGGCATCCACGGCGGATGGACTCGATGCGATCACCACGCCGGACGAACGGGCGTGGGTGGAAGAGCGGAAACCGTTCCTGCTGTACTGATAGCCCGCGCCGGAATGTCGCGTTGCGGCCCGCCACGGCCACGCTAGTTTGGTCGCCAGCGGACCGGGACCCTCTGGCGATCATGATGATCGTGATGTCGGACCGCATCGAGCGTGCTCGGTGCGTGGCGGGGCCTGAAGCGGCATCCCTCCTACTGCAGGCCCGTCGCGGCCGGGCGCGCTCCTCATCAGAGGAGACCACCATGTTGCATATCCAGCTTTACCGCGCGCGGCGTGACCATGCCCGCTTCAGCTTGCTCGTCCAGATGGAGCAAGCCTCAAGACGGCCCGATCCCGGGCGCCTCGCCGAGTACAAGAAGAAGCGTCTGGCCGCCAAGGATCGCATCGTCCGACTACTGGCGACGCAGAGACAGGACTGTCCGGTCCCGGCCTGATCCAGCGCGCCTCGCCCGGCCGTCCCCGATGGCCGGGCGTCAGGCCGGCTTCTCTTCCAGACGCTTGTCCAGATACAGGCCCACGCGGCGGTCGACGGCGTCGATATGGTCCTGCCAGAAGTGGGTCGCGCCCTCTTCCAGCTCATAGTCGATGATGATGCCCTTCTGGGTGCGCAGCTTGTTGACCACGCGCTCCACTTCGACCGGCGGCACGACGGTGTCGTTGGTGCCGTGCAGGAACAGACCCGAGGCCGGGCAGGGGGCCAGGAAGCTGAAATCGTACATGTTCGAGGGCGGCGACACCGAGATGAAGCCGTCCGTCTCAGGCCGGCGCATCAACAACTGCATGCCGATGTAGGCCCCGAACTGATAGCCGGCGACCCAGGTCTGGGTGGCGGCGGGGTTGTTGGACTGCAGCCAGTCCAGCGCCGTCGCCGCATCGGCCAGTTCGCCGATGCCGCTGTCGAACTCGCCCTGCGACTTGCCGACGCCGCGGCTGTTGTAGCGCAGGGTGGCGAAGCCGCGCTTCTGGAACAGCTGGTACAGCGTCACCGCCACCGGGTTGTTCATATGCCCGCCCGCCTTGGGGTGGGGATGCAGGATCAGGGCGATGGGCGCGTTCGGGCGCTTGCCGGGCGAATAGCGGCCTTCGATACGGCCGGAGGCGCCGGGCAGGATGACTTCAGGCATGGGGCTCGAAAAATCCGTTCAATCGTCGTTTCGAGGCGCCGCAATACTTGACCACGACAGTAGGACTTTCTAAGTCCCGCTGGCGCTGCGCCGCCGTTCGGAAGGCGCGGGTCTTAGCACAAGGGCCCCGAAAAGCGCGAGATTTTTGAGGGTGCGGAATGCGTCTGTCGACCAAGGGACGATACGCCGTGATGGCGATGGCCGATCTGGCCAAGAACGGCGGCGACCGCGCGGTCTCGCTGGCCGAAATCGCCACGCGTCAGGAGATATCGCTGAGCTACCTGGAGCAGCTGTTCGCCCGCCTGCGCAAGGGCGGTCTGGTGCAGAGCGTGCGTGGCCCAGGGGGCGGCTATCGTCTGGCCAAGGGCGCGCAGGAAACCGTCGTGGCCGAGATCGTCCTGGCCGTGGACGAACCCATTCGCGCCACCCGCTGCATCGGCCATTCCTCACCCAAGGGCTGCATGATGGCCGGCGAGCGCTGCATCACCCACAATCTGTGGGAGGATCTGGGCGACGAGATTCATCGCTATCTTGCCGGCGTTTCGCTGGAGGACGTGGTCCTGAACCGCACCGGGTCGCGTCGTCGTGGGGCGCAGGGCGGCGTGGGGGTGGCGGCATGAGCGTCTATCTCGACTACAACGCCTCGGGCCTCGTCCGTCCTGAAGTTCAGGAAGTCATGGCGGCGGCGCTCGCTGACAATGGCAATCCGTCGGCGGTGCATGCCGCAGGCCGCCGCGCCCGCGCCCGCATCGAGAACGCCCGCGCCCAGGTCGCGGATCTGGTCGGTGCCGATCCGACCGCCGTGGTCTTCTCGTCCGGCGGCACCGAGTCCAACGCCCAGGCGATCCTCAGCGCCATCGCCGCCGGTTGCGAGCGGCTGATCGTCGGCGCGACCGAACACCCCTGCGTGGCCGAGGCTGCCGCCGTTTCCGGCAAGCCGGTCGAGACCATCCCCGTCGATGCGGACGGCGTCGTCGACCTGGCCTGGCTGGCTGAGGCCCTGGCCCGTCCCGGCCGCGCCGTGGTGGCCATCCATCACGCCAACAACGAGAGCGGCGTCATCCAGCCGATCGCCGAGGCCGCAGCCCTGACCCGCGCCGCCGGCGGCTGGCTGCACGTCGACGCCATCCAGTCGGCAGGCAAGATTCCGGTCGACATGCGCACACTCGGCGCCGACACCCTGACCCTGTCTGCGCACAAGCTGGGCGGTCCGCAGGGCGTGGGCGCACTGATCTCGGCCGAGGGCGTTCCGATCATCCGCACCTTGCACGGCGCGGGGCAGGAGCGGGGCCTGCGCGCCGGCACCGAGAACGTGCCGGGCATCGCCGGATTTGGCGTCTCCGCCGACTGCGCCGCCCGCGACCTTGACGCCTCCATGGCGCACGTCTCATGGCGCGACGCGGCGGAGGCGAAGGTCGCCGCGGCCGGCGCGACCATCATCGGCGGCGCTGTGCCGCGCCTGCCCAACACCCTGTTCATGGCCGTCGAGGGCTGGGACAGCCCGCAGCAGCTGATCACCCTCGACCTCGTCGGCGTCATGGTCTCGGCCGGCAGCGCCTGTTCGTCGGGCAAGACCAAGCCCAGCAAGGCCATCAGCGCCATGGGCCACCACCACCTCGCCACCGGCGGCGTCCGCGTGTCCGGCGGCTGGGGCACGACTGAGGACGACTGGACGCGTTTCGCCGACGCCTGGGTCGCCGCATACGCCAAGCACCAGGCTCGCGCGGCCGGGAAGGCTGCGTAATGGCCGCCGTCAAGGAAACCATCGACGCCGTCGCCGCCCTCGAAAAATACGAGCACGGCTTCACCAGCGACATCGAGACGGAATATGCGCCGCGCGGGCTGAATGCCGACATCGTGCGCTTCATCTCCGAGAAGAAGGGCGAGCCGGAGTGGATGCTGGAATGGCGTCTGGCCGCCTATGAGCGCTGGCTGGCGATGGAGGAGCCGACCTGGGCCTCGGTGAAATATGAGCCGGTCGATTATCAGGACCTGTTCTACTACGCCGCGCCGAAAAAGAAGGACGGGCCCAAGTCACTGGACGAGGTCGATCCGGAGATCCTGGAAATCTACAAGAAGCTGGGCATCCCGCTGAAGGAGCAGGAGGTTCTGGCCGGGGTCGAGGGCGCGCCGCGATACGCCGTGGATGCGGTGTTCGACAGTGTCAGCGTGGTCACCACCTTCAAGGCCGAGCTGGCCAAGGTCGGGGTGATTTTCATGCCGATTTCAGAGGCCTTGCGCGAATATCCTGATCTCGTGCGGCAATATCTGGGATCGGTGGTGCCGGTCTCGGACAACTATTTTGCGGCCCTGAACAGCGCGGTCTTTTCCGACGGATCGTTCGTCTACATCCCGCCGGGCGTGAAATGCCCGATGGAGCTGTCGACCTATTTCCGCATCAATGCGAGCCAGACGGGCCAGTTCGAACGCACCCTGATCATCGCCGACAAGGGCAGCTATGTCTCGTATCTGGAGGGCTGCACGGCCCCGATGCGCGACGAGAACCAGCTGCACGCGGCGGTGGTCGAACTGGTCGTGCTGGACGACGCCGAGATCAAATATTCGACGGTCCAGAACTGGTACCCCGGCGACGCCGAGGGCAAGGGCGGCATCTACAACTTCGTCACCAAGCGCGCCGACTGCCGGGGCGACCGGTCGAAGGTCAGCTGGACCCAGGTCGAGACCGGTTCGGCGGTGACGTGGAAATATCCGTCCTGCATCCTCAAGGGCGAGGAGAGCTCGGGCGAGTTCTACTCGATCGCCATCACCAACGGACATCAGCAGGCCGACACCGGCACCAAGATGATCCACCTGGGCAAGAATTCGAAGAGCCGGATCATCGCCAAGGCGGTGTCGGCGGGGAAGTCGGACTCGACCTATCGCGGTCTGGTGTCTGTGCACCCGAAGGCGACGGGCGTGCGCAACTTCACCCAGTGCGACAGTTTGCTGATCGGCAAGGACTGCGGCTCGCACACCGTGCCCTATATCGAGGCCCGCAACGCCTCGGCCCAGCTGGAGCACGAGGCGACGACGACGCGCCTGAGCGACGACCAGCTGTTCTATGCCCAGCAGCGCGGGTTGAGCCAGGAGGAGGCGGTGGCCCTGCTGGTCAACGGCTTCGTCCGCGACGTGATGCAGAAGCT
Organism: Brevundimonas sp.; assembly: GCA_046294385.1. Lineage (GTDB taxonomy): Bacteria > Pseudomonadota > Alphaproteobacteria > Caulobacterales > Caulobacteraceae > Brevundimonas. Next base: position 4,847 of record JBKBJW010000007.1, on the reverse strand, counting down.
GCCGATGGAGTTCGCCGTCGAGGCGCAGAAGTTGGTGGCGATCAGCTTGGAGGGGAGTGTTGGCTGACATCTCCCCACGCAAGCAGATGGAGGCCGAGGAGTGGACGCAGGATGGAGCGTTTGCCGGCAGCGATGGTCGCCCTGTCCGTTGTTACGATGACGTTGTCTTGTCTCGGGCAATCCCCGTCGATGGCGGCGTGAGAACCGAAGTCGGTGAAGTTCCCACCGGCACGATCGCAACCGTCCTCTTCTATTCCACCGGCCCGGTCGGCGTGGCGCAGCTTGAATGCTACGTCGGCGAGGACGCCTTCACCTTCGGCTACGAAGAACTGTCGCGGCTTAAGCTGCATATGACGAACGAAGAGAAATACCCGCGTTGACCCTCTCCATTTCCAACCTCCACGTTTCCGTCGGCGACAAGCCGATCCTCAAGGGGCTGACGCTCGAAGTGCCGGCCGGCGAGGTGCATGCCGTCATGGGGCCGAACGGGGCGGGCAAGTCGACGCTGGGTTACGCCCTGTCGGGCCGGCCGGGCTATGAGGCGACCGAAGGCTCCGCGACCTGGCGCGGCGAGGACCTGCTGGCGCTCGACCCGGCCGAACGCGCGGCGAAGGGCGTCTTCCTGTCGTTCCAGTATCCGATCGAGATTCCCGGCGTCCCGGCGCTGACCTTCGTGCGCACGGCGCTGAACGCCCAGAAGCGCGCGCGCGGCGAGGACGAGGTGTCTGCGCCAGCCTTCCTGAAGCAGGTCAAGGCGGCGTCGGCGGCGCTGAAGATGGATTTCGACATGCTGAAGCGGCCGCTGAATGTCGGCTTCTCCGGCGGCGAGAAGAAGCGGATGGAGATCCTGCAGATGGCCCTGCTGGAGCCGTCGCTGCTGATCCTGGACGAGACGGATTCAGGCCTGGATATCGACGCCCTGCGGATCGTGTCGGAGGGGGTCAATGCCCTGCGCAGCCCCGACCGCGCCATGCTGGTGATCACCCACTATCAGCGGCTGCTGGACTACATCAAACCCGACCGGGTGCATGTGCTGGCCGGGGGGCGGATCGTGGCCTCGGGCGGGCCGGAACTGGCGCTGCAGCTGGAGGCGGAAGGGTACGACAAATACCTGCCGGCGGCGGCGTGAACGCCCCTGTGCGCATTGATCTGAAGGATGTCTCCAGCTTCCCGTCGAAGCGCGTCGAGGCGTGGAAATACACCGACCTGCGCCGCTTCCTGCGCGAGACGCCGCCGGTGTCGCCCGCCGCCACGGTCACGCTCGGCGGGCCGTTCGCGGCGCTGGGCGGTGATGAGCTGATGTTTGCCAACGGACTCACATCTTCCGGCAAAACAGCGGGCGGTTTCCACCTGGGCTTGGATGAGACAGCGGTCCTCCGGCTTCGGTTCGTTTCGGATGCGACCTCCACCGGCCACCAGGCTTTTGCGACCATCGGTGTCATGGAAGATGCTGAACTGCTGATCCTCGAGAGCTATGAGGGCAAGGGTTCGGCTTACGTCTCAAATGTCGCGCTCGGGCTCGAGGTAGAGTCCGGGGCGAGCGTGACCCGCGTGGTTCTCGTTGATGACGCGGCCGACGCCATTTCCATTTCCACCGCCAAGGTCGGCTTGGCGCCGGGCGCGCGCTTCAACCAGATCGTCGTCACCAGCGGGGCGAAACTGCAGCGGATGGAGACCCGCGTCAGGCACCGGGGTCTGGACGCAAGGGCTCAGCTCGACGGCCTCTACCTGCTGTCCGGCTCCCGCCACGCCGACCTGACCAGCGTGGTCGATCACGCCGGCCCCAACGGCCAGACCTCGCAACTCACCAAGGGCGTCGTGCGCGATACGGCGCGGGGTGTGTTCCAGGGCAAGATCGTGGTCGAGCGCGGCGCCGACGGCACGGATGCCCGCATGGGCCACCACGCCCTTATCTTGGGCGAACGGGCGGAGGTGGACGCCAAGCCGGAGCTGGAAATCTATGCCGACGACGTGCAGTGCGCGCACGGCAATACGGTCGGCAATCTGGACGAGAGCGCCCTGTTCTACATGCAGCAGCGCGGCATTCCGGCGGACGAGGCGCGGGCCCTGCTGACCCAGGCCTTTCTTGTTGAGGTGGTGGACCGCATCGAACACGAGGGTGCGCGGGAGGTGGTGCGGGAATGGCTGACGGCTCGCCTGTGAACACCTTTGACGCCCACGCCGCGCGCGCCCAGTTCCCGATCCTGTCGCGGACGGTGAACGGCAAGCCGCTGGTCTATCTCGACAGCGCCGCCTCGGCCCAGAAGCCGCGCGCGGTCATCGACGCCATGACCCGGGCGATGGAGGGTTCCTACGCCAACGTCCACCGCGGCCTGCACACCCTGGCCAACGAAACCACCGAAGCCTTCGAGGCGGCGCGGGAATCCGTCGCCCGCTTCCTGAACGCCGAGACGCCGGACACCATCGTCTGGACCAAGGGCGGGACCGAGGCGATCAACCTCGTGGCCGCCGGGATCGGCCAGTCGATCCAGCCCGGCGACGAGATCATCGTCAGCCAGATGGAGCACCACTCCAACATCGTGCCCTGGCACCTGCTGCGCGAGCGGCGCGGGGCGGTGCTGAAATGGATCCCGGTGCTGGATGACGGCTCGCTCGATATGGCCGCTTACGCCGCCCTACTGGGGCCGCGCACCAAGGTCGTCGCCGTCACCCACATGTCCAATGTGCTGGGCACGGTGAACCCGGTGGCCGAGATCACCCGCATGGCCCACGCCGTCGGCGCGCGCGTGCTGATCGACGGCTGTCAGGGCGCGGTGCATTGCAGCCCTGACGTCCAGGCTATCGGCTGTGACTTCTACGCCTTCACCGGCCACAAGCTGTTCGGGCCGACCGGCATCGGCGCGCTTTACGGAACGACTGAGGCGCTGGAAGCCCTGCCGCCGTATCAGGGCGGCGGCGAGATGATCGAGACGGTCGAGATGGACCGGGTCACATACGCCAAACCCCCGCACCGTTTCGAGGCAGGCACCCCGCCGATCCTGGAAGCCATCGGCCTCGGTGCCGCCATCGCCTGGCTGGAACAGTTCGACGCCGCCGCCATCCATCGCCACGAACAGGCTCTGCTGGCCCATGTCCGCGCGCGCCTTTCGGGCCTGAACTGGCTGGCCGAGATCGGTACGGCGGAGGGGAAGGGGGCCATCTTCACCTTCACGGTCGACGGCGCTCATGCCCACGATATCGCCCAGGTGATGGATCGCTACGGCGTCGCTGTGCGCGCGGGTCTGCACTGCGCCGAGCCGCTGTCGAAACGTTTTGGGATCACATCGAGCGCGCGCGCCAGCTTCGCCCTATATAACACCGTGGAAGACGCCGACGCCTTCGCTGACGCTCTTCTGAAGGCCCGTGAGTTTTTCGCATGACCAACCCATCCGCCAACATCAGCCAGAGCGACGCCTTCGCCGAAGCCTGGGCCGAGCCACAGAAGAGCGCCCTGTCCCAGGCCGAGCTCGACCGGCTGACTGACGACCTGATCACGGCGCTGAAGACCGTGTTCGACCCGGAAATCCCGGTCGACATCTATGAGCTGGGCCTGATCTACAAGGTCGACGTCAACGATGACCGCGACGTGCTGGTCGAGATGACCCTGACAGCGCCCGGCTGCCCCGTGGCCGGCGAAATGCCCGGCTGGGTCGAGGATGCGGTGAAGAAGGTCGAGGGTGTGCGTTCGGCCAGGGCCAATCTTGTGTTCGACCCGCCGTGGGACGCTTCGAAAATGAGCGACGAGGCCAAGCTGGCCCTGAACATGTTCTGATGACAGACCTTCAAGCCACGCCCCGTCCGCGCCGCCCGCGCCCCGCCGTCGTCACCCTGACCGATGCGGCGGCCGAGCGTGTGCGCACCCTGACCGAGAGCGGTGGCCACAAGGCGCTGCGTGTCGGGCTGAAAAACGCAGGCTGCGCGGGCCAGGAATACACCTTCGGCTTCGCCGACGAGATCGGTCCGCTGGACGAGGTGGTCACGGACAAGGGCGCGACGGTGGTGGTCGACTCCAAGGCCATCCTGTTTCTGATCGGAACGGAGATCGACTTCGAGACCACGAAGCTGGCTTCCAAATTCGTGTTCCGCAATCCCAACCAGACCGACGCCTGCGGCTGCGGTGAAAGCGTCACCATCGTCCCCGCGAAGGGCGACTGACGTGGCCCATGACGCGGCGTTCGGCGAATGGGTGCGCGAGCATTTCGCGGCGCTGGGACCGCTGGAGATCAAGCGCATGTTCGGCGGGGCCGGTGTCTATGCCGGCGGCGGGCCGATGTTCGCCTTGCTCGACGACGGAGAAGTCTGGCTGAAGGGGGATGAGACCAACATCCCGGCGCTTCAGGCCGCCGGGTCACGCCAGTTCACCTATCCTGGCAAGGACGGCGAGGTCATGAACCTCGGCTACTGGAGCCTGCCCGCCAGCGCGACGGATGATCCGGATGAAGCCGTGGCGTGGGCGCGCGGAGCCATCGACGTGGCCCTTAGGAAAGCGGCGAAGAAGAAGCCCAAAAAGGCCTAGGCGGCGGCCTTGGCCTTGTCCGCCTTCGCGACCTCGTCGGGCGTCGGCACCTGAACCGCCGGCGTCACCGGATTTCCGGTCGCCTCGGCGATCAGTTCGGCGGTCTTGCCCTCAACCGCAGCCTCGAGCCGCGCCAGGAACTCTTCCTTCGGCAGGCCGGTGGGGATCGGCTCCAGGAACTCCAGCGTCGCCGTTCCGGGGGTCTTGCTGAACGCCTCCTGCGGCCAGAACAGGCCAAGGTTGGTCGCCAGCGGCACCACCGGCATGTCGAAGTCGCGGTACATGTGCCAGACGCCGGACCGATAGCGGAACTTCTCTCCGACCTTGGCCA
>JBKBJW010000013.1:0-19676 GCA_046294385.1 Brevundimonas sp. | reverse complement strand
GGCTTGCCGAGGAACAGACCGTCAATGGCCGGCTCCAGCAGTTGCAGCACCGTGGCCGCCACCACACCGACCACGGCCGCGCAGCCGATGGAGGTGAACAATGCCGCCTTGTGATGCGAGAGATAGTCGCGCCAGATCCGCGCCATCAGCGGGCGCAGAGGTTCTTTCTCGTCAGCGGCGGGCGCGGGCGTCGTCATTGTCCGGAGGTCGGACGGCTGGGGGGCGAAGTCAAGCGGGATGACGCCGCGCGCGGAAACCCCTATCTCCACCGCCATGTCGCGCTACGACCTCTCCTCCGCCTTCGGCCGCTTCCGTGCGCACTGGGACTATGTCTGGGGCGATCATGCCTTCCTGCGGACCTGGTTCATGAATGCCCACTGGCTGGGGCCGGATCTGGTCCGGACCAATCAGCCGTCGCCGAAACAGCTGGCGTACTGGAAGTCCAAGGGCGTGAAGACGGTGATCAACCTGCGCGGGGCGCGGGACGAGGCCTACTATGCGCTGGAGACCGACGCCTGCGCGCGGCTGGGGCTGACGCTGATCGACGCGCCGCTGGACAGCCGCGACCCGCCCCAACGTGACCGCGTCCATCGGGCACGGGCGTTGTTCAGGACCGTCGAATACCCTGTGCTGATCCACTGCAAGTCCGGCGCGGACCGGGCGGGGATGATGGCGGTGCTGTACCGCCATTTCCATCTCGGCGAGCCGATTTCGGTGGCCATCGAACAGCTGTCGAAGAAATACCTGCACCACCGCGAGGGCCTGACCGGGGTGCTGGACTTCACGCTGGAGACGTATCTGAACGAGGTCGAGCCGACGGGCGTCAGCTTCATCGACTGGATCGACAGCCCGGCCTACGACCCGAAGGCCATCCGCGCGGCCTTCAAGGCCCAGTGGTGGGGCACGCTGCTGACGGAAAAACTGCTGCGGCGGGAGTAGTCAGCCCCAGGGCCCCTTGGGTTCGCCCCGGGGTTGGCCGCCCTCGGCTGCGATCTCGGCGTCGCGGCGGGCCTTGCGTTCGGCCTCCCAGGACTTGAACCAGCGCTGGGCCCTGCGCTCGCGCACAAGCACAACGCACCAGAAGGCCAGCGCCGTCAGGCTGAAGGCGAGGCCGGCCATTTCCTGCGGGCCGAGAGTCGTTCCGAACAGATTCACGGTCGTGCCTCCTTCAATCGTCGGCCCGCTCAGTGGGCGTCGCCGCGCGGGTCGATCAGCTTGTGCGCATGCAGGATGAAATAGCGCATCAGAGCGTTGTCCACCGTGGCCTGGGCCCGGGCCTTCCATGCCGCCTTGGCCTCGGCGTAGCTGCCGTAGGCACCGACGAACTCGACCTTGGTCAGGTCCTTGAACACCGGGGCGTCCAGGTGGCGCAGCTCGCCCCCGATCACGAGGTGCAGCAACTGGGGGGCGTCGGTGTCGGGCATGGAGGTCTCTGAAGTCGGGGGAGGGGCTATCGCGTCAGCGGAATAGGCCCGGTGCGCCGCACGATCAACGGGTGAAGCGCCGGTGCGGCGCAGACGAGGCTGGCCTGACGTGGATCGGGGCGGTTGAAACGCCAGGGATTGCCGTGGTGGTCGCTGACCTTTGCCCCGGCCTCGGCGGCGATCAGGGCCCCGGCGGCGATGTCCCAGTCCCATTTGGGCGTCAGCGCGATGGCGGCGTCGAACGCCCCGGCGGCGACCAGCGCCATGCGATAGGCGATGGCGTTGCGCCTCTCGTAGCGCATCTCGGGCCATGGCTCGTCCCACGGCTGGCTCTCCATCAGCCGCGCGTCGGCCAGCATGGCGGCGTCGTCCAGGGTGTCGGCGTCGGATGCGGTTATGGGCTTGCCGTTCAGAAAGGCCCCGCCGGCCGCCGTGGCCACATAGGTCTCGTTCAGCATCGGGGCGTGGATGACGGCGGCAACGGTCCGGCCTTCCTCGACCACGGCGATGGGCACGCACCACCAGGCCTTGTGCTTCATGAAGGCGACGGTGCCGTCTATGGGGTCGATGACGAAGATGCGCTGCTTCATCAGCCGCTCGGAGCTGTCCGGGTCCTCTTCGGACAGCCAGCCGTAGTCGGGCCGGGCCTTCATGAGGCGGCTGCGGACCAGGTCATTCACCGCGATGTCGGCGGATGTGACTGGCGATCCGCCCGACTTCGACCAGACCTTCAGACCCTTGTCGCGCTCGGACAGGGCCAGCGCGCCGGCCGCCAGCGCGGCCTCGCGGATCAGCTCAAGATCGTCGGCCAGGTCGGTCATTTGCCAGCGATCGCCACCCCGTCGAACAGCAGGGAGGGGCTGTTGAAGCTGTTGCGGAACTCGAGGTCCGATCCGGCCTGCAGGCGCGCATAGAGGTCGGTCAGCTTGCCCGCGACGGTGATCTCGCTGACCGGCCAGGCGATCTCGCCGCCCTCGAACCAGAAGCCGGATACACCGGCGGACCAGTCGCCGGTGTTGGGGTTCAGTGACGGCCCGAACATGGAGGTGACCAGCAGCCCCTTGCCGACATCGGCCATCAACTGGGCCAGCGTCCGCTTGCCCGGCGACAGATGTACATTGTGGCCCGAGACGCCGGACGGGCCGGCCAGCCCGCGTGAGGCGTGGCCGGTAGATTGCAGGCCCAGCTGCGCCGCCGCCGCCGTGTTCAGCAGCCAGGTGGTCAGGACGCCGTTCTCGACCAGCGCCCGCCGCCCGACCGCCACGCCCTCGTCGTCGAAGGGGGTGGAGCCCAGGCCGCGGATGCGGGTCGGATCGTCGATCAGGTCCACACCGTCCGGCAGAACCGCCTGACCCAGCCGATCCTTCAGGAAGGAGGTGCCCCGGGCGATGGACGGGCCGGAGATGGCACCCAGCAGGGGCGAGATGACCTGCGTCGCCACGCGGTTCTCGAAGATCACCGGCGCGGTCATGGAGTCCAGCTTGCGCGGCCCGACACGGGCGGCGGCACGTCGGCCTGCGACCAGACCGATGGAGTCAGCACCCGGCAGATCGGACAGGTGGCGGACCGTGCGGCTTTCGCCGCCGCGCTCCATCGCGCCGTCCTTTTCGGCGATGACGCCGACACCAAGCGAGAAGGCGCTGCCTTCGTGCGACCCGTCGAAGCCGTGGGAGGTCACCAGCCGCCACCGGCCTTTCGACGTCGAGGCATGGCCGCCCTCGGACTTGGCGACGCCTGGCACCGCCATGGCGGCAGCTTCGGCCTGCGCGGCTGCGGCCTCCAGCGCCTGAGCACTGAGTTCGGTGGGGTCGTAGAGGTCGAGGTCAGGGAATGGCCCCCCGGCCAGTCGGTCCTCGGGAGCCAGACCGGCATAGGGGTCTTCGGGTGCCAGCCGGGCCATGGCGACGGCGCGTTCGACGAGGCGGGCCTGTGTCGCCGGAGAAAGGTCGGAGGCCGACACCGTCGCCTGACGCTTGCCGATGAAGACCCGCAGGCCGAGGTCGCGGCTCTCCTCACGCTCCACATCCTCCAGGGCGCCGTTGCGCACCCCCACGGACAGGGCCGCGCGCTCGGCGGTGACGGCCTCGGCTGCATCGGCCCCGGCTTTCAGGGCCGCGCCGATCAGATCGTGCAGGATGTCAGAGGCGGCAGCGGCGTCACGCGTCGGGGAGGTCATGCCCCGATATGGCCGGACGGACGGTTCCGCGCAACGGCGCGCGTGAAGTTCAGACGAAGGCGTGGACCACCAGCATTCCACCGGCCGTGAACAAGGCAATGTAGGTCAGGGCCATGCCGAGGACGCGACCCAGGGTCGGCTTTTTGTCACTCAAGCCCGCAGCGTGGATCACACGCCCCGCGAGTAGAACGCCACCGACCGCATGGATCGCCATGACCGGCATCCCCAACATGGCCAGCAAGGCGAGGGTACCGATGCCCACCGGGATATATTCTGCGGCATTACCGAATACCCGGCCTCTCAGCGTGATCTGGGACGCGTTGCCGTCGCCGAGCAGCACCTTGTGCTTGCGGCGGCCCAGGACCACCCGCACCGAAAGCAGGAGCAGCAGCAGGAGCAGCAGGCCGCTCCACAGGGCGGCGGCCTGAACCGGCGTCATCGCTTCGAATGTCGTCATCAGCGTTCCCTTCCCACCGGATAGAGCCGGTAGCGGTCATCATAGAACGGGGTTCGCTCGTAGAACCACTGCAAACGGGCATCGCCGTCGGCGGCGAAGGCGGGATCGGCCGCCAGCTTGGCCTCGAACGCGGCCTTCAGCGCTGGATCGGCGGCCATCATGGCTTCGGCCAGCGGGGCGATGGCGTAGCCCTCGATGTATTCCACGCGGTTCAGCACCTCGGGCATCAGGCCCCAGGCGAAGAAGCTCTCGCTCGACTGGGGCTCCAGCAGCAGGACCACGACATCGCCCAGCGGCTGGTCCGTCGGGATGCGGACCGAGCCGACGGGGAAGGTCCAGTCACGGCCTTCAGGCGTCACGCCCGTAACGGTGATGGCGACGTGGCCCTCATTGGTGCGGGGGGCGACCTTCGGGTCGTTCAGCCGCAGCATTTCCACCGACACGGTTCGGGGTGCGGTCAGGGTCTCCATCTGCACGCCATGGATGCGCAGGCGCTGGATCAGCTCTGGATAGGTCGAGGGCACCCAGTAGGCCTCGGGCCGGCGCAGGGTCAGGGTCGGGCGCGAGCCGTAGAAGGGAAGCTGCCACAGCTCCGGGTCCGGCCGCCCCAGCCAGCGGATTTCCTGACGCCCGGACGCCGGGCTGTCATAGGTCTCGTAGAGGATGCCCTTGAAGGCGCGGGTGGTGATCGGCGTCGGATCGGTCTCGAAATTGGCCGGGATCTCTGCGGGGCGCAGGGCGCTGTCGGCGGTGATGGCGGCCCGCAGGTCACGGCCGTCGGCGGCCAGCATCTTCATCGCCTGTTCCAGGAACACATAGGTTCCCAGCACCCGCTGTTCGTAGGGCTTCAGGCTGTGGTTCTCGATCAGGATGGTCGGCACATGTGCCGCCGAGCCCCAGCCGTTGGAGAACCGCTCGCCGAGGCCGCCGTCGGACAGGCCGGCGCGGGGATTGCCGTCATCGATGCCGAACACCAGCTCGCCCGGAATGTGCCCCTGGCCCTCCAGAGCGGCATTCATGGCCGGCTTGAAGGTGCGGGTCAGCCATTCGGCGGTCGCGGGCGAACGGGACCAGACGCCGTCCTCGCCGTTGAAGCCGTAGGTGACGTCGTACTGGTAATCCATGCCGTCGGTGACGTGGATATCGACGTAGAGGTCCGGCCGGTATTTCACGATCAGGCCGCGCACGGCCTGCATCTCGGCCTGGTCCAGCTTCATGTAGTCGCGGTTCAGGTTCTGGTTCGTCGCCGTGTTGCGCCAGCCCTGAATGCGCGGCCCCCGCTGGTTGGGGCGGGAATAGGCGCTGGCTCGCTCATGCCCGTCCACCGACAGGATGGGGATCAGGATCAGGTTGACCCGGTCCAGCAGGTCGTCCTTGCCATAGAAGGCGATGTCGCGGAGCAGCATCATGCCCGCGTCCTTGCCGTCGATCTCGCCGGGATGGATGCCCGCCTGGGCCAGGAGTACGGGCTTGGACGGATCAAAGGCGGCCCCGTCCTTCGAGGCGATGACGGCGTAGATGGGCCGGCCCTCGGGCGAGACGCCGAACTGTTCGATGCGGATCAGGTCCGAGGCCGCATCCAGTCGGTCGAACCAGGCGCGGGTGCCCTCATAGTCGGGGCTGAAGTCATGCGCGGGGTCGACCTCGAACGCCGTGACCCACGGGTCGCTCGCGTCGCGCAGCAGGGCGCGGCTGGTGCCATGCCATTCCGGTGCCGGCGGCAGGAAGGGCTGGTCCCACGGGGCTGCGTTGGGGACAGATTGGCTCATGGAGGGACTCGCGAACACGGAAAAGAGTGCGGCGAGCAGGACGAGGCGGCGCATAAAACCCTCCGGCTGCCTGGGAAAAGGCCGCCGAACTTAGTCCGCTTCGCCGTTATTGTCAGGGGTGAAGGGTCAGCGCGCGTCGCGCTTGGCGATCAGCTCGTCGATGCGGGCCTGAAGTTCCATGCGCTGCTCATACAGTCGCTGCCATTCGGCGCGGCCTTCGGCGGTCAGGGTGCCGGCCTGACCCTGGGCGGACAGCTCGGCGATCGTGGCGTCGATCTGCTGAACCTGGGCCTGCGAGTCGGACAAATCATACTCTTCGTCGACCGTCAGATTGTGCTGAACCGGGGGCGGAGCGGCGCGCGAAGACCGGGGCACCGAGCGGCCAACACGTACCTGCGACATTGCAATTGTGGGGGTCACAAAGGCGGCGAGGGTCAGGACGATAAGCAGCTTTTTCATGGGGCCTCCAACAACGATCTGCAAAGCCTATGCGGACGTTACCAATCCGTCATCTTCAAAACACATTTCGCCACATTCGGGCCGGGAACGGAGGAGATGCCGTTACCGAAAGGCCACGCTCGATCAGGGCGCGGCGGGAGCGGCCGGCGGTGCCGGGACCTCGGCATAGCCCCCGCTGGACATGAGATCAGGATAGGCGGCGCTCGCGGCCCCGATCAGGACGTAGATGGCCACGTGAAGCCCGATCAGCACATAGAACAGGGTCGGCTTCTTTGCGAACGCGGCCGGCACGACCAGTCCAGCGTAAAGAAGCAGGCTGGGGATATAGGCCAGGATGCGGAAAATCCCGCCCTCCTGCCCCAGATTGGCGGCCATGATTGCCGCGACGCCCATGACGTTGGCAGCAACCGTCAGCAGCAGAACGACCTTCTTGTTGGCCCAGAAGTGGTCATCCAGCGACTGCCCGTCATCGAGGTCGTGAGGAAAGACCAACGATGCGGCGATGAAATAGACCAGCGCGATGGCCAGTCCCGCAACCAGTAGCCCGTAGCTGAATGGCAGGTGGCGGAAATTAACCCAGGCCGAGTCCCAGAAGCTGGCGATGTCGAGCCCGACGAACAGCGCCAGCAGCGGCGTTAGCCAGCCGATGCGAATCTTCTTTCGATGCTGAACCGCCGTCGACACGCCGGTCGCGATCACTGCCACCGACAGACCCAGGAGCAGTCCGTAGAACGAAAAGAAGAACTCGAACGCGCTCAAGTGCGGCCCCCTGGCGTCTTGGATGTGCGAGTCTATGTCCCGATCTTGGCTGCGTCACGAGGCAAGTTCGGCGCAAGCGCGCCCGAGCCCGCGTGTCGTCTACCAGCGCAGCGGCCGACCAGGGTTCTGGAGGGGGCCGACGTAGAGCCCATTCCCCCGGCGTATGGCCTCAATCTGGGCGAAGCTGTATTCTTCCCACAGCGCCTCGAAGTCTTTCTCATACTCCTCCCTCGCCCTCTGGTTCATGGCTACCCAGGCGGTTTCGTCCACTCCGTCCGGGCGCCCCGCGTGGAACTCGAGCCGCTTCTCGAAGGCGATGGCGGCCGTGCCTGTCTCTTTCCAGGCGGCGGGATCGCTTCCCAGCCATTCGTTTATCGGCCTGCCGAGTGTCTCGCTGATCGAGGCGCGCAGGGCGGCCGCCCCGCTGCCGCGCGTCCGCTGTCTGTCGGCCTCCGCCCATGGGCGCGACCGGATCTGGAACACATAGTACCAGAAGGCGGCCTGCAGACGGTCGCCACGTCTCCACAGGGTGGCGATGGCTTCGATCCAGTCGAACGGATTGTGGACTGTGGCGGCGTCCAAAACCTCATAGGGGTCCGGGTTCCGGGGCGCGCCGCGGGCCGGAACCGCAATCCCCAGAAGAGCGGCGCAGCCGACGGCCAGGACGGCGCGGCGCCGGATCATCAAGTCCACTTCCTTCATCGGGGGGCGTCCCTCACTTCCAGATCGGCGTCCCGTCGCCGGGCAGGCCTAGTCGGTCCCAGATTTCGGACACCCGCTCGACGACCGCCGCGTCCATCCGGATCTCCTCGCCCCATTCGCGCTTCGTCTCGGGCGGCCATTTGTCGGTGGCGTCGAGGCCGATCTTGGAGCCGAGGCCGCTCTCGGGCGACGCGAAGTCGAGGTAGTCGATCGGGGTGTTCTCGATGACGGTGATGTCGCGCGCCGGGTCCATCTTGGTCGAGATGGCCCACATGACCTGTTTCCAGTCGCGGGCGTCGATGTCGTCGTCCACGACGATGACCCACTTGGTGTACATGAACTGGCGCAGATAGCTCCAGACGCCCAGCATCACCCGCTTGGCGTGGCCCGGATAGGCCTTCTTCATCGACACCACGGCGATGCGGTAGCTGCACCCCTCGGGCGGCAGCCAGAAGTCGGTGATTTCGGGGAACTGCGCCCGCAGCAGCGGGATGAAGACCTCGTTCAGCGCCTCGCCCAGCACGCTCGGCTCGTCCGGCGGACGGCCGGTGAAGGTGGTCAGATAGATGGGGTCGCGGCGCATGGTGATGGCCGTCACCTGAAACACCGGGAAGGTCTCGACCGAGTTGTAGTAGCCGGTGTGGTCGCCGTAGGGGCCCTCCGGTGCCTGTTCATCCAGCAGGACGTGGCCCTCCAGCACGATCTCGGCATTGGCCGGCACCATCAGCGGCACGGTCTTGCAGGGGACCAGCTCGGCCTTCTGGCCGCGCAGCAGGCCAGCGAACTGGTACTCCGACAGGGTGTCTGGCACCGGCGTCACGGCGGCCAGGATGGTGCCCGGATCGGCCCCCAGCACGACGGCGCAAGGCAGGGGTTCGCGCTTGCCGGCCTTCTTGTGCCGCTGGAAATGCTGGGCCCCGCCGCGGTGGGCCAGCCAGCGCATGATGGCGCGGTCCTTGCCCAGCACCTGCATACGATAGATGCCCAGATTGAAGTCGTCCTCGCGGTCGTCCGACGGCCCCTTGGTGACGACCAGGCCCCAGGTGATCAGCGGCGCCGGCTCGCCGGGCCAGCAGCCTTGAATCGGGAGCGAGGTCAGGTCGATCTGGTCGCCCTTGAGCACGACCTCCTGCACCGGGGCCGACTTCACCACCTTGGGCCGCATCGACATGACGGTCTGGGCCAGCGGCAGCATCTCCATGGCGTCCGACAGGCCGCGCGGCGGGGTCGGATTGCGCAGGAAGGCCAGCAGCTCGCCGACCTCGCGCAGCTCGGCGGCGGTGGTGCGCTGCTTCTTCTCCATGGTCACGCCCATGGCGACGCGCTTCACGGTGCCGAACAGATTGGCGAGGCAGGGGATGGGGCTGATAGAGCCGTCCGGCATGACCGGCTTTTCGAACAGTACCGCCGGGCCACCGTTGCGCAGCAGCCGGGTCTGGATCTCGGTCATCTCCAGATGCGTCGACACCGGCTCGGACACCCGCACCAGCTCGCCCGCGGCCTCCAGCATGGCCATGAAGTCGCGCAGGGATTTATAGGCGGCCATCGGTCACTCCAGCAGTCACGCTGGATTAGGCGGCGGAGGCGGCGCTGTCACCTGCGCCGGTCAGTCGCGGTCCCATTTGAAGGCCGGGTCGATCCAGTCGCCCAGGCGCCCGTCGGGGCGGGCAAGGGCGTCGATCCGGGCCATCTCGTCCGCCGACAGGGCGAAGTCGAAGATGTCGAAGCTTTCGGCCGCGCGGCTCTCCTTCGAGCTGCGGGGAATGGCGATCACGCCCTGCTGGATCAGCCAGCGCAGGGTCACCTGCGCCGCCGTCTTGCCGTGGGCCGCGCCGATGGCGGTCAGAGCCGCATCGTCGGCCACCTTGCCCTGGGCCAGAGGCGACCAGGCGGTGATCGACGACCCCAGCTCGGCGGCCGTGGCCTTCAGGGCGTTGATGGACAGATAGGGATGGTGCTCGACCTGGTTGGTGATCAGCCGGGCCTCTGACAGGCCCTGCGCCCGCTTCCACTCGGCCGAAGGGAAGTTCGACAGGCCGATATGGCGGGTGAAGCCCCGCGCCTTCGCCGCGTGCAGTGCCCCCAGCGTCTCCTCAAAGCTCGGCGTTGCCTTGGGCCAGTGCAGCAGCAGCAGGTCCGGGACTGTGCCCAGCCGCTCCACCGCTTCCTCGGCCGCCTTTTGCAGGTCGCCGTCGGCGAAGTCCGAAACCCAGATCTTGGTGGTCAGGAAGATGTCGCCGCGCGGCACAGCGGATTCCCGGATCGCCTGACCGACGGCCTCTTCGTTCGAATAGATCTTGGCCGTGTCGATGTGGCGGTAGCCGATGTCCAGCGCCGCCCCGACCATGCGCCGCGCATCCTCTGGCGTCAGGTTCCAGGTGCCGAAGCCCAGCTGGGGGATCGAGACACTATCGATGTCGAGGCTGGGCTGGTCGGTCATGGTCGGCTCCGGGGCAGGGAAGACCGGATATAGGCGCCTCAGCCCGCATCGCCAGCGGTCAGCCAGTCGAACATCTCGTCCCACAAGGGCTCCAGCCCCCGCCGGAAGGCCCCCTCGTGGCCGATGCGCGCGACGCCGTAGTCGCCCGGCTGCCGCACGACCATCTCGCTCGGGGCGTTCGGGTACACGCCCAGGATGACCGGCCCCGTCCGGGGATTGGCGATCGGGTCGTCAGTGAAGATCCAGCTGCGAATTGGTGCCGTCACCGCCTCGAAATGATGCGGCCTCAGCCGGTCCTTCAGCTCGTCGGTGAAATAGGCGGGCTTCAGGCACCAGCGCCGCCAGGTCTCCCAAACTCCGCGCGGCAGGTCTGTTCCCGCCCACAGGCCACCGCCCTTGATATAGCCCCGCCGCATCAAATCCCATGGCCCGAAACCGAACCAGAAGAACAGCTCCAGCGGATTGTAGCTGCGGTGATGCCAGCCCCAGTAGCCGCTGCCGACCGCCGCGAAGGCGTGGCGCGAAATCCGGTCCTGATTGCCCATGAAGCCGAGGAAATGCCCGCCGACGCTGTGGCCCACATGGACGATCGGCAGACCCGGCGCAGCCCCCGCCAGGGCGTTCAGTGCCGCCGGCATGTCGAGACGGCCCCAGTCGGGATAGTCCATCTGCATCGCCGCCAGGTCCTCGGGCCGTGATCCCGCGATGCCGCGGAAATCGTAGGTCAGGACCACGGCACCCCGCCCCGCCAGATGGCGCGCGAACCGGTCGTAGAATCCCTTGGGCATGCCCGTGCCCGACGAAACCAGCACCGCGACTGTGGGGTTGGGACCATGGATCACCCGCATCGACAGCGGATAGCCGTCGGCGGCGGGGCCCGTTAGATCGCGGCTGGTGATATCGCTCATGCGGTGGGTCCGTCCTTATTCCAGACGAACCTAGTTGAGTGACGTCGGGTCAGGTCAAGCCTGGTCGATCAGGGTCTGCGGCGATAGGTGAAGTCGTAACCGCCGTTCGATGTCCATGTCTGCCCTCCGTCGCGGCTGACCAGCCCCCACTGCCGCACGCTGCTGTCCGGCTGGGCCTGGATCGTCATCCGCTGCTTGATGGCAGGCCCATTCCCTGGCGCGTCCAGCACCATGGCACCGTCCACGACCTTGCCCTCGAAGGCCGTCACGCTGCCCCCGCTGTCGACATAGAACTGGCGCCAGATGCCGCCATTGGCCGAGTCGAAGGTGCTGAAACTGGCCCCGCGATAGTCGGTCGCCACGCCGCCCGGGCCGACGGTCTGGTGATAGTTTTCCTCGATGGCGCATCCGCCGGCGGCGGTCGAGATGACGCTGTGGGCCACCACCGTCTCGGTTCCTGTCGGGCTGACGTCCCAGTCGCCGACCCAGAAGGCGAAGGCCTGATGGTCAGCATCGTTGCAGTCGATGGGGGCGGGCGTCGTCTGGATCAGGGCGGCGACGAGCAGGGCTGTGATCATGGCGTCCTCCTGACGGGAGGGGACGCCTGGCCCGACCTGGGGTCAAGTTACGCTTCGGACAGAAAAAAGGGCCGCCCCATGCGGAGCGGCCCCTGTTCGTTTCGAACGGCCTTGGAGCCTATTCGATGTCTTCGTTCAGCAGTCCGACTTTCAGGAAGCCGTTTTCCTGAAGCTTGTTCATGACTTCCATGAACTGGTTGTACTTCACTTCCGGCTGGGCGCGGATGAACAGGCGTTCTTCCTGGCACTTGCCACCGCCGAGCGCGGCGCACAGGTCCGGGATCAGGGTTTCCATGGTGGTCTGCTGCTCGGCCAGGAACAGCGAGCCCGATTCCTGGATCGTGATGTAGACCGGTTCTTCTTCGGGCTGATCTGCAGTGGGCGGCGTAGCCGGCGGCAGGTCGAGCTTGATCGAAACGGTGGCCAGAGGCGCCGCGACCATGAAGATGATCAGCAGTACCAGCATGATGTCGACGAACGGCGTGACGTTGATGTCCGAGTTCTGCTCGATCGTGTGGCCGCCGGAGCCGCCGCCTGAAAGTTTGGCGCCCATGCGCTGGTCTCTCCCACAAGGCTCGCGAATGCGAACCGCTACTGCAAGGTTCGTTCGTCTCTTGGCGTCCCCTGTCGCGCTTGTAAAGCGGTCTCGGGTCACAACAGGTTCCACGGGGCGTAAATACCCGTGGGAGGCGAACGATCAGCCCTTCGCGAGCTTCAGGAAACGCTCCATCAGCGCCGGGTCGGACTTGAAGGCGCCAGTGAACCGGGTGGTGATGGTCGAAACGTGGCGGTGGTGCACACCGCGGGTGGTCATGCACTGGTGCTCGGCGTCGATCAGGATCGCCACGCCCAGCGGCGCGAGGTGCGATTCGATGGCCCCGGCGATCTCCTGGGTCAGGGTTTCCTGGGTCTGGAGCCGCTTAGCGTAGATTTCGACAACGCGGGCGATCTTGGAGATGCCGACGACCTTCTCATTCGGGATGTAGGCGACGTAGGCCTTGCCGAGGAACGGTGCCATGTGGTGCTCACAGTGGCTTTCGACCTCGATGTCGCGCAGCAGCACCATGTCGTCATAGCCCTGAACCTCCTCGAAGGTGCGGCTCAGCTCCTTGGCCGGATCGGCGTCATAGCCCTCGAACCATTCGGCATAGGCGTCCACGACCCGCTTGGGCGTGTCCTTCAGACCTTCGCGGTCAGGGTTGTCGCCGGCCCAGGCCAGAAGCGTGCGGACAGCCTGCATGGCCTCGTCGCGGCTGGGCCGGGGGCTGGCGTCATTGGTGCCGACCAGAACCGGCATGGCGGGTATCGAACTCATTTGGACGTCTAAACAGCGTAGTAGCGCCGGGACGATGGCCCCGGAAGGACGCGCGCCGTTCTCCCTGAAGCGGCGTCGGGGTGGCCCCGGACGACGCAGACCCGCTATATGGGCGCCTCCCTCCGTCTTGCAAGAAAACTTAGGTCCCTGAGACTCCATGCCGCTGACCCTCCACGACACCCTGCGCCGTGAAAAGCGCCTGTTCGAGCCGCGCGATGCGAACCGGGTGACCCTCTATGTCTGCGGCCCCACGGTCTATGGCTATGCCCATATCGGCAATGCGCGGCCGCCGGTGGTGTTCGACGTTCTGGTGCGGCTGCTGCGCCGGACCTATGGGGCCGACAAGGTCATTTATGCCCGCAACGTCACGGACGTGGACGACAAGATCAACAAGAAGGCCGCCGACGAAGGCGTGCCGATCGGCGAGATCACGGCGCGGTACGAGGCCGCCTATCTGTCGGACATGGCGCTGCTGAATGTCACGCCGCCAGACATCGCGCCCCATGTCACTGACCATATGGACGCCATCGTGGCCCAGATCGGCGCCATTATGGAGCAGGGCTCGGCCTATGCCGCCGAGGGCCATGTGCTGTTCGATGTGTCCAGCTACCCCGCCTACGGTGCCCTGTCGGGGCGGAACCTGGATGACATGATCGCCGGGGCCCGCGTCGAGGTCGCCCCCTACAAGAAGAATCCCCACGATTTCGTCCTGTGGAAACCGTCGAAAGAAGGTGAACCCTCCTGGCCGTCCCCCTGGGGCGAGGGGCGTCCGGGCTGGCACATCGAATGCTCGGCCATGATCGAGGAGGTCCTGGGCCTTCCCATCGACATCCATGGCGGCGGCATCGACCTGGTGTTCCCGCACCATGAGAACGAGATCGCGCAGGGCGTCTGCGCCCACGGCCACGCCCATGCCGACCGATCGCACGACGAATACAGCCGCTACTGGATGCACAACGGCTTCCTGACCATGGACGCCGAGAAGATGTCCAAGTCGCTGGGTAACGTCCTGCTGCTGCACGATCTGGTGCAGGCGGTCCCGGGCGAGGTGGTGCGCTGGGCTCTGCTGAGCGCCCACTACCGCCAGCCGCTGGACTGGAACCAGAGCCTGCTGGATCAGTCGCGAAAGAACCTCGACCGCCTGTACGGGGCACTTCAACGCGCGGCGGATGTGGCTCCTTCCACCGATCAGCCGCCGGAGGCCTTCCTCAAGGCCATCGAGGACGACATCAACACCCCGGGCGCCATGGCGGCGCTGTTCGCCCTGTCGGGCGAGATCGAGCGAGGCATGACGGCGGGCGACACAGCGACGGTGGCGGACGCCAAGGGTCAGCTGCTGGCGGCCGGTGCCATCCTGGGTGTGCTCCTGGCCGAGCCTGAAGAATGGTTCGGTGGCGGTGCCGACGACGCCTTGAAAGCCGAGGTCGAAGCGTTGCTGGACCAACGCGCCACGGCCCGCGCCGCCAAGGACTGGCCCGAGGCCGACCGCATCCGCGACCGCCTGAATGCGCTGAACGTCGTGGTCATGGACGGGCCGACCGGTGCGACCTGGCGGGTGAAGGGCTAGCCTTACCTGCGGATCGGCGCGGCGATGGACCAGCAATGGCCGAACGGGTCCATCACCCGGCCGTAGCGGTCGCCCCAGAACTGGTCTTCCAGCGGCATGACGGGGATGGCTCCCGCCACCAGGGCCCGCCGCCACCATTCGTCGGCGTCGTCGACCTGAAGGTGCAGCGCCACCCCTTTCGGTTCGACGTCCGGTGTCTGGCCGTATTCCGGGAACTCGTCCGACAGCATGACCAGCCCGCCGTTGATCATCAGCCGGCTGTGCATCAGCCGCTCGCCGTCCTCCGCCAGGTTGCGGAACAGCTCCTCGGCACCGAATGCGGCGCGGTAGAACTCCACAGCCGCCTGACCGCCCCGCGACGGGATGGTCAGATAGGGGATGACGCCGCCGGGCGGGATCAGGTTCGGTTCCGACATGCGAGCTCCTGTGTTTGGCCGATACTAACGCGTGAAAACGGCGCTGCGAACGCCTATCTCTATGACCACATGACCGATCTGTTTGAAGCCTCCGGCATCCATGCCCCCGACGCGCCGCTCGCCGACCGGCTGCGGCCACGGTCGCTCGACGAGGTGGTGGGCCAGGATCACCTGCTGGGCCCCGGCGGGCCGATCCGGCGAATGATCGAGGCGGGCCGGCTCGGCTCCATGATCCTGTGGGGGCCGCCGGGCACCGGCAAGACCACCATCGCCCGGCTGCTCGCCCAGGCGGCGGGCTATCAGTTCCAGCAGATCAGCGCGGTCTTCTCCGGTGTCGCGGACCTGAAGAAGGCGTTCGAGGCGGCGCGGATGCGGCGGGCGGCGGGGCAATCGACGCTTCTGTTCGTTGATGAAATCCACCGCTTCAATCGCGCCCAGCAGGACGGCTTCCTGCCGTTTGTTGAGGAAGGCGTGGTGACCCTGGTCGGGGCCACGACCGAGAACCCGTCATTCGAGCTGAACGGGGCGCTGCTGTCGCGGTCGCAGGTGTTTGTGCTGAAGCGGCTGGACGATGCGGCGTTGGATCAACTGTTGATCCGGGCCGAGGCGCAGGAGGATCGCACCCTGCCGCTGACGCCCGAGGCGCGGCAGGCGCTGCTTGCTCTGGCCGACGGGGACGGCCGCTACCTGCTGACGATGAGCGAGGTGCTGTTCGATCTGCCCGCAGATGTGACGCTGGATGTTCAGGGGCTGGCCGGGACCCTGCAGAAGCGCGCGCCCGCTTACGACAAGAGTCGAGAAGAACACTATAACCTCATATCTGCGCTGCATAAATCAGTTCGAGGATCAGACCCGGACGCGGCGCTTTACTGGCTCGCGCGGATGCTGAACGGGGGTGAGGATCCGCTGTATCTGGCGCGCCGGATCGTGCGGATGGCGGTCGAGGACATCGGCGAGGCGGACCCCCTGTCCATCCTGGTCGCCAACGCCGCCAAGGACACCTACGACTTCCTCGGCAGTCCCGAAGGCGAACTGGCCCTGGCCCAGGCGGTGGTGCATCTGGCTACCGCGCCCAAGTCGGTCGGGGTCTACGAAGCGTACAAGGCTGCCCAGAAAGCGGCGCGCGAGACCGGCTCGCTGATGCCCCCGGCGCATATCCGCAGCCCGGCGACCAAGCTGCTTAAGGAGCTCGGCTACGGCAAGGGCTACCAGTACGACCCCGACACGGTCGAAGGCTTCTCCGGCGCCAACTACTTCCCCGACGAGATGGAACGCCGCGTCTTCTATCAGCCCAAAGGCGAGGGCCACGAGGCCAAGGTCAAGGAACGACTGGAACGCTGGGCCGCGATGCGCGACGCGATGCAGAAGGACCGGGAATAGGCCTACCGTTGCCGTAACCGTGTTCCGGGGGTAGCCTCCGCTACGTCAACCTTGGGAGGGGTTTAATGACCGATATGACTGTGAAAACGCCTTGGCATCTGTGGGTGGTGGGAGCCGTCGCGGTGCTTTGGAACGCCTATGGCGGCTACGACTACACGATGAGCATGACCAAGGGGGCCGCCCATTTGGCCGCCGCAGGCATGACGCCCGATCAGATCGCCTACTATGAGGCCATGCCGGTCTGGATGACCGCGATCTGGGCCATCGGCGTCTGGGGTGGGGTGCTGGGTTCGCTTCTGCTGCTGCTGCGCAACAAGCTGGCCTTCCCGGTCTTCGCCGTCTCGCTCGGTGCCTTCCTGTTCAGCCTGGTCTACACCTATGGCCTAAGCGACGGCGGCAAGGTGATGGGCTTCATGATGAAGGACGGGGTCAAGGTGGCCTCGTCGATGATCATGATCATGAACGTCGTCATCGCCGCCGGCTGCGCCTTCTTCGCCTGGTACTCGATGTCGATGAAGAACAAGGGCGTACTGCGCTAGACCTTGATCGGTTGAGGAGGGATCGCTTCGCGATTCCGCCGATGTCGTGAATCAAGGTCCAGCTTATTTCTGAGGCGTGATCTGGCCGGAAAACCGCTTACACTTTTCCGGATAACGCCTTAGCCGCTGACGAAGCGTCTCTCACCGCGTATGCACGCCCGGTGAGAGACGCCGTCGCCCTGTCCGAAGATGAAATCGCCGCCGTCCGGTCGTGGGTGATCCATGAGGACGCCCACGTCATCGCCTTCAACAAGCCGTCGGGCCTGTCGAGCCAGGGCGGGCGGATCAAGGCAAACACGCTGGACGACCTGCTGTGGGCCTTTGCCCGGTCGAACGGCAAGCGACCGGATCTGGTGCACCGGTTGGACCGGGATACGTCCGGCGTGATCCTCGCCGCCAAGACCAAGCCGGCGGCGGGTTTCCTGGGCAAGGCGATCCAGGCGCACAAGTTCAGGAAGACCTATCTGGCGCTGGTTTCGGCGGCGCCCGAACCGGCCTCCGGCGACATTAGTGCGGCGCTGGTGCGTCAGGAGATCGGCCGCGAGAGCTACATGCGAGTTTGCGCCTTCGACGCCAAGGGGGCGCAGGGGGCCCGCAGCCGGTATCGGACGCTGTCCTCCAGCGAGGACGGCGCGCTGGTGGAGCTGGAACCGTTCACCGGGCGGATGCATCAGCTCAGGGTTCACATGGCCTCCATCGGACGGCCGCTGGCCGGGGATGTGCGTTACGGCGGGGCACTGACCTTCGCGGGTCGAGGCGCGCCGCGCCTGATGCTGCACGCCGCCCGGCTGGAGTTTCCGCATCCCGAGGGCGGACGGGTCACGGTCGAGGCGCCGCTGCCGGAAGACTTCGAGGCGCTGAAGGCGGCCGCGCATCTGTGACGGAACCCGCCCGTAGCTCCCGGTGGAACGAACCGCCGCCTCCGGGCGCTTGATCGACAAAGCAGGAACAACGCCCATGATCCGCACCGCCCTGATCGCCGCCGCAGCCCTGTCGCTGACCGCCTGCGCCAGCATGGCCCCCTATGGCCCCGCCCAGTCGACGAGCGGGCAGGGCTATTCCGAGCAGCGGATCGAGGCCAACCGATACCGCGTCACCTATCAGGGCGTGGGCGAGGCGCGGCCCGTGGCCGACCTGGCCTATCGCCGCGCGGCTGAGCTGACCTTGGAGCAGGGCTATGACTGGTTCGAGGTCACCCAGCACTGGACCGACGGCCGCCCCGACAGTGCCGGCGGTGTTCGGCCCAGCGTTTCTATCGGCGCGGGGTCCAGCCGCTATGGCCCCTATCGCTCGTCCGGCGTGGGTGTCGGGGTCGGCCTGAACTTCAGCGGTCCGTCGCCCACGGCCACGGCGCTGGAGATCATCATGGGCCGGGGTGAGAAGCCCGACCGCGCGAACGCCTATGACGCCCGCAGCGTTCGCGACAGCCTGACCGGCCGCTAGTTAGCGTCCGCCACGCGTCAGGGCGCGGTATTCGACCAGGCGTTCCTTGTCGCGGCGGACCTGATCGGCGACGGCGTTGTCGACGTCCAGCGAGGCGTAACGGACCCAGCCATCGACCCCCAGCTTGTCCTGGATCGCCGCCGTCGGCGTGCGCCAGCGGAAGTAGGACAGCCAGCTGACCAGCAGACCGAGCACACCCGCCACGCCCTGGAGGATACGGAAATTGGCCACCTCGGCCGGAGCCGGCAGGAAGAACAGCACCACCCAGACGATCAAGACCAGCGGCGTCAGGATCCGCTGCGCCCAGCGCATCCAGTAGCGCTCGCGGCGCACGCGCCACAGCTCCATCTGGACATGCTTCTCCAGATATTCCATCCGCGCGGCGATCCACATGGTCAGGCGGGTCAGGTACATGGCGCGCTGGCCCCAGCCCTTGCCGTCGTTGGCGAACTGGGTCTCGGCCTGGTCGGCCATGGCGCGGGCGCTGGTGAACAGGTTCTGCAGCTCGCGCGTCCGCTGCACGATCTCGCGTGATAGCTCGTAGGAGTCGTTTTCCAGCTGGAAGCGGTACTGGATGAACAGGATCGCCTGGACGCCCCAGAACAGGCCGACCACCAGCAGCATGGCGCCGATGGCGAGGCCCAGGCCCATGGGCTGTGATCCTGTCCAGCTTGAGAACCAGGTCGGCCCCAGGGTCGCCAGCAGGGTGAAGGCGACCAGCGCCAACGCCTGGGTCGCGCGCTTGACCGTGACGTGCATGATCAGCGCCTTGAACACGCGGCGGCCATAGCTGTGTATGCGCTGGCGAATGTCGGAATCGACCGGGAAACGCTCCTCGATCTGGCGGTTGTACAGCACGTGGAAGCGGTCGGGCTTTCCGTCCGTCTCCCAGAAGGGGAAGATGTCGAGCGGCTGGTTGAAATACTCGTCGATATGCGAGCCGACGATGGCCTCGGCTTCGGGCGTCGTGGCGAAGTACTCGCTGTCCTGAATGGGGCGCAGGATGCCGTCGCCGGTACGCAGGTGCGGCTGGCCGCTTCCCGTGGGCTGCGGCACGGCGCGATCCGGTGAATCGGCTGCCCCACGCGGCGGCGGATTCGGCGCGGCCTGCAGGCGGTTGTCCGCCCCATGGCCCCCATGGCCGCCGTCCAACGGAGCAGCGTGAGCGTCGTGATGTTCGTCGTTCGACATGGCGCCTGCGCAGCCCCCAGAATTCCAGCCAGTGAGTATGACATACCACGCCGCCGGGCCGACGGCGTTCTCTCAAGACGCGAAGCCGCGTCGTGTATTGCAAGGTATCGCCGTTAACCGTCTGCGGCGGCAAGTGAAGTTTCAGTCAGGGTG